>NZ_MCAS01000024.1 GCF_003610895.1 Paraburkholderia fungorum
GACGACGTGCTCACGGCTGCACTCCAGGCGATGCGGTGGACGGCCCCGTGGTGACAGGGTTGGTCTGCACAGCGGGGTTCACCTGTACCGCGCCACCGTTCATAACCGGATTCGTCTGCACGGCGGGATTTGCAGGCACGGCGCCACCGTTCATGACCGGAACAGGGGCGGAATTCGCCGGCGGTGCGATCTGCTGACGCCGCATCTGGTCGAGATTGAACAGATTCATCGCCGGCGATCCACCCTGGCTCGGACCGAGCGGCATCGGCGGGACCACTGGATCGTCGTTGTCCTTGATCAGGTTGTTGTCCGATTTGTACGCGCCCGTCACGCCCTGCACGTAGTCATAGCGGTTCGCCGTCACGGCCTGCGCGGTATCGCGATCGCTGATGATCACGGGGCGCAGAAACACCATCAGGTTGGTCTTCTGGCGGGTCTTCTGCTCCGAGCGAAACAGCTGGCCAAGCCACGGAATATCGCCCAGCAGCGGCACCTTGCTGTTGCTGACCTGGTAGTTGTCCTGCATCAAACCACCCAGCACGATGATCTCGCCGTTATCGGCGAGCACCGTCGACTGGATCGAACGCTTGGTGAACTGCGGGCCGGCCGGATTGGTCGCCGCGTTAGTCGTGCCGTTCACGATCGCCGAGTCTTCCGTGTAGAGCTGCAGCTTCAGAATCCCACCGTCGGTGATTTGCGGTTTGATGTGCAGCGTCAGACCCACGTCGACGCGATCGTAAGTGTTGAACGCCGAACCAGGGCTCGTGCCACTCGTCAGATTCGAATACGAACCCGTCTGGATCGGTACGTTCGTGCCGACGACGATCTTCGCTTCCTCGTTGTCGAGCGTGATGAGGTTAGGCGTGGACAGCACGTTTGCGTCGGCGGTCTGCGAGAGCGCCTGCAACAGCGCACCGAGTCCCTGCACGCCGAAAATGTTGTGCACCCAGCCGACGTTGAGGCCCTGCTGGATACCCGAGCCGCTTGCGAGCGCCGCAGCTAGACCGCCGGTAGACGCGTTCGCCGCGGCGGCCGCCGTCAGATTGATAATGCTGTTGCCGGTGCCGGTCGCCAGATTGGTACCGGCGAAAACCGAGCTGTTCGCGACCTGCCATTGAATGCCAAGGTTGGCGTTCGTGGTCGAGTTCAGTTCGACGATCAGCGCCTCGATATAAACCTGCGCACGCCGCGCGTCGAGCTGGTCGATCACTGCACGCAGATTGCGGTACACCGGCTCGGGCGCCGTGATAATCAGCGAATTGGTCGCCGCATCCGCCTGGATCATGCCGCCAGGCTGATTGTCGTCGCCCTTGTCCTTGTCACCGCCGAGCAGGCCACCGGAGCCACTGTTCGAGCCATATCCGCCGCTGCCACCCATCGGCGACGACCCCGAACTGCTGTTGAGTCCGCCCGAGGGCAACGGCGGCGTACCGGAGGTGCCCGTCGAATTGCTGCTGCCCAACCCGCCGCCGCCGTTCTGGTTGAACGAATTCGCATCGTTCGAGCCGCCCGACGAGCCGGTATCGCCACCACTGCCTTTGCCAAGCATCCCGCGCAGGGTTTTCGCGAGCTTCGTCGCGTCCGCGTTGCGCAGCGCCACGACGTGCATGTTGCCGGGCATCGTGGTCGGCGAGTCGAGTTCCTTCGCCAGTTGCTTCGCGGCCGCGAGCCGGCCGGCGTTCGACGCGCGAATCAGCAGCGAGTTGGTGCGCGGGTCCGAGGTGATCGAGACCTTCAGCGTCGCGTCGGTGCTGCCGATCGCGCCCGGGTCGAGCATCTTGGTCAGTTGCGCCGCGATATCGATCGCGTTCGCGTTCTTGAGCGGCACCACCGACACCGACTGGCCCGCGGCCGTATCGATACCCGCGATGATCTGCGCGATGCGCCGCACGTTGTCGGCGTAGTCGGTCACCACAATCGTGTTGTTGGCCGGGTAAGCCGCCACGGTGTTGTTCGGCGAGATCAGCGGACGCAAGACCGGCAGCAGGTTGTTGGCCGATTCGTTCTTCAGCGTGAACACCTGCGTCACCACCTGATCGCCACGGGCGACAGGCGCATTGCCGACGTAGGTCGGCACGCCTTGCAGCTTGGCATCGGCCTCGGGCACCACCTTCAGTACGCCGTGATCCTGTACCAGCGCAAAGCCCTGCATCCGCAAAGCGGATTGCAGGGTCTTCAACGCCTGGTCTTCAGGCACTGCATTTTCCGACACGAGGTTCAACTGCCCCTTCACGCGCGGGTCGACGATGATCGTCTTGCCGGTTGCCGCGCCGATCGCCTTGGCCACCTGGTCGATATCGGCGTTCACGAAGTTGAGTGTCACCTGTGCCTGTGCTGTCTGCGCGGTGATCAATCCAGCCACCAGCAGCGCCGTTGCGACGCGACGCAATGCCATACGATTTCTTCTCATGGAATGTGGGATCGAAGCCGACGGCCCAAGCCGCCGACGGTCATGCAGTGCGAACATTTGAGCAGGCCGCCACCCTGTCGGTCTGCCAGCCGGCCTCACGGGGGGTCAATCCCCAGGATGCCGGGCCTCCAAAGTCCGAAAAAAATGAACAGTAACAGTTTTTCATGTCGGATTTGTCACAAAACAAACGACCCGGTGTGATTACTCTAAAGACCTTCTCGAACCGTCAAGTAATTGAAAGCAAACGTGCTTGTGTGCGCCGAACCGCAGAAGCCCTTCGTTTTACGCTCGACTATGTCGGTTAGCCAACTTGACGGGTGTCGGTCTGCCGGTATGATACGAGCCGTTCGAGGCGCTGGTAGCGACTTGTCGAGGCGGGTTTTCCCCGATGCCCGACAAAGGCCCGGCCAGCGAGCCTCACCGGCTTGCGGCGGCTGAAGTATGGCCGACGCATCGCCTTACCAACTCTTATCCTTGCGATTTGTTTAGTCGTGTTTATTGACTGATGAAACGAACCTTCGTCACTGTCGCCGCAGGACTTGCCGTGCTGATCGCAGCAGGGTCCGCGCGTGCCGATTGCTTTGACGAGGCCGCAGGATATCAGAAGGTCAACCCCCTGATTCTGCGCGCAATTGCGTGGCAGGAGTCACACAATCGACCCGACGCGTTGCATAAGAACGCCAATGGCTCGACCGACTACGGCGTGATGCAGATCAACTCGATTCATCTGCCCACGCTCGCCCAATACGGCATCTCGCAAGGCACGCTGATGGAGCCTTGCAAGAACGTCTACATCGCGGCGTGGCATCTGCGCCGTCAGATGAACAAGTATGGCAATACCTGGCAGGCGGTCGGCGCGTACCACTCCGAAACGCCGGCGCTGCGCGACAAGTACGCGCAGCAGATCGCCGCCATCCTGCGCAAGTGGAATCTGATGCCGGCTGCACGCTGAGCAGTCCTCGCCGCGCGGCCGGTTCCCGTTTGATGCACAATGCGGCTTCGTGCTGCCGCCGGCGTTCGGCCCTCTTCTGGCCGCGGAGTCATGCGACCCCAGCCGGCACGCCCTCCAATCCTCTTGCTTTTCCGTACTGCGATGAACCAGCCGCTATTGCCCGTCACCGTGCTCTCCGGTTTTCTGGGCGCCGGCAAGACCACGCTCCTGAACCACATCCTCGCGAATCGCGCCGGTTTGCGCGTCGCCGTGATCGTCAACGATCTGGCCGCCGTCAATATCGATGCGACGCTCGTGCGTGACGCCGCCGCGCTTTCGCATGTCGAAGAGCAGCTCGTCGAACTGTCGAACGGCTGCATCTGCTGCACATTGCGCGACGACCTGCTGGTCGAGATCAAGCGGCTTGCCGGCGAAAAGCGCTTCGACGCGATCCTGATCGAGTCGACCGGCGTCGCCGAGCCCATGCCGATCGCGGAAACCTTCACCTTTGTCGACGACGACGGCGTGTCGCTGTCCGACATCGCACAGCTCGACACGATGGTAACGGTGGTCGACGCGTTCAACTTCCTGAGGGACTACGGTTCCGCCGACGCGCTCGCCGAACGGGGCATCGCCGCGACCGAAGAGGACGATCGCACGCTGGTCGAATTGTTGATCGAGCAGATTGAATTCTGCGACGTGCTGGTGGTGAACAAAGCCGATCTGGTGAGCGCCGACGAACTGACGCGTTTGCAGCGCATCCTCGCGCGTATCAATCCGCGTGCGGTGCAGGTGGTGAGCCGTTTCGGCGAGGTGCCGCTGGCGCAAGTGCTGAATACCGGGCGTTTCGATTTCGACGAGGCGTCGAGTGCACCGGGCTGGCTGGCGTCGCTCAATCAGGGAAGTGAGCACGACCACGGCCATGCGCATCACAGCGAAGCCGACGAATTCGGCATCGGCAATTTCATTTACCGCGCGCGGCGGCCGTTTCACCCGGAACGACTGTGGGCGCTGCTGCATCAGGAGTGGAAGGGCGTCTTGCGCAGCAAGGGCTTCTTCTGGCTCGCAACGCGTAACGACATTGCCGGTTCGCTGTCGCAGGCCGGCGGCGCTTGCCGGCATGGCCCGGCGGGCATGTGGTGGGCGGCTCAGGACCGCAGCGAATGGCCGGACGGCGATGACGAGCTGGCCGCCGAAATTGCCGCCGACTGGTACGGCGATCCAGACGATCTGAGCATCGGCGACCGTCGCCAGGAGCTGGTGATGATCGGCGTCGGCATTGATCCGGCCGTGTGGAAAGCGAACTTCGACGCGTGCCTCGTCACCGACGAGGAATTCGCAGCGGGACCGCAAGCGTGGCAACAGTTCGCCGATCCGTTCCCGGCATGGGACTTCGACGAAGACGACCATGACCATGACCATGACCATGATCACGATCACGATCACGATCACGACCATCATGATCATGACGGCCGTGGCCACGGCGAAATCGTGCATCGTCACGATTGAGCTTGCGCGGCCGTTGCGCTTCGCACTGAGTGTTTAACCGCGACGCCCGTCGCGGTTAAACAGAAATCGCGGACGAAAAAAAACCCGCCATGGGCGGGTGTCAACTGCCAGGCAGTAATCTGCTCAGCGTTTGTTGACTGCGTCCTTGAACGCCTTACCAGCCGTGAACTTGACGGTCTTGGCGGCCGGGATCTTGATAGTTTCGCCGGTCTTGGGGTTACGACCCGTACGTGCTGCGCGTTTGCCCGAACCGAAGCTGCCGAAGCCGATCAACTGGACCGCATCACCCTTCGACACAGACTTCTTGATCACTTCAAGCAACGTGTCCAGCGTCTCACCGGTTTGAGCCTTGCTGGCGCCCGTCTGTCCTGCGACGGCGTCGATCAGTTCCTGTTTGTTCATTAAGGTTCCTTTCTGAGTTTAGGTTGACACGAACAGCGCGAACGCGCCGATTATACGTGCGCGGGCCGCGCCGTCGAGCAGCTGCGGCTCCGGATCCCCTCCGGACAATTAGCGTGGGGTAGTTGACTGCCCCGCGGCCGTGCTGCCGCTCCCTTCGCGGCGCTTGCTATGATAGCGCAGCGCAAACCCAATCAGGATAAGGGTTTCGAAGAATTAAGCGGTTCTGGGGCCGATACCGAGGGGAAACCCTTCTTTTTTCTCTCCGCGACCCTCAATCGAAGGCTGAAACCCAGCATGGGCGGGGCTTGACGTTGGTTTTTGCCAACGTTGCCGCACGTCTTTTTCGCCGCCTGGCGAGCTGCCCGCGCCGGCGGTAACGTTTGACCCGCTCTTGCGAGCGTCATTTTCCACCGCGCATGACCGATCCGCTGATCCCCGCCGTCCTCGCATTCCGCGACAACGGCACGCCTTTTTCGCCGCGCTATGACGACATTTATCACAGTGCCGTCGGCGGCCTCGAGCAGGCTGAATACGTGTTCCTCCGCGGTAATAAACTGCCGCAGCGGTGGCAGAACCGGCGCGTCTTCACCGTGCTCGAAACCGGCTTCGGCATGGGTATCAACTTCCTCACGACATGGGCGGCATGGCGAGCCGATCCGGCGCGTTGCGAGCGCTTGCACTTCGTCTCGACTGAGAAGCATCCGTTTACTCAGGCCGATTTGCGCAGTGTCTACTCAGCGACGATTTCAGATCCGGAGATCGCGGCGCTAGCTGAAACGCTGGCCGCTGAATGGCCGATGCTCGTGCCCGGCACGCACCGTATCGAATTCGAGAACGGCCGGATCACGCTGACGCTGGTGTTCGACGACGCGGCGAATAGCTTGCCGGCATTGAGGTTGCGCGCCGACGCGTTCTATCTCGACGGCTTCGCACCAGCCAGAAACCCCGAAATCTGGACGCCCGCGATCTTCAAGGCGCTCGCCCGGCTGGCCGGCGAGGGCGCCACGTTCGCCACTTACAGCAGCGCGGGCGACATCAAGCGTGCGTTGACACAAAACGGCTTTGTGTACCAAAAAGTGGATGGCTTCGGCTGGAAGCGTGCGATGCTGGTGGGCCATTTCGCGCCAGCGTGGCGCGTGCGTCGCTATGAACCGCCCGTGCCGCTCGAAGTCGATGAACGGCACGCGATCGTGATCGGCGCCGGGCTCGCCGGCTGCGCGGCGATCGAGCGTCTCGCCTCGCGTGGCTGGCGCGTCACCTCGCTGGAGCGGCACGCGTCGGTCGCCCAGGACGCCTCGGGCAATCCAGCGGGCGTGTTCCATCCGATGATCTCGCGCGACGACAGCGTTGCGTCGCGCGTGACGCGTGCAGGCTTTCTCTACACGCTCAGACGCTGGGCCGCGCTCGAACGGCTGGGTCACCCTCCATTGCGCGGCGCGCGCGGCCTGTTGCAGATCGCTGCGGACGACAATGAAGCACAGTCGATGAGCGAGACCATCGCCGCGTTTGGTTACCCGTCCGAATACGTGAAGCCCGTCTCGCCGAGCGAAGCAAAAGCGCTTGCGGGCATGCCGCTCGCACGCGGTGGCTGGCTCTTTGCGCAAGGCGGCTGGATCGACCCGGCGTCGCTTTGCGCCGCGCAGTGTGCCGTCGCGGGCGGACTGCTCGAACGTCGTTTCGGCGTGGACGTGGCCCGCCTCGAACGGTCCGGCAATCAATGGACTGTGTTCGACGCAGCAGGGCAGGCCGTCGCGCGCGCGCCGGTGGTCATTGTCGCAAGCGCACACGAGGCCGCACGCATCGCCGGTTTGCGTCACGCGCCAACCCGCAGCATTCGCGGCCAGCTGACTTTGCTGCCGCAGGGCAGCGTGCCCCCGCTTAGCATGCCGGTGATCGGCGAAGGCTACGCAATCCCGCTCGCCAACGGCGTCACGCTGACCGGCGCCACTTACGAACTCGACGACCCTGACATCTCGCTGCGGCCGGACGGGCATCTGGAAAACCTCGAGCGTGTCGCGCAGATGCTGCCGGCTTTCGACAGCGTCGATCCGGCGCACGCGGCAACGCTCGCTGGGCGCGTCGCGTTTCGCTGCGTGACGAGCGACCGGATGCCCATGATCGGCAACTTCGCCGACGAAACTGCATCGGTAGGCGACGCCCAGCGTCTGCGTGGCGCATGGCCGCTCGATTTGCCACGCATCGGCGGCTTGTATGGCGCGTTCGCTTACGGGTCGCGCGGTCTGGTATGGGCAACGCTCGGCGCCGAGCTGATCGCCTCCCAGATCGAAGGCGAGCCGTGGCCGCTCGAACGCGACCTGGCCGAAGACATCGATCCTGCCCGCTTCCTTCTGCGCGCGTTGCGCCACGGCACAGCAGGTTAACCGCGCGCGCCAAACAACCGAGACGAAAAAAGTTATCCACTGAAACTTGTGGATAACTGCGTGGTTAACCGGCGCAACTCATGTGGAACCGTTGTGGACGTAAACGGGGTAACTTTGCCGCCGCCGAAAATCGCGAAAAGTTACCCTTGTATACCCGCCGCTGCCGCACACGCTGTGCATCCCGTTATGCGAGCGGCAACCCAATGAATTGATTCGGTAAACCGGGGTTATCCACAGAAAGCGAGTCACCTTGTTAACTGTTACTACGTATACATACGGTAAACCTGTAAACAGAAGAGCCGTCTCGAGATCGAGCGCAATCGTCGAGCGCAACCCTCCCGCAATGAGCAGAAAACCCTGCCCTCAGCGGTCGCAAAAAACAGTTCTGCCACGTTGAATCTGTAGCCTAGGAGCGCCTGACCTGCTCTCAAAACGGTCGCATTTTCCTCACCATGCGAAGTTAACGTACGTTTTTACCGTTTTGACTGCATGTTCCGGTCTTTTCGATCAAGTATGAAAAAGCTATGGCACAATCGCCGTTCTTTTCCGCGTTGTGCCTCGCCTCTGGCGGCACTCGCTCCAACGGAACGGTGCCGCTCAATCAGAATCTGATTCAAAGTCGACGGCGTTCTTTCACCGTGCTGTGCCGGTTGCTACGGCCGCACCCCGGAATGCGCCGCGCTCCTCGCGGCTGCGGCGCATTCAGATCATCCGATCATTGAAAACTCGCAACGCGGGTCACGCGAAGCGATCGCGACAGTGAGTGCCTCATGCGCTCAGCCGCTCACCGGTGTTGCCGCCGGTTCGTGTCGTCTGCCGTTGCTGCCAAGGAGAACTCATCACAATGAAGTCGGCCTTTTCATTTTTTCCAGCCTGGCCACTTACCCCCGACGCCATTTTTTGGGCTGGCCTTGCCTTGCTCGCTGCCGGTCTGTGCGGTGAACTTTGCTTTCGCGCATGGCGTTTGCCGCGCATTTCCGGGTATGCGGTCATCGGTCTGATCGCAGGCTCAGCCGGTTTTGGCGTGATCGACGCGGAATCCGCGAGCGCCGCCCGGCCGTTGCTCGATGTGGCGCTCGGTTTGTTGCTGTTCGAGTTGGGCAGCCGGCTCGATCTGCGCTGGATTCGCCGCAATCCCTGGCTGATTCTGTCGAGCGTCGCTGAAGCCACGCTGACGTTCGCGCTGGTGTTGCCGGTGTTGTTGTTTCTGAAAGTGCCGCTGATGGTGGCAACGGTGCTCGCCGCGATTGCCATGGCGACTTCGCCGGCAATGGTGATCCAGCTCAAAACCGAGCTGCGCGCGGAGGGCCAGGTGACGCAGCGTCTGTTGACGCTGACCGCGCTGAACAGCATGTACGCGGTGGTGATCGAAAAGCTCGTCTCAAGCTGGTTGCATCAGGAGGTTTACGGCAACGTCTATGCGACGATTCTGCAACCGCTTTATCTGCTGGTCGGCTCGCTCGTGCTGGCCTATCTGCTCGCGCGCACCTGCACGTTTTTTTATCGCCGTCTGAACATGCAGGACGAGCATTCGTTCGTCGCACTATTTGGGCTCGTGCTGCTCGCGATTGCGATTGCGCATGTGTTCAAGCTTTCCACCATTCTTGCGCTGCTGGCCGCAGGCATCATCGTGAAGAATCTTGAAGCGCGTCCGCAATTGTGGCCCGAACATTTCGGCACCGCCGGCTGGTTGTTGACCGTGATTCTGTTCGTGTTGACGCTGACTTCGTTCGAATGGAAGGACATTGCGCTCGGCGGTGTCGCGGCGCTGGGTCTGATTATTGCGCGGCTGGTGGCGAAACTGGTCGGCGTGATGGCCTTTGCCAAGCCGAGCGGTTTGAACTGGAAGCAGGGCATGGCGCTCGGTTTGTCACTCTCGCCAATGTCGGCGCTGGCGTATCTGCTCGTCGACGACACCTACAACCTTTATCCGAATTTCGATCCGCAGCTGCGCGCGATCGTAATGTGTTCGATTTTCGTGCTGCAGATTCTCGGGCCGTGGCTCGTGTATCGCAGCCTGGCGCTGGTGGCCGAGCGGCGCGAAGAATAGGCGCAGCACGGCTGCTCGATGCCTCAGGCGCCGGATTTACGCGCTTTTTCCGATTCATTCGTTTCAAAAAACGGCCGGACATGTGACACAGCCATGTGACACGCCGGCCGACCTGACTCAGGGGACGCCATGTCACTCGAACCCTTCATCGATTCGAAACCGTTCACGTTCGGTGTCGAACTCGAAATGCAGATCGTGAATACGCACGACTATGATCTGACCAAAGCCGGCTCGGATCTGATGCGCCTCATCAAGGATGAAAAGATCCCCGGCAACATCACGCCGGAAATCACCGAAAGCATGATCGAGTTGTCGACCGGTATCTGCACAACGCATGAACAGGCCGTCACCGATTTGCGCAAGATTCGCGACACGCTGGTTTCCGCAGCCGATCATCTGAACGTCGGCCTGTGCGGCGGCGGCACGCACGCATTCCAGCAATGGAGTGAAAGACAGATCGTCGATACGCCGCGCTTTCAATATCTTTCGGAGTTGTACGGCTACCTTGCCAAACAGTTCACGGTGTTCGGCCAGCATGTGCACATTGGCTGCCCGAATCCGAACAGCGCGCTGTATCTGCTGCATTCCATGTCGCGCTTCATTCCGCACTTCATCGCGTTGTCCGCTTCTTCGCCGTTCGTGCAAGGTGTCGACACCGGCTTTCATTCGGCACGCCTGAATTCCGTGTTCGCGTTTCCGCTGTCGGGGCGTGCGCCGTTCGTGCTGACGTGGGACAGCTTCGAGGAATATTTCTCGAAGATGGTTCACACGGGCGTGGTCAACAGCATGAAGGATTTTTACTGGGACATCCGGCCGAAACCCGGCTTCGGCACGATCGAAGTTCGCGTGATGGATACGCCGTTTTCGGTGGATCGCGCCGCAGCGATTGCCTGCTACATCCAGACCCTTGCACGGCATCTGTTGCTCGACAAGCCGATTACGCCGCAAGAAGACGATTACCTCGTCTACACGTTCAACCGTTTTGAAGCATGCCGCTTCGGTCTGGCCGGCAACTGCATCAATCCGCAAACGAGCGAGCGCAAGACGATTTCCGAAGATATCCTCGAAACGCTGGATCTGATTGCGCCGCACGCCGAAGCATTGGGTTCGGGCAACGCGCTCGCCGAAATCGGCGCGATCGCGCGCGGTCAGATCAATGACGCGACGTGGCTGCGCGGCGTTTTCGAGCGGGAAAAATCCTTGCACGAGGCCGTCAGGCAGCAGTGTTTGCAGTGGCGAGCCTAGCCGAACACAGGATTGCTTACGTTAAACCGTAAGGAAGACCCGCCTCGTGCGGGTTTTTTTTCGTAAATAAATTTCCAGCTCGCGGGTCTTCAGCTTTTTCTAAAGTTTACGTATACAAACGTAGTAGTAGTTAACAAGCATTGCATCTGCCTGTGGACAACTGAATAATTCCCTGAAAAGTCAAAGTGCTAGGTAAACTATAACTGGGCGGATCCAAGGTGCATCGGGGCCCGTAAACGAGGACAACTTTGGTAAGGGCGGAGGTGGCCGGCTGCTTATCAAGAATCAACGCACACGCCATCCCCTATGTTTTCCCATGGTTATCCACAGCTTATGTTGGATAACTTAGCTGTACGATTGGCCGGTCTCGCATAGAATGTCGTTTCCACTGCCTTGGGCTGGTAAGGCAGTAAATTTTTGAGATAGTAGAAACCGTCTCGTCTGCTTTTGGGCGAGGCTACCCCACACAGGCTACGGGCTTGTTCGGCAGCGATTTGCCGGCATCGCACGCAAGCTTTAATAAACCAAACGAAGATTATGAGCGAAGGCGTATACGGAGAACAGGCAACCGGGCGAGTGACCCACAGCCTATTGCGATTGAGCACGGCCATGCGGAGCCAGGCTTGGGAATGGGCGGAAGGCGCAGGCCTTACGCCGACCCAGGGCGAAATCCTGGTCTTGCTGATGCAACGCAAAGGCCCGATGCGTCTTGGCGAAATTGCCCGCGAAACGGCGTTGACCGCCGCGACCACCAGCGACGCAGTGAGCACGCTCGAGACCAAAGGCCTGGTCGAAAAGCGCCGTGCCCTCGACGACGGCCGCGCCCTCGCGGTCCGTCTGACGGCGCGTGGCCGTACCGCCGCGAAGCGCGCCGCGCAATGGCCGGACTTCCTGGCCAAAGCGGTCGGTACGCTGCGCGATGAAGAGCAGTCGCTGTTCTATCGCACGCTGCTCAAGACCATCCATCAGCTGGAAGTGCAAGGCACGATTCCGCCGCACCGCATGTGCCTGACCTGCACGCATTTCGAGCCCAGCAAGACGCCGAAGAAGACGCCGCATCACTGCGCGCTGCTCAATCTGAAGATGTCGGACACGGACGTGCGTCTTGATTGCTCGGTGTACGAAGCGGCTGATGTCGCCACCCAAAAGAAGACCTGGAAGATCTTCGCCCAATAAGGCGGCTTCTTTCAGGACATTCCGCTACACTGCCTAGCCGTGTTCCGGCAGGCGGCGATTGCCGTCTGCCGGCCGGTTCGCGCCGCGTAGCGGCAAGTCTTTAGTCAACCTGAAGGTGGGGCAGGCTGATGAATCGCGAAGTTCTGGCTATTCGCCATGTGCACTTCGAGGATCTGGGCAGTTTTGAGCTTGAGCTCGGCGAGCGTGGTCGGCCGGTGCGCTATCTGGACGTCGGCTTTGCCCGTATCGAAGCGCCGGATCCCGTTGCCGCATCCCTCATGGTGGTGTTGGGTGGCCCGATCGGCGCAACCGACGACGCGCTCTATCCGACGCTCGTGCCCTTGCTTTCCATGATCGAAAAGCGCATTGCCGCCGGCCTGCCGACGCTCGGCATCTGCCTCGGCGCGCAACTGATCGCGCGTGCGCTCGGTGCGCGGGTCTATCCCGCCGGCCATACCGAACTCGGCTGGACACCGCTTACTCTCACCGATGCCGGCCGTGCGTCGCCCGTGCGTCATCTGGATGGCGCACTCACGTCGATGCTGCATTGGCATGGCGACACCTTCGATTTGCCCGACGGCGCCATACGCCTCGCTTCAACGCCTGCCTGTGAAAACCAGGCGTTCGCCTGGGGTGGCCACGTGCTGGGTCTGCAATGCCATCCTGAGATTCGTGCGGACCGGTTCGAGCCCTGGCTGATCGGAAACGCCGGTGAGATTGCCGGCCACGGTATCGACGTACGCCGGTTGCGGGCCGACACCTCGCAGTTCGGTCCGGTGCTGGAAACCGCCGCGCGCCGGATGTTTGGCGAGTGGCTCGATCAGGTCGAACCGAAACCCTGATCCGCGCGCGCCTGCAGACAATCACCCGCGGTGCTATGCTCGTCCGCTCTTGGGGTTTTTACAGGGCGTAATCCATGAGCGCGCTTTTCTCTCCGCTCACGCTGCGTAGCGTGACGCTTCCCAACCGTATCGTCGTTTCCCCGATGTGCCAGTATTCCGCTGAACGTGGCGAGGCTACGGCGTGGCACATGATCCATCTCGGCAGTCTTGCGTTATCCGGTGCGGGTATGTTGTGCATCGAAGCGACCGCCGTCGAACCGGATGGGCGCATCACGCCGGGCGATCTCGGACTGTGGGACGACGCCACCGAAGCCGCACTGAAGCCGGTGCTGGCCGCAATCCGCAAGCATTCGAACGTTCGCGTCGCGATGCAGCTGGCGCATGCGGGGCGCAAGGCGTCGAGTCACGTGCCCTGGGAAGGCGGGCAGCTGATTCCTGTGTCGCAAGGCGGCTGGCTTCCGCATGCGCCGTCGGCATTGCCGCACAAGGCGGGTGAAGAGCCGCCCCTTGCGCTCGACACGTCCGCGTTGAACCGGATTCGCGAAGCGTTCGCTGCTTCCGCGCGGCGTGCCGCACGCCTCGGTATCGATGCACTGGAGGTTCACGCCGCGCACGGCTACCTGCTGCATCAGTTCCTGTCGCCGATCGCCAATCAACGCAGCGACGACTACGGCGGCTCCCTCGAAAACCGTATGCGCTTTCCGCTCGAAATCTTCGACATCGTGCGCGCCGCGTTTCCCGCCGACAAACCGGTCGGCGTGCGTGTCTCGGCAACCGATTGGGTCGAAGGCGGCTGGACGCTCGAGGAGACGATCGTGTTCTCGCAGGAGTTGAAAAAGCGCGGCTGTGACTGGATAGATGTGTCGTCAGGCGGTGTCTCGCCGTTGCAGAAGATCCCGCTCGAGCCGGGCTATCAGATTCCTTTTGCGCGGGCCGTCAAGCAGGCAACCGGTCTCACGACCATCGGCGTCGGCCTGATTACCGATCCGCTGCACGCCGAGCAACTCATCGAAGAAGGTGACGCCGATCTGATCGCGCTCGCACGCGCGTTGCTCTACAACCCGCGTTGGCCGTGGCATGCCGCGGCTCAACTCGGTGCGACGGTCGAAGCGCCGCCGCAGTACTGGCGTTCGCAACCGCGCGAACAAAAGGCACTGTTCGGCGAGATTTCGTTCGGACAACGGTGAACTTGCCCACGCGCCTTGCGCGCACGTCTTTTTGACGGTTGAAGGAAGCCGTCTTGAACGTGTAGGATGCCGGATGTGGCGCATGAGCGTCGCAGGTCGACGCGGCGCTCGCAAGGCGCCGCGTTTGCTATCCGCGTCAGAAAAAGCAGCGCGTCAGACGCGGGCATTTCTGGCGACTGCCGGATCTTCACCCCCAGTTTTTCACAAGGATTCATTCAATGAGTTCACGCAGGATCGCCGTGCGCCGTTCGGGCGTGCACGGCAAAGGCGTGTTTGCCACCGAGCCGATTGCGGCGGGTGAACGGCTGATCGAATACAAGGGTGAGCGGATCTCCTGGAAAGAAGCGTTGCGCCGTCATCCGCATAACCCCGCCGAACCGAATCACACGTTCTACTTTGCGCTCGATAACGGCAAGGTTATCGACGGCAAGGTGGATGGCAATAGCGCGCGCTGGATCAACCACTCATGCGCACCGAACTGTGAAGCCGAAGAGATCGACGGTCACGTGTATGTGCACGCGCTGCGCGACATCGCCGAAGGTGAGGAAGTCTTTTACGACTACGGCCTCGTCATCGACGCGCGCCAGACCAAGAAGCTGAAGAAGGAATACGAATGCCGCTGTGGCGCGCGCAAGTGCCGCGGCACGATGCTGGCGCGGCCGGAGAAGGAGAAGGGCGCGTCGTCCAAGTCAGACAAGACGGACAAAAAGGCGAAAACGCCTGAGAAAAAGACGAAGAAGAAATGACGCGGGCCGCATGACGGGCTGCCCGGGTTCAGCACCAGGTTGAACCTGGACGAACTCGAGGCAGCCCGTAGCAGTGTGTTGACCTACTGCGGAATCACATATCGATCGGCGCCGAGTGCGCCGATTTTTTTGCCGGACGCCGTGTCTCGGTATCCACGTCGTGCTGAACACTGATTGGAATAAGCGGAATGCGCACGATAAAGCGCGCTCCGCCTTCGGGCGCATTTTCGTAATGCACGCTGCCGTGATGCAGCACCATGATGTCGTGAACGATCGCAAGACCGAGACCGGCGCCGCTATCCACGCCGGCTTCGCTCTGACCGTCGCCGCGGAAGAATCGTTTGAACAGATCGGCTTGCTGCGTGTACGGCACGCCAGGTCCATTGTCCTCAACGACGATCTCGGCCATACGCAGTTCGTCGATCACGGTTTGCGACACCGTCACGGTGATGCGGCCGCCGTCGAAGCGCGAAGGCGGCACGTACTTGAGCGCGTTATCCAACAGATTGGCGATCACTTCGTGCAGCAATACCGGATTGCCGCGCACCATCAGCGGATGATCGTTGGCTGGATCGTCCAGGCGCTGGAAACCCAGGTCGACGTGGAAAGTCAGTGCGCGCGGCACCCATTCCGCGCCGGTATCGAATGCGAGGGCGGCCATATCCACGTTGGTGAAACGCGCGGCCTGTTCGCCAGGCTCGGCGCGCGCAAGCGAAAGCAGCTGGTTCGACAACCGCACGGCGCGGTCGGCCGCCGCGCGCAGTTCGCGGACCGCAGCAAGCGTCTGCTGCGGGTCTCGCGCGACCGCGGCCTGCTCCGCATGCAGCTTGACCGCGGTAAGCGGCGTGCGCAACTGATGCGCGGCGTCGGCGATAAATTTGCGCTGGCCGTCGAGGGCGGTTTTCAGGCGGTCGAGCAGCGCGTTCAGTGCGCCGGTGAGCGGCCGGATTTCCACCGGCACGTAGGTTTCATCCACCGGTTCGAGCGACGTGTGGGTCTGGCGATTCAGTGAGTCAGCGAGATCGGTGAGCGGATTGAGCTGTTGATTGACCACGCGCCACACGATCGCCCAGCCGGCCAGCAGCAGCAACAACAGCGGCATCATGATCGCGACCAGAAACTCGGCGGCGATGCGAAAACGGTGATGCACCGGTTGACCCACTTCGACAACGATCGGATTACCGCTCGGCTGGTCGACGCGCACCTGCGCCACGCGCACCGTCACGCCCTGGTGTTGGGTCTCGAAGACGTAGGCATAGTGCATACGCCGCACGCTGGTGCCTTGCAGCGGCAGATTGTGGTCGCCGGCGATCTCGGTTTCGCCGTTGCTGATCCGATAGACGAGATGTTCGACCGGATCGGAGAACATGGCCTGCGCAAGCGGCGGCACCGCCACTTTGGCGTTAGGGCCGGCAATCTGGATCTGTTTGGAGATCGCGGTGGCGAGGTCGGCAAGCGACCGGTCGACCACATGCTGCGTGTACTGCCAGGCGAGCCAGTAAGCGATCAGGCCGCTCATCAGGGCGAGCAGCGAAAGGGGAGCAGCGAGGCGCCGCAGCAGCGTGCGGCGCAAACTATTGGCGGCCGGCTGGGGCATGATCGAACGCGCAGGAAAGAGACAACGGCGAAACGCACCGTAACGCCGTGAAAACTCGCCGGATGCCGGCGAACTGCGCACCGAGTGCGCGGCGCCGGCCCGGCGCCGTCAGGCCGCAACTCAGCGTGCGGCCCTTGTGGCGATTATGCGGCCTGGCGGATTTCCTGCAACAGGTAACCGAAGCCACGCACCGTGACGATTTCGACACGGCAGTTTTCGAGCTTTTTACGCACCCGGTGCACATAAACTTCGATCGCGGTGTCGCCGAGATCGCCGCCGAAATGCGTCAGGTGGTCTTGCAGCTGGGCTTTGCTGACCACGCGGCCATGGCGCAGCAGCAGCATTTCGAGCACTGCGAATTCGCGCGGCGACAGTTCGAGCGGCTTGTCGTCGTTGAAAATGCGGCGATCGACGCCTGACAGACGCACACCGCCGAGCGACACTTCCGGACGCGGCATATCGCCGTGCGGACCGCTGCGGCGCATCACCGCGCGGATGCGCGCTTCGAGTTCGGTGGGTTCGAACGGCTTCAGCATGTAGTCGTCCGCACCGGAATTCAGGCCTTGCACGCGGTCGTTCAATTCGTCGCGCGCGGTGAGGATGATCACCGGCGTGTGGCGATTGCTCTGACGGAAGCGCGCGAGCAGCGTCATGCCGTCGATACCGGGCAGGCCCAGATCGAGAATCACCAGCTCATGGCGGTTTTGGGTGAGGGCCTGTTCGGCGAAAATACCGTCATGGACCATGTCGACGGTGAAGCCGGCTTGTTCGAGACTACTTTGGATGCCGCGTGCGATGGGGCGGTCATCTTCGATCAGAAGGAGTCGCATGGATTTCGCTCAAGTACAATGGTTTTAGGCGTCTGGGCAAGCGGTTCGCCGGGGCGCCTGCTGCACAGGCAGCATGCTGCGTGGCCATGCCGAACTGGCATCAAGTGGTCACGAAACAGCTATCGAGCAGCCATGAAGTTGCGCAAGCAGCCAGATAGCAGCCACCGAGCGATCACGACGTCATGTCCGAGATAAGCATTCACGAACTGGAAGCCGCAATCAACTTCTGGCGCGCCCGCTCACCTTCGAGCGGCGACGAACTCGTTCTGTGCAAGGAGGCAAGCGCGCTCTCCAAGCCGTATGCGCTGATGATTGTACAGCGTCAGCAGACGCTATCGCCGGATCGTTTAGACGGGATTGCGAGGCTTGCGTGGGATTCTTACGTCCGCCTTAATAATAGCCTGTAGAACTGAAGGTTTGGGCGCCAGATTGCCTGCAATGCCCTTTCATGACCATCAAATCACTCGATGCAGGGCGCATCGAGGTACCTGATCGCTTGTATTAAGCAGTAATACTGTCGATAAATTGTGCCAATTTGATGTCCCGCTGGGTCAAACCATTGGCTTCGTGCGTCGACAATGTGATCTCCACCTTGTTGTACACGTTGAACCATTCAGGGTGGTGATCCATCTCCTGTGCCTTGATTGCCACGCGCGTCATAAAGCCGAATGCTTCATTGAAGTCGGCGAACTTGAACTGGCGCTGGATCGCGTCGCGGCCTGCCACGGCCTGCCAACCGTGCAGTTCCGCTACCAGCGTGGCGCGTTCTTCGGAAGTGAGTTTATTAATCATGGTGCTACCTCGTTGATCTGAACAGGCACGCCAGTGGGCATGCGCATCCGCTATTTTTTCACGGATGCCATTAGCCTGCTGTCGGATCGCTCCGATTGTGTTTTCAGATATCGCCGTCGGCTTGCCAGCCTTCCTGCGAGCCGCGCGTGATGAGGTCATCGTGTGCGAGCACGTCGCCTGCCGCGAAGGCGGGCTGCGCGACCAGTCTGTCCAGCAGCGGCGCGAAGTCGGTTTGCGCCACGCTGAACAATTGGGCGAAGTCATCGATCACGAAGTAGGTTTTCTGGAACGTGTCGATGCGATAGCGCGTACGCATCACGCGTTCGAGATCGAAGCCAAGCCGGTTCGGCGCCGCGCTTTGCTGGCTGTAGAGCGTCTCGCCTTTGCTCGACACGATCCCCGCGCCATAGATCTTCACGCCGTTCGGGCTGGCCGCGTCGCGGATCAGGCCAAACTCGACTGTGTACCAGTAGAGCCGCGCGAGCAGCGGCAGGGCGCCGGCGTCGTTGGCAGCGAGCGCGGCACGGCCGTACGCGTGCATGTAGTCCGCGAACACCGGATTGATCAGCAGCGGCACGTGGCCGAACAGATCGTGAAAACAGTCCGGTTCCTGCAGATAATCGAGCTGATCGGGGCGGCGCATCCACCATGTCACGGGGAAGCGGCGGTTCGCCAGATGCTCGAAGAACACCTGGTCGGGCACAAGTCCGGGTACGGCGACGATTTGCCAGCCCGTCGCGGGCGTCAGCTTTGCGTTGATTTCATCGAACGAGGGCACTCGATCGGACGGCATGCCGATGCAGTCGAGGCCCACCAGAAACTCATCGCACACACGCCCCTTGAGCAACGCGGTCTGGCGCGCATAAAGCTGTTGCCATACCGCGTGGTCGACTGCGCCGTAACGTTCGATCGGCTGGTCGATGGTGAAATCGGCGCGGGTTTCGAGGCCGGCGTCGAATTGCTCTTTGAGTTTGGCGGTGTTGGCTGTGGACATGATGCTGCGCGCTCTGCGGTGACTGCGGGTTGAAACGATGCTGCAAGTGTAGAGCGGCGAGCGTGCGGAAAGGGCGCAATGATGGCGTTATGGCGCGCTGATATGCAATAATCGTGCATCAATCACGGATTAAATGCGGATATCGATCATGTTGGAACTCGATCACTTCGATCTCGCGCTGCTGGACGTGCTTCAGCGCTTCGGCCGGGCCACGCATCAGCAATTGGCTGAGCAGGTGCCGCTGTCGCCGTCGCAGATCGGGCGCCGCTTGCAGCGCCTGGAACAGGTCGGGGTGGTGGACGGCTATCGCGTCGTGCTGCGCCCCGAAAAACTCGGGCTCGGCGTGACCGCGTTTACGAGTCTGAAGCTGAAGCATCACGGCGACTCGATCATCGAGCAATTCCAGCAGCAGATCGAAGTGTTGCCGGAAGTACTGGAGTGTCACGCGGTGGTTGGCGACGCCGATTATCTGCTGCGTATCGTGGCGCCAGACCTGAATTATCTGTCGACCTTCGTGATGAAGAAGTTGATGCGCGTGCCAGGCGTGGACAGCGTGCGCTCCAATATTGTCCTGACCACGTTCAAGCGTAATGGACCGCTGCCGCTCGGTCATCTGTCGCCCGGCGCAGCCGCTGTTTGAGACTGCGGCTTCCTGGCGTTTCGGGTGTTGAGGGGGTTGACGGTGTCAGGGCCGTGGTTCAGGAATTGCTGCCGTCACGGCCCCTGATGTTTGCGTTTTATGCAGCTTGCTTCGATTCACCGTCCGGACTCAGCAAATCGACGTAGGCCACCGCCACCAGGTCCGATTCCGGCACCCCGAGGGTCTGGAACATTGCGTGCGCCTCTGCGTGGCCGCCTTCTTCATCGTCGTCCTGAGCCAGCAGAACTTCGAGTTCAATGAAGTCACCAAGACCGTCGACGCGGTCCAGATGGATCCGCGTGCGGCCCGTCAGATACACGTGACGTTCCTTCGTGACGATGCCACGCGTGGTGAGCGCCGTGGCGAGCAGGGCGTGCATGGCTTCAGGGTTGGTCACCGGGCTGCGCGTGTAGTACGACGCCTTCGGGCCGTCGCGGTCGTCGCGCTGATAGAAAATCAGTTCGGCCGGCGTGCCGTCGTCGAACTGGCGCAGCTTCAGGCGGCCACGCGGCACGTCGTAGAAAAAGTCCTGCTGGCGGAAGATCAGCGGCGCGTCCGGTGCAAGCTTTGCAGCTCGCTCGCGCAGTTGCTCGAAGTGCTGGGCGCGGGCTTTGATTTCAATGTTGCGTGCCATGTCAGGCTCCTGTCGAAGGATGGCGTGGTCGGCAGCTTCCGGGGTTGCCGGGACGAAGCTGCCGGGAAGAACAAAGTCAGACGGAACAAAAACGAAGCGGGCCAGCGTGTGAGCGCGAACCCTCAATCTAACAAAAAGCGTGTGACGGCGTTGTTTCGGCTGCAGGCGATGCGGCTGTCATGAGCGCGGCTCATATCCGCGGCCTGCGCGGCCTTTCGTGAAACGGTTAGGCGGCGTTATGTCGCCCATTGCTGTTCGATCAGCTTTAACGCGGCGGCGATCGCCGGCTCGTCCCGGCGTTCAGCCAGCGTGATAAAGCTGAGCTGGGTGGGCACCGTGACGCCCTCGACGATAGTCAACGCATGCGCATGCGCTTCGGCAATCGCGGTAGCGTCGCGTGCGAGCGTCAGACCGACGCCTGACTTGACCAGATCGAGCATCGACGGCTCCTGATCCACTTCTGCCACCTTAACCGGTTTTACGCCGGCCTCGTCGAAACGGCGCGACAACAATCTATTGTGCGCGGACGCGGGCGGCGTCCAGATCCACGGCAGCGCGGCGAGCGAACGCCAGTCGCGCACGCCCTTCACGCGGTCTTTCCAGCCTGCCGGCGCGAGCACGCGATACTGGAAGTGCGTGAGCGTCACGGCGTGAAAGGCGGCACCGTCACGGCTATCGTCTTCGGACGGCAGGCCGATGTAATAGCCCACATCCAGTTCCCCCGCACGGACCTGTTCCAGCACCCAGCCCGACATGCCGTGGCGCAAGGCCGTTTCGATGCGCGGCCAGGTTTCCACCAGCTGCTTGAGAAAGCCGCCCAGGCGCAGAAACGCCGGATCGAGGATCGTGCCGATCTGCAGTCGACCGCGCACTTCATGGCGCAGCGACGCCGCGGCGCGCTGCACGTCGTTCGCGGCTCCCAGCGCGCGCTCCGCATGGGGCAGCAGGGCCTGGCCATCGCGGGTCAGCGAAAGCCCGTGCGAGGTCCGCGTGAACAGCGTCACGCCAAGCGTCTCCTGCAAATGCTTGATTTGCAGGCTGACGGCGGGTTGGGTCAGGTGAAGTTGCACCGCGGCACGCGTGAGGTTGCCCTCGCGCGCGACGGTGACGAACGCCCGTAGCAGAGTCAGATCCATATCCTGATATTAGCTCGGCTTATAGCGCAGTTGAGCATTACTCATTGGATTTGTCGCCCCGAAGCGCCGTACGCTTGCGTTCATCACGCCGATGGCGGTGCGCAGAAGACCTTTACAGGACGAGGACAGGAAGATGAGCGAGACATACCAGGACGAGACCGTGCGGAGTGAGACGAGTGCGCGCGCGCTGACCCATTTCATCAACGGCAAGACGGTCGAGGGTACGAGCGGCCGCTTTGGCGACGTCTTCAATCCTGCGCTTGGCAGCGTGAGCGCCCGCGTGCCGCTGGCGAGCGTCGCGGAAGTAGACGCGGCGGTTGCGGCCGCCAACGCCGCGTTCCCCGCATGGAGCGAAACCGCGCCGATCAAGCGGGCGCGCGTGCTCTTCAAGTTCAAGGAATTGCTCGACCGCCACCATGACGAACTGGCGGAGTTGATCACGCGCGAGCACGGCAAGGTGTTTTCCGATGCGAAGGGCGAGGTGATGCGCGGCATCGAGATCGTCGAATTTGCATGCGGTATTCCGAATCTGTTGAAGACCGACTTTACCGATCAGATTGGCGGCGGCATCGACAACTGGAACCTGCGTCAACCGTTGGGCGTGGTCGCCGGCATTACGCCGTTCAATTTTCCGATGATGGTGCCGTGCTGGATGTTTCCGGTGGCGATCGCATGTGGGAACACGTTTGTGCTGAAGCCCTCCGAGCGCGATCCGTCCGCCTCGAACCGGCTGGCCGAACTGTTGAAGGAAGCGGGATTGCCGGATGGCGTGTTCAACGTCGTGCATGGCGACAAGGTCGCGGTGGATGCGTTGCTTGTGCATCCCGAGGTGAGTGCTTTGTCGTTTGTCGGTTCAACGCCGATTGCCGAGTACATCTATACGGAAGGCACGAAGCATGGCAAGCGCGTGCAGGCGTTGGGTGGTGCGAAGAATCACCTCGTGGTGATGCCGGACGCGAATCTCGATCAGGCTGTCGATGCGCTGATTGGCGCCGCGTATGGATCCGCGGGCGAGCGTTGCATGGCGATTTCCGTGGCGGTCGCGGTGGGACATATTGCTGACGAGCTGATCGAGCGACTGACGCCGCGAGTGAAGAGCCTGAAGATTCTGAACGGCATGGAATCGGACGCCGAGATGGGGCCGTTGGTCACTGCGGCGCATCGCGAGAAGGTGGCTTCTTATATCGATGCCGGTGTTGAGGCGGGTGCGAAGCTGATTGTCGATGGGCGCGGTCATCAGGTGGCCGGGCATGAGAAAGGATTCTTTCTTGGCGGCACGCTGTTCGACGACGTCTCGACCGATATGAAGATTTATCGTGAGGAGATTTTTGGTCCGGTGCTGTGTGTTGTGCGAGTGCCGGATTTTGCTTCTGCTGTTGAGTTGGTTAACTCTAACGAGTTTGCTAATGGGGTGGCGTTGTTTACCTCCGATGGTGGCGTGGCTCGGGCTTTTTCGCGGCAGATTCAGATCGGGATGGTGGGGATTAACGTGCCGATTCCTGTGCCGATGGCTTGGCATTCTTTTGGTGGGTGGAAGAGGTCCCTCTTTGGGGATCATCATGCCTACGGGGAAGAGGGAGTTCGGTTTTATACACGGTACAAGAGCATTATGCAGAGGTGGCCCGATAGTATCGGGAAGGGGGCTGAGTTCACTATGCCGGTGGCTAAGTAGGTAGTTTGGTTGGTTTGCCTGCGCGGCGCTTGGGCTGTGGTTTTGGGGTGTTGGCGTTTTCTTGCTTTGTTTGTGGTCTGGTTTGGCTGTGTTTTTATGGTGTTGGCCTTTCCTTGTTGTGTTAGTGGTCTGGTTTGGCTGTGCGCTTACGGCGTTGGCCTTTCCTTGTTGTGTTAGTGGTTTATTAGCGTTGCCCCTGTGCGGGGCGGCACTTACTTTCTTTGCCGCCGCAAAGAAAGATAAGCAAAGAAAGCGGCTCACCCCGCCAGCTTATAAGTGGGTCCCCTGGCTTGGAGGGGGTAGTGGTGCATCTGGAATCTGTGTTCTCGCACATTCAGCTTTAGTGACACAGGACTCATCAGCTCCCACTCCGCACTGCGTGCGTCGCGGATGGGTCTGCCAGGGAAACCGGGAGGCTTCGTTTGGGTTCGGTGGGGCCCATCGGCTTCGCCTCGGCGAAGCGCCTGATCGGTGGGTGGCGAGTTGCCGGGCACATGCAGTCGACAGTGCGCGAGTGTGAATGCGGGATGTTGAGCGAGGTGGCCACAGCCATCGCGTGTGAACGGAATGGGCACAAGTGAATCAACGTTTTTTGAGGGACGTTTCGGCGCGCGCAGCGCCGCCGGAGGTATGACTGCCTTGTCACTAACGCGGAGTGTGCGAGAGCACAGATTCCAGATGCACCACTACCGTGGCTGCGCGGGGGACCCGCTTAAGAGCTGGCGGTGTGAGCCGCTTTCTTTGCTTATCTTTCTTTGCGGCGGCAAAGAAAGTAAGTGCCGCCCCGCACAGGGGCAACGCTAATAGACCATTAAGAAATCAAGGAAAGGCCAAAGCAGTCAGAACAAGGAAAGACCAAAGAAACCAGAGCAAGGAAAAAGGCCAACACCACAAGAAAACAGACAAGCGCCGCGCAGGCAAAAAAAAGATTAGGAGCCGAAACAATGAGCATCACGGAGAAACCCCAAAAACCCCCCCGCCGCCTGGAAGGCGAATTCGACTACATCATAGTCGGCGCCGGCACGGCAGGTTGCGTCCTCGCCAACCGCCTGTCGGAAGACCCGGAAATCCAGGTCCTGCTCCTGGAAGCCGGCGGCAAGGACGACTACCACTGGATCCACGTGCCGGTAGGCTACCTCTACTGCATTGGCAATCCCCGCACAGACTGGCTCTACAAAACGCAAGCAGAACCCGGCCTGAACGGCCGCTCCCTCTCATACCCACGCGGCAGAGTCTTAGGCGGCAGTTCGTCGATCAACGGCATGATCTACATGCGCGGCCAGCGCGAAGACTACGATGAATGGGCCCGCGTCACCAACGACGCCGCCTGGTCATGGAACGCCGTCCTCCCCATCTTCAAACGCAGCGAAGACCACCACGCCGGCGCGTCCGAATCGCATGGAGCCGGCGGCCCATGGCGCGTCGAAAAGCAGCGCCTGAAATGGAAGATCCTCGAAGAGTTTTCACAAGCGGCACAACAAACCGGCATACCCGCTACCGATGACTTCAATCGCGGCGACAACACCGGCGTGGGCTACTTCGACGTCAATCAGAAACGCGGCATCCGTTGGAATGCGTCTAAAGCATTCCTGCGTCCGGCGCTCAAGCGCCCGAATCTCACCGTCATCACCGGGGCCCACACACAACGCGTCGTGTTCGAAGGACGGCGCTGCACCGGTGTCGAATATCGCGGTGACAACACCGACTATCTCGCCAAAGCCCGTTGCGAAGTGATCCTCAGTTCCGGCGCGGTCAACTCACCGCAATTGCTCGAACTCTCCGGCATCGGCAATGGCGCGCGTCTGCAGAATCTCGGCATCGAGGTCGTGAAGGATCTGCGCGGTGTCGGCGAAAATTTGCAGGACCATCTGCAATTGCGAATGGCCTATAAAGTCGACGGTGTGCGCACGCTCAATACCGCCTCCGCCCATTGGTGGGGCAAGCTGATGATCGGCATGCAGTACGCGCTCTTTCAAAGCGGTCCCATGTCGATGTCGCCGTCGCAACTCGGTGCATTCGCCAAATCCGATCCGGACGATCGCGCACTTACGCGCCCCGATCTCGAGTATCACGTGCAGCCGCTCTCGCTCGATCGCTTCGGTGAACCGCTGCATCGCTTCAACGCGTTCACCGCATCGGTGTGCCACTTGCGGCCAAGCTCGCGTGGCAGCATTCATATCGGATCGCCCGATGCCTCGGCGCCGCCGCTGATCGCGCCGAACTACCTGTCCACCGATTACGATCGGCACGTCGCTGCCAACGCGTTGCGCCTCACGCGCCGCATTGCCGCGGCGCCCGCGCTCGCGCCCTATCGGCCGCAGGAGATCCTGCCTGGCATCCAGTACCAGACGGAAGAAGAACTTCAGCAGGCCGCCGGCGCGGTCGGCACGACCATCTTTCATCCGGTCGGTACCTGCCGGATGGGCACTGCCGGCGATTCCGAGGCCGTTGTCGACAATCGGCTACGTGTTCTCGGTGTTGACGGTTTGCGTGTGGTCGATGCGTCAATCATGCCGTCCATCACGTCGGGCAACACCAACTCGCCTACGCTGATGATCGCCGAACGCGCCAGCGACATGATCCGTGAAGATCGTCGCGCACGCCTCACCGGCAGCGTTCAGGTTCAGACAAGCGCTACGCCGTCCATGTCCGCTATGTGACAGCCAGGGGAGGCGAGGCCGTGGCACGTACCTCGAACCTCCCTTGGGACATTGCTCCGGCATGCCTCGAGCAGAATGCGAATGCTGCTCGAGCCTGCCTGAGGCTCACTTATGCAGTCGTCATCCACTAAGTGCAAATCCCAATGAATGCGCTGCATCATTGGCGCGACAATGGCAGCCATGCTGCGTGTCGCCCCATGGATTACCGTCCGGATTGGTGCAGCACGCCAACGAGCGGCACGGGGGTGTCGCCGTCATCAAACGTCGCGCAGCCGTTCGCGCGGAAGATCGTAGTGCTTCGCCTTACTCCGTATGGAAGGGAACATGATTCTCGGCGATACGATTCTCGAAACGCGCGGCCTCACCCGCGAGTTCAAAGGCTTCATCGCCGTCAACGGGGTGAACCTGCGCGTGCGCCGTGGCTCGATCCATGCGCTGATCGGCCCCAATGGGGCAGGCAAGACCACCTGCTTCAATCTGCTCACCAAATTTCTTGAACCGACCGCGGGCCAGATCGTCTTCAATGGAATCGACATCACGAATGAACGGCCGGCGCAAATCGCCCGGCGCGGCATCATCCGCTCGTTTCAGATCTCTGCCGTATTTCCGCATCTGACAGCATTGCAGAATGTGCGAATCGGTTTGCAGCGCGTGCTCGGCACGGCATTTCATTTCTGGAAGAGCGAGCGCACGCTGCACCAGCTGGACGATCGGGCGATGGACCTGCTCACGCAAGTGGGTTTGACCGATTTCGCCGATGTATTGACCGTCGAGCTGTCATATGGCCGCAAGCGTGCGCTGGAAATCGCCACTACGCTCGCCATGGAGCCTGAGTTGATGCTGCTCGACGAACCCACGCAAGGTATGGGCCACGAAGACGTCGATCGCGTCACGGCACTGATCAAGAAAGTGTCGAGCGGCCGCACCATCCTGATGGTCGAACACAACATGAATGTGATCGCGGGCATTTCCGACACCATTACGGTCCTGCAACGGGGTGAAGTGCTCGCCGAAGGCAGCTACGCCGAAGTGTCGAAGAATCCGCTTGTGATGCAGGCCTATATGGGCAGCGCGGACGCAGCGCTTGCCGGAGCCCACGCATGAATACGATTGCCGAGCGCGAGAGCGTCGAGGTGAGCGGCACGGCTGGGGGTGCCCCCGCGCTGGAGATCGCGGGTTTGCAGGCATGGTACGGGGAGTCCCATATCCTGCATGGCGTTGATCTGACGGTGAACCGCGGCGAAGTTGTCACGCTGCTGGGTCGTAACGGCGCGGGGCGCACCACCACACTGCGCGCGATCATGGGGCTGACCGGCCGGCGCACCGGTTCGATCCGCATCGGCGGACGCGAAACCGTCAACTTGCCTACCCACCGCATTGCCCATTGCGGCATCGGTTATTGCCCGGAAGAGCGCGGCATTTTTTCGAGCCTCTCATGCGAGGAGAATCTGTTGTTGCCACCGCCTGTCGGCGATAAGGCGCACATGATGTCGCTCGAAGAAATCTATTCGATGTTCCCGAATTTGCAGGAACGCCGCATGAGCCAGGGCACCCGCCTTTCGGGAGGCGAACAGCAGATGCTGGCCGTCGCGCGCATTCTGCGTACCGGCGCGAGTTTGCTGCTGCTCGACGAAATCTCGGAAGGCCTCGCGCCCGTCATCGTGCAAGCGCTCGCGCGCATGATCATGACGCTCAAGGCGCGCGGCTACACGGTCGTGATGGTCGAACAGAATTTCCGCTTTGCGGCGCCACTTGCCGATCGCTTTTACGTGATGGAGCACGGTGCGATCGTCGAGCACTTCGAGGCCAGTGAGCTCGAAAGCAAGATGCCGGTGTTGCACGACCTGCTGGGCGTATAAATAACGTCCGATTGCCTCTGATAACCACAAGTGAAGAAACAGGAGACAGGAATGAAAAAGAACCCACTCGCGCGGCTTGCCACACTGTGTTTCGCGGTTGCCGCCGGCGCCGCGTTGACGATGAGCAGCGCGCAAGCGGCTGACGACGCGGTGAAGATCGGCTTCATCACCGACCTGTCAGGTCTGTACGCCGACATCGACGGCCAGGGTGGCCTCGAAGCGATCCGCATGGCGATCGCCGACTTCGGCGGCAAGGTGAACGGCAAGCCGATTACGCTGGTCTACGCCGATCACCAGAACAAGGCGGATATTGCCTCGTCGCGCGCCCGTGAGTGGTTCGATCGCGATGGGGTCGATTTGCTGATCGGCGGCACGAACTCGGCGACCGGTCTGGCGATGAATACCGTGGCTGGCGAGAAGCACAAGGTCTACATCAACATCGGCGCCGGCGCCGACACGCTGACCAACGAGCAATGCACGCCGTACACGGTCCATTACGCATACGACACGACGGCGCTGGCCAACGGCACGGGTTCGGCGGTGACGAAGCAGGGCGGCAAGACGTGGTACTTCCTGACGGCTGACTACGCCTTCGGCAAGGCGCTGGAGAAAGCGACTTCAGACGTGGTGAAGGCGAATGGCGGCCAGGTGCTGGGCGCCGTGCGCGCGCCGCTGTCGGCCTCGGATTTCTCGTCGTTCCTGCTGCAGGCGCAGGCCTCCAAGGCGCAGATTCTTGGCCTTGCGAATGCCGGCGGCGACACGGTCAACTCGATCAAGGCCGCGAAGGAATTCGGCATCACGAAGACGATGAAGCTGGCAGCGCTGCTGATGTTCATCGACGACGTGCACAGCCTGGGTCTGGAAACCACGCAAGGTCTCGTGCTGACGGACAGCTGGTACTGGAACAAGGATGCCGCCACGCGCAAGTGGGCGCAACGCTACTTCGACAAGATGAAGAAGATGCCGTCGAGCCTGCAGGCGGCCGACTACTCGGCGACCATGACCTATCTGAACGCGGTGAAAGCTGTCGGCTCGACGGACAGCGACAAGGTGATGGAGCAGCTGAAGAAGACCAAGATCGACGACTTCTACGCGAAGGGCTACATCCGTCAGGACGGCAGCATGATCCACGACATGTACCTGATGCAGGTGAAGACGCCGGCGGAATCCAAAGAGCCGTGGGACTACTACAAGATCATGGCGACGATCCCGGGTGAGCAGGCGTTCACGACCAAGGCACAGACGCGCTGCGCTATGTGGAAGTAAGCCTGGATTGATAACCAGATGACCGTCTGTGTGTCCCGTCCGGCGGGCTGTGTTTAGTGCGGTATTGGTACACAGGCGGGCGGCGAACTGCTTCATATGCCGCGTGTGATCGGCCGGTCAGCATGCCGGTCGCACGCCGGCCGGACCGTACATAACCGATCTCTCCCTGACGATGGCTTAAGGGATTAAGGCTTCAATGGAAATCTTTGGCGTTCCGCTACCGGCGATGCTGAGCCAGCTGTTGCTGGGGCTCGTGAACGGCTCGTTCTACGCGATTCTGAGCCTGGGCCTTGCAGTGATCTTCGGCTTGCTCAACGTGATCAATTTCGCGCACGGCGCGTTGTTCATGCTCGGCGCGATGCTCGCGTGGATGGGCCTGTCGTATTTCGGTCTGCCTTACTGGGTGATGCTGGTGCTCGCGCCGCTGATTGTCGGCGTGTTCGGCATCGTGATCGAACGCTCGATGCTGCGCTGGCTGTACAAGCTCGATCACCTGTATGGGCTGCTGCTGACCTTCGGACTCACGCTGGTTGTCGAGGGCGTGTTCCGGTCGGTCTACGGTTCGTCCGGCCAGCCGTACGACGTGCCGTCCGCACTGTCCGGCGCGACCGATCTCGGCTTCATGTTCCTGCCGAACTATCGCGCGTGGGTGGTGGTGGCATCGCTCGTGGTCTGCTTCGCGACATGGTTCGTGATCGAGAAGACGCGCCTCGGCGCCTATCTGCGCGCAGGCACGGAAAACCCGAAACTGGTCGAGGCGTTCGGCGTCAACGTGCCGTTGATGATCACGCTCACCTATGGCTTCGGCGTCGCGCTGGCGGCGTTCGCCGGGGTGCTGGCCGCGCCGGTGATTCAGGTCTCGCCGTTGATGGGCCAGCCGATGATCATCACCGTGTTCGCAGTGGTCGTGATCGGCGGCATGGGTTCGATCATGGGCTCGATTCTGACCGGCCTGATGCTTGGCGTGATCGAAGGGCTGACGCGTGTGTTTTACCCGGAAGCGTCGGCGACCGTCGTCTTCGTGATCATGGCGCTCGTGTTGCTGGTGCGCCCGGCGGGTCTCTTCGGCAAGGAAAAATGATGCAGAGAAAAGTGCTCTACGGTCTGCTGCTGATCGCGCTTCTCGCGGTGCCCGTGCTCGGCATCTATCCGCTGTTCGTCATGAAGGTGCTGTGCTTCGCGCTGTTCGCTGCCGCCTTCAATCTGCTGATCGGCTACACGGGTTTGCTCTCGTTCGGTCACGCGATGTTTCTCGCCTCGGCCGGTTACATCACCGGCTATGCGATGCAGACGCTCGGCTTTTCACCTGAGCTCGGTGTGCTGGCCGGCACTGCGGCGGCGACGCTGCTCGGGCTGGTGGTCGGCCTGTTTGCGATCCGCCGGCAAGGCATCTACTTTGCGATGGTGACGCTGGCGCTCGCGCAGATGGTCTATTTTGTGTTCCTGCAGGCGCCGTTCACGCACGGCGAGGACGGGCTGCAAGGGGTGCCGCGCGGCAAGCTGTTCGGCTTGCTGGATCTCTCGTCGGACGTGACGCTGTATTTTGTCGTGCTGGCCGTGATGGTGGCGGCATTCCTGCTGATCGTGCGGATCGTGCACTCGCCGTTCGGGCAGGTGCTGGTGGCGATCAAGGAGAACGAGCCGCGCGCCGTGTCGCTCGGTTACGACACCGATCGCTTCAAGCTGCTGGCTTTCATTCTGTCCGCGGGGCTCGCCGGTTTGGCGGGTTCGCTCAAGGTGCTGGTGCAGGGCTTCGAGACGCTGAGTGACGCGTACTGGACCATGTCGGGTCTGGTGATCCTGATGACGCTCGTGGGTGGCATGGGCACGCTGTTCGGCCCGCTGCTGGGCGCGGCGCTGATCGTGGCACTCGAAGACCGGCTCGGCGATATCGGCACGGCGCTGGCAACGACGACAGGGATCGACTGGTTCCGCTCGCTAGGTGAATCCGTGACCATTGTGACGGGCGTGATTTTCATTGCCTGCGTGCTGGCGTTCCGGCGCGGCATTGTCGGTGAGATCGTTGCACGCGTGCGGCCATTGCGGGCCTGAAACAGCACGGTAATTTTAAATTGCTTTGGCATCCGATATAATCCGGCGGTCATTAAATCTGCCGGCATTAATCTCGCGTTGCGCGCGTATCGGCGCTGGTGATCGAAGCCGCACAGAACGCGCCCCAAATTTGTGCCGCAGTGCACCACTAGGGTAATTGCTAGTTGTAAGGAGTTAGGTGCTCGTTTAATCTTCATGCAGTTCTGATGCACCACGAATTTTGCAGGTGGAGAACGAGGAGACAATGAGGCACTCAGTGCCCAGACGAAAGCGCTGTTGGATTGATATCCAACAGCGCTTTTTATTTGTATTTTCCAAAGCGTCATTCAAATCTTCCGCTAATTCGATGCCCCTTTTTGGTTCATCGAACCGCCCCTAAATTCACCTGTTGCTACCCTGCAAAATGCTTGCAGCGCGGGGCTTTCGTCCGCTAAACTCGCCATTCACCGACCGCCTGGTCGGGGATTTGAATTCACGGATTTAAATTCAAACGAATAACGGGGCAGATTGAGGAGCGGAATGAAGTCGGCATTGCGTTGGATTAGCGCGGCATTAGTCGCTGCCGGGGTATCCGCGGTATGGAGCGGCCATGCATTCGCGGACGTGAAAATCGGCGTCACACTGTCGGCAACGGGGCCGGCCGCGTCGCTTGGTATTCCGGAAAAGAACACGATCGCGCTGCTGCCGAAAGAGGTAGCGGGCCAGAAAATCGATTACGTCGTACTTGACGACGCCACGGATTCGACCCAGGCCGTCAAGAACGCGCGCAAGCTCACAAGCGAAGATCACGTGGATGCATTGATCGGCTCGACTGTCGTGCCGAACTCGCTGGCCATGATCGACGTCGCCGCCGAAAGCGCCACACCGATGATTTCCATGGCCGCCGCGGCGAGCATCGTCGAGCCGATGGATGCCAGGCGCGCATGGGTCTTCAAGACGCCGCAGAACGACATTCTGATGGCCACTGCGATCGCGCAGCACATGGCGAATCACGGTGTGAAGACGGTCGGGTTTATCGGCTTTGCGGATGCATATGGCGAGAGCTGGTTCAAGGAATTCGGCAAGGCGGCCGATCTCGCGAAGATCAGGATCGTCGCGAACGAACGCTTCGCGCGCAACGATGCTTCGGTGACCGGTCAGGTGCTGAAGATCATGTCGCAGAATCCTGACGCGGTATTGATCGCCGGCGCGGGCACGCCGGCCGCGTTGCCGCAGAAAACGCTCAAGGAGCGCGGCTACAAGGGCAAGTACTATCAGACGCACGGCGTCGCCAATAACGACTTCCTGCGCGTGTGCGGCAAGGATTGCGAAGGCACCTATCTGCCGGCAGGTCCGTTGCTGGTCGCTGACCAGCTGCCTGATTCGAACCCGGTGAAGAAGTCCTCGCTTGCTTACAGGCACGCATACGAGGCTGCGTACGGCGCCGGCTCGGTATCGACATTCGGCGGTCACGCGTGGGATGCAGGCTTGCTGCTGCAGCGCGCGATTCCACTTGCACTGAAGAAAGGCCAGCCGGGCACGCCTGCGTTCCGCGAAGCGCTGCGTGCGGCACTCGAAAACACGAAAGACATGCCCGCTTCCCACGGCATCTTCAACATGAGCGCGAACGACCACGCTGGTCTCGACCAGCGGGCGCGCGTGATGGTGGAGATCGTCGGCGGCAAGTGGAAGCTGTCTGGCGACTGAGCGAAGGCGAAGCGATACGGGAGCCCATCACAAAAGACGCGTGCAGTTGACGCGTCTTTTTTATTGCCCGCGTTTGATGGATGGCGATACGTGAAATGCGCCGGGAAGGTGAACGGTTAGTGATGAAAGCGCGGCAAAAAACGCGGCTTAAGCGGCCGGTTTCAGGACAAACCCGTATCCGGGCGACAGTCTATTGACCGCGGGTGATGCAGAACGCAATACTACTAACATGTTAGTGGTTCGCACATAAGAATCGCAGCAAAGGTTCGCAGCAGGGGAGTGGCACCAGAACGGCGAGGGCGTTGACGCTGAGCAGGGAAAACCATGCTTGGCATGCCCGGACCCTATAACTAGATTCAGACACCCGGCCCGTGCGCCGGATTACAGATACGCGCTTCAAAGCGTTTGGAGACTTGCATGAAAAAGACAAAGCAATGGGTACGCACCGGTATCGCAATGGCGTTGATGTGCGGCGCGGGCGCCGCCTTCGCGCAGGTGAAAATCGGCGTCACGCTGTCCACCACGGGGCCCGCCGCATCGCTCGGGATTCCTGAAAAGAACACGATCGCACTGCTGCCGAAAGAGATCGGCGGCAAGACGGTGCAGTACATCATTCTCGACGACGCATCGGACACCGGCAAGGCCGTGCAGAACACGCGCAAGCTGATCGACGAAGATCACGTCGACGCCATCATCGGTTCGACCGTCACGCCGAATTCGCTGGCGATGCTCGACCCCGCAGCCGAAGGCAAGACGCCGGTGATCTCGCTGGCGGCATCGGCCGCGATCATTTCGCCGATGGATGCGAAGCGCGCATGGGCCTTCAAACCGCCGCAAAACGACAGCCTGATGGCTGACGCGATCGCCGACTACATGGAACGTCACGGCGTGAAGACGGTCGGCTTCATCGGTTTTGCGGATGCATACGGCGACGGCTGGAACAACGTTTTCACCGCTGCGGCAGCGGCGCACCATCTGAAGATCGTCTCCAACGAGCGCTTTAACCGTACCGATGCGTCGGTGACGGGCCAGGTGCTGAAGACGATGGGCGCGAATCCGGATGCGGTACTGATCGCCGGCGCGGGTACGCCGTCGGCATTGCCGGCCAAGACGCTCAAGGAGCGGGGCTACAAGGGTAAGGTCTATCAGACGCACGGCGTCGCCAACAACGACTTCCTGCGCGTGTGCGGCAAGGATTGCGAAGGCGAATTCCTGCCGGCCGGCCCGATCCTGGTGGCCGATCAGTTGCCGGAATCGAATCCGGTGAAGAAGTCGTCGGAAGCCTACAAGGCCGCGTATGAGAAGGCGTATGGCGCGGGCTCGGTGGCGACCTTCGGCGGTCACGCCTGGGATGCCGGCCAGATGCTGCAAGCGGCGATTCCGGTGGCACTGAAGACGGCTCAGCCGGGCACCGAAGCGTTCCGCGTGGCATTGCGCGGTGCACTGGAAAACATCAAGGAGCTGCCGGTCTCGCACGGCATCATGAACACCACGACGACCGACCACAATGGCCTCGACAAACGCGCACGCGTGATCGTGCAGATTGTCGACGGCAAGTGGAAGCTGCAGAACGACTAATAACAAAAGCGGTACGCGCCTCTCGCGCAACTTGCGGCGACTGATGCCGCATTGCCATTCTGTTCGATAACAATGGCAACGACCGCCGCGCCGGAACACGGCGCGGCGGTCGCCTTTTCAGGCATTGCAGGTCGGTGGCCGGCCGCGGGTTCTGCCGCCACGACTATTTCCCGGTTTCGATTTCGACGCTTCAGGACGAGGAAGTATGGATCTATCAATTGCGGCGATCCTCGCGCAGGACGGCATCACCACCGGCGCGATTTACGCGCTGCTCGCGCTCGCGCTGGTGCTGGTGTTCTCCGTGACTCGGGTGATCTTTATCCCGCAGGGGGAGTTTGTGTCGTACGGCGCGCTGACACTCGCCGCACTGCAGACGCAAAAATTTCCTGCGACGTGCTGGTTGCTGATGGCGATGGGCGCGGCCTGCTTTGTCGTCGAGATAGCGGGGCTGGTGCGGCATCCCGAAAGACGCCGCCATGCGGCTCGCACGCTGGTGACGCTGGTCGGCAAATACCTGCTGTTCCCGATCGCGGTTTACGCGCTCACACAAGGCGTTTTCCTGCACCCGCTGCCGATGATCGCGCAGATCGCGCTGACGCTGCTGATCGTGATTCCGATGGGGCCGTTCGTCTACCGGCTCGCGTATGAGCCGATCGCGGAGGCAACCACGCTGTTGTTGCTGATCGTGGCAGTGGCGGTGCACTTTGCGATGGTCGGCCTCGGACTCGTGATGTTCGGCGCGGAAGGCTCGCGCACCACGGCGTTCTCTGATGCGACCTTCAATATCGGCAGCCTGTCGATCTCCGGGCAGAGTTTGTGGGTGGTCGGCACGGCGGTGGTGCTGATCGGCGGCCTGTATCTGTACTTCGATCGTTCGATCTCCGGCAAGGCTTTGCGCGCGACCTCGGTGAACCGGCTCGGCGCACGGCTCGTCGGTATCGGCACGACGCAGGCGGGGCGCCTCGCGTTCACGCTCGCTGCGGGGCTCGGCGCGCTGTGCGGCATCCTGGTCGCACCCTTGACCACCATCTACTACGACTCGGGCTTCCTGATCGGTTTGAAGGGCTTCGTGGGGGCAATTATCGGCGGCCTGGTCAGCTATCCGCTGGCCGCAGCGGGTTCGATCCTCGTCGGTTTGCTGGAGTCGTATTCGTCGTTCTGGGCGAGCGCTTATAAGGAAGTGATCGTGTTCACGCTGATCATCCCGGTGCTGCTGTGGCGGAGTCTCGCCAGCCCGCACTCGGAAGAGGAAGAGGAGTGACGCGATGAAACGGATCATGCAAAACAAGTTCTTCTGGTTGTTCCTCGTGGTGCTGTTCGCACTGCCGGTATTGCCGCACCCGATTCACGTCCCCGAGTACTGGGTGACGCTGCTCAACTACATCGGCCTCTATTCGATCGTCGCGATCGGCCTCGTGCTGCTGACGGGTATCGGCGGGATGACGAGTTTCGGGCAGGCGGCGTTCGTCGGTATTGGCGCGTACGCGACGGCATATCTGACGACAACGTACGGCGTGTCGCCGTGGCTCGCGTTGATCGCGGGCGTGGTGGTGACCGCGTTGATCGCGCTGATGCTGGGTCTCGTGACGATGCGGCTGTCCGGCCACTTTCTGCCGCTCGGCACGATCGCGTGGGGGCTCGCGCTGTTCTATCTGTTCGGCAACCTGGAGATGCTCGGTAAGTACGACGGCATCAACGGCATTCCGGTGCTGAATGTTTTTGGCATCGACCTGGAGTCCGGTCGCCACATCTATTACCTGATCTGGGTGGTGGTGCTCGGTGCGGTGATTTCTGTTCAAAATCTGCTTAATAGCCGGCCTGGACGGGCGATCCGTGCCCTGCGCGGCGGCGGCATGATGGCCGAAGCGATGGGCGTCAACACGGCGTGGATGCGCGTGGTGATCTTTGTCTATGCCGCGGTGCTGGCATCGATTTCCGGCTTCCTGTACGCCCATCTGCAGCGCGCGGTGAATCCGACACCGTTCGGTCTGAATCACGGCATCGAGTTTCTGTTCATGGCGGTGGTGGGGGGCGTGTCGCATGTCTGGGGCGCGGTGCTCGGGGCGGCGATCCTGACTGTGTTGCAGGATTATCTGCAGACGTTGCTGCCGAAGCTGCTTGGCGAGAACGGCAACTTCGAAGTGATCGTGTTCGGCATCCTGATGGTGCTGCTGCTGCAATACGCTCGCCAAGGGGTCTGGCCGTTTGTCGCGCGGTTTTTCCCGAAAGGGCCGCGTGCGCATCTGTCGGACCATGCAGAGCCGTTGCCGCAACGCAGCAAGCCGGCCGCTGGTGAAGATCTGCTGACCGTGAATAAAGCGCGCAAGCAGTTCGGCGGTCTCGTTGCGGTGAACGATGTCAGCTTCGAGGTGAAAGCGGGGCAGATCATCGGTTTGATCGGCCCGAATGGTGCGGGCAAGTCGACCACCTTCAATCTGGTCACGGGCGTGTTGCAGGCAACGAGTGGAGAGATCACGTTCCGCGGCGAGCGTATCGATTCGCTGAGTTCACGTGAAATCGTCAAACGCGGCATTGGTCGCACGTTCCAGCACGTCAAGCTGTTGCCGGGGATGACGGTGCTGGAGAACGTTGCGATCGGCGCACATCTGCGAGGACAGGCCGGCGTGTGGCGCAGTGTTGCGCGGCTGAACGGCGCTGAAGAAGCACGCTTGATGGCCGAAGCGGCTCGCCAGATCCGCCGTGTAGGGCTCGAGCAGCATATGTATGACGAGGCGGGCAGCCTGGCGTTGGGGCAGCAGCGCATTCTCGAAATTGCTCGCGCATTGTGCTGTGACCCGACCTTGCTGCTGCTGGACGAGCCTGCCGCAGGTCTGCGGTATCAGGAAAAATTGCAGCTGGCGGACTTGCTGCGCCGCCTCAAGGCTGAGGGCATGAGCGTGCTGCTGGTCGAGCACGATATGGATTTCGTGATGAATCTCACCGATCGGTTGGTGGTGATGGAGTTCGGTACGCGGATCGCGGAGGGTTTGCCGCAAGATGTGCAGCAGGATCCGGCTGTGCTCGAGGCGTATCTGGGCGGGGTGGAGTGATGGAGAACACGATGAATGCGGCAACGCCGATTCTTGATGTGAACGGTTTGTCGGTCCGCTATGGCAAAGTCGAAGCGCTGCACGGTGCGGCAATCAAAGTGCGACCCGGGCAGATTGTTTCAGTGATCGGTCCGAACGGCGCGGGCAAGTCCACGCTGCTGAACGCGATCATGGGCGCATTGCCCACGACGGGTCATGCAAAGGGCGCAGTGCTCTACCAAGGTGAAGACGTCAGCGCGGTACCGGTCGAAAAGCGGGTCGCGCGCGGCATGTGCCTGGTGCCGGAGAAACGCGAGCTGTTCGCGTCGATGACGGTTGAAGACAATCTGGTCCTCGGCGCCTATCGGCGCAAGCGGGCAGGGGAGCGCAACTTTCTCGATCAACTCGAACCCGTCTTTACACTTTTCCCCCGGTTGAAGGAGCGGCGGAGGCAGGCGGCCGGAACGTTGTCGGGTGGGGAGCGTCAGATGCTGGCAGTCGGCCGTGCGTTGATGGGCAAACCCGATTTGCTGATGCTCGACGAACCAAGCTTGGGCCTTGCGCCGTTGATCGTGAAGGAAATTTTTCACATCATTAGCGCGCTGCGGCAGACCGGTGTCGCGACCTTGCTGATCGAGCAAAACGCGCGCGCTGCGCTGCAGATTTCCGATTATGGCTATGTGCTTGAAACCGGTGAGCTGGCGCTGGAAGGACCCGCGGCCGATCTCGCGCAGAATCCGCGCGTGATCGAAACGTATTTGGGACTGGCCAAGAAAGTGGCTTAGCTCACGATTTTTGCTCGTGGCGCTGTGGTTTAAGGCGGTGTGTTTCACGTGAAACACACCGCTTTTTTGTTGCCTGGCCATTCGGCCGAAATTCGGGCCTAAACCGAACCCGTTATAATTCGCCCATACATTTTCCTTTGAAAGGCTCACGCGACGATCTGGCGTGAGATCCGCGATGCTTTTTCCCACAGAATTTGACGTAATCGTCGTCGGCGGCGGTCATGCCGGTACCGAAGCCGCCTTGGCTTCGGCGCGCATGGGCAACACCACGCTCCTGCTGACGCATAACATCGAAACCCTTGGTCAGATGAGCTGCAATCCGTCGATTGGCGGGATTGGCAAAGGCCATCTGGTAAAGGAAGTTGATGCGCTTGGCGGTGCGATGGCCGCCGCGACCGACGAGGGTGGGATCCAGTTTCGTATCCTCAATTCGTCGAAGGGGCCTGCTGTTCGCGCAACGCGCGCGCAGGCGGACCGTCTGCTGTACAAGCAGGCGATCAGGCATCGGTTGGAAAACCAGCCGAACCTGTGGCTGTTCCAGCAGGCGGTCGACGATCTGATGGTGGAGGGCGACCGTGTCGTCGGGGCAGTGACGCAGGTGGGGATTCGTTTCCGCTCGCGTGCAGTGGTGCTGACGGCGGGGACGTTCCTCGACGGCAAGATTCACGTGGGTTTGAATAACTACACCGGTGGCCGTGCCGGCGATCCGGCGGCCGTGTCGCTCTCCGCCCGCCTCAAGGAATTGAAGTTGCCGCAAGGCCGCCTCAAGACCGGCACTCCGCCGCGCATCGATGGTCGGACGATCGACTTTTCGCAGCTTGAAGAGCAGCCGGGCGATCTGGATCCGGTGCCGGTTTTCTCGTTTTTGGGTCGCGTCGAGCAGCATCCGCGTCAGGTGCCGTGCTGGGTTACGCATACGAATGAGCGCACGCACGACATCATCCGGGGTGGTCTCGACCGCTCACCGATGTACACGGGCGTGATCGAAGGGGTAGGGCCGCGGTATTGTCCGTCGATCGAAGACAAGATTCACCGCTTCGCATCGAAGGAATCGCATCAGATCTTCCTTGAACCGGAAGGACTGACGACCAACGAGTTCTATCCCAATGGAATTTCCACCAGCCTGCCGTTCGATGTGCAGCTGGAACTCGTGCGATCGATGCGTGGCTTGGAGCACGCGCATATTCTGCGGCCTGGCTACGCAATCGAATACGACTACTTCGATCCACGTGGGCTGAAGGCGTCGCTGGAAACCAAGGTGATCAACGGGCTGTTCTTTGCGGGCCAGATCAATGGCACGACCGGCTATGAGGAAGCTGCTGCGCAAGGCTTGCTGGCTGGGATTAACGCCGGTTTGCACGTGCAGGGCAAGGACGCATGGTGCCCGCGCCGCGATCAGGCTTACCTTGGTGTTCTGGTCGACGATCTGGTGACGCGTGGGGTGTCTGAGCCGTATCGCATGTTCACGAGCCGTGCGGAATACCGCCTCAGCCTGCGCGAAGACAACGCCGATATGCGTCTGACGGAGATGGGCCGCGAGCTCGGTGTGGTTGACGATGTCCGTTGGGACGCATTCAGCCGTAAGCGTGATGCTGTTTCACGTGAAACAGAGCGCCTTCGCACGACGTGGGTCAATCCTAAGACGTTACCGGCGGAAGAAGCGACCGCATTGCTCGGCAAACCGATCGACCACGAATACAGTTTGGCTGATCTGTTGCGTCGTCCGGGTGTGACTTATGACGGAGTCTGTGGTTTGCGCGCAGGCGCATGCGCCGCGCCTGAAATATTGGCCGAAGACGACGTTCTGCTTGCCCAGATCAAGGAGCAGATCGAGATCGGTATCAAGTATCAGGGCTATATCGACCGTCAGGCCGACGAGATCGAGCGGAATGAATCGCATGAAAGTACGCGTTTGCCGGAAGGGTTGGACTACGCCGAGGTAAGAGGGCTGTCGTTCGAGGCGCGTCAGAAGCTGACGCAATTCCGCCCCGAGACCATTGGTCAGGCTTCGCGCATCTCCGGCATTACGCCGGCGGCGATCTCCTTGCTGATGGTCTACTTGAAGCGCGGGTTGGGGCGCCGTCCGGCGAAACCCGCCGAACCCGGCACCGACAGCATGCCGGTGGCGCAATGATGGCGGGTCAGAAGGCAAGTGGTAACGAGGCACTGGTGCCGCTCCTGACGGACGGCGTTCGCGAACTCGGCCTTGATCTGAGCCAGGCGCAACTCGGCAAACTGCTCGACTATGTTGCGTTACTGTCCAAATGGAACGCCGTTTATAACCTGACGGCGATTCGCGATCCGCGCCAGATGCTGATCCAGCACATCCTGGATTCGCTTTCGATCGTGCCGCATCTTGCTACGCGCGGTGCCTCCTCGGTACTGGATGTGGGTTCCGGTGGCGGTCTGCCGGGTATCGTGCTCGCTATCGTGTTGCCTGATTGGACCGTCACCGTGAACGACATTGTTCACAAGAAGACGGCGTTTCAGGCCCAGGCTAAAGCCGAGCTCGGCCTTGCGAATCTGTCGGTGGTCACTGGCCACGTCGAGACTTTGCAGCCGGGCGCCGAAGTACCGGCAAAGTTCGACGTAATTGTGTCGCGCGCATTCGCAGAGCTCGCGGATTTCGTTACACTGGCCCGTCATCTGGTTGCGGAGCAGGGTGCGATCTGGGCAATGAAAGGCGTGCGTCCGGATGGCGAGATTGAGCGCCTGCCGGCCAGCGCCCACGTGGAGCAGATCATTCGGCTGAACGTGCCGTCGCTCGATGCGGAGCGGCATTTGATCAAGGTTCTGGTGGACGCCGAAGCCTGACGGCCTCCGGCTGGTCCGAGACGCGTACCACGACCAGAAAGCGCTTTCTACTTTATTCAAGCAACTTCAAGCAGTAAAAGGGACACACCAACGATGGCAAAAATCTTCTGCGTTGCAAACCAGAAGGGTGGCGTCGGCAAGACGACGACGGCAGTCAATCTGGCCGCGAGCTTGGCAGCGCAGGGACAGCGAGTCCTTCTCATCGATCTGGACCCGCAGGGCAACGCCACGATGGGCAGTGGCATCGACAAGGCCGCATGCGTGAACACCGTCTATGAAGTGCTCGTGGATGGTGTGTCGGTGGCGGATGCGCGAGTACGGCCAGAGGCCGTCGGCTACGACGTGCTGCCCGCGAACCGTGAGCTGGCCGGTGCCGAGGTTGAGCTGGTCAGCGTGCAGAACCGTGAGCGCCAAATGAAGATCGCCCTGGCGGCGGTCGAAGGCGAATACGATTTCGTGCTGATCGACTGCCCGCCGGCATTGTCGCTGCTGACCCTCAACGGCTTGTGCGCGGCGCATGGCGTGGTGATTCCGATGCAGTGCGAGTACTTCGCGCTCGAGGGCTTGTCCGATCTGGTCAACACGATCAAGCAGGTGCACGCGAACCTGAATCGCGATCTGAAGGTGATCGGACTGCTGCGCGTCATGTTCGATCCGCGGATCACGTTGCAACAGCAAGTCTCGGATCAGTTGAAGGAACACTTCGGCGACAAGGTGTTCGACGTGGTGATCCCGCGCAACGTTCGTCTTGCCGAGGCGCCGAGTTACGGGCTACCGGGTGTCGTGTTCGATAGGGCGTCGCGCGGTGCGCAGGCGTATGTGCAGTTCGGTGCAGAGATGATTGAGCGGGTGCGCACATTGAATGACGCGCCCCAGGCGTCCTAAGCGGATCGAGGAAGCACAATGAACGCAGTAGCAAGAAAGAAGGGCTTGGGCCGCGGTCTGGAAGCATTGCTGGGTGGCAGTGCGGATATAACCGAGGTCGTGGCGATCGAGGGTGCGCCGAATGTGCTGCCGCTCAGCAAACTGCAGGCCGGCAAGTACCAGCCGCGCACGCGTATGGACGAAGGCGCGCTGCAGGAGTTGGCAGCCAGTATTCGTGCTCAGGGGCTGATGCAGCCGATCCTCGTGCGGCCGGTTTCCGCGGATAAATACGAGATCATCGCGGGCGAGCGGCGTTTCCGTGCCGCGCGGATAGCCGGTCTCGACGAGGTGCCGGTGCTGGTGAAGGATGTGCCGGACCAGGCCGCCGCGGCGATGGCGCTGATCGAGAATATCCAGCGCGAAGATCTGAATCCGCTGGAAGAGGCACAGGGTATCCAGCGCTTGCTCGACGAATTCAATTTCACGCACGAGCAGGCGGCTGAATCGGTGGGCCGCTCGCGCAGCGCTGTCTCGAATCTGCTGCGTTTGCTCAATCTGGCGACGCCGGTGCAGACGATGTTGTTGGCCGGTGATCTCGATATGGGTCATGCACGTGCGCTGCTGGCCGTCGATGCAGCGACACAGATTACGCTGGCCAATCAGGTCGTCAACAAGCGCATGTCGGTCCGCGAGACCGAAAAACTGGTGACCGCGACTACCAAGGCTGCGCCCACGGTGAAAGCGCGGGCGAATCAGGACGGCGGCCGCGACACGCGGCGGCTCGAAGAGGAGTTGTCCGATCTGCTTTCCGCCACCGTAAAGATCAAACTCGGCCGACGCGGCCGCGGCCAGGTGCTGGTGGACTTCGGCGATCTGGACGCACTGGAAGGCATTCTTGTCCGATTGCGCGGCAACGCTACGGTGTGATCCCCGCGGGTTGAATCTGTGTGGTGGATATTGTGCGGGATTGCGGCCTGGTTGGGCCACGCCCCCGCTTCCGCCCGCAAGCTGTCAGGCGGGTTTGTGGCGACAGGGTTGATGCCGCAGTTGTTACTTGCTGCAGCGTCGCCCGTTTGACGATTTTCCTGACAGATCGATAAGTTGCGTGAATTTCAGTTGGATTCCTGATTATTTTCTGCGCTTGATAATAAGGATTCCGATGTATTGCCTTGCGCCATCGTTTTCCTGGCGACACTGATATGGCCAGGGCGCACCGTGCGGAGGAGGCCGCTTGCAGCAGCAGGGCGGGTGTCGATGTGACGCAGCAGCTGCCTGATGGCTGGTGGTGTCGATCGCCTGGCTCTGCGAGAGGCAGGCCATCGCTGCTGGGCGCAGTGAGGAAGGTGCGGCCTGCGCTCGTCGCCTCGCACCTACCCGGTGCCGTCCTTTATGTCCACCAAAGCTGGCAAAAACGATCGTCTGTTGCATTTTTGAGACGTCCGCAACAGCGTCGAAACGACGCATCTGCGAACTTCAATCGCCTCGACTCATTGCGCATGTTTTGCCGCCCCCCGGCTGCCTTACATTTGACGTGTATAGGCCGGGCAGGAGGACGTTTTCGCATCGTGAAGGTCGTTTTCACACAGGTTATTGAACGGCCTAAAGTCTTGAATTGCCTGCAACTATCGCTTACAATCGCCCGGATTTAATTGCACGGCAACCCCGTAAGCGCAGCGTAAGCTCGCGGGCTGGAATAAGACTTTCGGAACACTGCGATGGCGGTTAAAACGTCGAATCAAGCGCCGAAGAATGGGCGTGACGACCACCGCGCTGAACGCACCGTTTCCGATGCGTCCACCGGTCAGCACGTTACAACTGACGATGCGTGGGATGTCGAGCAACAAGATAACAATATCGTTCCGCTCACGCGGGCCGAGGCTGAAAAGCTGTTTGGTCCGAACGTGAGTCGTCCATCGCGCGTTACGCCTTTCAAGGTCGTGGCGGCGCAAATGGTTTTGTCCCTGGGTGCGACGCTGGTGTGGTGGCTGTTCTACAAGCCGCCGGGCGCTGCTGCGCTGTCCGCGTTCCTGGGGGGAGCGATCTGCTGGGTGCCGAGCGCGCTGTTCGCGGCACGACTTAGAACGCTGAGCGGCGCCAAAACAGCGATGAGCTGGATGATCGGCGAAGCGCTCAAGATGGGGACAACGATCGCGATGTTTGTAGTCATCGCTTTCTGGTATCACGACGTATGCTGGGTGCCGCTGCTCGTGACTTACCTCATCGCGCTCAAGACGTACTGGATCGCTCTCGCGTGGCGCTAAGGTTGTAGCAGAGCGTAGCAGGACGAAAAGCAGCACAAAAGGCAACACAAAATTCAGGCTGGCGCGCAGCGCTGGCGTAAGGAGTGCGGATATGACACGATCCGCACCCGGCGTGTTCCCGCAATACAGAATTGCGGCGGGAACGGCCTAAGACGATTTTCGACAATTTGGGTGGCATTAACGATATGGCAGCTAGCGAAGGCACGCGCGCTCTGGATCCGTCCGAGTACATCGCGCACCACTTGCAGAACTTTTCCACCGCGCACCAGACGTCGATTTTCGACATTCACGTGTGGAATCTGGACACCCTTTTCTGGTCGATCGTTTGCGGTCTGGCCACCATCGCCATTCTTCATCTGGCTGCTCGCAAGGCAACGTCCGGCGTGCCGGGCCGTTTCCAGTGCGCAATCGAAATGCTGGTTGAAATGGTCGAGGATCAATCGAAGTCGATGATCCACGGCTCGCGTACCTTCATCGCACCGCTGGCACTGACCGTGTTCGTCTGGGTTGCCCTGATGAACTCGCTCGACTTTATCCCCGTCGACCTGCCGGGTCGTGTGATCGGCTGGCTCGGCCTGTCGCAAGTCATCCCCCATCATCGCATCGTGCCGACCGCCGACCTGAACGGCACGCTCGGCATCGCACTCGGCGTGTTCGCGCTGATGATTTACTACAACTTCAAGATCAAGGGCGCAGGCGGCTTCGTGCATGAACTGCTGTCGGCTCCGTTCGGCGCGCATCCGTTGCTGTGGATCCCGAACCTTGCATTGAACATCATCGAGTTCGTCGCAAAGACGGTTTCGCTCGGCATGCGGCTGTTCGGCAACATGTACGCGGGTGAGCTGTTGTTCCTGCTGATTGCTCTGCTCGGCAGCATGTGGGGTTTCGGCGCGGACGCGTCAGTGCTCGGCTTTATCGGCCACGTCATTGCTGGCACGGTCTGGGCGATCTTCCACATCCTGATCGTGCTGCTGCAAGCGTTCATCTTCATGATGCTGACGCTGGTGTACATCGGACAGGCACACGACAGCCACTAATCACGGCGTGTCGAACGACGAATTGTTTTAGTTTTGTTTTATTAAATCCCAGTTCCAACCAGTTCTAAAAGACTTTTCACAAAGGAGTGATCATGCAAGCTTTCATCGCCAACATCCAGGGTCTGACCGCCATCGGTATCGGCATCATCATCGGCCTGGGTGCAATCGGCGCCTGTATCGGTATCGGCCTGATGGGTGGCAAGTACATCGAAGCATGTGCTCGTCAGCCGGAACTGATGAACCCGCTGCAAACCAAGATGTTCCTGCTGGCTGGTCTGATCGATGCGGCGTTCCTGATTGGTGTTGGTGTGGCAATGCTGTTCGCGTTCGCGAACCCGCTGCTGTCGAAGCTGGCAGGCTGAGGTTCCTCGGAAGTTTGCGCCTGAGCTATAACTGGTAAAGGCGCAGGGCGGAACGGGCACTTGGGCGCTGATCGAATACAGAATCGATGAGCGCCTTGCCGTTTCACTTTCCGAACTAGCAACGTTTAAGGAAACACCGTGAATCTCAACGCAACCCTGTTTGCGCAAATGGTCGTGTTCCTGATCCTCGCGTGGTTCACGATGAAGTTCGTGTGGCCGCCGTTGATCAACGCCCTCGACGAGCGCTCGAAGAAGATCGCTGACGGTTTGTCGGCTGCTGAAAAGGGCAAGGCGGAACTCGAAGCCGCCCATAAGCGCGTCGACCAGGAACTCGCTCAGGCACGCAATGACGGTCAGCAACGTATTGCTGACGCCGAAAAGCGCGCAGTGACAGTCGCTGACGAAATCAAGGCCCAGGCACAAGCTGAAGCCGCTCGCATCATCGCGCAAGCGAAGGCCGACGCGGAGCAGCAAGTCGTGAAGGCTCGCGAAACGCTGCGCGGCGAAGTTGCTGCACTCGCCGTGAAGGGCGCTGAACAGATCCTGAAGCGCGAAGTCGACCAGGCAGCTCACGCTGACCTGCTGAATCAACTGAAAGCCGAGCTCTGATCATGGCCGAACTTGCAACCATCGCCCGTCCGTACGCAGAAGCGCTGTTTGGCGTGGCCGAAGCTGGTGACATCGCCGCCTGGTCCACGCTCGTGCAGGAGCTGGCACAGGTTGCGCGTCTGCCCGAAGTGCTGTCGATCGCCTCGAGCCCGAAAGTGAGCCGCGCCCAGGTCAGCGAACTGCTGCTGGCCGCGGTCAAGTCGCCGCTCAAGGACAACGCGCAAGCGAAGAATCTGGTGCAAATGCTGGTGGATAACCATCGCCTGCAGTTGCTGCCGGAAATCGCTGTGCAGTTCGAAGAGTTGAAGAATGCCCGCGAAGGAGCGGCAGATGTGCTGATCGTCAGCGCATTCCCGCTCGAAGGTGCGCAGTTGAACGAACTCGTCGCAAGTCTCGAACGCAAATTCAAGCGCAAGCTGAAGCCGACGGTCGAAGTCGACTCGTCGCTCATTGGCGGCGTGCGCGTGACGGTTGGCGACGAAGTGCTCGATACCTCGGTCCGCGCGCGGCTTGCCAGCATGCAGACGGCTCTGACGGCCTGAAGCGCCTCGAGCGCTTCAGCGGCTGGCACGCAACAGAATTGACTATCAGGAGCGAATAATGCAACTCAATCCCTCTGAGATCAGCGAGCTGATCAAGAGCAGGATCCAGGGCCTTGAAGCGAGCGCAGACGTTCGCAACCAGGGCACCGTGATCTCCGTGACCGACGGTATCGTGCGCATCCACGGCCTGTCGGAAGTGATGCAGGGCGAAATGCTCGAATTCCCGGGCAACACCTTCGGTCTCGCACTGAACCTCGAGCGCGACTCGGTCGGCGCCGTGATTCTGGGTGAGTACGAACACATTTCGGAAGGCGACATCGTCAAGACGACGGGCCGCATTCTCGAAGTGCCGGTGGGTCCGGAACTGCTCGGCCGCGTGGTCGATGCACTCGGCAACCCGATCGACGGCAAGGGCCCGATCAACGCGAAGAAGACCGACGCAATCGAAAAGATTGCTCCGGGCGTGATCTGGCGTAAGTCGGTTTCGGAACCGGTCCAAACCGGTCTGAAGTCGATCGACGCGATGGTGCCGGTTGGCCGTGGCCAGCGCGAGCTGATCATTGGCGACCGCCAGTGCGGCAAGACCGCCGTCGCAGTCGACGCGATCATCAACCAGAAGGGCAAGAACCTCTTCTGTATCTACGTCGCGATCGGCCAGAAGGCTTCGTCGATCATGAACGTGGTGCGCAAGCTGGAAGAAACCGGCGCGCTGGAATACACGATCGTCGTGGCCGCTTCGGCTTCGGAATCGGCTGCGATGCAATACCTCGCACCGTACGCCGGTTGCACGATGGGCGAATACTTCCGCGACCGCGGTCAAGACGCGCTGATCGTTTATGACGATTTGACCAAGCAAGCCTGGGCATACCGTCAGATCTCGCTGCTGCTGCGCCGCCCGCCGGGCCGCGAAGCTTACCCGGGCGACGTGTTCTATCTGCACTCGCGTCTGCTGGAGCGTGCTGCTCGCGTCTCGGAAGAGTACGTCGAGAAGTTCACGAACGGCGAAGTGAAGGGCAAGAGCGGTTCGCTGACAGCACTGCCGGTCATTGAAACGCAAGCCGGCGACGTGACCGCATTCGTTCCGACGAACGTGATCTCGATTACCGACGGCCAGATCTTCCTGGAAACCGACCTCTTCAACGCAGGTATCCGCCCGGCAATCAACGCCGGCGTGTCGGTGTCGCGCGTTGGTGGTGCGGCTCAAACCAAGGTCGTGAAGAAGCTGTCGGGCGGTATTCGTACCGACCTGGCGCAGTACCGTGAACTCGCAGCGTTCGCGCAGTTCGCCTCGGACCTCGACGAAGCCACCCGCAAGCAGCTGGAGCGCGGCCGCCGCGTGACGGAACTGCTGAAGCAGCCGCAGTATCAGCCGCTGCAAGTGTGGGAACTGGCTGTCGCGCTGTTCGCAGCGAACAATGGCTACCTCGACGATCTGGAAGTTGCGCAAGTGCTGCCGTTCGAAAAGGGCCTGCGCGATTACCTGAAGACGAAGCACGCTGACCTGATCAAGCGCGTCGAAGACACCAAGGAACTCTCGAAGGACGACGAAGCCCTGCTGCATACGGCTCTCAAAGACTTCAAGAAGTCCGGCGCTTATTGATCCGCGAGTGACCCGCAAGGCATAAACGGACCTTGAAGCGGCGCGGGCCGCAGGCAACTGAACCCGCGCTGCTTCGATCAAGGAGCAAGCAATGGCTGGAATGAAGGAAATTCGCGGCAAGATCAAGAGCGTGCAAAACACGCGCAAGATCACGAAAGCGATGGAGATGGTGGCCGCATCGAAGATGCGCCGCGCTCAGGAGCGCATGCGCGCTGCTCGCCCGTATGCCGACAAGGTCCGCGATATCGCTGCGCACATGAGCCGTGCGAACCCGGAGTATCGTCACCCGTTCATGGTGTCGAACGAAGGCGCGAAAGCGGCCGGCATCATCCTCGTCACGACCGACAAGGGTTTGTGCGGTGGTATGAACACCAACGTGCTGCGTGCGTCGCTGCAGAAGTTCAAGGAACTGGAAGGCCAGGGCAAGACGATCGAAGCAACTGCGATCGGCACCAAGGGTCTGGGTTTCCTGAACCGTCTGCGCGCCAAGGTTGTATCCAATGTCGTGCATCTGGGCGACACGCCGCATCTGGAAAAGCTGATCGGCGCGGTGAAGGTGCAGCTCGACCTGTACTCGGAAGGCAAGGTTTCGGCGGTGTACCTCGCGTACACGCGCTTCGTCAACACGATGAAGCAGGAGCCGGTGATCGAGCAACTGCTGCCGCTGTCGGCAGAGCAGTTCGAGCGCAAAGAAGAAGACGGCACGACGCCGAGCACGCAGTGGGACTACATCTACGAGCCGGATGCGCAGGCAGTGGTGGACGAACTGCTGGTGCGCTATGTCGAAGCGCTGGTCTATCAGGCCGTTGCGGAAAACATGGCATCGGAGCAGTCGGCACGAATGGTCGCGATGAAGGCCGCTTCGGACAACGCGAAGACGGTCATCAACGAACTGCAGCTCGTGTACAACAAGAGCCGTCAGGCCGCGATCACGAAAGAACTGTCGGAAATCGTCGGTGGCGCGGCGGCTGTCTGACCTTGACGGTCAGGCAAGCTGCTTCGTGTGCGCCTTGGTGGCGCACCCGGCTGGGCGCCCCCACCAAAACTGCGCCTTTGCGCGAGTGAAGAATTGAGTATCTAAAGGAAAAGCGATGAGTACTACTGCTTTGGTAGAAGGCAAGATCGTACAGTGCATCGGCGCGGTGATCGACGTGGAATTCCCGCGTGACCACATGCCGAAGATTTACGACGCGCTCATTCTCGACGGTTCGGAACTGACCCTCGAAGTCCAGCAGCAGCTGGGCGACGGCGTCGTCCGTACCATCTGTCTGGGTGCCTCCGACGGTCTGCGCCGTGGTACGACGGTGAAGAACACCGGCAAGCCGATCAGCGTGCCGGTTGGCAAGCCGACCCTCGGCCGGATCATGGACGTGCTGGGTCGTCCGATCGACGAAGCCGGCCCGATCAACTCGGACGTGGTTCGCGGTATTCACCAGAAGGCTCCGGCGTTCGACGAACTGTCGCCGTCGACGGAACTGCTCGAAACCGGCATCAAGGTTATCGACCTGATCTGCCCGTTCGCTAAGGGCGGTAAGGTTGGCCTGTTCGGTGGCGCCGGTGTGGGCAAGACCGTGAACATGATGGAACTGATCAACAACATCGCTAAGGAACACGGTGGTTATTCCGTGTTCGCAGGTGTTGGCGAGCGTACCCGTGAAGGGAACGACTTCTATCACGAAATGAAGGACTCGAACGTTCTCGACAAGGTCGCGCTGGTGTACGGCCAGATGAACGAGCCGCCGGGCAACCGTCTGCGCGTCGCGCTGACCGGTTTGACGATGGCTGAGCACTTCCGTGACGAAGGTCTCGACGTGCTGTTCTTCGTCGACAACATCTACCGTTTCACGCTGGCAGGCACGGAAGTGTCGGCACTGCTCGGCCGTATGCCGTCGGCAGTGGGCTATCAGCCGACGCTGGCTGAAGAAATGGGTAAGTTGCAAGAGCGTATTACGTCGACCAAGACTGGCTCGATCACGTCGGTGCAGGCCGTGTACGTCCCTGCGGATGACTTGACCGACCCGTCGCCGGCTACGACCTTCGGCCACCTGGACGCAACCGTCGTGTTGTCGCGTGACATCGCTTCGCTGGGTATCTACCCGGCAGTGGACCCGCTCGATTCGACCTCGCGTCAGATCGACCCGAACGTGATCGGCGAAGAGCACTACGCAATCACGCGCGGCGTGCAGCAAACGCTGCAGCGCTACAAGGAACTGCGCGACATTATCGCGATTCTGGGCATGGACGAACTGGCTCCGGAAGACAAGCTCGCCGTTGCGCGCGCTCGTAAGATCCAGCGTTTCCTGTCGCAGCCGTTCCACGTCGCTGAAGTCTTCACGGGCTCGCCGGGCAAGTACGTGCCGCTGAAGGAAACGATCCGTGGCTTCAAGATGATCGTTGACGGCGAGTGCGACCATCTGCCGGAACAAGCGTTCTACATGGTCGGCACGATCGACGAAGCCTTCGAAAAGGCCAAGAAGATCCAGTAAAGGTCGGGTGTAACGAAGCGGGCGCCAGGCTCGCGTGTCCTGGTACTCAAGTGGTATCGGAACGCAAAACCGGCGCCTCTTATTACGCTCCACCCCGCCTTGCATGGGACGGGAGTTAGCGCTGAAGCGCTAACTCTGATCGCCACAGGAGTCGATATGGCAACCATTAAAGTAGACGTCGTCAGCGCGGAAGAGCAGATCTTCTCGGGCCAGGCGAAGTTCGTCGCGCTGCCGGGCGAAGCGGGTGAACTCGGCATTCTGCCGGGCCACACGCCGCTCATCACGCGGATTCGTCCGGGTGCGGTGCGCATCGAAGCTGAAAACGGCGAAGAAGAGTTTGTGTTCGTCGCCGGTGGCATTCTCGAAATTCAGCCTGGCGCTGTGACGGTTCTCGCCGACACCGCGATCCGTGGCAAGGATCTCGACGAAGCCAAAGCTGAAGATGCACGCAAGCGCGCGGAAGAAGCGCTGCAGAACACGGGCTCGAACCTCGAATACGCCACTGCGCAAGCGGAATTGGCGTACGCGACGGCTCAGCTCGCTGCGATTCAGCGTCTGCGTAAGCTGCGCGGCCAGAGCTAAGCAACACGTATCAGAGAGAAAGCAGCCCTCGTGGCTGCTTTTTTTTGACCAGCACTTGACGTTTACGGAAAGGTCAGCAAAATCACTGGTTCAGACTGCAAGCATTGAGCAGCCGTCTCAGCTACGGCCACCGCAGAGGGCGGGTAACACTTGATGCCGGACGGACATACGCCGGTGGCACAATCGGTTTCAAATTCATTTCAATAGACTGGGCGAGCTTCCGCTCACGGAGACAACACCATGGCAACGCACATGTCAGGCGTAGGAGCACTCATCGAACCCAAAGACAATCTGTCTTATGTCCGCGGGTCGACCGAGATCCCGTTGAGTGAGGCGCCGCTCGGCCAGTTTCTGCGCGACACCGCCGCGCGCTTTCCTGACCGTCCGGCCGTGGTATTTCGTGAGCAGCGCATTCGCTGGACGTGGCGGGAGTTCGCCGAAGAGATCGACGTGCTGGCGTCCGGACTCCTCGCGCTAGGGATTGCGAAGGGCGACCGGGTGGGCATCTGGTCGCCGAACCGTGTGGAATGGCTGCTCACGCAGTTCGCTACCGCGCGCATCGGCGCCGTGCTGGTCAACATCAATCCGGCTTACCGGCTCGCGGAGCTCGAGTATGCATTGAACAAAGTCGGTTGCAAGGCGATCATCGCGGCCGAACGCTTCAAGACGTCGATGTACCTCGAGATGCTGCAGGAGCTCGCGCCGGAACTGGCGACGCAAAAGCCGGGTGAACTGCGCGCCGCTCGCCTGCCGGCGTTGCGCTACGTGATTCGCATGTGCGACACGGAAACGCCAGGCATGCTGACCTTCTCCGACGTGATCGAGCAGGGCCGCGCCACACTCGACGTCGCGAAGCTCGACGCCATCGGCGCAACGCTGTCCTGTCACGAACCGATCAACATTCAGTTCACCAGCGGCACGACAGGCAATCCGAAGGGCGCGACGCTGACGCATAGCAATGTCGTCAATAATGCGCGCTATATCGCAATGGCGATGCGACTAACGGAGCAGGACGGTCTGTGCATTCCCGTTCCGCTTTATCACTGTTTCGGCATGGTGCTGGCGGTACTGGCGTGCGTATCGGTCGGCGCGAACATGGTGTTCCCGGGTGAGGGATTCGACCCGGCTGCAACGCTCGCGGCGGTCGCTGAAGAACAGTGCACCGCGCTGCACGGCGTGCCGACCATGTTCATCGCCGAACTCGATCATCCGGACTTCGCCACTTACGACTTCTCGCGTCTGCGCACGGGCATTATGGCGGGCTCGCCGTGTCCGATCGAAACCATGAAGAAGGTTGTCGCGCGCATGCACCTCAGCGAGATCACGATCGCCTATGGCATGACGGAGACGAGCCCGGTGTCCTTCCAGAGTTCGACCACCGACCCGCTCGACAAACGCACCACGACGGTCGGCCGTATCCAGCCGCATCTGGAAGTGAAGATCGTCGATCCGCTCGGCAATATCGTGCCCGTAGGGGAAACAGGCGAACTGTGCACCAAAGGTTATTCGGTCATGCAAGGTTACTGGGCAGACGAGGCGAGGACGCGGGAAAGCATCGTGGACGGTTGGATGCATACCGGCGATCTGGCGACGCTCGATGCCGACGGCTACTGCAACATCGTTGGCCGTCTGAAGGACATGCTGATTCGCGGTGGCGAAAACATCTATCCGCGTGAGATTGAAGAGTTTCTGTTCCGCCATCCGAAGATCCAGAGCGTGCAGGTGTTTGGCGTGCCCGACAAGAAATACGGCGAGGAAGTGTGCGCGTGGATCGTATTGCGCTCAGGCGAGCAGGCCACACCTGAAGAAATCCAGCAGTTCTGCCAGGGCCAGATTGCTCACTACAAGGTGCCGAAGTACATCCGCTTCGTTGACGAATTACCCATGACGGTAACGGGCAAAATTCAGAAGTTCGTCATGCGTGAACGGATGATCAGCGAATTGAAGATTCAGGAAGACAAGACGGCCTGATAGGCGGGCATGCGGGTTCGGCGCCGCGCGAAGATACGCGCGGCGCCGGCCGACATTTTGAGGAAAACCGTTTGCGGAGAAAGAGGCCGCGAGCGGAAAACCGCCGGGCTGGGACATCGCCAAATCGTCCCGTCAACCAGCTCGCAAACGTTTGACCAGACGAAAAAAAAGCGGGCCTGGAGCCCGCTAAAAACCACACGCTACGGGGTTAGCGCGAGGAGACCAAAGATGGAACCAACTGAGACGACGACCCTGCGTCGACTACGGCCCCAGCAGGGATGCCCCTTCACAGGGCTTCGGCATACGCCGACCGGCAAGTGCATCGTATCCGCTCACACCACGCACCCAGCCACATCCGTGTTGAAACCGTTGAGGGCATTGTGGGCGAATTAACCTACCAGCGCGGTAACAAAGTGTTTCAGGTTGTAACGCCCGCCAGATAAGGCGCTGCAGGACTTATTTCCAATTTGGCGTGTTTTAAACGTAATTTTTACCGATGACAATTGCGCAATTTCATACGCCTGATTGATGCTACTCGCGACGCATATCGCGGCGTAATCCATTCAGTTGATTCCGCATGAAATAGTTGCATGCTCAACTTTTTCGGGACGAATCGGCTGTAATACAGGTGGTTTTCCGGCGTTACGAAGTCCGTTTGCTCTCGGACAATCGCGCACGCTGCGCTGCAATATTTCATGCGCGCTGGAAAGACGTGCAGGAGGCCGGTGCGCCGGCCCCTGTTCAAGCGGATTGTTCGAGTTTTGTTTAACACGCCGAAGGCTGGTTACACGATTGTGTCAGCCATGCGGACCTATTAATCGATCAATGCGACTAGCTTTTCCGAATGAGCGGGACGCAGAGTGCATCCCACTCCGGCTATTTCAGCCATTTGTCCGAGATTGCCTGATATTCGCCGGTCGCTCGCGCAAGATGCAGCCATTGATCGACATATTGCTGGAACGTCACATCGCCGCGCGGCAGCAACCACGCCTTCTCGCCGTACTGGAAAGGCTTGTCCGGATGCACCGAGCAAAGGCCCGGATTCAGCTTTTGCTGCAGCAAGGTTTCCGATGCGTCCGTCACCATGACGTCGGCCTTGCCCGCGAGGATCTGTTTAAAAATCGTCACATTGTCTGGATAGACGGTCAGGTTTGCATGCGGGAAATACTGCTTCGCGAAACGCTCGTTGGTTCCGCCCGGATTGACGATCACGCGGGTCGCCGGCTGGTCGATCTGCGCTACCGTCTGGTACTTGCTCACGTCGTCGCACCGGACAATCGGCGTTTTGCCGTCGATCATGTACGCCTGCGTGAAAAACGCGCGCTTCTGGCGCTCGAGCGTCGGCGAAACACCGCCCACGCCGATGTCGCATTTGGCGACGAAGTCGTTCATCAGGTTCGACCAGGACGTCTTGACGAATTCCGCCTTCACGCCAAGCGATTTGGCGAGTGACTCGGCCATGTCGATATCGATGCCTTCGAACTGACCGTCTGCCTTGTAAAACGAGTACGGCTTGTAGTCCCCGGTCGTACAGGCGCGTAGCGTGCCGCGCGCGAGGATTTCGTCGAGCCGGGAGGGTGCCGCTGCGGTGGTGCTGGTCTGTGCCTGCGCCGCGCCTGCGTGCATCAAAACACCGGTCAAAACGCCGAGCAGTGCGAGTGCTGCCTTGTTCATCGAGTCTCCTTGGTTGCGCGTAATTGTTTGGTAAGGCCGTCGGATGATAGCCCGGCAATTTATGCTTGAACATTGGCCGTTCAGCCAGGTCATGGCGCCGCACCCGGCGGCGAATCCGTCGGACGCAATCACGGTGCGTGAGCGTTATTGCCTGCATCAAGCACGATAGGGCGAGCCGGGTCCGGTAAAATGCCCCTTTGCCTTCGGTTGTACGCAACGTGGCCCATAAACTCCTGAACGACACTTTCCTGCGCGCGCTGCTGCGCCAGCCGACCGACTACACGCCGATCTGGCTGATGCGGCAGGCTGGCCGCTATCTGCCGGAATACAACGCCACACGGGCTCGTGCGGGCAGTTTCCTCGGTCTGGCGAAGAATCCGGCCTATGCAACCGAGGTGACGTTGCAGCCGCTCGAGCGCTATCCGCTCGACGCCGCGATCCTGTTCTCCGACATCCTGACGGTGCCGGACGCCATGGGCCTCGGTCTTGAATTCGTCACGGGCGAGGGGCCGAAATTCGCCCGGCCGGTGCGTACCGAAGACGACGTGGCACGCCTCGCCGTGCCGGATATCGACGCCACGCTGCGTTACGTGACCGACGCGGTGCGCGAAATTCGCACCGCGCTCACCGACGCGCAAGGCCGCCAGCGTGTGCCATTGATCGGATTTTCCGGCAGCCCGTGGACTCTCGCGTGCTACATGGTCGAAGGTGGCGGATCGGCGGATTTCCGTACCGTCAAATCAATGTTGTACGCGCGGCCGGACCTGATGCACCGTATTCTCGACATCAACGCGAAGTCGGTTGCGGCGTATCTGAACGCGCAGATCGAAGCCGGCGCGCAAGCCGTGATGATTTTCGACACGTGGGGCGGGGCGCTTGCAGACGGCGTCTACCAGCGCTTCTCGCTGCAGTACATCCAGCAGGTCGTGAGCCAGTTGAAGCGCGATCACGACGGCGAAAAAGTGCCGGTGATCACCTTCACGAAGGGCGGGGGCTTGTGGCTCGACGAGATCGCCAATACTGGCGTGGACGCGGTCGGTCTCGACTGGACCGTGAACCTGAGCCGGGCCCGCGAGCGCGTCGGGAGCAAGGTGGCGCTGCAAGGCAATATCGACCCCTCGGTGCTGTTTGCGCCGCCGGCTTCGATTCGCATGGAGGCGCGCGCGGTGCTCGACAGTTTCGGCAATCATCCTGGCCACGTTTTCAATCTCGGCCACGGCATTTCGCAGTTCACGCCGCCGGAGAATGTCGCCGAACTCGTAGATGAAGTCCATCGTCATAGCCGCGCGATTCGCAGCGGCGCACATGCACCAATCTGACGCCGTAATCGTTGCCATTTTTGTTGCGACGCAGCGGACTGGGCTCTCGGCCTAAGGGAATATTTGTAGTGGGCGGGCCGTCAGATGGCGGTCCCACGAAAGTCAAGACTTGACTTATGCACATTGATCACGCTGCGGCGCGGTAGAAGCTTTCGTCGTGCCCTGGCCCTTGCACATTGCGGGCGCGTTTGATCTAAGCCTTGTCTGGCAAGGGTTTCAGGGGTTCACTGCAAAATGTGTCAAATCCCACAGAAGGCCGCTGGGGCGCGGTTCCTGGCCCATCTGAACGAAGTTCTCAACAAAGTTATCCACAGGCACACGGGCCGATTGCAATTGTTCAGCCGAATCCAAAACTTAGCGCGGAAATTGAAGTTTTACTTTAACTTCGATGGATTCGCCGTGTGCTCAGTGCGTGCTGTGACGCGGCGTCGTGTCGCATCCATTCACCTGATTCACCTCGCCGCGTGAGTGAAGTTTTCGTCCGCGTCGCGCTGGATCATCCGCTGCCGACTTTGTTCGACTACCGCTGTGATACGCCCGAACAGGTCGCGCCGGGCATGCTGGTGAGTGTGCCGTTCGGCAAGCGTCATGTGGTGGGTCTCGTGTGCGAAGTGACCGCCCACAGCGAGGTGCCGGCCGACCGCCTGCGGGCGGTCACCGCGGTCTGCACCGCCTGCCCGCCGGTGTCGGCTGAATGGCTGGCTCTCACGGCCTTCGCGGCCGACTACTATCAACGCGGCCTCGGGGAAGTGGCGCTGCCAGGCTTGCCACAAGCCCTGCGTGATGCCTCGCGCTGGTCGCGTCTTTTCGCGCCGGAAGAGCGTTACAGCCTGACGGCGGAAGGCCGCGCCGCATTGCCGGAAACGTTGCCCGCGCGCGCGAGTGCGCTGCGCAAGCTTGCTTCGGCGCTCACCGAGGCTGAATTTCTGATCGCGGCCGACGCGCGCGCACTTCATCCTAAAGCCATTGCAACCCTCGACGCATGGCAAGCCGAAGGGTGGGTGGCGCTGGAGGTGATCGAAGCCGCCGAGGTGCTCGCCAGTCCTGCAGCGCCGGATGTGCTGGCACCTGCGCTGCCCACGCTCACCGACGAACAGGCGAGCGCAGTCGAAGCGATCCGCGACGCGAACGGTTTCGCACCGTTCCTGCTGCATGGCGTGACGGGCAGCGGCAAGACCGAGGTCTATCTGCGTGCGCTCGCCGAGATTCTGGCGGCGAAGCCCGATGCCCAGGCACTCGTCCTCGTCCCTGAAATCAATCTGACGCCGCAATTCGAGTCGGCCTTCCGTGCCCGTTTTGCCGCGCTCGACGGTACCTCGATCGTCACGCTGCACAGCGGCCTCGCGGAGGGTGAACGGGCCCGCAACTGGTTTGCCGCGCACACGGGTCGCGCTCGCATCGTGCTCGGCACGCGGCTGGCGGTGCTTGCTTCGCTGCCGAAACTCGCGATCATCGTCGTCGATGAGGAACACGATCCCGCCTATAAGCAGCAGGAAGGCTTGCGCTACTCGGCGCGTGATCTCGCGATTTATCGCGCCAAACAACTCGCTTTGCCGGTCGTGCTCGGCTCGGCCACGCCGTCGCTGGAAAGCTGGTGGCAAGCGGATCAGGGGCGCTATCAGCGGCTTACCCTGTCGCGCCGTGCAGTTGCCGCGGCCGTTCTGCCCACCGTCAAGCTGATCGATCTGGAAGAAGAGCGGCGGCGCGGGCGGGCTTCGGTTGAAGGTCTGTCCGGGCCTTTGATCGCGGCGCTGAAGGCGCGGCTCGAACGCGGCGAGCAAAGTCTCGTGTTTCTCAACCGGCGTGGTTACGCGCCGCAGCTCGCCTGCGATGCGTGCGGCTGGGTGGCAGGCTGCCCGCGTTGCAGCGCCTACGTCGTGTTGCACAAACCCGAGCGCGCGCTGCGCTGCCACCACTGCGGCTGGGAATCGCGCATTCCGCGCTCGTGCCCCGAGTGCGGCAATGTGGACATCGCGCCGATGGGCCGCGGCACCCAACGTGTCGAAGAAACGCTGGCGAGCGCTGTGCCTGGCGCCCGCGTGCTGCGCATCGACGCCGACAGCACGCGCCGCAAAGGTAGCGCGCAGGCGCTGTTTTCCGACGTCCACGCAGGCGAGGTCGACATCCTCGTCGGCACGCAGATGATCGCGAAGGGCCACGACTTCCAGCGCGTGTCGCTGGTCGGCGTACTGAACGCCGACACTGCCCTGTTTTCGCACGACTTCCGCGCGAGTGAACGGCTCTTTGCGCAATTGATGCAGGTGAGCGGCCGCGCGGGCCGCGCCGGTTTGCCGGGCGAAGTGCTGGTGCAGACGCGCTATCCGCGCCATGCGCTGTACCACGCGCTGGGGCGGCATGATTACGTCGGCTTTGCCAATTCGACACTGGGCGAAAGGCGCGACGCGCATTTGCCGCCGTTCGTCTATCAGGCTTTGCTGCGCGCCGAAGGCCGCACGCTCGAAGCCGCGCTTGCCTTCCTGCAACAGGCCGCCGCCGCGCTGACCGAAATCCCGGCCGCCGGGCGTGTGACGGTCTATGACGCCGTGCCGCTTACCATCGTCAAGGTGATGCACGTGCATCGCGCGCAGTTGCTGATCGAAAGCGCGTCGCGGGCCGCATTGCAGGCGACGTTGCGCGCGTGGCAACCCATGCTGCGCGGCCTGAAAGGCGTGCTGCGCTGGAACCTCGAAGTCGACCCGCTCGACATCTGACGCCGGCCGCCGCGGCACCCGCGGCGTGGCGCGTTACTTCTTTGAGTCATATTCATAGAGCGAATGGTCGTTTCGTTTTGCGTACGCACTCGCCTATATTTCGCCGAATCGGCGCACGCTTTAGCAAAACTCCAACATTCCCGCGCCGATGCTACTCAACTCACTCGGGGCATGACGATGAGCGATACCAATCAAACACTGCCGACCGGCGCGGCGCCCGGCGAACACCGTAGCGACCGGAGTGCACACGGTGGCGGTCTCTTTTCGACCGAAGACTGGTGGGCCGTCTGGATCGGCCTGCTGGTGATCGTGATTGCCTGGGGGCTGTTCGCCTCGGGCAGTAGCATCAAGTGGTTGGCGGTCGCGCCGGCCAAATGGTCGAGCGTGGCACAAGCCGCGCAGGACGTCGGCAAGCATCTGCCGAATTATGTCGCGCTGTTCATCGTGTTTGCCGTGCTGTTCGGCGTGAGCCTTGCCGCGCTGAAGCAACGGGTCGGCGCATTCTTCGGATCATTCCTGATCCTGTTCGTCGCCTCAGCGCTGATCTTCACGCTGGGTGCGTGGGTCAATGCGTCGAAGTACAACCTCGAGCCGCCGCTGGTGGCGCTGGCGCTCGGTCTCCTGATTTCCAACCTGTTCACGTTGCCCGAATGGTTTTCGGCGGGCCTGCGCGTGGAGTTTTATATCAAGGTCGGCATCGTGCTGCTCGGCGCGACGCTGCCGTTCACCTTGCTGGTGTGGGCGGGACCGGTCGCGGTCGGGCAGGCGACTATCGTTTCGCTCGTGACCTTCTTCGTGATCTTCTTTGTGGGCAAGGCGCTCGGCCTCGACCGGCGGTTTGCGGCCGTGCTGGGGGTGGGCGGCGCGGTGTGCGGCGTGTCGGCGGCGATTGCGATTGCAGGCGCGGTGCGGGCGAAGCGCGAACAGGCGTCGGTGGCGATCACGCTAGTCGTGCTGTGGGCGATCGTGATGATCTTCGTGCTGCCGTTCGCATCGCGCTCGCTGGGGCTTTCGACGGCGGTAGCCGGTGCATGGATCGGCACCTCGGAATTCGCCGACGCCGCAGGCATTGCCGCCGCGCAAGCCTACGGCGACTTCGCGAAGCATGCGGGCGGCGTGATCGCCGGCGCGCCCGAGGCGTCGTTGCAGGCGTTCACGCTGATGAAGGTCGTTGGCCGCGACATCTGGATCGGTATCTGGGCGTTCGTGCTGGCGATTGTCGCCACGACACGCTGGGAATCGCAGGACAGCGGCGTTCAGGCCAAGGCCAATGTGGGTGAAATCTGGGCGCGTTTTCCGAAATTCGTGATCGGTTTCGTCATCGCATCGGCGCTGGTGACGTGGATCGCCAGCCACTACTCGCTAGCCGACTATCGCAAGGTCGTCACGCCTGAATTTGTCGCGCCGATCACCGCGCTGCGCACGTGGGCGTTCACGTTCTGTTTCCTGAGCATTGGCTTGACCACCCGTCTGCGCGCACTTTCAGCCACCGGCCTGAAACCGTTCCTGGCCTTCACGGCCGGCGTGGTGGTCAATATCGCCATCGGCTACGCGCTGTCCGCGCACGTGTTCGCACCGTACTGGAATAGCTTGGGGCAGGGCTCGTAATGAGCGAGGCTGTCCGCATCGCCGGCACGGCCCACGCACGCGGCGACGCGTGTGTGGCGCGCTGTGCACACTGCCGGTATCGCGCCGAGGATCGGCATTCATTGGAGCAGAGCATTGCTGGCCTCGCCGTGTTCAGTTCCGGATTTGGCGCGAGCGTGGCGGACAGCCGGCTTTGCCGTCTGCACGACCAGCTCGTTTCGCCTGACGACACCTGCGCCCGGTTCGAGCCGATCCCGCATCACTGACGCGCGCGTCTGCGCCGTCGCCGGTTGAAAAGCCGGGCGACGCGCGTTCACAACTCGCTGGGTTAATCGCGACCTCGATCGAGATCTCAATCGACGCCAACCCTCGCCTGCTTATCGCGAGGCGCCGGATTCAGCCGTTCAATCGTTCGCAGCTGCCCGCGCATCGCCAGCCGATGCGCGCGATGCCGGACGCGCGCGCCCTTCGGCGCCCGTGCGTTTGCCCGCGCCACCCGTCGCGCCACGGATGAACAGCACGGCGCACATTGCACACATCGCCCAGATGCCCAGTATGACCAACCACTTTTCCATTTCACCAGTCCTCTAAAACCCCGTACCGCTTTTTATGTGCGTGCCTGACTTCAGGCCGCGAACCACCCATGTTCTGTATAACGGCGCGCAGAGCAATCTGATAAGGGTAAAAGCGAAAAGAATCACGCCAGGGAAAGTACTGATCGCAACCGCCGTCGCCACGCGCGGCGCCATCCGGCGCAAACACCCGCCGCACAAGGCTTTCGCGAAGGTGCAACCATGCGCGATGCATGGTTGCACCTTTTTATTGGGAGGCGTACGATTCGCTCAACTTTTAGTCTCTCACCGGCGATACCCAGCGATGTCGTCTGGTATCCGAAGAAGGAAACATGGCTAGCACCACCCTTGGCGTCAAGGTCGACGACCTCCTGCGTTCCCGGCTGAAAGATGCCGCCACCCGCCTCGAGCGCACTCCGCACTGGCTGATCAAGCAGGCGATCTTCGCATACCTCGAAAAGATCGAGCATGGACAGTTGCCTCCGGAATTGTCAGGCCACACCGGCACGGCCGATCTGGCAGACGGCGCCGCGGTGGAGCACGACGAAGACAGCGCGTCGCATCCATTCCTCGAATTCGCGCAAAACGTGCAGCCGCAATCGGTGCTGCGCGCGGCGATCACCGCGGCGTACCGCCGTCCCGAGCCGGAATGCGTGCCCTTCCTGCTCGGCCAGGCGCGTTTGCCGGCCAATCTCGCGGGCGATGTGCAGTCCATGGCCGGCAAGCTGGTCGAAACGCTGCGCACGAAGAGCAAGGGCGGTGGCGTCGAAGGGCTGATCCACGAATTTTCGTTGTCGAGCCAGGAAGGCGTGGCGCTGATGTGCCTCGCCGAAGCGCTGCTGCGCATTCCCGATCGCGCCACGCGCGACGCGCTGATCCGCGACAAGATCAGCAAGGGCGACTGGAAATCGCACGTCGGCCAGGCGCCGTCGCTGTTCGTCAACGCCGCGACGTGGGGCTTGATGATCACCGGCAAGCTGGTGACGACCAATAGCGAGACGGGTCTGTCGTCGGCGTTGACGCGCCTGATCGGCAAGGGCGGCGAACCGCTGATCCGTAAGGGCGTGGATATGGCCATGCGCCTGATGGGCGAACAGTTCGTCACCGGCGAGAACATCTCGGAAGCGCTGGCTAACAGCCGCAAGTACGAAGCGCGCGGTTTCCGCTATTCGTACGACATGCTCGGCGAAGCCGCCACGACCGAAGCCGACGCGCAACGCTACTACGCGTCGTACGAGCAGGCGATTCACGCGATCGGCAAGGCAGCCGGCGGCCGCGGCATTTACGAAGGCCCGGGCATCTCGATCAAGCTGTCGGCGCTGCACGCACGCTATTCGCGCTCGCAGCAGGAACGCACGATGAGCGAACTGCTGCCGCGCGTGCGCTCGCTGGCGATCCTCGCGCGCCGCTACGACATCGGCCTGAACATCGACGCCGAAGAAGCCGACCGCCTCGAAATCTCGCTCGATCTGCTCGAAGCGCTGTGTTTCGACCCGGAACTGGCCGGCTGGAACGGCATTGGTTTCGTGGTGCAGGCGTACCAGAAGCGCTGCCCGTTCGTGATCGAATACCTGATCGATCTGGCGCGCCGCAGCCGTCACCGCATCATGGTTCGCCTCGTGAAGGGCGCGTATTGGGATACCGAAATCAAGCGCGCGCAAGTGGATGGCCTCGAAGGCTATCCGGTCTACACGCGCAAGATCTACACGGACGTGTCGTACCTGGCCTGCGCGAAAAAGCTGCTCGGCGCGCCGGACGCGGTTTATCCGCAGTTCGCCACGCACAACGCGCACACGCTGTCGGCGATCTATCACCTCGCGGGCAATAACTACTACCCCGGTCAGTACGAATTCCAGTGCCTGCACGGCATGGGCGAACCGCTGTACGAAGAGGTCACCGGCCGCGACAAGCTGAACCGTCCGTGCCGCGTGTACGCGCCGGTCGGCACGCATGAAACGCTGCTCGCGTATCTCGTGCGCCGCCTGCTGGAAAACGGCGCGAACACCTCGTTCGTGAACCGTATCGCCGATGAAAACGTCGCGATCAAGGACCTGATCGCCGACCCGGTCGACGAAGCCTCGAAGATCGTGCCGCTCGGCGCGCCGCACGCGAAGATTCCGCTGCCGCGCAATCTGTTCGGTGCAGAGCGCCTCAATTCGATGGGCCTCGATCTGTCGAACGAACACCGTCTGGCGTCGCTCTCGTCGGCGTTGCTGGCGAGCGCGCATCATCCGTGGCGCGCCGCGCCGATGCTCGAAGACAACGAGATTGCCGTGGGCGTCGCTCGCGACGTGCGCAACCCGGCCGATCATCGTGACCTCGTCGGCACGGTGGTCGAAGCGACCTCGGAACACGTCAGCGCAGCATTGGCCCACGCGGTTGCCGCCGCGCCGATCTGGCAAGCCACGCCGGTCGATGCCCGTGCCGACTGTCTGGCACGTGCCGCCGATCTGCTCGAAGCGCAGATGCACACGCTGATGGGTCTCGTGGTGCGGGAAGCCGGCAAGTCGCTGGCGAACGCGGTTGCGGAAATCCGTGAAGCGATCGATTTCCTGCGCTACTACTCGACGCAGATCCGTAACGAATTTTCCAACGACACGCATCGCCCGCTCGGTCCGGTGGTGTGTATCAGCCCGTGGAATTTCCCGCTGGCGATTTTCATGGGCCAGGTGGCGGCGGCGCTTGCAGCCGGCAACACTGTGCTCGCGAAGCCGGCTGAACAAACGCCGCTGATCGCCGCACAAGCCGTGCGTATTCTGCGCGAAGCCGGCGTGCCGGCGGGCGCGGTGCAACTGCTGCCGGGCGATGGCGAAACGGTCGGCGCCGCTCTCGTGGCCGATCCGCGCACCCGTGCGGTGATGTTCACCGGTTCGACCGAAGTCGCACGCCTGATCAACCGGACGCTCTCGAACCGCCTCGATCCGGAAGGCAAGCCGATTCCGCTGATCGCCGAAACGGGTGGTCAGAACGCGATGATCGTCGATTCGTCGGCGCTCGCGGAGCAGGTGGTGGCGGACGTGCTGCAGTCGTCGTTCGATTCCGCCGGTCAACGGTGTTCTGCGTTGCGCGTTCTTTGTCTGCAGGAAGACGTTGCGGACCGCACGCTGGAAATGCTGACGGGCGCGATGCGCGAACTGTCAGTGGGTAATCCGGATCGCCTTTCGATCGACGTCGGCCCGGTGATCGACCTCGATGCAAAACGCGGTATCGACGCGCACGTCGCGGCGATGCGCGAAAAAGGCCGCAAGATCGAGCAACTGCCGATGCCGGAAGGCGGCGCGCAAGGCACGTTTGTTCCGCCGACGCTGATCGAACTCGACAGCATCGACGAATTGAAGCGTGAAGTGTTCGGCCCGGTGCTGCATGTGGTGCGTTACCGCCGCAGCCAGCTCGACAAGCTGCTCGAACAGATCCGCACGACCGGTTACGGCCTGACGCTCGGCATCCATACGCGGATCGATGAAACCATCGGCCACGTGATCAGCCGCGCGCATGTCGGCAACATCTATGTGAACCGCAACGTGATCGGCGCGGTGGTGGGGGTTCAGCCGTTCGGTGGTGAAGGTTTGTCGGGCACGGGTCCGAAAGCCGGTGGCGCACTGTATCTGCAGCGCCTGTTGGCGACGCGTCCGGCAGGCTTGCCGAAGTCGCTGGCGCAGTCGCTGGTGGTTGATGTACCGCAAGCCGGCCCGAACGGGGATAATCGCGGCGACAGTCCGTCCGCGGCCTTGACGGCGCTGCGCGACTGGCTGATCGGCGAACAACAGGCGGCGCTGGCCGCACGTTGCGACGGTTATCTGTCGCATGTGCCGGCGGGCGCAACTGCGGTATTGTCGGGCCCCACGGGCGAGCGCAACACGTACACGCTCGGCGCGCGCGGCACAGTGCTGTGTATCGCCTCGACGGCAAGCGGTGCGCGCGTGCAGTTCGCCGCGGCGCTGGCTACGGGAAATCGCGCGTTGTTCGAAGGCGCGGCTGGGGAACAATTGGTGTCGCAATTGCCTGCCGCGTTGAAGTCCCACGCAAGCGTGAAGAAGAGCGCCGACACGCCGTTCGACGCAGTACTGTTCGAAGGCGACAGCGACGAACTGCTGGCGCTGGTGAAGGAAGTCGCGAAACGTCCGGGGCCGATTGTTTCGGTGCAAGGCGTCGCGGCCCGCGCGCTGGAAAGCGGCGATGAAGACTATGCGCTCGAGCGTCTGTTGACGGAGCGCTCGGTGAGTGTGAATACGGCAGCAGCAGGCGGTAATGCAAATTTGATGACGATCGGTTGAGCGAACCTCATTGATCCCTTCAATAGAACGGAAGCGGTACGGCGACCCCGAAAAACCGCTCCATCCACACCTGGTACCAAGGAGAAGCTATGCAACACAAGATGACAAAGCTGGCAGGCGCAGCACTGGTTGCGGCAATGTCGCTGGCGGGGACGGCCAACGCTCAATCGACTGAAGACGTGAAGATCGGCTTTGCCGGTCCGATGACGGGCGCACAGGCGCACTACGGCAAGGACTTCCAGAACGGCATCACGCTGGCAGTGGAAGACATGAACGCCACCAAGCCGGTAATCGGCGGCAAGCAGGTTCGCTTCGTGCTGGATTCGGCCGACGACCAGGCTGACCCGCGCACCGGCACGACCGTTGCACAAAAGCTGGTGGATGACGGCATCAAGGGCATGCTCGGTCACTTCAACTCGGGCACCACGATTCCGGCTTCGCGCATCTACGCGAACGCGGGCATCCCCGAAATCGCCATGGCCACCGCGCCTGAGTACACGCAACAAGGCTTCAAGACCACGTTCCGCATGATGACGTCCGACACGCAGCAAGGTTCGGTCGCCGGCACGTTCGCGGTGAAGACCCTGGGCGTGAAGAAGATCGCGATCGTCGACGACCGTACGGCTTACGGCCAAGGTCTGGCTGATCAGTTCGAAAAGGCTGCGAAGGCGGCGGGCGGCACGATTGTCGATCGTGAATACACGAACGACAAGGCTGTCGACTTCAAGTCGATCCTGACCAAGCTGAAGTCGGTGCAACCGGACCTGATCTATTACGGCGGCGCGGATTCGCAAGCGGCACCGATGGTCAAGCAGATGAAGGCACTGGGCATCAAGGCGCCGCTGATGGGCGGCGAAATGGTCCACACGCCGACGTTCATCCAGATCGCGGGTGACGCAGCGAATGGTACGGTGGCATCGCTCGCCGGCCTGCCGCTGGAAGAAATGCCGGGCGGTAAGGACTACGTCGCGAAGTACAAGAAGCGCTTCAACGAAGACGTGCAAACGTACTCGCCGTACGCGTACGACGGCGCAATGGCCATGTTCGACGCGATGAAGAAGGCTAACTCGACCGATCCGGCCAAGTACCTGCCGCTGCTCGCGAAGACCTCGATGCCGGCAGTGACGGCAGCGAACCTCGCGTACGACGGCAAGGGCGACCTGAAGAACGGCGGCATCACGCTGTACAAGGTTGTCGACGGCAAGTGGACGACGCTGCAAAGCGTGGGCGGGAAGTAAGCGGTTTTTCGCCATGAGTCTGCGAGGGCAAGCGGTTTCAGCCTGACGCTCACCGGCTCATTGCACAAAAAAGCCCTGCGGTTCTTTCGAACCGCAGGGCTTTTTCTTGTGTGCTTCGCTGTGCGTGCAGGGGGCAGGACGTAACGCCGTCACTCCCCTCGCAGCTTCTTCCCCTGCTCGCGAATCTGCTCCAACGTCGCGCCCGGCGTGCTCGCCTCTTGCGGCATGCGAATCTCGATCACTGCCGCCCGTTTCGCTTCCATTGAACGCTGCAACGCCGGCAGAAAATCTTCAGTACGCTCCACCGTCTCACCATGCGCGCCGAACGACCTGGCGAACGCCGCGAAGTCCGGATTCGTGAGGCCGGTGCCGTGCACGCGATTCGGATAGTGCCGTTCCTGATGCATCCGGATCGTGCCGAAGTGGCTGTTGTTCACCACGATAAAGATCACGCGCAGATCGTATTGCATCGCCGTGGCGAGTTCCTGCGCGGACATCATGAAACAACCGTCGCCGGCCAGCGCGACCACCGCACGTTGCGGATACATCGACTTCGCCGCGATCGCAGCCGGTACGCCGTAGCCCATCGCGCCGCTGGTCGGTGCGAGTTGCGAGCGATAGTGCCGGTATGAAAAATGCCGATGCAGCCACGTCGCGTAGTTGCCGGCACCGTTGGTGAGGATCGCGTCGTCCGGCAAATGCGCGCGCAATTGCTGGATCACTTCGCCCATCTGCACGTCGCCCGGAATGGGACGTGGCTTGCGCCAGTCGAGATACGCGCGATGCGCTTCTGCCGCGGCGCCGCTCCATGCAAGCGTGTCGGACGAAGGCTTGAGTTCGGCAAGCAGGGCCGCCAGTTCCGGCATGCCGGAGACAATCGGCAGATCGGCGGCATACACGCGGCCAAGTTCTTCCGCGCCTTGATGAACGTGCACCAAGGTTTGCTTCGTTTTCGGAATATCGAGCAGCGTGTAGCCGTTGGTGGTGGCCTCACCCAAACGGGGTCCAAGCGTGAGCAGCAGATCCGCATCGCGGATGCGTTGAGCAAGCGCCGGATTGATACCCAGGCCGACATCGCCCGCATAGTTCGGATGCTCGTTATCCAGCGTGTCCTGGAAGCGGAACGCGAGGCCAATCGGCAATTGCCAATTCTCGACGAAGCGCTGCAGGTCGGCACACGCCGCAGGTGTCCAACCGCTACCGCCGGCAATGACCATCGGCCGTTGCGCGCCTTCCAGCAGTCGGCGCAACTCGTCCATCTGAGCCGCGGACGGCGACGCCGCCACACGCTTGTAGGCGGGCGCGCCGGCAACCAGATCGCACGCGTCGCTCAACACATCTTCCGGCAGCGACAACACGACCGGTCCCGGACGTCCCGACGTCGCGGTATAAAACGCGTGGCTCAGATACTCGGGAATGCGCTTGGGATCGTCGATTTGCGCGACCCACTTGGCCATCTGCCCAAACATGCGCCGGTAGTCGATTTCCTGGAAGGCCTCGCGATCGAGATGCTCGCGCGCGCATTGGCCGATCAGCAGGATCATCGGGGTGGAGTCCTGGAACGCGGTATGCACGCCGATCGAGGCATGCGTCGCTCCCGGTCCGCGCGTGACGATCGCGACGCCCGGACGTCCAGTCAATTTGCCGACGGCCTCGGCCATGTTTGCCGCAGCCGCTTCGTGACGGCAGACGATGGTCTGAATGCGTTCAGTCTCGTCGTGCAACGAGTCGAGTACGGCGAGAAAGCTCTCACCAGGAACACAGAAAACACGTTCGACGCCGTGTGTCAGCAAGGCGTCTACGACGAGACGCGCGCCGGTGGTTTGGGCGGCGGAAGAAGATTCAGAAGCGAGCGGCATTGCGATGAAGCCTCCAGGCGTGGCGATGGGTGAGATCGGTGCTGTTGGGTTGTTGCCGCATCGGGGTTTGCATAAGGCACAAAGCCGATGGGCGCCTCGACAGCTTACGCCGACCGCGCATCCAATGTCATGGCGCAGCGCAACCGCGTTCGTGAAGCGCGGGCGTCGCGGAAACGAAAACGCGGGCCGAAGCCCGCGTTGTCATTCGCACAACCCGCCGCATACCCGCCGGCGAATCCCGGCGTCCTCAACACTCCACAATATTCACCGCCAACCCGCCGCGCGAGGTTTCCTTGTACTTCGTCTTCATATCGGCGCCGGTCTGCATCATGGTCTTGATTACGGAGTCCAGCGACACGTAATGCGTGCCGTCTCCGCGTAGCGCCATGCGCGCGGCATTCACGGCTTTCACCGAGCCCATTGCATTGCGCTCGATGCACGGAATCTGCACCATTCCGCCGACCGGATCGCACGTCAGTCCGAGGTTATGCTCCATGCCGATTTCGGCAGCATTCTCGACTTGCTCAGGCGTGCCGCCCATCACCGCCGCGAGTGCACCCGCGGCCATCGAACAGGCCACGCCCACTTCACCCTGGCAGCCCACTTCCGCGCCGGAGATCGACGCGTTCAGCTTGTACAGAATGCCGATCGCGGCCGCCGTCAGCAGGAAGTCGATCACGCCCTGCTCGTTCGAGCCCGACATGAAGCGCGTGTAGTAATGCAGCACCGCCGGAATGATGCCGGCCGCGCCATTGGTCGGGGCCGTGACCACGCGCCCGCCCGCGGCGTTTTCTTCATTGACGGCGATGGCGTAGAGGTTGATCCAGTCGACCATCGACAGCGGATCGCGGAGCGCCAGCTCAGGATTACTCGACAACGCGCGATACAACTGTGGGGCACGGCGCTTCACCTGGAACGGACCAGGCAAAGTACCGTCTGCATCGGGATTGTTGATGCCGCAACCGCGCGCCACGCACGATTGCATCACGCCCCAGATCTTCAACAAGCCGGCACGCGTCTCTTCTTCCGTATGCCAGACGCGTTCGTTGTCCCACATCAATTGCGCGATGCTCTTGCCGGTCGATTTGCACAGCGCGAGCAATTCGTTGCCGCTGCGGAACGAATGCGGCAACTGTTCGACGGCGCTCAGCACCTTCGTATTCGGCGCGCCCGCTGTCACCACAAAACCGCCGCCCACCGATAAATACGTCGACTCGCGCAGCGTCTCGCCCTGCGCGTCGAATGCGCGCAGCTTCAGGCCGTTCGGATGCTCCGCGAGCGCCTGGCGATAGAACGAAATGTGATCTTTTTGCACGAACGGCACATCGTGCGTGCCGAGCAAGGCGAGCTTGCGTGAGCTTTTCACCGCTTCCAGCCGTTGCGCGATGGTGTCCGGATCGACCGTGTCGGGCGCGTCGCCCATCAGGCCGAGCATCACGCCGCGATCGGTGCCGTGCCCCTTGCCGGTTGCGCCGAGCGAACCGTACAAATCCACTTTCACCGAGGCCGTCGCGCCAAGCAGCCCGTCGCGTTCGAGCCCTTGCGCGAACATCAGTGCCGCACGCATCGGCCCGACCGTATGCGAACTGGACGGACCAATGCCGATTTTGAAGAGGTCGAACACGCTGACTGCCATTTACTGCTCCTGCTGATAAAAGTAAGTTTAGCGCGCCGGCAGCGGCAAACACACGGCGAGCCACGCGGGCGGCGTCGGTGCGAGCTGCAGCGCGATCGGCGTATAGCGTCCATCCAGACGCGCCGCCAGGTGAAACAGTTCCGTCGCGTTTTTCGGATCCCATTGACCCGAATAGCCGGGTAAGCCGGCCTCGCGACGTTTGGCATCGAACGCCACGTTCGAATGCACGAATTCTTCATGCGTCCTGCTGCCGTCCGCGTACGGCGTGAGCCAGTTCAGCGCGGCTGCCAGCGAGGCGCCGTTCGCCCCCTTCTCCGGCAACCAGTTGCGGTTGTGGCGGCGCGCGGCGAGTGCGGCGGTCACGAGCGGCTGGAGGTCGTAGGTGACGTAGTGCAGCGCATCGCGCTCGGCGAAATCCACTGTCGAGCCGTCCGGCGCGATGTTGTCGCCGATGTGCTCGTCGAACAGGCGCTGTGCCGCGTTGATCATCTTGCGGTTATCCAGCGTGAACGCGGCCATCGCGATCAGCTTGACCCGGTGGCTTTGCCAGTTGTTCCGGAACGTGCCCTTGAGCGGCCGCGGCTGCGCGTCGATCTGCGCGATATAGCCGCTCGCGAGCTTCGTGAGGAACGCCATCGATGCATTGCGCGTCTTTACCGGCAACGCGCTCGCGGTCATGTCGTAGGCGAGGATCAGGCCTTCGAAACGGGTTTCGTCGATCGGATTGAAACTGGGTTGATAAGTCGTGACCCACGCATACAGCAGACGGTCGACCAGCTTCAGATAGCGGTCGTCACTGGTCGCACGCCAGGCAAGCGCGGCGTCACGCAGCAGATCGAGATCCTTCTCCGCCTCGACACTTTGATCGTAAATGCCCTCATGCGGCAACGTGCCTTCGGTATGCAGTTTCGCCACCGCATGCGGTGCGTCGTTCAGATGCGCCTGCACATTGCTCACCAGCGCTTTGACACCCGGATCGGCATTGGTGCGCTCGCTGGTTTGCAGCGCGGGCGCTGCACAAAAATTCATCGCGGCCTGCGCCTGCCGCAGCGGCAGCAGCACCGCCGCGCTCGCCAACAGCAATGTAAAAGCCTGCTGCCACGTCTGGGCTCGCCTTGCTTCGGTCCGGCTTTGCATCAATCGCACCTTTCGCGCCATGCGAAACTCCTCGTTGGGCTGATTCGGTGTGAGATGTTAGCCGTTTGCGGACCCAAGCGACAGAACCGCGCAACGCCTGCTTACAACCTTGCAGACGATGCGCGGTTGGCGGACACGCTTACTCGTAGTCGGCGATCGGCACGCAGGAGCAGAACAGATTGCGGTCGCCGTACACGTTGTCCGCCCGGCCGACCGGCGGCCAGTACTTCTTCGCGATCAGCGTGGGCAGCGGATACGCCGCGGTTTCGCGTGCATACGCATGCTTCCAGTCGTTCGCGATCACCACCGCTGCCGTGTGCGGCGCATGCTTGAGCGGATTGTCTTCGCGGTCCGAGCGGCCTTCTTCCACGGCGCGGATTTCCTCGCGGATCGCGATCATCGCTTCGATGAAGCGGTCGAGTTCTTCCTTCGATTCCGATTCGGTCGGCTCGACCATCAGCGTGCCCGGCACCGGGAAGCTCATGGTCGGCGCGTGGAAGCCGTAGTCGGCGAGACGCTTGGCGACGTCGTCGACGGTGATGCCGCTGCTGTCCTTGATCGGGCGCAGATCCAGAATGCACTCGTGCGCGACCAGTCCGCCCGGGCCCGAATACAGCACCGGATAATGCGGCGCGAGTTTGTTCGCGACGTAGTTGGCGTTGAGGATCGCGGTTTCGGTAGCGGCGGTGAGGTTCTTCGCGCCCATCATCGCGATGTACATCCACGAAATCGGCAGGATCGAAGCGGAACCGTACGGTGCGCCCGACACCGCGCCGATACCGTTCGGCGCGCGTTCATAGCCCGACGAAATCTGATTCGGCAGGAATTGCGCGAGATGCGCGCCGACCGCAACCGGACCGACGCCCGGTCCGCCGCCGCCGTGCGGAATACAGAAAGTCTTGTGCAGATTCAGGTGCGAGACGTCGCCGCCGAACTGGCCAGGCGCGCACAGCCCAACCATGGCGTTCATGTTCGCGCCGTCCACATACACCTGGCCGCCGTGCGCATGCACGATCTCGCAGATTTCCCGGACGTTCGCCTCGAACACGCCGTGCGTGGACGGGTACGTGATCATGATCGCCGCGAGCTTGTCGGCGTGCTGATCGGCTTTCTTCTGCAGGTCTTCGATATCGACGTTGCCTTGCGCGTCGCACGCCACCACGACCACCTGCATGCCGGCCATTTGTGCCGACGCCGGGTTCGTGCCGTGCGCCGAAGCGGGAATCAGGCAGACATTGCGATGCGCTTCGCCGCGCGACGCGTGGTACGCGTGGATGATCAGCAGACCCGCGTACTCGCCTTGCGAGCCCGCGTTCGGTTGCAGCGAGACCGCTGCGTAACCGGTCGCCGCGACCAGCATTTCTTCCAGTTGATCGATCATCTCGCGGTAGCCGACGGTTTGCTCAGCCGGCGCGAACGGATGAATCTGACCGAATTCGGGCCACGTGACCGGCAGCATTTCCGAGGTCGCGTTCAGCTTCATCGTGCACGAGCCGAGCGGGATCATCGAGCGGTCGAGCGCGAGGTCCTTGTCCGACAGGCTGCGCAGATAGCGCAGCATTTCCGTTTCGGAATGGTGACGGTTGAACACGTGGTGCGTGAGGTACGCACTGGTGCGCTCCAGCGCGGCCGGCACCGAGGCGGTGTTCGACGCGGCGATGGCTGCGTCGAGCGCGTCGACTTGCGGCACGTCTTTCGCGCCCGCTGCTTCTGCAAACAGGGCGAGCAGATCGGCCAGATCATGGCGCGTGGTGGTTTCGTCGACCGACAGGCCGACTTGCGTGTCGCTCACGCGGCGCAGGTTGATGCGCCGCGCTTTTGCCGCGTCGTGCAGCGCCTGGGTACGCGCGCCGCTTTCGAACGTCAGTGTGTCGAAGAAGGTTTCGTTGACGAGCGTATAGCCGAGTTGTTTCGCACCTTCGGCGAGCAAGGCGGCGATGCGGTTCACTCGCAGCGCGATCGTTTTCAGACCGTGCGGGCCGTGATAGACGGCGTACATGCTGGCCATGATCGCGAGCAGCGCTTGCGCGGTGCACACGTTCGAGGTCGCCTTCTCGCGGCGGATATGCTGTTCGCGCGTTTGCAGCGCCAGACGCAGCGCCGGATTGCCTTGGGCGTCGACGGTCACGCCGACGAGACGGCCCGGCATCTGACGCTTGAATTCGTCGCGCACGGCGAGGTAAGCCGCGTGCGGGCCGCCGAAACCGACCGGCACGCCGAAACGCTGCGTGTTGCCCACGGCCACGTCCGCGCCCCATTCGCCCGGCGGCGTCAGAACGGTCAGCGCCAGCAGGTCGGCGGCGACCACCACGTGGCCGCCCGCTGCGTGGATCGCATCAGCGAGTGCGCGGTAGTCGCGCACGTCGCCGTTCACGCCCGGGTATTGCAGCAGCACGCCGAACGCGTTGGCGTTCGCGGCGTCTGCAGCCGGGCCCACTTTCACTTCGATGCCGACCGGCGTGGCGCGCGTTTTCACCACTTCGATGGTTTGCGGCAGCACGTCGTCGGCGACGTAGAACACGTTCGACTTCGGCTTGCCGACGCGTTGCAGCAGCGTCATGGCTTCAGCGGCGGCGGTGGCTTCGTCGAGCAGCGAGGCATTCGAAATCGCCAGACCGGTCAGGTCGACGATCATCTGCTGGAAGTTCAGCAACGCTTCCAGACGGCCCTGCGAAATTTCCGGCTGATACGGCGTGTACGCGGTGTACCACGCCGGATTTTCGAGCACGTTACGCAGGATCACCGCCGGGGTGTGTGCGTTGTAGTAGCCCTGCCCGATGTACGAGCGGAACACCTGGTTCTTGTCCGCGAGCTCGCGCAGCGCGGCGAGCGCTTCCGCTTCGCTCTTCGGTTGCACGAAGGGGCCGAGCGGCAGCGCTTCGGCCCGGCGGATCGTCTTCGGAATGACGGCGTCGATCAGCGCGGCGCGCGAGGCGAAGCCGAGGGCTTCGAGCATCGCCTGCTGGTCGGCCGAATCCGGGCCGATGTGCCGTTCAGCGAAGGCGTCATGCACTTCGAGCGCGGCGAGCGAGAGAGGAGTGCGGTTCATCAGACGATCCGGGTGTTCGAGCTTCATGAGGTGTTCCTGCCGGTGCGGGCGTCCGTTCGGTAATTGAATCGGACGCGCCGCGCCTGTCGGGTTTAAACGTAATGGTGCAGCGTGCGGTAAATCAGGCGCCGATCGACTTCGAGTACGCGTCCGCGTCGATCAGGCGATCCAGCGATGCGCCCGCAGCCGGCTTGATCTTGAAGAGCCAGTTCTCGTACGGCGCGCTGTTGACGCCATCCGGCGCGTCGGCGACGGCCGGGTTCGCTTCGATGATTTCGCCTGCGACCGGTGCGTAAATGTCGGAGGCGGCCTTCACCGACTCGATCACGGCGACGGTGTCACCTGCGTCGACGGATTTGCCCAGTTCCTGGACTTCGAAGAAGACGATGTCGCCGAGCGCTTCCTGCGCGTGGTCGGTGATGCCGACCGTCAGCGTGCCGTCCGCTTCGGTGCGGACCCACTCGTGCGATTCGGTGTATTTCAGATCGGCCGGGATGCTCATCGGATGCTCCTATGCGGTGTGATTCGGTATGGATTCAATAAAAAAAACGACGCACGCGCCGGCTGCTTAAACTGCGAGCACTTTGCCGTTGCGCACGAACGGCAGTTTTACCACGCTTGCAGGGACGTTTTTGTCACGAATCTGGACATGAACGGTGTCGCCCGGCTGCACGCCTTTCGGCACGCGCGCAAAGGCGATCGATTCCTGCATGGTGGGCGAAAAAGTGCCGCTGGTGATTTCGCCTTCGCCGTGCGGCGTGACGACTTTCTGGTGGGCGCGCAGCACGCCCGCCGCCTTGCCGTTTTCCTTCAGCAGGATCAGACCGACGAACGCAGCCTGCGAGCCGTTGGCTTCGAGCTTGCCCTTGCCGACGAAGTCGCGCGGCGAGCTCAGGTCGACGGTCCAGGCGAGGCCGGCGTCGAGCGGCGAGACGTTGTCGTCCATATCCTGGCCGTACAGGTTCATGCCGGCTTCGAGGCGCAGCGTATCGCGCGCGCCAAGACCCGCTGGGCGCACGCCTTGTGTTTGCAGCGCGTTCCAGAGCGCTGCGACGTGATCCGCCGGGACGATGATTTCGAAGCCGTCTTCGCCGGTGTAGCCGGTGCGGGCGACGGTGAGTTCGCCGAACGGCGTCTCTTCGACGCGCGCGGCATTGAACGGCTTCAGGCTTTCAGTGGCGGCGCGCGCGGCCGGCACGGTTTGCCAGACCTTCTCGCGCGCGTTCGGGCCTTGCACAGCGACGATCGCATAGTCGCGGCGCGGCGTGATGGTCAGGCCGAAGCCGCCTTCGGCGTTGAGCTGGCCGAACCAGGCAATGTCTTTATCGGCGGTGCCGGCGTTGACGACCACGCGGAAGTGATCTTCGCCGAAGTAATAGACGATCAGATCGTCGATCACGCCGCCATTCGGGTTCAGCAGGCAGGAATAGAGCGCGCGGCCCGGCGTTTGCAGCTTGGCGACGTTGTTGGCCAGCGCGTATTCGAAGAAGGCGCGCACGCGCTCGCCGGTGAAATCGACGACGCACATATGCGAGACGTCGAACATGCCGGCGTCGGTGCGCACGGCGCGGTGTTCGTCGATCTGCGAGCCGTAGTTGACGGGCATGTCCCAGCCGCCGAAATCGACCATACGGGCGTTGAGCGCACGATGGGTGGCGTTGAGCGGGGTGTGTTTGAGTTCGGTCATGGGGCCTCAGGCGTCTCGCGAAACAAAAAGGCCATGCGGCGCTAAGCCTCGCGGCCTGCCGGCTGCGAGCGATTGCGTTGCATGACCCCTCTGTCCTCGATACCTGAGAGATTGCGCTACCGTGCGATGTTGAAGCCTTGATCGCTACGGTGAAACGCGCGCCCCTTCGGTGGGCAGCTTGCCAGAATCCGCTCGACGTACGTTCACGGTACGCGATGCAGACGGCTACTGCCGCTCTCCAGAGTGCGAAAAACCCATGCCTTGGTGTTGCCTTGACGCGGGTTTTTCGACGCGGCCGGTCCTTTTGCCTGAGAGTTTGTGGGTGTGCCCCTTCGGCGGCGCGGCCTGCGATTTTCTGCGGCCAGCGCGCTCTCCCGACGCGTGCGGCGAATGTACGCGAGGGCCGGGGGCTTGTCAAATAAAGGCCCGCAACGGGCATGGGGGGCGGCATTGCTGGCTCACTGAAGTCAAAAAAAAGCGCGGGACGTTATGCCCGCGCTTTTTTGTTGCAGTGCCTGAACTGGCGCGATTATTCGCCGATGGCGTGTGCCGCGTTGTCCAGTTCCTGGTTCAGCACGCGCTGTTCGTCGCCGGACAGGCCGCCGCCGTGTTGCGCTGCCATATCGTGCGCTTCCTGACGGATCACGTCGAGGCGGTGATGCAACGCGCCGCCTTGCGGGGGCGGGTAGTAGCCTTGGTTGACGCGAACGTCGATCCGGCGGCTCAGGTTGTCGATACGGCCGTAGACCTGATGGAGGCGCTCATCCGCGATCTGCTGCGGGTTGGGGCGCGGCGCCGGCGCGGGTTGCTGGGGCGCCACCACGCAGGCGGCGAGAGAGCTAAGCAATGCGCATGCTGCTACTGCGCGGACGATACGGGGCATGGACTCTCCGGAAGTCGTTGTCGTTTTGTGTGGTGCTACCGGGGTAGCAACGGCTTGCCGGGCATTTGCGCTGACCGCGAAGACAGGGTTATTTGTAACGTTATGTTCCTTTCGGGCTTGTCAGGAATTCTGCGTTGGGCGGCGGCGATGTTTGCGTGCCGCCGCCGAACCGCCTGAAAGGCCAGGAAGCACGCTGTAAGTACTCTGTAGCGTAGGCAAAAAGTCAGCGAATGCGCTCAAAAGGCAAGCGGACGCCTTCCTCCGAGCTCCGGGCCGCAAGCTCGATGATCGTCATCACGTCGACCGCATCCTGAGCGCTGACCGGAAATTTCACGCCGTTCTGAATGGCATCCGCCAAAGCAATATAGAAGCCGACGTAATCGCCGTTGCGCGTAGGCACCTCCCGCTCCACTTCCTGATCGCCTTCGAGCACACGCAGCACGCCCGCCGCGTTGCCCGCGCCGAAGCCCTCGTCGCCGGGCCGCAAGCCGGCTTTCAGCTGATCTTCCTGCGTATCGAGCCCGTATTTCACGTAGCTCCCGTGCGTGCCGTGAATCGTGAACCTCGGCGCGACCAGTGCAGTGAGCGCGCTGGCATGCAACACCACTTCGAATTCACCGTATCCCAACTGGATATGGACGTAGTCCGGCGCGCTGGCCTGGTCGCGATGCGTGCGAACCGTCGCGGACACGGTTTGCGGCGCGCCGAAGAGCGCCAGCGCCTGATCGATCAGATGCGGTCCGAGATCGAACAGCAAGCCGCCGCCGCGCGAAGCCTCCTCGCGCCAACGCTGCCGAACTTCCGGCCGGAAACGGTCGAAATGCGATTCGTATTGCGTGATGCGCCCCAACTCTCCGTTCGTCAGCAGATCCTTGACGGTCAGAAAATCACCGTCCCAGCGACGGTTATGAAAGGGCACGAACCGCTTGCCCCGGGCAAGCGCAATGTTGGCGAGCGTGTGGGCATCCGCGGCGCTCAGCGTGACCGGCTTGTCGACCACTACGTGCTTGCCCCCTTCCAGCGTGCGGCGCGCGAGGTCGAAGTGCGTGTCATTGGGCGTCGCGATGACGATACAGTCGATTTCCTCGATCGCCAGCAGGGCGTCGAGATCGGGCACCACCTTTGCGTGCGGGTAATCGGCCTGTGCCTGCTCCGGGTGACTCGTCGCGATGGCCGCGACGCTGGCTCGCCCGCAGTGCTCGATCACCGGCGCGTGAAAGGTTGCGCCGGCAAAACCGTAACCCATCAATCCAATCTTCAGCGATGCGGACATGCGTGTCTTCCTGCAAAAACGGCGCGCCGTTTTGCCACCGTGGCGACGGCGCGCAACACCGTAATTGTGGCATGTCCCGAAGGCGGACTGTCAGGCTTGTCTCGGGCGCATGTCAGGGATATCTGTCGCCAGATCGTTCAAGCGAAGCGTCGGCGTTGACTGGGAGCCGCCAACCGGGGGCGGCGGGCGCAGCGTGCTCGTTGCGTTCGTCCAGTTCCAGTCCGCCGCATCCATCCGCGTCATTTATCCGTGTTAACATCGCTCCTCTCGCGCCAAGGCGTGGCGAGCCGGAACCCCGCGGTACACGCGGCGCCGTTCCAGCCGCCGGCCCCGCGCAGCATGCCCCCGGGCCTTCGGTCTCGCGATTTCGCACCTAAATTTCGCACCTAAGCGCCCTCAACCGCATTACCCATCCACAGACGATGTCCGCAGGCCTGAACCCCGCTCAAAATGAAGCGGTCCGTTATCTTGACGGTCCGTGTCTCGTGCTCGCCGGCGCAGGCAGCGGCAAGACGCGCGTGATCACGCAGAAAATCGCGCACCTGATCGAGGCCAAAGGCTTCGAGCCGCGCCATATCGCCGCCGTCACGTTCACCAACAAGGCCGCGCTGGAAATGCGCGAGCGCGTCGGCAAGCTGCTCGAGGGCAAGACGCTCACCACGCCCGGCAAGGAAGGCCGCAAGGTGCCCGTCAACCAGTTGACGGTCTGTACCTTCCATTCGCTCGGCGTGCAGATTCTGCGGCAGGAAGCGGAACACGTCGGTCTCAAGCCGCAGTTCTCGATCATGGATTCGGACGACTGCTTCGGCATGATCCAGGAGCAGGTCGGCTCGACGGACAAGGGCTTCATCCGCAAGATCCAGTCGATCATCTCGCTGTGGAAGAACGGCATGATCATGCCGGAGCAGGCGATCGCGATCGCCGCGAACGAAGATGAACATCAGGCCGCGATCGTCTACCGTAATTACGTGGCGACGTTGCATGCGTACCAGGCGGTCGATTTCGACGACCTGATCCGCCTGCCCGCCGAGCTTTTCGAGAAGAACGAGCAGGTGCGCGATCGCTGGCAGAACAAGCTGCGTTATCTGCTGATCGACGAGTATCAGGACACCAACGCCTGCCAGTACGAGCTGGTGAAACTGCTGGCCGGCAAGCGCGCGGCGTTCACGGCGGTTGGCGATGACGATCAGGCGATTTATGGCTGGCGCGGCGCGACGCTCGAAAACCTCGGGCAGCTCAGCAAGGATTTTCCGAAGCTGCATCTGATCAAGCTCGAGCAGAACTACCGTTCGACGGTGCGCATTCTCACCGCCGCGAACAACGTGATCGCGAACAACCCCAAGCTGTTCGAAAAGAAGCTGTGGTCCGAGCATGGCATGGGCGACACGATCACCGTCACGCCGTGCAACGACGAGGAGCACGAGGCCGAGTCGGTGGTGTTCCGTTTGTCGGCGCACAAGTTCGAGCGGCGCGCGAATTTCCGCGATTACGCGATCCTGTATCGCGGTAACTTCCAGGCGCGCATCTTCGAGCAGGTACTGCGTCGCGAGCGCATTCCGTATGTGCTGTCGGGCGGTCAGTCGTTCTTCGACAAAGCCGAGATCAAGGATATCTGCGCGTATTTGCGCCTGATCGCCAACGCCAACGACGACCCCGCGTTCATCCGCGCGATTACCACGCCGCGCCGCGGCGTCGGCAATACCACGCTGGAAGCGCTCGGCTCGTTTGCGGGTCAGGCGAAGGTGTCGCTATTCGAAGCGGTCTACATGGGCGGCATCGAGGCGCGCTTGTCGCCGCGTCAGATCGAACCGATGCGCGTGTTCTGCGACTTCATGCAACGTCTCACCGACCGCGCCGAGAAGGATGCCGCCGGCCCGCTGCTCGACGAGCTGATGGACGCGATCCACTACGAAGCCTATCTGTACGACGCGTTCGACGAACGTCAGGCGCAGTCCAAGTGGCAGAACGTGCTCGAGTTCATGGAATGGTTGAAGCGCAAAGGCACCAAGGCCGAGCCGGCAGGTTCGGAGAACAGCGAGGCCACGGGCTACGACACGGCTGACGGCCTTGGCGACACCGGCAAGAATCTGCTCGGCCTGATCCAGACCGTGGCGCTGATGTCGATGCTCGAAGGCCGCGAGGAAGACCCGGACGCGGTACGGCTCTCGACCGTGCACGCATCGAAGGGGCTGGAGTATCCGCACGTGTTTCTGGTGGGCGTTGAAGAAGGCATCATGCCGCACCGTGGCGGCCCCGATGACGAGCCGATCGACGACGCGCGCATCGAGGAAGAACGGCGTCTGATGTACGTTGCGATTACGCGGGCGCAGCGCAGCCTGCATCTGAACTGGTGCAAGAAGCGCAAGCGCGCGCGCGAAACCGTGGTGTGCGAGCCGTCGCGCTTCATCCCTGAGATGCTGCTCGACGACGCACCGCCGCCGACGCCCGAAGAAGCGCCGATGTCGCCAAAAGACCGGCTCGCGAGTTTGAAGGCGCTGCTGCAGAAGCCTTGAACGTAGTAGGGATGCAAAACCCCGCGTGCGGCAGGTGCATCGGCGGTTTTGCCGCGTGCGCAGGCTACAGTGGCACGGCCCGCCGGCTTGAAGTCGGGCGGGCGCCAACCGGAGACCGTTCGCATGTCCACGCCGCCGCTCGCGCAGTATCGCCGCGCGCTCGAAACCTATGTCGACGCGAAAGACAACACGCGTGCTGAGCGCATCGCCGAGGCCTTTGCCGCGGATGCGCTTCTCACCATTTCGCTTGCTACGTCGAATATCGCGTTCCCGGCGCGCACAGTCGGCACCGATGCGATCGCGAAAACGCTCGTCACCGATTTCGGCGCCCAGTACACGCGGCGCCGTACCTATTACGTGTGCGATTCGCTCGCGGTGCAAGACGGCACGATCGACGCCTTGCCCTGGCTGGTGGTGATGCGCGAACGGTCAACCGGCGCAGTGCGCGTCGGTCACGGGGTGTACCGGTGGCGTTTCGACACGACGTCGGCCGTCACGGGGTTCCATATCCATATTGCACGCATGGACGTCGTGCCGGACGCCGACGGTGCATTGCTCGAAGCGTTGCAGGATGGATTGAGCTACCCGTGGCTCGCACCTGCCGACTTGCACGCGCATTTCACGTCGCTCGCTCGCTGCACGCCCGCGCTGGCATTCGTCGAGGCGTTCAGCCTTCCTGCTGCGGCGCCGGCAGGTACCTGACCTGTGGGGCGCGGCGCGCGCTTGCACATGAAAAGTGAAAAATCCCTGCCCGTGTCGCCACGGTGCAGGGATTTTTTTGTCTGCGACAAGCGCAGGAAGCAGTCTTGGAAGCGCCTTATTTCACCGCGCTGACCATGTAGTCGACGGCGGCCTTCACGTCCGCATCGGAGGCCGTCGAGCCGCCTTTGGGCGGCATCGCACCCTTGCCGTGCAGTGCGTAGTTGTAGACCGTGTCCATCGAGTCTTTCAGGCGCGGCGCCCATGCGTCCTTGTCGCCGAACTTCGGTGCGTTAAGCACGCCGGCCGCGTGACACGCCTGGCAAACCTGCTGATACAGCGCCTTGCCGGCTTGCGAGGCGTCCGCGCTTTGCGCGCCGCCCGCTGCCGGGGCGGCCGCTTGCGGCACGCTTGCCATGGCTGCCAATGCGGCGGCCGCTTGTGCGGCGCCGGCATCCGAAGCACCCGCCGGTGCTGCCGCGGCGGCGCCGGACGCGGCGGCTGCCGCTCCTGCTGCCGGTTGCGCCGGTTCCGGGAAGCTCGCGCCCGAATTGTTCGCCATGTAGACCACGGCGCGGGCGATTTCGAAGTCGCTGTAATCGTCCGGGCTGGTGCCGCCGCGCGGGGGCATCGCGCCCTTGCCGGTGAGCGCCGTATGCCACAGCGTGTCGAAGCCCTGCGAAATGCGCGGGGCCCAGTCGGCGGCATTGGTGAATTTCGGTGCGCCTGCGGCGCCGGCCGCGTGACATGCGGAGCAAACGGCCTTGTAGACCTCTTCGCCGGTCTTGTAGACGCGTGGTGCATTGGCGTCGCGAATGTCGACTTGCGCGAGCGGCTTGATGCGCGCGCTGACCTCGGCTTCTGAAAGGCTATCTGTCCCGGCGCCAGTGCGTGTCGAATTATCGACGTAGATCACTAGCAGAACGATGATGACGATCGGTACCGCAAAACTGGCAATGATCGCGGCAATGAGCTGCCCGGGGGTTTTGATTGGGGCTCCGTGTGGTGCTTCGCTCATGCTTGTCTCGTCTCCGTGGGTATGTGAGCGGTACAGCGTGACGGCAACTTCTTGTTCTTGATTCAGCCACGGACGATTATAGACGGAACATTTCGGCGGCGGCGAGGGGCGCGGCGAGGTGTTCAGCAGGCGTTTACCCGCACCGTGGGGCGGGGTCGGCGTCATCTGGCGCGTAGGTTGCAGGGCCCCGATCCCGCCATATAGGCCGTCCGGTGGACGGTTTGGCCGAAACCGGGTATCCTTTCGGTCTCGCTTTGGCGTCGCTCCTGTTCAGGTTGCCGCGCTTTCGTGTTGAAGCGCCCGTAGCTCAATGGATAGAGTACTGCCCTCCGAAGGCAGGGGTTGCTGGTTCGATCCCAGCCGGGCGCACCAAATCTGGTCGAGTTTCAACGCGATTTCCCTTTTGTTTTAGCTTCCTGATTCGTTCCGCGCAGCCCTGCTGCGAACGACAGCCATTGTCACGACCGTCTGTCATCCGCCTCACCTCAAACCCTCACCAGCAACTTCCCAAGATTCTTCCCCTCAAACAAACTATTCAGCGCATTCGGCAACGCCTCAAACCCATCGACATACGTCTCCTGGTAAACAATTTCACCGTTCTTCACCCACGGCGCGACCGTCTGCAGCATCTCATCCATCCGATGCACGAAGTCACGCGCCAGAATCCCCTGAATCGTCGCGCGCTGAAACAGCATGTGTTGCAGGAAGCGCGGCGCGAGGTCCGGCGTATCCAACCCGCCGTCATACTGAGCGATCGCCCCGCAGATCACGATCCGCGCGCGGCGCTTGATGAGCGGAATTACCGCGTCGGTCACCATGCCGCCCACGTTGTCGAAATAGACATCGACGCCGCCGGTCGCCGCCTGCAGCGCTGAGCGCAAGCCTTCGAGCGTGGGATGAGCTCGATAATCGACTGCGCCGTCGAGCTTCAGTGTGTCGGTCAGAAACGCGCACTTGTCCGGGCCGCCCGCGATCCCGATCACGCGGCATCCGGCGCGTTTGCCGAACTGCGCGACCAGCGAGCCGACCGCGCCCGCCGCGCCGGACACGACCAGCGTGTCACCCGGACGCGGCCTACCCGCCTCCATCAACCCGAACCACGCGGTGCGCCCCGGCATGCCCAGCACGCCGAGCGCGGTCGAAACCGGCGCCGCGTCAGGGTCGAGTTTGGTCAGCTCGCTGTGATGGCACTTGGCGTACAACTGCCAGCCGCTATAGGCCGACACCCAGTCGCCTTGCTTGAAAAGCGGACTCGCCGACGCCACCACTTCACCCACCACGCCCGCCCGCTGCACGATCCCGAGCGGATGCGGCACGTCGTAGGTATTGCGTTCGTGCTGCTGGATCCGGATGTACGGATCGACGCTAATTATGCGCGCCCGAATCAGCACTTCATTCGACGACAAATTGTCGTCGAGTTCGCTTTCGCGCAACGCGTAATGCTCATCGCCAACGCGTCCTTCAGGACGCTTGACGTAAAACCACTGGCGATTTTGATAATTCATGGGAAGACTCACTGCGGTCATAGAGGGTGATCGATCTTACCAGCGAGGCCATCGCACGCTTGCGCGCCGGATGTCGCGGGCATTCGGCAATCTCGCCGGCGCAGTGCTGTTTCAAGGCACGTTGCCCCCTCAATTGGAGGGCGCGGCGGCCGCAGCCGTTGCCGCGCTATCCGGCTTGAACACCGTCTTCCAGTCATCCTTCATATCGACGACGAGCCAGCCTTTCGCGCCGGCTTCGTCCAGACCCTTGTCGAGCTTGCCGCTTTTCGCCGCGCGGTCGTACGCATACTCCCGTTCCCCGTCGGTGTGATGCAGCAGTGCCGCCAGACGCGGGCCGTCGCCGGCGGCCGTCCATTCGAGCATCGGCACGTCGCCGTCCGCGTTGCCGAAGGCGATCACCGGGCGCCGGCCGATTACGCGATCGATAGCGAGCGGTTTGGCTGCGCCGTCGACGAGATTGTCGACCTGCGCCAGCCGGGTCAGCGTGACGGCGCTGTTCGTCTGGCCGTACTTGTATTTGACGGTGCTGCCGATCACCTGCTCGGGCGGAATGCCGTACACGCGCGGCGCCAGGTCGCGTACGAACTCGACGTCGCTGCCCGTCACCAGATAGGTTTTGAAGCCGTTGGCGCGCAGATAGGCGAGCAACTCGAGCATGGGCTGATAAGCGAGGTCGGCGTACGGGCGGTTAAAGCGCGGGTCGCTCGCTGAGTCGAACCATTCGTGCACGAGCGCGGCGAATTGATCGCTGGTCATGCCGGCATGCGCTGCGGCTAGCACTTTCATGGAGCCGGCGTCACCGCTCCCCGCGATGCTTTTCAGATTGCCTTTCAGAATCGAGCGGAACGGCTCCTGCCGTTTCCATTCCGGATGCCGCCCGGCCACCGTCTTCACCCGTTGCAGCGCGAACACCAGTTGCACCGAGGCCGGTTGCTCGGGCCACAAGGTGCCGTCGTTGTCGAACACGGCGACCCGGTCGGCGCGCGGGATGAAATCCTTCGACTCGGGCGTGGTGACCAGTGTGACGAAATCCACAATCGAGCGCCGGGTCGTGGTGTCGTTCCATGACGCAAGGGCCGTGGCCGCCGACACGCCGCCCGGCGACTCGCTCGCGTCGTGACGCGGCGTAACGGTACAAGCGGAAAGAACCACAATGGCCAAAGCAACGCAGTACCGGTGCATCGTGCGAATCATGAAAGCCTCATCAAAAGCGGTGGGTCGAATCTAACGCGAGCGCCAGTCTAATGGCGTGCGCCGATTGTTGCAGCCCATTGCGTAGTTTTTTTGAGCGGCGGCGCCAATGCCGGCAATTTGCAATGGCATATGCCGTTATGCGGATTGGTATGAGGAGGCTAAAACAATTTCCAAATCTGGAGAAAAATATGCAATTGAAATGGCTATTAAAGCCTGATTCGAGCGGAAATTGGCTAGCTTTCGATCGTGTTACAAATTTATCTCTGTAATCTCGTGAAACGTTTGCTACCATTTCTCGACGATGTCCTGAGTTATGAATTTTTTACCTCCCGCATGCTTTGTTTGATGCGGCGTCTCTTCAGTCTGAAAGGAGCGTCCATGCAAGCCATGTATCTGGCCGTACTGTCTTTCCGGGCTGTTCGAAAGACCTAGCGCTCTTTAACCGCGCGTCTTATCTGTTCTGCGTATTTCCCTGCTGCCTTTGGCCGCCGGGTGAGCAAACACGTTTGTGCGATTAGTTTGATTTAATTAAAAAATACGAATTCTGTTTCCCGACTTTATTTACGTTGGGCAGCGGGAGTGCGTTCGCCTATAAGAAATGCCCATAGACGAGGTGCGGAATGGGTTGTAAATGTCTGCTTCGATCGGCAGCGTTATACGCCGCGTCGGTGTTGATGTCGCCTGCGTTCGCTCAGGCTTCCGCCGACGATGCCAATAAAAGTAATAACCCGCTGAATCTGGCCGCCTCATTCAACATCCAGAACTACTACACGCCGAGCGTGTTCGGCGCGAGCGCGCATACCAACGATCTGCTCTTGCGCCCCACCGTGCCGATCGGCCCAAACAGCCTGATCGGCGTGCCGCAAATCTTCCGCGCCACGGTGCCGGTCAGCACACGGCCCGACCCGAACGGCGGCTATAACACCGGCCTCGGCGACCTGAACCTGTTCGACATTTTCCTGCTGTCGCAAGGTGACGTGCAGCTCGGTGTGGGCCCGCTCGTGACCATGCCGACGGCCACCGATCCCAGCCTCGGCACCGGCAAGTGGCAAGCCGGTCTTGCCGCGGTCGCCGTCAGTGCGACGAAAGCGCGGCTGCTCGGCGCATTGGTGCAATGGCAGCACTCGTTCGCCGGGCAAAGCAACCGGCCCACCACGCAATCGCTCACTGCACAGCCGTTCGGCATCTTCAACCTGCCGGGCGGTTGGTACATCCGCTCGACGGGCATCTGGACTTTCGATCTGCAGCACGGCAGTTATTACATTCCGGTGGGCCTCGGCGCCGGCAAGGCGTGGAAGGGCGGCTCGACCATCTACAACGCGTTCATCGAACCGCAGTACTCCGTCGCCCATTCCGGCGCCGGAGTGCCGCAGTTCACGATCTTCGCAGGCTTGAATATGACGTTCGGCAAATAGACCGGAACCTGAGAGAAAGCAGACATGAGATCGAACTGGCTGCCCGCGCCCCGAGGCGTGTACGACCTTGTCATGCCGGTCCATGGTCCGGAAAAGACGCTATTCGACGTCGCCGGGACCTTGCCCGAGCCGCAAAAGCGCTAAACCGCGCATGGACGAACCTGAGAGCGATATGAACAAGAAAACCGTGACATGGGTCACCGCCGCCGTACTGGCGTCGGTCGCCGCGCCGATTCTGGCGAAGACGCAGCAGGACCAGCCACCCCATGCGACGGCCACCGCCGCATCCGTGCCGGGCCCGGTGGCCGGCTACGCGATCTCTGACGAATACGCACGGCTGGTGGCGCGCCAGACCTATTTCTGGGCGTGGCCGATGGTGAACGTCTACGGCCGCCTGCTGGCAATGAAGCAGGTGCCGCGACCGGGGCTGAACGGCGGCATCGTGCCGGTCGCGCCGCCCAATCACCTCTCGATGCTGCGCGACTATATCCAGCCGCAGGAGCGATTTGTCGCGTGTCCGAATCAGGACGTGGTCTACGGGTCCGCGATCCTCGATCTCAACCAGACGCCGGTGGTCGTGCAGGTCCCCGATTTCGGCAAACGCTTCTGGGTCTACCAGGCCGTCGATCTGCGCACCGACGGCTTCGCAAGTCTCGGCAAGATGTACGGCACGCGTCCAGGCTTCTATCTGCTGGCCGGTCCTGACTGGCACGGCCAGGTGCCGAAGGGCATCCGGCAGGTGTTCCGCTCGTCGACCGGGGTCGGCAGCTTCATCCCGCGTGTTTTCATGGACGACACACCTGAAGATCGTGTCGCCGTGCAGTCGGTGATTACAAAGGTTGGCCTGTATCCGCTTGCCGAGTACGACGGCAAGGTCAAGGAGACCGACTGGTCGGCGTTGCCGGTTTTCGGTCCGGCGGGTGGCGCGGCGGGCGGCAACGCCGAAGAGATCAAGTGGGTCGATCCCAACCGGTTCTGGGACGAATTGCCCACGGTGCTCGATGCAACACCACCGCAACGCGGCGAAGAAGCGCTCTACGCGCAGGCGCGTGCGCTGATCGCGGCGGCGCAAAAAGATCCGGCGATCAAGACCGCGATTGTCGACGAGGCGCTCAAGGCCGAGGCGGATCTGGTCACGCCATTGTTCAACTTCAACACCTTCGGCAAGCGCTTGCCCGCCAACTGGAACACGATCAGCAACGGCGCTGCATTCGGCACCGATTACTTCACGCGCACGGCGGTGGCGAAGTCGAACATCTTCGTCAACAAGCCGAACGAGACCAAGTACTTCTACGCCGATGCCGACGCATCCGGTCAGCGCCTCGACGGCAATGCGCACTACACGGTGACGTTCGCGAAAGATAGTTTGCCGCCGGTCAAAGGATTCTGGTCGTTGACGTTGTATAACGCGCATCACTTCTTTTCGCCGAACGCGCAAAACCGTTACTCGCTCGGCACCAAGAACAAGGACCTGAAATTTAATGAGGATGGCTCATTGACCCTCTACGTGCAGAACACGAGCCCCGGCAACGACAAACTCGCCAACTGGCTGCCGGCGCCGGCCAATGAAGCGTTTTCGCTGTATATCCGCGCCTATTGGCCGCAGCAGCCGGCGCTTGACGGCAGCTGGACGCCGCCGCCGATTGTGCGTGAGCCGTGAGAACTGCTTCGTCCCCCACCGGTGTGGCCTGTGGCCGCACTTCGTCTACACCTTCGTCCGTTGCGTGAAAATGCGGAGATTTTTTTTCGAGAGGATGACTATGAGTCGCTCTGGTCGTTTGTTCGCAAACCGGTCACTCGCCCGGGTGTGTTCGAGTGCGCTTCTGACTACTGCCGGCCTCGCGGTCTGCCAGCAAGTGTGGGCGACTGAAGGAGGTATCGGCAGGCCGATCACCGGCATGCAGGTCACGCCATACGCCGGTGTCGTGCCGCCTACCGATGACTGGATTGTCTCGGCCACCACGATTTATTACGAAGGCTCGCTGGGCGCGAGCAAGACTATCCCGATCGCCGGGCAGATTACCGCAGGCGTTGACGTGACCGCGGTGTACACCATTGTCAATGCCGTCAAGACGTGGGGCATCACCGTGGGCGGCTGGAATTTTGCGTCTTCGTTCGGGGTGCCGTTTCAGTACACCGACATCTCGTCGTTTCACGGCCGCTTGCCGAACGATCACAACACCCAGTTCGCGGACCTGTTTTTCACGCCGGTCGTCGCGGGCTACCACCTGACCAAGACCGACCACATCGCGCTTAGCGTGCAGATCTATGCGCCAACCGGTGCTTACTCCACGAGCCGGCTTGCCAATGCCGGGCAGAACACGTGGACCTTCACGCCGACCGTTGCCTACACGAAGCTGTTCCCGAAAGAAGAGATCGAGTTGTCCGTGAACTACGGGATCGGGTTCTATACGGCCAACAGCGACACGCACTATCACAACGCGCCTGTCAGCGTGCTCGACCTGCTGGCGCTCAAGCGCTTCGGCGGCTGGGGCGTGGGCGTGGTGGGCGGTTATATCCAGCAGCTCGGTCATGACAGCGGCGGTCTGGCCGATGTCACCGGCGGAAATCAGGGGCATTCCGTGGGTATTGGGCCGATGGTCACGTGGTCGGGCAAGGTCCAGAAAACGCCGGTGTCGGCATCGCTGCGTTGGGTCAACGAGTTCAACGTCAGCAATCGGCCGAAGGGGAACGCGGTGGAACTGTCGGTTAGCGCCACCTTCAAGTAACGGCCTATGCAGTTGTCGATCCGTCGTGCCTTTTATACGCAGTTGCCCGTCGACGCGGCCGCGCCCATCGAGGCTGAAAAGGGCCGCCGCCGCGGATGGTGCGCGCCGGTCGTTGCCGCGGGCTTGCTGCTTGCGTCGGCCCAGGTTCACGCGGCGTCGAAATTCATCGACCCCGAAGACGGCGCATTCGACCTGAGCGATCTGCTGCTGACACATCGCGGCGTGTTGCCCGTGCCGACGCTAATCACCGAACCTGCGGTCGGCTACGGCCTGGGCCTCGGCCTCCTCTATTTCACGATGCCGAAGAAAAGCGCGGACGCACCCGACGATTCCAGGGCACCACCGAACGTCACCGGTCTCGGTGGCTTCGCAACCGGCACACACAGCTGGGGTGCGGGGCTGATGCACTTCCACACCTGGGACGACGACCACATTCGCTATCTCGGTGTGATCGGCAAAGTGGGACTGCATCTGAATTACTACGGCATCCAGAATCAGCCGCGCGCCTACCAGCTCGACGGTGTCGCCGTGGTGCAGCAAGTGCTGTTCCGGATCGGCAATAGCCATTGGTACGTCGGTCCGCGCTACACCTTCTTCGATTCCCGCACGCGTTTCGGTCCGGTGATTCCGGAAGGGATTCGCCAGTTCGAGAAAGATCAGCGCGTTGCCAAGGCAGGCGTGGTGGTCGACTACGACACGCGCGACAACATGTTCTATCCGTCAAGCGGCACTTATGCGGAGCTCGAAGCGGATCTCGCGCGTGGCGGTCTTGGCAGTTCGACGAACTTCCAGGAGCAGACCGCGCGCGGCTACCAGTGGATTCCGCTATCGAAAAGCTGGGTGCTCGGCCTGCGAGCCGACACCGGATTCTCCCAAGGAAACATTCCGTTTTTCGCGCAGCCGTATGTGTCGCTGCGCGGGGTGTCCGATGCGAAGTTCCAGGACAGCAACCAGCTGACGGCGGAGGCCGAAATCCGCTGGAACGTCACGCCGCGCTGGGCGGTGCTCGGCTTCGGCGGGGTCGGCAAAGCCTATGGCCATCTGCATTCGTTTTCGGATGCACCTACGGCCTTCGGCTTCGGTACAGGTTTCCGGTATCTGATTGCTCGCAAGCTCGGTTTGTCGATGGGGATCGACGTCGCGCACGGGCCGGGACAGAACGCTTTTTACGTGCAGGTGGGCAGCGCCTGGCGCTGACCCGAACGATCGGGTTTCACATGGAGGCGGCTTATCCGCACGGCACCCGTTGGCACGCCGGGTTGGAACAGGCCGCGAAGCAGAGTTGTTTGGTTCGGCATGCTTTGCCGATGTCTTGTTGATTCGAGGAAATGACGATGGAAAAACAAAAACGCAATCGGCGGCTCACCGCCGTCACGGTCGCTGTCGCTACGCTTTGCCTGTCACATGCAGTACTCTCGCAAGCCGCCGCGCCTAACAAGGACGCAACGGCTATCACGAAGCAGGAAAACGCCGAGGTCTACAAGCAACTGCCGTTCGACGACAAGCAGGATTTCGAAGATGCGCAACGTGGTTTCATCGCGACCATTCCGAACGGTGTCATCAAGACTGACACGGGCGGCGTCAGCTGGGATCTGAACAAATACAAATTCCTGCAAGGTGAGGCGCCGGATACGGTCAATCCGAGTCTGTGGCGCAACGCACAGCTCAATATGTTCAACGGCCTGTTCAAGGTGACGGACCACGTCTATCAGGTGCGCGGTCTCGATCTCGCGAACATGACGATCGTCGAAGGCGATAACGGCATCATCATCATCGACGTGCTGGTCACGAAAGAGGCGGCACGTGCCGCGCTCGACCTGTATTACCAGCATCGTCCGAAGAAGCCGGTGCTCGCCGTGATCTACACGCACAGTCACGCGGACCACTACGGCGGCGTGAAGGGCGTGGTCGACGAAGCGGACGTGAAGAGCGGCAAGGTGAAAATCATCGCGCCGGAAGGTTTCCTTGCCGAAGCCGTCAGTGAAAACGTGTTTGCCGGCAATGCCATGGGACGCCGCACGCTCTACCAATACGGTGCGTTCCTGCCGGCCAGCGCGCGTGGCCAGGTCGATGCCGGCCTCGGCAAGACCACTTCGTTTGGCTCACTCGGCCTGATCGCGCCGACCGATACGATCAGCAAGACTGGCGAGACACGCACCATCGGCGGCGTGCAGTTCGAGTTCCAGATGGCGCCGGGCACGGAAGCCCCGTCGGAGATGCTGATTTACATGCCGCAATTCAAGCTTCTCGATACCGCCGAAGACACCACGCACACGCTGCACAACCTGTACACGCTGCGCGGCGCACAGGTGCGCGACGCGGCGAACTGGTGGAAGGTGTTGAACGAAGCGATCGTGCGATACGGCGACAAGACCGACGTCGTGATCTCGCAGCACCAGTGGCCGACGTGGGGGCAGGAACGGGCGGTCAGCTATATCGCCGGTACGCGCGACATGTTCAAGTACATCCACGATCAGTCGTTGCGCCTCGCGAACGAGGGCTACACGATGACGGAGATCGGCGAACAGATCCAGGTGCCGGATACGACCGGCAAGAAGTGGTACAACCGCGGCTACTACGGTTCGGTGAATCACGATTCGAAGGCGGTTTACCAGCGTTATCTCGGCTGGTACGACTCGAATCCGGCGAACCTGCATCCGTTGCCGCCGGAGGAGGAGTCGAAGGAATTCGTGCGCTACATGGGCGGCGCGGATGCGGTGATGGCGAAGGCGAAACAGGATTTCGACAAGGGCAATTACCGCTGGGTTGCCACCGCGATGAACAAGGTTGTGTTCGCCGATCCGGAGAACAAGGCGGCGCGCAATCTCGAAGCGGACGCGCTGGAGCAGCTCGGTTACCAGACCGAAAACCCCACGTGGCGTAACGAGTACCTGATGGGCGCGTACGAACTGCGCAACGGTGTGCCGAAGGTGCCGGGCGTGAACACCGTGACACCGGATGCAGTGGCGGCGATGAACCCGGCGCTGCTGCTGGACTACATGGGCATCCGCCTGAACGGTCCGAAAGCGAACGGCAAGCATACGACCATCAACTGGGATCTCGGCAACGGCGAGAAGTACGCGATCGAGTTGCGCAATTCGGTATTGATATACACGCCGAACGCGACGCTGCCGAATGCGGACGCCACGCTGAACATGAGCAAGGACGAGTTCGCATCGTTGCTGATGGGCGGCCAGACGCTCGACAAGGAAACGCAATCGGGTAAGGCCAAGGTGGCTGGCGATTCGCAGAAGGTGACGGAACTGTTCAGCATGCTGGATAGCTTCAATCCGATGTTCAATATTGTGACGCCGTAACAGTCCTGGGCGCGAGGGGAACGGTTAGCGGATGACCGAAACCTCTCGCGCGGCGGTGACCCGTGAAACGTGGTGATGGATCGAAGTGATCGTGAAATGTGGTCCTATTCGACGAAGTGCGCGATCGCGCCCGTCGATATGCTGTTTGGACCATCGCCGCCATTCGCAACCTCAATGTTGAGGCGTGACCGGCGGCGCGATGCGAACCACCTTTTGCGGACCACCATGAACGTAACCACATCAGACGACTTTATCGGAGTGCAGTCCCAGCATCCCTTTTCGAAAGCCTTCATTGTGCTTGGATACCGGGATGGATCGATCTCGACGATTCCGAATGACTTCTTTCGCAACTGGCTGGATGAAGAAGCGAAAGTCGGGACCTTCGTGATTGGCAAGTGCACGGGAATCGGCGTCGGCTCGATTGCCAAGTACGACGGCGAGTTTCAGAAGCTGGTAATCGGAAAGTACGTTGCGGGTGGCCTGAGATTGAAGTTCCTGCTGAATGGGCAGCACGACATGCGGACCATTTCAACGTCGATGCTGAGTGCTTACGGCAGTGGGCTGAGGAATGTGCCACCGCCTCAATACGGCGACATGGTCGTCCGTAACGACGTGTGGATCGGCGACGAAGCGATGTTTCTCGGCGGTTCCACCATCGAAAACGGATGCGTGATCGGGGCGAGAACCGTGGTGCCGCCCAATTTCAAAAGCGAGCCTTACGGCATTTACGTGGGCAGCCCTGCACGCCTTGTGCGGTTCCGGTTCTCCGAGCGTATTCGCGAGAAGCTTGTGGAGCTTGCATGGTGGGACATGCCGATGTCGTGGATGCAAAAGCACAACGACCGTTTCCTTGTTGACCTGACGGCAGACGAGGGGCAGTCGGTAGAAATCCTGACCGAGTTGTTGCGCGCGAAGAACGAGCCCGGCTGACCCGTCGACCGAGTGCGTTGCGTCCGATGACCGGTTTATCCCGCCGTCAGTGTTTATGGAGCGACGCACCATGAAAATCACGATGAAGCGATCCCTGCTGATGCTCGCCGGCGTCTGCACATCGCTTGCGGTGACACTCGCCACGCCGGGGCAAGCGCTCGCCGCTGCCGCTGTGCAGCCTGCGTTGCAATCTCTTCCGACAGCCTGGCCACGCGACTTCGACAGCGCGCAGCAGCGTATCGAGTTGTATCAGCCACAGGTGGAAGTGTGGCAGGGCAATCGGATCGAAGGCCGGGCGGCTTTCGCGGTTGGCGCGAAGGACGCCACACCGAACTACGGCGTCGCGCATTTCACGGCGCGCGCCGAAGTCGACAAGACGAGCTCGACCGTGCAACTGCTCGACATCGTGTTCGATCAGGTCGACATGCCGACCACGCCGTCCGCTGCCGACGGCGTCAAGGCCGCCTTGCAGGCGCGCATTCCGAAAGGCGGTCTCATCACGTCGCTCGAACAACTGCAGGCCAGTTATGCCAGCACCCACGAAGGCAGCGAGCCCGGCCTCGCGGTGCAGAACAACGTACCCAACATCATCTTTGCCGAACGTCCCACGTTGCTTGTGCTGGTCGACGGCGACGCGAACTGGCGCGCGTTCGGCGACGCGCACTATCAACGCCTGATCAACACGCGGGCGATGCTGCTCAAGGATACGCACGGCACACTGCATCTGAATGCCGGGGGCTACTGGTACGAAGCGGCCACGCTCGACGGTCCATGGCATCTGAATCCGGCGCCTTCGCATGAGCTGGTCGCCGCGGCGAACACCGCACAAACCAATCTCAAGTCCGATCCGATGCTGCCCGCCGACGGCAAGAAGCCCGCGCAGGCGCCGGATGTAGTGGTGGCGGCGCAGCCGGCCGAACTGGTGGTGACGAACGGCAAGCCGGCGTTGCAACCCGTGAAGGGGGTGAATCTGCTGTCCGTCGCCAACGCCGACCACGCGCTTTTCGTCGAGCCGCGCGACAGCCATTACTACCTGCTGCTGTCGGGCCGCTGGTTCAGCGCTGCGAGCCTTTCCGGACCTTGGGCTTTCGTTGACGGCAAGAGCCTGCCCGCCGACTTTTCGAAGATCGCGGCCGACGACCCGCGCGCGAACGCGCTCGTCTCCGTGCCGGGTACCCCCCAGGCGAAAGAGGCGGCGATTGCCGCAAGCATCCCGCAAACAGCGACCGTGTCGCGCAAGACCACCACGTTGAAGGTCGTCTATGACGGCGCGCCGAAGTTCGTCGGTATCGCGGGCACGTCGTTGTCGTACGCGGTGAATACGGCGACGCCGGTGATCCAGATCGCGCCATCGCAATTCTTCGCTGTCGCCAACGGGATCTGGTTCACCGCGAGCGCCCCGAGCGGACCATGGCATGTCGCCGATACGGTGCCGGCTGCGATCTATACGATTCCGGCGGCGTCGCCCGTGCATTACGTGACCTACGTTCATGTTTATTCAGCGACGCCCGACACGGTGGTGGTCGGCTATACGCCGGGCTACATGGGCGTGGTGGTCAATGCGGACGGTACCGTTGTGTACGGCACGGGCTATGTCTATCCACCCTATGTCGGTGATGTTTACTACGGCTATCCGGCCACCTACGGCTACGGCGCAGGCTTCGCGCTCGGCACCACGGTAGGCTTTGCCTTCGGTTTTGCGATCGGCGCCACATGGGGGGCAGCGTCGCCATACTGGGGACCGTATTGGGGCGGAGGCCCATGGAGCTGGCAATACGCGAACGTCAATCAGGCCAATATTTACGGCCGCTGGGGGCAGGGCACCGTGACCCACGCGAGCGGCTGGAACGGTTGGACCGGCAATAGCTGGGCCGGCACGGCGGCATCCGGATTCAATCCGTACACCGGCGGCCACTTCCAGGCGAGCCGCGGCGCGGTCGAGAACGCCTATAACGGCAACTTCGCGGCGGGGCGGCAAGGTTCGTTCAGCAATCCTTCGACGGGACGCAGCGGCGCGGCGCGCGGCGGCGTGGCGGGCAACGAGGCCACCGGCGATTATGCGGCGGGGCGGCAGCGCGCCGGCTACAACGCGCAGACCGGACGCTATGGCGCGGCCGAAGCCGGCGTGACCGGCAATGCGTATTCAGGCGATCACCAGGCGGGCACGAAAGGCATTGTGGGCAACAAGGACACGGGCAAGGCCGTCGCGTGGAATAACGGCAATGTCTATGCGGGCAGCGACGGCAACGTCTACCGGCACGATCAGGGCGGCGGCTGGGAGCAGCATGGCGCCGACGGCTGGCAGCCCGTACAGCCAAACGCGGGCCAAACCCAGAAGCTCGACTCGCTCAGGCAGGGCCATGACCTTGGGAATGCGCGGGCGAGTGGGCAGTTTCAGCCGCAGCGGCGGTTTGGGGGCGGAGGTGGGCGGTTCCGGCGGTGAGGCGGTGTGACCTGGCGGCCGATTCCGCTTAGAGGTATTTGTCGCCCTGCTGGCGAGCCCGGATTTTTTTCGCGGGGCTCCCGTATGCCACTGAAAAAGCGTCGACCGGTTTCATCACAATGGATCCCGCACCCACCACGCTGTGTTCGCCAATCGTGATTCCATGGCGCAACACGGCGCCAATGCTCACGGCGGCGTGGCTGCCGATGCGGCAATTGCCGCCGGTGGTCACGCCAGGCGCCAGGCTCGAAAAATCCTCCATGATGCAATCGTGATCGAGCGATGCCTTCGTGTTCACGATGCAGAACCGGCCCACGCGGCAATCGGCGTTGATAACCGCGCCCGCCATGACGACCGTGCCGGCGCCGAGGCTCGTCCCTTTGCCGACGCAGGCCGAGGGGTGAATCGCGCTGACGAACGGCAAGTGCGGGCAGATATCCGCCACCTTCGCGGCCACCTTCGCGCGAACGCTGTTGTCTCCGATCGCGACGAGCACGCCCTTCAGATCGTGTTCAATGGCGAGGCGCGCCAGATCGGATTCACCGCCGAGCACCGGGTAACCGAGCGTGGTTTCACCTACGGCCCGAAAGGCGTCGATGAGGCCGGCGATCCGGTGGGCGCCCTGCTTTTCAACAATGTCGATAATGACTTTGGCGTGGCCGGAAGACCCGACAAGCACGATGTTTTGCATTGCCCACGTTCCGCTTTTAAGGCCGGCTCAATTCATTGAATGCCGGCGATGATGCTGACAATGCGTTCAACGTGTACCGGGTTCAGATCGGGATAGATCGGCAGACACAGAATCCGTTTCGACGCGGCGCTCGCGGCGCTGAGATTGTCCTTGTTCGAGGACGGCAGGCCGCGATACATCGGGAATTCGGAAATCAGCGGATAGAAGTAGCGGCGCGCATAGATACCGTGCTCCTTCAGGCGCTCGTAGAGTGCGTCGCGGCTGATCGGGAAGTTGTCTTCGACCTGAACCGGAAAGTAAGCATAGTTCGCCACTTTCTCGCCGGCATCCGAGAGGCAGCGGATACCCGGTACGCCGCCCAGCAACTCGCGATACTGCGCGTCGATCGTCTTGCGCTTCGCCAGTGCATTGTCGACGTGTTGCAGTTGCAGGAGCCCGAATGCGGCATTGATTTCGCTCATCTTGCCGTTGATGCCGGCCGCCACGACCGTCACCTCATCCACGAAACCGAAGTTCTTCAGATGGTCGATGCGCTGTTTGGTTTTCGCGTCCGGGCAGATGATTGCGCCGCCCTCGAACGTGTTGAAAACCTTGGTGGCGTGGAAGCTGACGATCGACAGATCGCCGTGCTTGAACACGCTGCCCTCTTCGGTCTGCACGCCGAACGCGTGCGCGGCGTCGTAAATGACCTTGAGGTTGTAGTTGTCGGCGATTTTCTGGATGGCTTTCACATCGCACGGATGGCCGTAGCAATGCACCGGCATGATCGCGGTCGTTTGCGGCGTGATCGCGGCTTCGATCTTCTCCGGGTCCAGATTGAGCGTGTCCGGGTCGACGTCCACGAAGACCGGCTTGATGCCGTTCCAGAGCAGCGAATGCGCGGTGGCGGCGAACGAATAGGGCGTCGTAATGACCTCGCCGTTGATGCGCAGCGCCTGCAACGCAGTCACGAGCGCGAGCGTGCCGTTCGCGAATAGCGCGAGGTGTTCCACGCCCAGGTACTCGCAGAGTGCCTTCTCGAGTTGCTGATGGAACGGCCCCCCGTTGGTCAGGGTTTTGCTATTCCAGATTTTTTCGAGGTACGGCAGAAACTCGGCCAGCGGCGGCAGATGCGGCTGGGTCACATAGATGCGTTCGTCGTCCAGTGACGCGATTGCACGAAGCGGAGCGCTAGAGCCCATGGTTTCCTCGCTACTGTTTTTTGGTTCGGGTCACGATCGGCGGCGGTTACGCGATGTGAACCGGGTTGCCGCCGGACTTGCCATCGGCGTCTGCTTGGGGATCGTGCGCGCTGAAGGCGGCTGGTGCGAGGCCGTTGCACCAGCGCTGCCACATCGTGCGGAATGCGCGCGAGAGGCTCTGTGCGACAAGCTCCGGCCGGAACGGCGCCGACTGCATGCAGCGCTCCCGCAACGCCGTGCGGATGCTGGCGAGCGCGGGGATGTCGGAGGCCAGCTTGACGCCTTTGGCCACGAAGTCGTCCGCATCTTCGGCTGCGAACGCGTCGAGACCCGAATGGGCGAGCCATGCCGTCGCGGCCCGGCTTGCCATGGTCTTACCGAGGATCGTCAGCGTAGGCACGCCCATCCACAACGAGTTCAGAACGGTCGTCGAACCGGTGTACGGGAAGGTGTCGAGACAGATGTCGACCTGAAAGTGCTGTTGCAGGTAGACCTCGATGCGGGTACGCGGACGGAACGTCAGGCGCTCTCGTGCGATGCCTTCGTTGACGAACCAGCTGATGAGCTTCTCATCGCCTTCGTCGCCGTTCATCGAACCGAGCACCATCCGGGACGTGGGCAACTCGCGAAGCAGCCTCGCCCACACGGCGATCACATCGGGACGCAACTTGTTCAAGCGGTTGAAACTGCCGAACGTGATGTAGCCGTTGTGCATGGCCGGCAGGATGTTGACCGGCGGCGCATTCCGGTCCGGCTGGAACGGCCCGATGGAGGCCAGGTGCACGAGCTTCTCCGAGAACTGCTGCTCGATCTCGCCAAACGGCGTAAAGAAGCGGTCGCTGAGGTAATAGTCCATCGCGTCGAGACCGGTAGTCGCCGGGTATCCGATCCAGCTGGCCTGAATCGGCGCCGGCTTGCGCGCGAACGCCTGCAGCCGGTTACGGCCGGTGTGCCCGCTCAGGTCGATCAGGATATCGATCTTGTCGGCGCGAACCTTGGCGACGAATTGCTCGTCGGCCATACCGGTGATCATGGTCCATTGGTGAACCTGGCCGCGCATCCATTGCGTGTAGTCATCCTCTTGCGCGTGGTTGTAGTAGACATGGAGCTGCAGGCTCTTGTCTTTCGCCAGCGGTTCGATGATCGGCAGCAGGTAGGAGGCGACGGCGTGGCGGAACAAGTCACCGGAGACGATGCCGATTTTCAATTGGCGATCGGGCGCGCGGCTATTCGCGTGATGCAGTTTGGGCAGACGCAGCGAGGTTTCGTGAATGCGGGCGAACTCGCGATGCTCGGCGTAGATCTGCTCAGGGGCGACGTGCGGGTTGTGCGCGATCGTGAAGAGCAAATTGCTGCGCGAGGGCGCATTTTTGGGGTCGAGCTCAAGCGCGCGGCGAAAGGACAGCTCGGCCTCGTCCGTGGCGCCGGCGTTAAGCAGCACGACGCCCAGCGTGCTGTGCGACTCGGCATAGTCGGGCGTGAGTTCGGTTGCACGACGGCATTCGGCGATTCCTTCGCTGGTGCGGCCGAGGCCAGGCAGCACCATGCCAAGGATCCGATGACCTTCTGAATGATCCGGATGCAGTTCGAGCAGTTTTCGGCACTCGGCTTCTGCTTCGGCGTACTGGCCAAGTATGCGCAGCAAGTCGGCCAGTGCTTTGCGAACCTCGGAATCGTCGCTGCCAAACTTTACGGCGTTCCGCAGAGGCTGGGCGGATTCGCTGTACTGGCCGGCCTTGTGAAGCGCGATGCCGAGACAACGCCAGGCGAGGCCGTTCGACGGATAGCGCTCCGTCAGGCTTCGTCCAAGCTTGACGGCATCCGGAATGTGGCCCTTGGTAAAGAGCGTGTTGAAGCGGTTGATTTCCTGCGGGGTGGGGCGGCGCGTATCGAGTGCCGCCGCCGTGATGTCCGTGGCGTCCGTGGTGGCACGATCTGTCGAAATGGCCACGGTCACCGAGGGTTCCGGCGATGCGACGACCGGCGAGACCGCGGCGGTGGCAAGCACGGGTGCGCCATGCGCCATCCGCGTAATCAGTCCGTCGACCGCCGGCCCCTTCAAGCCTCTTTGCTGCCCCATTTCCAGCGCCAGCCAGGCCGCCTGGGTCTGGTCCGCGTCGATCAGTGCGCTGATGTAGGCAACCCAGAATTGCCCGTTGTTCGGCGCGCCGCCGAGCGCGGCTTCCAGGTGCGGCAGGGCGTCGGCCGGACGGCCACGTTGCGTGTACAGCACGCCGAGGTTGTACTGCACGTCGGCGTGGCCGGGCCTCGCGTCGAGGATCGCCTTGTACAGCGCTTCGGCGTCGTCGAACTCTTCCTTGTGGTGGTGCGCCAACGCGGTCTGCAAAACCAGAGCAATGTCTTGCTCGAGCTGTTGTTCGGGCGTCAGGGGTTCAGCCGTCGGCTGCTCGTGAAGGAGAGTCATGGTCTCAGCGCAGAATGGTCTATGACGGAAATTGTGCGGCCGGGCGGGCCTTTCCGATGCGCGGAGATGACGGTGAAAAGGCCGCCTGTTTGGCGTATGGGGCGGGGCTGCGGAAACCCCGCGCGGCATGAAAAAAGCCCGCACGAGGCGGGCCGAGGGAACGAGCGCGCCTCACTTCAGCGCGTGGTTCTTATTATTCGGTACTGCAGGCCGGTGCCACGGCGCCCTTTTGTGGGCGGGGCCTGCGGTTCGGCCTGGGCGATGCGGCCGGGAGCGGTCGCACCTGATCCCGGGTCTACTTACAGCCGGGCGATCCGTTGATATTCGCCGGCGGCCTTGGTGCGCCCCATTGCTGCCTCGAACTCGACGTGCAGTTCGTTCTGGGTGGTTTCCGCGTCGGCGAGCAGCGCTTCGTCGATGGCCTGGATCCGGCGGATCATCTCCAGTGCGGCCGGTTCCTGATCAGCGGACAGCGACATCAGCAGCGGCGAGCGCTCCTCGGTCAGACGGGCCGCTTCCGGCCAGTCGGCGAGCGAGGCAGCGTGCTCGATTTCCCGCGTCATCGACAGCAGCCGTTCGATCAGTTCGGTCTGGTTCATTTCGATTGGTCCATGGACTTAGGTGTTGTTGGCGGACGCCAGCGCGCCGGCGCTGTTGGCGCCGCCGAACAGGGCGGTCAGGTACTGCGAATTGTTGTTCATTGTAGCCATCAGCGTGTCGAGCGCGGTGAACTGCGCCTGATACTGACTCGTCAGCTGGGCAGTGTAGTCGGCAAGCGCGCTTTGCTGCGTGGTGATGCTCTGCAGGTCGGTATTCAGCGCGCTGGTGCGCGTATCGATCAGGCCGCCGGTCTGCGTGAAGTTGGTGATGCTGGCATTCAACTGCTCGGCAATGCCGTTGGTGGAGTTGAAGAGCGAGGCGACCGATGCCGGATTGGCCGTCAGGGCCGTGCTCAACGTCGTGTTGTTGACCACCATGGTGCCGTCAGCCGGGTCGTCCTTCAGCGTAATGCCGATCGCCGCCAGCGTGCTGCCCGTCGTGCCCGTGCCGACCGCGCCGCCGACGATCGTGGCCAGCGCGTTCTGGATCGTCATTAGCGTGGAGTCGCCCAGCAGCGGACCCTGCGACGAGGACGACGAGTTGTACGACGTGAGCGTCGACATAGTCGTGACGACGGTGTTGTAGAGGCTGACGAAGTTGTTGATCGCGGTGCTTTCCGCCGTGGTGTCCGCCGCGACGGTCAGTGTTTGCGTCGAGCCCACGGCCGCAGCGGACAGATTCAGCGTGACGCCGGAAATGGCGGTGGTCACCGAGTTGGTCGAGCTGCTGGCGGCGATCCCGCCGATCGTGAATTCCGCGTCCTGAGCAGACGAGCTTTGCGTCCAGGCGTTGCTCGAATTCGCCGACGTGAACGTCGATTGGCCGCCCGTGGTGCTCGCAGTCGAGGTCACGCCAAGGCTCGACAAGCCGTTGTCGGTGGTGGCGTTGACCGAGACGTTGATGACGTTGGCCGCGCCGGTATTCGACGTGCGCAGCAAGAGGTGGGCGCCGTCCGAACCGGTCACGATGGTTGCCGTCACGCCCGGGTTGCCGGTGCCGGAGTTGATCGCGGCGGCAATGCCGGAGAGCGTGTTATTGGTGCTGTCGACGTTGATATTCATCGACTGGTTGCCGATCGAGATCGTCATCGTGCCGGTGCCGAGCTGTGTCGTGGCGCCGAAGGCTGCCGAGGACAAGGCTTGCGAGCTGGCGATCTGCGTGACGCCGATCGAGTAGCTGTTGGCCACGGCGCCCGTACCCGCGGTGGCGGTCAGTCCGGTGCCGCTCGCGGTGGCCGAGAAGGTCGACAGCGTGGAGCCGGTGGCAAGGCCCGCGATGCCCGACTGCAGCGCGTCCAGCGCGGCGGTCAATGCGCCGTATGCGGACACCTGGGTGTTGTCGGTGGTTTGTTGCGCCGTCAGGGCCGCGGCCTGTCCCGCGGTCTTCGCGTTCACGAGTGCCGTGACGAGCGTCCCCACGTCCATTGACGTGTTGCCGGTCGAGCCGCTGATGATCGATTGCGCGGCCGATTGCAGCGCGGCATTGGCAGCGGCGGTCGATGCCGCAGTAGACGTGGTCGAGATCGAGGACATTGCAGAGGCTCCGGGCGTCTGGGAATCTGTATTGGGTGGTGCGCGATGCTACATCACTTCGTAATCGGAATGCACAGCGGGAGGCGAGCCTCCCGTTGTGTGGAACCCGGAGATGCGCCGCACTTACGCGCGGCGCATCTCCGTTACTGCATCAGCCCTTACTGCAGGAGCTTCAGAACTTGCTGCGGGTTCGAGTTAGCTTGCGCCAACACCGAGATACCAGCTTGTTGCAGCACTTGTGCCTTGCTCAGATTCGCCGTTTCCTGTGCGAAGTTGGCGTCCGTGATTTGCGACTGTGCCGACGACAGATCGGTCGATTCAGCTTGCTGCGACGTGGCGATTGCCGTGAAGCGGTTTTGCGCGGCACCCAGCGACGCCTGCAGGTTGTTGACGGTCTGCAGTGCGTTGTCGATGGAGACCATTGCTTCGTTCGCGCCGGTAACCGTGCTGATGTTCAGGTTCGAAACCGTCGGCGGGCTGTTGATCGCGTTGATCTGCGCAACTGCCGAAACCTGAGCGGCGGAACCTGCGCCTGCCGTCGTCGTTGCACCGGCCTGAAGTGCCAGAGCCGTACCCTGCGTACCCGTACCTGCCGTTGCGCCTGCGCCGAACACCGCGGATGCGACTGTCTGTGTGATCGCCTGGTTGTTCTGGTCGGTGAAGGTGTAGCCGCCCTTGCCGTCCGACAGCACGTTGATTGCCGTGATGGCCGGGCTGGCAGCCGTCGTGTAAGCACCCGACGCGTCCACGCTGACGTTGACCGTGCCCAGCGTTTGACCCGTTTGCACCAGGCCGCCGCCGATCTTCGCCGACGACATCGATTGGTTCAGGTTCAGGCTGATGGTCTGGCCAACGTTCGCGCCGACCTGGAACGTCACGCTGCCTGCCGAGCCGTCCAGAATGTTCGTGCCGTTGTACGTCGTTTGCGACGCGATACGGTTCACTTCCGAGATCTGTGCCGAAACTTCCTTCTGCAGTGCAGCCTGATCGCTCGGCGACAGCGTGCCGGTCGATGCCTGCACAGCCAGCTGACGAATACGTTGCAGGCTGGAGGTGAGCGAGGACAGTGCGCTCGATGCGGTTTGAATCATCGACACGCCGTCATTCGCATTCGACACGCCCTGGTTCAGGCCGTTGATCTGCGTTTGCATACGCGTCGAGATCGCCAGACCTGCTGCGTCGTCCGCTGCGCTGTTGAT
>NZ_MCAS01000025.1 GCF_003610895.1 Paraburkholderia fungorum
GCCAGCAGATCGCCTTCCCAATGCCCGGGCACCGCGCGGTCTTCCACTTCGGCCGGTCTTTCGCTGATCGACACGGCCCCGATTATCCTGCCCCTGTTCTGCCCGCTTGCCGAGGCGCTCTTCGCCTGACGCATCGTACGATTGGTACGAAGATGCTCGACGAGTTCCTTTTTAAGGACCCCGCGTGCCTGGATGAACAGGCTCCGGTAGATCGTCTCGTGTGATATCTGCATGTCCTTGTTGACCCGGAACTCGCGCCTGAGCCATCCCGCTATCTGTACAGGGGCCCATTTTAATTTGAGTCTGGCCGCCACCAGCCGGCGCAGCCGCGCATTGCCTGACAACGCACACACCTTGGGCCGCCGTGCACGCTCCCAGGCGTTCACATCGGCCTCGTGCGCCCGATATCGGTGGCTGCCGCCATTACGCGAAATCTCCCGGCTGATGGTCGATTTCGAGCGCCCCAGTTGCAACGCAATCTCGCCCATCGTACCGCCTGCGACAAGGCCCCGCGATATCTCCTCGCGTTCGGCCAGCGTCAGTGCCCGTGCAGATCGTGTGCGCACGGGCGGGGAAAATCCGCCGTTCCTGTTCACAACGTGATAAACGGCACTCGGCTGGCGCTCGAGCATCCGCGCGATTTCACTCAGCGACTCGCCCTCGCGCCACAGCTTCCAGATTTCCGCCTTCTGTGCGGTGTTCAACCACGGTCTTCTTTGTCGTCCCATCGTGCTCCACTCTCCATTTCCCTATTGGAACAGAGGTGTTGCAACGACCGGTTGAATCCGCCGCCGCTTTCTTTGCTTATCTTTCTTTGCGGCGGCAAAGAAAGTAAGTGCCGCCCCGCACAGGGGCAACACTAATAGACCATTAAGAAATCAAGGAAAGGCCAAAGAAGCCAGAACAAGGAAAGGCCAAAACCACAAAAGCACAGCCAAACCGCGCGGAGCAAACAAACAGATCAAGAAAAGGCCAACATCGTAAAACCACACCCAAAGCGCCGCGCAGGCAAAACCCCCCTCACCCAACAACAACCTCAACAGCGCGAACGCGCTCCCGATGCACCGCATCCTTAATCCCACCAGGCGAGTCAGCAAGCCGCTTAGCCACTGCCCCAGCATCAACTCCCCGCGCAGCAACAAGCGCAACCCGCAGCCGCTCAGCCTGCGGATACTCCCGCATCTCAAACCCAAGCCGCCCGCGTGCATCCGCCTCGCAAGCCTGCAAGGCTTCAGCAAACCGTGCCGGTTTCCGGATAGCATCGCTGCGCTCGAGCAACCTCACCAGCGCGGCCGCGCCCATCTCCATCACGCGATGAATATTCCCATGTTCCCGCGCCACCAGCACCGCCAGATCGCGGCATTCATTCGGTACCCGCAGCCGCTCGCATAACGGTTTCAGCAAATCCACGCTGCGCCCCTCGTGCCCGATATGGCGTGGCAATACGTCCTCGGGCGTCGTTGCTTTGCCCAGGTCATGCGTGAGCGCCGCGAACCGTACCGGCAACGCATACCCCTGCTGCGCGGCATGGTCGACCACCATCATCACATGCACGCCCGTATCCACTTCGGGGTGATAGTCCGCCCGTTGCGGCACGCCGAACAGCGCATCGATCTCCGGGAGGATTCGCGCCAGCGCGCCACATTCCCGCAGCACCTCGAACATCCGCGATGGCTTCTTCTCCATCAACCCGCGTGACACCTCCTGCCACACGCGCTCCGCCACCAGCGCGTCCACCTCACCGTCGCTCACCATCGCGCGCATCAGCGCCATCGTCTCCGGCGCCACCGTGAAATCGACGAAGCGCGCCGCGAACCGCGCAATCCGCAGAATCCGCACGGGGTCTTCAAGAAACGCACCGCTGACGTGACGAAACAGCCGCGCCTGCAAATCGCCCCGGCCGTTGAACGGGTCGATCACCGGCCCAGTCAGTTCGCCGTCCGGGCGCATTTCGCGCGCCATTGCATTGATCGTCAGATCGCGGCGAGCCAGATCCTCTTCGAGCGTGACGTCCGGCGCGTAGAAGAACTGAAAACCGTGATAGCCCGCCGCAGTCTTGCGCTCGGTGCGTGCGAGCGCATATTCCTCGTGCGTTTTCGGGTGCAGGAATACCGGGAAATCCTTGCCCACCGGACGGTAGCCCTGCGCCACCATCTGCTCCGGGGTCGCGCCGACCACCACGTAATCGCGGTCCTGCACCGGCACGCCCAGTAACTCGTCGCGAATCGCGCCGCCGACCGCGTAAATGTTCATGGACATTCGTCTTGATAGGGAATCGTGTGCGTTTCGCGAAGCGCGTCGTCAATCCAGGCCTTCACGGCCGGCAGCGCCGTCACGCGACGAACATAAGCCGCCGCGGCTTCGGACAAGCCGGGCTGCCATGTGTTGAAACGCATCACCACCGGCGCGTACATCGCGTCGGCAATGCTGAACTCACCGAACAGGAACGGGCCGCCGTAGGTCTCGAGGCAATGGCTCCAGAGCGCGTCAATACGCGCGATGTCGGCAAGCGCGCCCGGCGTGCCGTTCTTGCCGGGAAACGACGCGCGAATATTCATCCACATGTTCGAGCGCAATTCGCCAAAGCCCGAGTGCATCTCGGCGCTCACGCTGCGCGCGTGGCTACGGGCTGCCGCGTCACGTGGCCACAATGCATGCTGCGTGAAGCGCTCAGCCAGCGTCTCGGCGATCGCCAGCGTATCCCACGTGGCCGATCCGTCTTCGCCGATCAAACACGGTAACTTGCCCGGCCCTGTCGGCGCATAAGCAAGAATCGCGGACTTCGTGCCGGGTTCATTCAGATGAATCAGCACCTCCTCAAACGGGATGCCGAAATGCTTGAACAGCAGCCACGGACGCATCGACCACGACGAATAGTTCTTGTCACCGATAAGCAGCTTCATGCTCTGTCTTTGTATAAGTGGGTAGATAAAATGATTCAACGCCCCGCGCCGGCGCGAAACGTATCGAAGCGCGAGCGCGTCGACGCACCGGTCAGATACACGGGCGCGATGGTTTCGATGCTGACGGGCTCGATGCCGAGTTCAGGCGCAAGCGGTCCGCTCAGCACGTTGTCGACTTTCATCGAATCGAGATTGTCGCGCGAAATCACCGGTTCCCCAGGCGCCATTTCGAACGTCAATGCCTGCAGGCGCGCCAACGCTTCCGGCAGGCGAATAATCCGCGCTTTCCGGCCAATCACATTGCCGCAATACTCGACGAGGTCTTCGAGGGTATAGACAGTCGGCCCGCCCAGTTCGTAAGTATGGCCGCTCGCGGCATCGAGATCGAGCACGTTGCAGATCGCTTTCGCCACGTCGCCGACATACACCGGCTGGAATTTCGCGTCCGGCATGGCAAGCGGGATCGCCGGGAACATCCGCTGCAGGAAAGCGAACTTGTTGAGAAGCTGGTCTTCGGGGCCGAACACCACGGACGGCCGGAAAATCGTCCACGCCAGATTCGCCGCGTGCACAGCCTTTTCGCCGTCGCCCTTGGAGCGCGAGTACATGCTCGGCCCGTTCGTGTCGGCGCCGAGTGCGCTGATATGAATCAAACGATGCACGCCCTTGCCTTCGCAAGCCGCCACGATCCGGGTCGGCAATTCGACGTGCATGCGCGCGAACTCCGGGCCATAAGGCTTGCCGCGTTTGCCATGCAACGTGGCAACGAGATTGACGACGCAATCGGCACCCTCGACGAAACGCGCGAGCTGCACCGGATCGAACACGTCGGCTTCGATGACGTCGATGGGCAGCAGGGTGAGATGGCGGGCGTTGTAGCGGCGCCGCGTGGCAATGCGCACGTCTTTGCCCATTTCGACGAGCGCGTTGACGAGATAGCTGCCGATAAAACCGGAACCGCCGATGATCGCAATGGCTTGGTGTCGCATTTTCGACTCCCAGGTGGAAGCCGCGGCAACGGCTGGCGTGACGCACCGCCGCGTCGGAGTGACGCGGCGGCGGCCCGGCGCTTACGGTGCGATATAACCCAGACGCGCCTTCAGCGATTGCGGACGGCCTTCGAACAATGCCGCGTAGTAGACCGTGTTGGACAACACATTCTTCACGTAGTCGCGCGTTTCCTGGAACGGAATCGCTTCGGCAAAGATCGCGCCTTCAACCGGACGCTGCAACGATTGCCGCCAGTTGCGCGGGCGGCCGGGACCGGCGTTATAACCGGCGGTGGCCAGCACGGCGGACCCGTCGAACTGATTGTAGATCATCGACAAATAGTTCGTGCCGAGCAGGATGTTGGTGTTGATGTCATTCATCTGCTCACGCGAAATCGGGCCGAGGCCGATTTTCTTCGCCACCAGTTGCGCGGTGCCCGGCATCAACTGCATCAGACCGCTCGCGCCGACTTCCGAACGCGCGTTCATGATGAAGCGCGATTCCTGGCGAATCAGCCCATATGCCCATTCGACGTCGAGCCCATTCGACTGCGCGTCGCGCTCCACGATGTCCTTGAACGGCGACAGATAGCGCAGCGAGAAATCATGCTCGCTCTTCGTGCGGTCGGCCGTGTTGACCGTGCGGTCATACAACTGGATACGGCGCGCGTATTCGGCCACGGCGAGCAGTTGCCGGTCGCTCATGTTGCGCAGCGGCCAGTTCCATTCGCGATTGCCTTCGAGCCGCAGATTCAGCGCATAGAACCGCTGCGCCAGATCGAAGCCCGGCGTGTTGCCGGCCTGCTGGATTTCGGCGTCGCTCACCGTGGTTTTCGGCGGCACGGTGATCTTCTGACCGAGCTCTTCGGAAGCCAGCTGGCCATAGAAGTTGAAGCCCTGCGAGATCGACTCGAATTCCTGATTGGCGGTGGCGGTGTCGCCGGCCTGCTTGAGCGCGCGGGCATGCCAGTACACCCACGACGGCTGGTTGCGCAGCCCTGCCGGCATCTGTTCGATCGACCAGCGCACCATCGTCCAGTCGCCCGCGAGCAGTGCTGTGCGGGTGCGCCATTCGTAAGCAGGGGTCGACAGCGGCGCATTCACCGAAAGCCGGTACCAGTCGACCGCGCTCGGCATCTGCTTGACCGCGGCCTGATAGGCAATCGTGCCCCAGCCGATGGCCCGCTCGGGCGAACTCAGCGACGGCGCCACCGAGGCGAACGTGGCCGCGGCCATGGCCGGGTCGTTGCGCGCCATGCGCGTGATCGCGAGCAGCGCGAGTTGATGCGACTGCGTATCCGGACCGACACCGCGTGCCAGCAGCAACGGCGGCGTACTCGTGGCCTGGCCGAACAGCACCGGATCGGGCGGCTGGTTGCTGAGCGCATCGACGAGCTTGCTGCCGGTGCTGGTGTAGTTCTGCTCGTACGCGAGACGGATCTGTTGCCACACGTCGTCGGAGCTGAATTGCTGGTTGACTGCCAGCGCGGTAACCAGATCGACGCAGCCGTCGCCGTACCATTTCGGATCGACCAGCAGCGCACGCGCCGCGTCGGCAACGTTCTCGCCACGCGCGGCACGCGATTCGAGCGCGTAGCACTTCACCTGCGTATCGTCGTTCAGCACGAAGCGCGCGTATTGCTGATCGAAATTACGCCAGTCATGACGCGCGCCGAGCACCGTAAGGTAGTCGTTGCGCAAGCGGTCGGCAATGGCCTGGCCGTCGTATCTCTGCAGGAACGACAGCACCGGCGCATCTGGCGCGTCGATGCGCGCATGGCCGCTGGAATCGAACAACTGCGGTTTGATCTGGAAGTACTCCAGATACGCAGGCGCCGGATAGTTCGGGATCATGCTCGCCAGTTGCGCTGCACGCGCCGCATCATTATTGCGGGCGGCTTCGCGAAGCTGGACGAAGGTCTGGTCGTCGTTCGTGAGTTGCGAAAGGGGAATGGGCTTGACGGCGGCGGCCGTGCTGCACGCGACGAGTGCCGCAGCGGCAAGCGCCAGACCGGCCGCGCGATATACTCGATAGAGGCGTTTTGACATCGTTGTTTCTGGAGCGCGAATTGAACCCAAGCATAGCATGCAACCCTGTCGCGGAATCGAAAAAGGCGCTGCGTCGAATGCTATTGGAAGCAAGGCTACAAGCGGCTTCCGAGCCGGCACGCCATGCCGCGCTCGGGCGCCACGTTCTCGACGCATTGAAGCGCTACGGCGTGAGCAGCGCCGGGTTCTACTGGCCGCTCACGGGCGAGTTCGACGCACGCGCCGCGATCGCGGTCTGGCTCGCGGCAGACGCGCAACGCGAGGCGAGCCTGCCGGTCGTCAAGGAACGTGGCGCGCCGCTCGAATTTCACGCATGGGCGCCGGATATGCCAATGAAGATCGGTCATCACAAGATTGCCGAGCCCACTTCGGGGCGCGTCGTCATTCCCGAGCTGTTGTTCGTGCCGTGCGTCGGCTTCGACGCCGACGGCTACCGGCTCGGCTATGGCGGCGGCTACTACGATCGCACGCTCGCCAGCTGGCCGGGCGCGACGAAACCGGTCACGGTCGGCATCGCCTATGAAGCGTGCCGGACCGACGCGCTGCAGCGCGAGGCCCACGACATCCCACTCGATCTGATCGTGACGGAGGCCGGCTGCTATCCCCACCCAGCGGATTAAGCGTTTGACGAGCGCCGTGCGGCGCGCGCCCTTCAGCGCGCCCTGCGCGCGCCCCTCCCCCAGCGCCGCGGCCGCGCCCCGTTATAAAGACGCCGCCGCCCGCGCGGCCGTGTCATACAGTCCCGACGCATTGCGCATCAGTTGTGCCGCCTCGCCGATCTGCTCGTTAGTCAGACCGCTCTCCTTCAGCGTCGAAATCAGGCAACTCTCGCGCACTTCGCGGTACCTCAGGCAGAGTTCGCGGCCCGCATCGGTGGCCGAGAAGAACACTTCCTTGCCGGTCTTTTCGCTTTTTACATACCCTCTAGCTACGAGCTTCTTCAACGCATAGGTGGCGACGTGGGTGTCTTCGATGTTCAGCACGAAGCAGATGTCGGCCAGTTTCTTGCGCCGTTCGCGATGGCTGACGTGGTGCAGCAACGAGACTTCGATCGCGGTCATGTCCTTCTCGCCCGCGGCCGACATGCAGCGCACCATCCACCGGTTGAATGCGTTGCCAGCCATGATGAGTGCGTACTCCAGCTCGGACAGCTCCGCGCTTGTGTCAGACACGAGATGTTCCGAGGAGACGATCTTGGTGGGGTGGCGCGACATGTGAAATTTCTCGAGAAACACGATGGGAAGGTGTCGGGAGTGTACGACGAGCAGCCCCTTCCCGGGAGCCTGGCGAAAACGCTTATTGAGAATTTGTCGATATTTTATTGATAATGTACGCTCCAAACATCGCGGACCCCGTGCCGACTGAAACTCATGGGGTCCGATATGCTCGACAATTCCGACTCGACCAGGGCCACTAAGCGATGAGCCAACCCAGAATCTTTCCGTTCGGTGATGCCGCGCTAGTCTGCGAGGCGCCGCCGCCAGCCACGCTGGAATGCCAGCGGCGCGTGTGGGCGACCGCCGAAGCCGCGCGCGACTGGCCGCATGTGCTGGAGGTCGTCCCAGGCATGAACAATCTCACGCTCGTGTTCGATTCGCTCGAAGCCGATCGCGACGCGCTGGTGAACCATCTGCAAGCGGCCTGGGACGCGGTGAGCGACGCGCCCGCAACCGGCCGCGAAGTTGAAATCCCGGTGCAATACGGCGGCGAATTCGGACCGGACCTGAAAACGGTCGCCGATCACACCGGCCTGAGCGTGCGCGAGGTCGTGCAACGCCATTCGGCGGGCGAATACGTGGTGTTTTTCCTCGGTTTCCAACCGGGCTTCGCCTATATGGGCGGGCTCGACGAAACGCTGCACACGCCGCGCCGCTCATCGCCGCGGCTGGAAGTGCCGGCTGGTTCGGTAGGTATTGGCGGTGAGCAGACCGGCATCTATCCGGCCACCTCCCCCGGCGGCTGGCAGTTGATCGGCCGCACCGAACTGCCGCTGTTCGATCCGGCGCGGCGCCCGCCCACGCTGCTGCAACCGGGCGACCGGGTGCGCTTCACCATTGCGGGGATACACGCATGATCGATGTGATCCGCGCGGGCCTCCTGACAACGATCCAGGATCTTGGCCGCCACGGCTACCGGCACCTCGGCGTCGCCATGGGGGGCGCGCTCGACCGTTTATCGCTCGAAGTCGGCAACCGCCTGGTCGGCAACCGGCCCGACGCGGCCGGCCTGGAAATTACCTTCGGCCCGACCGTGCTGCGCTTTCTGCGCGCCACACGCGTGGCCATCACCGGCACCGAATTCGGCGCGACGCTCGACGGCAAGCCGGTCTATTCATGGTGGAGCCTGCCAGTGCAGGCCGGCCAGGAGCTGGTCCTGAACACCGCCAAACGCGGCATGCGCGGCTATGTCTGTATCGCGGGCGGCATCGACGTTTTGCCGATGCTCGGCTCGCGCAGCACCGATCTGGCCGGCCAATTCGGCGGACTCGGCGGCCGGGCACTGCGTGACGGCGATCGTCTGCCGGTCGGCGCGCCGCCGCAACGCGGCCACCTCGGCTTTACCCCCGAAGCGCCGGAGTTCGGCGTGAAAGCGCCCGCCTGGTGCAAGTTCGTGCTGGTTCACGAGCCGCTGCGGCGCGGCCGTCATCCGTCCGGCGTGCCTTGGGCGGTGCCGATCCGCGTGCTGCAAGGCCCCGAGTACGGCAGCTTCACTGAAGAAGCGCACGAATCGTTCTGGTCCGACGAATGGCTGGTTACCCCAAACAGCAACCGCATGGGCTACCGTCTCGCCGGAACGCAACTGAAGCGCACCCAGAAAAGCGATCTGCTGTCGCATGCAGTGCTGCCCGGCACCATTCAGGTCCCGCCCAACGGCCAGCCGATCGTGCTGATGAGCGACGCGCAAACCACCGGCGGCTATCCGAAAATCGGCGCCGTGATCCAGGCCGACCTGTGGAAGCTCGCCCAGGTCCGCCTGAACGCCGCCATCCGTTTCATCCCGACGACGCCCTATGAAGCGCGCCAGGCGCTGCTGGAAGAACGCACCTATTTGCGGCAGATCGACGCCGCGATTGCCATGCACGAGGAGCGCTGCGCGCGCCAGCCGGCGGTCGCGACGCTGTAACACTAAGTAGAGTAGAGGAACACCATGGAAATCGATTTGAACGCCGACCTCGGCGAAGGCTGCGGCTCCGACGAAGCACTGCTCGATCTCGTCAGTTCGGCCAACATCGCGTGCGGCTGGCACGCAGGCGGCGCCAACGCGATGCGCGACTGCGTGCGCTGGGCGGTACAAAAAGGCGTGTCGATCGGCGCGCATCCAAGCTTTAACGACCCCGAAAATTTCGGCCGCAAGGAAATGGATTTGCCGGCCCACGAGATCTACGCGGGGGTGCTGTACCAACTCGGCGCACTGTCGGCGATCGCACTGGCCGAGGGCGGGCGCATCGCGCACGTCAAGCCGCACGGTGCGCTTTACAACCAGGCCGCGCGCGACGCGAAGATCGCCGACGCGATCGTCTCGGCGGTCCATGATTTCGATCCGTCGGTCGCGGTATTCGCGCTCGCCAACAGCGGACTCGTGACGGCCGCGCGCGAAGCAGGTCTGATCGCCGTGGAAGAAGTCTTCGCCGACCGCGGCTATCGTGCCGACGGCTCGCTCGTGCCACGCAAGGACCCAGGCGCGCTGCTCGACGACGAAGAAGTCGTGCTCGCGCGCACGCTCGCCATGGTGCGCGAGCGCCGCGTGCAGGCCGTGGACGGACACTGGGTGCCGCTCAACGCGCAAACCATCTGCCTGCACGGCGACGGCCCGCATGCGCTGGCGTTCGCACGGCGCATCCGCAGCGCGCTGGAAGATGCCGGCATTGAAGTACACGCGGCAGGCGCCGCGAGCGTCTGATCCGCGCGCCGGACCGCGCGAGTCCGTCAGCGTGAATCGCCCCATTGTCATGCCCTGAACGCCCCGCTCCTTGCGGGGCGTTTGCCAGGTGCAGATGGTTTGCAGTACCCGGAGTGGAACAACACCGTCGAACAACAAAAAGCAGCAGGTGCAGGTGTAGTCGAAGCAACGCGGCCAGCAAGAGCCGTGGCAACAAAACGGCGCGAGGATCAGCAAGCGCCGGCCCACGTTAGCCGCCACAAGCGGCGAGGTTGAAACCCTGTTTGGAGATCCAGATGCAGACAACAGTCAGTCTATGGCCACTCATTGGCGTGGCCGTCATCATCGTCGGCTTTTTATTACGGTTCAATCCGATGCTGATCGTGGCAGTTGCCGCGATCGTCACGGGTCTGGCCGCGCACTTCCCGCTCGAAAAAATCCTTGCCGAAATCGGCACCGGCTTCATCAAGACCCGCAATATTCCGCTGATCATCCTGTTGCCGCTGGCCGTGATCGGCCTGCTGGAGCGGCATGGATTGCGCGAGCGCGCGCAGACATGGATCGGCAGCATCAAGGCCGCGACCGCGGGACGTTTGCTGATCGTCTATCTGCTGGTGCGCGAACTGACGGCCGCTGTCGGACTCACCGGCCTCGGCGGCCATCCGCAGATGGTGCGCCCGCTGATCGCCCCCATGGCTGAGGGCGCGACTGAAACACGCTTCGGCAAGATCAGCGACGCGGTTCGCTTCAAGTTGCGCGCCTTCTCGGCGGCGACCGACAACGTCGGCCTGTTCTTCGGCGAAGACATCTTCGTTGCATTCGGCGCCATCGTGCTGATGACGACCTTCCTGAAAGAGGCCGGCATCGTCGTCGAGCCGATTCACGTGGCTGTCTGGGGCATCCCGACCGCGATCAGCGCGTTCATCATTCACGGCTTCCGTCTGTATCTGCTCGACCGCAGGCTCGAGCGCGAACTGCGCGGCAATGCCGCAGCGAACGCCGCATCCGTTTCGCCGACGCAACCCGCCGCAGGAGACAAAGCATGACGCTCACGATTACCTATCTGTTCTGGCTGCTGGGCGTGGTGCTGCTTGTGATCGGCGGCATGATCGTCACCGACAAGGAGCACCCGCGCCGTTTCACCGCCGGCGGCTTCTGGATTCTTTACGCGCTGATCTTCCTGATCGGCGACAAGCTGCCGGCCTCCGTGGTCGGCGTGCTGGTGATCGTGATGGCGCTGGCCGCGGGCTTCGGCGGCGTAACCGCGGCGAAGCCGAAGCTGCTGTCGCTCGAAGCCCGCAAGGCCAGCGCCGCGCGTCTGGGCAACAAGCTGTTCGTGCCCGCGTTGACGATTCCGGTCGTCACCGTGGTCATTACGCTGTCGGCCAGCCATCTGATCTTCGGCGGCATGCCGTTGATCGAGAAGGCCAACGTCACCCTGATCGGCTTCGGCATTGGCTGTGTGATCGCGCTGGCGATTGCCTGCGTGATGACACGCGACACCGTCGGCCAGTCGATGAAAGAGGCGCGCCGCCTGGTCGATGCGCTGTCATGGGCCGCGGTGCTGCCGCAGATGCTCGGCATGCTTGGCCTCGTGTTCTCGGACGCGGGCGTCGGCAAGGCGGTCGCTCACGTGACCACGGCCTACATCAGCCTCGACTACCGGTTTGTCGCGGTGGCCGTGTACTGCATCGGCATGGCGCTCTTCACGATGGTGATGGGCAACGGCTTCGCCGCATTTCCGGTGATGACGGGCGGCGTCGGCGTGCCGATTCTGGTCGGCGTGTTTCACGGCAATCCGGCGGTGATGGTCGCGATCGGCATGTTCTCGGGCTATTGCGGCACGCTGATGACGCCGATGGCCGCGAACTTCAACATGGTGCCGGCGGCGCTGCTGGAGTTGCCGGACAAGAACGCCGTGATCAAGGTGCAAGTGCCGACCGCCTTGACCCTGCTGGTTGTGAACATCTTCCTGCTGAATTTCCTGATGTTCCTGTAGGACTGTTGACCTGGCCGCGTGCGAGATAGTGGTGTCGCACGCGGGCGGCGAGTTGCATAAGCCGTGGTGAACGAACGCCGCCGAATTAGGATGCGTCCGATCGTCAACATGAGTACCTGAACATAAGCTGGTGGATGGTCTCCCATCCACACGCGCCGGCGCACGCAATGCGCGCCGCAGGCGCTCTCCAGCAGGTTCTCATGGAACAACCCTCCCACCCCGACACCGCGAGCGCCGGCGCGCCGCCTTCCGCCTATCTCGCCTCGGTAGTCGACGCCGCGCTCGAAGCACACCAGGCCGGCCGGCTCGATGCCGCCGAGCCGCTCTACCGCGAGGCTCTCGCGCTCGACCCTGCGCATGCCGGCGCGCTGCACTATTTCGGCGTGCTGCAACATCAGCGCGGCAACCACAGCTTCGCTGCGGAGTTGATGAGCGAAGCACTCAAGCGCGATCGCACCGACGCCGTCTGCTGGAGCAACCGCGGTCTCGTGGCCGCCGCGCTCGGCCACTCCCAGGAAGCCATGATCTGCTACGACCAGGCGTTGCAGCTGCGGCCGGATTTCGCCGACGCGCGCAACAATTTCGGCGTCGCGCTGCAAGCGCAAGGCGCGTTCGACGAAGCGATCGGGCAATACCGGCTGGCGCTGGCAGCGAATCCGCTGTTCATCGACGCGCTTCTGAACCTCGGCTCGGCGCTGAGCAAACTCGAGCGCTACGACGAAGCACTGGCGTGCTATCAGGACGCGCTGGCACTCGACCCGCAATCGGCGGAAGCGCACTTCAACGCGGGCAATGCGCACAACGCGCAGGACAATCACGATGCCGCCATCGCCAGCTTTCAGCACGCGCTCTCGCTGCGCCCCAATTACGCCGAGGCGCATGTCAACCTCGGCAGCCTGATCGGCAAGCTTGGCGACTACGCCGGCGCCGAAGCTCAATATCGGCAGGCGGTCGAACTCAAGCCGAACCCGACCAATCTGGTTTGCCTCGGCGCATCGCTCGGCGCGCAAGGCTGTCTCGACGAGGAGGAAGACCTGTATCGCCATGCGTTGGCGCTCGATCCCGACTACGCGGACGCGCATCAGAATCTCGCGTGGCTGTTGCTCAAGCGCGGCGACTACAAGCAAGGCTGGGCGGAGTTTGCAAAGCGCTGGCGCAAGCGCGATTACGAGGCGATCGCCGTGCCGGGCGTCGCCGAGTGGCATGGCGAACCGCTCGAGGGGCGCCGTCTGTTGCTGGTCGGCGAACAGGGTTTCGGCGACCACTTCCAGTTTCTGCGCTATGCGCATGAGCTCGAACAACGCGGCGCCACGGTCGACCTCTGCGTGCGCGAGCCGCTGTTGCCGCTGGTTGGACGCATTCCGGGCGTGCGTCGCGCGTTCAGTGGCAAGCCCGAGGGCGAGTACGACTTCTGGGTGCCGATGATGAGCGTGCCGTCGTGCGTCGGCACCGAACTGTCGAGCATTCCCGTCAACGTGCCGTATCTGTTCGCCGACAAGGCGCAGATCAGGACATGGCGCAAACGGGTGGACGCAGCCGGCAAATCGAAACGCAAAGTGGGTCTGGTGTGGGCCGGCAGTCCGACGTTTGGCAACGACCGCTATCGCTCCGTGGCGCTGGCCGATCTGGCCTCGCTAAGCGAGGCGAACGACGTTGCCTGGTATGCCCTGCAGAAAGGCCCGGCGCACGATCAGTTGGCCGACGCGCCTGAAGCTTTCCGGGCCCACGATTTCACCGCCGATCTGCACAACTTCGACGACACCGCCGCGCTGATCATGAATCTCGATCTGGTGATTGCCGTGGACACCGGCGTGGCCCACCTCGCTGCCGCGCTGGGAAAACCCGTCTGGGTATTGCTGCCCGCTAATTCGGACTGGCGCTGGCTCGAAGAGCGCAACGATTCGCCCTGGTATCCGACCATGAAACTGTTCCGGCAAACGGCCTTAACCGATTGGACGCAGGTGGTCGAACGTGTGTCGCAAGCGCTACGCGAGGGCAGCCGATAAAACCTGGGCCGCGCGGATTTCAGGCGTCTCAGCCCGCATCGACCACGAACCCGTGCTGCCGCAACAACTGCAGCACGCCCTTGCGGCCGCCCAGATGCAATGCGCCGATCGCCACGAACACCGGCTTGTTCGGCCCGGCGATCAGCAGCATCCGCGACACGAAGCGCCGATTGCGTTCGTACACGATCTTGTTGTCGATCGAATCGGAGATGCGCTTGTCGCGGGCCAGTTTCTCCGACTTCGCGGCCTGCCAGGCCGCAATCGCATCGGCGTCCCCCACGCGCCATAGCCGATGCAAGGTCTTCACATCGTCGACATTTTCCTGGGGTGTCTGCACCAGGTCCTGCGCCAGCATTTCGCGCTGTTGCGCGAGCGAAAGCCCGGTGAACGCGCGCATCTGCTGATGCAGCGTCTCAAGGCCGACGATCTTGCCGCGCGTCCTGATGTACACGTTTTGCAGCTGCGCTTCCGTGCCGTACTCGGTCTGCAAACCGGCACTCAGCGAATCGTAGGTTTCGACCACCAGGGACGCGAGCCACGGGCGCATCTTCTTGATTTCATCCAGCGCCGCGGGATTGCCGCGCAGGCGCGCGGCCAGCTTGTGCCACAAGGGCTCGGGCAGCAGGCCCGGCAGACAGTCGCGGCGGCATATGCCGTACTTCGACACGTCGTCCTGCGAGACCAGCAGTTCGTCGGGTGAGAGTTCAAGCGCCAGCGTCGGCGAGGCCACCAATGCGCCGAGAATCGGTGCTCGGAACGGCTGTTGGGGCGGATAGTCGGCGGGATCGCCGACGTGCAACGTGCCGAGCACGTAGATGGTTGTGGTGCCGCGCGTGGCGACATAGAACGGCATGCGCGCCGGCTGCAGGCGCACCGGACCGCTCGCCGTGGTGCCCGGCGTGGCGGGCGGTGGATTGAAACCTGGCAAGGTGGCGCGCGGCGGCGTCTGCAGATTGGGCACCTGCATTGCCGGCCGCCCGGCCTGAGCGGGCGTATTGGCAGCCGCCCCGGCGGCATGCGCAACGCCGATCGGCAGCACGCTCAAAAGAAAGACACAACAAACGCCGAGGAGCGCGGCACCGGTTAGTGCACGCGCTCCCCGGCGCCGCGCGAAAGCCACGTGGCGGCCGTCATCACGCGAGCGGCGCGTAGGACGACGCGCCGCCACTGCATCAGGCATCCACGTCCCCCACCTCCTCGGCACGGTGACACGACACCTGACGGCCATCCACTTCACGCAACTTCGGTTCTTCGCTGCGGCACCGGTCGATCACGTACGGGCAGCGCTGGTGGAACGTGCAACCCGATGGCGGATTCAGCGGCGACGGCATTTCACCTTGCAGCTTGATCTTGATGGTGCGATCCGCTTCGAAGATCGAAGGCGTGGCCGACATCAGCGCACGCGTGTACGGATGACGCGGGTTCGAGAAAATCCGCTTCTTGTCGCCGAGCTCCGCCACGCCACCGAAGTACATCACCATCACATCGTCGGCGATGTGCTCCACCACCGACAGGTTGTGCGAGATGAACACGTAGCTGGTTTTGAACTGCTCCTGCAGATCCATGAACAGATTGAGAATCTGCGCCTGGATCGACACGTCGAGCGCGGACACCGGCTCATCGGCGACCACGATCTGCGGATCGAGGATCATCGCGCGCGCAATCGCCACGCGCTGACGCTGACCGCCCGAGAACATGTGCGGATAGCGCTTTGCGTGCTCCGGACGCAGGCCGACCGTACGCATCATCTGCGCGATCCGCTCGGCGCGTTCGGTCGAGCTCATCTGCGTGTTGATCGCGAGCGGTTCGCCAAGCGTCTGCTCGACGGTCTTACGCGGATTCAGCGAAGCGAACGGATTCTGAAACACCATCTGCACGCGCCGCCGCAGCGCGGCGATCTTCGCGTGATCGGCGCCGGCCACGTCCTCACCGTCGATCAGCAGGCGGCCCGCGCTAGGCGCTTCGATCATGGTCAGTTGCCGCGCGAGCGTCGATTTGCCGCAGCCGGATTCACCGACCACCGCCAGGGTCTTGCCGCGTTCGAGCGCAAACGACACGCCGTTCAAAGCCTTTACCGTCCCCTGGCTGAACATGCCGCGCTTGACCGTGTAGTAACGCGCAAGCTTGTCGGCAACCAGCACGTGATCGCCCGCATGGCCCGACTGGCGCCGCGGTTCGAGTACTGCGTTCATCGTGCGCCTCCATGGGTGTGAACGTTGGCGTCGCCGCTCAGGTTCAGGGGTTTGATGCAGCGCACCCGCGCCACTTCAGCGTGACCTTGCATCGGCGCCAGCGCGGGACGTGCCTTCATGCAGTCGTCGACCACGTACTTGCAGCGCGGCGCGAACAGACATCCTTTGGGACGGTCGTCACGCCCCGGCACCATGCCAGGCAGCGCGGCGAGCCGCACCGCGCCGACATTGTGCTCAGGAATCGCCGCCAGCAAAGCCTCCGTGTACGGATGATGAGGCGCTGCGAAGATGTCCGGCACGCGGTTGGTTTCGATCACTTCGCCAGCGTACATGACCGCGACGCGCTGCGCGACCTCGGACACCACGGCCAGATCGTGCGAGATCAGCACGAGCGCCATGCCGCGTTCCTTCTGCAGCTTGATCAGCAGCTCCATGATCTGCGCCTGGATCGTCACGTCGAGCGCGGTGGTCGGCTCGTCGGCGATCAGCAGCTTCGGGTTGCAGGCAATCGCCATGGCGATCATCACGCGCTGGTTCATACCGCCCGACATCTGATGCGGGAACGACGTGATACGGCCCTTCGCGTCCGGAATGCCGACCTGGTCGAGCAATTCCAGCGCGCGTTTGTCCAGTGCACTGCCGCGCAGGCCTTCGTGCAGCTTGAGCACTTCCTTGATCTGATAGCCGACCGTGTAGCTCGGATTCAGACTGGTGAGCGCGTCCTGGAACACCATCGCGATGTCTTTGCCGATGATCTTGCGGCGCTCGCGCGCGGAGGCCTTCAGCAGGTTCTTGCCGTTGAAGGTGACTTCATCAGCGGTGACTTTGCCCGGCGCGTCGATCAGGCCCATCAGCGCCATCATCGTGACGCTTTTACCCGAGCCCGATTCGCCGACCACGCCGACCACTTCGCCCGGCGCGACATCGAGGTTGATACGGTCGACGGCGGGTAGACCGTTGAAATTCACCGCCAGATTGCGGATGGTCAGTAATTTATCCATGTCATGCCATCCGTTTCAGTTTGGGATCGAGTGCGTCGCGCAGCCCGTCGCCGAGCAGATTGATCGCGAGCACCGAGATCAGGATGGAAAGACCCGGCATCGTGACGATCCACCAGGCGCTGTCGATATAGTCGCGCGCCGAGGCCAGCATCGCGCCCCACTCCGCCGACGGCGGTTGCACGCCGAGGCCGAGAAAGCCGAGCGCCGCGGCATCGAGAATCGCCGACGAAAAGCCCAAGGTAGCCTGCACGATCAGCGGTGCAGTGCAGTTCGGCAGCACTTGCGAGAACATCAGGCGCAAGGTACTCGCGCCGGCCACGCGTGAAGCCGTCACATACTCTTTCTGCAATTCGCCTTGCGCCGAAGCACGCGTCAACCGCACATAACCCGGCAGCGCGACGATCGCGATAGCCAGCATGGTGTTGACGAGACCCGGCCCGATGATCGCGACCACCGCGACGGCGAGCAGCAGCGAAGGCAATGCGAGCAGCACGTCCATGATGCGCATGATCGGCGTATCGGCCCACTTCTCGAAAAAGGCCGCGATCAGGCCGAGCACAATGCCCGGAATCAGCGCGAGCACCACCGAGACGAAGCCGATCCAGAACGACAGACGCGCGCCGTACATCAAACGCGAGAGGATGTCGCGGCCCGCTTCGTCGGTGCCGAGAATGAACTTCCAGTTGCCGCCGTCGAGCCAGGCGGGCGGAATCTTGACGGAGTCGCGATACTGCTCGATCGGGCTATGCGGCGCGATCAACGGTGCGAAGATCGCGATGAAGATCAACGCCAGCACGACAATGCCGGCGCCAACCGCACCACGGTTACGTGAGAAATTCGCCCAGAATTCACGGGCGGCGATGGCACGGCCACTCGGGGGAGTGACGGCCTGGGGAACTGTGTTTTGTAGGTCTGCCATGGTCATGCCTCCCGCCGAGCCGACTCAAGGGAGGCATGCGCCCCCTCGGGGGGCAGCGAGCACAAGTGAGCGTGGGGGTTCATATTTACCTCGTATGGCGAATGCGCGGGTTCAGCACGCCGTACAGCAAATCGACGACGAGGTTCACGACGATCACGAGCGTGGCGATCATCAGAATACCGCCCTGCACCACCGGATAGTCGCGCCGGCCGATCGCGTCGATCAGCCACTTGCCGATACCCGGCCACGAAAACAGCGTCTCGGTCAGCACCGCGCCGGCCAGCAGCGTGCCGACCTGCAGGCCGATCACGGTCACGACCGGAATCAGCGCATTACGCAACGCATGCACGATGATCACGCGCGCGGGCGACAAGCCCTTCGCGCGCGCCGTGCGAATGTAGTCTTCGCGCAGCACTTCGAGCATCGACGAACGCGTCATCCGCGCGACAACCGCCAGCGGAATCGTGCCGAGCACAATGGCCGGCAGGATCAGATGGCTGAGCGCGGATTTGAACGCGCCTTCGTCGGTGGACATGAACGCGTCGATCAGCATGAAGCCGGTCACGTGCGGAATGTCGTATTCGACCGCGATGCGGCCCGACACCGGCGTCCAGCCGAGGTCCACGGAAAACAGCATGATGAGGATCAAGCCCCACCAGAAGATCGGCATCGAGTAGCCGGTCAGCGCCGTGCCCATCACACCGTGATCGACCACCGTGCCGCGCCTCAAGGCCGCGAACACGCCCGCCGGAAGGCCGACGATCAACGCGAACAGCATCGCGCAGAACCCCAGCTCAACGGTGGCGGGAAAGCGTGCGAGAAATTCGCCCATCACGCTGGTATTGGTGATGATCGAAGTGCCGAGGTCGCCGTGCGCGGCGCGGCCAACATAGTGGATGTACTGCATGGGCAAGGACTCGTCGAGCCCGAGGCGATGCAGTGCGGCCGCATGCATGGCGGGATCGACGCCGCGCTCGCCCATCATCACTTCGATGGGGTCGCCCGGTATCAGGTGAATCAGCGCAAACGCAAGGATCGTGATGCCGATGAAGGTCGGTATCACCATGCCGATGCGGCGCAAAACAAAGCGGAACATGGTTCGTCCCTATGGTCTTGATGAAGAAAAAACGCAACCGGCGACGAGGGCTTGTGACCCCGGTCGCCGGACCATTTCGACCAGTTTTCTAACCGTGCGAAAATCTACTGCGTAAGCTTGACTGTATTACCTTTACTTGACGCTGACGCCGTCGAAGCGCGCATAACCGAGCGGCTCGATACGCATGTCGACCACCTTCTTGCTGACAGGCTGGTACACGGTCGAGTGAGCGATCGGCGAGAACGGCAGTTGCTGCGCGAAAATCTGCTGCGCCTGCATGTAGGCCGTCGTGCGCGCGCCCTGATCGGACGTGACACGTCCCTTCTGGATCAGATCGTCGAACGGCTTGTAGCACCACTTCGAAAAGTTGTTGCCGTTCACCGCTTCGCAGCCGAGCAGCGTGCCGAGCCAGTTGTCCGGATCGCCGTTGTCGCCGGTCCAGCCGATCAGCATCGTGTCGTCTTCACCTGCGTGAGCGCGCTTGATGTACTCGCCCCATTCATAGGTGACGATCTTCGCCTTCACGCCGATCTTGGCCCAGTCGGCCTGGATCATTTCCGCCATCAGACGGGCGTTCGGGTTGTACGCGCGTTGCACCGGCATCGCCCACAGCGTAATGTCGAAGCCGTTCGGATAACCGGCCTTTGCCAGCAGCGCCTTGGCCTTGTCCGAATCGTACGATGCGCTCTTCAGATTCTTGTCGTACGACCATTGGGTCGGCGGCATCGGGTTCGTTGCGGCCTGGCCTGCGCCTTGATACACCGACTCGATAATCGCCTTCTTGTTGATCGCCATGTCGAGCGCCTGACGCACTTCGACCTTATCGACCGGCTTGTGCGTCACGTTGTACGCGAGGTAGCCCAGGTTGAAGCCCGGCTGCGACGGCATGTCGATGTTCGCTTCAGCCTTCAGCGGCGCGATGTCGGCCGGACGCGGATAGCTCATCACCTGGCATTCGTCGCGCTTGATCTTCTGCACGCGCACACCGGCGTCCGGCGTGATCGAGAAGATCAGCTTGGAAATCTTCACGGCGTTCGGCTTCCAGTAATCCGGATTGCCGTCGAAACGGATCGTCGCGTCTTTCGTGTAGCTGCGGAAGATGAACGGGCCCGTGCCGACCGGGTACTGGTTGATGTCGGCAGCCTTGCCGGCCTTCAGCAGCTGATCGCCATACTCGGCCGAGAGGATCGACGCGTATTCCATCGCCATGTTCTGGATGAACGGGGCGTTGACTTCCTTCAGCGTGAACTTGACCGTATACGGATCGACCTTTTCGACGCTGGTGATCAGCTTGTCGAGGCCCATGTCCGTAAAGTACGGGAACTGGACGGGGTACGCCTTACGGAACGGCTGGTTCGTGTCCAGCATGCGCTGGAACGTGAACACGACGTCGTCCGCGTTGAATTCGCGCGTGGGCTTGAAGAACGACGTGGTCTGGAACTTCACGCCATGACGCAGATGGAACGTGTAGGTCTTGCCGTCCGCGGAGACATCCCACTTTTCGGCGAGGCCCGGCTCGACCTTGGTGCCGCCGCGCTCGAATTCGACGAGGCGGTTATAGACGGTGAACGTATTCGCCGTGAAATCGGTGCCCGTGGTGTATTGGGCCGGATCGAAACCCGCAGGACTGCCTTCTGAGCAGTAAACCAGGGTTTTATTCGGAATCTCGGCGCGCGCAACACTTGCGCCTACCATCGATGCCGCTGCAGCTGCGACGAGCGTCGTAACACGCGCGGCGCGCAACAGATTGTTTTGCTTCATGTTTCCTCCAAGTTCGAGGCTGGCTGACGCCAGCGTAGCGCGATATTACTTGAGCTTGGCTCGCACCAACAAGCGGAGGAAAATACCCCCGTTGACGATCGGAAACACTTAAGGCATAAAGGCGGCCGCACGCAGGCGCCGACCGGAGCGCGCGGCGCCAGAGGCCTGCTGGGCAAAAAAGCGACCCAGCAGGCGTTGCCGGCGGCTATTTCAGGCCGACACCCATGAATTGCGTCGGTCCGAACGGGTCGATCTTGAAGCCCGTGACGTCTTTGCTGATCGGCTGGTAGACGGTGGAATGGGCGATCGGCGTGAACGGCACCTGCTGCTTGAAGATCTCCTGCGCTTCCACATAGTCTTTGGTACGCTCGGCGACATCGGTGGTGCCACGGGCCTTCCTGATCAGGTCGTCGAAAGGTTTGTAGCACCATTTGGCGAAATTGCTACCTTTTACCGCATCGCAGCCAAGCAACACGCCCAGCCAGTTGTCAGGGTCACCGTAGTCCCCCGTCCAGCCGATCAGGATTGCCTGGTGCTCGCCCGCATGGGCGCGGCGAATGTACTCACCCCATTCGTACGTGGCGATCGTGGTCCTCACACCGATTTTCGCCCAGTCGGCCTGCAGCATTTCGGCCATCAGGCGGGCGTTCGGATTGTAGGGCCGCTGCACCGGCATGGCCCACAGGGTCAGGTCGAAGCCGTCCGGATAGCCTGCCTCCTTGAGCAAGGCTTTGGCCTTGTCGATGTCGTAAGGTGCGTCCTTCAGGTTCTTGTCGTAGCCCCATTGGGTCGGCGGCATGGGATTCGTCGCGATTTGCCCCGCGCCCTGATATACCGACTCGATAATCGCTTTCTTGTTGATCGACATATCCAGCGCGCGTCGCACCAGCACGTTATCGAGCGGTTTCTTCGTCGTGTTGTACCCGAGGATGCCCAGATTGAAGCCGACCTCGCTCGGCATCGCCAGTGACGAGTCGGTCTTGATCTGCGCAATATCCGCGGGACGCGGATAGCTCATCACCTGACATTCGCCACGTTTGAGCTTCTGGAGCCGCACCGCGGGGTCCACGGTGATCGAGAAGATAAGCTTCCCGACCTTCACAATGCCCGGTTTCCAGTAGTCAGGATTACCGTCGAAGCGGATCGTATCGTCCTTCGTGTAGCTGCGGAAAATGAAGGGCCCGGTGCCAACCGGGTATTGGTTGATATCGGCGGCCTTACCGGCTTTCAGCAACTGGTCCGTGTATTCCGCCGACAGAATCGATGCGAACGGCATCGCGATCTGCTGCAGGAACGGTGCATCGACTTCTTTTAGCGTGAAACGTACCGTGTACGGATCCAGCTTCTCGATCTTGGCGATGTTCTTGGCTAGGCCAAGATCGGCGAAGTAGGGAAACGGAACCGGGTAGGCCTTACGGAACGGCTGGTCCGGATCCAGCATGCGCTGATAGGTGAAGACGACGTCGTCGGCATTGAATTCGCGGGTCGGCTTGAAGAACGAGGTGGTCTGAAACTTCACCCCATGCCGCAGGTAGAACGTGTATTGCAGGCCGTCTTGCGACACGTCCCATTTCTCGGCGAGGCCCGGCTCGATATCGGTACTGCCGCGTGCGAACTCGACAAGGCGGTTATAGACCGTGTACGAAGCGGCGGTGAATTCGACGCTGGTGGTGTACTGCGCTGAATCGAAACCCGCCGGACTGCCTTCAGAGCAGAACACGAGGGTTTTGTCGGGCAAGGCGGCCGCGCCGGCAGCGGCAGGCGCGAGGCCGGCCGCAAGGACCGCACAGGCGCTCAAGACTGGCAAGCAGGTATGGCGAACTGCAAACAGCAATCTGGATACTGTCATCATGTTCTCCGCACGGCAGCCAGGTCAGCTGCGCCCCGATCATAGACAGCAAAAAAATCGGGTTCAATGCGGGCTTACACGACAGAGGGAAATGCCTGACGACGTATTTATGCTGCGTCGCAGCAATTCACCTCGGAACGGCTTCGGCGAGGAAGGTCCTGCGCGGGTCATCGAGCAAAGCAAGGGTACGAGACAGGCGCTTGAGATAACTTGACGAGCATGGCCCATGCGAAAAAAAACCGCGCGGCCAGATTGACCGCGCGGTTTTTCATAACGATGCTGAAGCTGCCAGCAGCCGCCCGAACCTTAAGCGCCCAGCCGTTCGCAGATGGCCTTGGTCGCCGCTGCGCCATTGAGCGTGTAGAAATGCAGGCCCGGCACGTTCGCGCCGATCAGACGCTGGCACAGGTCCGTCACCACATCCAGCCCGAACGCGCGAATCGACTCGCGGTCGTCGCCAAAGCTTTCCAGACGGCGCGCGATCCAGCGCGGCACTTCCGCACCGCACATCTCCGAGAAACGCATCAGTTGCGAGAAGTTCGTGATCGGCATGATGCCCGGCACGATGGGCACGTCGACGCCCAGCTTCCTCGCGTCGTCGACGAAACGGAAGTATGCGTCCGCGTTGAAGAAATACTGCGTGATCGCCGAATTGGCGCCGGCCTTCACCTTGTGAGCGAAGTTTTCGAGATCGTGACGCGGCGAGCGCGATTGCGGGTGGTACTCCGGATAGCCGGCCACCTCGATCCAGAACCAGTCGCCAAACTCGGCGCGGATAAAGCTCACCAGTTCCGACGCGTAGCGCAATTCACCGACTTCGCCCATGCCCGACGGCAGATCGCCGCGCAGAGCGACGATATGACGGATGCCATGCGCGCGATACTCGTTGAGGATCGCGCGCAGGCTCTCTTTCGACGAGCCGATGCACGACACGTGCGGCGCCGCCTCGAGCCCTTCCTTCGCCATATCGACGACGGTATCGAGCGTGCCCTGTTGCGTCGAGCCGCCGGCACCGAACGTGACGGACACGAATTTGGGCTTGAGCGGCGCGAGCTGCGCGCGGGTGGCGCGCAGCTTGTCGACACCTTCCTGCGTTTTCGGCGGGAAGAATTCGAATGAAAGTTCGATCGGGTTCATGATTCAGTAGGTCAACCGATACTGCGGTTGCCGAAAATAAGCGCGGACAGCAGCCACGAAACGATGCTGTACAGAATCGAACCGAAGAACGCCGACCAGAAACCCGACACCTCGAATCCCTTGAGCAGCGACGCGCACAGCCAGAAGCACAGCGCATTGACCACGAGGATGAAGAGTCCGAGCGTGACGATCGTGACGGGCAGCGTCAGCAGGATCAGCACCGGTCGCAGGATCGTGTTGATCAATCCGAGCACCACCGCGACGATCAGGGCGGTACCGAAACTGCGGATATGAATCGACGGCACGAGGTAGGTGATGATCAGAAGCGCAAGCGCGTTGATCAGCCAGGTCAGCAGCACGGTCATGTAGAGCTCCTTTCAGGCAGGATGTCCGTTTGAACGGAACGAGGCGGCCATGGCGAACAAAGCGGCGCGTTGCGCGCCGCCCTGTCGTCAAACTGTCATGCTTTGAAACCGCCCGCGTGCTTAATGCTACTTACAAGCGGTTAGCTGGCCGCGACTTAGTAGCGGTAGTGGTTCGGCTTGAACGGACCGTTCTTGTCGACGCTGATATAGCTCGCCTGATAGTCCGACAGCACCGTCAGTTCCGCGCCGATACGACCCAGATGCAGACGTGCGACCTTTTCATCAAGGTGCTTCGGCAACACGTAGACCTTGTTTTCGTACTTGTCGCCGTGAACGAACAGTTCGATCTGCGCGATCGTCTGGTTCGTAAACGATGCCGACATCACGAACGACGGGTGACCCGTTGCGCAACCCAGATTCACCAGACGCCCTTCAGCCAGCAGGATGACGCGCTTGCCGTCCGGGAAAATGATGTGGTCGACTTGCGGCTTGATGTTTTCCCACTGGTACTTGCGCGTCGATGCAACGTCGATTTCCGAATCGAAGTGACCGATATTGCAGACAATCGCGTTGTTGCGCATGGCAGCCATATGATCGTGGCCGATAACGTGGAAATTGCCCGTTGCCGTCACGAAGATGTCGGCCTTGTCCGCCGCGTATTCCATCGTTACGACGCGATAGCCTTCCATCGCCGCTTGCAGTGCGCAAATCGGATCGATTTCCGTGACCCACACCGTGGCGCCCAGACCACGCAGCGATTGCGCGCAACCCTTGCCCACGTCGCCGTAACCGGCCACGACCGCGATCTTGCCCGCGATCATCACGTCGGTCGCGCGCTTGATACCGTCGACCAGCGATTCACGGCAGCCATACAGGTTGTCGAATTTCGACTTGGTGACCGAATCGTTCACGTTGATGGCCGGGAACGGCAGGCGCCCTTCCTTTTCCATCTGATACAGACGATGCACGCCAGTCGTGGTTTCTTCGGTCACGCCCTTGATGTGCGCGAGACGCGTGGAGTACCACACCGGATCGGCGTCGAGATGCTTGGCGATCGACTTGTACAGCGCCACTTCTTCTTCGTTTTCCGGCTTCGAGATCACCGAACGGTCTTTCTCGGCCTTCGAGCCGAGGATCAGCAGCAACGTGGCGTCGCCGCCGTCGTCGAGGATCATGTTGGCGAATTCGCCATTCGGCCATTCGAAAATGCGGTGCGAAAATTCCCAGTATTCGTCGAGCGATTCGCCCTTGAATGCGAACACCGGCACGCCGCCTTGCGCGATCGCGGCGGCTGCATGGTCCTGCGTCGAGAAGATGTTGCACGATGCCCAACGAACGTCCGCGCCGAGTGCCGTCAGGGTTTCGATCAGCACGCCGGTTTGAATCGTCATGTGCAGCGAGCCGGCAATGCGCGCGCCCTTCAGCGGTTGCGTGCTCTTGTATTCCTCACGCGTTTGCATGAGACCCGGCATTTCGGTTTCAGCGATATTCAGTTCCTTGCGGCCCCAGGCTGCAAGCGACATATCGGCGACGAGAAAATCTTGCTTTGAATCGAGAACTGCGGCGTTCATCACGCCCTCCTTTCTAAAAAATTGACTAGAAATTTGACGTGAGCGCGGTTCGATGCGGTGGTTGGGAAAGCGCTAGGCGCACCCTGACCCTCCGATTGAAGCCTCCGAGCCTGGCGGGCGGCCAGCGAATGCTGATTCGCGGTACCCGTCGCAACGCTCCTCGAAGACGAACGGCGATTGTAGCAAATCAAGATGGCTTCGGGGTGGCACCGGGTTAGCGCTTTTTTGTGGCGCTTTGGTATCGGCCCCGAGTCGCCGTGAGCCGCAGCGGCGTGCCGTGGTCCGATTGCCGTGCCGTTGCGGCGTCAGGAATCTACGCGGCGCGATTCGGGAGCGACGAGGCGGCGGCCTCGGCCGCAAGGCTTGCCGTGCGCAGCTGCTCGATCCCCGCCAGCGCGGTGTCGAGGAACTGCCTCGAAAGCCGGAATGCATCGGCCATGTCGGTAGGATCCGGTGCCCGCAAGCCCAGTGCGATGCGGAAATAACGTTCGGCGTGAATGCCCGCGTGGTAATGCATGCGCACGCGCTTCGCGTCGTCCAAACGCCGGTTACCGAAAATCTCGCGCAAGGCCCACGAAAACGCACCGTCTTCGCCGCCGATGCGGCGGAACGCGTCGTCCATCGGGAAGCCGCCGAGTGCGGCATACACCGCGCGGCGGATGATCAGGCTACTCGGCACGGTATTGCTGAGCGTAGCGGCATGTTTGTCGAAATCGGGGTGATGGATGATGTCGCCTGGAAAATCCGCGTAATCGACGTCGAGCCGCACGGATATTTCCTTCGGGTTCTGCGTGAGAAATACACACGCGGCGGCTAAGGCGCCAGGCATGTATTCGTCGTCCGCATCGAGGAAGGCAAGCAGACCGTGAGCCGCATGCATGGCTCCCCAGTTGCGCGCCCGGGCCGGACCGCCGTTGTACGGCATCTGCAGCAGACACACGCGAGGATCAAGCCGACCGTAATGTGCGACGAGCTCTGCGGAAGCATCCGTCGAGCCGTCGTCCACCACGATGATCTGCGCGGCTTCCGGCTGGATCAGGCAACTTTGGAGCGCACGGGCGAGCGTCGCCGCGCCGTTGTAGCAGGGAATGATGATCGAGATGGGTGTCATGAACTGAAACGGGCGCGGCTGGCCGAGCGGTAGAGAACCGTTAATAGTAGCCCGCTCCCGGCGGAGTCCATCCTGGAAAAGCAGGGTGGGCACGTTTGCCTGGCCGCATCCACTCACACGCCCCTCACGATCACCGTCAATGCGCTCAGATCCCTTCGGCGCGTGAATCTTGTCGAAGGCAGCGGCCACGACTGGCGCCGATCTGAAGTGCGTCAAGTGCGCCATGAGGTGGTGTCCGCAGCATAAATATAATGACTTACAATCACTCAGATCATTCCAAATTGGAATTCTGGAGCCTGACATCGTGGAACTACGTGCGTTGCGGTATTTCGTCGAAGTAGTCCGTCAACAGAGCTTCACCGTCGCCGCCGAGCAGATGTTCGTCACGCAGCCAACCATCAGCAAGATGGTCAAGTCGCTGGAAGACGAAATCGGCTCGCCGCTGCTGCTGCGCGACGGGCGCCAGATGGTGCTGACGGACGCCGGCCGGATCGTCTACCAGCGCGGTCAGGACGTCCTGGCGGCGCACGCGCAGTTGCAAGCCGAGCTGAACGATCTCGACACGCTCGGCCGCGGCGAACTGACCATCGGCATTCCGCCGATGGGCGGCTCGCTGTTCACCCCGGCCATCGCCGCGTTCCGCCAGCGCTACCCGAAAATCGAACTGAAGCTGTTCGAGCAGGGGTCGCGTGCGATCGAAACCGCGCTGATCCATGGCGAGCTGGAATTAGGGGGCGTGCTGCAACCGGTCAACCCGGACAACATCGAGGTGCTGCCCATGACACGGCAGTTGCTGTGGCTGGTCGCGCGCACCGGCTCGTCCTGGGACGATCTGCACGAGGTGCCGCTCGCTGCGCTCGCCAATGAGCCGTTCGTGTTCTACGGCGAGAGCCTCGCGCTCAACGACGTCGTATTGAATGCGTGCCGCGCCGCCGGTTTTACGCCGACTATCGTCGGACGCAGTGGGCATTGGGATTTCATGGCCGCACTGGTGCTGGCCGGCGTCGGCATCGCGCTGCTGCCGGCGCCGTACTGCCGGCGGCTCGACGCAGCGCAGTTCACCTGCCGGCCGGTCGTGGAACCGGAGATTCCGTGGGAGATGGCAATCGGCTGGCGCCGCAATGGCTATCTGTCGCATGCGGCGCGCGCGTGGCTGGAAGTGGCGCGTGAGACGCTGCCGGGTCAGGCCGGAGACGATTTCATGCTGGGTCCGGGTATCGGCATGACCGGCATCACGGCGCCGGTTCAAACGCAGCCGCCGCAAACTCCACCGTCCCAAACGCAAGCGCGGCAGGCCAAATGACGACATGCCGCCCTGCAGAAACCGGGCGGCATGCTTCGGGGCTCATCTCAAGGGCTCATCTCAAGGGCTTACCTCAACGGCTTACCTTGAGCATTCAATCAGCGATCATTGAACGCTCACCGAGCGCGGTCATTACTGCTGCGCGACAAACTCGATGCGGCGATTGGCAAAGCGGCCGCTCGCCGTGTCGTTGCTCGCAACCGGACGCGCGTCGCCGTAACCTTGCGCGACGAGCAAATCCGCCGGCACGCCCGTCTTCACGAGATACGCGCGAACCGCTTCGGCGCGTTTCTTCGACAGTTGCAAATTGGCCTGCGCGCCGCCGACGTTGTCCGAATAGCCGGCCACTTCGAGCCTGGCCGTCTTGCCGTTACGTGCGCAGGCATTCAGCACTTGCGCCGACTGGTTCAGGTCTTCAATCGCCGAGGCCGGCACGCGGGCACTGGCGCTCGCGAAGTTGATCACCTGCAGGTTCAGCACTTTGACGACGTCTGCCGCCGCGCACGAACCGTCCGGCGCGAGCAGGTTCTTGATCGCACCACGGAAGTTCTCGGTTGCGTTGGCGACGGCCTGTTCGACGTTGAATGAACCGATCTGATACGACCCGCCGAAGAGCGACTTCAGCTTGTCGAGCCAGCCGAGCTTCGCATTTGCCGCGCTGCCGCTCAGTTCGATGTGCGCACCGTCCACTTTCACTTCCGCACCCGGCAATGCCATCAGCGGCAGCAGGCCGTCCAGATGCGCGAGCCAGTCGGCGGTTTTGGTGTCCTGATCGACCGTGACGTTCGCGACGAAATGATCTGCGCCGAAGCGCTTTGTCAGGGCGTCGAGAAGCTGGGTCTTTTCGGCTTCGCTGCCGACCGTCGCCGTGAGCGTCGGTTTGCCGGCGGCGTCGACCGTGAAGCTGAGCTGGCTGTCCTTGGTCGCTGCGGGCGCGGCAGCGGCTTGCTGCGTCTCGCTGGCAGCGGATGCCGAAGCCGCGACATCGCTGGCTGCGGGCGTTGCAGCCGCCGCAGCCGAAGCCTCGACCGTTGCGGACGCGGGTTGCATGGCGGCGGCGGCTTGCGCGCTGCTGCGCTCGCTGCTTTGCTCACCTCGTTGTTCATTATGGCAACCGCGCAGGAACAGGAACGCCAGCACCGCGGCGATTGCCGCGAGCAGCCACCACAGCCCCTTATGCGAGCGGCGCTCTTCGCGCACCACCGCGTCGGCCGGCACCCGGATGCTCGACAGCGTCTCGGCCACCGGCTTGGCGGCAGGCGTCGGATGGTCGATATGCGCCGAGACCGCTTTCAGTTGCGACAGAATATTGCCGGTGAACGCACCGAGTCCGCTCAGGCCAAGACCGGTCATCAGACGGTCATTCAGGTACGGCGCAATCGCCGGCAGTTGGTGACCCAGCAAAGTCGGCAGTTGGCCGACATTGCCCTGACCTTCGAGAAAATGCCGTTTCAGCAGACCCAGCAGCGTGGCGCCGACGATACCCGTCATGGCGTGCGTCGCATGCGCCGGCACGCCGGTTTGGGCTGCGACTTCGTCACTCAGCGTATCGACGCGGCGATCGAGCACGCGCTCGAGCAAGTGACGCCCTGCGCCTTCCAGCTGACTCACACCGGTGGTGCTGCCGATCAGTTGCGGCAACTGCTCGGCGATGTGCCCATTCACCTCAGGCGAGAGGATTGCCGTGAACAGCGAACGCGCGCCGTCGAGCGTCGCGCCCTTCTGCATCAGGCCGGCGACTAGCGCAGGGCCGGTTGTTGCAAGCACTTTCTGGGTAGCGTCCGGCGGCAGCCCAAAGCGGGCCGCCAGCTGTCGCACGACACCGTCCGTCAACGCGGACTGAATCAGCTGAATCACATTGATACTCATCGCTTCGCTTCCTTGAGTTCCCGAACGCGCCACCTGACGCGCTCTTTTTCGCGGCGCGATTATAGGTTTGGGGAAATCTCATAAACGAAGTGACACAATTTATGACGAATTAACCGACGTTCACCTAAATATTCTTATATTTGCGAGCCAGATTAGGATGATTGATGCGCAATCAGGCGGTCACGCTGGCGACGCCCGTCGACGCCGTCGCGAGCGCCGCCTGCCCTTCGCGCCGGCTCGCCGCGATCAATTCGGCCGCGCGCTCGCCGATCATCACCGTCGGCGAATTCGTGTTGCCGCCAATCAGCGTCGGCATCACGGACGCATCGACGATCCGCAGCCCCGTCACGCCGCGCACCCGCAGTTGCGGATCGACCACCGATTGCGCATCGCCGCCCATCCGGCAGGTTGCCACCGGGTGATAGATCGTGTCGGCATGTTCGGCGATGGTCTGACGCAACGACTGCTCGGTCTGACCGGAATGCGTGTACAGCTCCTTGCCGCCGTGCAATGCCAGTGAAGGCGCGTCGAGAATGCGCCGCGCCATTTGCGCGCCCTCCACCAGCAGGTCGAGATCGCGTGAGTCGCTGAAAAATCGCGGATCGATCACGGGCGCGGTGCGCGCGTCGGCGCTCGCGAGCGTCACGGTGCCGCGGCTATGCGGCCGCAACACGCACACATGCAGCGAATAGCCGTGGCCCCAGTGCATATGGCGGTTGTGGTCGTCCACAATCGCCGCGCAGAAATGCAGTTGCAGGTCCGGGCGCGCCAGCGTCGGCCGGCTCTTCAGAAAACCTCCCGCTTCGGCGACGTTGCTCGACAGCATGCCCGTGCCGTGGCGCATGAAGGTCACGAATTGCGGCAGCATCCGCGCGATGCCGCGAATCGAAAAGCCGGTCGGCTCGATCGACGACACCCGTTTGTTGATCGTGAAATCGACGTGGTCGATCAGGTTCTGGCCGACCTCGGGCGCATCGTGCAGCACGGCGATGCCGAGCGACTGCAGATGCGCCGCCGGTCCGATCCCCGAGCACATCAGCAGTTGCGGCGAATTGAACGCCCCCGCCGCCAGCACCACCTCGGCGCGCGCCTCCAGCGTTTCGGTACGGCCGCCGCGCACGATCTCGACGCCGCTCGCGCGCTTGCCGTCGAAGGTGACGCGCAGCACCGTCGCATCGGCGATGGTATGGAGATTGGGGCGTTCGCGATCGTAAATATAGGCGCGCGCGACGCTGCAGCGCCGCCCGTCGCGCTGCGTGACCTGGTAGAAGCCGACGCCCTCCTGGTCCGCGCCGTTGAAGTCGCTATTTGGTTTGTAACCGGCGTCGATCGCGGCCTGCACGAAGCGCTTCGAAAACGGATTGCGATAGCGCAGATCGGACACCGTCAGCGGACCGTCGGCGCCGTGCCACGCATCGGCGCCGCGCTCGTTGCCCTCGGCTCGGCGGAAGTACGGCAGCACCTCGGCCCACGACCAGCCTTCGCAACCGAGTTGTGCCCATTCGTCGTAATCGAGCGGATGGCCGCGCGTGTAGATCATCGCGTTGATCGCGCTCGACCCGCCGAAGCCCCGCCCGCGCGGCTGATAGCCCTGGCGGCCGGCGAGCCCCGGCTGCGGCGTCGTCAGATAGCCGTAATTGGTCTTGAGTTTGTGCGGCACGACGGCCGCCACGCCCACCGGCATATTCACGAACAGATTGCGGTCCGTATGCGGGCCGGCCTCGATCAGGGCGATCGTGGCGTCCGGGCAGCTATCCGCCAGACGGCTCGCGAGCGAGCAGCCGCCCGAGCCCGCACCGACGATGATGTAGTCGTATTGCATCGCGCCTCCTATTGGGGCCGCGTTGCTGGCGGACCCTGTCTCGTGCACACTTGTCTACGTGTGTTTCCCCGGCATTGTAGGGAGCGTTCGGGCGCGACGGCGAGTTGATGTCAGAGCGATCCCTCTAAACGAAAGACCGGCCGCGACCCTATGATGAAAGACGCGCATGCGCCCGTCCGGCTGCTGCGCACGGCATTCAAACACGGCGCCGGGCGCGCCGTCCTCCGAGCGTGCGGCACGACACGCCACGATAAAACAGCACGCCGCCGAAACGCGACGGCGCGCATCCGGTGAACGGAGACAGCAGATGGAACGGCACAGCTTCGGCCACACCCATGACGTGACAAATCAGGTGCCGCCGCTCGCGGACTACAACCTGTTTTCAAGCGACCTGGCGTTGTCCGCTGCCCTCGAACGCGAAGGGGCCGCGTGGCATCGCGAGGCGTTGCAGCGGCACGGCGCGGCCCTCACCACGCCCGGGACACTGGCGCTTGCAGAACTGGCCAACCGTCACACGCCCGAACTTTTCACGCACGACCCGCGCGGCGAACGCATCGACGCGCTGGAGTTTCATCCTTCGTGGCATACGCTGCTGTCGTTGTTGCGCCGTGAGGGCCTGCACGCGTTGCCGTTTTCGGATCCTCAACGCGGTGCCATGGTTGCGCGTTGCGCCGGCTACTTCCTGCACGCGCAACTCGAATCCGGTTCCCTCTGCCCGCTGACCATGACGTTCGCGAGCATCCCGGTACTGCAACGCGAACCGGCGTTGTTCGACACGCTGCGCGACAAGCTCTACACCCGCGAGCACGATCCCCGCGACGTACCGCTCGCGCAAAAAAACTCGGCGATGATCGGCATGGGGATGACCGAAAAACAAGGTGGCTCGGATGTGCGCAGCAACCAGAGCCGCGCCTATGCCACCCGCGGCAGCGGCCGTGGCGCCGAATATCGCCTGGTCGGCCACAAATGGTTTTTCTCCGCGCCCCAATGCGACGCGCATCTGGTACTCGCTCGCACCGACGACCACGAAGGCCTCTCCTGTTTCTTTGTGCCGCGCTTCGCGCCGGACGGCAGCAAGAACGCCGTACAGATCCAGCGTCTGAAGGACAAGCTCGGTAACCGTTCGAATGCCAGCAGCGAGGTCGAATTCTTCGACGCGTTCGGCATCATGATCGGCGACGAAGGCCGCGGCGTGCCCACCATCATCGAAATGGCGAACTACACGCGGCTCGATTGCGTGATCGGCAGCGCGGCCTTGATGCGCGCGGCGCTGGTGCAGGCGGTCCACCATGCACGGCATCGCAGCGCCTTCGGCCGCCATCTGGCCGACCAGCCGCTGATGCGCAATGTGCTTGCCGACCTGGCCCTGGAATCGGAAGCCGCGACGGTGCTGTTCATGCGGCTCGCGCGTGCGTTCGAAGCGTCGGCGGAGGCGTCGTCGGCCGCGCCCGCCGAACGTGCATGGCGCCGCATCGTCACGCCGGCCGCGAAGTACTGGGTCTGCAAGCGCGCGCTGGAATTCACCGGCGAGGCGATGGAAGTGTGGGGCGGCAACGGTTACGTCGAAACCGGTCCGATGGCGCGGTTCTATCGCGAGGCGCCCGTGAATTCGATCTGGGAAGGCTCGGGCAACGTGATGTGCCTCGACGTGCTGCGCGCCATGGAGCGCGAGCCCGACGCGGCGCAGGCCCTGTTCGCGGCATGGCAGGCCGATGCGCAAGGGCACCCGGCTTTGAGCGCCGCACTGGGCAAGCTCGCCGCCACCCTCAACGGCCCCGCCGAACATCGCGAAGCCGCCGCGCGACGGATCGCGCAACAGATCGTGCTGATCGCGCAGGCCACCTTGCTGCTGAAACACGCACCACCAGAGGTCGCCGAGGCCTTCATCGCGACACGTCTCGGCGACGGCTGCGGCGAGAGCGGCCGCGTGTACGGCACGTTACCGGTCACGTTCGACCACGCCGCAATCGTCGAAAGGGCATTTCCCGCCTGAAACGAGGCGGGTGGCTAGAAAACACACCAACAACACACCAATAAGCGCGGCTCAACGCGCACCGCAATCCATCAGGGAGTGGACATTCATGAAGAACAATTTGCCAGAGGTCGTCGCGCTCGAAGCGCTGTTGCGAGATCAACGCCACGCGTATTTGCGCGCGCCGTACCCGTCGTGGGAAAGCCGTGCCGGGCATCTGAAAGCGCTACGCAAAGTCATGCTCGACAATCGCGACGCACTCGCCGACGCAATGAGCGCCGACTTCGGCAATCGCGCGAAACAGGAAGTGCTGCTCGCCGAATTCCTGCTGGTGAAAGAAGAGATCGATGCCGCGCTCAGACACGGCAAACGCTGGATGAGAGCGCAGCGCCGCAGCACCAGCAAGTGGCTGATGCCGGCGCGCGCGAAAGTCGTGCCGCAGCCGCTCGGCGTGATCGGCATCATCGTGCCGTGGAACTATCCGGTGCTGCTCGCCGCCGGTCCGCTGATCAGCGCGCTGACGGCCGGCAATCGCGCCATTATCAAGATGTCCGAATTGACGCCGCGCACCTCGGCGCTGTTCGAGCAGCTAATCGGCCAGACGTTCGCCCGTGAGCACGTCGCCGTGGTGAATGGCGACGCCGCGTTCGCCGCCGCGTTCAGCGCGCAACCGTTCGATCATCTGCTGTTTACCGGCTCGACCAAAATCGGCCACGAAGTGATGCGCGCCGCCGCCGACCATCTGACGCCGGTCACGCTGGAACTCGGTGGCAAGTCGCCGGCCATCATCGGCCAGCACGCGCGCTTCGACAACGCGGTGGACAACCTCATTGCCGGCAAGACGCTCAACGCGGGCCAGACCTGCGTCGCGCCGGACTACGTGCTGGTGCCGCGCGGCAAGGAGCAGGCGTTCATCGAACGGGCGCGCGCACGAATGGCGAAGGTGTACCCCGACTTTGCGCACAACCTCGATTACACGTCGATCATCTCCGAGCGGCACTTTGCGCGCCTGCAACGTCTGGCCGACGAAGCACAGGCCGCCGGCGCGCAACTGCACAGGCTCACCGACAGCACGCCGGACGAGGCAAGCCGGCGCTTTCCGCTGATCGCCGTCACGAATGCGCCGGATGAAAGCGCGCTGATGCAGGAGGAAATCTTCGGCCCGCTGCTGCCGATCGTCTCCTACGACACACTCGACGACGCGATCGCGTGGATCAACGCGCGTCCGCGCCCGCTCGCGCTGTATCTCTACGCCGACGACACCGCGACTATCGAGCGTGTCACGCGCGACACCATCGCGGGCGGCATGGCGATCAACGAAACACTGATGCATCTGGCGTGCGAAAGCCTGCCGTTCGGCGGCGTCGGCGCGAGCGGCATGGGGGCGTATCACGGTTACGAAGGCTTCGTGAACTTCTCGAAGATGAAGCCGGTGCTGACGCAGGCGCGCCTGAACGCGCGCGGATGGATCTCGCCGCCGTACGGCAAACGGGTGAACGCGCTATTGAAACTGATGCTGCGGTTTTGATGCGCCGGGCTGCCGGGGGCCGGGCATCCGGGGGCTGGGCATCGGGCGGTCGGCCATCCGGGCATCCGGGCATCCGGGCATCCGGGCATCCGGAGGCTAGCCCTCCGGGGCGCACGGAGCGCCGGGAATCCAGGTCGCCCAGGCGCAGGCCGTCCGCGGCGCTCGCGTCAGCGCCTCGCCGCCCCACCAGCAACATCCGCGATATCGGTCGCCTCCACATCGGTCACGTCATGCGCGGCGGCGGCCCCGCTTTCGGGCTCACTCTCAGCACCGCTTTCCAGCCGATGCAGCCACGCGAGCAACTCCGCCACCGCCTGATAAAGCTGCGGCGGAATCCGCGTATCGAGATCGACCTGCATCAGCAACGAAACCATTTCCGGCGCCTCGTGCACGTACAGTCCGGCCTCCCTCGCGCGCTGCACGATCATTTCGGCCAGCATGCCGTAGCCTTTGGCGACCACGCGCGGCGCGGGATCGTGGCCTTGCGCGTCATAGACGAGCGCCGCCGCGCTGCGGCGATGTTTGCGGCTCATCACATATCCCAATCGAAATCGTCGAGCGGCGCGGCGCCCGGCCGGGCAACCCGCGCCGTGCGGCGCAGCGCCGACGCCGTGTCGGCCGCCGAACCCGCCGACGCCGAGCGCGCATACGCGGACGCCGCCGCCTGCCCTGCGGCCGCAGCACCCGCCGCGCCGGCCGCGGCGGCCGGTATGCCGCCGCCGATCTCGCGAATCGTCAATCCATGCAATTCGATCCCTGCCGCCGCGAGCCGTTGACGAAAATCCTCACCCTGCACCGACAGTCGCGCCGCGCCGACCGGACTCGCCTGCACGCGCGCGACCAGCCGCGTGCCGGTCAGCGTCAGATCCGCATCGACGGTGCCGAGCGTCGGCAGCGACAGCGTCAGCCGCGTGCGCCACGGCTGATCGTCCTCACTCGCCATGCCGCCGCCGCTGCGGTCCCATTCGTCGCCTTCCTGCTCGATGGTCCAATCGAGCTTGGCGCCCGGCCATGCTTCGCCGGTCCAGCGAAACTGTCCGGTGGCGAGCAGATCGAGTTGCTGGCGCACCAACGGCACGGTCGCGGGATGAACCGCGGCCGCCATCGATTGCGAATTTTGCGACGCCCCGCTGTCGTCCGTCTGCACTGCCGCGCCACGTAAGCTCGCGTGTGCCGGCTGGCCATTCAGGTCGGACAGGGAACTCGCCAGCACCTCGCCCGCTACGAAGCGTGCGGCCTGCGCGGTCTGGATCGACGGCATCCGGGCGGCCGCGTTGCCCTCCGGCGCGCCGTTGGCCGGGCCGTTGGCTGCGGTGCCCACGCCCTGCCGGGGCGTCGCATTGGAGGCGCCGGCCTGATCGGCGTCGCTCGCCCAGTCGAGCGGCAATTGCGCGGCGGCGGCCACCAGCTTGTTTTGCGCCTCGCCGGCCAGTGCGGCGGGCGTGCTCTGGCCCGCCAGCCATTGCGCGAGATGGGATTCGTAAAACAGGCCGCTCTGGCCCACCGTCTGTTCGAGCGCGGCGGCGAGCGCGGCGACCGGCACCTGGGCTGCCGCGACATTGGTCGTGGCCGCGGTACCGGCGGCACCGGTGGCACCGGTGGCACCGGCAGTATTCGGATTGGCAGTGGCAGCCGCGGGCGTGGCGGTCGTTTCGAAAAGCGGCAAAGCGCCGGCCTCGATGTCGAGCGCCGGTGCGGCCGGCCAGATCGGCGTCTGGCCGAGCACGGCCGGCGTCGCTTCGCCGCCCGAATTCACAATCGCATTGAGCGTCAGCGCGACGGCGGACAGCGCGGTTTGCGCGGAAGCCGCAGGGGGCGCGGGGGGCGCAACGGGCGTGGTGTTGAGAACCTCGGTATCGACGCCCGCCGCGCCGGTCTGCGAAGCCGTCGCACTGCCCGGCGCGAGATTGAGCAGACTGTCGACCCGGTTCGCGAGCAACGAACTGACGACCGTGTCGATTCCGTTCATACCGATTCCTTGGTCACATTGGCCACGACACGCTCAAATATAGTCACGCGGACTCAGGCAGCGTGGTGCCCGCGGGCGCCTTCAGCGCGCCCCGTAGAGTTCCTTGAGCACGCGTGTCGGCCGTCCGGCGAACAGCGCCGACAGATTGGCCATACGCGGATTCGCCAGATCGCGGATCGCAGCGTCGTCGGCAAGAATCTGACGGATCAGCGCGTACTTGCGCAGGCGCTCCGCATCGTCCAGTCTGACGCCGGTGTCCGCGTCCTTCAACGCGTCCACCAGATGCCGATATTCCTCCTGCATGTGGACCAGATCGCTCCACAAGGCGCGCCGGGCAGCCGTCAGCATGCGGCGGGAAATCGCTGCAATCGCCTCGTAGCGGGCGAAATATTCTGCGTTCGATGTCATCTCATGCTTTCCGCGGCCGGCTGAGCTGCCATCCGCGCGATCTCCGGGGCGATCCCGATCCATGCTTCTTCGAGTGTCGCCAGCAGGCCATCGACCTCGACCAGCATCGCCTCGCTCTGATTTATATTGGCTTCGAGCAACCGGCGCGACATATAGGCATATAGCGCGTCCAACCGCTCTGCAATCTCGCCGCCCACCTCAAGGTTCAGCGACAACTGCAGCCCGCTTTCGACGATCTGAATCGCCTTGCCGATCGCCTCGCCGCGAGCCGGCACATTGCCTTGCTGCAAATGCATGCGCGCTTGCGCGATCGCCTGCCGGGCGCCCTGATACAACATCACGATCAGACGATGCGGACTCGCGCCCATCACCCCTGTCTCGACGCCGACGCGCGCGTACGCGTTGGCTCCAGAGTGTCCTGGGGAAAACATCGGCGCTCCTCCTTTCTTGCACTGCGGTTGGTCGTGGCTCCCCATCCGGGCACGCTGCCGCGCCCAGGATTTCTGCCTATACCTGGTTATCGGATAGGCAGCGGGAAAGCTTTAGGCCGATGTAAGGAGGATTAAGGGGCCGATCGCGGCGATATCACACCGTGCGCGGCGAGGCCGCCCGCCATGCAGCGCCACGAGGGCGCCAGGCGGATCGTCCTGCCGTGCGAGCGCACAGCGTTGCATCCGGGCGCGTGCGTGCATTCGGGCTGGCGGAGCAGCGCTGCCGCCCGAATTGCACTCACACCGACATCTGCATGATGTCGTTGTAGGCCGAGACCAGTTTGTTGCGCACCTGCAGCCCGAACTGGAAGCCGACGTTGGCCTTCTGCATATCGACCATCACGTCGTTCAGCGAGACATTGGACGCGCCGAGTTCGAACGCCTGCGATTCGCCGACCGCCTTGGTCTGATCGCCGCTGATCTTGTCCAGCGACGCCTTGAGCGCCGAGGCGAACCCACTGGCCGTCGCCGCGCCGGACTGGTCGGCCACCGGGCTGTTGCCGCCGGTCGCTTGCGCCGCCATCGACTGCATCTGCTGCAGCGCCGACGTCAGCGGGTTTACGGGCAAAGTCATGTTCTCTCCAGGGAATGACGACCGGCATGCCGGAAACCGCACCGATCTGGACGAAAGCATAGCAGTGGGTCCTCAGGGAAAGCCCCGAAACTAGGGGGGAAACCCGGCTCTATTCAAGCAATCGGGTTGAGCGGCGCTGCGGATAATTTCAATGGTGAAAGTCTCTGTCCGCACGCCTGCCGACCCTCGGTGCGCTCAAGCGGCAGAACGCAAAGGCATCCCGGAGATACCCGACGCATGGATTCGTCAGCCAACTCTTTGATCAACCCCGACGCCCGCATGGGCCTCGCCGGCGCGCAGCCGGGCGCCGGTGCGGCCGGCACCGGCCAGGGCGGCGGCGCCGCGGACCTCGGCGGCCTGGGGGGCAACCTGGGCGGCAATTTCGGCCAGCGTCTGTCGGGTCTCGCGCAAATGCGCGGCAACCCGCGCGCACCGCTGATTTTCGCGGTGGCGCTGCTGGTCGCGATCGTCGCGGGTCTGTTCCTGTGGTCGCGCGCACCGGACTACAAGGTGCTCTACAGCAACCTGTCGGACCGCGACGGCGGCGCCATCATCACCGCGCTGCAGGCGGCCAACATCCCCTACAAGTTCTCCGACGCCGGTGGCGCGATCCTCGTGCCGTCCGAGCAGGTGCATGAAATGCGTCTGCGTCTGGCTGCGCAAGGTCTGCCCAAGAGCGGTTCGGTCGGCTTCGAACTGATGGACAACCAGAAGTTCGGCATCAGCCAGTTTGCCGAACAGATCAATTACCAGCGCTCCCTGGAAGGTGAACTGGAGCGCACGATCGAGTCGATTTCGTCGGTGAAATCGGCGCGCGTGCATCTGGCCATTCCGAAGCCTTCGGTGTTCGTGCGCGACAAGGAAGCGCCGTCGGCCTCCGTGCTGGTCAACCTTTATCCGGGCCGTGCGCTCGATGAAGGCCAGGTGCTGGCGATCACCCATATGGTGTCGTCGGCGGTGCCGGACATGCCGGTGAAGGGCGTGACCATCCTCGATCAGGACGGCAACCTGCTGACACAGCCGTCCACCGGCAGCGGTCTGGACGCCTCGCAACTCAAGTACCGCCAGCAGATCGAGCGCAGCACCCAGCAACGCATCGACGCGATCCTCTCGCCGCTGTTCGGTTCCGGCAACGCGCACTCGCAGGTCAGCGCCGATATCGACTTCTCGCGCAGCGAGCAGACCTCGGAAAACTACGGCCCGAACGGCAGCCCGCAGCAGGCGGCGATCCGCAGCCAGCAAACCAGCAGCGCCACCGAAATGTCGCAAGCCGGCGCCTCGGGCGTGCCGGGTGCGCTCTCGAACCAGCCGCCGCAACCGGCTTCAGCGCCGATCACGGCGGGCAACGGCGCAAGCGGCGTGACCACCACGCCGGTCAGCGACCGCAAGGATTCGACCACCAACTACGAACTCAACAAGACCGTGCAGCATCTGGAGCAGCCGATGGGCGGCATCAAGCGTCTGTCGGTGGCGGTGGTGGTCAACTATCTGCGGGTGGTCGACGCCAAGGGTCACGCGACGATGCAGCCGGTCAGCGCCGACAAGCTCGCGCAGGTCAATCAGCTGGTGAAGGACGCGATGGGTTTCGACCAGGCGCGCGGCGACTCGGTCAACGTGGTCAACAGCCCGTTTACCGCCGACATCGACCCGGACGCCGACCTGCCGTGGTGGCGCACGCCGGACATGATCGCGCTCGCCAAGCAGCTCGCGACCTACCTCGGCATCGGCGCAGTCGCCCTGTTCCTCTACTTCGTGATGGTGAAACCGGCTCTGCGCCGCGCCTTCCCGCCGCCGGAGCCGGCCGCCGCCGCGGCACTGCCGTCGCCGGACGAACCGATCCTGCTGGACGGCATTCCGGCCGCCGAGCGTGTCACCGCCGTCACGGAAATGGAAAGCGACAGCGAGCTGCTGGCATTCGAAAACGAGAAACACAAATACGAACGGAATCTGGAATTCGCGCGCAACATTGCCCGCCAGGATCCGAAGATTGTCGCAACTGTCGTGAAAAATTGGGTGTCTGATGAGCGCTGAAGGCGTAATGAAGAGCGCGCTCCTGCTGATGTCGATCGGCGAGGAAGAAGCCGCGCAGGTGTTCAAATTCCTCGGGCCGCGTGAGGTTCAGAAGATCGGCGTGGCGATGGCCGCGCTGAAGAACATCACGCGCGAGCAGATCGACGAAGTCCTGCAGGAGTTCGTGCGCGAGGCCGAGAAACACACGGCGCTGTCGCTCGATTCGAGCGACTACATCCGTTCGGTGCTGACCAAGGCGCTCGGCGACGACAAGGCCGGCGCGATCATCGACCGGATTCTGCAGGGCAGCGATACCAGCGGGATCGAAGGCCTCAAGTGGATGGACTCCGCGGCGGTGGCCGAGCTCATCAAGAACGAACACCCGCAGATCATCGCGACCATCCTGGTTCACCTGGACCGCGATCAGGCTTCGGAAATCGTCGCCTGCTTCACGGAGCGTCTGCGCAACGACGTGCTGCTGCGGATCGCCACGCTCGACGGCATTCAGCCGGCCGCGCTGCGCGAACTCGACGATGTGCTCACCGGCCTTCTGTCCGGCAGCGACAACCTGAAGCGCAGCCCGATGGGCGGTATCCGCACGGCGGCCGAAATTCTCAACTTCATGTCGAGCAACCATGAAGAAGGCGTCATCGAAAATGTTCGCCAGTACGACGCCGAACTCGCGCAGAAGATCATCGATCAGATGTTCGTCTTCGAGAACCTGCTCGATCTGGAAGACCGTGCGATCCAGTTGCTGCTGAAGGAAGTCGAGTCCGAGGCGCTGATCATCTCGCTGAAGGGCGCGCCGCCCGCGTTGCGCCAGAAGTTCCTCTCGAACATGTCGCAGCGTGCCGCCGAACTGCTTGCCGAAGACCTCGATTCGCGCGGCCCGGTGCGCGTCTCCGAAGTCGAGACGCAGCAGCGCCGCATCCTGCAAATCGTGCGCAATCTGGCGGAAAGCGGCCAGATCGTGCTAGGCGGCAAGGCGGAAGATGCCTATGTCTGATCAGAACTCCACGGCGAAGGAAAGCCTCTCGGCCTACCAGCGCTGGGAGATGGCTTCGTTCGACCCGGTACCGCCGGCGCCGCCCGAACCCGAAGTCGACGACGGCGCGTTCGAAGCCGAGCTCGAACGTGTACGCGACGCCGCGCATGCGCAGGGCATCGCAACGGGGCACGTGGCCGGGCAAGCGCTCGGTTATCAGGCGGGTTACGAGCAGGGTCATGCGCAAGGGTTCGAGCAGGGTCAAAGCGAAGCGCGCGAAGAAGCGGCGCGTCTCGCCGCACTGGCCGAGACCTTCAAGGCGGCGCTCGACGGCGCGCAAGGCGCGATCTCCGAGACGCTGGTCGCGCTGGCGCTGGACATCGCCCAACAGGTTGTGCGCCAGCATGTTCAGCACGATCCGACCGCGCTGATTGCCGCCGCGCGTGAGGTGCTGGCCACCGAACCGGCGCTGGTCGGCGCCCCGGCGTTGATCGTCAGCCCCGCCGACCTGCCGGTCGTCGAGGCCTATCTGATGGAAGAATTGCAAACGCGCGGCTGGACCGTGCGGACCGATCCGGCGGTCGAGCGCGGCGGCTGTCGCGCGCAGGCCGGCACCGGCGAGGTCGACGCCGGCATCGACACGCGTTGGGAGCGCGTCGCCGCCGCGCTCGGCAAGGTGAGCACATGGTGAAGCCCACGCTCGAAGACATCCGCGCCAGCGATCTGACGCCGCTCGAGCGCGAGCTGGCGCTGGCGTCGTTCGGCGCCGAGGCGCTGGCGGATACACCACCTGCGCTCACGCCGGCGGCCGCCGCGGTCGCGGCCATTGAAGCCGCCTTGCGGGAACCCGGTCACGGCCATCCAGGCGCGGGGGCACCGGCGAAAAACGCGCCAAAGAGCACGGCGGTGAGCCATGAATCCGCTGCCGCAGATGCCGCCTCAAATGCCACTTCTTCGAGTCCCGCTTCCACCCTTGCGCCTGTCGCCCCGTACGACCCCGCGCTCGATAGCAACCCGCACATGCAAGCCTGGCGCAGCCGTCTCGACGCGCTGCGCGAGCGCAACGCGATCGCCAAACCGATGCGGGCCTGCGGACGGTTGACCCGCGCCGCCGGTCTGGTGCTCGAAGCGGTCGGCTTGCGCCTCTCGGTGGGCGCCGAAGTGATGATCGAACTGCCGCGCGGCAGTTCGCTGCCGATGGCCGAAGCCGAAGTAGTCGGCTTCTCCGGCGACAAACTGTTTCTGATGCCGACCACTGAAGTGATCGGCCTGCTGCCCGGCGCGCGCGTGTACCCGCTCGAAAGCGCGCCGATTGCCGATCCGATGGCGGGCGCCAAGCGTCTGCCGGTCGGCTGGGAACTGCTGGGGCGCGTGCTGGACGCGTCCGGCCGCCCGCTCGACGGACTCGGCCCGCTCGGCGCGCATGCCGACGCGCCGTTGTCCTCGCCGGTCATCAACCCGTTGAATCGCGAGCCGATCCACAAGGTGCTCGACGTCGGCGTACGCGCGATCAACGCGCTCCTGACTGTGGGCCGCGGCCAGCGCATGGGCCTGTTCGCCGGTTCGGGGGTGGGTAAATCGGTGCTGCTCGGCACGATGGCGCGCTACACCAGCGCCGAGGTGATCGTAATCGGCCTGATCGGCGAACGCGGTCGCGAAGTAAAGGAATTCATCGAGCAGATTCTCGGCGAGGAGGGTCTGGCGCGCTCGGTCGTGATCGCCGCGCCGGCCGACGTCTCGCCGCTCCTGCGGATGCAGGCCGCCTCGTATTCGACCTCGCTCGCCGAATACTTCCGCGATCAGGGCAAGCACGTGCTGCTGCTGATGGATTCGCTGACCCGCTACGCGATGGCTCAGCGCGAGATCGCCCTGGCCGTGGGCGAACCGCCCGCCACCAAGGGCTATCCGCCTTCGGTGTTCGCCAAACTGCCGGCGCTCGTCGAACGGACCGGCAACGGTCCGGCGGGCGGCGGTTCGATTACCGCGTTCTACACCGTGCTGACCGAAGGCGACGACCAGCAGGACCCGATCGCCGACTCCGCGCGCGCGATTCTCGACGGCCACATCGTGCTGTCGCGCTCGCTCGCCGAGGCCGGCCACTATCCGGCGATCGACATCGAAGCGTCGATTAGCCGGGCAATGACCGCGCTGATCGACGATAACCATCTCGAGAAAACGCGTATGTTCAAGCAGATGCTGTCGCGCTACCAGCGCAACCGCGATCTGATCAATGTCGGCGCCTATTCGAGCGGGCGCGACGCCCTGCTTGACCGCGCGATTGCGTTGTATCCGAGGATGGAAGCGTTTTTGCAGCAGGGTTTCCGCGAATGTGCGAACTTTGAACCGAGTCTCGAGATGCTTGACGCTCTGTTTGCCCAAGGAGGCTGACGATGGCGAAACACTTTCCGATCAAGACACTTATTGGCCTCGCGCAGGACGATGTGGATGCGGCCGCGCAACGTCTGGGCCGCGCGCAGCGCGAGCGTAACGACGTGCAGTCGCAACTCGACTCGCTGGTGCAGTATCGGGACGAGTATCACGCGCGTTTCACGGCAACCGCCCAGACTGGCATGCCGGCCGGCAACATGCGCAATTTCCAGGCGTTCATCGACACGCTCGACGCCGCCATCGAGCAGCAGCGCAACCTGCTGGTGACGGCCAACGCACGCGTCGAGGCGGCCAAGCCCGACTGGCAGCGCCAGAAGCAGAAGCTCGGCTCGTATGAAGTGCTGCAGGCACGCGGCGTCGCCAGCGAAGCGAAAACCGCTGCGCGGCGCGATCAGCGCGACGCCGACGAACATGCCGCCCGCATTCTGAGGATGCGTGCCGAGGGCGTTTGACGCGCCCGGGCGCCGCCCCGATGACCGAACACCCCGTTTGACGGATTGACAGGATTCCCTATGTCGCTTCTTTCACAGATCGGCTCACTGCTCGGCTCGGCCAGCAGCACGTCCACCACCGCGGCCATGGCCGCTGCGGCGAACGCCACGCCGTTCTCGCAGACTTTGCAGCAGAGCATCGATCAGCAGAACAACGCGGCCGCGCAGAGTGCGAGCAAGCCGCCGGCTCCGCCGCCCTCTTCATCTTCGTCTTCGTCGTCTCCGTCTGCCTCCTCATCGTCTTCGGCATCCTCGTCGAGCGTGCACGACGCACCGCCGCCGCCCGATCCGTCGACGAACAATCAGAACGCATCGAGCAGCAACACAGGCAACAGCAGTTCGGCGAATGGCTCTTCGTCCAACTCTTCATCCAGTTCGTCGTCGGCTTCGTCGTCCGGTTCGTCATCCAGCTCGCAGCAGGCCTCGAGCGGCACGGGCAACGCGACGCCGTCGAAGTCCGCCAACACCGCCAACACCTCCACGCAGACCGACGCGGGCGCGGCAGCGGCTGCCGCCGCGGCGCAGGCCCAGGCCCAACTCCAGATTCAAACCCAGGCCAATGCGAATAGCGCTGCCGATCCTGCGAGCGCCGATCCCGCCACGGCACTGACTGACGCCGCGGCCACGCAGGCAGGCACCGACACCACGACGGACGGCGCCACTGGCAAAAAGACGGCTTCCAGCGATTCGAAGTCAGTGCAGGACGCCTTGCAGGCAGCGCTGGCCGCGCTGGCGAGTGGCCAGGCCATGGTTCCGGCACAGGCGCTGGCGAGCGGCGCGGCGGCTAACGCGACGACGGCAGGCGGGTTGGGGTCTGGCGCGGGCAGTGGGTTGAACGGATCGGCGGACGGCAAGACGCTTGCGGCCGGTTTGTTCGGCAATGGGAAGGGATCGAGCGCTGACAGGACTGCTTCGACGACGGCGCCCACGACGGCGGCCGATCCATCGGCGGCCTCGAAGGCGGCGGCTGACGTGCTGAGCGCGACGGCTGCCGGTGGCGCGCAGGCTGACAATCTTGCGTCCTTCAGGAGTGCCGCCGATGCCGCGACGGCGGCGCTGGCTGCCGGCCAGGCTGCGGCGAGCGCCGCGAGCACGACGACGGCTGTGCAAACAACGGGTAACGCGGGTGCCGCGGCGGTAGCGAATGCGTTGTCGCCGCAGGTGGGCACGACGGACTGGGAAGACGCGCTGAGTCAGAAGGTGGTGTTTTTGTCGAATGCGCATTCGCAGAGCGCCGAACTGACTTTGAATCCGAAGGATCTCGGGCCATTGCAGGTGGTGTTGCAGGTTGCCGATAACCACGCGCATGCGTTGTTTGTTTCGCAGCATCAGCAGGTGCGGGAGGCGGTCGAGGCGGCATTGCCGAAGCTTCGCGAGGCGATGGAGGCGAATGGAATTGGGTTGGGGAGCGCGAGTGTGAGCGACGGGTTTGCCCGGCAGAGCGGCCAGCAGAGTGCGGGGTCGGGCCGTTCCGGTGGGGGTGGCAGCGGGGCTTCGGGAAGTTTTGCCGGCGGCGCTGGGTCGGGTTCTGGTTCTGATTCTGTTGTGGCGGATGTGGCCGTGCGGCGGAGTGTGGGGTTGGTGGATACGTTTGCTTGATCCTGGTTTTTTGGCCTGCTCGGCGGATGGGTTTTCTTTTGTGCGCTTACGGCGTTGGCCTTTCCTTGATTTCTTATTGGTCTATTAGTGTTGCCCCTGTGCGGGGCGGCACTTACTTTCTTTGCCGCCGCAAAGAAAGATAAGCAAAGAAAGCGGCTCAACCCGCCAGCTCTTAAGCGGGTCCCCCGCACAGCCACGGTAGTGGTGCATCTGGAATCCGTGTTCTCGCACACTCCGCGTTAGCGACACAGGGCTCATCCGCTCCCACTCCGCACTGCGTGCGTCGCGGATGGGTCCGCATGGGAAACCAGGGGTTTCGCTTCGCGTAGCGGGGGCCATCGGCTTCGCCTCGGCGAAGCGCTCTCGCCGCTATTGGCAAACCCCACCTCAAATGAAATGTCGACGCGTTGCATTCGCGGCGGCGGCTGCATTTATGCCCGCGACACCGACACAACGGAGCGATGGAGCAGTGACGCGCCGACGAATCGGGGAACTGGGTGAACCGCGGGAGGGAGAGTTCAGCGGGTAGTTTTTGAAGTACGGTTCGGCGCGCGCAGCGCCGCCGGAAGTATGACGCCCTTGTCACTAACGCGGAGTGTGCGAGAACACAGATTCCAGATGCACCACTACCGTGGCTGCGCGGGGGACCCGCTTATGAGCTGGCGGTGTGAGCCGCTTTCTTTGCTTATCTTTCTTTGCGGCGGCAAAGAAAGTAAGTGCCGCCCCGCACAGGGGCAACGCTAATAAACCAAAAGCAAATCAAGGAAAGGCCAAAGAAAAAGCCAGACCAAGGAAAGACCAACACCACAAGCACACAGACAACAAGCACAGCAAAAGCAAAAAGCAAAAAACCAAAACCCACCCGCCGCCAGGCGCCCCCCGCCCAAATGGGCAAAAACCAGAGATAGCCCTCAATAACCCTTCTTTTCGACCCATCGCGCCGCAGGCAAATCAACAACAATCACCCTCACCAGCAATAAAGGCAAGCAAAGCAAACCTCATGGCAACCACGACCGCAAACCAGCAAGCCGTGCCCGCTTCCCCGGGCCCCTTGAAGCGCATCATCCTGATCGTCCTCATCGCGATCATCGCCGCAGGCGCTGCCGGCGCGGGTGTGTGGTTCTTCATGTCCAAACGCGCCCCGGCGCCGGCGTCAGCGGATACCGTCAGCGCACCCGCGCCGCTCGCCGTGCCGCTGTTCTTCCCGCTCGAATCAATGACCGTCAACCTGCAATCGGACGACGGTCAGCAACACTTCCTGCGTATCGGCCTGACGCTCAAGCTCAACGACGCGAAAACCCAGCAGGAACTCACCGACCATATGCCGGAAGTGCGCAGCCGCATCCTCCTCGCCCTGTCGAACAAGCATCCGGAAGACCTCGCGCCGCTCGAAGGCAAACGCGCGCTGGCCACCGAACTCCGGACGCTGATCGAAGAGCCGACGGACAAGGGCGCCGCACCGATCCGCGTCCAGGACGTGCTCTTCACCGAATTCGTCGTGCAGTGAGTCTCCTTCACGCCGCCATCATCAACCGCCGGACGCACGAGGAATAAGGAATGGGCCACGAAGAGTTCATGTCCCAGGAGGAGGTCGATGCCCTCCTCAAGGGCGTCACCGGCGAGTCCGACTCGGAAACCGAGCAGACCGACCGTGCGGGCGTACGCCCGTACAACATCGCGACGCAGGAACGCATCGTCCGCGGCCGGATGCCCGGCCTCGAAATCATCAACGACCGCTTCGCGCGCCTGTTGCGCGTCGGTATCTTCAACTTCATGCGGCGTTCGGCGGAAATCTCCGTCGGGCCGGTGAAGGTGGTGAAGTACAGCGAGTTCACCCGCAACCTGCCGATCCCGACCAACCTGAATCTGGTCCACGTCAAGCCGTTGCGCGGCACGTCGCTGTTCGTGTTCGACCCGAATCTGGTGTTCTTCGTGGTCGACAACCTGTTCGGCGGCGACGGGCGCTTCCATACCCGCGTCGAAGGCCGCGATTTCACGGCAACCGAGCAGCGCATCATCATGAAGCTGCTCAATCTCACGTTCGAGCACTACGCGGCGTCGTGGAAAAGCGTGCGCCCGCTGCAGTTCGAATTCGTGCGCTCGGAAATGCACACGCAGTTCGCCAACGTGGCGACGCCGAACGAAATCGTCATCGTCACGCAGTTCTCGATCGAGTTCGGCACGACGGGCGGCACGCTGCACATCTGCATGCCGTATTCGATGATCGAACCGATCCGCGACATTCTGTCGTCGCCGATCCAGGGCGAGGCGCTGGAAGTCGACCGCCGCTGGGTGCGCGTGCTGTCGCAACAGGTGCAGGCAGCCGAAGTGGAACTGACCGCCGACCTCGCGCAGGTGCCGGTCACGTTCGAACAGATCCTGAACATGCGCAAAGGCGATGTTCTGCCGATCAACATCCCCGAACACATCACGGCGAAAGTCGATGGCGTGCCGGTGATGGAATGCGGCTACGGAATTTTCAATGGTCAGTACGCGTTGCGGGTCCAGAAAATGATCAGCGCAGCCGACACGATGAAGGAAGGTGGATATGAGTGACCTGAACGCAAAGACTGAGGCCGAACTGGCCGCCGGCGAGGCGCAACTGGCCGCCGACGCAGCCAGCGCCGAAGACGACGCGGCGATGGCCGACTGGGCCAGCGCGCTGGCCGAGCAGAACGACAACACGGAAGTCAGCGCGACCACCGCCGGTGTGTTCCAGCCGCTCTCGAAGGTCGAGCCGACCTCGACGCGCAACGACATCGACATGATCCTGGACATTCCCGTTCAGATGACCGTCGAACTCGGCCGCACCAAGATCGCGATCCGCAACCTGCTGCAACTGGCGCAAGGCTCGGTCGTGGAACTCGACGGCATGGCGGGTGAACCGATGGACGTGCTGGTCAACGGCTGCCTGATCGCCCAGGGCGAAGTGGTGGTCGTGAACGACAAGTTCGGTATCCGTTTGACGGACATCATCACGCCGTCCGAACGCATCCGGAAGCTCAATCGATGAAACGCGTTGCCGGTCGCGCCATGCTGCATGCGTCGCGCCAGGTCTTCAATCGCGCTGTGCCCGCAGCTTCGACAGCCGCGAGCGCAACGGCAACGGCATCAGCGGCCACCCGGGCATGGGCGTCGGCGCTTGCCGCCGTCGCGGCCTTCGCATCATCGGCCGCGCACGCAGCCGACATGAACGCGGTCAACAACGCCGCGAACATCGCGTCGGGTGTCGGTGCCGGCACGGCCGTTCCGGCGCTCGGCGTGGGCGCGGTGCTGCAGACCATCGTCGGCTTGCTGGTGGTGATCGGTCTGGTATTCGCCTGTGCATGGCTCGCGCGCCGCTTCGGCTTGCAGCCGGCCAATCGCGGCGGCCTCGTGAAGACGATCGGCGGCGCCTCGCTCGGCGGCAAGGAGCGCGTCGCTGTGGTGGAGATCGGCGACACGTGGCTCGTGCTCGGCACGGCGCCCGGCAATGTGCGTCTGCTGCACACGATGCCCGCGGGCTCTGCCGCGCTCGATCCGGTCGCGGGTACGCCACCGGTCACATCAGGTAAGGACACGGCGTTGCCCGGCACTTTCGGCCAACGCTTTCGCGACGCTTTACGAGGCGAAGTAGGCAAACGTTTCAGTGGGCAAGGCAACGGGGATCGGTAATGCAGTTCAGTCTTCACTCAGCGCGACCCGTGCAGGCGGACCGCCAGGCACACGCCACTCGCATGTCTTGCGCCGCCTCGAAAGTCATTGCCGTTCTGCGCCGCGTCGCACCGGTCGTGCTGCCGGCGCTGATGCTCGCGCTGCCGACGCTGTCGTTCGCGCAAACCGCCGGCTTGCCGGCCTTCAATACGAGCCCGGGCCCCAACGGCGGCACGACCTACTCGCTGAGCGTGCAGACGATGCTGCTGCTCACGATGCTGTCGTTCCTGCCGGCGATGGTGCTGATGATGACGAGCTTCACGCGCATCATCATCGTGCTGTCGCTGCTGCGTCAGGCACTCGGCACCACCACTACGCCGCCGAACCAGGTGCTGGTCGGTCTCGCGCTGTTCCTCACGCTGTTCGTGATGTCGCCGGTGCTCGACAAAGCCTATAACGACGGCTACAAACCCTTCTCCGAAGGCTCGATGCCGATGGAGACCGCCGTCAACCGCGGTCTCGCGCCGTTCAAGACATTCATGCTGCGCCAGACCCGCGAAAGCGATCTCGCGTTGTTCGCCCGCATCTCGCACGCAGCGCCCATGCAGGGTCCGGAAGACGTGCCGCTGTCGCTGCTGGTGCCCTCGTTCGTGACGAGCGAACTGAAAACGGGCTTCCAGATCGGCTTCACGATTTTCATCCCGTTCCTGATCATCGACATGGTGGTGGCAAGCGTGTTGATGTCGATGGGGATGATGATGGTGTCGCCCGCCACCATCTCGCTGCCGTTCAAGCTGATGTTGTTCGTGCTGGTCGACGGTTGGCAATTGCTGCTCGGCTCGCTCGCGCAGAGCTTTGTTTAGCCGGCTCGCCGGGTTGCGCCGCCTGATGGCGTCATCTGGTTACGTCAGTCGGTTATGTCACTCGGTTATGTCACTCGGTTACGTCACTCGGTTACGTCACTTAACCCTTACGTTCGCGCATTGAAAACGCCATGAATCAAGAATCCGTCATGACGCTCGCGCACCAGGCCATGTATGTCGGCCTGCTGCTTGCCGCGCCGTTGCTGCTGGTCGCGCTGGTGGTCGGTCTGGTGGTGAGCCTGTTCCAGGCCGCCACGCAGATCAACGAAACCACGCTGTCGTTCATTCCGAAGCTGCTCGCGATCGCGATCACGATGGTGATCGCCGGCCCGTGGATGTTGACCACCATGCTCGACTACCTGCGCCAGACGCTCACCAACATCCCTTCGCTGGTCAACTGAGCGCGGCCCTGGCCTTCGCCCGGCGCCTGCCTTCTCCCCCACCGCCATGTTTTCCGTCACCTACGCCCAACTGAACACCTGGCTCACGGCGTTCCTGTGGCCGTTCGTGCGGATTCTCGCGCTGGTGGCAACCGCGCCGATACTCGGCCACCGCTCGCTGCCGACGCGCGTGAAAATCGGCCTCGCAGCCTTCATCACGATCATCGTCGCGCCCACGCTCGGCGCGCTGCCCCAGGCCACGGTGTTTTCCGCCGAAGGCGTGTGGATCATCGTCAACCAGTTCCTGATCGGCATTGCGCTCGGCATGACGATGCAGATCGTGTTTCAGGCGATCAGCGCCACCGGTGATTTCGTCGGACTCGGCATGGGCCTCGGCTTCGCGACATTCTTCGACGCACAGGCGAGCAGTTCGAGCCAGGTGCTCTCGAGCTACATGAACACCATCGCCATGCTCGTGTTTCTGGTGATCGACGGTCATCTGCAGATGATCGGCGCGCTGCTGGCCACTTTCCAGTCCGTGCCGGTGTCGGCGAACATTCTGGGCGCCACCGGCTGGCGCACTCTGGCGAATTTCGGCAGCACGGTTTTTTCGGCGGGACTGCTGCTCTCGCTGCCAGTGGTCGTCGCACTGCTGATCACCAACCTCGCGCTCGGCATCCTGAACCGCGCCGCGCCGCAGATCGGCGTGTTCCAGATCGGCTTTCCGCTGACGATGCTGATCGGCATGCTGCTTCTGCAGTTGATGATCCCGAACATGATTCCGTTCTTCATGCGCCTCTTCGACGTCGGCATCGATCAGATGGGACGGGTGGCAGCCGGGTTGAGGTAAACCTGGCAAACAGAAAACAGAAAGGGCGGAACCGGCTCACACCGGCTTCCGCCCTTTCCTGTTTCAGACTACCGCGCCGTTCAGTTCAGGTACTGGAACAGCGACACGCTCTGAATCTTCACGAACGCCTGCTGCGCCGCCTGCAGCGCATTTTGCGTCATCGTGTACTGGCCGATCGTCTTGACCATGTCCGTCTGGGTCAGATCCGCCAGGTTGCTCGCCGTCTGCAAGGTGTTGGTCTGCGTGACCGTCTGCAATGCCTGCACCTCCTGCTCGCGGCCGCCCACCGCCGCTTGTGCCGTCACAACGTTGTTCATGGTGTTTTCGAGCTGGGTCATGCTGGTGGTCAGTGCGCTCTGGTAGCTGGCCGTCGAGGCGCCGCCCGACACCGGCGTTTGCAATGTGGTGATCAACTGGCTCAGGTTGGCAAACACATCCGTGCTGCCTTGCGTGGCCGGAGTCACCGTGAAGCTGTCGCCCGCGTTCGGCGCGCCGGTGATGTTCACCGTCTGGCCGCCGAGCGTGATCGCCGAGCCGGCCGTGAACGGTTGCGGTCCACCCGTGGTTACCGTTCCGGACGGCGTGGTCTGGGTCACCGTGTAGGTGGTCGCCGACGTGAACGAAATGCTGAACTTGTTCGCATTGGCCGGGTTGGTCGGGTTGGTCATGCTGACGGTGCTGATCACGCCCGTACCTGTGTTGCCGGTCGTCGCGGCCGGCACCGAGCTGGTTCCGATCGCGGCCACACTGTTGAAGATCGCGATCCCGTTGTCACCGGTCTGAATGGTGTGCGACGGCGTGATCTGCATGGCGGGCGTGCCGGTGTCGCCCGAATAGGTCACCGCGCCGGCCGAGTTGGTGGTGTACGGCTGTGCGGTGCTTTGATAACCGCCGAACAAGGCGTTGCCTTGCGGATCGGTCGCGTTGGCAAGCGTCATCAACTGGCTGCGCAAGCTTTGCAATTGAGTCGCGATCGAACCGCGATCGCCGTCGTTCAGCGAACCATCGCCGGCGCGCAGCACCAGTGTGTGAATGCTCTGCAAGACCGTATTCACGCTGCCGAGCGTCGAATCTTCCTGTTGCAGCGAAGCGAGCGCCACATTCTGGTTGGTCGTGTACTGCGCGAGGCTCGTCGCCGTCGAACTCAACTGCACCGCCTGCGCGGCGCCGAGGGGATTGTCCGACGGCGTGGAGAGGCTCACGCCACTCGAGATCTGTGCGTACAGTTGCGACAGCTGAGCTTGCTGATTGCTCATCGTCGTAACGTTCATGTTGAAGTACTGCATGCTGGAGATACGCATGTTCAACGCCTCACTGGAATATGCCGAGTAGCGTCTGGAACAGGGTCTGCGCGGTCTGGATGACCTTGCTGTTCGCCTGATACAGCTGCTGATACTGAAGCAGGTTGGCTGCTTCTTCGTTGATGTTCACGCCCGAGACCGACTGCTGCGCGGTGGTGATCTGCGTCACCAGCGCGGCCTGCGCCGTGCTCGAGGTCTGAATCTGGTTGGTCTGGTTGCCGATCTGGTTGACGTAGTTCGCATACGCGCCCGTCAGCGTGACCGTGCCGCCCGCCATGGCCTTCGCGTTCGACAGGTTCGACAGCGCCAGCGCATTGCGGCCGTCGTTGCTCGCGCCGGTGTTCGGGCCGATGGTGAACGTGTCGCCGTTCGCCGGCGCGCCGCTGATCGTCACCGACACGCCGTTCATGTTGCCGGCCGTCGCGTTGTTGATCGTCAACGTCGCACCGGTGGCCGACGAATACGGTATGACAGGCGTCGTGGTGGTGTTGTAAGTGGTGGTGGTCGGCGGTGTGCCGGCCGTCACCGTGACCGTCGAGCCGGCCGGGAAACCGGTCAGGCCGGTGCCGTTGTACGACAGCGTGGTGGTCGCGTTCGGCATCGTGTAGCCGGCCGTCACCGTGCCTTGCGTGATCGTGCCGGTGCCGGTGTTGCTCGCCGTTGCGGAGCCGAGCACCGGTGCGGCGGCGGCGATCGCCGACGGGTCCGTGACCGCCGTGTTGAAGCTGTTCAGCGCGCCGCGGGTCGGTTCGACCGTGAACGAGTCGCCGGCCTTCATCGTGCCGGTGGTCGAGAAATTCAGGCCGTTGATCGGCTGGCTCAGACTGGTCGCCGAACCCACCACATTGCCGGTCGAATTGTCGGTCAGCGTATAGGTGCTGCCGTTGAAGGCCAGCGTGTAATCGCCAGTAGTCGGCTGCGCGGGATTCGCGAACGAGACGTTCAGTTGCGCGTTGCCGGTATTCTGCGTGTTCGCGTAGACGGTCGGGCCGCCCACCGAGAACAGCGCGCCGCCCTGGGCGCCGGAGAGCGTAATGCCGAGGCTGTTCTGCGCGTTGACTTGCGATGCGAAGCTCACCGCAATCGCGCCAAGTTGCGCTTCGGCCGGATCGAGCGTCTGGCTGCGGAACGCGAGCAGACCGCCCAGCGTACCGCCGGTGACTTTGCTGTCGGGCAGGTTTTGCGGCGCGGCGGCCGGGTTAGCGCCAGCCTGGCCGAGATACTGCACCGACAATTCGCTGGTATCGCCCGTCGAAGGTGCGGTGCCCAGGTTGTAGCTGTTGGTGGACGACACCAGCGGCTGGCCGTTGCTCATGAACACGCTATAGCTGCCGTTGCTGTTCACGACGTTCACGCCGATCAGTTGCGACAGGTTCGACACGGCGAGATCGCGCTGATCCATCAACTGGTTCGGCGGCTGCCCTTGCGTGCTGGCCTGGGAAATCTGACCGTTCAGTTGCGCGATCTGCTGCGTGTAGCTGTTGATCTGCGAAACGGTGTTGCTGAGCTGGGTGTTGACGCTCTGGCGCAGCGCATCGTATTGCTGGCCGGCGGCATTGATCTGGTTCACGAGCGTCTGCGCGCCGCTCATCGCGGTCTGGCGGGTGGCCAGACTGGAGGCGTTGTTCGAGACGTTCTGCAGACCCGTGAAATAGCTGGTGATCGCGCTCGCAATACCGGCGGTCGGACTGCCCACCAGATTGTTCAGCTGCGAGATCAGCGTGTTGTAGGTCGACAGCGAGCTGCCCGAGCTCTGCGCGTTGTTCAGCTGGGTGGTCAGATACTGGCTGTACTGACGCGTCACGGTGACGGTCGAGACACCTTGCGGCAGATAGCCGGAACCCGTGTACTGGCCGGCGCTTTCCGCGTAGACCGGGGTTTCGATCGTGTAGCCCGGCGTCGACGCATTGCTGATGTTCTGGCCGGTCGTCGTAAGTCCCCACTGGGCTGCGTTCAGTCCACTGAGTCCGAGATTGATGAGGTTGCTCGACATGCGTCATCCTGAAGGGCGACACCGACCGCTTGCCGCCGCGTTACTTGAACATCCTGTTTAACGGCCCTCGCGAAGAAAAATTGAGGGCCGTCCCGCATCAGCGCACCAATGAACGGCGCTTCATTTCGAGTTGCGTGATCAGACGTTGCAGCGTGTTTTCGGCGCTGCCAGGCAGCGTCATGAAACGGAAACCAAGTTGGTAGCGCTGGGTGCCGTTCGGCAACGCGGTGGAACGGTGCGACACCAGTTGCAGATCGAGCGAAAGCCGGCCGAACGAACCGAGCGACAGTTCGCAATCCTGCAGCCGCACGCCCATCGGCAATTCGGCCACCCGCTCATCGGCGGTGCGCATGCCGACGCCGCCGAGCGACAGGTCGTGAACCTCGAAACGGAACGTGTCGCCTTCGGGCAAACGGCCACTGCACACGTACGGATCGAGAATCGGCGCATCGACGCGGAAATACTCGCGGCGCTGCACGTAGAACAGCACTTCGGGGAAGTCGGCCTCGAACGCGGGCAGTCCTTCGTAGCGGGTTTCGCGCGGCGTGGCGGTCGAAAACTCGACACGCACGCCGTCGGGCGATGCATGAAACTGGCAGCGCGACGCGGCCAGCAGGCCTTTGTTCTGCTCGGAGAGCGCGCCCCAATCGAAAGTGAAGGTGCGCCCGCGCACGTCGACCTCGAGCAGGCGCGTCACGAGTTGGCCGCCCGCATACTCGACGGTAAGGAAATCGCCCCGATTGACGAGGTTGCGTAACTGAACGCCGATCTCCAGCGGATTGCGGCGGCCGAAATCGGGGGTGCTGTCGTCTAGCTGGGCGTGCGACTGGCCGGGTGCGTCGGTCTGGCCGTGCGACTGGTTAGTATCCATGGGCTTGCCGGTATGCATGTTCTTGCGGGCGCGTGCCAAGGCTCCTGCCGGGGCTTTCGCGCGGTCTTCGTCGAAGCCGCAGCACGCGCATTCAACCGGACATTACAACGCTTTCCGGTATCGGGTCTAACTGATTAGCGGCAGCATTCAGCCAAAATTTAGGGCGTGTAATGAAATATTTGCCACAAACCTTAGAACGCCGATATTCGATCAGCTGAATCCGGGTGCATCGAAACCAGTCTGCAATCAGCGGTACTCATTGGCAATTGCGTCGCTTATGCGGGTGGACCGGCCGCCCACAGGCGGCCGGCCTCGTCCGTCTTGTTATGCACCTGGCCCCGTCGCGTGCATACTTTATTCGAGAAAATCAGACTGCATGAACTGATTGGCTGCGCAATCCAGTGCAACCGCCCCTCCGCGCTCCTGTATTAACAGCAGCTCAGCCCATTTTCTGCATGATGGACATCAGTTTCTTCGCGTAATGCGGATCCGTTGCGTAACCCGCGCGCTGCATGCCATTTGCAAAGCCATTTACATCATGCGCGGAATTGATCACCTGCGCGTAACGCGGATTGCCCTTGAGCAGTCCCACGTAGTCGGACATCGCTTCCTGATACGAGTCGTACGCACGGAATTTTTCAACCGTGCGCTGCGGCTTGCCGTTCACGTACTCGGTCGTGACCGTCGAGACGGTCTTGCCGGTCCAGTCCTTGGTCGCCTTGATGCCGAACACGTTGTGGCTGGTCGAACCGTCCGACTTCTTGATCTCGCTCTTGCCCCAGCCCGATTCGAGCGCGGCCTGGCCGATGATAAAGCGTGCCGGAATACCGGTCGCGGCACTGGCGGCTTGCGCCGGCGCGGCCAGCTTGTCGACGAAGGCATCGACCTTCGGCGAGCTGCCGTCACCCTTGAGCGGCGGCGTCAGCGCGCTGTTGGCCGAGTAGCCCTTGCCCATCGCCAGCTGGCCGTTGGCCTGCGCGTTGCCGTAGGCCTTGGCGAGCGCGTTCAGCGCCGCGGTCTGGCCTTCGTCGCCGCCGCCGCCCAGCGAATTCGCCATGCCGGCAAGACCGCCGCCTGCGCCGCTGTCACCCGTCTGCATGCCCTGATTGCGCATCATCTGCTTGAGCATCGCGTCAGCCACGCCGATGCCCTTTTGCGACAGCTGTTGCGACAACTGCTGATCCATCATCGAGGTGAAGGTGGCGCTGTCGTGCGAATCGAACGGACCGTCTTGCGGCGTCGCATCGCGCATACTCTTCAACATCATCTGCGTGAACACCGCGTCGAACTGCTGCGCGGCCATCTTCATGCCGGCCTGCGGTGAAGCCTTGGCCTGCGCGCTCAATTTGCCGAAGCCCTGCACGTCGAGCGCGAAGCGCTGGGTCAGGTCGTTCGCCATATTGGCGGAGTTAGTCGTATCCGAATTCATCCCGTGTCTTCCTTAGATGATTTCAAGGTCGGCGCGCAAAGCGCCCGCCGCTTTCATGGCCTGCAGGATCGACATCAGATCCGCGGGCGTCGCACCGAGTGCGTTGAGCGCCTTCACCACTTCGGCGAGATTGGCGCCGGCGGTCACCATCTTGAGGGCGCCGTTGTCCTGCTTCATCTGAATCTGCGACTGCTTGGCCACTACCGTCTGGCCATTCGAGAACGCGCCCGGCTGGCTCACCACCGGCTGCGTATTGATCACCACCGACAGATTGCCGTGCGCCACCGCGCAGTTCTGCAGCGTGACCATCTGGTTCATCACGATCGAGCCAGTGCGCGCGTTCAGGATCACCTTCGCGGCGGCTTGCGCCGGCTTGACGTCGAGGTTCTGCAATTGCGCCATGAAGGCGACCTGCTGCTCCGGATCGGACGGCGCGCGCAGTTGGATCGTACGACCGTCGAGCGCGGTTGCCGTGCCGCTGCCGAATGCATTGTTCACCGCGGCCACGATGCGTTGCGTGGTGTCGTAGTCCATGTCGTTCAGGTCGAGCTGCATCGTGCCCGCTTGCGATACCGAGGTCGGCACCGCGCGCTCGACGATCGCCCCGCCGGCAATGCGGCCCGCATTGAGCGTGTTGACCTGCACCTTGCTGCCGTTCGCGCTTGCGCCGGCGCCGCCGACCGCCAGATTGCCCTGGCCGAGCGCATACACCTGGCCGTCCGCGCCCTTCAACGGCGTGAGCAGCAGCGTGCCGCCGCGCAGACTCTTCGAATTACCGAGCGACGACACCGTCACGTCGATGGCTTCGCCCGGACGCGCGAACGGCGGCAACACGGCCGTTACCATCACCGCGGCGACGTTCTTCAACTGGATGTTCGACAGCGACGATTGCTGGTTGGTCGAACCCGCCGCCTGGTTGTTGATCGAGATGCCGAGGTTCGCCAGCATGTTGGCGAGCGTTTGCGTGGTGAACGGCGTCTGCGTGGTCTGGTCGCCCGTGCCGTCAAGACCGACGACGAGACCGTAGCCGATCAGCGGGTTGTCGCGCACGCCCTGAATCTGCACGAGGTCCTTCAGACGCTCGGCGTGCGCGGGCGTGGCGGCCGGCAGCGCGGCGCAGGCGAGCGCAACCAGAGCGAAAGCGCGGCCAAGGCGGGAAAAGACGGTACGCATGATCACCACGGCGACACGTTAAGGAAGAAGCGCTGCAACCAGCCCATATTCTCGGCTTCGTTGAGATAACCCTTCGCTGAGTATTCGATCTTCGCGTCGGCCACCTGGGTCGAGTACACGGCATTCAGGTTGGAAATCGTGTTCGGATTCACCACCCCGGAGAAGCGCACGAATTCATCGCCCTGGTTGATCAGCATCTGCTTCTCGCCGCTCACCATCAGATTGCCGTTCGGCAGCACGCCGGTCACCGTCACGGTGATCGTGCCGTTGAACGTATTCGATGCATTGGCGCCGCCGGTTCCGTTGAACACGTTCGCACCGGTGGCGCTGAGATTGGTCTTGCCGAACAGCCCGCCGAGGAAGCCTGCGGTCGGCACGTTGAAGTTGGTGCTCCCCGAGCGGTTCGCGTTGGCGCCCGAGGACTTCGTCGCGTTGACGTTTTCCTGAATCACGATCGTCAGGATGTCGCCCACATTGCGCGGCCGCTGGTCTTCGAACAAAGGCCGGCCCGCGTAGCCCGGGTTGTAGATCGAGCCAGGCGATTGCGCTTGCGGCGGCATCGGCGGCAGGGCCGTCATCGGCTGCTGCGTGATCGGCTGCTTCGGCACCAGACCGCAGCCGCCCAGCGTCGCGAGCAGCGTGAGCTGCACGAGTGCCTGAGCGGTGCGCGAATGAACCGGATGACGAGTGAAGTGCGACATCTTGATTACCGACTGTTAATTCCTGATCCCTAAGCCTTAAACCTGCATCTGGCTGAGGGTCTGCAGCATCTGGTCGGAAGTCGTCACGGCCTTGCTGTTGATTTCGTACGCGCGCTGCGTCTGGATCATGTTTACCAGTTCCTGCACCACGTTCACGTTCGATGCTTCCACGTAACCCTGGCTCAAGTTGCCGGCGCCGTTCAGGCCCGGTTGCGCGATGTTCGGCGCGCCCGACGAAGCCGTTTCCGCGAACAGGTTCTCACCCTTCGCATCCAGACCGGCCGGGTTGATGAAGGTGGCGAGCTGCATCGAGCCGAGCTGCTGGCTGTTGGTCGAGCCGGCCACGGTGATCGACACCACGCCGTCGCTGCCGATGGTCAGCGAGGTGGCGTTGCTCGGGATCGTGATGCCCGGAATCACCTGGTAGCCGCTCGAGGTGACGAGCTGGCCCTGGGCGTTGGTCTGGAACGAACCGTCACGCGTGTAGGCGGTCGTGCCGTCGGGCATCTGCACCTGGAAAAAGCCCTGGCCGTTGATGGCGATGTCTTTCGAGTTGCCGGTCTGCTGCAGGTTGCCCTGCGTGTACAGACGTTCGGTCGCGACCTGCTGCACACCCGTGCCGAGCTGGATGCCGGACGGCAGTTCGGTGTTCTGCGTCGAGTTCGCACCCGGCTGGCGGATGGTCTGATACAGCAGATCCTCGAACACCGCGCGCGAGCCCTTGAAACCGTTGGTGCTGACGTTCGCGAGGTTGTTCGAAATCACGTCCATCTGCGCCTGTTGCGCATTCATGCCGGTAGCGGCGATGTAGAGCGAGCGATTCACTATTCTTCTCCAAGGTGTCGGGACAATCCCGGAACTACCCGTTAGCTAAAGCTGAGCAGCTGGTTGGCGGACTGATCGTTCTTGTCCGCGTTTTCCAGCAACTTGGTCTGCATCTGGAACTGGCGCGCGTTGGTGATCATCGAGACCATCGCGGCGACCGGATTCACGTTGCTGCCTTCGAGCGAAGCCGGCGCCAGCGTGACGGCCGGATCGGCGTCGGCCGGATTGCCGTCGGCGGTGCGAAACAGACCGTCGTCGCCGCGCGTCATGGTTTGCGGATCCGGATTCACCAGCTTCAGCTGATCGACCGTCACCACCGCGGTCGGCGGATCGCCCGGCGTCAGCGCGGACACCGTGCCGTCCTTGCCGATGGTGATTTCCGCACCCGGCGGCACCGAGACCGGACCGCCGTTGCCGAGCACGGTCTGGTTCATGGCGTTCACCAGCTGGCCGTTCTCGTCGATATGCAGATTGCCGGCGCGCGTATAAGCCTCGTTGCCGTCGGCGGTTTGCACGGCCAGCCAGCCCGGACCCTGAATCGCCACGTCGAGCGGGTTGCCCGTCTGCTGGATCGGCCCCGGCGTATAGTCGGCGCCCGGCGTCGACGACAGCACGAAGGTGCGCGTGGTGTTGTCGTTGATCGAACTGCCGTCGCCGAACGCCATCGGCACGGCGCGGAAAGTTGCAAGCTGTGCGCGAAAGCCGGTGGTCGAGGCGTTCGCCAGGTTGTTGGCGACGATAGCCTGCTGTTCGAGCGCTTGCGTGCTGCCCGACATCGCGGTGTAGATCAGCCGATCCATGATGGGAGGTCCCGGTCGCTTACAGGTTGATCAGGGTCTGGTCGACGGTCTGCTGGGTCTTGATCGTCTGCGCGTTCGCTTGATAGTTGCGTTGCGCGGTGATCAGGTTCACCAGTTCGCTCGTCAGATCGACGTTCGAGTTTTCCAGCGCGCCGCCTTGCAGCACGCCGTGATTGGTCGAACCCGGCGCCGAAATCTGCGCGACGCCCGATTGCGAGGTCTGCTGAAACTCGTTGTTGCCGAGGTTCACGAGACCGTTCTGGTTCGAGAAGTTCGCGAGCACGATCTGGCCGAGCGCCGCGGTCTGCTGGTTCGAGTAGTTGCCGGTCAGCGTGCCGTCAGGGCCGATCGTGAAACTCGTCAGCGTGCCGGCTGCGTAGCCGTCGGGCTGCAGCGAGTTCACGCCGTCCTTGCCGCCGTACTGCGTCGTGCCGGCGATGTTCAGCGTCAGGTTCTGCGGCGTCGACGAGCCGTCGGTGGTCGGGATCGAGAAGGTGTACGCGAACGGCGTGGTGGTGGCCGTGAAGGTGGGCGGATTCGTGAGCGGGGTGTTGACCTGGGTCGTGCCGAGCAGCGTGCCCGACGAATTGAAGTTCGCCTGGCCCACCAGGTTTGCCGTGCCGGTCGAGGTGCCCGCGTACACGTTCCATGTGCCGGCCGAGGTCTTGGCGAAGTACATGTTGACGGTCTGCGAGCCGCCGAGCGAATCGTAGACCGTCGTGCTGGTCGAGTAGTTGTACGTCGTCGAGGTGTTCTGGTTGAACGCGATCGGCGTCGGCTTGATGGTGTAGCTATCGGTACCGGCGGCGGCCGGCGTGCCGTTGAACGTGATGGTCTGGCCGTTGCCGAGCGGGATCGCCGTACCCGCGGTGTACGTGCCGTTGGTCGACGTGCCGAGCGTGTTGTCCGTCACCGTATAGGTGGTCGGGGTCGGGAACGTGACGGTGTAGTTGTCGTTGTTCGTGCCCGAGGCCGTATTCGTGATGGTTGCGCCGGTGGTGGAGAGCGTGCCGGTGCTGCTGACGGTCGCCACGGCCGGCGTGCCGAGCATCAGCGGGTCCTGCGCGTTCAGGTTCAAACCGGCGACGATCTTCGTGGTCGCTTGCGGCGCGATGTTCGCGGTCGGCACGCTGAGCGGCACGGTTTGCGCGGTGTTGATGACGCCCGAGCTGTTCGCCGCGTAGCCCATCAGTTGCAGGCCTTGCGCGTTGGTGATGTAGCCGTTCTTGTCGAGCTGGAACACACCGTTGCGCGAGTACACCAGCGAGCCGTTGTTCGACAGCTGGAAAAAACCGTTGCCGTTGATCGCGACGTCGAGCGCCTGGTTGGTGCTGGTGATCGTGCCTTGCGAGAACTGTTGCTGCACTTCGGACAGCTGGGTGCCGATGCCGATCTGGTTGTTCACCGCGGTCGCCACCGAATTGGCGTACATGTCCGCGAACTGCGCAGCGCCGCTCTTGAACCCGGTCGTATTCGCGTTGGCAATGTTGTTGCCGATCACGTCGAGATCGCTCGACGCTGCGGACAAACCACTCAAACCTTGTTGGTAACCCATGACGGTCTCCGTATCTGGAAAGTCGTAACTGACTGAATCTGAATCAGAGGATGGCCGCGACGCTGCTCAAGCCCACGGTCGTGCCGTTCGACAGCACGAGGCCCGGCGTACCGCTGCTTTGCATGACGACGCTTTGCACCGTCGCGCCCGCGAGCGTGGTGGCCGTGGCTTGCTGACCGTTGATCGTGCCGACCGCGGTGATCGTGTAGCTCCCGTCAGGCAGCGTGTTGCCAGCCGAGTCGGTCGGCGTCCAGCCCACCGGAATCGTGCCGGCCGACTGCTTGCCGAGGTCGAGCGTGTTGACGATCGTGCCCGCCGAGTTCTTGATGACGATCTGCAGGTCGCCCACCGAATTGGCGAGCTGCACGCCGAACGAGCTGGCCTTGCCGCTCGCGACCGTCACGGAGTTGCCCGGGGCAAGCACGGTCGAGCCGATCAGCAGCGCAGCTTGCGACTGCTGGCCTGCCGACATCTGCGTGGCGAGCGAGGTGAGCGTCGTGTTCAACTGGCTGATACCCGACACCGTGTTGATCTGGGCCAGCTGCGACGTCATCTGCGAGCTGTCCATCGGATTGGTCGGATCCTGGTTCTTCAACTGCGCGACGAGCAGTTGCAAGAAGGTGTTCTGCAGATCGGTCGCCGAGGTGCCCGAGGTGCTGCCGGTCGAGCTGGTGGAACTGCTCGCGCTCTTCGTGCTCTTGGTGCTGCCGCTCGCGCTGTTCGTACCGTTCATGGTATCGAGCAGCGTTTGCGATACGGTCGGGCCGTTGTTGCCGATGGTGGTGGTCAAGGAACTCTCCTCAGGTGCCGATCGTGAGCGTTTTCAGCATCAGCGTCTTGGCGGTGTTCAGGGTCTCGACGTTGGCCTGGTACGAGCGCGAGGCCGAGATCATGTTGACCATCTCCTGTACCGGGTCGACGTTGGGCAGCGTGACGTAACCGTCCGAATTGGCGGCCGGGTTGCCCGGGTCGTACGCGGTCTTCATCGGCGTCGGGTCGTCGACCACGCCGGTGACCTGCACGCCGCCGATCTGCTGGCCCGAGGCCGTGCGCGAGCCGCCGATCGGGCTAACCGCGAACACCACCTGCTTGGCCTTGTACGGCTGGCCGTCCGGGCCCGTCGTGCTGTCCGCGTTGGCGAGGTTCGACGCCGTCACGTTGAGCCGCTGCGACTGCGCCGACATCGCGGAGCCCGCAACACCAAAAATATTCATCAAAGATGGCATGTTTCCTTCCCTCTCTTGCTCCGATTCCATGCGACGCAACTGCATGGTTCGAGCCGGCCTCAAGTTAAATCCCGTAGCGATTGTTCCTGCGTACTGCGTCTTCTTCTGCGACGTCTGCCGCGCTTGTCCGTTACTGCCTGTTACGAGCCCGACGTGATCGCTGCGAGCATCGTCTTGATCTGGCTCGACAGCACCGTCATGCCCGACTCGAAGTGCAACGTGTTGTCCGCGAACTGCACCCGCTCGGTATCGATATCGACCGTGTTGCCGTCGAGCGCGGGCTGCGTCGGAATGCGGTATTGCAGGTTGCCGTAGTCGTCGGGCGTGCCGCCGGTCGGCGTCAACGTCGCCTTGCCTGACATATGGCCCGGCGCGGTCGACACCATCGACATGCCGCTCGTCACGCCCGCGGGCTGCGCCATGGCAAGCGTCGAGTTGTTCGAAGCGCCCGTGCCGGCGCCGCCGCCCGCCTTCTTCAGCGCACCGGCGAGCGACGAAGCGAAGTCGACGTCGCGCGCCTTGTACCCGGGGGTATCGGCGTTGGCGATATTCGACGACAGCAGCTCCTGCCGGTAGGCGCGCACATCGAGCGCCTGGCGGCCAAAGGCAAATTCGGCATCGAGTTTGTCCAGCATAGAAATCTCCGGAGACGGTTCCCGAGGCTTCCCGGGCCTGCCTCGCATGAGACCTGCGTCGGCCGGGAAGACCTTTTTGCATGAGGTGCATCTTATGGGCCGAACGCAAGCGGCAATCGGACGAATAACCGGGAAAGGGGGCTTCTATTCGACGTTTGCGCAATGGGGGCGCTCTCTAGAATGCAATGCGTACCGATGCATTCGATGGAGAAACACGATGGACCAGCCGACCTTCGACCTGACGCACCGCGCAAGCTGCGCGGCGGCGCATCGCGGGAGTGCGGGCGCGGTCCGGCGTGTTGCCCGCCGCGCATCCCGCAGGACGTGCCGTCTGCTGGCTCGCCTTGCCGTGAACCTGGTGGTATGGGTCGCCGGCGGCATCGTGCTTCTGCCTGCTTCCACACAAGCTCAACAGGCTCAGGACGCCGGCGGCCCCATCGTGATTCCCGGCCCGGGTGAAAAGAATCCGGCCGCGCTCGCCGATCTGGCCGCGCAGATGCAGGCCGCGCCCGCGAAACGGGCAGGCTCCGCCGCGACGCTCGCCGCCGCTACCGCACAGTCGCTCGCGCCCGGCCCGGTTGCGCGCAACACCGATCAATTCACGCGAGCCGCCAACGCGAGCGGCTCGATCGTCATTCCGGGCGCGGGCGAACCGCCCGCCGCGCCGCAGATGATCCGCACCAGTTTCAAGCCCGACGCGAACGGCGTCGTGACGATTCCCGCACCGGGAAGCTCGTCCGGAAACGCGCTGGGACGCGCGACTGTGCCTGGGAATGGTGTCAACAGCGGTGTCAACGGCGGTGTCGGCGGCGCCAGCGGTGCCAACGGCGCCGGTATCGAAAGCGCAATCGGTAACGCGACGGCAGCGAGCGGCTTCGACAGCCTTGCGTCGCGTGGCGAGCCGCCTCAACTGGGTGCGAACGGCAAACCGATCGCGACCGCGGCAGTCGTATTGAAGCCCACGCCGACACCCGCTCCGATGCCGACACCGCCCGCCACGATCGCCCGCACGCCGTCGGCGCGCCAGGTGGCGCCGGCTGTCGCACAACAGGGTCTGCAACCCGCAGCGCTGGCGCAACCCGCGCCGCTCCCCGGCCAGCAAGACGCCGAGGCGATTCGCAGCGCCGCGCTCGCCTTCCTGCAACAGCAATCGGCAGGCTTGCCCGGCAAGGTCGAGATCACCGTCGCACCGGCCTTCCCGCGCGGGCTCACGGCCTGCACGACGCTCGAACCGTTCATGCCCAGCGGCGCGCGCCTGTGGGGCCGGATGACGGTCGGCGTGCGCTGCGCCGGCGAGCGGCCGTGGACCATCTATCTGCAAGCGCGCATTTCGCTGCGCGCCACCTACTATCTGGCCGCCCGCGCGATGGCACCGGGTGAAGTGTTCACAGCCGCCGACCTCGTCGCGCGCGACGGCGACCTGACCGGTCTGCCGCAGGCGATCGTCACGGACCCCTCGCAGGCGGTCGGCTCGGTGTCGCTCGTGCGCATCGCCGGCGGCATGCCGCTGCGCCGTGACATGATCAAAAGCGCGTCGGCGGTGTCGATCGGGCAAACGGTGCGGGTCGTCGCCGCGGGCGACGGTTTTGCGATCTCGTCCGAAGGCAGCGCGATGAACAATGCCTCGCCAGGCCAGCAGGTACGGGTGAAGACAGCTAACGGCCAGGTCATCTCCGGCATCGTCAAGGATGGCTCGACGGTGGAGGTTCAGTTGTGAAACAGCGCGGCGGCGAGTCCGATAGTCCGCACGCCGGCGCGGGTTCACGCGTGACGGCCCGGGCAGACGGCCCAGAGGCCGCGGCGGCCGGGCAATCCGTTGTGGGGCCGGATTATCCTGAAAGGAACGGTAAAACCTTGAGCGATTGCGCTAAAGTTTTGATCAGCGCTTGCCGTTATCAGAATCAAATCGTTCAGGAAGCCCATCGTGAAAGTCGATTCCACAACCAATTCGAATCTGCCGACGTTGAAAGACGCCGTGTCCCGCTCGCAGCAAAGCGACGCGACGAGCGCGAACAGCAACGCGCAGAGCGCGAGCACCAGCTCGCCGACCACTCCCAGCGGTTCGGGCGACGCCAGCGTCAGCCTGTCGGGTCTGTCGCAGCATCTGCGCAGTCTCGCGGCGTCCGGCTCGGCCGACATCGACACGGCGCACGTCGAGTCGATCAAGGCAGCCATCAAGGACGGCTCGCTGACGATCGATTCGAGCAAGATCGCCGACGGCGTGCTGAATACCGCGCGCGAACTGTTGCAAAGCAAAACCTCGTCGACCGGCAATTAATCGACGCATCGAAGTACGGTGAACGGCCGGGCGGCATTCGACAAATCCGGTTCGCGAATCATGCGCGAGCCGTCGTGTTCAGCGAGTTGTTGAGATGAAAGACGCCCTGCTTGCCACCCTCATCGAAGAATATTCGGCCGTCGAGGCATTCGCCTCAATTCTGACGCTCGAGACGAAGGCATTGACCGCCTTGTCGCCGCTGGAACTGCTGCCGCCGATCGTCGAGAAAAAAACCGAACTGATCGGCACGCTCGCCAAACTCGAAACCACGCGCGACGCGTTGCTCGCGGAAATGGGCTTTCCGGCCGGTTGGCCCGGTATGGAGCTCGCGGCGAGCGCCGACACGCGGATCGCCGACCAATGGGCGCTGCTGCAAAAAGCCGCCGAGCGGGCGCGGCGCTTCAATACGAACAACGGCGAACTGATCCGCGTGCGGATGGACTACAACCAGCGCGCGCTGACCGCGCTGCAGGTGGCCGTGCCGCAGAAGACCGGCTTCTATGGGCCGGATGGGCGGATTCCGGCTCAGTCAGCAATCTGAAAATTTCGTGGCCGCAGCGCATTTCGCACACTGACCTGGTTGCGTAGCGTGTTTCTGAACAAAAGGGCTCGTCTTTGACGAGCCCTTTTTGCTTTCCCCCTCCGCTCAGGGCGCCTAAGCCCTCCTCCCGCGCACGTTGGCCATCCGGCCAGGTAGCGCGCAATTCCCCGCCACGTTGAAATCACGGATTCCCCACTGAGGTTCTCCGCCGTCGCGCGCGGCTTTTCGATGCCGCGTCAGACGAGCAAAGCGGAGCGTTACTCACTAGCGAAGTTGTGTAATCGTGTGTATGATTCGAGAGGTGAAATATGAACAGTGCCGAGGTCGTCAAAGTAATTCAAGCGGATGGCTGGCGGTTGATCCGGATATCGGGCAGCCACCATCACTTCCGGCATACGGTAAAGGCCGGTCTCGTGACCATCCCGCATCCGAAAAAGGATCTTCCGCCCGGCACACTGAACAGCATCCTGAAACAGGCGGGTCTGAAATGAAAAACCTGATTTTCCCGATCGCAATCGAGCCTGGTGACACGCACCATGCGTTCGGCGTGGTGGTCCCCGACATCCCCGGTTGTCATTCGGCCGGCGATTCGCTGGAAGAAGCCTACGCGAACGCAAAAGAAGCCATCGAGGCGCATCTGGATACGCTGCTCGACGAGGGCTTGCCGATTCCCGAGCGGTTAACGCTGGACGAGCATCGGCGCAATCCGGACTACGCGGGTTTTACTTGGGGTTTTGTCGCCACGCGCAATATTCCGGCGCTGAAAAAAGCGGTGCGCATCAATATCTCGCTGCCCGAGGCGCTGGTTCACGATATCGACGCTTACGCCCAGGCGCGCGGCATGTCGCGCTCAGCGTTTCTCGCGCTGGCCGCCGAGCACGAGATGGCGGACGCGTAACTGAAGAGAAAACCGGGAAGAAAAGGCGGGCGTTGTGCGCGCCGCCGGTCAAACATCGAACCGTCAAACGCCCGTCGCCTCGGCATTCGCCCAGGCCATCTCGCGCAGGCGCGTACGCAAACGCGCCACGGCCTGGCTGTGCAACTGGCACACCCGCGACTCGCTGACTTCCATCACCGCGCCAATTTCTCGCAGGTTCATGCCGCGTTCGTAATACAGCGACATCAGCAGCTTTTCGCGCTCAGGCAAGCGGTCGATCGCCTCGATCAGCGCCGAGCGCAGGCTGTCGTCCAGCAGCGCCGACAGCGGGTCCGAATGATCGACACAGTAACGGTCGAGAAACGGCTCGTCGTCCGCGGAACGGTCGAAGTCTTCGTAATAGATGAGCTGGCTGCCGTGCAGATCCTGGAGCATCGACTGATACTCGTCGAGCGGCATCTGCAGATGCTCGGCGATCTCCGTTTCGCTCGCCGAGCGGCCCAGATTCTGTTCGACCTTGTGCACCGCGGATTCGACTTCGCGCGACGTGCGCCGCAAGCTGCGCGGCAACCAGTCGTTGCTGCGCAATTCGTCGAGCATCGCGCCGCGAATCCGCTGGCTGGCATACGTCTCGAACTGCGCGCCCTGGTCTTCCTTGTAGCGGCTCGCCGCATCCAGCAATCCGATCATGCCGGCCTGGATCAGGTCGTCGAGATCGACGCTCGCCGGCATCTTGGCGACGAGCTGCAAGCCGAGACGACGCACCAGCGGCGCGTACTTTGTCAGAACATCGGCTTGGGAGATCTTTCCCTGAGCGTTATACATCGTGCTCCCCTTGTCCTTGTGCCGCCGCTCAGGCGTGCTGCGCGGACGGTTGGTCGGCGTGTTGCGCCGCTGTAACTGTCGCAGGCGCCATCCACGGCGTTTGCGACGACATCGCTGGCCGCATCGGCCAGTACTGCAACTCGGCGGCGAGATGCCGGAAATCGCGCGCGGCCGGTGTCGATGGGAAGGCATCGACGACACACCGCGACAACTCCAGGGCTCGCGCCATCCGCGCATCGGCGGCAATGCAACCGGCGTCTTCCAGCGACACCGTCAGGTAGCGCCCTGCCACGCCGGCCAGGTTGACAAACGCGGTATGCGCGTCGTCAACGCTGTGTACGTGATTCACCAGCACGCGAAACTGCGCGGTGGCGTGGGCGTAGTGCAACCGTTTCATGCATGCATAGGCGTCGGTGATCGCCTGCGCGGCCACCCGCGTGACGATCATCAGGTCATGCGCCTGCATCGCGAGGGGTGACAGGTGGCCCTGCTCGTCGAGTTCCGCGTCGATCAGCACGATGTCGGCAGACCCGCGCAGCACGGCGCCCAACTGCGCGGCCGAGTGGCCTTCGCGGTTATGGCGCGAAGCAGCCAGCACCGAGAAGCCGAGTACGTGTTGTGCGGTGGCTTCGTCGAGCGTCATCTCGCCACGCATTACCGCCGCAAAATTGCCCGCGCCGCGCACGCCGCCGAGCATCGCGCTCACCGACTTGTCGCCGAGGCATTCGTCGACCACCAGCACGTCCTTGCCTTGCTGCGCGAGCGCCGCGGCGAGGTTCACCACAATGGTCGTGGAACCGACGCCGGCCGACCCACCCGTCACGGCAATCACACGCGAGCCGCTTTTCGCCAACAGGCGCCGCAATCCTTCGGCTTGATCCGAGATGAATTTATCCAAAGCGGACCTCGTGCAGTTCAGCCGTCGACCGGGCGGACAGCGCGGACAGCAGCGCCGGAATATCGTCGTCGTGCGGCACGAACGGCGAGTTGTCGCGCGGAATGCAGAACGTGCTCTTGATCAGGAATTTCTTGGTCGCGACGTACAGGTTTTCCGGCACCTTCTGGCCCGTCGACACGTAGTGCACCGGCAGCTTGTAGCGAATCACCGTATCGAGCACGCCACCCAGATTGGTGGCCTCGTCGAGCTTGGTCAGAATGCAGCCGGCGAGCGGCTGCTTGTCCGGTGCGCGCTGATAGGCCTGCACCACTTCGTTCAGGGTGTCGCCGTGGCTCGTCGCGTTGAGCAGCAGCAGACGCTGCACCGGCTGACCGGCGCGGCACAGCATGGCGATCTGGTCGGACACGAGGCGATCGCGCTGGCTCATGCCGATCGTATCGATCAGCACGATGTGCTTGTTGCGCAATTCGGCGAGCGCAAGTTGCAGATCGCCGCCGTCTTTCACCGCGTGAACCGAGACGCCGAGAATCTTGCCGAAGATGCGCAGTTGTTCGTGGCCGCCGATCCGGTAGCTGTCGGTGGTGAGGAGCGCCACCTTGCTCGCGCCGAAGCGCATCACGCAACGCGCGGCGAGCTTTGCCGTGGTCGTGGTCTTGCCGACGCCGGTCGGGCCCATCAGCGCGAACACGCCGCCGCGCTCCATCAGCGCGTCTTCGTCTTCCATCACCGGCAGGTTCGATTCGAGCACCGAACGCACCCACTCCATGCCGCCTTCCATGTTGTCGACGTCGTCGGGCAGGTTGTCGACCATCATCTGCACGAGTTGCGCGGAGAAGCCGGCGGCGAACAGGTGCTTGGTGAGTGCGGCGCGTGCCGGGCTGCGGCGTTGGCGATCGCCCCACAAGAGTCCGGCGAAGTGTTCTTCCATCATGCCGCGCATCGACGACAGTTCGTGCATCACGGTGTCGTTGACGACCTGCTCCATGCGCGCCTTGATCGCTTCGGCGACCGTAGCAGGCGTGCGGGTGTCGTCGCTGGCGGGCTGCTGGCCAAGTTTCTGGGCGGCACGGCGCGCGGCGAGTTGCTGGGCTTCACGAGCCCATTCGGGCGTGTCGGTGACTTCCGGCGCGCTCGGTTGCGAGGTGTAGTGCGGGGCGTGTTGTGAAGCCGGCTGTGAACCGGGTTCGACCGCGGCGCCGAGACCCTTGGCCATGGCGGCGGCCGGCGTCATCGCGGCGGGGCGCGCGCTGTACGCGCCTTGCTGCTGCTGTTCGGCCGCGATGCGGCGTGCGTGATCGATCAGCCAGGGATTCGATTCGGCCATGGTGCGCGGCGTATCGGCAGCAGGCGCTGCCGGCATGCCCGCGGCTTTGAGCAGATCCGCGCGGATGTCTTCGGTGAGACGCGTTACCGCGGCGCGGGCGCTGGGTTGCTCGACGCCGACCGGTTGCGATGCCGACGCTGCAGCGGGTGCGGCCGGTGCTGCTTTGGACGCGTTCGGCAGCGCGCCCTTCGGCGCAGCGGTGACAGCAGGCTTGGCAGCCGGGCCTGAAGCGTTCGCGCCGTTCGAGACGTTTGGCGTCATGTTCTCGGTACCCGCTTCCGGGCTTGCGCCGAACACGGACGAAAACACATCGGGCATGCCGCTCGCATACGGATTGGCGCGCGGCGCGGCGAGTGCGGGTTGCTGTCCAGTCGTGACGTTCGTCGGTGCGGCCAGCATTGCACCTGCGCTGCCGCGCGGCGCTTTCGGCGTGATGGCGGCGAGCTCGCTGTCGGCAAGCGCTACGATTTCGACGCTGCCGTCGTCCATCGTGCGGTTGGACAAAACGACGGCATCCGGGCCCAAGGCTTCGCGCACGAGACGCAGAGCATCGCGACTGGTAGCACCGACAAATTTACGAATGTTCAAGCTGGACCCCCGATGAGGTAAACGGACTTACGGACTAACGGACCGGCAACATACCGCTTCCCATTGAGATCATTATTGCGAAACCTGTCGAGCGACGATCGGTGGATAAAGACCGTGAAAGGTGGGCAATTCGGGCGATGGAAACGCGCTGCAATGCACGCGCCCAACGGTTTGAAACAGGCGCGAGGACGGCGTCCAGCGGGGTTTTCGCGGACGCAACATGACCTCCGGCCCCTGCTTGCGGCACGAGAACTCAGACGCCGGAATGAAAACCGGCGCTCGAAGAGCGCCGGCGGAAACCATCGATCAGGAACAAGTTCGGCTAACTGCCGGGAACCGGCACGCAACGTCTCACCAGCCGGGCTTAACCATGCGCCCCGATCAGGTTCACCACCTTGATATTGCGTGTGTCCGGCACTTCCGCATAAGACAGCACCTTCAACTGCGGCAGGCTGCGGCGCAAAAAGCGCGCGAGCATCGGCCGTAACGCATGCTGCACCAGCAGCACCGGCGCGAGCCCAAGGTTCTGCTGACGCGTCATCGCCTTCTGCGTTTCGTTGAGCAGCGTATGCGCGAGGCCCGGCTCAAGGCCCGGATTGGCGCCCGTTGAAAGCGCCTGCGACAGGACCCGCTCCAGATTCGAATCGAGGCCCATCACCTGCATATCGCCCACGCCGGGGAACCACTGCTGCGTGATCGCGCGGCCCAGCGCGAGGCGCACGGCGGCGGTGAGATCGTGCGCGTCGGTGACCTTCGGCGTGTGTTCGGACAGGGCTTCGAGAATCGTGCGCATGTCGCGGATCGGCACACCCTCTTCCAGCAGGTTTTGCAGCACCTTTTGCAACGTGGTGAGCGGCAGCGACTTCGGCACCAGATCGTCGACGAGCGACGGCGTGTCCTTCTGCATCCGCTCAAGCAAGGCCTGCACTTCGCGGCGGCCGAGCAGTTCGGACGCATGCGTGACCACCAGGTGATTCAGGTGCGTGGCCACCACCGTGCTCGAATCGACCACCGTGTAGCCGTACACCTGCGCCTGTTCGCGCAGATTCGTATCGATCCAGATCGCCGGCAAGCCGAACGCCGGATCCTGCGTCGGCGTGCCCGGCAGTGCGGCGGATACCTGTCCCGGATTGATCGCCAGCCATTGCCCCGGATACGCTTCGCCGACGCCCACTTCCACGCCCTTGAGCGCGATCCGGTAGCCGTTCGGCCGCAGTTCGAGGTTGTCGCGGATATGGATCACCGGCGGCAGGAAGCCGATTTCCTGCGCGAATTTCTTGCGGATGCTCTTGATCCGCTTGAGCAGTTCGCCGTCCGAGTTCTTGTCGACGAGCGGAATCAGCCGGTAGCCCACTTCGAGACCGAGCGTGTCGATCATCGTGACGTCGTCCCAGCTGGCTTCGGTGTTTTCCGTCGGCGCCATCGCGGCCGGTGCGACATCGACGAGCGCCGCGCTGGTCTTGCGCACGTCGCTGCGCTTTTTCATCGTGCGGCCGAGTTGAATCAGGCCACCGCCGAGAATCAGGAAGGCGAAGTGCGGCATGCCCGGAATCAGGCCCATCAGCACCAGAATGCAGCCGGTGATGATCAGCACACGCGGGTTCGTGAAGAGCTGACCGGTCAGTTGCGTGCCGATGTCTTCGTTGGTGGCGACGCGCGAGACGATCACACCGGCCGCGGTCGAAATCACCAGCGACGGGATCTGCGCGACGAGGCCGTCGCCGATCGTCAGCAGCGTGTAGTTCTTGCCCGCCGCCGCGAAGTCCATGTTGTGCTGGACCATCCCAACGATCAGCCCGCCGACGATGTTGATCACCATGATCAGCAAACCGGCGATCGCATCGCCGCGCACGAACTTGCTCGCGCCGTCCATCGAGCCGTAGAACTCGGCTTCCTGCGAAACCTCCGCGCGGCGCTTGCGGGCCTGCTCTTCATTGATGAGACCGGCGTTCAGGTCGGCGTCGATCGCCATCTGCTTGCCGGGCATCGCATCGAGCGTGAAGCGCGCGGACACTTCCGCGATCCGCCCCGCACCCTTGGTGATCACCATGAAGTTGATGACCATCAAGATGATAAACACGACGATACCGACCGCAAAGTTGCCGCCGACGAGGAAGTGGCCGAACGACTCGATCACCTGCCCCGCCGCGTCCGGGCCGGTATGGCCTTCGAGCAGCACGACGCGCGTGGACGCCACGTTCAGCGACAGGCGCAGCAAGGTCGAGAACAGCAGCACGCTTGGGAAAGCGGCGAAGTCGAGCGGTTTCATCGTGTACATGCTGACGAGCAGCACCATCACGGAAAGCGCGATATTGAAGGTGAACAGCAGATCCAGCAGAAACGGCGGCAACGGCAGAATCATCATGCCGAGGATCATGCAGATCAGCACCGGCCCGGCGAGGGCGCGCAAATTGGTGCTGCTCAAGGCATCGGGGCGTCGGGACAGGAATCCGGCGCGAGCGTTCATGCGGAGGCTCCTGAAGCGTTGTCGCTATTCTGGTTAAGCACGTCGGCGGCTTCCTGCTCGGCTTCGTCGTCCGGCACGCTGCCCTTGTCGAGTTCGGCGGGCACGTCGAAGTCGGTCGGTGTGGGCGGCTTTTCGCCGCCCTCGGTGTTGAAGCGTCGCAACTGGTACACCCACGCGAGCACTTCGGCGACCGCGCCATACAGCGGGCCCGGAATTTCGCGGTTCAGTTCGACGTTGTGATATAGCGCACGCGCAAGCGGCGGCGCTTCCAGCAACGGCACGTTGTTCTCGGCCGCGATTTCGCGAATCCGCGCGGCCACCAGATTCACACCCTTGGCGACCACCTTCGGCGCGCGCATCTCGCCGTCGGTGTACTGCAGCGCGACCGCGAAGTGTGTCGGGTTGGTCACCACCACGTCCGCCTTCGGCACGTTGGTCATCATGCGGCGGCGGGCAATCGCGCGCTGCTGCTGGCGAATCCGGCCTTTCACGTGCGGATCGCCTTCGCTTTCGCGGTGTTCGCGCTTCACTTCTTCCTTCGTCATGCGCAGTTTCTTGTGGAACTGCCAGAGTTGATACGGCACGTCGAGCGCGGCCACCACGAACATGCCCGCCACCGTCATGCCGCAGCACACCGCGATCAGATGCACGGTGTTGGCGAGCGCCAGTTGTATCGGCTGGGTCGCCAGCGCGAGAATTTCTTCACGGCGATGCCAGATCGCCGTGCCGCCGATGCCGCCCACCACGAGCGTCTTCGCGAACGACATGCCGAGCTGGACTGGCCCGTTGATCGAGAATATCTTGCCGAGCCCTTCGATCGGATTGAGCCGGTTGAACTTGGGCTCGAGTCCTTTCGAAGAAAACTGCCAGCCGCCCAGCGCCATGGGCGCGAGCAAGGCCGCCGCGCCGGTGAAGGCCAGAATCGGCAGCAGCGCGGACAGGCCCTCGCGGCTCGCCGCGCCGGCGCCGATCATCATGCGGCGGGTTTCGAACACCGTGGCATGGTCGAACGTAAAGGATGCACGCAGCATGGCCTGCAGATGCTCGCCGATGTGGCTGGACATACCCCATGCGCCGAAAAACCCCGCCGCCAGCAGCGCAAACGTCGACAGCTCCCGCGAACGCACGATCTGCCCTTCCTCGCGCGCCTTCTGCAGGCGCCGGGGAGTGGCTGATTCGGTTTTTTCGAGGTCGCTATCCTCTGCCACAAACGCTCTCCAGTCGGCTGAGGCACGGCGCCTCTTTCCAGTGAGAGCGATTATTCCCGCTCGACGCAAGCGCTGATCGGCGGATAAGGCCCGGGAAAGGGGGGTATTTCGAGGGATGGGGCGCCAGGCAAGACGCCCGGCGGGGTTTGCTGGCGGGGCTGGCGGGGCTGGTGGAGCTGGTGGAGCTGGTGGAGCTGGTGGAGCTGGTGGAGCTGGTGGAGCTGGTGGAGCTGGCGGGATCGTGCCCCGGCGTTTGCGCGCGGGCTAGGCCCATCCGGGCACCCGCGCTATGTTGCGCGGATGCCCGGCCGGTTCTTACGCTTGCATGCTGCGGCCTAGAAACCGACGTAAGGCGCCGGGCCGCCGCTCGCCGTCTGGTCGAAGCCGTAATACATGTGACGGCCGTAGAAGAACGGCAAGCCGAGATCGAAGCTGCTGCTGCCGCCAATCTGCCCGGCCAGATCGTTGAACGCGTAGTTGCTGCTGTTGCTGAACAGCGTGGCCGCGTTCAGGATGCCGATGCTGACGCTGGCGGTCGTGCTGCTCTGACCGGTCAGTGTGATCGAACGGGTTTGCGCGGCCGACGGGCAATAGAACCCGGCGTAGTTGCTACATACCGGCAGCGAGCTATCGGAGAAGAAGTACGCGTTCGAACCCGAATCGAAAAACGCCTGCACGGTCGTGCCGTTATAGACGCTGTTGTTCAGGTCGCCGTAGCCATCGGTAGTGAAGGTCTGCGAGGCCGCCAGCGCATTGTTCGACTGCGTGTTGATCCCGAACACCAGTGTGCCGGTGGCCGAGGATGCGCCGGTGTTCGACACTGGTGGCATCTGCACGATTACGCCGTTGTTGTCGCCCGTGAAGTTGGCGACCGGATTTGCCACCTGCTGGAGCACCGGTACCGTGGCACGGGTGCACGTGCTGCCCGAACACGTGAAGTAATTGCTGTAGGTGGCCGCGGTTGACGCATTCGCGCAGGTTGCGCCGCAATCGGTAAGTGCTGTGCCGATACCGAGAATGCCGTTGGCGCCTAGATCGCTGACGGTGTTTTCCGCAGATCCGCTGCCGCAGCCCTTCGTCGGCGCACTCCCCGCGGCCGGATCGCCGATGATCTGGATTGGAATGGCTCTCGCCGTCGTCTCGCCGCCGATCTGGACGGTCGCGGTACGCACGGTGCCCCACGTGTAGCCGTCGGCGAAGGTCGCGCATTCGGCGAGTTGCGCGCCGCTAGCCAGGGTACTGATCGGCAAGGACGCGGTATTCACCACCGAGCTCACCAGACGCAGCCCGAACGAACCCGTGTCGACCTGGATGTTGTTGATGGTCTGACAATTGGATGTCGTACCAGGCGGGCAAACGGTCACGCTAACCGTCGGAATATTGATGACGCCGTTTGTTCCCTGCGCGACCGTGATCGGCACGGTATTCGCGGCGTTCGCGGCGATCGGCTGCTGGGTGGGGCTCGCCGGCAGCGATCCGCCGTTCAGCGTGGTCGACGAATTATTGCCGCTGGAACTGGAGCCGCCGCCACCGCCGCAGGCGACCAGCACCGACACCAACGCCACAGCCACCGCGGCCTGCACCCAGCCCTTGAGCTTCGCAACACTTTGCATGGTTCGCATCGTTCGTCCTCGCCCTTACTGGATGTCGGAACCGCTGACGCCGGCAGGCAACGCCTGCGGCAACCAGGCCTGACCGTTGAACGCGCCCATGTGGCCGCCGGAGCGGACCACGAGACTGCTCTGGTCGACCGCGACGGGGCCACGAGCGCCTCCGCGCGCCACGCGCGCGGCTTGCACGCCGGCCACGTACTGCGGGAAATAGCTGCCGAGCAGATCGTTGAGATCCGGCATTTGCGGGCCGCGCCACGCAATACCGAACACCGACCCGTCCGCGGCAAGATATTCGCGCACCACCGTGCCGTTGCCGAGCGTGGTTTCACGCACGGTGTAGGAAGACGAAGCGCTCGAGGCGGAAGAGGCCGCGTTGGATGCGGAACGCATCACGCTTTGCGCCGCCGTTGCCGAACTGGCGGCGGGCTGCACGGTGCGGGAAGAAACCGATGCATCCGCGGGGGGTGTCATCGGGGCACCGCCCAGTGCCGCATGAGCGGACTGCACGGCTGACAGCGAACAGGGTAAGGCTAGCGCCATGACAAACCCGGCGCGACGTACATGACTCCACATGACAAGGCTCCTCCCGAGCGGCTGCAGCGCGGCTCGCACCTCGTGCGAACCGGCCGCATGTATGCAGATCATACGGCACCGCTGCGATCGCACACAGAAGGATTACCTCACCGTGCCACCGACTGGCGACTGCCTGTCACCAGAAAGCCGTGCCGCTGCTTGAGCCAGTAGTATGCCTGTGCATTGTGTCGGCAAACCGTAAGGTCGCACGAGTGCGTGGCTTACCGCCCATTCCGGTCCGGCGACCTGGTGGTTCGGCGCTCCAGCCTCGCGCCCTTCTCGGGCGGCCGGCTGGTCAGAAGCCGAGACTCGCCAGCAGATCGTCGACTTGCGACTGGTCCTGCATCACATCCGTCTTGCCTTCCGGGTTGATCTGCGGACCGTTCAGCAGGTGTTCAGGGCTGCCGGTGGACGACGGCTCGGCCGCCAGCGCCGCCGCATTCGCCGCGAACTGCTCGCGCCGTTCGAGCGCGATGTTCTCGACCAGCACGCCGAGCAGCTGTTGCTCGATCAGGTACACGACTTCCGTAATCTTCTTGATGACCTGGCCGGTCAGATCCTGGAAGTCCTGCGCCAGCATGATCTCCATCAGCTGCGCGTTGGTCGCGCCCGTCGCTTCAGGCACGCCGCGCAGAAAGGTGCGCGTGTCGTTCATCAGCGCGCGCACTTCTTCGCGCTCGATCGGCGCTGCGTACCATTGCTCCCAGCGCGCGTCGAGCTCACCCGCGTCCTGCTGCAATTGCGTCTGGATCGGCTTGGCGATTTCGATCGACGACAGCACGCGCTCGGCGGCCTGCTCCGTCATGTTCGCGATGTACTTCAGACGGTCGCGGGCGTCGGGCACGGCTTCCGCCGCGCGCTCGACGTGCTTGTCGAGCCCGAGCTCACGCATTGAGTCGCGCAGCGTGCGTGTCAGTTGTCCGATACGGGCGAGGATGCGGTCGGACGCGAAGTCGCCGATCTCGTTCGCCGCTTCGGCGCCTTGCGCGTTGGTCGGCAAATTCACATCAGCTCCCGGCTTTCGCCATCTTCTCGAGAATCTTGTTGAGCTTCTCGTCGAGCGTCGCGGCCGTAAACGGCTTGACGACATAACCGCTCGCGCCGGCTTGCGCCGCCGCGATGATGTTTTCCTTCTTCGATTCGGCCGTCACCATCAGCACCGGCAGATGCGTGAGGTTGGCGTCGGCGCGAATTTCCTTGAGCATGGCCAGACCGTCGAGGTTCGGCATGTTCCAGTCGGAAATCACGAACTCGTAGGTGCCGCTGCGCAAGCGCGCAAGGCCTGCCTGACCGTCTTCCGCCTCGTCGACGTTCGAGTAGCCGAGCTCTTTGAGCAGGTTGCGGACAATCCGGCGCATCGTCGGAAAGTCGTCAACCACCAGAATCTTCATTCCCTTATCCATTTCATTCCCTTTGCTTAATCCATGATGCGGCGCATGACCGCCAGTTCTATCAGGCTCTTGCGACCGGTGTCAGTGCTATAGCTATCGACCAGAGTCCGTGCTTTAGCACATTACTCCGGTCCCATGCAAAACACTTACTCCGCCCGCATGCCTGGCGCTCGCCGTCAGGCCCGCGCATCATACCCGCTGTACGCGATCACCCATTGCCGACAGACGCGCCATCACGCGGCGGCTCATCTCCGGCAGCGACGCAATTTCGTCCGCCGCGCCGAGCGCAATGGCTTCGCGCGGCATGCCGAACACGATACAGCTCGCTTCGTCCTGCGCGAGGGTATACGCCCCCGCTTTCCTCATGTCCAGCAGTCCGGCGGCGCCGTCGCGGCCCATCCCGGTCAGAATCACGCCGACCGCGTTCTTGCCCGCGTGCTGCGCGGCCGAACGGAACAGCACATCCACCGAGGGCCGATGCCGGTTCACGGGCGGCTCGTCCGACAAATGAGCAATATAGTTCGCGCCGCTACGTGCCAGCAACAGGTGAGCGTGGCCAGGCGCGATATACGCATGTCCCGGCAGCACGCGCTCGCCGTGCTCTGCCTCTTTAACGGTAATCCTGCACAAACCATTAAGGCGTTGCGCAAAAGATTTTGTAAAACCCGGCGGCATATGCTGCGCGATCAGCACCGCAGGGGCATCCGGCGGCAACGGCACGAGCACTTCGCGGATCGCTTCGGTGCCGCCCGTCGACGCGCCGACGATGATCAGCTTCTCGGTACTGAGCAGCGGATTGTTGAAGAGCGGCGCGGCGGCGGCAGGCGCATGCGCGGCCTGCGTGGCGGCATGGTGCACCGGCGCGGCCTGGCGCACGCGCGCGCGGGCCGCGGCGCGAATCTTGTCGGCGAGCTTTTCCGAGTAGTCGAGCATACCGTCGCGAATGCCGACCTTCGGCTTGGTGACGAAGTCGACCGCACCCAGCTCCAGCGCGCGCAGCGTGATTTCATTGCCGCGCTCGGTCAGCGACGACACCATCACGACCGGCATCGGCCGCAGGCGCATCAACTTCTCGAGGAAGTCGAGACCGTCCATGCGCGGCATTTCGACGTCGAGCGTCAGCACGTCCGGATTGTGTTGCTTGATGAGATCGCGCGCGACCAGCGGGTCGGGTGCGGTCGCCACGACGGTCATGTCCGGCTGGCCATTGATGATTTCCGTCATCAGGCTGCGAATCAGCGCCGAATCGTCGACACACAGTACTTTGATCTTTTGCACAGCGCTCACGCCTCCTCTGTAGTTCTGGCGTTGTTTGATTTAATCGGGCGCGGGCCGCCGCCGAACAGCTCGATGCGCGGCTTCGGGCTGCCCGCGCCCGCACCGCCGCCCGCTGCGCCGAACAGTTCGACCCTGGGCCGCGCGGCTGCCGGCGTCGAGAACAACTCGACCCGTTTGCGTGCTGCCGCGAGCCGCTCGGCACGCGCTTCGGCGCTTTGCCGCACGAGCGCCTGTTCGCGCTCGGCCACGCCCGCTTCCTGCTGCAAGCGCAACTTCTTCACCATCACCTGGCCGGTGCGCGGCATGAAGGCGACCTTGCGCGGGTGATTTCCCTGCAAATCCTCGGCGACGATGCGGATCTTTTCCAGCGCCAGATAGCGGCGCACGAATTCCGAATTGCGATCGCCGATGTTCATCGTCGTCATGCCGGCCAGCACCGCGCCGCCGCCGAACACCTTGGCCTCGAAGCGCTCGCGCCGGCCGCCGGCCTTGATCAGTTCGTTGATCAGCACTTCCATCGCATACGCGCCGTAGCGCATCGAATCCGAGGCGGCCTGCGCGACATCCGCGCCGTCGTCGGGCAGCATGAAGTGATTCATGCCGCCGATGCCTGCCGTGCGGTCCTGAATGCAGGCCGCGACACACGAGCCGAGCACGGTGACGAGCACCATGTCTTCGCTCGTGGTGTAAAACTCGTTCGGCAACAGCTTCACGCCGGGGCGTTGGAAGTGATTGTCGAAGTACAGATTGCTGGCAATCGGCAGAGTGCTGCTCATGCGGTCACCCCATTCGCGGTAACAGCGGCCGTAGCGGTGGCCGTAGCATTGCCCGTGGCGTGGCCCGCATGATTCGACGCACGTGCCGCCGGTGCGCGGCCGCCCGCGTCACGCGTCAGTTCATACACGGTCTGGCCGCGCAGCTTGAACGCCTGCGTCACATAGGTGAAGTTTTCCGAGTGGCCGGCAAATAGCAAACCGCCCGATTTCATCAATGGCTCGAAGCGCGCAAGCACCTGCGCCTGGGTCGGCTTGTCGAAATAGATCATCACGTTGCGGCAGAAAATCGCGTCGAATTGCGAGCGCAACTGGTAATCGCGGTCAGTCAGATTCAGTTGTTCGAAGCGCACCATCGCGCGCACCTCGGGCCGTACCTTGACGAGGCCGGCGTGCGCGCCGGTGCCTTTCAGGAAGAAGCGCTTGAGGCGTTCGGGCGACAGGTGCTTCACCTGGTCGAACTGATACGTGCCGGCTTCGGCTTTCGCCAGCACCTGCGTGTCGATGTCGGTAGCCAGCACGGTGGCCTGGCGCGCGCCGCTATCGCCGAGCGCTTCGATCAGCGTCATCGCGATCGAATACGGCTCCTCGCCGGTCGAAGCCGCCGAGCACCACACCGAAACGGGCTGCGCGCGGCGCGGCACGAACTCGGCGAGAATCGGAAAATGATGGGCTTCGCGAAAGAATGCGGTCAGGTTGGTGGTCAGCGCATTGGTGAACGCTTCCCACTCGGCCGGATCGTTTTCCGCTTCGAGCAGATCGAGGTACTGCTTGAAGGTCTCGAGGCCACGGGCGCGCAGGCGGCGTGCCAGCCGGCTGTACGCCATGTCGCGCTTGTGATCCGACAGTGAAATGCCCGCGCTGCGATGAATCAGATCGCGAATGCGAGCGAAATCCGCCGACGTAAATTCGAAATCCCGTCCTTGCTCGCCGGATCTGGCCGGCTCCGCCCGCTCGGGACGTGCCCGTGATTGCGGACCTTGCTGTGCGCGCGTTGCGGTCATGTGAGTTCCTGCCTGCGATACGAGCCATCCGGCTTTGGGTCAGAAGAATGGCTTCTGCCCAAAGGGATTGAGTTCGCGGGGTCGCGCCCGCCCGCGAGTTCTGCCAACACGCGATCGGCCCGCGACACGCCTTTTAAGCGTGCTTCGATGATTCGCCCCTCAGGGAGCGAGATGCCGAATGACCGCATGTCTTCGTGTTACTTCCTAGAACGTTTCCCAGTCCGCGTCCGATCCTGCCGTCGCGGCGCCTGCCGGGGCCGGTCGTGCAGCGGATTCGGATGCGGCGCGGGCCGTCTTCGGTTTGAGAGCGGGTTCGACACGCGCGGTGTCGGCACCATGGTTGGTCAAAGCCGGTACTGTCTGGCTTGCCGTGTTTGCCGCCTTGCTCGCTGCCGGGTGCGCCGCGCTGTGCGTCAACGCTTGCGACGCCGGCTTTGCAAGCGGCACGTGCTGGCTGACGCTCGCGCGTGCAACTGCTTGCGGACGGGACGCGGTCACTGCGCTGCGCGTCTGGCTGCCGGCTACTTTCCAGGCGTTCACCACCGCCTGCAATTGACGCGTCTGCTCTTCGAGCGACGCCGCCGCAGCCGCGGCCTGTTCGACCAGCGCGGCGTTCTGCTGCGTCACCTCGTCCATCTGCACGACCGCGCGATTGACCTGTTCGATCCCGCCCGACTGTTCTTCGGAAGCCGCGCTGATTTCGCCCATGATGTCGGTCACACGGCGCACCGCCTGCACGATCTCGTCCATCGTGGTGCCCGCGCGGCCGACCAGCGCCGAGCCGCTTTGCACCTTGTCGACCGAGTCGCCGATCAGTTCCTTGATTTCCTTCGCGGCGCTGGCGCTGCGCTGCGCGAGGCTGCGCACTTCGCCCGCGACCACCGCGAAACCGCGGCCCTGTTCGCCGGCGCGCGCGGCTTCGACCGCCGCGTTCAGCGCGAGAATATTGGTCTGGAATGCGATCCCTTCGATCACGCCGATGATGTCGACGACCTTGTTCGAACTGGTCGCGATGTCCTGCATCGTCGTGACGACCTGATTCACCACGTCGCCGCCGCGGGTCGCGATGTCCGACGCATTGACGGCCAACTGGCTCGCCTGGCGCGCGTTCTCGGCGTTCTGGCGCACGGTGCCGGTCAGCTGTTCCATGCTCGACGCGGTTTCCTGCAGCGAAGCCGCCTGCTGTTCGGTGCGCTGCGAAAGATCGGTGTTGCCCATGGAGATTTCGCGCGCGCCGGTGTCGATCGATTCGGTGCTGCTGTGAACCGACTTCACCATCGTGGCGAGGCTTTCCTGCATCCGCTTGATGCCGGAAAACAGGCGGCCGATTTCGTTACGGCTGAATACTTCGATCGGCTGGGACAAATCGCCCGAGGCCATCCGTTCGAAGCATGCCGTCGCATCATTGAGCGGCTGCACGATCAGGCCGCGCAGTGCGAAACGGATGCCGACCACCACCAGCAACGCGAGCACGGTGACGGCGATGATCAACGTGGTCATCAGCGAAATGTCCGACTGCGCGCTCGACTGCTGATCCACGGCATGCTGCTGGAGCGCCTTGACGACCGCGGATGCGGCGTTGTCGTACGAAACGAACCACGGGCTGATTTTCGTATCGGCGATGGCGTGATAAGCCGCCAGATCGTTCGCCCGCAAGGCGGCGAATTCAGGCTCCATGCCGTCGCGCATCAGCGACGTGCGGCGCGTCACCAGTTCGTCCAGCTGCGCCTGGGTGACGCCGTTCTTCGGCGTGTCAAGATAGGTCTGCCAGCTCTGGTTGCCCATGCCGTACAGTTCCTGCGCGCGATCGAGAACCTTCTTCGCCTGCTCGGTGTTGCCGGCCGCGCTCAACGCATTGAAGCGATCCAGCGAGACGCGCGAGCGCAACAGGTACGACGAGGCGTCGTCGAGCGCGTGAATGGCGACCAGGTCGCCGCGCGCGATCCGGTCGAGCGACCGGCTCGCGTCGTTCAACGCGGTTAGACCCAGCGCGCCGACCACCACGGTCAGCGCGACCAGAATGATCCCCACCATCGTCAACGATGTGCGAATCGACCACCTGCTCAGCATCTTGGCGCTCCCTGTTCGATCTGTCTTCTGTAATGACGCGTACCGGTGCTCAGGCGCTGAGCGTTTCGATCAGCGCCATTTCGCGGCTGGTCATCAGCTTCTCGATGTCCATCAGGATCAGCATGCGGCCGTCCACGGTGCCGAGACCCGTGAGGTACTCGGTGGTCAGCGTCGCGCCGAATTCCGGCGCCGGCATGATCTGGTCGGTGGCAAGCGTCAGCACGTCCGACACACCGTCCACCACCATCCCGACCACGCGATGCGCGACGTTCAGGATGATCACCACCGTCTGGTGGTCGTACTCGACACGGCCCAGATGGAACTTGATGCGCATGTCCACGATCGGCACGATGATGCCGCGTAGATTGATCACGCCCTTGATGAACTCAGGCGCATTGGCGATCCGCGTCACGTTGTCGTAGCCGCGGATTTCCTGCACCTTGAGAATGTCGATGCCGTACTCTTCGGCGCCGAGCGTGAAGACGAGGAATTCCTGACCGCCGGCGTCTGCCTGCTGCGCGTCGCGGCGGCCATTCGTACCGCTCGCGTGCGCGACGCTCGAATTGATGGATTGGACTTCTGCCACGTTAGCCCCCAAACGGTTGGGATGAAATGAGTTGAGTGAGTTCTACGAGTGTCATGCGAGGCTCATCGCGCCGTGCGCATGGCGCGTTTCGCGGTTCAGCGCCGCCACGTCCACGATCAGCGCGACACTGCCGTCGCCGAGAATGGTTGCGGCGGAAATGCCGTGCACCTTGCGGTAATTCGTTTCCAGATTCTTCACGACCACCTGCTGCTGTCCCACCAGTTCGTCGATCAGCATCGCAAAGCGGCGCCCCTCGGTTTGCATGATGGTGACGATGCCTTGCGTCGGTTCCTGCTTGGCGTCGTCGACCGTGAATACTTCGTGCAGCGCGACGAGCGGCAGATATTCGCCGCGCACGCGCACCACGCGCTCGCCGTTGGCGACCGTGTAGATGTCTTCGGAACGCGGTTGCAGCGACTCCATCACGAAGTTCAGCGGCAGAATGAAGATCTCGTTGCCGACCTTCACCGACATGCCGTCGAGAATCGCCAGCGTGAGCGGCAGGACGATGCGCGTGGTGCTGCCCTTGCCCGCATGCGAGGTGATTTCCACGTGACCACCCATCGACTGGATGTTGCGCTTCACCACGTCCATGCCGACGCCGCGGCCGGAGACGTCCGTGACCTGCTCGGCCGTCGAAAAACCCGGCAGGAAGATCAGGTTCCAGACTTCTTCGTCGGTCATGCTTTCGCTGACCTGCATGCCCTGCTTCGCGGCCTTCGCGAGAATCTTGTCGCGGCGCAAGCCGGCTCCGTCGTCGCTCACTTCGATGACGATGTTGCCGCCATGGTGAGCCGCCGACAGCACCAGCTGGCCGGTCGCGTCCTTACCCGCCGCACGCCGCGCTTCCACGGTTTCAATGCCGTGGTCGAGACTGTTGCGCACAAGGTGGGTCAACGGATCGATGATCCGTTCGATCAGGCTCTTGTCGAGTTCGGTCGCCTGACCGAAGGTGACGAGCTCCACTTCCTTGCCGAGTTTCGCCGCCAGATCGCGCACCAGACGCGGGAAGCGGCTGAATACGTAATCCATCGGCATCATGCGGATCGACATCACGGCTTCCTGCAGATCGCGGGCGTTGCGCTCGAGTTGCGCCATGCCGTTGAAGAGCCGGTCGTGCAGGGCTGGATCGAACGTGCTGGTGGTCTCGGCCAACATCGCCTGCGTAATCACAAGTTCGCCGACCAGGTTGATCAGCTGATCGACCTTCTCGACGCCAACGCGAATCGAGCTGCCTTCCGCGCCGCCTGCCGCCGCGGCCGGACGACCGCCTGCCTTGCGGTCCTGCTCGGCGGGCGCTGCGGCGCCCGCTGCCGCGCTTGCTGCCGGTGCGCTGCTCGCCGCGGGTGCCGGCGCGGCGGACGCCGGGCTCGTTGCAGGCGAGGCGGTATCGAACAGCCCGTGCGTGGCTGCGGCTTGAGCGGGCGCAGCGGTGTGGGCCGCCGGTGCCGACGATGCTGCGCGCTCCGCCTGTGCTGCTTGTGCCGTCTGTGCTGCTTGCGCCGGTGTCGAATCGGCAGCGTCGGGCGTTCCAGGTTCGCCTTGCTGCGTCTCGTCTGCCGGCGCGGTGCCACGGCTGATCGAAATCTGACTTTCGTCGATCACGAAACAGCACACGGCGGTAATGTCATCGGAGGTCACATCGGTCTGGAGCCACAGCGTCAATTCGCCGCCGCCCTTGACCTGCCCGACGATGTTGCCCAGGTTGCCTAGCTCTTCGGCCAGCAGTTCCTGGTCCTTCTCACCTACGCCCCGTAGCGTAATTTTCAGATGGGGGCCGGCGTCGCCGCCGGCGCCCGCAGCTTGCCCGGTCTGTGCCGGTTCGCCGTCAGTCCATTCCCCTGCCGCCTGCACTGCCTGTTCGACGACATGCTCGGGCGGCGTGCCGCCTTGAGCGGCCGTTGGCGCTTCCACCTGCGCGGCGGGTGCTGCGGCTGGCGCGGCGTCGAAGCGGCTTTCCGCATGCAACTGCTCGAGCTTCGCGCAGATCGCCTTGGCGACGGCCGCATCCGGCTCGGCGCTCGCGCGATAGTCGGCGAGCTGCCCCGACAACACGTCCTTGGTTTCGAGGAACGTGTCGATCATGTCCTTGCGCAGCACGAGTTCGTTATTGCGTGCGCGGTCGAGCAGCGATTCGAGAATGTGGGTCGTCTCGGTCAGCGCGGTAAAGCCGAACGTCGCCGCGCCGCCCTTGATCGAATGCGCCGCGCGGAAAATTGCCGCGAGGTCTTCCGGGTCCGGGTGAGCGATATCCAGATTGAGCAGCAACTGCTCCATCTGCGCGAGCAGTTCATCCGCTTCGTCGAAGAACGTCTGATAGAACTGAGTGATGTCGAGTGTCATGCCTGGGTCACCGCGAGAGTTCCTGTCTAGGCTTGGGCTGCCGTGCCGCCGCGTCGAAAGCTTCTATAACTTGTCTAAAAGTGGCGCTTATGGGGTGCCTGTCGGCGCTCATGCCTCGCCCGGTTCGGCTAACGCCGCCACCAGTTCGGTCAGCATGTCGGGGTCGAGCGGCTTTTCGATCCAGCCGGTCGCTCCCGCTGCCCGCGCCGCCGCCTTGAAGGGCTCGCCCGATTCCGTCGTGAGGACGAGGATGGGTGTCGCCTCGTAGGCCGGGTTGCCGCGCAGTTCGGTAATCAGATCGAGGCCGGTCTTGCCCGGCATGTGCTGGTCCGTCAGCACGAGGTCGAACGACATGGCGAGCGCGTTTTCGAGCCCTTCATTGCCGTCCGCCGCGAGCGTCACTTCATAGCCTGCCGTCGTCAGCGTTGCGGCAAGGATTTGCCGCATCGATGCCGAATCGTCGATTGCCAGGATGTGCCTGATCATGAAAACCTCGCTGCACTTACGCTATGGATCGCGAGGCACTCCGCGCCACATCGGCGCCGGGTCAGCCAGGCGATCGTTGTCTGTTACGGGGCCGCCGGCGCTATCACCGGCGCCTTCGGTGCAACCGTCACCGGTTGCGCAAGCTTTTGCAGCAGCGGCTTGGAGCCGGCCGCGTCGTCCGACAAGGTGGTCGTGGTGGAGTCGTCATGGTCAAGCGCCTCCTCCGACTTCCTGTTCAGCACGATGATGCTGATGCGGCGATTCTCCGGGTCCATCGGGTCCGCCTTGTTCAGGTTCTGCGTCGACGCGAGGCCGAGCACGCGCATCACCTTCGCTTCGTCCATGCCGCCGCCGATCAGCTCGCGTCGCGATGCGTTGGCGCGGTCCGCGGACAGCTCCCAGTTGCTGTAACCCTTCTCGCCGCCGGCGTACTGCACGGCGTCGGTGTGCCCTTGCACGATGATGCGGTTCGGCACGTCGTTCAGCGTGTGGCCGATTTCGCGCAGGATGTCGCGCATGTACGGTTCAACCACGTCTCGCGCGGTCGCGAACATCGGCCGCTTCTGCGAGTCGACGATTTCGATGCGCAGGCCGGTCAGCGTCGAGTCGATGCGGATCTGCTGCTTGAACTGGCGCAGTACCGGATTCGCTTCGATCGCGGCCATCAGCTTGATCTGCAGATCGTGCAGACGGACCTGCTCGCGGCGCTCGAGCTCTCCCTGCAACTGCTTGTCCGAGTCTTCGTTGTTGTGCGACGCGGTGCGCTCGGCGCGCGCGCTCGAGCCGTCGGTCGAGCGTGTCACGCCCTGCGCGTCGGTCGAAATGTCGCGGCCGCCGCCCTTCAGAATGCTCGAGTCCTCGGCGCTGCGATCGCCGCCCCACAAGGTGATCTTCAACGGCTGGTTGAAGTAGTCGGCAATGCCCTTCAGCTGCACGGTGGAGGCCGAACTGAGCAGCCACATCAGCAGGAAGAACGCCATCATCGCGGTCATGAAGTCCGCGTACGCGAGCTTCCACGCACCGCCGTGATGGCCTTTTTTGGCCGGCGCGGAGCGCTTGACGACAATGGCGCGGTCTTTGTCCTTACTCATCGAATCGGTTCCCGGCGCCCGTTACTTGGCTTTGACGCGGCGCACGTGCTCTTCCAGCTCGGCGAACGACGGACGTTCGGTCGAGAAGAGCACCTTACGGCCGAATTCGACGGCAATGGCCGGCGCGTAGCCGTTCAGGCTGGCGAGAATCGTCACCTTGATGCACTGGAACATCTTGGTCGACTCGGTCACGCGCTGCTCGGCGACGCTCGCGAGCGGGCTGATCAGCCCATACGAAAGCAGAATCCCGAGGAAGGTGCCGACCAGCGCCTGGGCGATCATCTCGCCGAGCACCGCCGGCGGCTTGTCGGCCGAGGCCATGGTGTGCACCACGCCCATCACCGCGGCCACGATACCGAACGCCGGCATGGCGTCGCCGACCTTGGTGAGCGCGTGCGCCGGAGCCTCGCCTTCCTGGTGATGCGTCTCGATCTCCTCGTCCATCAGGCTTTCGATCTCGAACGCATTCATGTTGCCGCCCACCATCAGCCGCAGGTAGTCGGTCAGGAATTCGATGATGTGCTTGTCGGCGAGGATCTTCGGGTATTGCGTGAAGATCGGGCTCTTCGCCGGATCGTCGATGTCGGCTTCCAGCGTCAGCGTGCCTTCCTTGCGCGCCTTGGCCAGCAGGACGTAAAGGAGCGCCATCAGCTCCATATAGACGTCCTTGTTGTACTTCGCGCCCTTGAACAGGGTCGGAATGACGCGCAGTGTCGCCTTGATCGTCTTCATCCCGTTGCCGAGAATGAACGCGCCGACGCCAGCACCGACGATCATCAGCACTTCGACAGGCTGCAGCAGCGCGCCGAGATGGCCGCCTTCCAGCGCGTAACCGCCGAAAACGGACAATAGCGTCACGAGTGTTCCCACGAAAATCAGCACTGCCGAGCCCTCACAAAGAAGCGACGGTGACCGTCGTTAATCTGGTTTACGGCAACGGAGCAGAAAACTTTGACGGAAAAGCGGCGTGTCACTCCGGTGTAAACCAGAGGCGGGTTAAACCAGGCCGCCAAGGCCCGGCGCCGGCCAATGGGGCCGGAAGGCCCGCCGGATGGCGGTTTGAACGCGTATGACGGCATCTGCATCGGGTTGCGAGCCAGGAGCCGATGCCGCTTTGCGGGTCAAACCTCAAGCGCCGCAAGGCTTTCGCGGGCCCGGGCGTCGGCAAATTTCTTTGTCTTACCTGCGCGCGAAGGGGGCTGGCACAGCCCGCAGACGAAGGCATGCTGCGGATCGTGCGCATGCGCGACAAAATGTCCGCCGCACCGGCAACAGGCGGTCATTTGCAACATTCCGGAGTCGAAGAAACGCACTAGCGTCCAGGCGCGCGTGAGACTGAGCACGGGCTCGTCGTCGTGCATCTGGACGTGTTCCAGATAGAGCCGGTAGCTCTTCACGATCGACTGGATCGTCAGACAGCCGCCGTGGCCGGCCATGAAGCGGTAAATGTTATAGAAGAGCGACGAGTGAAAGTTCGGCTGCCAGGTCATGAACCAGTCGGTCGAAAAGGGCAGCATGCCCTTGGGCGGCGACACCCCTTTCAGTTCCTTGTACAGCTTGATCAGCCGGTCGCGCGACAGGCTGGTTTCTGCTTCCAGCAATTGCAAGCGCGCGCCGAGTTCGATCAGCTCAATGGCCAGGGTAATTTCCCTGACTTCCTGCACCACACTTTTGTACGCCATCCGTTTGCATTTCCCCGGTCCTGATCGCTTTATTTGAACTAAAAGCTGCCCTCAGCCGAGTTGCTCGACTGGCTGGCTTGCCATCAGGATCGCGGAATGCGCCTGAGCCACGGCGCTGGATTTGCCTTTGTCCGCAAGAGTGGACAGCACGGCATGGTCATCGAAACGGAAACGGCACAACACCTGATTGGACGCCGCCAGCTTCACGGTCTGCGCCAACGACAGGTTGGCGAGCACGTCGGCCAACTGGTCCGAAATCCCCATGCGAAACATGCCCATCGGCTTGTCTTCGCGCAGCAGACGCTGTGCGAGCAGGAGATAAGACAGGTTGACTTCTCTGATCTCATTGAGCATTTCGCTTGTCGCGCTCATGATTCCCCCGGGGTGTATCTGGCTGGTCAGGCCGTTACGGAAACGTTTGCTCGAACGCGCGCGCTTAAACCGCACGAATCGGCTCGTTTCTGGTCTTGCGAGCATTGTGTCGAAAGGGGGGGCCGACGAAAATCGGACAGACACCCAGCCTGCCTGACGGATTAATCCGTCATTCGTGTAGGAATTTTTCCTACACGGAGGGCGTCAGAAAAATGGTGGGGGCGGATGAGGCACCGTGTGGCTTGGGGCTCGCGATGCGATCTGGCTAATTTCTGAGTGGAAATGTGAACCAAATGGTGAGTTCTGAGTGGCTCACCATTCGCACCTTACAGCGGTGAGAAAGAATTATAAGACGTTTTCACTTCTGCGCAACGGGCCCGGCAGGCGTGCCGGGCCCGCTCCTTGCTGGTGCTTCTTCGTCTTTTGAAGATCCCCCGCCATGCTCTCCCGCTAGCTGCGGAGCCCGCCTGCCGGCCTGCAACGCATCATGTTTCGCGCTGTAACAACATTAAGCGTTTGAAAAATAACTCGAATTAGCGTGGTCGATCCCGATAATGAAGCCAAGGGATTACCCGAAGCAGGTTCGGAGCACCCCCGGGCGGCGGCCTACCGCGCCCAACCGTCCGTCAGGCATTCGCTCCCCGCTCTACCCGAGCGTTGCTGTGCGAAGCCGTTTTGAACAGGAGAAAACCGCATGCGAATCGCACAGATTGCGCCCTTATACGAAGCCGTTCCGCCGAAACTCTATGGCGGCACCGAACGTGTCGTCTCGTATCTGACTGAAGCGCTGGTCGACCTCGGCCACGACGTCACGCTGTTTGCGAGCGGCGACTCGGTCACCTCCGCAAATCTCGACGCCTGCTGGCCTCGTGCGCTGCGCCTCGACCCCACGATCCGCGATGCGCTGGCGCCGCATGTCCTGATGATGGAAAAGGTGCGCAAGGTCGCGCATGAGTTCGACGTGCTGCACTTTCACCTCGACTACCTGCCGTTCCCGCTCTTCACCACCATGGACACGCCGTTCGTGACCACGCTTCACGGCCGCCTCGACTTGCCGGAACTCCAACCGGTGTTCGACGCATTCTCGAATGTGCCGGTCGTGTCGATTTCGGACTCGCAGCGCGCGCCGCTGCCTCAGGCCAACTGGCTGAATACGATTTACCACGGCCTGCCGGAGCAACTGCTCACGCCGCAAACGCACAAGAAGCCGGAATACCTGGCGTTTCTCGGCCGTATCTGCCCGGAGAAGCGCGTCGATACAGCTATCAAGATCGCTGCACAAAGCGGTTTGCCGCTGAAGATCGCCGCCAAGGTGGACAAGGTCGACCAGGAATACTTCAAGAAGGAAATCGAACCGCTGCTTTCCATGGCGCACGTGGAGTTCGTCGGCGAAATCAACGAGGCGCAAAAACCCGAGTTCCTGTCGGGCGCCAAGGCGCTGCTGTTCCCGATCGACTGGTCGGAGCCGTTTGGCCTCGTGATGATCGAATCCATGGCGTGCGGCACGCCGGTGATCGCGTTCAACCGCGGTTCGGTGCCGGAAGTGATCGACCATGGTGTGACCGGCTACATTGTCGAGGACGTTCAAGGTGCGGTCGCCGCGCTGCAGCGCCTGGACGAACTGTCGCGCACCGAAATCCGCGCACAGTTCGAACGCCGCTTCAGCTCGAAAACGATGGCTCAGAACTACGTTGACGGCTATTCGACACTCATCAATGCAACGCGCCGCCCGGTGTTGCGCCAGGTCGCGATGGGATAACGGCCGCACGGCGCGCTTAAGCGACTGGCGCTTTTATGCGCCCAGCCGCTTAAGCCGTACTTCCAGCACTTACGCCGGTTTCCAATTTGTACGCCAATCGTGAGTAAATTTTTCTTGTGAATCGTTTGCGCGAGCGGTTAAGAGGAGTTATCCCTCTTTCGCTTCGGAAAAGCCGCCCTTCAGAGGCGGCTTTTTTAATGCCGACGTGGATGCGCTTCCATCCCGGATTAGCGCAGCAAAATTAACAGCCCGGCATCGATCAACCTTCAGTTGGCTTTCACCAGGACCGGCAGGTATTCAAGCCGCGCCAATCACAAAACGTTCGCGGTTCTTGCCGACAATCCACTTTGGCGGTTTGCCGCGCCCACTCCAGGTATTACCCGACTTCGGATCCTGGTACTTGGCCGGCAGCGGCGCCTTCTTCGGCGGGCGCCCGCGCCGCGCGGCAACGGCAAAGCCGAGATCCTGCGCGGTTAGACCGTATTCAGCGATCTTTTGGCGGATGTCAGCGACCACGTTATCGATTTCAGTACGCCGTGCTTCGTCAGCCTGTGCCTGCAATTTGGCGATCTGTGCCTTCAGGTCTGCATATTGAGACATTTCGGTTCTCCCCTTTTTAGAACTCATTCGCTCGCAGACTAGCTGCAATTATAAAAATTCGCAATGGACAATAATACCGATTTAGGAAGAAATCATCTGATAATTATTAAGCGTCGATGAATTGTAAAACAGCATCTTTATCGCAGAATAATGGGTAAAGGAGACTCCACATTGACAATTCTTGACACCTAATCCGGCAGTCTTTCCCTAGAATTGCGCGCTCAATGGCATGCATCCGCGCTTAGCGCTCATGCCACTCCAAGCGTCAAACATTTTAGGATTACCAATCATGCAATTGTCAAAGCGTCTCGCAGCCGAGTTGTTCGGCACCTTCTGGCTTGTGCTCGGGGGCTGTGGCAGCGCCGTCCTCGCCGCTAACTTCGCCGGCCCGGTCCACGGACTCGGCATTGGTTTCGTGGGTGTCGCGCTCGCGTTCGGCCTCACCGTCCTCACCATGGCTTACGCGATCGGCCACATCTCCGGCTGCCATCTGAATCCGGCGGTGAGCGTCGGCCTGACCGTTGCCGGCCGCTTTCCGGCGCGCGACCTGCTGCCGTATATCGTCGCGCAGGTGATCGGCGCGGTGCTGGGTGCGCTGGTGCTGTCGTTGATCGCATCGGGCAAGCCGGGTTTCGACCTCGTCGCCAGCGGTTTCGCCAGCAACGGTTACGGTGAGCGCTCGCCGGGCCACTACTCGCTCGCGGCCGCGTTCATTTGCGAAGTGGTGATGACCGGCTTCTTCCTGTTCGTGATCCTCGGTGCGACCGACAAGCGGGCACCGGCCGGTTTCGCACCGATCGCCATTGGCCTGTGCCTGACGCTGATTCACCTGATCTCGATTCCGGTCACCAACACCTCGGTCAACCCGGCGCGCTCAACCGGCCCGGCCCTGTTCGTTGGCGGCGCAGCGGTGGATCAGCTGTGGATGTTCTGGCTGGCACCGATCGTCGGCGCGGTGATCGCCGGCGTGCTGTACCCGGTCATTGCTGAAAGCCGCCGCGGCAATTCGCAAGAACCGGTGCTCAACTAGTTCAACGGGCGCACCTGGTGTGCGTATCCAGAACAGTCAGAGCGGGGGCTACGGCGCCCGCTCTGACTTTGTACGTACCAGACGGGCAACCCAGTGGCGCGCCAACGGTCCGCTGCTAGAATCGTGCGACTTTCCAAGCTCGCACAGGTGCTACCCATGACCCGTTTCCGCGGATTCCTGCAAGGCGTCGCACTCTCCATCGGCGGCTTGTGTGTGGGCGCACTGGCACTCCCCACGGCCCATGCGGCAGACAACAACACCGAAACGCTCGTATTCGTCCGCCACGGCGAGAAACCCGCCAAGGGTTACGGCCAGCTCAATTGCCAGGGGCTCAACCGTGCGCTCGCGCTGCCGGCGGTAATCGCCGCCAAGTTCGGCAAGCCTGATGCGATCTACGCGCCCGATCCCGGCCAGCAAAAGGACGACAGCGGCCACCCCTATTACTACATTCGACCGCTAGCGACCATCGAACCGACCGCCATCCAGTTTCAGATGCCGGTGCAAACGCCGTACGGGTTCGCCCAGATCGATCAACTCGGCACGGCGCTCGTCGATCCGTCCAATCGCAACAAGCTGATTGTCGTTGCGTGGGAGCACAAGCTGATCGTGAAGTTGCTGCGCCAGATGATGAGTGCGCACGGCGGCAATGCCGCCGATGTCCCCAACTGGCATAGCGACGACTTCGACAGCATCTATGTTGTTCGCCTCCACTGGCAAAACGGCACGGCCCGCGCCAGTTTCAAGCTTGATCACCAGGGACTGAATGGCCGCACTACGGATTGCCCGTGCGCGGCGCTGCCGGGAGCCCCTTCAGCGGCCGCGGCAGGCGCTTCCGCGGGCTCGGCGGAGTAGTCGGGTAATGCGGACGACGTAGGGCTTTGTTACCCGCGCAGCTGCCCGTTCTCAGGACATCAGTTCGTCGTTGAGCGAGAAGAGCTTGCGCAGGTGATGCGCGACGCCCGCTTCGAAGTTGTTGCCGATGCGCGGCACGTTCGGCAAGCGCGTGATGAGATCGGGATTGGCGTTGTTCATCATGAACGGATGGCCGGCTGTCTCAAGCAGATCGATATCGTTCATGTTGTCGCCGAACGCCACGCATTGCGAGGCGGCTACGCCGAGGCGTTCAAGCACGATTTGCAACGCGCGCCCCTTCGATACGTTCGACGTCATCACTTCCAGACAATCCGGCAGCGAATAGGTGACATACAACGCGTCGCCAAAATCACGCGCCAGGTTGGCCGAGATCTGCGCGAGATCCGCAGGATCGCCAATGTAGAGGACCTTTGCGATATCGGCACCGTCGTGGCTGGGCAGATCGGTCACCTCGTACGTGAAGCCGGAATCCTGGTGGAATTTCAACAGGTCTGGCGCATCCCGGTCGATCAACCACGCCTGGTCGGCGAACAGGTTGACGATCACACGGCCATGCGCACCGACGATTTCCGGCAGCACCAGGCGCTGCACGATGGCCGGCGGCAGGTCGTCGGCGTGGAGCACCGTATTGTCCGGCGCATGAATGCGCGCACCGTTCGACGTAATCAGATACGGGTTGATGCCCAGCAGATCGCGAATACCCGCAACGTCGCAGTAGTGGCGCCCCGTCGCGATCACGAAGTGCAGCCCGTCGCTTTCGAGCTTACGCACGGTCGCAATCGTGAACGGGTCCACCTGATGATCGGCGTTGAGCAGCGTGCCGTCGAGGTCTGTGGCAATGACTTTGTACATAATGTGAGCAGCCGGGCAGCGTCAAAGATCGCATTTTACCGTTGTGCACGGCATCCGCGAGATCGCGACCGGCGCGCGCCAACATTCTCAACCGGCGACGCGAGCCGCTTCGCGCAGCGCTAACTGCAGACCGCCATGCGCGGAGTCGGCCAACGGCTCGCGCAAACGGGTCTGATAAATCTCCGGCACGTACTCACGCAAGGGCGCACCGAGGCCGCCGCACAGCGCGACCGGCAGGCTCGCCGAGGGGTCGAGCGCCGCAATCATCTTGCCCACGTCCGCACCGGCCTCGCCAAGCAAATGCGCCGCGAAGGGATGCGTACGATGCGCGATGATGATCGGCGCAAGCTTCGCATAAGCCGTCTGATTGGCTTCGCATAGCCACACGATAAGGCTGTCGCGATCATGCGCGCCTGTGTGGGCAAGCAGCGCCTGAGCCAGATCGTCATTGGGCACCCGCCCGTCGAGCGCCTGCTGCGCGTGTACGATGCCCCGCAATCCGAGCCAGGCACCGCTCGCCTCGTCGCCAGACGGGTAGCCGAAGCCGCCGGCGACCCGGCATTCGCCATCGGCGTCAAGAACGGCCGCCTGACTGCCTGTGCCAAGCGCGACAACCACGCCTTGCGCGCCGCCGTGCGCGCCCAGCAAGGTGGTGTACACATCGCTTTCCACCGCGAGCCCGGCTAGCGCCGGCGCCTGTGCGCGGAACGCGCTCAGCCAGTCGCGATTATTGACCCCGGCCAGGCCGCAGCCGAGTACGCAGCGCGACCAGTCCAGCGGCACGCCGGCACGCGCAAATGCTTCGGCGCAACTGCCTGCGATGGCCTGCCACGCGCGCTCCACACCGAGGCCCAGACCCGATGGCCCGCCCGCAGCCTGCGCAAGCTCCTGGCCCTGCGCGTTGCCGAGTACGACGCGCGTACCGCTGCCGCCGCCGTCGATGCCGATCAGAAAGAGGTCTTTATTCATCGAATTGAGTGAGTTCAGATGGTGAATAACGCATAGCGTGGCAGGTCAGTTTCGATCCTGCAATCGGCCGGATGGCCAGCTTGCAGGACTCCCGGCTTCCGCTATGCTGACGGGCGACATGACCACACGGGAGCGCGAAAGTGACACAGCGATGCAACTGGGTATCGAGCGAAGCGCTCGCACACTACCATGACAGTGAATGGGGCGTGCCCTCGCGCGACGATCAGCATTTGTTCGAAATGCTTGTGCTGGAAGGGGCGCAGGCGGGTTTGTCATGGTCGACGATTCTCAACAAACGGGCCGGCTATCGCCGCGCATTCGCCGGCTTCGACATCGATAAGGTTGCGCGCTTTACCCCTAAACAGGTCGACGCGCTGGTACTGGACGAGGGCATTGTGCGTCATCGCGGCAAGATCGAGTCCGCCATTACCAATGCCCGCGCGGTGCAGCAGATTCAGGCCGAGCATGGTTCGCTCGCCAACTTCGTATGGTCATTCGTCGATCAGACGCCGATCCAGAACGATTGGGCATCGTACAAACACGCGCCGGCATCCACGGAAATTTCGGACGCGCTCAGCAAGGGGCTGAAGCGCTACGGCTGCAAGTTCGTCGGCTCGACGATCTGCTATGCGTTCATGCAGGCGGTTGGCCTCGTGAACGACCACGAGACGAGTTGCATGTGCCGCGCGCGATGCGCGGCGCTCGGCAAGAAGGGCCGCAATCGCAAAGCGTGATGCGACGGCAGCTATAGGCGCCGCTCGCCGGCGCCTGGCACAACGCGTCTGAGACCCGAAGCAAACCCGCGTAACCACGAAGACCCAACCGCAAACCGGTGCCCCAAAAGCAAAACGGCGATGTGGCTTCTTTCGAAGCTCACACCGCCGTTCGGCGTGCGTACTATGCGAAAAGCGTGCTTAGTGCAGCTTTTTCGGCAGCATCTGGCTGCGCAGGCGCTTGTGCAGGCGCTTCACAGCAGCTGCCTTCTTGCGCTTACGTGCCGTGGTCGGCTTTTCGTACGATTGGCGCTCACGCAGTTCAGCGATCAGGCCATTCTTTTCGATTGCGCGACGAAAGCGGCGAATCGCCACTTCGAACGGCTCGTTTTCTTTCAGAAGAATCGTCGTCATGTAATTCCTAACTCAATCACTTGATAGGGGTAAATTGCGTGGCGGGATACCGCTCACGCGCCGGCCCTCCGGTCGTTTCGATTCATGGCCAGTAACAGGCAAACGCGGGTAGAACCCGGCCAAACCACGAATGAAACGAAAGGCATAACGGCCACGGAGGCCGGAAAAGAGAGGTGGGGAGTTCACCGCGGAACGCGGACAGACGTAATACCAAAGCCACGCCTGCTGCCGTTTCGCCAACCTTTCATCAATGAAAAACACTGACGAAACAGGCAAAGATCTCAATTCACTCCCGATGATATCAGGAAACTCACCATCCTACCAGGGGTTTAGCGATTGCGCCAGGCCCCTCGCGCGCTCAGGCACTCGCCTCGTCCAGCTCGCGGATATCGGCGCCGGTCAGCATCAGATGGACGGCGGCGGCCAGGCTTTTGAGCTGGTCGACCGAGGTTGCGCTGGCAATTGGGGCCGTTACACTCGGGCGAGCAATCAACCATGCCAGTGCAACGGTGGCTGGCGTGCTGCCGTGCTGCCCGGCGACCCGGTCGAGCGCGTCCAGAATCCGCAAACCGCGCTCATTCAGATACTTCTCGACCCGGCTGCCGCGCGTCTTGTTGGCCAGATCGGCCTGTGAACGGTACTTGCCGGACAGAAAGCCGCTTGCAAGGCTCCAATACACCACCACGCTGAGCCGATTGGCGAGCGCCACCGGCTCGGTGTCGCGCTCATACTCGGCGCGATCGTACAGGTTGTACTCCGGCTGCAGCAATTGATACTCGGGCAGGCCGTGCTGGCGGGACACGCCAAGCGCTTCCTCGACACGCGCGCCGCTGTAGTTCGACGCCCCGATCACCCGCACTTTGCCCGCCTCGATCAGCTTCTGATAGGCACCGAGCGTTTCGACCAGAGGCGTTTCAGTGTCGTCGTCGTGAGAAAAGTAGACGTCGATGTAATCGGTCTGCAAGCGTCGCAGCGAATCTTCGACTGCCGCCTGAATATTCGCAGCAGATAAACCCTTGCGCTGCGGATGCTTGGAAACCTTGGTGGCGAGCACGATCCTGTCACGCTTGCCGCTCTGCCTGAACCACTTGCCGATAATGGTTTCCGATTCGCCGCCCTGGTTGCCGGGCGCCCACGCGGAATAGACGTCGGCGGTATCGATGAAGTTGAGTCCCGCATCGACAAATGCATCGAGGATCGAAAACGAGGTGGCTTCATCGGCGGTCCAGCCAAATACATTGCCACCGAACATAAGCGGCGCGACCTCTAATTCGGAACGTCCTATCCGGCGCTTTTGCATGATTTTTCCAGGGTTTGCCTCAAGAGAAAACGAGAATACGCCGTCTTTTCAATACTTGCAGTGGAGCGCCCGAACAAGGCTGCAAGCGGCTTACAGACGAGCGGGCACGTAACCCGCCGTAAAAACAATTGGGTCGCTATAGCACAAAGTTCCTCAAGTTTTTTTTAGACGCGCCGTCAACCTTCACTGAGGCGGCCAGCAATGAACGAGTGCTTCCGCCGATGCCAACGTGGCGTATTGGGCTCAAGGCTTATTTAGGAGATTTTCCATGCTCGGAATCAATAGCAACATCAACTCGCTGGTTGCACAGCAAAACCTTAATGGCTCGCAAAGCGCCCTTTCGCAAGCCATCACCCGTCTGTCGTCGGGCAAGCGCATCAACAGCGCAGCGGACGACGCAGCAGGTCTGGCGATCTCGACGCGTATGCAAACGCAGATCAACGGCCTGAACCAGGGCGTGTCGAATGCGAATGACGGCGTGTCGATGATTCAAACCGCATCGAGCGCACTGTCCTCGCTCACCTCCAGCCTGCAACGTATTCGTCAGCTGGCTGTGCAGGCATCGACCGGCACGCTGTCGCCGAGCGATCAGGCTGCACTGCAGAAGGAAGTTTCGGCACAGATCTCGGAAGTGAACCGTATCGCGTCGCAAACGACGTACAACGGCACGAACATTCTGGACGGCTCGGCAGGCAGCGTGACGTTCCAGGTCGGCGCGAACGTTGGCCAGACCATCAGCCTGAACCTGAACCAATCGATGTCGTCGGCGAAGATCGGCGGCGGCCTGGTGCAAACGGGTCAAACGCTGGGCACGGTCAACGTCAGCGTGGACGCGTCGGGTGCTTACACGACGGCTGCCAGCCCGGCCATCACGGCAATCAACGTGCTGTCGGACGGCAAGGGCGGCTACACCTTCACCGACCAGAACAACCAGGCGATCACACAGACAGTCGCATCCGCGGTGTTCGGCGCAGGCGCAACGGCAGGTACGGGTACGCAGGGTACGGCTCTGGCACTTCAGGCCGGTGCAACGACGACGGCAGGCGCAGGTTCCGCCGCTCAGGTTTCGGCAGTTGCGCAGATCAACGCGATCAACAGCCCGCCGACGGTTTCGAACCTGAACATCAGCACGGTTACCGGCGCGAACGAAGCAATGGTCTCCATCGACAACGCACTGCAGACCGTCAACAACCTGCAGGCGTCGCTGGGTGCCGCGCAAAACCGCTTCACGGCAATCGCCACGTCGCAGCAAGCTGAATCGACCGATCTGTCGTCGGCACAGTCGCAAATCACGGACGCCAACTTCGCACAGGAAACGGCGAATCTGAGCAAGGCACAAGTGCTGCAACAAGCTGGTATCTCGGTGTTGGCGCAAGCTAACTCGAACCCGCAGCAAGTTCTGAAGCTC
>NZ_MCAS01000026.1 GCF_003610895.1 Paraburkholderia fungorum
GCGCCGTTCTGACCGTCGCCGATATCGGCCGTTGCATTGATGATGCTCGTGGCCGTGCCGGCCTTGTTCGGCGCGAGAGTCTGGCCACCCGCACGCTGGTAAGCCTCCAGCGCATACAGGCCGGTCCGCTTGGACAGACTGTAGTACTGCGAGAGATTGAACTGCTGATAGCTCGCCGCGCTCGTAATGCCGTTCGCCTGCGTCGCACGCGTGTAGCTGTAGCCGGCAGCCAGATCCAGTGCCGTCAGCGGCTTGTAGTGCAGCACTGCGCCAGCCGTGTTGAAGATCGCCTCGTTGTGGAACGCCGAGTTCACGCCCGGGATGTATTGCACGTTCGAATACGAGAACGAGATGTCCCATTGCGAGCTGAACGCATAGCCGCCCGTCACGGCAACGCGCTGCTGCGCCTGCGCCGTCTGATAGCCGTTGTTGATGCCCGACACCGCCGTCTGCGCACCGCCATTCGAGGTCGTGGAGTTAGGATCCCACGCACCGCCGCCCACCGCCGCGTTATTGATGCGCTGGTAGCCTGCCGCGATCCCGAACGGGCCGTTCAGGTACTGAACCGCCGCGCTGTACGTCGAACCGGCATTGGTGCTGCCCGCCACGCCGCCCAGCGAGTACGAACCGCTCACCGTCAGGCCATGCATGCTCGGCGACGTGTACACCAGCGAGTTATTCGCGCGGTACAGCGTATCCAGCGAATCGATATCGCCCGGGTGTGCGCCGTAAGCGCCCGTCAGCCACGTAGTCGGGCTATAGGGCGACAGCAGCGTGTAGTACGACGTGTACTGGCGCCCTGCGGTCAGCGAACCGTAGGTGGCATTGGTCACGCCGACGTACGCCTGACGGTTGAACGCCAGACCGGAAACGGATTGCGCGCCGGTTGCGCTGTTGAAGCCCTCTTCCAACTGGAAGATCGCCTTCGTGCCGCCGCCCAGATCTTCACCGCCCTTCAGGCCGAAGCGGCTGCCCGCCCAGATGCCGTTCACCATCTTGATCACCGAACGGCCCCCCGACGTCGAACCCAGCGACGTCTGGCTGCTCTGATAGCCGATCCCCGTATCGACGACGCCGTACAACGTCACGCTGCTCTGAGCGTGCGCGCCGAGGGCGACCAACCCAAGGGCCGAGGTTGCTAATGCCTTTTTCATTTCTGCTCCTCTGTAAAAAACTTATTCTTTATGTCTGGCAGTGCCTTACCGGCGCCGACTCCCGATCAAGCGTTAAAACACCGGGTGGCCATTGATCAGGCTAGGCAACCACGTTGAAAACATCGGCACGTACGTCACAATGTTGATCGCGCTGAAAATAGCCAGGTAGTAAGGCCACGCCACCTTGGTCGTTTCACCAATCGACACGTTGCCGATCGCACAGCCGATGAACTGCACCGAGCCGATCGGCGGATGCACGAGACCCAATGCGCAGTTCAGCAGGATCATGATCCCGAACTGCACCGGGCCCACGCCGGCATGCATCGCCATCGGCAGGAACAGGGGCGTGGTGATCAGGATGTGCGCCGCCATGTCGACGAACGTACCGAGGAAGATCTGGATGATGTTGATATAAAGCAGCATCAACCAGGGCAGGCTCGTTGCACCGTCGAGCATGTGCTCGATGGCGTCGGGAATCTCCAGATAGGCCATCTGGTAGCGCAGCATGTTCGACACACCGATCAGCAGCAGCACCACACCGGTGGTTTTGGCCGCTTTGGCGAGCGCATGAGCAAGCTTCTTCATCGTCATCGTGCGATACACGACGATGGTCAGCACCAGTGAGTAAGCCACCGCAATCGCTGCCGCTTCTGTCGCGGTGGCAATACCTCTCGCCACGCAGAACAGAATGATCGCGATCACCATCAAACCGGGCAACGCGCCGAGGAACGTGCGGGCCACCGCGAACCAGCCGGGAAAGCGCTGCAATTCGGTCGAACCGTCGGGACGGCGCGGATAGCCGAACTTGACCGCCTGCCAGTACGCGGCGATCAGCACGAAGCCCATCACCCACAGCACCGGCAACAGACCGGAGAACAACAGGTCGCCGATCGACACACCGCTCATCTGGTGACCGTTCAACGTGCCGGTGATGCCTTGAGCCGCGAACGCATAGATGATCATGTTCGTCGACGTGGGCATCAGCGCGCCCGCCAGTGACGAATGGGTCGTCACGTTGACCGCATAGGCCGCGCTGTAGCCTTCGCGCTTCATCAGCGGAATCACCACGCCGCCCATCGCGGACGTGTCCGCCGTCGGCGAACCGGACACGCCGCCGAACAACGTGCACGCGACCACGTTGGCCATGCCGAGGCCGCCGCGGAAATGACCCACTGTGGCCTGCGCGAAACGCAGGATGCGGTCGGCGATACCGCCGTGCAGCATCAATTCGCCGGAGAAAATGAAGAACGGCACCGCGAGGAACGAAAACGCGTTCATTCCCGAAATCATCGACTGCATGGCGGTGGCCGCCGGCAAGCCTTCATACAGGTAAGTCAGGACGCACGAAAGTCCAAGCGCAAACGAAACAGGAACCCCGAATACGAGGAAAACGAGGAAACTAACTGAGAGGATGGCAAGTTCCATGATTCTTCTATTTGTGTTTCTGTGCGAAAAGCCCCAGCAGGTTCTCAAGCGAGAACAGAGCGATGCAGGCGCTGGCAATAACCGGGATCACATAACGAAGCGCTTCCGGAAGACCCAGAATCGGAATCCTGTCGTCCATCGTGGTCTCCGCCATCTGCCAGCAGCCGAAGAAAATCGCCACGGCCAACACGATCAGGCAAAGATGCTGGAACGCATGGGCGATCATCTGGCCTTTCGGCGGCAATTTCTTGACTAGCGAATCAAGCCCGATATGGCCGCCTTCGCGAACCTTGAGCGCGGCGCCGAACATGGCGATCACGATCACCAGCAGGAGGGCAATGGGCTCGACGAAATCCGGCGCATCGCTGAAGACATAGCGCATCACAACGCTATAGATCACCAGCGCGCACAGCGTGGCGAGACTCGCGGACGCCACGACCACCAGCGCGCGGAAGAGAACATCATTTGGGCGTTTCATGAAACTCATTGACCCCATCCTTGCCTGCATTGGACCTGGTTTTAATCTTCAGGAATCCTGTCAGGCGTCGTGACCCCAGGAAACCGCACGGCGCGAAAAACCCGCAGCAGGTGCTGCAAGGCTTTTCGCTACCGCGTTACTTCCGGACTTATTTGACTGCCTGAATTTCGTCGACGAGCTGCTTCATCTGCGGGGTCTTTTCATACTTCGCCCAGACCGGCTGCATTGCCTTCACGAAAGCCGGACGGTCGATCTGCGCCGCGCTGACGATCGTCGCGCCGCCCTTGGTGACCGTTTTGGCCGCGTCAGCTTCGCGCGCGGTCCACAGCTTCTCGTAGTAAGGCACCGAGTCAGCCGCCGCCTTCTTGATGATGGTCTGCTCTTGCGGCGTCAGCGTGTCCCACACCTTTTTGGAGAACACCAGCACTTCCGGCGTCATGGAATGCTGGGTTTCGGAATAGACCTGCGCGACTTCGAAGTGCTTGGTTTCTTCATACGACGGCAGGTTGTTCTCCGCGCCGTCCACCAGACCCGTCTTGAGGCCGGTATAGACTTCGGCGAACGGCATCGGCGTCGGCGTGCCACCCATTGCCTTGATTTCGTCGACCATCAGATCCGAAGGCTGCACGCGCACCTTGAGGCCTTTCATATCGGCGGGCGAATGGATGGCTTTCTTCGCGTACATCGAACGCGCGCCGCTCTCATAGAACGTCAGCGCGATCATGCCCTTCGCCGAGAAAGCGTCGAGAATCTTCTGGCCTTCCGGGCCGTACATGACTTTGCGGAAATGGTCGATGTCGCGAAACAGGAACGGTAGCGACGGGATCATCGATTCAGGCACGATCTCGTTGAATGCGGCGCCGTTCGCGCGCGCCATGTCCAGCGCGCCGATACGGACCTGATCGATCGTGTCGTTTTCGGAACCTAGCGCGCTGTTACCGAAGACCTTCACGGAATCCTTGCCACCGGTTGCCTTGTTGATTTCTTCGCCCATGTACTTCACGGCCATATTGGTCGGATAGGTGTCGCCATGCACGTCCGACACGCGGAATACGCGAGCGTGTGCCGACACGGTGCTGAACGCCAGCACCGAGGCCGCGACAATCATCGAAACACGGGAAGAGGCAAACTTCTTATTCATCGTGACATTCCTTGAAAAATAGATCATCCAATCGATGCGGAGGGCCGCTTGCGGATGTTGCGACATGGTTTTAATGCGTCTCCCGGCTTCAAAAAATGCCGCGCCTTTTTTCTCTGCCGTACGATCACCACCGTTCTCAGGCGGCGAGAGTCTTAATATGCGAGCCTGCGCAATGTCCCCGGCGCAGATCCTCAGCACTCCTCTCGGACAACTCGACTTCTTTGCTTCGACTGCATCGGCGTGAACCTCGTGCTGCTCACACCGCGCTCTTTGTCCAGCGGCCAAAGCTATCCCGAAATGATTTTGCTTGGCCTCATATGTTGTACGACGACATATGAAGTCTATAAAACGTAATCTGAGTTGTACAGCCGGTATTTACCCGCACGAAAGCGAGTTGAACGTAAGAGTTTCCGAATTGAGATCAAGCCAAAGGCCAATACAGGCAAGGATACGAGCCAAACCCATGTCTCATGGGTTGATATTTTTCGTAGAGGGGGAGATGGCTCGAAAGTGGCATTTATGCCACTATGTTGTACGACGAGCGATGAATAAAAGATAACGACTGTTAGGCACCGGCATGCTAATACCCGGCGCCCCGGCTCATGCAGGCCGTTTTTTCAGAGTTCGCCCGCGTAGTCAGGCTCGGGCAGCCCCGTCACGCCAGGGCGAACGGCAAAGAGATGGCCGTCGTGTTCGCTCGCGCCAGTGGCGGGACGAATCGAGGTCACAAACAGCGTATCCAGATTGCTGCCGCCGAATGCGCACATCGACGGCTTCACGGCCGGCACGGCAATCTGCCGATCGAGCTTGCCTTGCGGGGTGAAGCGAAGCAGCAAGCCCGCGTCGTTCGCGCAGATCCAGTAGCAGCCGTCTGCGTCCACCGCGGCGCCGTCGGGACGCCCGGCGTAATCGTGCAGGTCGGCGAATACCCGGCGATTGCGCGGCTCGCCCGCTTCGATGTCGTAGTCGAATGCCCAGATCTGACGGCGCAGCGGATGCGAGTCCGACAGATACATCGTGGTCCCATCGGGCGACCACGCCAGACCGTTTTGCGTAATCAGTGCGTCGACAACCGGCTCTGACAACACCCCGCGCTCGTCGAAGCGATACAGCGCACCCGCGGGATTTGCCGCTGCCATGTCCTGCACCATCGTGCCGGACCAGAAACGGCCTTGCCGGTCGCAACGGCCGTCGTTGAAACGCATATCGGCGAACGGGAAAACCGGCGCGGCAAGTTTCCTTGCGGTCACGGCCAGCGGTTCGGCGTTGGAGGCGCCCTCGGTCAGCGCAACCGCGAAGAGTCCTGTCTCGCACCCAGCCAGCACCGTGCCGTGCCGGTCGAAGGCCAGGCACGCCACTTTCTCCGGCAATTGCCACTCGGTACGCTGCGCGGAATCGGGTCGCAACCGGACGATTTTTTGCGCGGGAATATCCACCCAATAGAGTGCCTGTTCCGCGGCACGCCACACCGGACTCTCGCCGACCGACGCGGGCACCTGCCCTGCCGCCTCGACACGCTCCACCCGCGGGTTCGCCACGGCGCTCATCGTTTCGGCTCCATCGGACCGGCCAGCACAAATGGACCGCCCTGGAAACGCTGCGTCGGATCGTCGAGCTCGGCGGTGGGCGCCGTGACCGGGAACAGATGCTCGAATTCGATCGAACTGTCCTGCGGACGAAACCCGAGGAACGCCGCCTTGGTGTTATCGACCCACTTGGTCCGGTTATCCGAGACGCCATAGACGATTGCATGCCCGACCCGGTTGGTGAACAGCGAGCAGCGCACCAGTTCGATAAGGTCGCGAAAGCTCAGATAGGTGACGAGCATACGCGGATTTTTTGGCTGCTCGAACGACGAGCCGATCCGCAGGCACACCGTTTCGAGACCAAAGCGGTCGAAGTAATAGCGCGACAGCGATTCGCCGAAACACTTCGTCACGCCATACAGGCTATCGGGACGCAGCGGCGCGTCGATATCGAGCACCGACGTGGTGGGATGAAAACCCACGGCATGATTCGAGCTCGCGTACACGATGCGCTTCACACCCTGCTTCTGCGCGGCCGAATAGAGGTTGTACAAGCCGCGGATATTCGCTTCGAGCAGATCTTCGAACGGCGCTTCGACGGAAATGCCGCCAAGATGAACGACCGCATCCACGCCGTCGAGCAGCGCGTGAACGGCCGCTTCATCGGCGAGGTCGACGATCGAGGCTTCCTCATGCGCCGCCACGTCGCCCAACGGCGCGATATCGGTGACGCGCACGACATCGGCCCACGCGGCGAGCGCGCCGCGCACCTGCTGGCCAAGGTTGCCGGCAGCGCCGGTGAGCAGAAGACGGCGGAAAGGTTTTTGCGCCGCCTGGCGCTCAAGGGTCGAGTCAGTCATATCTCAGTCTTTGTCGTGGTTGCTGGCAGTACGATCCGGTCTATCGGAGCGAACGGAGCGATCAGGTCACCGGCGCCGGATTGAACAGCGTCAATGCATTGTGGAGCTTGAGTTTTTCCGCGCACGTCTCCTTGCGTCCGCTGGCGACGTCGAGCATCAGGCGGAACAACTCCCAACCCACGTCCTCGATCGTCGCCGCGCCCGTTGCGATGGTACCGGCATTGATATCCATCAGATCGTGCCAGCGGCGCGCGAGATCGGAGCGAGTCGCGACCTTGATGACGGGCACTTCCGCGAGGCTGTACGGCGTGCCGCGGCCGGTCGTGAATACATGCAGGTTGATACCCGCCGCGACCTGCAGCGTGCCGCAGATGAAATCGCTGGCCGGCGTGGCGGCGTAGATCAGGCCCTTCTGCCTGACCTTTTCACCCGGCGACAACACGCCGGAGATGGCCGAGTTGCCCGACTTGATGATCGAACCCATCGCCTTTTCGACGATGTTCGACAAGCCACCCTTCTTGTTGCCCGGCGTGGTGTTGGCACTGCGGTCCGCGCCGCCGCGCTTCAGATAATCGTCGTACCACTGCATCTCGCGGATGATCGCGGCAGCCACGTCCGCATTGGCCGCGCGCGCCGTCAGCTGATCGACGCCGTCGCGCACTTCGGTCACTTCGGAAAACATCACCGTCGCCCCGGCGCGCACCAGCAGATCGGTGGCGAAGCCCACGGCGGGATTCGCGGTCAGCCCGGAAAACGCATCGCTGCCGCCGCATTGCACGCCGACCACCAGATCGGAGGCCGGACAGGTCTCGCGGCGGCGATTGTTCAGCCGCTTCAGATGAGCGTCGGCCATTCTCATGATCGACTCGATCATCGACTGGAAGCCGACATGTGCTTCGTCCTGAAGCACCACCACGCCGCCGTTCAGATCGGCCTCGACGTCGCCGATGTCGGCCACTTCGGCGACGTTCGCAGCAGCGGCAATCGGAATCGTGCCCGGCGGCATCAGGCGTTCAGGCTGCAGCTTCTCGCAACCGAGACTGACCATCATCACTTCGCCGCCGAAATTCGGATTCAGGCTGATGTTGCGCACGGTGCGGATCGGCACCATCGCGTCCGGCGCGTCGATCGCTACGCCGCAGCCATAGGTGTGCCCGAGGCTCACGACATCGTCGACGTTCGGGTAGTGCGGCAGCAGTTCAGCCTTGATGCGGGTGACCGCGTGCTGAACCACGTCGGCCACGCATTGCACCGTGGTCGTGATCGCCAGAATGTTGCGCGAGCCGACCGAGCCGTCGGCATTGCGATAGCCCTCGAACGTAAAGCCTTCCAGCGGCGGCATGTCCGGCGCCTTGATGGTGGCGATGGGCAGATCGTCCAGTCCGGGCGGACTCGGCATGCGGATCACGTGTTCGTTGATCCAGCTGCCCTTCGGCAAAGCCTTGAGCGCGTAGCCGATCACCACGTTATAGCGGACGACCTCGTCGCCTTCCGCGAGATCGGTCAGCGCAACTTTGTGCCCTTGCGGAACACGCTCGCGCAGCGCGAGGCCATCGGGAAATACGGCGCCCTCGCCCAGACCGCCGTCGTTGACGACGATCGCGACATTGTCATTGGGGTGAACGCGAATGTAGAGCGGGGTTTGTTCCATTACATCGATCCTTGTGGCGATTTCACGCCTGCAGCGCCCATTGTGGCATTGACTGCGGCGCCAACTGTGGTGCCAATCGGGCACTCACAATTCATACGTCATCCTACAACATGGGAGATTACCCAGACGTTCCGTATTTACCCTATGCCGTGCATTATGCCGCGAAAACACCGTTGAGTTAGTCGATTTGTTGTTGTACGATGACGTATAAGAAATCTCCATTTCCAAGTACAACGCCTTACGGCCCCTATTCGACACGCCCTGGATATTCATCATGACGACACCGCAAGAACTCAAGCAGATCGTTTCCGAAGGCCTGCTGTCCTTCCCCGTTACCGACTTCGACGCACAAGGCGATTTCCGCGCCGATACCTATGCCGAGCGCCTCGAATGGCTCGCGCCGTACGGTGCTTCGGCGCTGTTCGTCGCCGGCGGCACGGGCGAATTCTTCTCGCTCACGCGTAACGATTACTCGAACGTCGTGCGCACGGCAACCGAAGTCTGCAAGGGCAAGGTGCCGATTCTCGCCGGCGCGGGCGGCCCGACGCGCGTGGCGATCGAATACGCGCAAGAAGCCGAACGCCACGGCGCAAACGGCATTCTGCTGATGCCCCACTACCTGACCGAAGCCTGCCAGGAAGGCATCGCGGCGCACGCGGAAGAAGTCTGCAAGTCGGTGCCGAACATGGGCGTGATCATCTACAACCGCGCGAACTCCAAGCTTAACGCCGACATGCTCGAAGGGCTGGCCGAGCGTTGCCCCAACCTGATCGGCTTCAAGGACGGCGTGGGCGAAATCGAGAACATGGTGTCGATCCGCCGCCGCCTCGGCGAGCGCTTCTCGTATCTCGGCGGCCTGCCGACCGCCGAAGTCTACGCGGCGGCCTACAAGGCGCTGGGCGTGCCGGTGTACTCGTCGGCCGTCTTCAACTTCATCCCGAAGACCGCGATGGATTTCTACCGCGCGATCGCGGCGGACGACCATGCAACCGTCGGCAAGCTGATCGACGAATTCTTCCTGCCGTATCTGGCGATCCGCAACCGCCGCCAGGGCTACGCGGTCAGCATCGTGAAGGCCGGCGCCAAGCTGGTCGGCCACAGCGCGGGGCCGGTGCGCGCACCGCTGACCGATCTGACCGAAGAAGAAATGGCGCAACTCGACGTACTGATCAAGAAGCTCGGCGCGCAGTAAATCGTGAAAATGCGCATGAAGATGCGCACGAGGTCGCGCACGCGGCAATGCACGCGATAGCGCGGTAAGGCGCCCAGCCGTGCGAGCCCGCAGCACGCACAGCACGCAAAGAGCGCCCGGGACGGCAACGTCGCCGGGCGCTTTTTCACTGATAAGAATTCAGGAGATGACGATGGAAATGAGCCGCACCGCGAGCCCCGCCGACGTCGCAAAGCGCACCAAAGTCCGCTACGCGATTCTGTTGCTGATCTTTCTGATCACGACATTCAATTACGCGGACCGCGCCACGCTCTCGGTTACCGGATCCGCGATGCGCGCCGAGTTCGGCCTCGATGCGATCAAGATGGGCTACATCTTCTCCGCGTTCAGCTGGGCCTATGTGCTGTCGCAATTGCCGGCGGGCTGGCTGCTCGACCGTTTCGGCGCGCGGCGCGTGTACGCGGCGAGCATTTTCCTGTGGTCGCTGTTTACGCTGCTGCAAAGCTCGATCGGTCTGCTGGGCAGCGCGGCGGCCGCCGTCACCGCGCTATTCGTGCTGCGCTTTGCGATGGGCGCGGCCGAATCGCCGGCGTTTCCCGCCAATGCCAAGGTTGTGGCCAGCTGGTTTCCCACCAACGAACGTGGCACCGCCTCCGCCATTTTCAATTCAGCGCAATATTTCGCAGCGGTCATTTTCACGCCGCTGATGGCATGGCTGACGCATGCGTTCGGCTGGCACGCGGTCTACCTCGTGATGGGCGTGGCCGGCCTGTTGCTCGCCTTCACCTGGTTGAAGGTGATGAAGAACCCCGCCGATCACCCACGCGTCTCGCGCGCCGAGCTCGACTACATCGAACAGGGCGGCGGCGTGGTGAACGGGCACAAGAAAGCGGCCCGGGTCGAGGATATCGCCGGCGCCGGCGGCTGGTCGCTGGTGCGTCAACTGCTGGGCAACCGCATGCTGCTCGGCGTCTATCTCGCCCAGTACTGCATCAACGTGCTGACCTACTTCTTCCTGACGTGGTTTCCGATCTATCTCGTGCAGGCGCGTGGCATGACGATTCTGCAAGCGGGTCTGGTGGCGTCGCTGCCCGCGATCTGCGGATTCTCGGGCGGCGTGCTCGGCGGTATCCTGTCCGACGGGTTGATCCGGCGCGGGCATTCGCTCACTGTCGCGCGCAAGGTGCCGATTGTCGGCGGCATGCTGCTGTCGGTGTGCATCATCGGCTGCAACTACGTGTCGACCGACTGGATCGTCGTCGCCCTCATGTCGCTCGCGTTTTTCGGCAAGGGCATCGGCGCGCTCGGCTGGGCTGTCGTGGCGGATACGTCGCCGAAGGAAGCGCTCGGTCTGTCGGGCGCCATCTTCAATATGTTCGGCAACGTTGCCGGCATCGTGACGCCCATCGTGATCGGCTACCTGGTTGCAAAGACCGGGTCGTTCAACGGCGCGCTGGTTTTCGTCGGCCTGAATGCCTTGCTGACGGTGTTCAGCTACCTCGTGATCGTCAAGGACATCAAACGGGTCGAACTGCGTCACGGTTAAGCGCCGGGCCGTTATCGTACTTCCGACGGTGCTGGCAAAATAGCGCCGCCAGGCCGCGCGACGCCTGAACCCGGGCATCGGCATTGGGTCTACCGCCAATGCCGAAAATGATCCGGCGTTTATATAATCAGTCGTCAGACGACGGTATAATGAATCGCAGGAAGTACCTGCAACTATCTGATTCGAGGGGCGTTTTCGATGGCTACACCACTGGCATCCGCGGCACCGCCACGACGCGCGCGCAATCTTGCCGAGTTTGTCGTCAGCTACGTCACCGAGCAAATCGCGTCCAACGCCTTGAAGCCCGGCGACAAACTGCCGACCGAGTCGCAGCTGATGGTCACGCTGAGCGTGAGCCGCACCGTTATCCGCGAAGCGATTTCACGCCTGCAGGCCGGCAAGATCATTGAGACGCGTCACGGCATCGGCAGCTTCGTGCTGGAGCCGCAGCGCGAAAAGCTGGGCATCGACATGGTGCCTGCCACCACCTTGCGCGACGTGCTGTCGATCCTGGAACTGCGCATCAGCCTTGAAACGGAATGCGCCGGTCTCGCCGCCCAGCGGGCCAAGCCGGACGACCTCGCGCGCATGCGCGCCGCGCTCGACGCGATCGAGGCCACCCGCCACAACGGGCTGGATAGCGTCGACGCCGACCTGCAGTTCCACATCTCCGTGGCGCGTGCAACGGGCAACCGGTATTTCGTCGACATCCTCACGCAAATGGGCAGCGCGCTGATCCCGCGCAACCGGCTTGATTCGGCGGGGATCGCGCGGGCCGAGCCTGATGCGTATCTGTCGCTCGTCAATCTGGAGCACGAAAGTATTCTTGAGGCCATCACGCGCCACGACGCCGAAGGCGCGCGTGCGGCAATGCGCATGCATTTGTCCAATAGCCGCGAGCGGTTGCGGCGCGCCAACGAAAGCGCGGAAGCAAATAGCTGAGAGTTTGCGCGGGGTAGGCGCTGATTTGTTACGCTGGACGCGGGAAAATCCGGAACCCACTACCCTGTAGACCGCAACGCCGCCCCGCTTAGGGGAACGGCGTTGCCGTCGAAGCGGGCCGGCATGGGTCTACTTGATTACCCTGCTTGTCGGCGTTACGCGTGGATCGTTGCAAAGGCGCTCGCAACCACCATTGCATAGTGGGACTAGTTCGATTGCTATCTGATGCACGTTTAAAGTACCGTCGTCGCTCTTTACCATCTCGTCAGTCAGCGTCTTGCGTTCAATCAGGACATTCTCCGGTTTGATACCTAACTGGATAAGATATGCCTTGACGACCGCGCCGCGCTCATTCTTCAGTTTTCCGCCACTCTTTTCCCCGACGTATGCGCCCGCAATAACTACAGCCTGGATATCAACATCTGGCCATTTGCGGGCTTCGAGCACAATATTTGCGATCGACAATCGATCTGCATTCGATAGACCTATCGTGTTAAATGGCAATCGCGTTTCCATTGATTCATTGATAGTACACGCGCGCGCCGCCCCGGAAAGCCAAGGCGCAGCAGCTGCCGTCGCGAGAAACAGCAATGCAAAGAGTTGTTTTTTCATTTGGCGACGGTTCTATCGAAAGTTGCAATATACCCCGTAATGCTATCGGCGTTTCGTATGGCCTTTTCCGGGTTGCCTATTGCAAATGCATGCATCCCGTTTTCGGTATTGCCGTACATAATATCATTTGAGTTAAAAGTGTCGGTGTAATGTGTACATTCATGAATCAAGGTTTTCACTTTCGCACCGCGCCATAATTCGCCGTTCGAGTCAGTACAAAATGAACTGTAAATAGCGATTACTCGCTTTTCTGAATCCGGTTTACACACGCCGGCGCGATTCTGGCCGCTGTCGGGAACGACAGCACATGTAAGATTTTTGTTCAAGGCATCATCCCATCGAACAATTTTCTCAGGCACAAGTTCCTGAAGTGCCGATAGCAACCTGGGCAGACCAGCTGCGAGCGTGCTTCTGATTTCCTCGTCGGCCCGACCAAAATAATAGGCTGCTCGCGCCCTTTCCCGGGTGTCCCATTTCGAGAGTTCCGCAATGCGCTCTTTCACCAGCACAACTGCGGAATCCCTTACTTTCATAATAATTTTCCTGAATTCCTGATTGGTCATGTTCTGGCAAATCGGCGTCATATTCAGGGCAACATTGATGCATGAATCAGGCGTTGTATTCGTGCAAGCCGAATCGTGTACGGTTATCCATTCCGTGGCGTCAGTCATTCTTCTTACCTCCCAACCTGAAGCGGTAGTTTTGATAATTCTTGCATTGCGTTTCCCCTGCCGCGTTTGTCGTGCCGGTGAAGAACTCGCGCGCTGTGAACGATGGTGCGATAGCGCTTGTTCGAGATCGGTCCGCCCGAACCATCCCGCAACGTGAATTGTTCGTTGTATGGCACGGCTAATAGGGCTTCACCTGCCGGGGCACTTGCGTGGCCCGTGTCGATATACATGTCGCTCCACGCGCAGAGTGATGTAGCCTGGGATGTCGTTCGCATTTGCAAACCACGAAGCGAATCATCTTCCACGACCGCATCGTAGATGTCGGTCGTTTAAGGGTCCTCATACGTAGTTATGCCGCAATGTCGAGGCAAAGCCGCTCTACGTCATCCGTACAGACGCGTTGCGTGCGTCCGCGCGAATCGGTTACGCCGGTAGCGACGACGCTCGAACCAACTCGCACGCGATAACGCACGCCCACCAATGGTTGACCCGCATGGTCGGCAAGCGTGTATTGCTCGTCGTACCGCTTCGTTGCAACCTGCTGCGCCGAAGCGCTAACACTGTTACCCATCAGCGCCGCTGCCTGCTCGGACGTGAAGGACATCGACATGCCGCGCTCGGCATAAAAGATCGGCGACGGGTTGCAGCCGCAGATGTTGATATCGCCGCTCAGTGCCCATTGCTTGCCATTGTGTGCAGTCCCCGGCCAGCGCGGACCTTTCGGCGCTATGAACCCTTTCTGTTTGCAGGCTGTGCAATAAGTTTCCATGTACAGCGTGGCAATATGCGCGCGCGGCGGCGGATTGGAACAGGTGACATACTCCAGGCCCTCCGTGATCATGGCGCTCCCGCCCCGATCACCCTTGGCGAGAAAGTAGCGGATCATACACGCTCACTTCCGCGCCTGATCTGCGCGTCGGTTACAGGCTGGTAGGTGCCCGGTTGCCCACTGCCTTCGCGCTCCGGGCTATCCGTAATCGCGTCGCCATTATCGAGTGTGCTTCCTACATACGCGAACTGTGCGAGGCCGCGATTCGCAACGAGGGCAACGCCACTCGTGATCCGTGCGGTGGTGCCGTCCGCGTAATAAACCAGATCGCCGATTACGCCGACCCTCGCGTCTTCGCCGTTGATGCGCCAGTTGCCACCCGGTTCGCGCAGGACGCCGCCGCGCGCCGTGGTAGAACCAAAGAGCGCGAGGCGATAGCCCGGTTCGACGGGCGGTGGCATGTAGGACGGATCGAACAGGCCTTCGGGTTTCTCGTCTTCGGGGACAAACAGGCCTGACTTCCCATCGTCCCACGGAGTAAAGACGATTTTGTCGCCGTTGCTAAGGCCGCTCCCTACAAGAGCAAAACATTTATCGCGGCAGAAACTGAGCTTGCCCGAGCCATCAGTAACAACTGCTTCGCTACCGTCGCGATAGGTGACGACATCACCCACCAGCGCCACGCGAAGCCCACAAATAACCAGCCCCGACGATGCGTAAGTGACATAGCCGCCGCGCTCGGTGCGCGCGCCGATGGTTGCGAGTGCGTACGTCGTGCCTTTGTGTTCCTGCTTGCCTGACATTTCCATAGCTCCACGAAGCAGATGAAAACAACCGGCCCAATAAAGAGACCGGCGCCAGCCCAAAGGATCAATGGCAGTCCGTGCGCGCGAACATCAGATAATTCCGAAAAAAAAGGGGACGATACATGCGTATTACATCGTGGCGTGCATTCGATTTTAGAATCGACAACTTCCCGCCGATATGGACAAGTATTCCCTCGCATCGCACCTTGGATGTATGCGATCGTCGGCGAGGCTAATGCCGTCCGCTTGGGGATTTGTTGATCTGACCGCAATTGCAAAAGCAGGGCAAACAGAAGCATCCGGGGCCCGTACAGGCTCCGGATGCTTTTATGTCTTTGCGCATGACTCGAGCGCAATTCTCGATGCAGGCGCCCAATCAGGCGCCGCTCATTCTCCGCCTAGCTGCGCGTGATCTCACCATCGCGACGGCGCCACAAGTCCAGCGGATTGCCGTCGGCCAGCGACGCCGGCAGCAGATCTGCCGGGAAATCCTGATAGCACACCGGGCGCAGGAAGCGCTCGATCGACGTCGTCCCCACTGACGTTGCCCGGCTATCGGAGGTGGCCGGGAACGGGCCGCCGTGCACCATCGCGTGCGAGACCTCGACACCGGTCGGGAAGCCATTGACCAGAATCCGCCCAGCCTTGCGCTCGAGAATCGGCGCCAGCTTCTTCGCCGCTGCCAGATCGGCGCTATCCATTTGCACCGTGGCAGTCAACTGGCCGGCAAAGTGCTCGGCCACCGCGAGCAGTTCCTGCTCGTCCTTGCAACGCACGATGGTCGACGCCGGCCCGAAAACCTCGTCCTCCAGCGCCGGCGTGGACAGGAACGTCAACGCATCGGTCACGAACAAAGCCGCGCGCGCTTGCGTGGGACCCGTCGCGTCGACGCCTTGCGCAACCGTTTCGACACCCCGGGTTGCCGCCAGTTTGCCCTCGCCTTCTTCATAGGCCGTGTGGATGCCGGCCGTGAGCATGGTCTGCGCCGGCTTGCCGCTCAACGCCGCGGAGGCCGTCGCAATGAAGCCCTTGAGCGCGTCGCTGTCGACGGCGATCGCAAGCCCCGGGTTGGTACAGAACTGCCCCGCACCGAGCACCAGCGAATCGACAAAGCCACGCGCGATGGTTTCGCCGCGCAGCGACAGCGCATTCGACAGGAGGAACACCGGGTTGATGCTGCTCATTTCCGCGTAGACCGGAATCGGCTCGGCCCGGGCGGCCGCGACACGCATCAGCGACGTGCCGCCAGCGCGCGAACCCGTAAAGCCCACCGCCTTGATCGCCGGATGCGCGACCAGCGCTTCGCCGACGGAATTGCCGGCGCCCACTATCATCGAGAACACGCCATCAGGCAAATCCATGTCCCGCGCGACCTGCTGAATGACTCGGCCGACCATCTCCGAAGTCCCCAGGTGAGCGCGATGCGCCTTCACCACTACCGGGCAGCCCGCCGCGAGCGCCGCAGCGGTATCGCCGCCCGCCACCGAGAACGCGAGCGGGAAGTTGCTGGCGCCGAACACCGCAACCGGGCCCAGCGGAATCTTTTGCATCCGCAGATCGGAGCGCGGCAAAGGCTTGCGCTCGGGCAACGGCGAATCGAGCGTGGCGGCCAGCCATTGGCCGGCGCGCACGACTTGCGCGAACAATTTGAGCTGGCCCGTCGTGCGGCCACGCTCGCCTTCGAGACGCGCTTTCGGCAGACCCGACTCCTCGTGCGCGCGCTGGATCAGCGCGTCGCCGAGCGCCGTGATGCCGTCCGCGATACGCTCGAGGAACTCGGCGCGCACCGTGAGCGGCAAATGCCGGTACGGGTCGAACGCCTGCTGCGCAAGTTCGCACGCGAGCTCGACATTCGCGACCGAGCCGCTGCCGAACACCGGCTCGGCGATCTCGGCGCCCGTGGCGGGATTGAACGCGCGCAAGGGTTTTTCCTCGCCGCGCACTGCTTTGCGGCCAATCAGCATTTCGCCGGTAATAGACATTTCGCTTTCCTTGGATGGACGTCTTAGATATATGTCATCCTATAACATAGAGCGCCTTACACGCAACTTGAAACCCTTGTCACATGAGGAATTCGGGTTTACGTGGCAGTTACAAGCTGACGACCCGGTGCTAATCTTCATTAAGACATACGACAACTTATGACATTCGGTTCAGCCACAGTCGGAGCTTGCCCGGTCAATTGCAGTTCAAGGAGACATGCCCATGACAGCCGTCACACCTTATCAGCCCCTGCCCAATAGCTTTCGCCGCGCCGTGCGCGGCGGCGAAACCTTGATCGGTTGCTGGGCCTCCCTCGCCAGCCCGATTGTGACGGAACTGCTCGGCATCATCGGCTTCGACTGGATGCTGCTTGATGCGGAACACGCACCGAACGACGTTCTGACGCTGATCCCGCAGTTGATGGCGCTCAAGGACAGCCCGAGCGCGCCGGTAGTGCGCCCGCCCGCCAACGACAGCGTGTTCATCAAGCGGCTCCTGGATAGCGGCTTTTCGAATTTTCTGGTGCCGTTCGTCGACAGCGCCGAAGATGCCGCACGCGCCGTCGCCGCGACCCGCTACCCGCCGCAGGGCATCCGCGGCGTCTCGGTGAGTCACCGCGGCAATCGCTATGCAACGGTCGCCAACTACTTCGACATCGCCAACGACAACGTCTGCGTGATCGTGCAGATCGAGAGCCGCAAGGCCATCGAAAATATCGACGAAATTCTCGCCGTGGACGGCGTCGATGCCGTTTTCGTCGGGCCGTCCGATCTCGCGGTCGCCTACGGCCACATCGGCAATCCGAACCACCCTGACGTGCAACAGGCGATCGCGCACGTCTTCGAACGCGCAGAGGCTGCCGGCAAGCCGAGCGGCATCCTCGCCCCCGTGCAGGCCGATGCGGAGCGCTATCTCTCGATGGGCTGCCGCGTCGTCGCAGTCTGCGCGGATATGGGCTTGCTGAAAACCGCCGCACAGACGGTTCAACAACACTTCATGCAGAAACCGGCGGACCGGAAGTAGCCACGGCCGCGATGACATCCACGGAGCATTCCATGCAAAAAGCAGGCTTTATCGGACTCGGCATCATGGGTAAGCCCATGGCTGCCAACCTTCTCAAGAACGGCGTCGCCCTCGCGGCGTTCACGCGCAGCGGCGTGCCCGCCGAACTCACCCAGGCCGGCGCTATCGCATGCGACAGCCCGGCCGCCGTGGCCGCGCATGCCGACGTGATTTTTGTCATGGTGCCGGACACGCCGGACGTCGAACGCGTGCTGTTTGGCGAGCAGGGACTCGCCGACGCCTTGCGCCCGGGACAGATCGTGGTCGACATGAGCTCGATTTCGCCGATGGCCACGCGCGACTTCGCGGCACGCGTGCGCGAGCGCGGCGCGGACTATCTCGATGCACCGGTTTCCGGCGGCGAGGTCGGCGCCAAGGCCGGCTCGCTCACCATCATGGTCGGCGGCGAAACAGCGAGCTTCGAGCACGTCAAGCCGCTCTTCGACATGATGGGCAAGAACGTCACGCTGATCGGCGGCGTCGGCGCGGGCCAGGTGTGCAAGGTGGCGAATCAGGTGATCGTTGCCGCGACGATCGAAGCCGTCGGCGAGGCGTTGCTGCTCGCCTCCAAAGCCGGCGTCGATCCGGCGCGCGTGCGCGAAGCGTTGATGGGCGGCTTCGCATCCTCGCGCATTCTCGAAGTGCACGGTGAACGGATGACGAAGCGCAGCTTCGATCCGGGATTTCGCATCGAGCTTCACCAGAAGGATCTGAATCTCGCGCTGTCGACCGCTCAGGCACTTGGCGTCTCCCTGCCGAATACAGCCACCTGCCAGGCGCTCTTCAACGCCTGCGTGGCGCATGGCGGCAAGGCATGGGACCACTCGGCCATGGTGCGCGCGCTCGAAGTACTCGCCAATCACGAAATCGGCCAGCAAACCGCTTAAGCACGCAGCCCCGACCCTCGGCGCCGCCCTACTGTCTCCATGCAAATAGACAGGTAGGCGCGGCGCTTCCTCGCATTCGCGAGCCTGGCAAGCGAGTCTCACCCGCAACGGTTTCATCTGGTCACGCAGTTTTATTACAAATATTAAGGATGACTTACAGATAGAGAGACGACACTTCAATCCCTGCTTATTCAAGCCGAGATTGAAGAAACGCATCCCACCGAGCATCGGAAAGTTCTGACGATCATTCACAACACCCACAAAGGGAAAGGAGACATCCGTGGCAACCCACGATAAAAACAACGGCAAGCAGGTGGCATCGAGAGCACCCGATCGAAACGAACCCAATTCACCTAAACGCAGAGCATTCATGCTGCTCGCAGGCACCTCCGCAGGGGCCACCCTGTTAGGAACTCTGCCTGGATGCGGCGGCAACAGCGGCTCGTTAGGCTCCGCGACAACGGGATCGACGACACCGCCGCCCGTCGCGGCAGCAGACCCGATCTGGGGGCCCACCGGCCAGGCAACGGCAATCATCAACAGGCTTGCCAGCATCACCACGTCGACGTTCCCATCTGTCGATTTTCAGGTGACGGGCTATGGCGCGCGGACGCTGCCGGCATCCGCCCTGATTCAGGCGAGCGCGTGGCCTGGCGGCACGATTTCATGGGTAACGGGATCGCAAGCCGCGACGTCGCCGCAAAGCCCCGGCTCGAACGTCATGGTGCCGTGGGATATGACGGACACGGCCTATGATTCGTACTCCGCATTCAATGCCGCGATTCAGGCCGCGCACGCGGCGGGCGGCGGCCGCGTGGTGGTGCCGGCCGGCAACTGGTATTGCGGCGGCCCGATCGTACTCCTGAGCAATGTGAATTTCCATTTGAGCTCCGGCTGCACGATCTATTTCAGCCCTAACCCGGTTGACTACGCGAAGAATGGCCCATACGCGACGGCGAACGGCAATCTGTACTGGACGCGCTGGCAAGCGAACGACTGCCTGAACTTCGGTTCGCCGATCTATGCGTACCAGCAGACCAACATCGCGCTGACCGCCGACGACAATACCTGCGTGTTGAACGGCCAGGCGATGACGCCGATGCAGTTGAGCACCAAACCGCCGACCTCGTGCTGGTGGACATGGAAAGGTTCGAGCAACGAGTATGGCTACGTGAAACCGGCTTCGGGCGGTGCGCCGGTTTCGCAAGCCGATGCGAACACGGGCACCACCGCCTACCCGGCCAACTCCGCCACTTACCCGGCCAGCGTTGCCTTGACGAGTCTGCCCGCGGCCCAGGTCACGAATCCGCAGGCCAACGTGTCGTTCACGAATCAGGATGGCACGACCACGACGCTGATGAATCTGCTTACGGTCTCGGGCTGGAATCAGGACCAGAACTATCTGCCGGCGCTGTCAGAGCTCGGCGTGCCGGTCGTGGATCGCACCTTCGGTCTCGGTCACTTTCTGCGCCCCTGCATGGTCGAATTCATCGGCTGCACCAACGTGCTGCTGCAGAATTACCACACGCAGAACACGCCGTTCTGGCAGCATCACCCGACCGATTGCACGAACGTGGTGATCGACGGCGTGTTCGCGGATAGCATCGGCCCGAACAACGACGGCTTCGATCCGGATGCGTGCAATTACGTGCTGGTGCAGAACGTTCAGTTCAATACCGGCGACGATTGCATCGCGATCAAGTCCGGCAAGTGCCTCGACACTGAATACGGCCCGATGCAGAACATCGTGGTTCAGAACTGCACGATGCAAAGCGGCCACGGCGGGCTCACGATCGGCAGCGAAATGAGCGCGGGCGTTGAGAACGTCTACGCGCGCAATCTGACGATGCAGAACGAAAACTGGGCGACCAATCCGCTGAACATCGCGCTGCGCTTCAAGACCAACATGAACCGCGGCGGGTTCATCAACAACGTGTGGATCAACGGCGTGACGCTGCCCAACGGTGTGAACCTGGCGGGCAAATACGGCGGCGGCGCGCTGGGTTCGAGCGTTCCGGGCTCGGTTCCCGGCACGGGCACAGTCGGTCTCACGGCCAACCCATCCACGGGCCAGGGCGGCCTGATCACGTTCGACTGCGATTACAGCCCATCGGGCGATGCGGTGCGCTGGAACCCGGCGACGATCAACAACGTCAACATCACGAACGTGAACGCGACCAACACGTCGGGTACGGTGAGCTACGCGATGCCTGCGGGTTTCTCCGCGACCTCGGCTTCATGCTTCCAGGCTATCGTCGCACAGGGCCCGGTGGCGGCGGACTACAACGGTCCACTGCCGGTCCCGACCGTGCAGCCGATTACGGGTGTGACGATCTCGAACTGCAACCTGGGAACGCCGATTTGCACAGGCCCGGCAACCACCAGCACGCCGGGGCCGGTCTTCGTGAACAACGTGAAAGCCATCACGCTCAGCAACGTGGTGATCGGTGGGGTCACGTATAACAGCTCGCTGGTTGGCTGACGAACAGGCGAGAGTCTCAAAACAAATGGCGGCGCCCTGGGGCGCCGCCATTTTTGCATCTTCGTTTAGTTTCGCTTACCCGGCGTGCGTCGCGAGCCGATCCTAACCGCCATTCGCGCTATCGCTCACTTTGTCGCTCACTTACCCGCCACATTCGCTGCCACACTCGCCGCCACCCAGCGCGGCTCGGGGGTCTTGTCGCCACTTCGGGCCAGCAGGCACACCACGGCAGCCGCGACGATATCGAACACTGCCAGCACGACAAACAACGGGCTATAGCCGATCTGCGTGACCAGCACGCCGAACAGCGCCGTGAACGCGGCCGCGCCCAGGTAGCCGGCCATGCCGCCCATACCCGTGGCAGTGGCGACTTCGTTCTTGCCGAACATGTCGGAGGTAATCGCGTACAGTGCCCCGGACAGCGTCTGGTGAGCAAAACCGCCGACACACAGCAGCGCAACCGCCACATACGGACTCGCCACCAGCCCGACACAGGCCGGCCCGATCATGCAGAGCGCGCCCACCACGAACACCAGCTTGCGCGAGGTGAACAGCGAGACCTTTGCGTATCGATGAAACAGCGGGCTGAGATAGCCGCCGAGCACGCAACCGATATCCGCCGCCAGAAAAGGCATCCATGCGTACAGCGCGACTTCCTTCAGATTCATGTGGCGCTCGGTCATCATGTAGAGCGGAATCCATGCATTGAAGGTCTGCCAGGCCGGCTCGGAAAGAATCCGGGGAATACCGATTGCCCAGAAATCGCGGCTGCCCAGCATAGCCTTCCAGCTGCGCTTGACCGCGCCGAATTCGCTGTGCTTCGCCTCCTGCCCGCTGAGGATGTACTCGCGCTCGGCGTCGCTCAACAGCTTCTGTTTCTGCGGGTGCTTGTAAAGCAGCATCCACAGCACGCTCCACACAATCCCCGCCACACCGACGATCAGAAACGCCCATTGCCATTGACCGTGCAACAACGCCCAAACGACCAGCGGCGGCGCCAGCAGCGCGCCCACGGACGAGCCGATATTGAACCAGCCGATCGCAACGGAACGCTCCTTGGCCGGGAACCACTCGCTCGTCGCCTTGACGCCGGCCGGGATGCCCGCCGCTTCAGCGATACCGAGCACACCGCGGAAGAATGCGAGGCTGCGCCAGCCCGTGGCCCATGCCGCCGCGGCACACGCCAGCGACCAGGCGAGCGCGAACGCTGCAAAGCCGAGCTTGGTGCCGACTGTGTCGAGCACATAGCCCGCGACCGGCTGCATGAACGCATAGCAAAGTTGCCACGCCACCACCACGTGCGAATACTGCGCGGTCGTGATGTTGAGGTCCTTCATCAGCGTCGGCGCGGCGACCGACAGCGTATTGCGCGCAAGGTAGTTGATGATGAGGCCGGCCGCGACCAGGCTGACCATCCACCAGCGAATGCCCTTGATTTTCATGACTGCGTCTCCTCGTATTCCTTGATCAATCAGGACGGCCTGCGTCGGCATCGCGCGAGTAATCGATGCCGACGAAGCTGCCGCCCTGGTAACGCTGGCCCAACGCATCGAGCGGGTTCGGCTGCGCGAGGATTTCCCCGGCGTAGACCTCGGCGTCCTGCGTCGGCCGGTAGCCCAGACGGCTCGCGCCGCTGTTGTCCCACCAGCTGCGCTTGTTGGCTGACACACCCCACACGGTGATGAATCCGACGTCGTCCGCCTCGACACAGCGGTCGAGAAAATGCAGCAGGTCGCGATGACCGAACCAGGTGCTCAGGTGCCGCCGCTCGGTCGGCCGCTCAAGGCAACTGCCAATGCGCACGCAAATGCTCTCGATACCGTGCTTGTCCCAATACATCCGCGCGAGTGCTTCGCCCCACACCTTGCTCAGACCGTAGAAGCCGTCCGGGCGCACTGCGCAGTCGAGACTGAGATGTTCGGTGACCGGATACATGCCGATCGCGTGATTCGAGCTGGCGAACACCACGCGCCCAACGCCTTGCCGGCGCGCGCCTTCGTACACCTCGACCAGCGCGCGCAGGTTGTTGTCGATGATTTCCGGCAGCGGACGCTCCACGCTCGTGCCGGCGAAGTGAATCAGCACGTCGACGCCGGCCAGCAAACGATCGACGACGGCGGGGTCGCGCAGGTCGCCGTGCATCACGTCCTCGCCTTCCACCAGCGGAACCAGCGCCTTGGAGCCGGCGGCCGAACGCAAGGCGACGCCACGTGCAATCAACGCCGCGCGGACGACCGAGCCAAGCTGGCCACCAGCGCCACTCAGGGCAATTTTCTTCATAGGGGTTCCTTTACAGCGCTGCGCGCGATTGAGCCGGCGGACGGCAAGCAGTGAAGCCGAAGCGGCAAGGACCAAGAACGGCCTTTAGTTGTACGATAACGTACTATCTACGATGGCGAGATCGATTTCAACCAGGCACTTACCCGTACCCGTGCAGCGAACAACAGAAATTACCCTTTAAAAACAATCCCATCTGTCAATTTTATTTATGTGACGTCGTATAACAAAACAGCCAATTCAGTCGTTGGCAATGCGCTATCCAGCCACTTCGCTACTCCGCTTTGAACGCCAATGCACAGATGGGCACCTCGCTACCACCCGCGTAGAACGGGGCCAGATACGAAGGCGGCCGGCGCAGGCAAATCGCCTCCCGCCGGCCACACCCACTATGTCAGCGCCCGCGCATCAGGAACCGATAAATTCCAGCAGATCGGCGTTTACCTTGTCGGCTTCGACCGTGCACATGCCGTGCTGCCCGCCCGGGTAGACCTTGAGCGTGGCGTCCCTGACAATTTCTGCCGTCTTGCGGCCGGCCGCGTCGATCGGCACGATCTGGTCGTCGTCGCCATGCAGCACCAGCGTCGGCACATCGATCTTCTTCAGATCTTCCGTGTAGTCGACTTCGGAGAACTGCTTGATGCAGTCGTACAGCCCCTTGATCGAACCGACCATGCCTTGCGCCCAGAACGAATCGATCACGCCCTGCGACACCTTCGCGTTCGGACGGTTGTAACCATAAAACGGCAGCGCCAGATCCTTGAAAAACTGCGAACGGTCGTCTACCACGCCCTTGCGGATGCCGTCGAACACGTCGATCGGCGTGCCTTCGGGATTGCCTTCCGTCTTGAGCATCAGCGGCGGCACAGCACCGATCAGCACGGCCTTCGCCACGCGTTTCGTGCCGTGCCGGCCGATGTAGTGCGCGACCTCCCCACCCCCGGTCGAATGCCCGACCATCGTAGCGTCCTGCAGGTCGAGGTGCTCGATCAGCGCGGCGAGATCGTCGGCGTAGGTATCCATATCGTTGCCCTCCCACGTCTGCGCCGAGCGGCCATGACTGCGCCGGTCGTGCGCGATCACGCGAAAGCCTTTGCTGCCGAGGAACAGCATCTGCGCGTCCCAGGCATCCGCGGACAACGGCCAGCCGTGCGAGAAGACAATCGGGCGGCCTTTGCCCCAGTCCTTGTAGAAAATTTCCGTACCGTCTTTCGTGGTGATCGTGCTCATCTGCTGACTCCTTCGGGATGACGTCTGCCGTCGCCGGCAGGTGGATGAAGCATGCCTCTCAGATCATTCGCACAGCATGGGCCGTGCCGTCCGACGAAAACAAAACCGTTGCCGCTGCACTAACCGCCGCATTAACCCGATCAACCGCGAATGCAGGACGAACTCGAAGCGTGTGCAGGCGACTGGGTGGAACGTGGAAGAAAAACGACCGGCGGTACACGGCGGGATGCTTACTCAAGCATGACACGGCCTGCAACACACTTTGATGACTGAATTGATGACTGACTCACGAAGAACAGCGCCGGTTCACGTGGCATTCGAAATGACTGGCAGGCATGAACAACGGATAACGGCGCGGCATGAGGCGCCTGCCGGCAAGTTGCATGGTAGAAATAAACTAGCCCGATGGCTAGCTGACAGGCCAATAGAAAGTCGGCGCGAACGGAGGTATTGTCGGTTGATGACGAGTGGACCTTAGTCCCGAACCTCAATCCGGCATCCACATTCAGCCGGCCCATGTTAAAGGAGATTTTCACCGTGCCGCGCCCGCTATCGCGCCCCGCACGCCTCGAACCAACCGAACTGCCAGTTGCGCCAATGCCGTCGTAACCGCTCATCGCGGTCCTGCCTTCGCCCTCTTCCCTTCGTTCGATTCTCAGCCGGGCAATGCCCCCGCCTTTTGCTGCATGACACCAACAATCGGCGACGTCGTGTGCTTGTGCATTAATAACATATTTGTTATCATCAATTTCAATGGCATTTACGATTGGCTTTTACAACGAAAAGGTCAAAGTGAACGTTGCCTCCTTGCCGAAAACGCTGCTCGCGCGCTTTATCGCGCTGGCCGATCGCATGGAGGAACACGGCCCGAATCTCGGTGAGCCGCACACCGCGTCAATGGGTGGCGGTTTGTTCGAGATGCGCCTCAAAGGTGCGGAAGGCATCGCCAGAGTGTTCTACTGCGCGATCGTCGAACGGCAAATCGTCATGCTTCACAGCTTCGTGAAGAAGTCGCAACAAACGCCACGCAACGAACTGGACGTGGCGCGCAAAAGACTGCTGGAGATCAGAAATGGCAACTTATAAGGCAATGCGCGAACGGGCGCTCGCCGATCCCGAAGTACGTGCCGAATACGAACGGCTGAACCGCGAAGAATTCGCACTGCTCGATCAGATGCTCGCCGCACGGCGTGAAGCCGGTTTGACTCAAGCGCAGGTCGCCGAGCGTATGGGCACGAAAGCGCCGGCCATCACCCGGCTGGAACGGGCGCTTGCTTCAGGACAGCACTCGCCTTCTATCGACACGCTGCGCCGCTACGCGGCCGCGTGCGGCAAACAACTCTTTATCTCGATCGCCTAGCCGGCGTCGTTATTCCTGCGGTTCCTGCTGCTCCTGCGCCTCGATCGCCTGCTTCACGCGCATCAGTTCACGCGCATGGGCCTTCTGATCTTTCTGTATGCGCTCGGTCGGGCCCACCACCGAAAGACCATACAGGTCCCCGCCAATCGTCATGGCCACCGCGATCGCCGAGAGCTCCGGCGCGCTCTCGCCGAGATTGGCGCACCAGCCCTGAACCTTTGCATTCGCTGCTTGCGCGACAAGCGCGGGCAGATCGGCAACCGTTGCAGCGGTGAAGCGTTCGAACGACAGTTGTGCGCCGAGTGATTGCTGCGCCGTGGTATCGAGTTCACCGAAAATCGCCTTGCCGATCGAGTTCGCGTGCAACGGACGCAACTCGCCGGGCGCACGCGTATAACGAATCGCCTTGGTCGACTCGACCACGTCGAGATACACCACAGCGGTACCGTGAATCTTGCCGAGCACCGCCGTCTCGCCACTCGCGTCGCGCAATTCCACAAGGCGCGGATGAACCATCTCGACGATTGGGTCGACCGCATTGATCGCGTTTGCGAGCAATTGCAAACGACGCGTCGGATAGTAGCCGCCGCGTTTTCTGACCTCGTACAGGTAGCCGCGGCTCACCAGCGTGCGAGCAAGCGCGAGACAGCTCGACACCGGCACGTTCAGCAAACGCGCGAGTTCGGTGAGCGGCAGCGGCCGTTGTTCGGCGGCGAACAGTTCGAACAGGTCTAACGTGCGGGCAACGAGTTTGACATCCATGGCGGCGAGGTGAAACGCTCAGTACGACTTCGGCAGGCCCAGTACTTTCTCCGCGATGAAACACATGATCATCTGCGGGCTCACGGGCGCGAGCCTCGGAATCATACACTCCCGCAGATAGCGTTCGACATGATATTCCTTCGCGTAACCCATCCCGCCGAGCGTGGCGATCGCCGTCTGGCATGACTGGAATGCGGCTTCCGCGGCGAGATACTTGGCCGCGTTGGCTTCGGCGCCGCAGGGTTGACCGGCGTCGTAGAGCGAGGCGGCTTTGAACACCATCAGGTTGGCCGCTTCGAGCTGCATCCAGGCCTGGGCGAGCGGGTGCTGAATGGCCTGGTTCTGGCCAATCGGCCGGCCAAATACCACGCGTTCCTTCGCGTACTGCGTCGCGCGCTTCAACGCCGCCTGACCGAGACCGATGGCTTCGGCGGCAATCAGGATGCGCTCGGGGTTCAGGCCATGCAGCAAATAGCGAAAACCAGCGCCCTCCTCGCCGATGCGGTCCTCGACAGGCACACGCAGGTTGTCGATGAACAGCATGTTCGAATCAACCGCCTTGCGGCCCATCTTTTCGATCTCGCGCACCTCCACGCGCTCGCGGTCGAGGTCGGTATAGAACAGCGTGAGGCCGTCGGTCGGTTTGGCGGCCTGGTCGAGCGGCGTGGTCCGCGCAATGATCAGCATCTTGTTCGCGACCTGAGCCGTCGAGATCCAGATCTTGCGGCCAGTCAGCACGTAGTGTTCTCCCTCACGCACCGCCTGGGTTTTCAGATGCGTGGTATCGAGCCCGGCGTCCGGTTCGGTTACCGCGAAGCAGGCCTTGTCGCGGCCCTCGATCAGCGGCGGTAAAAAACGGCGCTTCTGTTCGTCGTTGCCGAACACCTGCACCGGGTTAAGTCCGAAGATGTTCATATGCACCGCCGAGGCGCCCGATAAGCCCGCGCCCGTGCCGCTGATCGTACGCATCATCAACGCGGCTTCGGTCATGCCGAGACCGGAGCCGCCATATTCCGGCGACATCGCGATACCGAGCCAGCCGGCATCGGCCAGCGTGCGATGAAAGTCATGCGGAAAACCGCCGTCGCGGTCGCGAGCGAGCCAGTACTCGTCGTCGTATTTTTCGCAGATCTTTTCGATCGCGGCCTGGATCGATTGCTGGTCTTCAGTGAGGTCGAAATTCATGTCTACATCCTGGGTCGTTGCTGGGTCGTTACTGCCGGGTCACTACTGCCTGGTACCTGCGCCTCGTCAAACATAGGCGAAGCGCGCTCAAAGCGGATTTACAGTGGAAACACCCCGATCAACACCGCGGTGAACACCATGAGGATCGTGGCGGCGAACAGAAAGGGAATCGTGAATTTCTGGTGCTCGGCCAGTTCGACACCGGTCAGGCCGACGATCAGAAACGTCGCGGGCGTCAGCGGACTCACCGGAAAACCGGTTGTCATCTGGCCGAGCAAGGCGGCCTGCGCCATCTGCACCGGCGGCACGCCGAGCATCTTCGCGCTCTCGGCCAGCACCGGCAGAATGCCGAAGTAAAACGAATCGGGATCGAACAGCAGGCTCAAAGGCATCGAGACGAGCCCCAGCACGAACGGCATATGGCGCGCATGATCGACCGGCACGTGCTGCACCACGACCTGCGCCATCGCCGCGAGCATGCCGGTGCCGGACATGATGCCGGTGAACGCGCCGGCCGCGAGAAGGACGCTCGCCATCATCAGCGCGGCTTTGGCGTGCGCGTCGATACGCTCGCGCTGCTGCCTGACGTCGGGATAGTTGATGATCAATGCGGCAACCGTGCCGAGCATGAACATCACCATCGGATCGACAATGCCCGATACCAGCGTGACCAGCACAATCAGCGTCAATGCAAGATTGATCCAGAAGCGGCCCGGGCGGCGCAGCGCCCGTTCCTCGGGCGTGAGTTCGCGAGGTGTCACCGCGACCGCCGCCGCACTCGCGCGATCGAGACCGAGGCGCTTTTCTTCACGCTTGCCGAGCACATACGCGGTGCCGAACACGAACACCAGACCGACGATCTGCACCGGAATCATCGGATAAAAAATCACCGTGCCGGGAATATGCAAGGCGGCCGAGGCGCGCAGCATCGGCCCGACCCACGGCAGAAAATTGACACCGGCCGCCATCGACGCCACGCATGCGAGAATCCGCTTGTCGATGCCAAGGCGCGTGTACAGCGGCAGCATCGCGGGCAAGGTGACGAGGAACGTCACCGCGCCGGAGCCGTCGAGGTGAATCAGCAATGCGAGCAAGGCCGAGCCCATCACAATACGCGTCGGATGGCAGCCGACCACGCGCAATACCCCGTTGATGATCGGATCGAGCATGCCCGCATCCGTCAGGATGCCGAAGAAAAGAATAGCAAACACAAACATACCGGCTACCGGCCCGATGTTCTGCACGCCGTGCACGATGTACTTGCCCGTCGACAGCCCAAAACCGGCAACGAGCGCCGCCCCGATCGGCACGACGATCAGCGCGACCAGCGGCGAAAGGCGCTTCGTGATGATCAACCCGAATAGCGCAACAATGGCGACCGTACCGATCAGCGCGAGCATCGTGCGGCTCCTCGCGTGCAGTGCGCCCACTCGAGGGGCGCGATGAACCAGAACGTGAAACCCGACGGCGAGCGTCGTCCTGCGCGATCAATGCACATGCTGTCTCCTTGGCGGCACGCGGCCGCTCCTTGTTGTATCGACGGGGTTGCCTGAAGCGATGCGAAAACGTCAGTCGTCAGCGGGCGGCTTGCCGAAGACCTGTTCGGCGTGCTCATTGAGTGCCGGAGGCGTACTACGGTAACTGGCCGGCGTGCGGCTCAGCTTGATCGGCGACGCAATGCCCTGGTACGTGCCCATTTCCACCCGCATGCCGCGATGTGCCGTATGCGGATGCTCCAGCGCCGCACCCAGCCCAAGCACCGGCGCACACGGCACGCCGCGCCGGATCAGCGTGTCGGCGAGCAACTCGCCTTCCCACGACGCAAAGCGTTTCTCGAGTTCGGCGCGCAATTCGCGGCGATGCGCGCTGCGCTCCTTATTGCTGGCAAAACGCGGATCCTCGACGAGCACCTGCGCATCGATCACGGCGCACAGTCCCGCGAACTGCGCGTTGTTGCCCACTGCCAGAAAAATATCGACGCTGCCCGTATGGAACATGTCGTACGGCGTGATGTTGGGATGCGCGTTGCCGCTGCGTTGCGGCTCTTTACCCGAGTAAAACCAGTTCGGCGTATGCGGATGCAGGAGCGACAGCGCGCAATCGAACAAGGTCGATTCGACGAACTGCCCCCGCCCGCTCGTCTCGCGTTCGCGCAGCGCCATCAGGACGCCGAGCGCGGCGTTCAACCCGGTGACCAGATCGACGATCGGCACGCCGATGCGCAACGGCGCGCCGCCCGCCTCGCCGTTCACGCTCATCAAACCGGTGAGTGCCTGGACCGCCGCGTCGTAACCGGGCAAAGCGCCGAGCGGGCCATCCGCACCGAAGCCGGACACCCGGCAATGCACGAGCCGCGGAAAACGCGCCTGCAAGGTGTCGTAGCCGAGGCCCCAACGTTCCAGCGTGCCGATCTTGAAGTTTTCGACGAGTACGTCGGCCGTCTCGAGCAGCGCCAGCAGTTTCTGACGCTCCGACTCCTGCCGCAGATCGAGCGTGACGCCGAGTTTGTTGCGATTCACGCCAATGAAATACGAGGCCGTGTCGCCATCGAACGGCGGCCCCCAGGTGCGGGTTTCGTCGCCGTCAGGCGGTTCGACCTTGATGACCTCGGCGCCGTGGTCAGCGAGGATTTGCGTGCAATACGGACCACCCAGCACGCGTGACAGATCGACGATGCGGAGTCCCGCGAGCGAACCGGGCATGAGATTGAGCAAGGCTTGTCTCCTGATGGGCCGGGAACACATCGCGGCCATTAATTCCTGCACATGAATAAAACTTTATGCTCAAGAAATATTGAAGTCAAGCGGCTTGCGGGGGACCCCAGGCCCACGCAACAGACGTAAAGGCGTCAAGGATCGTTGCTGCAGCGCGGTCTATTGCCGCAGTTTCGCACCAGCTACGTGCAATGCATGCAAGCGCGCAATTAGGAAAACTTGATACCTATCAACGATTTGCCGTCTCAAAATCGAAAATTCGCGCGAAACAAGGTGGTTTTTTGACGCACGTCGCGTTGCAGCAAAAAACAACGCGTTCCCCTACTCTTGCGCCATCTGCCCAGCGCAGTGCGCACCGACAACGGTCGACGCGCGTAGTCCGCCTCCGGGCACGACGCACCTAAGCCACTTCACGCTCATGAACTCCGCAATTTCGGCATTCGATCTCGCCCGCATTCAATTTGCGTTCACCGTTTCGTTTCACATTGTTTTTCCGGCGCTCAGCATCGGCCTCGCCAGCTTCATCGCCGTGCTCGAATGGCGCTGGCTGAAAACCGGCAAGGCGTACTACAAAGATCTTTGCCTGTTCTGGTCGAAGATCTTCGCAGTCGCCTTCGGTATGGGCGTCGTGTCCGGCGTCGTGATGAGCTACCAGTTCGGCACCAACTGGTCAGGCTTCTCCAGTTTCGCCGGACCGATCACCGGGCCGCTCCTGATGTACGAGGTGATGACCGCGTTCTTCCTCGAGGCGGGCTTCCTCGGCATCATGCTGTTCGGCTGGCAGCGTGTGAGTCCGCGCGCCCACTTCGGCGCCACGCTGATGGTGGCGATCGGCACGCTGATCTCGACCTTCTGGATTCTCGCGTCCAATAGCTGGATGCAAACGCCGCAAGGCTTTGAAGTCGTGAACGGCCACGTCGTGCCGCTCGACTGGTTCAAGATCATTTTCAACCCCTCGTTCCCGTACCGGCTCGCGCATATGGCGCTGGCGGCATTCATCGTCGCGGGGCTGGTGGTGGCGGCGGTGGGCGCATGGCATCTGCTGCGCGGCCGGCGCGATCCGGCGGTCAAAAAGATGTTCTCGATGGCGCTCTGGCTGCTTCTGATCCTCACGCCGATTCAGGCATTCGTCGGCGATCAGCATGGTTTGAACACGCGCAAGTATCAGCCGGCCAAAATCGCCGCGATCGAGGGTCTGTGGGAAACCGAGAAAGGCGGCACGCCGCTGAATCTGTTCGGCATTCCCGACATGCAGGCGGAGACCACGCGTTACGCGGTGTCGATTCCGCACCTCGGCAGCCTGATCCTCACGCATAGCTGGGACGGCGAGATTCGCGGCCTGAAGGAATTCCCACCCGAAGACCGCCCGAACTCGACGGTGGTGTTCTGGAGCTTTCGCATCATGGCCGGGCTCGGCGTGCTGATGATCCTGATGTCGCTCGCCGCGTGGGTACTGCGCCGCCGGCAACGCCTGTTCGAAGCGAAGTGGTTTCAGCGTGTCGTGGTGGCAATGGGCCCGACCGGCTTCATCACCTTGCTGGCGGGTTGGGTCACCACGGAAGCAGGCCGTCAGCCGTGGGTGGTGTACGGCGTGATGCGCACCTCGCAGGCGGTGTCGCCGCTCACCGCGCAGCAGGTCGGCATCTCGCTGATGGCGTTCGTGGTGGTCTATTTCCTCGTGTTCGGCACCGGCATCTACTACATGCTCAAGCTGATGCGCGCGGGCCCCGCACTGCCGGGACACACCCCGCACGGCGTGCCGGAACACACGCCGAATCAGACCGCGCGCCGCCCCCTGTCCGCCGCCGATCAGATGATCGACGCGGCCTGACCTGAACCTGCCAGACAAAGAGAAAGAAAATGGACGTAACCGTAGCGTGGGCCGCGATCATCGCACTGGGCCTATTCATGTACGTGGTGCTCGACGGCTTCGATCTGGGCATCGGCATCGTCTTCCCGTTCTTCCCCGATGAAAAAGAACGCGACCTGATGATGAATACCGTCGCGCCCGTGTGGGACGGCAACGAAACCTGGCTGGTGCTGGGCGGCGCCGCGCTGTTCGCGGTGTTTCCGGTGGTCTACTCGACCGTGCTGTCCGCGCTGTACCTGCCGCTGATCTTCATGCTCGTGTGTCTGATTTTCCGCGGCGTGTCGTTCGAGATTCGCACCAAGGCCAAGCGCACGAAACATTTGTGGGACCTGGCGTTCATCGGCGGATCGGCGGGCGCCACCTTCTTTCAGGGCATCGTGCTGGGCGCGTTCCTGCAAGGCATCCCGGTGATCGACGGCGGCTATGCGGGCGACGCCTTCGGCTGGCTCACGCCGTTCAGTCTGCTGACCGGCCTCGGTCTGGTGATCACCTACGCACTGCTCGGCTGTTGCTGGCTGGTTGCGAAAACCGAAGGCGATCTGCAGCGCCGCCTGCATCGCGTTGTGTGGCCGTTGACGCTCGTGCTGCTCGGGTTCATCGCAATGGTCAGTCTGTGGACGCCGCTGCAAGATCCGAATATCGCGCAACGCTGGTTCCACGACAACCTGTTCTACCGGCTGCTGCCTGTGCCGTTCCTTGTGGCGGTCTGCGCATTCTTCATGCATCGCGCGGTACGCGCGCGGCATCACAACACGCCGTTCGTGCTGGCGCTGCTGCTGGTGCTGCTAGGCTATGCCGGGTTGCTGGTGAGCTTGTGGCCGTATGCGATTCCTTCGAGCATGACCCTCTGGGAAGCCGCCGCGCCGCGCTCGAGCCAGATGTTCACGTTAGTTGGCGCGGCGGTGATTCTGCCGGTCATCATCGCGTATACGACGATGGGTTATTGGGTATTTCGAGGCAAGGTGCGTCATGGCGACCAACATCACTATCACTAAGGACACGGACCTCAAGGCCGCCCGCAACGGCTCTCACCTGCCCACGCGCAGGCTGCCTGGCTGGCTGTGGTTCGTCGCGCTGTGGTGTTTCGGCGTGGGCTCGGCAATGTCGCTCGGATTCGCGTTCAAGCTTCTGATGAATGCCACGTTATTCGCCGTCAAATGAGTCACGTATTCGAATCACGCATTCGTGTGATTTCATCTGGTGCGCATAACCTGCGGATTCATGCGTAGACTGCTTCAAAATAGTGTCATGCGGCTCGTCTTCCTACCAAGCCGGAACCTATGCGCGGGAGACCTGCCTTACACAATATGCTGGTGCATCGAACCAGCCGGCGAGCATATAACCAGACTGTCAAATTATGCGGCGGGCCGCAAAGCTCGCCGCGCCATCGATCGGCATATGATCGCGGGGTAGCCGGCCATGACGCCAAACGAAAATAGAAGTAAAACGGGAAGAGCAGCCAGCAGCACGGCGGTGGTAGTCCACAACGCGCAGGTCCGACTCGCGGAGACATTATGAAGTTTCTTGTGGCCGACGACCATGAACTGATCCGGCAAGGCGTCAAAGGGTTGTTGCGCGGCCTCGACCCCGACGCGCAATTCGACGAAGCCGATAGCTGGGAAACACTCGCTGCCGCCGCGCGGCCCGACGCCGACCACGACCTCGCCATCGTCGATCTGCATATGCCGGGCATGGGCGGCGCTTCGTCGCTTGAGGTGCTGCTGAAGGCGAACCCCGCGTTGCCGGTCGTCGTTCTCTCCGCCGAAGAATCGCCCGACGAAATGCGCGCGGTGCTGGCCGCCGGCGCGCTGGGTTTCGTCCCCAAACGGCAGCCTGCCAGCGTCATGCTCAAGGCGATCGAACTGGTTCTGTCAGGCGGCGCCTATGTGCCGATGGAAGCACTCAGCCTGCTGGGCTCGCGCGAAACGCAAGCCGTGCCTGCACATGCCGACACGGCGGCCGAGCTGGCCGTTCAGGGCGCCGCGCGTGCCTCGACTCAAGGCGGCGCCGCGCTCACTGAACCGATCGTCCAGATCCAGGCGCTTCAGCCGCACCAGCAGCATCTGCTGGAAAACCTGTCGCCCAGACAGCAAGACATCATGCGGCTCGTGCATCGCGGCTGGACCAACAAGATGATCGCCCGTGAACTGGGTGTCGCGGAGGGCACCGTCAAGGTTCATCTGTCGGTGATCTTCCGGGCGCTCGGCGTGCACAACCGCTCCACGGCGATTGCCGTGATCAACGGCTGGCTCGAAGCCGGGAAAACCCTGTAACGACGGATACCCGCGGGCGGCGCTCATGCCGCCTTTTGCGCTGGCTGCTTTTTACGCTGGCCGCCTTTTGCGCTGGCTGCCTTTTACGCTAGCCGCCTTTTACTTAGCCCACCCGTTACGCCGCCCGCCCCTTATCCAGTTCAGCCTGTTGCCACAACATTTCCAGGGTACGCCGCAAGCGCGCCGGTGTGACCGGTTTGTGCAGCACCGGAATCCCCTGCAAGGCCAGCGCCGCCAGTTCCGCCGACGCCATGTCGCCCGTGATCAGCAAGGTCACCACGCTTTCGTGTCCGGCCCGCGCGAGCACATTGCGCACGGCCGACAACGCCTGGGCGCCTGTCCGGTGATTGGCCAGCTGGTAGTCGCATAACACCGCATCCGGCACGAAGCCGTCTTCCAGCGCGACAAGTGCATCGACCTCGTCGTGCGCGCCACGCACGATGCAACCCCAGCGTCCCAGCAGACTGGCGAGCCCCTCGAGAATCGACGGTTCGTCGTCGATGCAGAGTACGCGCCGTCCCTGGGCCGACGGGCCACCCGCCACCGTCTCGTTCAGGCTGGCAACAATTCCACTGGCGTCGCCCGGCCGCACGGGAAAGCGGAACGTCGAACCGCGGCCCGGCGCCGAGCGGAATTGCAGCTCGCCGCCGAGCATCTCGACGAGGCGCTTCACCGTCGGCAAGCCTAGACCGTGGCCCTGGCGTGCATCGCGCTGCGGATTGGCAACCTGATAGAACTCTTCGAAAATTCGCTCGTGCTCTTCGGCCGGAATGCCGACGCCGGAATCGCGCACCTCGATATAGCCACCTGAAGCTCGACCCGCGCGGCGATAGCCCACCCAGATCGCGCCCTCCTCGGTATAGCGCACCGCGTTCGAGAGCAGATTGCTCAGCACACGTTCGACCAGCACCGGATCGTCATGCACGACCGCCGATGCCGGCGCGATCCGCAACGCCAGGCCCTTGGCCGCAGCTTGCGGCCGGTACTGGCTGCCGACCCGCTCGAACAGTTCCGACAGCCGGAAATGCAGTCGGATTACCTGAGTCACGCCACTTTCGAGTCTGGCGAGATCGAGCACCTGGTTGAACAGCTGGTTCAACGCTTCGACGTTATAGACGATGTGCTGAGCCGTCTTCGCGTGCTGCACGGGCGTCGCCGCCGTGTCGTTGAGCGAAGCCGCCAGCAGGCCGATCGCGTGCAGCGGCTGGCGCAAATCGTGACTCGCGGCGGCGAAAAAGCGCGTTTTGGCAAGACTCGCCTCTTCGGCGACACGCTTTTGCGCCGCCAGCGACTCGGCCAGATATTGCTGGTCGACACGAGCCTGCACGACCTGGTGGAACAGCTTGCGATAGCTGAGCGCGTAGACGTTGATCGCGCAGAAGAAGAACGCGAGGACGATCGCGAGAATCGTGCGATCGAACGTGTGCGTGCCGAAATGCAGCACGATCGAGGGCAGCAGCAGAAACGGAATCGAGGTCGAGAAGTTGAGCAGATCGAAGCCGTTCGACATGAATACGCCGGCGGCCAGCGTCACGAGCATCACCGTGTGCAGCAGCGGCAGGTCGGTCTGCGGACTCTGGAACGCGAACCACACCGCCAATCCCGGCCCGCTATACAGCAGCATGCCGCGCACCGCATGCAGATTGATCCAGCCGCGCGGCGTGACCAGATGCGGATAGCGGCGATTGCAGATCCACAACGCGAGGCCGGCGCAATTGGCCGCCGCGTAGAAGCCGAAGCACGCCATGAACAGCCGCGGCGACGGAATGTTCGGCCAGTAGATCGCCACCAGCACCGCGATCGAGAACCAGTGCGAAAAGAAGGCGATTGGGTCTTGCGCGTATAGCACGCGCACCAGGTCTTCGTCGATTGCACGCTGGATTGGGGCGGCCCGCATCATGCGGTCTCCTTTGTCGGCCGGAGTGGGTGCTTTAGCGCCTATTGCGGTCCCATGCAAGATGTTGGCGGTCCGGCACGGCGGATTCGAAGGCATGGGACGAAACTTAAACGGCACAGGCATCGTACAGGCCCGGCGCGCGAGCGTTGCTGCATCAGCTATTGCGGTACTCGACCGCGCCGCTGCGGTCATTCGGTGCAACTCACGGCTTTCAGAAGGCAAACAGACAAAAACAGGCGGGCGTACGGATGGTTTACCCGACAGTTTACCCATCAGCTAACACTTAATCCATATAGGCGAAGCCGGCGCCGAAAACCATACTGACGTCACTTTCAAGCGCGGTTTAACAGTTTCAGCCCCCTTCCCTGCCTGCAGTCAAGGCTCCCCGCGCTCCTGGTCTTTCCCCTTATGGAGGTTTTCATGGGCGCAGTTCCGAGCCACGCGTTCGTCCGCAATCTCGACGATGCGATCCTGCCCGACCTGTGGCGCCGGCGCACCCAGTTGTCCGGCGACGAAATGGTGTCGATGGTCGATCTGGTCAAGCGGGCGCTGCGTACCTATCACCCGCTTGAATTGCAGGCGCTTGGTGAAGACAAGGAAGAACTGGTCGCGCAGTTCATCTACGCGAAGGTGCTGCGCCTCGCTCCGGGCCACACCGACACCAATGCCTGCGCCGACAGCGCGCCGTCCAACGGCTACGCACTGTGCGCGTATTTTCGCCGGTACCTGATCGACTGCCTGCGCAGCGCCGGCCATCAGCGCAATGTGTCGATGGAAAACGAAGGCATGGCGCAGGAAATCGATCTGCACGCGCAGGCGCTGGAAGATCCCGTCGAAAGCGTGCTGCTGCAATACGGTCTCAATGAACAAGGCGTGCGGCTTGCGGCGCGCGCGTTTATCGACAGCCTCGACGAGCCGGAGCGCATCGTACTGGCCGGCAGCCTCGGCTGGTGCTCGGAAGGCAAAGGCGGTCTGTCGGCGGTTGCGGCTCAGCATCGTGTGCCCTCATATCACTATCGCGCCGTCAAACTTGGCGTCACCATGAAAAAGACGGCCGGCGCCACCGAATTTTCCAATACCAAGATCGGCCGCTGGCTGACCGACGAACTCGGCATCGAGATCGACGCCGACAATCGCGCGGTGATTCTGCTCGCGTTGAACCTGCTCGCCGCCGAATCGAGCGACAGCGAAATGAATGAAGTAGCCGCCTAATAGCACCTTCAAAGACCGGCGCGGGGCGACGGCCTCCGCTTTCCGGCCGTTCCGGAAAGCGGGCCGGTTCCGCGCACGCGCCCCGTACGATGCGCCTTTTTTTGACATCGTGCATCGCGTGGGATAAAAAAGCGGCAGCCGCGCACCGTCTTCCTTCCGAAGTCCGGGTTCCCCCACCCGGCATCCCCTTCCTGACGAGGTGGTCCTGATGAACCGCTTATCGAGCGCCCTGACAGCAATGCAGCCGCATTACGATGTAGTGGTGGTGGGTTCGGGTTATGGCGGTGCGATCGCCGCGAGCCGGATGGCGCGCGCCGGCAGAAGCGTGTGCGTGCTGGAACGCGGTCGCGAATTCATGGCCGGCGACTACCCCCGCACGCCGATCGAAGGCGCCGCGCAGATTCAGTACAACACCGCTCTCGCGCAAATCGGCTCGCCGCTCGCGCTGCTCGAAGTCCACGTGAATGAAGACGTGAATGCGGTGGTGGGCTGCGGATTGGGCGGCACCTCGCTGATCAACGCGAATGTTGCGCTCAAAGCCGACCCGCGCTTATGGGACGACCCGCGCTGGCCCGAGGCGCTACGCGCCGATGCGGCAGGACGCGACAAAGGCTACGAACTCGCGCACGCCATGCTGCAGCCGTCGGCGGTGTCCGGCGATTTTTTGCAGCTGCCCAAACTGCAGGCGCTCAAACAATCCGCGCAGGCGCTCGGCATGGCGGATCGCTTTTATCCACCTGAAGTCACCGTCACCTTCGAGGACCGGGTAAACGCGGCGGGTGTCGGGCAGAAGGCCTGCGTCGGTTGCGGCGATTGCAACTCCGGCTGCAATTACGATGCGAAGAATTCGACGCACATGAACTATCTGCCCGATGCCGTCGCGCATGGCGCCCATATTTTCACGGGCGCAGCGGTGCATTCGGTGGGTCGCGACGCGGCCACGCAAAAGTGGCTCGTGCGCTTTCAGGAGGTCAAGCTGGGCCGCGAGATTTATGACGCGCCCGATCTGTTCGTTGCCGCCGATATCGTCATCATGTCGGCCGGCACGATCGGTTCGACCGCCCTGCTGCTGCGCTCGCGCGAGGCGGGGCTCACCGTTTCGGACATGCTTGGCCACCACTTCACCGGCAACGGCGACGTCCTCGCCTTTGCCTACAACACCGAAGATGTCATCAACGGCGTAGGCTGGGGTGCGCACAAGCCAGGCGAGATCCCGGCGGTCGGCCCGACCATTACCGGCATCATCGACCACCGCAATACCCCTGACGTGAAAGACGGCTTCGTGATCGAAGAAGGTTCGCTCGCCGGCGCGGTCGGCGCTGCGATGACCGCCCTGCTCGGCGGCGCCGCGCCGCTCGAAGGCGTCGACATTCCCGCGCCGCGCGCCGCCGGGGAACCGCTCGGCTACGACGCGCGCGTGATCGAGAGCCTCCTGCGCGGCCCTTACCACGGCGCCCTCAACCACACGCAAACCTACCTGGTGATGGCGCACGACGACGAAAGCGGCCAGATCAGCGTGGACGACCGGGGCAGGCCGCGCATCGACTGGCCGAACGCCGGCAAGCAGCCGATCTTCCAGACCGTCGAAGAAACGCTCAAGAAAGCGCAGACACCGCTCGGCGGCAAATACGTGCGCAACCCGATCTCGACCGACCTGCTCGATAACCGCATCGTCACCGTCCATCCGCTCGGCGGCTGCGGGATGGGCGAAGACGCAGAGCGCGGTGTGGTCGACCATCAGGGCCGGGTTTTCAGCAGCGCAGCCGGAAATACGGTGCACGACGGCCTGTATGTGATGGATGGCGCGGTCATGCCGATGTCGCTCGGTGTCAATCCGCTGCTGACGATTTCCGCGCTGGCGGAACGCAATTGCGCGCTGCTCGCCAACGCGCGAGGCTGGAACATCGACTACCAGGCCTTGGGCACCGACGCTGCACCCGCGCCTCAACAGATCGGGCTGCGTTTCACCGAAACGATGGTCGGCACCTATACGCCGGCCGTCGAGGGCGAAGCCGCCACCAGTCCGATCGAATTCACGTTGACAGTCGAATCGGACAACCTCGCCGATATGCTGAGCAATCCGCAACATCTGGCCCACACCACCGGCACGCTGACTTGTCCCGCGCTCAGTGCGCAACCCATGACAATCACCGACGGCACCTTCAATCTGTTCGTGGTCAATGAATCGGACGTGGACCAGCGCAACATGAATTACCGCATGACGCTCAACGCCACCGAAGGCAAGACGTACACCCTGAGCGGACAGAAGATCATCACGCGAACGTCGCCAATCAATCTGTGGGAGCAGACCAACACGCTGTACGCCGAAATTCGCGAGCCGGCGCACACGGACGCGCCGGTAGTCGGCAAAGCGACGCTGATCATCACGCCCGAGAATTTCCTCAAGCAGCAACGCACGCTGGAAGTCACCAACGCACCCGATCTGGAAACGCGCCTCGAATGGACCCTGAAGTTCGGCAAGTTTTTCGCGGGCGTGCTGTTCACCGAATACGGCGGCGTGGCCGCGCCCTTGCAGTTTTACAACCCAGACGCGCCGCCGCGCCTGAAGCGCGCGCTGCGCGCACCCGTGCCGCAATTGGTCTTCTTCGACACACCCGACGGGACTACCCTGCGACTCACGCGCTACGCCGCGCCGCCCAACGCGCCGCTGCGCCCCGTGCTGCTGATTCACGGCTCGGGCGTGTCGAGCCGGATCTTCTCCACCGATCTGACCGGGACCAATCTGGTGGAGTATCTCTGCGCGGCCGGCTATGACGTGTGGCTCGTCGACCTGCGCGTCAGCATCGAAATGCCGAGCGTGCTGGTGCCGACCACCGTCGACAAGGTCGCTCGCGAGGACATCCCGGCTGCGGTCGCCAAAGTACGGGCTTTGACCGGCCTGCAGGACATTCAGGTTCTGGGCCACTGCATGGGTGGGATGGCATTGACGATGTCGCTGCTGGCGGGCCTCGAAGGCGTGCGCTCGGCGGTTATCTCGCAGGTCTCGGCGCACCCGGTGCCGGGCACGCTGGAGAAGATCAAGTGCGGCCTGCACGTGCCGGACATCATGGCGCATCTCGGCGTGCACGACCTGACCGCCTTTACGGAACGCGGCTCGTGGCCGCAGAATCTGCTCGACGAAGCGTTGCGCCTCTACCCGCTGAATCACCAACAGGGCTGCGGAAGTCCGATCTGTCACCGCACGACCTTCCTTTACGGCCTGCTCTACGAACATCAACAATTGAACGAGACGCTTCACGCGAACCTGCAGGAATTGTTCGGCGTGCACGACATCGAAGTGTTCAGGCATCTGGCCGCCATGGTGCGCGCGGGCAAGGTTGTCGATGCGGCCGGTAAAGACGTGTATCTGACGGGGACGGACGGCATGAGAGGTCTGCAAGGCATGCGACTGCCGATCGGCTTCATCCACGGCGAAAAAAACGAAACCTATCTGCCGGTGAGCACCGAGTTCACGTACGACATGCTGGTCAAGCACTTCCCCGAGCAGCCTTATGAACGGCATCTGATTCCCGGCTACGGGCATATCGACTGCATCTTCGGCAAGAACGCGGCAGTGGATGTATTTCCGGTGATTGCGCGGTATCTGAATGCGCATTGACTAAGGGCAAGCGCCCTGTCGCCAGAAGATCGGAGAATCCGGCGGCTGCGTGTACGGGTTGCACGCAGCCCGCTATTCGGACCGCTGTTCAGGTATGGTATGTATAAGGGGGCGGGACGCTGCGGTTACAGTCAACGCGCGAAGCCCCGTGAGCGCATCACACTCTTATCCACATCACACTGCCACGCTTATCCGGATGAAAACCTTTTTTCAGACCCTGTTGGCCGCCGGGCTGTTGGCCAGCACCGTTGCAACAGCAAACGTACAGGCCGCCGAACTCCGCGTGATGAGTTCGGGCGGCTTCACCGCCGCCTATAAACTGCTCGGCCCCAAATTCACGGCGTCGACCGGCAACACGCTCGACACCATCCTCGGGCCGTCGATGGGTCAATCGCCGGAGGCGATTCCGAACCGGCTCGCGCGCGGCGAACATGCCGATGTGGTCATCATGGTCGGCTACGCGCTCGACGAGCTGATCAAGCAAGGCAAGGTGATTCCCGGATCGCGCGTCGAGCTGGCCGATTCCCGCATTGGCATGGCCGTGAAGAGCGGTGCGCCGAAGCCCGATATCAGTTCAGTCGAGGCACTGAAAGAGACCTTGCTCCATGCCCGATCGATCGCCTACTCGGACAGCGCGAGCGGGGTCTATATCGAGCGCGAGCTCTTCAGGAAGCTCGGCATCGAGGATCAGGTGAAAGCCAAGGCGAAGATGATCCCGAAGATTCCGGTCGCGTCGGTGGTCGCCAATGGCGACTACGAAGTGGGATTCCAGCAGGTCAGCGAGTTGCTGCCGGTGCCGGGCGCCACGTTCGTCGGAAAGATTCCGGAGTCGGTGCAATCGGTCACGCGCTATGCTGCGGGCATCCCGGTAGGCGCCGAACATCCGGAAGAGGCGAAGACACTGCTCGACTATCTCGCCTCACCCGCCGCACAACCCGTGGTCACATCGACCGGATTGGACCCTGTCGCAACACATTGAAAAAAATTTGGCTAAAAACTATGGAACAGTTGACCTTCGGGGCCTGCGTCAAAAAAGGCTGGATCAGTTCGTGGCAAGCCGTCACCCAGATGCCCTGGTTGTTCCTGGGTGTCTGCGCCGTATTGGCCTGCACCTCGCTGCTGATAGAACAACGTCCCGCCGCCGCTGACACTATGGATGCGATGACGCGTGTCGGCCACGGCCTGCTGTCGCTGGTCTGGTTCGTTCTGCAACTGGCGGTATCCGGCACGCTGACCATCAAGGTCCATCGTTTCGTGCTGCTTGGCGAAGGCGCGCATCCGCTCGTGCCGCTCAACGGCAAACCGCTCGCCCGCTATGCGCTGGTGTGGCTCGCCATCATGCTGGTCGTGCTGGCGATCATAGGGTTCACTTTTTTCGCCATGCGCTCGCTGAAGATGGGATTCCTGGTCTATGTGCCGCTGCTGCTCATATATCTGTTCGTGCTCATCCGCCTGAGCCTGCTCTATCCGTCCATCGCACTCGGCAGCCGGGTTGCCCTGCGCGCGGCGTGGCGGGACAGCCGTGGGCACGTATGGAGCATCATCGGCGTGGGCTTCGTGACTTATGTGCCGCTCTTTGTCGTCACCGCCCTCCTGTTCCTGATCGTTGGCCCGAAGATGCTGGCCACGCATCAGACCGAGGGTGTCGCCGTCCTCGCGATCTTTCAGGCGCTGCTCAATGCCGTGTTCGTCGTGTTCGCAGCGGCCTCGCTGTCATGGCTGTACCGGCGTTACGCCAACGAACTGCTCACGCATGCCGAAGACGCGCCGCGTTAATTCGCGCGGCGCGTCTTCGCTCAGAACAGCTTGCCTGGATTCAGAATGCCGTGCGGATCCAAAGCATGTTTGATCGCGGCCATGGCGGCCAATTCAGCCGGTGAGCGCGAGATCGGCAAGTACTCGCGCTTGAGCAAGCCAATCCCGTGTTCCGCCGACACCGAACCGCGCAACGGCCCCAGCATTTCGTAGACGAACCCATACACCGCACGGTGATCGACGCCGGGGATCGAATGGCCGTCGACGGTGACATGCAGATTCGAGTCGCCGATATGCCCAAAGAAATACGATGCGTTGCCCGGCCAGCGCTGGTCGAGCGCCGCGCGGCAACGATCGGCGAAAGCGCCGATCTCGCCGATCGGCAAGCTCACGTCGAAGTTGATCGCATCGAGCCGCACCGGAAACTCGGCGGTGCATTCGCGAATCGCCCATAACGCGCGCACGTCGGCCACCGATTGCGCGATCACCGCGTCACGGATCGCTTCTGTTTCGAGCGCTTCGGTCAGCGCGGCGGAGAAGCGCTCACCGTCGTCGCTTGCATCGAAGCTCGCGTGTTCGATCAATGCATAAAGCGCGTGCGAATCGGCGAACGGTGAACGCGTACCCGTTAGCTTCACGCCGAAATCGTAGAAATCCGGCCACATGATTTCGAACGCGCCAATGTCGTTGCCAAAGCGCGTCGACAGGCGGCGCAGCAGGTTCACGGCGGCGTCGTAACCGTCGAGTGCGACGAGCGCAGTGTGGCGCGCCGCACGCGGCGGATGGAGCCGCAGCACCGCGCGCGTGATCACGCCGAGCGTGCCTTCCGAACCGATGAACCAGTGTTTCAGGTCGTAGCCCGTATTGTTCTTGACCATCTTGCCGAGCGAAGTCAACACGTCGCCGTTGGCGAGCACGACTTCGAGGCCGAGTACCTGATCGCGCGCGGTGCCTGACTGGATCACGCGATTGCCGCCCGCGTTGGTCGCCAGATTGCCGCCAATCTGGCACGAGCCGCGTGCGCCGAGATCGAGCGCGAGTTCGAAGCCGGCTTCGGCAGCGGCTTCCTGCGCGGTTTGCAACGTGGTGCCGGCGCGCACGGTGAGCGTGGCCGAGGCGGTGTCGATTTCTTCCACACCGGCGAGCCGCTCGAGCGACAGCGCGATATCGGTCGCCCGCGCAATTGCGCCGCCGGCAAGGCCGGTCATGCCGCCCTGCGGCACCACGGGTTGATGCGCCGCGTGGCAAATCGCCAGCGCGCGCGAGACGTCTTCCGTGCTGCGCGGCAGGAGCAGCGCAGCCGGACGCGTCGGATCGTGGCGCGTCCAGTCGGTCATCGCATGTTCGCCGATCTGCTCGCCCACGCGCACCGCGTCGGCGCCGAGCGCGGCACGCAGTGCATCGAGCGTGGCTGAAAGCGGCGCGGCCTGATGGATTGCGTTGCCCCCTGACCTGCTCGCTACGCCGTTTGCCAAACTGTTATCTGTCATGCAGTGGTTCCTTGCGTCCCTGCCGCGGACGCTTTCTTCCGATAACCCATGGAATCGTTGATCCGCCCAAGAATGTAGTCGCCCGCGGCAACCGGCTGGTACTTGAGGTCGGCGTCGCTGGTACCGAGCTCACGCGGATCGACCATCGCTCCGTAAGTAGGATCATAAAACGTCGCGATCGAGTAGCGCTCGCGCCCCGACGCATTGATCACGCGATGCAAGGTGGAGCGGAAGCGGTCATTGGTCCAGCGCGCCAGCAGATCGCCGACGTTCACCACGAAGCTGCCCTCGATCGGCGGCGCATCGACCCACGTTTCGTTGGCGATCTCGCGTACCTGCAGGCCGCCCACCTGATCCTGCCACAGCAAGGTAATGCAGCCGTAGTCGGTGTGCGGCGCAACACCGAACTGATCGGCGTCCGATTGCGGCGGCTGCGGGGGATAGTAGACCATCTGCGTGCGCTGCATGCGCTTCGTATAGCGCGGCGCGAAGAAATGCTCGTCGACGTCGAGACTCACCGCCACCGCCCGCAGCAGATCGGCGCCGCATGCGGCCACCGCTTCGTAATAACCGTAAAGCGCGGGCTGCAACGCAGGCATGAAATCCGGCCAGTTGTTCGGCCCGCGCAGCGCCTGCCCCGCGCGCACATCGGGATCGTCCTCCGGCAATTCGAGGCCGATGCTGAAGAACTCCTTGTAGTCAGGGCGCTTTGCCTGATACATGGTGGCGTCACCGAGCGCGTTGAAACCTCGATGCCGTTGATTGACCGCCGCGCGCCGCTTGGTCTCGACAGGAAACGCAAAGAACGTGCGCGCCGCCTGTGCGGCTCTATCGATTGCCGCTTGCGGCACACCGTGATTGACGACGTAGAAGAAGCCGATCGTGGTGCACGCTTCGCGGATTTCATACGCCACGCGTGTCAAAGCCTGTGGGTCGCCCGCGCGAACGCCGGCAAGGTCGATGATCGGAATGCGGGTCACGGGCATTGCGCTGCTCCCTGGAAAACTTCGATTCAACTGATGAAAGAGGCTTGTGAACCGGCGTGCGAATCGCTCGCGCCTGTCATGGGTCCTCGTGCATCTTCGTTGTATATACCGCCAAAAGCGCACCCGCAAGTTGCTTTGCGGGGCCTCGCATAAGGGCTTTTCTCTACTCGCGTGTTTATTTATTTCGCGCGAAAAGTGCGGTATATACTGCCTCGAATGACTCGCGCAGAGCCGGCCGACAAACCGCTTTCGCGCGCTACCGCTTTGCCAACCGGAGAATCCCATGAGCATCCTTGCAGGCTGGAAGTGTCGTTTGGTCATGCTGGCGTTGTGCGCGGCAAGCGTCAGCGCCCACGCGGAAGACCAGCTCGCCAAAGTGAAGAAAGCCGGCGAACTCGTAGTCGGCACCGAGATGCAGTTCGCGCCTTTCGACTTCCTTGAAAACGGCCAGCAAGCGGGCTTCAATAAGGATCTGTTCGCCGAGGTCGGCAAGGAACTGGGCGTGAAGGTGCGCTTTATCGACCTGCCGTGGCCGAGCGTGCTGCCTGGTCTCGAAGCCGGCAAGTTCGACATGGTGGGCGGCCCGCTGACCGTGACCAAGGCGCGCATGGAACGCTACACGTACACCCTGCCGGTCGCGGACGCCACCGACGCGCTGCTCAAGCGCGCCAACGACACCGCCGTCAAGCAATCGTCGGATATTGCCGGCAAGACTGTCGGCGCGGGCAAAGGCTCGGCCCAACTCGACCAGCTGAAGGCCTATGTCGCCACCTTGCCGAAGCCGCCTGAAATCCGCGAATACGTCGACAACAATCAGGCCTACGCCGACCTCGCCGCCGGCCGCATCGCGGCGGTCGCGAACTCGATGACCAACATCGCGTATGTCGCCAAGCAACGGCCCGAAACCTTCGCCGTGGTGCAGCCGCCGTTCGGCGCGAAAGTGTACTTTGCTTACTGCCTGCGTAAAGATGCGGATAGCAAGCCGCTTGCGGATGCCTTCAACGCCGCGCTCGTGAAAATGCACAACGACGGGCGCCTCGCGACCCTGCAGAAAAAGTGGTTCGGTGTTGCGATGGATGCGCCGACCACGATGCCGACGCCGAACTATTGATGCATTGAGCGAGCGCGACGCTTATGTTCAGCACAACCGTGTTTCTCCAGGGTTTGCCGCTGCTGCTGCATGCCGCGCTCGCCACTATCGGCATTTCGCTGACCGGTCTCGTAATCGGTTTCTTTGTCGCGATCGGCGTATGTGCCGCGCGTCTTTCGCCGAAGCGCGCCGCCCGCATGTTCGGCGGCGCCTATGTATTCTTCTTTCGCGGCGTGCCGATGCTCGTGCAACTGTTGCTGGTGTACTACCTGCTGCCGTTCGCCGGGATCAATGTCTCGCCCATCGTTGCGGCTATCAGCGCCGTGTCGCTGTGTTCCGCTTCCTATATCGCCGAGATTCTGCGCGGCGGCTTCCTCAGCATTCCGCCGGGCCATCTCGAAGCCGCGCGTATGCTCGGGCTTTCACCGTTCGACATGCTGCGGCGCATTCTGGTGCCGCAGGCGTTCCGCTTGACGCTGCCCTCGCTCGTGAATGAAATGGTGCTGCTGATCAAGGCTTCGTCGCTGATCTCGGTGGTCGGCGTGGCCGAACTGACACGCACCGCCCAGAACATTGCGGCCAGCACGTATCGGCCGCTTGAAGCCTATCTTGCCGCCGGGCTGATTTACTTTGTGATCTGCGGATGCCTCACGCTCGTTGCGCACGCCGCGGAATACCGTTTGCAGCACGCCTAAGCAATTCTGAGCCCGAGACCGAACACGTCATGCAAACGCTCGACCCCACCGTCATCACGCACAATCTGCAGCCGATTGCCGCCGGTCTCGCGACCACGCTCGGCACCTGGGCCGCGGGCGTGACGATCGGCATCCTGATCGGCTTTCTGATCGCAGTCCTGCAACTCTTTTGCGGACGCTGGGTGCGCGGCGCATTGCGCTTCTATATCGAACTGTTTCGCGGCACGCCATTCCTCGTGCAGCTGTTTTTGCTCTACTACGGCGGCCCTTCCTTCGGCCTCACGCTCGAACCGATGACGGCCGGCGTACTCGGCCTGGGCCTCTACGGCAGCGCGTATTTTGCCGAAGCGTTTCGCTCCGGCTTTCAATCGGTGCCGCCGGGTCATCTCGAAGCGGCGTCCTGCCTCGGGCTCACCCGCTGGCAAGCCATCCTGCGCATTCAGGTACCGCAAATGCTGGTGCTGATCGTACCCGCGCTCACCAACCTGATCATTGTGCTGAGCAAGGAAACCGCCGTACTGTCGATCGTCACCGTCCCCGAACTCACGTTCGTGCTGACCGGCATCGGCTCGGCCACCTTCGCTTTCGTCGAAACGCTGCTGGTGCTGTGCGTGTGCTATCTCGCGCTGGTTGAACTGACCTCGCGGGTTGGCATGTGGGCCGAAACCCGCATCGCGCGCTTCATGGCATGAACGGAGTCCGGACCACCCTATGAACGCTATCGCCGACATGCCCTCCTCCGCGTCCACCGCTGCTTTCGATACGCCCCCCGGCGCACCGCTGATCGAAGTGCGCGGCCTGAAGAAACGCTTCGGCGAAGTCGAAGTGCTGCGCGGCGTCGATCTCGAGATCGCCCGCTCCGAAGTGGTCTGCATCATCGGGCCGTCGGGCTCGGGCAAAAGCACCCTGCTGCGCTGCCTCGCCGCGCTTGAAACCTACGATCAGGGCGACGTGCGCATCGAAGGCGAACTGCTCGGCTATAGCGAGCGCAACGGAAAACGCGTGCGAGCGTCGCAAAGCGAGATCAATCGCGTGCGGCGCAACGTCGGCATGGTGTTTCAGCAATTCAATCTGTGGCCGCACATGAGCGCGCTCGGCAATGTGATGGAAGCCTTGCTACGCGTGCGCCATCTCTCACATGACGAAGCGCGCCGCCGCGCCAATGCGATGCTGGAAACAGTCGGCCTTGCGCATAAGGGCGATGCCTACCCGTCGAAACTCTCGGGTGGTCAGCAGCAGCGCGTTGCCATTGCGCGCGCGCTGGCCATGGAGCCGCACATCATGCTGTTCGACGAGCCAACCTCGGCGCTCGATCCCGAACTGGTGGGCGAGGTGTTGCAAGTGATGAAGCAGCTGGCGCGCGACGGCATGACGATGGCCGTGGTCACGCATGAAATGGGCTTTGCCGCGCAGGTCGCCGACAAGGTCATGTTCATCGACCAGGGGCGCATCGCCGTAGAAGGCAAGCCGCGCGAAGTCTTTCACGATGCGGGGCAACCGCGTTTGCGGCAGTTCCTGCAAAACTATTTCGACCGCAACGCGTTCTGGGCGCGCGGTCCCGACGACGTAGAGCCGCAATGAAAACCACGCACGCGGCAACCGAGGCGCCGGCCGCACGCTACGAACAGGTCAAGAACCATATTCGCCAGATCATCGAATCGGGCGGACGGCAAGCGGGTGAGCGCCTGCCCTCCGAGCAGGAGCTGGTCACGACGCTCGGCGTGTCGCGCATGACAGCGAACCGCGCGCTGCGCGAACTCGCCGATGAAGGTCTCGTGACCCGCGTGTCCGGCGTCGGTACGTTCGTCGCGCAAACCAAGCCGCAATCCACACTGCTGATGATCGCCCATATCGGCGATGAAATCCGCTCGCGGGGGCATGAATACAGCTACGACACGGTCCTCGCGCAACGGGAAACCGCGCCGGTGACGGTGTCGAACGCGCTAGGGCTCGCGCCCGGCGCTTCCGTGTTTCATGTCATTTGCGTGCATCGCGAGAACGGCTTGCCGGTGCAGCTCGAAGACCGCTATGTCAATCCGGTAACCGCGCCTGACTTCCTGAAGCAGGACTTCTCCACGACGAGGCCATCCGAGTATCTGTTCGTGACCGTGCCGGCGCATGACGTCGAGCATGTGGTCGACGCGGGTTTGCCGACACGCGCCGAGGCCGAGTTGCTGGAAATTCGCGCCGACGAACCGTGCCTGACGCTGATGCGCCGCACGTGGACAAGCGGCGTGGCGGTCACGTTCGCACGTTTCGTGCACCCGGGTTCGCGGTACCGGCTGGGTTGCCGGTTCACGCCGGACCTGTCGCAGCGCCAGGGCTAGGGCTACGGACGCTGGGCGAGCAGCGCGCGCGGCGTGCTCTCGCGCGCGTCGTGTCGCTTATACGTTTCCCGCCAGATGAAAACGCGATGCCGGATGCCACAACTGCACCGACGTCGCCACATCGTCACCCACCCACGTGCGGCGCCATAGCTGCAGACAGGGCTCGCCGATATCCATCATCAGATGCCGCCGCACATACGCGTCGGGCTTCTGCGCATAGATGCGGAACTCCGCGCGCTGGATCGGCGCGAGCCGCACCATATAGTGATTCGGCGTCTCCACGGTGAAGTCCTGGTGCAGATAGTCGGGAAACACTTTCGGATTGACGTAGCGATCTTCGTACTGAATCGGCTCGCCCTCTTCGCTGTGCACGATGCACGAGTGAAACGCAGGGCCGCCGGCGAGGCCGAGCGCTTCGAGCGCGTGTGGATCGTCGCTGGGTTCGAGCATCAATACACGCGCCGAATGACGGTGGCCGCGCGCGGCGATTTCGTCGGCAATATTGCGGATTTCCAGTATCGTCGATTCGTAGCGCTGCGGCGCGACGAACGTGCCGGAACCTTGCACGCGCGTCAGCACGCGTTCGGTGGTGAGTTCGCGCAGTGCGCGCGACACCGTCATGCGCGCGACGCCGAATTCCTTGACCAGCTCCGTTTCGGATGGAATCAAGCCGCCGGGCTTCCAGTCTCCCTCGCTGATGCGCCTGAGTACATAGCGCTTGATCTGCTCATAGGCCGGCATTGCCTTGGCGGGTGTCTCCTGGGTGCGGCCAGCGGTGGCCTGCGTCTCTGCGGTTTGCGCGTTTGTGTTTGTAATAGTGTTCACGTCGACCTCGTGGGTGGTACGCGGGTGGTACACATTTTGGCCGGTTCACCGGCGGGTAAGCCCGCTCACCGGCTTTGTCTCCGTTATTGCAATCGATTACTTCGGGTCCGCCTGTCCAATATCCGGCCCGGGCCGAATATTACCCAGGTTTGGCAGCGATGGCGGCATTCCATCGGCGACCACGCAACACGCGATCGCCATATCGTTCGCTGCCAGCCGGTCAACGCGATAGATCGGCACGACGCGGCGCACGCATGGCGCGCCCTACCAGATGAACGGCACGAAGCGGTAACGCACGCGCGAGGTGTAGTCGGTATAACCGTCGAGTTGCTCTGCCAGGACGCGCTCCTCGCGTATCGCGCGCCAGCCGAGACCGATCACCAGCAGCGGTACGCAGGCAACGCCCCACCACGAGCCAAGCAGCAAGGGCGTGCCGATGAACAGCAGCAACGCGGCCGCATACATGGGGTGACGGACGTGGGCATACGGGCCGGTGTCGATGACCTTGTGCCCGCGGCCAGACTGGATCTTCACAACCGGCGCGGCATAGCTGTTGGCCCGGAAGACAATCAGGCACAGCAGAAGGCAAACGAAAATGCATAGCGAGCCGAAGCTCACCAGCCAGACCGGAAACGGCGCCGACCAGCGATAACGCATTGCGTCGAGTCCCATCAGGACGAGCCACGCGCTCCACGCCACCGTCACGGCCACCATGAAAATCCGGTCCCAGCGGCTTTGTTGCGCCTGAACGATCGGTGCGAGACGCTCGGCAAGCAGAGCGGGATCGTGACGCGCCAGCCACAACCCGATCCACACACTCAGCCCGCCCGTCTCGATCAGATACCACCACCCGGCGGGCCACGCGAGCGTGCCTGCCGCGCCGAACATCAGCGCGCCCATGCATGCGAGCCAGACCACCGTTTGCAGGATAAGGCGCTTGATCATGGTTGGGGCGTGGTGCTCGTGAGAGGTTGCTGGTAAGCCGCTGCGCAAGGCGCAGTGGCGGATGCGCGCGCCCGGATCGAAGCCTGAGTACCCGCTACGTTCTTGCCTCAGGCGGAAGCGGAACTCACGCGCCCGAATATCTCTGCAATGTCGATGTCGCCCGTGTTCAGACCGAATTGACCGCGCAGGCAGGCCGCGAGTTCGTCCGCACTCTTCAGCTGCCGCTCGCTGATGACCTGGCCGTCCGCCGCGCGTTCGTTCAGTTGGTCGTTGAGCAACGTCAGGCGCGATTCCGGCAGAACCCGGCAAACGATCAGGTTATTCAGGAACACCGACTCCGGTGCGCTCGAGGTGTACCAGTTCGAGGTCTCGTAGTCGATCCATTCGACCGGCTGCAGGTCGAAACGGTAGACGCGCGCCCAGGATTCGTCGCGAGACTGCACCTCGAGATAGAGCGCGCCGTGCGATGCATCGGCCAGACGAAACGTGCCGAGTTGCGTGGGCTGCGCGCTGCCGGCGATCAGGCGCAGCGGCGCGGTGAGCGTCACGCTGCCGAAGCCGACGTCGGCGATCCATGCTTCGTTCCGGATGTCGACACGCAGGACCATGTGCGTGCGCGGGGGAATCGCGCCGGACTCCCGGCCCCAAAGCACCCGGGCTAGCAGAGGCGTCACGCTGAAGCCCAATTGCATCAGGACATTCGCGAACAGCGCATTCTGTTCGAAGCAGTAGCCACCGCGCTTCTGCGTGATCAACTTCTGTTCGACTGATTCGAGATCGAGTTTTACCGCGCGGTGTGTAAGCGGGTTCAGATTCTCGAAAGGAATTGATCTGGGGTGGAGCTTGTGGAGTTCCTGGAGTACTTCCAACGTCGCCGCACGAGGCCCCTGGTAGCCTATGCGGGTGAAGTAGTTGTCCAGATTCACGGTGTGTGACATCGGTGTCGTCCCGGGATGGTTTGGAGACTGGGCACTTGAAGGCTTTGCGCCATAGCGCGGCATCGGAAGAAGATCATAGCGTCTTTTGTTGTCCGCTCGTCACACTGACCTTCCATGTTTCCGTAGTGGCCCAGTTCCCCCTGCCTGACCCCGGCTGCGAAGCCGGATACCGGCCTCCCCGGCACCGGTTCGGTATGACCGAATCCATACCAATACATTACATATTCATTCTATTTTATTTACACAAAAACAACCTTTAGTAGCAGTCCGTAAAGTTCGGAATTACACCCTAGTAATATTGATGCGAATCGTTCTCATTTGTGTTGACGCACTTATTCCGCATGCGTACGATCTCGCCATCTGCTGCATCTGGCGTCGCGAACCGATGCGGCGACTCGCAGGCACACGGTGACGTCACGCCGCGATGGTTAGATCAGTCGATACAACACAAACAAGGATTTCGATGAAGTTCGCCCAATCAACTGGACCCGCCGACCAGGCGCGTTCGCTTCGCGACGCCGGCGCCGTGCGCCGTTCGCGCTTGCCTTCGATGCGGCGCGCCGCACTGTGCACGGCTTTCGCCTGGGCTTCGTTGACCGCCGGCGTAGCCATGGCCGACGCCAATCCGGATGCCGCGCCGGAAGCGCCGGAAGCCGACCTGAACATCAAGGCGACTCAAACGAATCAATGGACCGGCGTCTGGAATCGCGCGACCTTGCTCGGCGACATCGGCGGCCTGCGCCCGTGGCTCGGCAAATACGGCGTGACGTTCGCGCTCACCGAAACCAGTGAAGTTCTCGACAATCTGCGCGGCGGCCTCGCGCGCGGCGCGGATTACGACGGCCTTACGACCGCGACCTTGCAGATGGATACGCAAAAGGCGTTCGGTTTGCCGGGCGGTCTGTTCAACGTCAGTGCGTTGCAGATCCACGGCGCCAACCTTAGCGCCAACAAGCTGGGCACGCTGAATACGGCGAGCGGTATCGAAGCCGATGACGCTACCCGCCTGTGGGAACTGTGGTATCAGCAGTCGTTCCTGAACAAGCGCGTCGACGTCAAGATCGGTCAGCAAAGTATCGATCAGGAGTTCATCACCAGCTCGAACGCGGCGCTGTTCGTCAACACGATGTTCGGCTGGCCTGCCCTGCCGTCCTACGACATGCCGTCCGGCGGTCCCGCCTATCCGCTGTCCGACCTGGGCGTGCGTGTGCGCGGACAGATCACGCCTTCGTTGACGGGCCTCGTCGGCGTCTTCGACGGCGATCCGCTCGGCAACAATCCGAACAACAAGAGCGGCACCAACTTCAACCTGCATAACGGCGCGTTGTACATCGGCGAGTTGCAGTACGCGATCAATCAGCCGGCCGACGGCGAAATGGTCGGTGCAGGCGGCGGCGGTTTGCCCGGCACCTACAAGCTCGGCGTCTGGTACAACAACGGCAGCTTCGCCGATCAGCGCTTCGACAACACCGGCCTTTCGCTTGCGAACCCGGCGAGCACCGGCGTGGCGCAGAATCATCACGGCGACTACAGCTTCTACGCGGTAGCCGACCAGATGATCTGGCGCCCGGACCCGGACGAGCCGCGCAGCCTCAGCGTGTTCGGGCGAGTCATGGGCGCACCGGGCGACCGCAACCTGGTCAGCCTCTCGGCGAACCTCGGCATCGTGCTGAAAGCGCCATTTGCCGGCCGCGACAACGACAGCGCAGGCATCGCGCTCACCTATATCAAGATCGGCAACCACGCGAATGGTCTCGATCAGGATAACCAGGCATTCAGCGGCGGCCCCTATGGCGTGCGCACCAGCGAAACCACGCTCGAAGCGACCTACCAGTATCAGGTCAACCCGTGGTGGCAATTGCAAGCCGATGCGCAGTACACGTTCAATGCCGGCGCCGGCCAGAATCCGAGCAACCCGGCTCAGCCGCTGCGCAACACGTTTGTCATCGGCCTGCGGACCAACATCACGTTCTGATGCCGTTCGCCATGACTACTTACGCACATCCGCACACCCACGCTAAATCGAATCCCATGTTTTCGATCATGATCGCAATGACCGCTTTGTGCTCAGGCACGGAGGCACACTCGTGAACCATCCCACGCGCAAATTTTCGCCGCGCGCCGCGCGGGCCCTGATCGCTGCAACCGTCAGCGCCGCCGCATTCGTGACGGCCGGCGTGGCGCACGCCGAGCCACAAGGTTTCCTCGAAACCATCAAGCATCACACGACGCTGATCAACACCGTGCCGGACAACGGCGACCAGAATCCGTACGCGGTAGTGGTCGCGCCGGTGACGGCGGGCACCGTCAAGCAGGGTGACGTGCTGGTCGGCAACTTCAATAACTCGACCAATCTGCAAGGCACCGGCAGCACGATCATCAACTATCATCCGGACACCAAACAGATGACGGTGTTCGCGACGGTGCCGCGCGATCTGAAGGAATGTCCGGGCGGCATCGGCCTGTCGACCGCGATGACGATGCTCAAGTCGGGCTATGTGATCGTCGGCAGCACGCCGAGCAATGACGGCACCACCGGCACCAAGGGCGCCGGCTGCCTGATCGTGATCGATCCGAACGGCAAGATTGCGTCGACCATCAACAGCCCGAACATCAACGATCCGTGGGGCAACATGGCGGTCGTCGACAACGGTACGAGCGCAACCTTGTTCGTCAGCAATGCCGGCTTCGGCGTGGGCGGTGCGGACGGCAATCCGCCGGTGTTCAAGCAGGCCACCGTACTGCGTCTGGACCTCGACGTGCCGGCCGGCAAGCCGCCGGTCGTGAAAAAGGAAACCGTGATCGGCAGCGGCTTCGGCGCACAGGCGGACAAGGGCGTGTTCCTCGTCGGTCCGACCGGCCTCGCGCTGTCGAACGATCAGAAACTGTTGTACGTGTCCGACGCGATCGGCAACCGTATCACCGAAATCGACGAACCGATGACGCGCGACACCAGCGCCGGTGTGGGCCGCCAACTGACCGCCGACGGTCTGCTGCATCGCCCGCTCGCCATGGTCACCGCACCGAACGGCCACCTGCTCGTCACCAACGCGCTGAACGGTCAGATCGTCGAGATCGACCCTGCCAGCGGCAAGCAGATTTACGCGCGCTGGATCGACACCGACAAGGCACAATCGCCCCCCGGCAACGGCGACCTGTTCGGTCTCGCCATGACGCCCGAAGGCGACGGCTTCTATTACGTGCAGGACGACGTGAACACGCTGGTTCTGGCGAAGTAAGCCAGCTGGCACATTAAGGACGCAAATCCGGCCGTCGAGCCGGACGCGTTTCCGGCAGCCCCCACGGCCAACTGAAGGTGATGTAACCATGGCAAACGATCAACCCCCGCGGCCCTCACGGCGCGGTTTTCTGAAGGCCGGCAGTGCGGCGGTCGCAGCGGGCGCGAGCCTCGGTGCGAGCGGCGTCGCTCAGGCCGCGCTCGGCAAGACGCCGGCGCATAACGCCGACCCGCAACTGGCGGTCGAACCGTTCTACGCCTTGCATCAAGGCGGCATCGTCACGCCGCAGCAGAGTCACACGTACGTTGCCGCGCTCGATCTCACGACCGAGAAACGCGACGACGTGATCGCGCTGCTGCGCGCATGGACCGACGCCGCCGCACGCCTGACGCAAGGCAACACGGCCGCACCGCTGCCGACCGGCGCCGCGGTTAAAACGGAACTGGTCGACACCAAGGCTGATACGCCGGCCGGCACGAAGGCCGATGCGAAGACCGACGGCACAGCCTACAGCCCGGTCAACAGCAAAGCCGCGCCCGATTCCGGCGACGTGCTCGGCCTCGGCCCATGCGGCCTGACGATCACGTTCGGTTTCGGTCCGGGTCTGTTCACGAAGGACGGCAAGGATCGCTACGGCCTCGCCGCGCGCCGCCCCGCCGCGCTCGTCGATCTGCCGCGCTTCAACGGCGATCAGCTGATCGAGCAGAAGACCGGCGGCGACCTGTTCATTCAGGCCTGCGCGAACGATCAGCAAGTCGCGTTTCATGCGGTCCGGCAATTGGCGCGTCTCGCTTACGGCACCGCGGCGATGCGTTGGGGCCAGGCCGGTTTCCTGTCCGGTCCGCGCGGTCAGACGCCGCGCAATCTGATGGGTTTCAAGGACGGCACCAACAATCCGTCGACCGCGAAGCCGCAGCTGATGAACGAATTCGTCTGGGCCGGCGCCAGCGCCGACGCACCGTGGATGGAAGGCGGCACCTACACCGTGGTGCGGCGCATCCGCATCACGCTCGAACACTGGGACAACACCGAAGTCGACTTCCAGGAGCAGGTGTTCGGCCGTCACAAATACAGCGGCGCGCCGATCGGCAAGAAGAACGAGTTCGATCCGGTGAACCTCAAGGAAGAGGACAAGGACGGCAATCCGGTAATTCCGGAGAACTCGCACGTGCGTTTGTCGAATCAGGCGAGCAACAACGGTGCGCAGATTCTGCGCCGCTCCTATTCGTACAACGACAGCACGAACTTCTACATCGAGCGCTGGCCGCCATGGCGTCAGGAAACCGAGTACGACGCGGGGCTGATTTTCGTGGCTCACCAGAGCGACCCGCGTAGCGGCTTCATTCCGATCAACGACAAGCTCGCGAAGTTCGACATGATGAACCAGTTCACCACGCACGTAGGCAGCGCGGTGTTCGCCGTGCCGCCGGGCGCGAAGCCGGGTTCGTATATCGGCGCGGGGCTGTTCGAGACGTAATGCAAGTCGCAGTAAGCCGCCGGCCGCAAGGCCGGTGGTGCAGCGAAGACCAACAACAACATCACTAACGGATTTTAGGATCATGGCTCATTCCTGGTTTGGCACCCGCCTGCGCCTCGTCAGCAGCGCAGCCGCTCTCACGCTGGCTGCGTTCGTCACCGTGCCGTCGACGGCCCATGCTGCGTCGATCACGCTGTACAACGCGCAGCACGAACAGGTTGTCAATCTGCTCGCCAAAGACTTCGAAAAGCAGTCCGGTATTTCGGTGAAGATCCGCAATGGCGAAGGCCCGGCGATGGCGGCGCAAATCGTCGCGGAAGGCGCAGCGACACCCGCCGACGTGTACTTCACGGAAAACTCGCCTGAACTGATGCTGCTCGAAGAGAAAGGCCTGCTGAACAAGGTGGATGGCCCGACGCTCGCGACCGTGCCGGCCCGCTTCAGTTCGCCGACCGGTGCCTGGGTGGGCGTGACCGCGCGCGAAAACGTGCTGGCCTACAACACGACCAAGCTGCAACCGTCGCAACTGCCGCAGTCGCTGTTCGATCTGGCCAAGCCGGAATGGAAAGGCAAGGTCGGCATTGCACCGAGCGACGGCGATTTCCTGCCGCTCGTGAGCGCCGTGCTCGCGCTGAAGGGTGAAGCGCAAACCGTGCAATGGCTGAAGGGCCTGAAAGCCAACGCGCAGATTTTCGACGACGACGAAGGCGTGGTGGCGGCCGTCAATCGCGGCGGCGTTGCAACCGGTCTGATCAACAACTACTACTGGGCGCGTCTGCACGCTGAAATCGGCGACGCCAAAACCCGCAGCGCGATCTATCACTTCGGCAACGGTGATGCCGGCGCGACGGTGAACGTGTCGGGCGCAGCGGTGCTGAAGTCGGCCCACAATGCGGACGGCGCGCAGAAGTTTCTTGCCTATCTGGTTAGCGAGCGCGCGCAACAGCTGATGGCGAACAGCCACGTCATGTTCGAGTATCCGCTGCGCGCAGGCGTGGCATCGGACCCGATCCTCAAGCCCTTCACTGAACTGAACCCGCCGGCGCTGACCATCCAGCAACTCGGCGACGACAGCCAGGCCGGCAAGCTGCTGCGTCAGGCAGGTTTGCTGTAAATGAGCGATGCAGTGTCAGCCGGCCCTCCGGCTGTAACCCATACCCCGGTGCGCGCCCGTTTGCGCGCGCCGCGCGGTTTGTTCGCGGCAGCAGCACTCAGCGCTTTGCTGGTGTTGCTGCCGATTGCGTTTACCTTCTGGCGCGCGGCGAGCTTCGGTCTCGGCGAGGCGGTCGATCTGATCTTCCGCCCGCTCGTCGGCGAACTGCTGATCAACACGCTGCTGATCACCGTATCGGCCACCCTCGTCTGCGTTGTCGTCGGCACGGCGGCCGCGTGGTTTGTCGAGCGTACGCATTTGCCGGGGCGCCGCGTCTGGGCTGTGCTCACCGCCGCGCCGCTCGCCATGCCGGCCTTCATCTCGAGCTACGCGTGGGTGTCGCTGAGTCAGGATCTGCAGGACTTCAACGGCGCGCTACTGGTGCTGAGCTCCGCGTATTTCCCGCTCGTTTATCTGCCCGTGGCCGCCGCGTTGCGCAGCATGGATCCCGCGCTCGAAGAAAGTGCGCGCGCACTCGGCTGCAACCGCTGGACCACGTTCCTGCGCGTCGTGCTGCCGCAACTGCGTCCGGCGCTGCTCGGCGGCATGCTGCTGGTCGCGTTGGGTGTACTGTCTGAATTCGGCGCGTTTACGCTGCTGCGCTTTCATACCTTCACCACGCAAATCTACGCGGAATTTCGCACCAGTTTCGACGGCGGCGGCGCCTCGCTGCTCGCGTGCCTGCTCATCGTGATCTGCCTGATCGTGCTGGCGTTCGAGTTTCGGGTACGCGGCGCGGCGCGTTATGAACGCGTCGATCGCGGCACACGTCGCGCGGTGTTGCGCTACGACCTCGGCGCATGGCGCTGGATTGTCGTGGCCGGCTTCGCTGCGCTCGCGATCACCACGCTCGGCGTGCCGCTCGGCATGATCGGCTACTGGCTCACGCAACCGGGCGCGGCTGCCGTCACACCGGCCGATGTGTCGCCCGAACTGCTGTTCAACGCGACGATCTCGTCGCTCGGTTTCGGGCTCGCCGCCGCGCTGCTGACCACGCTGCTGGTCGTGCCGCTCGCGTTCCTGCTGGTGCGCTATCCGACCCGTTTCGCGACGCTGTTCGAACGTACCGTGTTTCTGGCGCAAGGCATACCGGGGCTGGTGATCGCGCTGGCGATCGTGTCGCTCGCGGTGCATGCGCTGCAACCGCTTTATCAAAGCGCGACGTTGCTGGTGATCGCCTACGCGATGCTGTTCATGCCGGTGGCGCTGGTGAGTGTGCGCGCCGCCTTCATGCAGGCGCAGCCGCGCCTTGAAGAGACGGCTCGCGCGCTCGGCCTGAGCTGGTCGCAGACGCTGTTCCGGGTGGTGTTGCCGCTGGCGGGTCCGGGGCTCGGCGCGGCCGGGGCGATGGTGTTCATCTCGGTCGTCACCGAATTGAACGCCACCCTGCTGCTCTCCCCGATCGATACGCAAACACTCGCGACCCAGGTCTGGGCCGACACCTCGACAATGGCGTTTGCCGCCGCAGCGCCCTATGCAGCACTGCTTACCGGTATTTCGCTGTTCGCCTCCGGCCTCCTGTTCGCGTTGCTCGGCAAATCGGCATTACTCGGCGAGCGCAGCTGAACGCCACGTACTATCGCGCACAATCGCCCGCTTTTTCCATCGGATTTTCATGAGCGAACTTCGTATCCGCGGACTGCAAAAATCGTTCGACGGCCATCCGGTGCTGCACGGCATCGATCTCTCCGTCGAGCGCGGCACGCTGCTCGCGCTGCTCGGACCGTCCGGCAGCGGCAAGACCACCTTGCTGCGCCTCTTGTGCGGCTTCGAACGCGCGGATGGCGGCAGTGTCGAAATCGACGGCCGCCGCGTGGCCGGCGACAACCTGCACGTGCCTTCCGAGCAGCGCCGCATCGGCTATGTGCCGCAGGAAGGTGCGCTGTTCCCGCATCTTTCGGTGGCGGACAACATCGTGTTCGGCTTGCCGCGCACGCAGCGCCGCGCGCGTCATCGTGTGGCCGAATTGCTGGAACTGGTCGGCTTGCCGGCGAATTTCGCCGAGCGCGCGCCGCAGCAGCTGTCGGGCGGCCAGCAGCAGCGTGTCGCGCTCGCTCGCGCGCTCGCACCGTCGCCGACCCTGGTGATGCTCGATGAACCCTTCTCGTCGCTCGACGCGGCCTTGCGGCTCGAAACGCGCCAGGCGGTAGCCAGTGCTCTCGCCGCGGCTGGCGCGACCGCGGTGCTCGTCACGCACGATCAATCGGAAGCGCTGTCGCTCGGCCATGAGGTCGCGGTGCTATGGAACGGCCGGCTGATCCAGACCGCGACACCGGAGACGCTATACCGCAGGCCGGTCACGCGTGAGCTTGCATCGTTCGTCGGTGAAGCGGTGTTGTTGCCAGGCACGGTCAGGCAGGATCGCGTCGACTGCGAGCTCGGCGATTTACCGCTGTGCGCGCCGATGGGCAACGGCGCGGTCGACGTCATGGTGCGGCCCGAGCAGATCCGTCTGTTGCGCGCGGACGAAACCTTGCCGAATGGCGCTGCGTCTTATGACGCCATAGTGCAGGAAGTGGTCTTTCAGGGACAGGACGCGGGCGTCGCGCTGCAATTGCAGTCCGGCGCGCGCACGGTGGTGCGCGCGCGTGTGCCGGGGTATCTGTCGCCGCGGCCGGGCGAAAACGTGCGGCTTGCCGTGGATGGCGAAGTGACGGCCTATCCGCGGGCTTGAGCGCCGCGCGCGAGTCAGTCGCGCGGTTGAGCCACGCAGACAGTAAGTTGCACGCGTGGGTGCCCCGCGTAAACAACGCCCTTAAGTTGCGCGCCCCAGCGCCGCCGCTCGACAACGCCTTTTAACCTGCGTCCAGCGCAGCATCATCACGCATTCGCCGCGCCGCGCGTTGGCGGGCGCAGCGACAAATCCTGCACCATCTGCGCGGCGAGATAATCGCAGGTCGGCCGGTCCGATTTGGCGCTGCGCGCCACTACGATTTCCAGCGGCGCGATGTTCGGCAAGCCTTGCGCTTCACCGAGTATGGCGAGGCGCGGCGGCACGCTGCAACGCGTGAGCGCGATCACCGAAAGACCGGCATCCACGGTCGCTACCAACCCCATCAGACTTGCGCTGCTGAACGCCGCCCGATAGCGTATCCGCGCGCCATCCAGCGCCGCCAGCGTATGCTGGCGCGCAATACAACCCGGCTCATAGAGCCCGACCGGCAATGGCGACGCCGCCAGCACCGGCGTATCCACCGACGCCCCCACCCACACCATCGGCTCGCTGCGCACGAATTCGCCGCGCAGTTTGCGGTCGCGCGTGACGAAGGCGAGATCGATCTTGTTGTCGGCCAGCATCGGCGCGAGCGAGGTGCTCTGCGCGCAGACGATCTCGATCTCGACGTGCGGATACAGGTTCGAGAAGCGCCGCAGCACCGGCGAGAGCAGCGACGATACGTAATCGTCCGGTGCGCCCAGCACCACACGCCCGGTCACCTCGGGCCGCACGATCGCCGACCACGCTTCCTCGTGCAATGCCAGCACACGCCGCGCGTATTCGAGCAGCGTATTGCCGGGCCGCGTGAGTGAGAGGTTGCGCGTGTTGCGGGCGAACAGCGTGGTGCCGAGCATGGTTTCGAGCCGCTTGATCTGCATGCTGACCGCCGCCTGCGAGCGGTGCACGGTCGTCGAAGCCTTCGTGAAACTGCCCGTTTCCACCACCGCGACGAAGGTCCGCAGTAAATCGACGTCGAATTCGGGGTGCATGATTTATCAATCCAGCTTATGGAATTTCTCAATTTAATTCGTTTGTCGACATGTGACAAGCCACGCAATACTGCTGACTCCACCTGAGATGACCCACTTCCGGAGCGGCTTCGCATGTCCCTCACCCAACGTCAACAAGGCGCCATTACGCTGGCCAGCGGCGGGCTTCTGATGGGCACGCTCGGCATCTTCGTCGAGGAAGCGCGGCTCGGCGCACTGACGCTGGTGTTCTTTCGCTGCCTGTTCGGTTTCCTCTCGCTCGCCGCGTATTGCGCGTGGAAGGGCTTCTTTACGCGCGCGAATTTCACACGGCGCACAGTTGCGCTCGCGCTGATCTCCGGCGTTCTGATGGTCACGCAATGGGTCGGTTTCTTCGACGCGATTCATCGCACCAGCATTGCGGTTGCGACCGTGGTATTTCATGTGCAGCCGTTCTGGGTCGTGCTGATGGGCGCGGCGCTGTTCAACGAGCGCCTTGGCGTGGACCGGCTCGGCTGGATCGCAACCGCGTTCGTCGGGCTTGTTCTGGCCTCGGGCGTGGCGGCTACCGAGAATCTGCAGGGGCATACGAGCTATCTGATCGGCATCGGGGAGGCACTGGCGGGATCGGTGCTGTACGCAAGCGTCACGTTGATCGCCAAAGGGCTCGGCAATTTACGGCCGCATCTGCTGACGCTCGCACAGTGCGCGGTCGGCGTGGTGTGCCTGCCGTTCATTGCGCCGCTTACTGCCGTGCATATCGGACCGATGCAGTGGTTCTGGCTGATCGGTATGGGCGTGCTGCATACGGGGCTCTCGTATGTGCTGATCTACGGCGCACTGCCGAAGCTGACCACGCCCATCATCGCCGTGCTGCTGTTCGTCTATCCGCTCACGGCGATCGTGGTCGATGCCGTGGTGTACGGGAGGGCGCTCTCGCTGCCGCAACTCGCCGGCATGGCCCTGATCGTGATCGCCAGCCTCGGGGTGAATCTCGGCTGGCCGCTGCTGTCGATGTTGCGTCCCGGCGGACACGCGCGGCATCACGCTGACTGACGATTGGGCGGCCGGAGCCAGGTGACAGACACCTTCGGCCTCCGCTCGCTGCTCGCCGCCCCTTGGCGCACGTCACTGCACGGCGTCAGCTTTCATTTCATCGAAAATAACCCTGCAAAATCCCCGCATTTTCCATTCATTTCGCACAATCGAGAATAGTTCTCGTTTATAATTTCCGAATATTACAAGCCGGACATTGATCCGGCTTCTGCTGCACCTCCCGTTCCCACATCGACATGCCATTCCGAGGCAGCCGATGTCACGTCTGCGCATCCCGCGCACTGACGCACGGCGCCCCGGCCGTTTCAATTTCCGGATTCATTGGACAGCAACAGGGGAACTCATCACTTCGTCTCGCCTGACCGACCACACGACTTCTGTCACGTCGTGCGCACCAGCTTGCGCCTTCTTTGTGCCCGCCTGGCGCTTTTGCATGACCGCTTTTGCTGCACCCCAAAACCAATAACACCCATCGATCCACACTCAAAGAACGTTGCCATGAACGTCAAAAAGAATACTTACCGCGCCTTGCTGCTCGCTACTTCTCTCGCCAGCGCCAAACCTTTGCTGGCGCAGCAGGCTACGCCCGCCGCCGGCGCGGCCGACAACACGCTGCCCGCCATCGCGGTCCAGGCCGCGGCCGACCGCTCTTACGACTCCAGCACTTCGAACACCGCGACGAAGATGAACATGTCGCTGATGGACGTGCCGCAAACGGTCAATGTCGTGCCACGCGCGTTGCTGGAGGAACAGAACGCGAGCTCGCTGCAGGATGCATTGCGCAATGTGCCGGGCATCGGTTTTTCGGTCGGCGACGGTCAGCGCGACCAGATCACCTTGCGCGGCTTCAACAACATCACCGATCAGTACGTCGACGGCATTCGCGACGACGCGCTCTACTATCGCGATCTGTCGAACGTCGAACGGGTCGACGTCCTGAAGGGGCCTGCAGCCGTGCTCTATGGACGCGGCTCGGCCGGTGGCCTGATCAACCGCGTGCTGAAGAAGCCGACGGCGAATCCACAGCAGGCCGTGGGCGTGACGCTCGGCACCGAAGGCGAACGGCGCGGCGAATTCGATCTCGGCTGGAATGCGAACGACGCCGCGCGTTTTCGCATTACGGGCGCCGCCGAAAACTCGAACAGCTTTCGCGACCAGTTCCAGCTGAATCGCCAGGCCGTGGCGCCATCCGCGCAGTTCCGCATCGATAAGGACACCATCCTGAATATCGAAGCCGATTATCTGCACGACCGCCGCACCTCGGATCAGGGCCTGCCCGCCTATCTCGGCCGCCCGGTCAACGTGCCGATCAACACGTATTACGGTTCGGCCAACGCCGCGAGCACCTCCTATAACGACGTGGATGCGAAAAGCGCGACCGTGTCGCTCGATCACCGCTTCAACGATTCGCTGTCGTTGCACACGGCCGTACGCGCGTACGATTTCTCGCTCGAACGCAAAAACTACGTCACGTATGAGCCGATCAAGACAGCGCTGAACCCGGTCGTCACACTCGATCAAAGCACCCGCTTTCGCCAGGATCATGGCGTGGACGGTCTCTTCGAGTTGACGCAGAAGACCACGCTGTTCGGTATGAAGCACGAACTGCTGTACGGCGTCGAACTCTCGCAGCAGCAGAAATTCGACACCATCTACTCGACCAACAAGGTCGCCACCTACAACCTGTACGATCCGCAGCTCATCAATTTGCCGGGTGTGAAGCCGGGCACGGCGGCCAAAACGAATGCGTCGACCGTGCTGGGACTTGCCGGCGTCTACACGCAGGACCTGATCTCGCTCACCGAGCACTGGAAGATCCTGGCAGGCCTGCGCTTCGACTATCTGACGCAAACCCGCAACGACTACACCTCGGCGCACGTGAATCTGGATCGCACGGATCGCGCGTGGAGTCCGCGTGTCGGTCTGATTTACGAACCGCTCGACTGGGTGTCGCTGTACGCCTCATATAGCCAGTCGTTCTCGCCGCTCGCCGATACGCTGATCAGCAGCGGCGCGTTTGCGAACGGTTCGGCGCTGGCGCCGCAAAAGACCACGAGCTTCGAAGTCGGCTCGAAGTTCGACCTGGGCCGCGCAAGCGCGAGCATCGCGCTGTTCGACATGAAGCAGACCAACCAGCAGATCGCCGATCCGTCCAACCCGACTTATGCGCTGCCGATCGGCACGCAACACGTGCGCGGACTGGAACTGTCCACGACGGGTGAGATCGCGCCAAAGTGGTCGGTGTACGCGGGCTATGCTTATCTGAACGGGAACGTCGACGGCTCGCCGCAAGCGAGTTCAGCCGGGCTGGTGCTGCACAACAATACGCCGGGCCTGATGCCGCGTCATAGCGCAAGCGTGTGGATCAAGCGCGACCTGAAGTACGGCTTCTACGCGGCCGGCGGCGCGCAGTTCCAGTCGGCGCGCTATACATCGGCGAGCGATGCGGTGACGCTGCCCTCTTTCGTCACGTTCGATCTCGGCGCGGGGTATCACGGCAAGAACGTGGATGTGGCGTTGACGCTGGACAATCTGTTCGACCGCAAGTACTTCATCGCGGCGCACGGTAACGCGGATATGTACAACATGCCAGGCGCGCCGCGCACGCTAACGGTGTCGGCAAGGTGGCATATGTGATTGATATGGAGCGTGGCGCGCGTTGCATACTTTGATGCGCTAAACAAAAAAACCGGGCAACATGCCCGGTTTTTTGCTTTAGTCGTCGTAGTGGAAACGGCAAGCGATCACATAGATCTTTCCGTCTCTCGGCAGATAGACCAATCGATCGGTGTGAGTGATACGTCGTGACCAGAAACCGCTTAAGCTGCCCACCAGCGCCTCTGGTTTTCCGGTACCGCGATAGGGATCGCGCCGACACTCCTCCAGCAACACATTGATCTTGCGCAAGACCTTTCGATCGGCATCTTGCCAGTACAGATAATCGCCCCACGCCTCGTCCGTGAACATAAAAATGCTGTCAGCCTTTGCGGCCTCCTCGTTGCGGCTTTTCTGTTTGTTCATCGGTCAGCAGGTCGCGCGAAGTCGCCCCACCGGCATTCAACTGGGCGATGGACCTGGCAAGCCGCTGGGCGTTCTTCGATGAACTCAACAGATACAAGGTTTCTTGCATCGCATTGAAATCCTCGAGCGAAACCATGACCACATTTTCTCCGCTCTGCCGGGTTATCAGCATAGGCGTGTGATCGCGGCAGACGTCGTCCATCGCTTGCTTAAAGCCGGCGCGTGCCTCGCTGTAAGTAAGGACGTTCATTCGTTTTCTCGATCTGAGAGGTTTCCCTCCAGTCGCTCCTGTCAAAAAGTTAGAGACGCTTCCACCGCAAAACGGAATATTCGTATCCTGAGGGCCGCCCAATACGGTGGCGGTTCAGAGCAACAAAGCCAAACTGAACCACCACAATCATTGTACAGAGCGCTGTACATATCAGCAAACCGAAACTGCGTAGGAAAACGTCGTCTAACCAATAGGAAGCATGCCCGTCAGCACCCCTGCCCGCCACTCAGCCAATCGGCCAATCTCACTGCGGCAACACCTCGCCTTTCGTCTCCGGCGCAAACGGAATCACAAACAAGCCGGCAATAAACGCCAGCGCAGTGAGCGCCACCGGCACGCCGAGCGTATGCATATGCAGCACGGCCGCACCGAGCAGGAAGTTGACGCCCGCCCCGACAAACCGTCCGAATGACGTGCAGAACGCGAAAGCGGTGGCCCGTACGCGGGTCTCGAACTGTTCCGGCAGCCACAAGCTGAACAGCGCAAAATTGCCGCCGAAGAAACCCAGCACGAAGAGCCAGGCTATAAACGGCGCGAGCCCATTCGGCAGATAGAACGCCCAGCCGAAACTGCCGGCAATCGCCACGGCCATGCCGATGAAGTAAACCGCCAGGGTCTTCTTGCGCCCAATCCGCTCGGCCAGCGGCGGCAACGCGAGACAGCCGAGAATCGTCGCGATCGACAGCAGGCCGGTTGCCAGCGACGCCGTCCGGATCGCATCGTTCTTCGTCATGCCGGCTTTCGTCGCCAGTTGAATCACTGCCGATGGTTCGTACACCGCACCCGCCCACAACCCGACAATTGCAATGGTCAGCAGAATGCATGCAACCCATGTGCGGCGCCGATACGCTGGTCCGAGGATTTCGCGCAGCGGTTTGGCGCGCTCGGTGCGCTCCTCCGCCTTTTGCCACTTCTCCGACTCCTTCACGCGCAGCAGCACCAGAATCGCGACCACAACCGGCACCGCGCCGGTCAGGAACATCGCGCGCCAGCCGAAATGCACGCCGATCGTGTAGTTGAGCGCGGCCGCCAGAAAGAACCCGGCGTAGTAGCCCGTTTGCAGATACCCCGCGCCCATCTTGCGGCGATCTTCCGGCCATGCCTCAGCCACATACGTCCCCGCCAGCGCCCACTCGCCGCCAATGCCCACTCCGGCAATGAAACGATAGATGGCGAGTTCCCAGACGTTGTGCGAAGTCGCGGCCAGTCCGGTGAAAATGGCAAACGTGAAAATGGTGCCCGCCAGCACCTTGGTGCGGCCAAAGCGGTCCGCCAACGGCCCCCAGATGAACGACAGCCCCCAGCCGACCAGAAACAGCGCGAACAGAATCGAACCGGCGAGGCCGACATTCGCCGGCGTCGCGGCATACCCCGAGCGCGGCAACAGTTCGGTCAATGCCGGCGTCAGCACGAGCGCGTAGATGAACGAGTCCATCCCGTCGAGCGTCCAGCCGGCCCATGCTCCCCAAAACCCTGCGATCTGCGAACGATTGAGCGGCGTGCGGCGCCGCGCGACCGACGTACGGTCGGTTAGTGAACTCATCTTGCTCCTCCGGCCCTGCGGTTGACGTGCGTGTCTGAGATAAGGGGAACGACGGGTTGGCGCCTGTTAGTCACTCGATGCACTTCGTATAACGTTGAGAGATACAACGCCCGGCGGGCATCGCATGCCGCCGGTGGTCAAAAACTTTCCGGGTTTGCCCGTCTGTAAGTGGCGCATTTTCATATATAATATTTGATATCATGAACGACGCAATAGATGGTTTTCCCCTGGACGCCCCGGCGCGCAGCCCGCTTCTACCCGTGGCGGCACCACGCGAGAGCATGTCCCACGTGATCGCGGAGGCGCTGCGCGCGGCAATTGTCGACGGCACCCTGGCGCCTGGTGCGCCGCTGCGGCAGGATGCGATCGCCCGGCATTTCTCGGTGAGCGCAATTCCCGTGCGCGAGGCCTTGCGCCTGCTCGAAACCGAGGGCTGGGCGAGAGCAGCCGTGCACAAAGGCGCGACCGTGGCGCCCTTGTCGGCGGATGAAGCGCGTGAAATCTACGAGATCCGCTCCGCGCTGGAAAGCCTCGCCATCGGCCTCGCAATTCCCAATCACACCGCCGCCACGCTGCGCGAATCCGCCAGTCTGTGCCGCGCCGCCGAGCGCGAACCGGACCCGTCGCTGTACGTCGCGCGCAATGTGGCCTTCCATATGAGCCTGTACGCACCCGCCGCCCGGCCGCAACTCGAGGACATGATCGGCGCGCTGCACCGGCGCGGCGAACGGTATCTGCGCCTGAAGTTCGGCTTGCCGTCGTACAAGGGCGAGTCGGACAATGAACACGCTGCCTTGCTCGACGCGGTGCAACGCCGTGATATTCCTGCCGCGCAGTCTCTCGTTGTCGCGCATCTGCTCGGCACCGGCGACCTGCTCCACCGTTTCCTGACCGAACGCGCGCAGGCGGAAGCCGCGCTTGCGAACCAACCCAAGCCGCGCGTGAGACGCACGCGCACCACCACCGGGAGTTGAATCCGCCGATGAACCGCCCCGCCGAAGCCGCTGAAGCGTCCGCCACCGTGCATTCCTGGACCACCCGCCGCGACGAAAAGAACCGTCGCCTCGCGGCCATTGCACCGTGGCTGAAAGACGGCATCCTGCCGACCAACCGCATCATCGATGCACTCGAAACCCTGATTCAACCGGGCGACCGCGTCGCACTCGAAGGCGACAACCAGAAACAGGCCGACTTCCTGTCCCGTTCGCTGGCCAAGGTCGATCCGCAAAAGATCCACGACGTGCATCTGCTGATTTCGAGCATCAGTCGTCCTGAACATCTGACACTGTTCGAGCGCGGCATCGCGCACAAGGTCGATTTCTCGTTTGCCGGGCCGCAGAGTTTGCGGGTCGCGCAGTTGCTCGAAGACGGTCAGCTGGAAATCGGTGCGATCTACACGTACGTCGAGTTGTACGCACGGATGTTCGTCGATCTCACGCCGCATGTCGCGCTGCTGTGCGCGGACAAGGCGGACCGTCACGGCAATCTGTACACCGGCCCGAATACCGAAGACACGCCAACTATTGCCGAAGCTGCCGCATTCCGGCATGGCATCGTGATCGTGCAGGTCAATGAGATCGTCGATGAATTGCCGCGTGTCGACATCCCGGGTTCGTGGGTCGACGTGGTCGTTCAAGCCGATAGGCCCTTCGCCGTCGAGCCGCTGTTCACGCGCGATCCACGCCATATCGGCGATTTGCAGGTGCTCACCGCGATGATGGTGATTCGCGGCATCTACGAGCCGTACGGCGTGAGCTCGCTGAATCACGGCATCGGCTTCGACACCGCGGCGATCGAATTGCTGCTGCCCACCTATGGCGAATCGCTCGGTCTGAAAGGCAAAATCTGCCGCAACTGGACGCTTAATCCGCACCCCACCATGATCCCCGCTATCGAATCGGGCTGGGTCGACAGCATCCATTGCTTCGGCAGTGAAGTGGGCATGGAGGCGTATATCGAAGCACGCCCTGACGTATTTTTCACGGGCAACGACGGCAGCCTGCGCTCGAACCGTGTGCTGTGCCAACTGGCCGGTCAATACGGCGTCGATCTCTTTATCGGTTCGACCTTGCAGATCGACGCGGACGCGAATTCGTCGACGGTCACGCGCGGGCGTCTTGCCGGTTTCGGCGGAGCGCCGAACATGGGCCACGATCCGCGCGGCCGGCGTCATTCGAGCGAAGCCTGGCTCAAGCTGCTGAAGAACCAGGGGCCCGTCTCGCGTGGGCAAAAGCTGGTCGTGCAGATGGCCGAGACGTACAAGAAAGGCGGCGAGCCCACCTTCGTCGATGAACTTGACGCGGTCGCCGTCGGCGCGAAAAACGGCATGCCGGTTGCACCGGTCATGATCTATGGCGACGACGTAAGCCACGTCGTCACGGAAGAAGGCATCGCGCATCTGCACAAGGCCGAAGGAATCGACGAGCGGCGTGCGGCCTTGGCAGCGGTAGCCGGCGTGACGCCGATCGGACTGCGCGCGAGGCCGGAGAAAACAGCCGAGTTGCGCCGGCGCGGCATCGTCGCGTATCCCGAGGACCTCGGCATTCGTCGCGGCGAGGCAAAACGCTCGCTGCTGGCGGCACGCAGCATCGACGATCTGGTGACGTGGTCGGGCGGCCTGTACGCGCCGCCGGCCCGCTTCAGGAGCTGGTAACAATGGCGCCCGCTGCTTTGCTCGAACGCGAGGCCGACGCCATGCCCGCGGTGCAGGCCGAACTCATGCGCCGCACTGCCGTTTCGCCTGCGCGCGAGGCGAACACGCTCAGGGTATGCACTGCGCTATCCGATGCTCAACTTGCACACCATGCCGTCACCGCGCTGATCGAAGAAGCGCAACTGACGCCGAAACCCGCGCTGGTCGACCGGCGCGGCAGCGGCGCGCATCGCGACCTCGATCTCGCCACCATGCTGCGCTCGGCACGCACGCTCGAGCCGACCTTCGCGGCGCTGGCACGCGCAGCGCGCCACCGTCGTGAACCCTCCGCGCTTTTGCGCGCCGAACTCGCGCAAATCGGCCGCGCCGGCGAGCAGGACATGCTGCATGCCACTGGCGGCAGCAACGCGCATCGCGGCGCGATCTGGATCGTCGGCTTGCTGGTGGCCGGCGCTTCGATGACCGGCAACACCACGCGTTTGAACGCGGCGCACGTCTCTACGCTCGCCGCGCGGATTGCCTGCTTTCCGGATCGCTTCGCCGCGCCTTCCGATAGTCACGGCGAACGCGCCCGGCAACGCTATCAGGTGGGCGGCGCACGCCGTGAGGCACAAGACGGTTTCCCACACGTCGTCGATATCGGTTTGCCCGCGTTGCGCGCGGCGCGAACCAACGGCGTCGACGAAAACGCCGCGCGTATCGACGCCCTGCTCTCGATCATGGCTTCACTCGACGACACCTGTCTGCTGCATCGCGCGGGTTTGCCTGGTTTGCACGCAGCACAACACGGCGCGCGCCGTGTGCTAAAGGCGGGCGGGAGTTCAACGCCGGGCGGTCAAACCGCCCTCGCCGCACTCGAACACGCGCTGCTCTCGCTCAACGCATCGCCTGGCGGCGCAGCGGATCTGCTCGCCGCCACCCTCTTTCTCGACATGCTGGCGCATCATGACGCCGATGGGAGCTCAGCCTCATGGAACATCTGACCTTCGACTATCCGGCGCAACGCGCCGTCACGACTCGCGCGCATGTGGGCGTAGTCGGTTCGGGCGATCTGGAAGTACTGCTGTCGCCTGCTGAAACCAGCGCGGCCCTGAGCGCGCACGTGGTCGTGCGCACCAGCGTCGACGGTTACGGCCACATCTGGAAGAGCGTGCTCGATCGCTTTTTCAGCCGTTACGACGGCGCCGCGCAGATCGAAATCAACGACTTCGGCGCGACTCCCGGCGTCGTGGCGTTGCGGCTCGCGGAAGCCATCGAAGCAGCCGAACAGGGAGACGACGCATGAGCACGCTCGCCTCCACCCGTCCCGCGCCCATGCTGCGTGACAGCTTTATCGAACTGCCCGCGCGCGAACGCGCCCGCGCGCTGCTCGACGCGGGCACGTTCCGCGAACTGCTCGGACCGTTCGACAAGATCGAATCGCCGTGGCTGCCGCTGCAAGGTGTCGTCTGCCAGGCGGATGACGGCTGCGTGATCGCACGCGGCACTATCGACGGCGAACCGGCCGTGGTCGCCGCGATCGAGTCCGCGTTCCAGGGAGGCAGCATCGGCGAGGTCTCGGGCAGCAAGATCGCCGCCGCGCTCGACATGGCCTTACGCGACTGCGAACGCGGCAAGATCGTCCGGCCGGTCGTGCTGTTCGAAACCGGCGGCGTGCGGCTCCAGGAAGCCAACCTCGGCCTCGCGGTGATCGCCGAAATTCAGGCCGCGATCGTCGCATTGCGCCGGCATGTGCCGGTAGTCGGCGTGATTGCGGGCATGGTCGGCTGCTTTGGCGGCATGTCGCTGGCCGCGGCCTTGTGCTCTTACCTGATCGTGACGAAGCAGGGGCGGCTCGGCATGAACGGCCCTGAAGTGATCGAACAGGAAGCCGGTATCGAAGAACTCGACTCGAGCGACCGGCGCCGCGTGTGGCAATTGATCGGCGGCGAACAACGGGCGCAGACCGCGCTCGCCGACCAACTGGTCGACGACGATACGGATGCGGTGCACGCCGCCGTGCGTTCAGCATTCATTCAAGGACTGCCAACTGCACATCGCAGCGAACAGGTCGACACGTTCCTCACGCGCCTCGCGCAGATCGACCCGGCCAGCGTGACGCCTGAAACGATGCGTGATGTGTATAACCCACATGCGCAAAACAACGCGCGCAAGGAGCACGCATGAGCGATACCACCCTCAGCCGCGGCGCGCGCTGGTTCCATGCGCTAGCCGGCGAACTGTCCGGCGAGGCGCCCGTATGGAGCGGCGATGCGTCGCTCGGCGGCGAGACCGCGCGCTTCATTGCGGTGGTTCCCGATCCCGACAACCGCTTTCCCCGCGCGACCGACAACGTCGTCGGTCTCGAGCAAGGCTGGCAACTCGCGCGCGCGGTACGCGAGGCCATCACGCAGGACGAGGCGAGCGCCACGCGCCGCCCGATCGTCGCGATCGTCGACGTCAAAAGCCAGGCATATGGCTACCGCGAAGAGATGCTCGGCATTCACCTCGCCTGCGCAGCCGCCGTCGATGCTTATGCATCGGCGCGCGACGCCGGGCATCCGGTGATCGCGCTGATCGTCGGACCCGCCATGTCGGGCGCATTCCTCGCGCACGGCTATCAGGCCAACCGGATCGTCGCACTCGACGCGCCCGGCACGATGGTTCACGCCATGGGCAAGGAAGCAGCCGCCCGGGTCACGCGGCGTACCGTGGAAGCACTCGACGCGCTCGGCGAGACCATTGTGCCGATGTCGTACTCGATGACGTCGTTTGCCAAACTCGGCCTGCTCGATCAGTTGATCGGCGACGTCGACGCCGATGCGCCGGATGCCGAGCAAATCGAGCGCGTGCGTCAGGTGCTGATCGAACAGATTCGCAGCGCGCGCGCCGGCAGCCGCGATCTATCGCATCGTCTCGAATCGGCCGCGGCACAAAAGAATCGCGCAGCCTCGATTGAAGTACGGCGGCGTCTCGCCGAACAATGGGACGCCGTGTAATGCAGGTCTGCGCAACGCCGCCTTTCGCCAGCACTCATGCGTTGTCGTGCGATGAGCGTTGGCGGCCGCACGATCTGCTGCGCCTGAACCGTTTGCGGCAGTTTGACGGTGAACCGCCATGGGTTCGCGAATCTTTCGAGCGCGCGCCGTATGCGGTCGTACGACGCGCGCTGGCCGCTGACGGTTTCGTGGCGATCGGCTTACGCGGCGCGGAGCGGTCGCAGCGCTACGGCACGTGGGCGCATCTGGACGATATCGAAAGCGCCGTGCCGCCAGAAGCATTGGCGCTGCGCAGCCCTCGTGCGGGGCGCAATGCGTTGCCTGCTTTCATGGCCCTTGCCACGTTACAGCGCGACATGGCCTGCGCATTGACTGGATTCGTCTGGGGACCGACAGGCAGCGCAGGCTTCGAACTGGCCGCTCAGGCGCCCACCGTCACGCTCTCGAGCGATCTCGATCTGCTGATCCGCGTGCCGGAAAAACTCTCGCAGCATGCGGCCATTCAGCTGCTGAATCATTTGCAAGCCATCGCACAACACGCCTGCATTCGCGTGGACGCGCAACTGGAAACGCCCGCGGGCGGCATTGCGCTCGCCGAATGGGCGGCAAACAAAGCACGCGTGATGGCACGCCATGCGCGCGGTCCGCAACTCGTTACCGATCCGTGGGCGCCCGCTCGCGCCGATGCCTGATGCTCGCCCTTCTGTTTCCCGGCCAGGGTGCGCAATCGGACGGATTCCTGCACCGTTTGCCGCAACATCACGCTGTCGCCGGCACACTCGACGAAGCGTCCCAAGTGCTTGGCATCGACGTACTCACACTCGACACGCCAGACGCGCTGCGCTCGACCGTCGCCGTGCAGATCGGCTTGACCGTCGCCGGTGTGGCGATCACGCGCGCACTGGCCGACGAACAGCTCACGCCGGAGATCAGCGCGGGTTTGTCAGTGGGTGCCTATACCGCAGCGGTGAGTTGCGGCGCGATTCGTTTTGACGACGCGTTACGGATGGTGCGAAAGCGCGCCGAATTGATGGAGACGGCGTACCCGTCGGGCTACGGTCTCGCAGCCGTGTCGGGTCTGACGGAACACCAACTGGAAACACTCGCCGCACAGCACGCGGATGCGGGCCATGAGCGGGTCTATGTCGGCAATGTCAACGCGCCGCGTCAGATCGTCATGGCTGGAGCGAACAACGCGCTGGACGCGTTCATCGAACGCGCTCTGGCCGCAGGCGCGCGCAAAGCCGTCCGTCTTGCAGTGAGCGTACCGTCACATTGCGAACTGCTCGCGCATGCCACGGACGAGCTGCTTGCATACGCACAGCACGTCCCTTTCCACACGCCGCACAGCACCTATGTCGGCAATCGCGGCGGCCGCCCGCTGTACACGGCCGAGGCCATTCGCGACGATCTCGCGACCAATATGCGCCACACCGTACGCTGGTTCGATGCGCTCACCGTCATCCAGGAAATGGGCGCCCGTGTGCTGATCGAAGCGCCGCCGGGCCAAGTGTTGACCGACATCACACGCGAAAATTTTCCGGATACCACCGCGCTTGCCGCGAGCAGCTTTTCGTTCGACAAACTGGTCGCGACCGCGCGCCGGCGCCTCACGCAGTGACGGGCGTCAGGACGCAGCCTCGAAAGCGCACTGGAATTTCATTTGCTGAGGCAGAACACGCCCCTGCATCGCTGCACATCACCGCCTCTCGATCAACTGCCGCCCCATTGCCTTCGCGTACTGATCACACGCACTGCGCGCGACACGTGAGGCCGCCAGCACGCCGACGTCGGCAGCGTCACGGCAATACATGGCAACATCGATTGGCGGTGGCAGCGGACGCACCTGCAATTGCCCCAGTTCGCCGCTGCTGAGAAACGGCTCGACAAACAAGGCCGGCACAGCGGCGATCCCATAGCCATCGCGCAGCAATTTCACGATCACCGCCACCGACGGCATGCAGGTCACCTGAGTATCCGCAAACGGCACCCCGGCACGCTTCGCGAGCCTCTCGACAATCGCCTCCACGGCGATTTGCGGCGCTGTGCCACGGCCAAATGTCAGCACGGGTTTCTGCAACAGCGTCTGCATATGCTTCGCACGGTTCGCCGGAATCAGATCGCTGCGTGCGATCCAGCGCACGGGATAACTGGCCAGCAAAGTCGAAACAATCGACGCTTCCTGCTCGCCGGTTTCCTCCACCTGAATGACCAGATCCAGGTCACCCGAGCGCAAGCGCGGCCCGAGCACCGCACTTGTGTCCACGGTCAGGTCTACGACGATGCGGTTGTACTCGACGTTCAGCATCCGGATGTAATCCGGCAGCCAGCTATGCACCACCGTTTCGACTACGCCGAGCCGCAGGCGCTTCGTCACCTGGGTTTCGTCCTGCGCAGCCAGTTGCAGCGAGCGCGTGGCCTGCACCACCGAGCGCGCATGCGCGAGCAGGCGCTCGCCGTTCGCCGTGAGTTGAAACTCCGCGGCATCGCGTTCGATCAGTTCGACGCCCAACTCGGCTTCAAGCGTTTTGATCCGCAGCGAAATCGCGGCGGGCGTCGCATGCATTGCAGCGGCCGTCGCGCGAAAACTGCCCAGACGGGCGAGCGTCAAAAACGTTTCGACAAAGCGCGTATTCATTGCATTGGCTCCCGAACAGCATTCAGATGCACACGATCATCGCTGCATAAGCTCGTCTGCGCTGTTAAGTTTAATTTAACAAAAAGCAAGAATAACTCGCTGGATGGATATTTTTGGCGTTACTAATCTGGGTTCCATGAATCACCCGGATCCAGCTGGAGTCAAGCCGTTCATGTCCTATACGCCTTCCGAGTTTCGTCAACAGATTCGCACTCGCCGCCTCTTTGGGCCGACTGCGGGCTACTGTGGCGACTATGCGCAAGCCAATCTCGCCATCCTGCCCAGGCAATACGCCGACGATTTCCTGCGCTTCTGCACGCTCAATCCGAAGGCCTGCCCGTTGCTCGGCATCGGCGAACCGGGCGAATGGCGCGTGCCGTCGCTTGGCGCCGATCTCGACATACGCAATGACGTCCCCGCGTTTTACGTGTACCGCCACGGCGAGCGTACCGAGGAAGTGCGTAGCCTCGACGCACTGTGGCGCGACGACCTGGTGGTGTTCGCGATCGGCTGCTCGTTTTCGTTCGAGGAAATGTTGCGACGCGAAGGCATTCCGCTGCGTCATATCGAACAGCAGGTCAACGTGCCGATGTATCGAACGCGCGAGCGCAACGTGGCAGCAGGCGTATTCGGTGGTAACCGCGTGGTCTCGATGCGGCCGATGAAAGCCGCCGACGCGATCCGCGCCATTCAGATCACCAGCCGTTTTCCCGCGGTGCATGGCGCGCCGGTTCATCTCGGCGATCCGTCGCTGATCGGCATTCGTGACATCACGCGCCCCGATTTCGGCGATGCAGTCGAAGTGCGCAGCGACGAAATACCCGTGTTCTGGGCCTGTGGCGTCACCCCGCAAGCCGCAATAGAAAGCGCGCGCTTGCCGTTTGCGATCGCACACAAACCGGGACACATGCTCGTCACCGACATTCCCAACACCACGCTGGCGGTCCTTTAGCCGCAGCCTCACTTGTCCCAACCACGAGCTGCGCGGCAAGACGCGGCCATTGACCACGACCGGAGCCCTTGCATGAAAACCGAAGTGCAATTGACCTCAAACGCCGAGTGCTATGACGCGCCCGGCACAGGGAAAGGACCGTTCGCATGGTATCGGCAGATTTCCATCAGCGAAAAGCGTGCGTTCTGGAGCTGCAAGGTCGGCTACGTGCTCGACGCCATGGACACGCAATTCCTGAGCTTCGTGATTCCGACGCTGATTGCAACATGGGGCATCACGCGCGGCGACGCCGGCCTCATCGGAACGGTTACGCTGCTGAGTTCGGCAGTCGGCGGCTGGGCGGCCGGCGTGCTGTCCGATCGCATTGGCCGGGTGAAAACGCTGCAGATCACGATTCTCTGGTTCGCGGTGTTCACGCTGGCTTGCGCACTGGCGCAGAACTTCTCGCAGTTGCTGTGGGCACGCGGCTTGATGGGGCTCGGCTTCGGCGGCGAATGGACGGCGGGCGCCGTGCTGATCGGCGAGGTGATCCGTCCGCGTGACCGCGGTAAGGCGGTCGGTCTGGTGCAGGCAGGCTGGGCGATCGGTTGGGGCCTGTCGACGCTGCTATTCATGGCCCTGTTTTCGTGGGTGTCGGCCGATTACGCGTGGCGTGTGCTGTTCGCGATCGGTATTGCACCGGCGCCGTTCGTGATCTGGATCCGCCGTTTCGTCGACGAGCCGGAGGTGCATCGGCAACAGAAAGAAGCGCAAGCCGCGGCACAAACACGCCCGTCGTTGATCGACATCTTCCGTGGCGATATCGTCTGGACGACGCTGCGCGCCTCCGTTCTGGCGACCGGCGTGCAAGGCGGCTACTACGCGGTGACCACGTGGCTGCCGACCTATCTGAAGACCGAACGGCATCTGAGCGTAATCGGCACCGGCAGCTATCTGGGCGTGGTTATCGTGGGCTCGTACTGCGGCTATCTGACGGGTGCTTACGTCAGCGACAAAATCGGCCGCAAGCGTGCGTTCATTGCGTTCGCGCTGGCCTCGTGCGCGATCGCGCTGATCTATACGCAACTGCCGCTCGATAACCTCACCATGCTCGTGCTCGGCTTCCCGCTCGGCTTCTGCGCGTCGGGTATTTTCTCGGGAATGGGCGCGTTTCTCACTGAACTCTTCCCCACGCGCATTCGCGGTTCCGGTCAGGGCTTCTGCTACAACTTCGGGCGAGCGGTCGGCGCAACGTTTCCCTTTCTGATCGGTTACGTCTCGCAGAGCATGCCGCTCGGCCATGCGATCGGCGTCTTCGCCGCCGCGGCATACGGTATCGTGATTCTCGCCGCGCTGACGTTGCCGGAGACCAAGGGCCGTGAGCTCAACGCCTAAGCCGCGCGACTTCGCATTGCCGCTATAGCGCCTGTTCCGGCGCGCGTCCGATCACATGCGAATCGGGCGCCGCCGCTGCGCCGCCCTGCCCCCGCCCGCGGCCCGGCGTCACGACCGCACCCGTGCCACCAGGGCGTCGCGCCGACTTTGCATGCCGCTCGATCAGCCGTTGCAACAGACAGAACGCGCACAGCAAGGCGCCGATCACAATGCGAGTCCACCAGGAACTGAGCGTGCCGTCGAAAGTAATCAGCGTCTGGATCGTGCCTAGAATGCCGACGCCGAACAGCGAGCCGATCACATAACCGACCCCGCCCGTCAACAAGGTGCCGCCGATCACCGTCGCCGCAATCGCATCGAGTTCCATGCCCTGCCCTTGCAGCCCGTACCCCGACAGCACATAGAACGTGAACACCGCGCCGCCGAGCGCCGAGCAGAACCCGCTCAGCGCATATACCCCGATCCGTGTACGCGCGAGCGGCAAGCCCATCAGCAGCGCCGAGCGCGGATTGCCGCCAACCGCGTAGACGTTGCGGCCAAACCGCGTGAAATGCGCGACATAGATCGCCGCGGCCAGCGCGACGAGCGCGATCAACACATTGGCTGAAACCGAACCGACACCGATGTTGAGGCGAAACGCGGAAATCTTCTGGAACGTCGGATCGTTGATCGTGATCGACTGCGTCGTGATCAGAAAGCACAAGCCGCGCGCGAAGAACATGCCGGCCAGCGTGACAATGAACGCCTGCAAGCGAAAGAAGTGAATCAGCGCGCCTTGCACCGCGCCGAACACCGTGCCCATCAGCAGCACGATCGGCACAATCAGCCAGACCGGCCAATGCATGTGTTCGGACAGCACCGCTTCGACAATCGTGGTCAGCGCCACGACCGAACCCACCGACAGATCGATTCCGCCTGACACGATCACAAATGTCATACCGATGGCGACGATCAGCAGGAAGGCATTGTCGACCAGCAGATCGAGCAGCACTTGCCACGAGAAAAAACCCGTGTACATTACCGAGCCGAAGCCGAACAGCGCGCAAAACAACAGGATGGTGACGGCGATCGGCAGCGTGCGCGGATCGACGATATGGGCCCAGACTTCGCCGAGTCGTCTCATCGCGCCACCCCGCGCTGCGTGAAGAGCGACATGGCGAGCGCGCGCGCCGAGGGCGACTGGATCACACTCACCGCGAGCACCACGGCTGCCTTGACGACGAGCGTCGCTTCCGGCGGCACGCCGATCGAATAGGTCGTATAGGTGAGCGTCTGGATAATCAGTGCGCCCAGCACGGTGCCCGTCAAACTGAAGCGGCCGCCAAGCAGCGAGGTGCCGCCGAGCGTTACCGCCAGAATCGCGTCGAGTTCCAGCAGCAGACCGGCGTTATTGCCGTCGGCACTGCGCACGTTCGAGCTGATGAGGATGCCCGCCATCGCGGCGGTCAATCCCGAGAAGCCATACACCGCGAATACCAGCGCTTTCGAGCGCAGACCGACGAGGCGCGTTGCCACCGGATTGACGCCGATCGCACGGATAAAAAGGCCGAGCGCCGTGCCTTCAACGAGCACTGCGGTAGCCAGCACGGCCACGCTCGCGATCCACACCGAGCACGGCACGCCAAGCAAATAGCCGCCGCCGACGAACAAGTAGCCAGGTGCGCCGATCGGTATGATCTGCCCGGCTGTCAGCAATTGAGCGATGCCGCGGCCCGCGACCATCAGAATCAGCGTCGCGATGATCGGTTGCATGCCGACGAACGACACCAGCAAGCCGTTCCACATGCCACTCAACACGCCGACGATCAACGCCGCGACCAGAGCCTGCGCGATCAATCCGGCATCCGGCACGGGTTGCGTCGCGAGTATCGTCGCGGCTGCGGCGCCGGCAATCGCCACGACCGCGCCAACCGAAATATCGATGCCACGTGTGGCGATCACGAGCGTCATGCCGGTAGCGACCAGCACCAGCGGCGCGGCGCGATTCAGGACGTCGACCGGCGCGCCGAACAGGTGGCCGTCGAGCATCCGCAGCGACAGAAAATGCGGATTCACCCACAGGTTCAGGACGCATAACAGCACCAGCGTGACGCAAGGCCAGATCAACGGACGCTCCGCGCCATCGCGCGCGAACCAGTTCGATAGCTTCATTCGCCGCTCCCCGCGATGAGTCGATAGATGTTGTCTTCGTTCGACGCCTTGCCGGCCACTTCCGCGATCTTGCGACGGTCGCGCAGGACCGCTACGCGATGGCTCACGCGCAGCACCTCACTGATTTCCGATGAGATGAACAGGATGCTCAGACCGTTCGCGCACAGCGCCAGCAGGCGGTCCATGATGTCGAACTTCGCGGCGACGTCGATGCCGCGGGTGGGCTCGTCGAGGATCAGCAGCTTGGGATCAGTGGCCAGCCAACGCGCGAGCAGCGCTTTCTGCTGGTTGCCGCCGGAGAGCAGCCCGATCGGCTGTTCGGCATCCGTCGCCTTGATGCCGAGCCGCTCGATCCACATGTCCGCGATTTCATGGGCACGCTGCCGTTTGATCTTGCGCCACCAGCCGCGTCGCGCCTGCAACGCGAGCAGAATGTTCTCGCGAATCGACAGTTCGGCGACGATGCCCTCTTTCTTGCGATCCTCCGCGCAGTAGCCGATGCCGTGACGCACGGCGTCGTGCGGCGAACGCAATCGCACGGGTCGGCCTTCGATCAGGATGGTGCCGCTATCGGCACGGTCGGCCCCGAACAACAGTCGCGCGGTCTCCGTGCGGCCCGACCCGAGCAGACCGGCCAGCCCCAGGATCTGGCCCGGCTGCACGTCGAGGTCGAGCGGCTGCAGGGTGCCGCGCCGTCCGACGCCGCGCAGTTCGACGAACGGCTGAACCGCCGCCTTGCCCTGCGGCCCTTCATGGGCAGCGTGTCCAACCTGCGCTGCTTCGCGCAGGCGCGCGCTCATGCGCTCGTGACCGACCATCTTCGCCACCAGCTGATCGGCCGGCAGATCGCGTGCAAGGTATTCGCCTTCGCGCTCACCGTTGCGCATCACCGTGATGCGATCGGAGATGGCATAGGTCTGTTCGATAAAATGCGTGACGAACAGAATGGCGATTCCCGATTGCTTAAGATGTCGAAGTATTTTGAAGAGCTGCGTGACTTCGCCGTCGTCGAGGCTGGAGGTCGGCTCGTCGAGGATCAGCACGCGTGCGTCGACTGATAGCGCTCTCGCGATCGCCACCATCTGCTGCACGGCGATCGGATAGGCGTCGAGCGAGCGGGTGACGTCGAGCGTCACGTCGAGACGCTGCAGCGCGGCCTGCGCACGGCGCTTGATGTCGGGCCAATCGATCGCGCCGAACCGCTTCGGCTGCCGGCCCGCAAATATGTTCTCCGCCACCGAGAGGTTCGGGCACAGGTTCACCTCCTGATACAGCGTGCGCACGCCCGCCGCTTCGGCTTCCTGCGGCGAAGCAAACGCCACGATCTCGCCACCCAGGCGGATCGTGCCGCCGTCAGGCGCGACTACGCCGGTCAACACGTTGATCAGGGTGGACTTGCCGGCGCCGTTCTGCCCCATCAACGTGTGGATCTCGCCGGGAAACAGGCGAAAATCGACTCGCTGCAGCGCTTTCACGCCCGGGAAAGTCTTGCTGACACCGGCAGTGGCCAGAATGGGTTCGCGCGCTTGCGCGGCAAGGCCTGTGGTGGCCTGCGTGGCCGGCGGCTTGGGTTTCGATGCGGGATGCGTCATAGACCTCGCTCGATGGGCGTTACGTTGGTCGGGCGGACTCAGGCAGGCCAGCTCGCGCAGCCTGATTCGGCGGAAAAGAGACCGTCCGCTGCCAAAGCAGCCGGACGGTCAGGCACCGCTGGAGAAACCCTTACGATCTGCCCGTGTCTCGTTGGTATTCTTTTTCAATCATATGGATAGCTAATCAGTTAGCCGCCATACTCTGCCCTATACCGTTCGCCTCAGTACTTGCGGGTCGGCAACGTCTGCGCCGCAACGCTCATCGGGAAGACCGTCTCCTGCGTCAGGATGCGCTTGGGCAGCGGCTTGCCGGCCACCACGTCCTTCACCGCCGACATCAGTTGCGGTCCAAGCAGCGGGCTGCACTCCACGTCGACGTTCATCTTGCCCGCGGCCATCGCCTGGAAGCCGCCCTTGGTCGCGTCGAACGAAACGACCGTGACGTCCTTGCCCGGATGCATGCCGGCCTCTTCCATCGCCTGGATGGCGCCGAGCGCCATATCGTCGTTATGCGCATAAACTACATTTATTTTATTCCCATAAGTTTTTACAAATGCTTCCATGACCTGCTTGCCGCCGGCAAGCGTGAAGTCGCCGCTTTGCGATGCAATGATCTTAAATTTGGGATCGCTCTTGATCACTTCGATCAAGCCGGCATGCCGGTCGTTGGCAGGCGCTGAGCCAACCGTCCCCTGCAACTCGGCGATATTGATGGGGCCGGGATCATTCTTGTAATGTTCTTCGAGCCAACGGCCACCGCGCCGGCCTTCTTCCATGAAGTCCGAGCCGATCATCGTCACGTACAGCGAGGTGTCTTTGACGTCGATGTTGCGGTCAGTCAGGATCACCGGAATGTTTGCCGCTTTAGCTTCGCGCAGCACCGGTTCCCAGCCCGATTCGACGACTGGCGAAAACGCGATCACGTCGACTTTCTGGGCAATGTAAGAGCGGATCGCCTTGATCTGGTTTTCCTGCTTTTGCTGAGCGTCGGAGAATTTGAGCTTGATCTTTGCGTCCGCCGCCGCGGACTTGACGGACTCGGTGTTGGCGGTTCGCCATGCGCTTTCGGCGCCCACCTGCGCGAAACCGAGCGTGATCTGTTTGTCCTGCGCGTAAGCGCCCGGCGTTGCCAGCGCCAGCGCGCCGATGCTCGAGCAAAGCGCGAGCGCGCCCAACGCACGACATGCGGCGCGTCGTGTATTCGCCATGACCGTCTCCTGTTCGTTGTTGTGTAAGCGATCCCCAGCCCGGCGTTTGCGGCCCTCAGGGTGGATGGATCGTGATGTAGCGTAGTGCCTGGGGCATTACCCGTCCAATCATATGATTCGCGTCGGCGATACCAATTTCGGTATCGCGCGCGGGATTGACGGGGGATTGAACGATCCGCTAGCCAGCTAGCCAGCTAGCCGGCGCAGGCTAGCGTGTTGCCGCGCGCGGGGTCACCCAGCGAAAAGTCAGATTGATTCGCTCGCCGGCCACGCGCGGCTCCTTCGGCACACGATGCCGCCAGTCGGCCTGAGTGTTGCCTTTCATCACCAGCAAGCTGCCGCCTTTCAGCGAAAACGACTGCACGACGCCGGTCTTGTTGTGCCGCAGGTCGAACGTGCGCGCAACGCCCAGGCTGATGGACGCAATCACAGGCTGCGGACCGAGTTCCGGCTCGCGGTCCGCATGCCATCCCATGCTGTCGGCGCCACTGCGATAACGGTTGATCAGCACACTGTTAAAGCGCGCCCGGCAGATTGCCTCGGCGGCGCTCCGCAGTTCGGCGACGGCCGGAGTCCACGGTTGCGGTACGTTGCGAATGCCGGAGTAGACGTAAACCGCGTCCGGCTCGCCCTGCCAGGCAGTCAGCCGCGGCAACGGCACACGGCCGGCAGGCGTGCCCATCATGTCCTGACGCCACGCCACTTCGTCGATAAGTTGGGTTAAAGCGCGCGCCGCGGCCTCGGGCGTGAGCCACTCGGGAAACCAGTCCACGTCGGGCACCGGAAGGTCATCGAAAAGGTCCGCCATAAGATTGCCTGAATACGATTGCGCGCGGTTCGCGCGCGAGTGAGAACCCTGGCTATTATGGCGGGGACGACAAAGACACTCACGCCTGCGGCTTGCGCTCTCATTCACTTGAGCCATTCACCGCGGTTAGCCGCTTTCCTCACTCTGCTACTTCAACGGACTTCCACCATGACTCTTTCCGACCAGGCTCTCGATCAGCTCTTTCGCGAAGCACGCACGCATAACGGCTGGCAGGCGAAGCCAATCGACGACGCTGTGCTCAAACAGCTCACCGAACTCACGTTGCTCGGACCGACCTCGGCCAATTCAAGTCCCGCCCGCTTTGTCTACGTGAAAACGCCCGAAGGCAAGGAGAAGCTGCGTCCGGCCTTGGCGCCGGCCAATCTCGAGAAAACGATGGCGGCGCCGGTCACGGTGATCGTCGGGATGGACATGGCGTTTTACGAGCATCTGCCGAAGCTGTTTCCGCATACCGACGCACGCAGCTGGTTCGCAGGCAACGATAAGGCGATCGCGGATACGGCTTTTCGCAATTCGACGCTGCAAGGCGGGTATCTGATTCTCGCCGCCCGCGCGCTCGGTTTGGACACGGGTCCGATGTCAGGCTTCGACGCCGCCAGGGTTGACGAGGCCTTCTTCGCCGGCACGACCGTGAAGTCGAACTTCCTGATCAATCTGGGTTACGGCGACCCGTCGAAGCTGTTCGCGCGCAGCCCGCGCTTCTCCTTCGACGAAGCCGCCCGGATCGTCTGACGGCCCTTCGGCCGCCGATGCATTGCCGGAGCGCTTACCCGAACAGCGCGATGTAGAACACCACTGCGCCGATCACCGCGCCGACAAAGCAGAAGCCTTCACCGGCGTCGTCGCTACTGGAACGCAACCATGCGCCGACGGCGCCGAACAGGCCTGCGATGCCAAGGGCAACGCACACCATCACCACGTCGAATAAAGCGCTTTTGCCCAACTCGGAGAAATCGATGCCGCGCACGCCGAAGTACAAGGCGAGCGCCATCAAGGATATGCCCACCAGCGGCAGCATGACGTGGCTGCCCTCTCGTCCAACGTGATGCCCATGAAGTACGTGGCGTACGTGACTACCTGATCCAAGCAGTTTCATGATGCGCCTCCTGCCTCGCCCTCAACCGACCACCAAACGAACCGCCCCGTGGCCGCGATGGCCCTGAAGCAAGTCCCTTCTATTTGAGAATAGTCCACCCAGCACGCAATTCAAAGCCCATTTAATTAGCGTGTTACAGCGGTTCAGGCGGCAAGCATCCGGCAACGGCAATTGCTGCAATGCGGTACCCGGTTGCTGCGTCCAACGCGGACAGGCTCGACTGCTCGCGGAAACCAATCTGGCGCCGTCGGCAAGGGGATGCACATCTCGGTAGAATGATCGGGCTCGTCTGCCGTTTCATGATTGCACCTGGCGAGCCGCCGCCGTTGCTCCGCGTCTGCCGGCCCCTTCCCGCCTCTACCCTTTCTATGCGCCGCTCATCGTTTCTTGTTCGCATCATCCTGATTGGCATTCTGCTGCATATCTACGTCGGCTTTCGTCTGATTCCGGACATGCCAGTGAGTGCTGCCGGCCGATGGCTGTGCGCGCTGTGGCTGGTGCTGTCGATCTTTCTGATACCGCTCGGCATGCTGGCGCGCACCATCAAACAACAGCCGCTCAGCGACCGCCTCGCGTGGGTCGGTCTGCTGGCGATGGGCTTCTTTTCGTCGCTGCTGGTTCTGACGTTCGTGCGCGACCTTGCGCTCGCCTCGCTGCTCACCGTCGATGCAATCTGGCCGAACACGATTGCAATCGCGCACTGGCGTATCGGTTCGGCGGCCGCGGTGCCGATGCTTGCGCTGCTTTCGACACTCGTCGGCCTGTTCAACGCGCGGCGCCGCGCGAAAGTTGTGACGATCGAGGTGCCGATCGACGATTTGCCGGCCGCACTCGACGGTTTCACGATCGTGCAGATCAGCGATATCCACGTCGGCCCGACCATCAAAGGCCGCTATGTGGACGCAATCGTCGACGCGGTGAACCGCCTGAATCCGGACCTGATTGCCGTCACTGGCGACGTGGTAGACGGCAGCGTGCCGCAACTGACGAAACACACGCAGCCGCTGTCGCGCCTCAGTGCGCGTCATGGCGCGTTTCTCGTGACCGGCAACCACGAGTATTACGCCGGTGCAAACGCCTGGATCGACGAATTCCGCCGCCTTGGGCTAAACGTTCTGCTTAACGAGCATGTGATCGTGGAACACGACGGCGCGCGCGCCGTGATCGCCGGGGTGACTGACTACTCAGCGGGTCATCATGACCCGCTGCATCGCAGCGACCCGGTTGCGGCCATTGCCGGCGCCCCTGGCGACGTGCTGATCAAAGTACTGCTCGCACATCAGCCGCGCTCCGCTGAAGCAGCCGCCGCAGCCGGTTTTACGCTGCAGTTGTCCGGCCACACGCACGGCGGCCAGTTCTTCCCGTGGAATTTCTTTGTGCGTTTTCAGCAGCCCTTCACGGCCGGCCTCGCACGGCTGAATGGTCTGTGGGTCTACACGAGCCGTGGCACCGGCTATTGGGGGCCGCCGAAGCGTCTGGGGGCACCCTCGGAGATCACGCGATTGCGCCTTGTGCCCGGCGAGCCCGACTGAAGATCGAATCACGCGTCTAACATCACTGCGCTGAAGCCACGCCGGATAGTGGGGCGAAAAAAAAGCGGACGTCCGCAAAGAACGTCCGCGCTCCAGCGCTAACGCGCCGCTTCGGCTGATTTGAATTACTGCGCGGGCGCCACGGCCACGCTAACCTGCGGCGCGTACGCCACCAATACTTGCATGCCCGGCGTCACGCCAGCGAGCTTTGCCGGCTCACGACCCTGAATATGAAACACGGCGCCATTCGGGGCCTTCAGCGCCATGATGCCGGAAGCGTGGTCGATGGCCTGAACCTCGGCATTCACGTTCTGGGCAGTGTTCTGCTGCGCCGGTTGAGCGGCTGTACCGTGGCCGCCGGCATCGCGCGTAACGCTGACCGTGGCGTTGCGCATCATCCTGATGTGGACCTTGCCGCCCTGCTTGATCTGCCCCAGGTTGCTCACGTCAGTGACGGTGAACGACGCTTCGCCGCCTTGTGCGTCGAGCACGGTCACCGAGTGTCCAGCCTGGTCGACCGACTTCACGACACCATCTGCCTGCAGCGTGCTGCTGCCTTCAAACGGCGCGGGCAGACCGGCAGCAAACGACACGAGCGGAGCAGCAGCAATCAATGCACCGGCAACGATGCCAAGAGCTTTATCTTTCATACATTCCTCAATTGGGTAAACAGCGGACAAGAGACGATGTTGCGCGGATCGGATGCACCTCGCATGGCGCAAGGAAACCCGGAAATTTTCTGGCCGAAATCTGGAGAAGTGAAACGCGGATTGAGCACCAGAACCGCACGACATGTTTCGAAGTGTGCAAACAGTGTGTTTTCCGGGATGGATACCGTCAATATTCGGAGTCCGTATTTACGTAAGGAAAATTCTGAGCTTGCCGTGGAAAATTCAGCGCACGCCTGACGACCTATCCCGCCGCGCCGTGTCATCACAGCTTGACTTAACTTTGCGGAACTGCCTAAAATTCGCCCAGTTCATTTAACCGGAATCACGATCTTGGACAGTAGCAGTAGTACCAGTCGAGCTTCGATTCGCCCGATCGCCTGATCGGCAAGATTTCCGCGCCAGCCTTTATCTGCCGCCGTCTTGCCTTCGGGCCCGACGGTGCACGTCGTATATACCCTCGCACTGCCAGTGAAGCGCCGCATGGCTCAATGCCCGGCTGACGCTGTATGGCTTTTCTCGCGCGCCCGCACCGGCTCGCTTGCGTCGTCACGTCTGACCGTGGCCGCGCATTCACGTGCGGTTGTCACGCGTAAGATTCACACTGTGCGAACAACGCACCTCAACCTTTCTTATCGATGACAATTGAATTCGTCTTGCGGCTCCTTGCCGCCTTCAGCTGCGGCGTCGCGATCGGCCTCGAGCGGCAGATGCGCCAGCGCAATGCCGGCCTGCGCACCATCACGCTGGTTGCCAGCGGTGCCTGCCTGTTCGTCACGCTCGGCGTGCTGACCGGTAACGGCACGGCCGGCATCACGCAGATTGCCGCGTATGTCGTATCGGGCGTCGGCTTTCTCGGCGGCGGTGTGATCATGCGAGACAAGGGCTCCATCCAGGGGATCAACACCGCCGCCACCTTGTGGTGTTCGGCGGCAGTCGGCGTATTGTGCGGTGCGGGACATTACGGCCCGGCGCTCGCCGGCACGGCAGTCGTGCTGCTGACCAATACGGTGCTGCGTGAAGTGAGCCGTGCCATCAACGCGGCGCCCGTCTCGGACGCCGACCTCGTGCGCGAGTATGTGCTGACAATCGTTTGCCAGGAGGCCGATGAGATTCACATTCGCACCGCGGTATCCAACTCAATGTATTCGACACCGCTATCGTTCCAGAGTCTGACAAGCGAAGACGTTGAAGACGGTACGGGACGCATTCGCGTTACCGCGACATTGAAGCTGCATCCGAAAGATCAGCCGAAGCTTGAACAGATGGCAAGCCGCGTCAGCATGGAAAAGAGCGTATCGAGCGTCAGCTGGACAGCCAAAGAAGCGGAGCCGACGCCGGAGTGAGTCGCCACGCGTAAGCTCCCCATATTCGCGCGCATCGTCTACACTTAGTTTGCAATAGATTTAGACAATGTTAATTCCGCGTCCTGAATATGGACTGTCCCATAACCTTCGACTAAGCTCTGTCACCGTGAATTTTTCACACTCAACCATGGAGTCTCGATTATGGAACACGGCATCATTGCATGGCTCATCATCGGCGCAATCGCCGGCTGGCTGGCTGGCGTGCTCGTCAAGGGCGGCGGCTTCGGCCTGATCGTCGACATCATCGTCGGGATTGTCGGCGCATTCATCGGCGGCTGGCTGGCCGGCGTGCTGCACATCTCGCTGGGCGGCGGCTGGATCGGTTCGATCATTACCGCTGTGATCGGCGCGGTCATTCTGCTGTTTCTTATCCGGCTTGTCCGGCGCGGCACCTGAGCGTAGCAGCTGATGTCTTACGGCGTCAGGGGTGAATGCCACCTGACGCCGACTTTGCCTTGAATTTAGAGCAGTGCCTCCACTGCCGGCAACATCGAGCCGGTGTCTCGCAGCCGCGTATGCCAGGCGAAAGCCTGATCCAATTGATGCGGCGTTTGCCCACCCCATTGCAAGGCGTCCCGATAGTAGTCGCGAAGCAGATCGCGATAAAGCGGATGCGCGCAGTTCTCAATGATCAGCGTAGCGCGTTCCCGCGGCGCCAGTCCACGCAGATCGGCCAGGCCCTGCTCCGTCACGACCACGTCCACATCGTGTTCGTTGTGATCGCAGTGCGGCACCATCGGCACGACACTCGAAATACGCCCACCCTTTGCCATCGACTTCGTCGCGAAGATCGCGCACGACGCATTGCGCGCGAAATCGCCCGAGCCGCCAATGCCGTTCATCATGTGCGTGCCGCCCACGTGCGTGGAATTCACATTGCCGTATAGGTCGAACTCCAATGCGGTATTCAACGCAATCAGACCGAGCCGGCGAATCACTTCAGGATGATTGCTGACCTCCTGCGGACGCAGCACCAGGCGATCGCGATAGCGCTCGAGTTCACCGAACACTTGTGCCTGACGCGCGGCCGACAGCGTGATCGACGCACCCGATGCGAACGTCACCTTGCCGGCATCCATCAGGTCGAAGGTCGAATCCTGCAGGACTTCCGAATAAATTTCGAAGGCGTCGAAGGGTGAATCGGCAAAGCCGGCCAGCACTGCGTTGGCAATCGTGCCGATACCCGCCTGCAAAGGCGGCAACTGCCGGGGCATGCGCCCGCGCGACACTTCGTGCCGGAAAAACTCAATCAGATGAGCGGCGATCAATTTCGTTTCCGCATCGGCGGGCAGCACCGTGGACGGGCTGTCCACCTTGTCGGTGATCACGATCGCCGCGATTTTATCCGGCGGGATCTCGATGGCCTGCGTGCCGACGCGGTCTTGCGGATGCACAATCGGCAGCGGTTCGCGATTCGGCCTGCGGCCCGGAATCCAGATGTCGTGCAGCCCCTCGAGCGCAAGCGGCTGGGCAAGATTGATTTCGACGATGACCTTGTCGGCGAGGATCGCGAAGCTGGCCGAGTTGCCGACTGAAGTAGTCGGCACAATGCCGCCGGTTTCGGTAATCGCGGCGGCTTCGATAATGGCGACGTCGAGTTTGCCGAGCTGATTTGCGCGCAGCATTTCGACAGTCTCAGACAGATGCTGATCGACGAACATCACTTCACCGCGATTGATCGCGTCGCGCAGGGTCTTGTCGACCTGAAACGGCAAGCGGCGCGCCAACACATGCGCCTCGGTGAGCATGCGATCCACGTCATGACCGAGCGATGCGCCGGTCATCAACGTAATTTGCAGTGGCTTGCCTTCCTGACGGACCCGCTCGGCGAGCGCGACAGGAACCGCTTTGGCGTCGCCCGCGCGCGTAAAACCGCTGGCGCCGACACGCATGCCGTCCTGAATCAGAAGCGCCGCCTCGGCGGCCGACGTAATTTTTCCGCGCAGTGCGGAGCAACGAATCCGGTCTTGATACATGAAACTGGGTCTCTCCATAATCAACCGTCCAGTCTACCGGTGCGCACGTCTGCGGTGTGCTTCGCTCAGTAGTCCGATTGTCGCACCGGCCGCGGCGTCTCGATGGGACGGCGTCGCGACCAGGCGCTTCGTCGCGTACGGAATCTCCGCGACAGGTACAGCAGGTACAGCAGGTACAGCAGGTACAGCAGGTACAGCAGATATTGCGAGTGTTGCTCGTGGCGCTGCCTAGCTGCCGAAGTAGATATTGCAGAAGCTCACGGGCCCGACGCACTCTTCCGGTTTGGCCGCCGGTGCAACGACGCGGTTTTGCGTGGCGACGCTATTGGCACGCGGAGTATTCGCTTGTGCGACCTGTTGTTCCGGTGCGGCCGGCACCGTTTGCGCATGAGCGACGACAGCGGACAAAGAACAGGCAATCAGGGCAATCTTCAACACGTTCATTTCGTTCTCCAGTACTTACGGTTACCACCAGAAGGCACTCCCTTTGGGGACCGTGTGGCAGTGGTGAAACTATATGACTGCCACCTACGTGGATAAACGGGGCTGGGCGGAAGTGATCTTTCCATCTGGCAGAAGGATCGAGGCGCGCCCGACCCGACGTGCATGGATCAACGCGCATTGAAAGGTGCGTCTTTATCGAGCAACGCTGTGCGGATAAAGTGCAGGCAGCTCAGGATGCGCTGCAGGTCATGCCGTTTGTCGCGGTCGGCATGAACGGTTTCCAGTACGTCCTGCGCGATCCACGTAGCCGTGCGCACGGACACGAGCGATTGCGCAAGAGCACGCGCTTCAGGCCGCGAAAAAAGCCGCGCAAGATCATCGCAAATTCGCTCGAGGCTTGCGCTCCAGCGTGGATGAAGTCCTTGCACATAACCGGCGCGCGCCGCTTCATTGCGCAAATCGATCACGGCGTGGCCCACTTCGAGCGTAACGAGCATCCAGCGCAAGGCATCACGGCGGCGTCGGGAGCGGCGTGTCAGCAGCATGCGTAACTGCGAGGTCAGATCGTGTGTGCTCGACTGAAAACGCTGATTGAGTCCAGGCAGATCGTCCTTGCACGCAGACACCACCTGCGCGCGAAGATCCCCTTTGATTCTGGCAGTGAGCCACGGCATGTCCGCGGGAAACACCACCGCGAAAACGACCGCTGCAAGCAGTAGCGACGCCGAGATCGCTATACCATTGTTGATCAGCAGATCGGGAGCATACGTGACGACATTGTCCGGCCCGGCGAGCAGGCAAAAGAACACTGAGAAGCCGATGCCGTACCCTGCCGCGAGCTTACGCGACGCGACGAAGGCACCGAGCGCAAGCACCGGCGCGAGCGTCACACAAAGCAACGGAAAACCGTCGATGCCGGGATACACATAGCATGTGAAAAGGTAGCCTGTCATGGTTGCCAGCACGGCTCCAACGGCCATCTGCACGGCCATTTTCGATGCGTTTGGCGAAGTCGACGTCAGCGCACAAACCAGTGCCGCACCGATCACAGCAAGGCCGCCGCTCGGCCAGTCGGTCGCGATCCAGAACCAGCCGGCGATCGCCATGACCACTGCCGATCTGGCAAAGGTAAACGCAACCACAAAGCCGTTTGTCTGGCTCACGTAGCGGCTCGCGGTGTGCTGCCCGGCGCCCGGCTTGCGCATCGCCAGAGACGCGTAAGTCTCGGAGTAACGAATCCATTCGTCGACGAATCGATATAGCAATTCCGCGGCCGTATCGAAGTCCGCCAACGATTCAGCTGGGGTTGCTTCCAGCGGCCGTCTTGTTTCGCGCACGCGCCTTGGCAAGCTCGCCTGAAAGAGCCTCATCCGGGCCGCGATGCGTGATGCGTCGAAGTCCGCTTCCCGGGTGGCTGCGAGCAGTGCCGACAGCTCGTGGAAGTATGGCGTGATGGCCACGACTATCCGGCTCGGGCCGCCAACGCGCAGACGTTTGAGCAACTGGTGCAATGCATGCAAGCGCGCGCATGCATCCATGAACTCGCCGTTCAGACGGCCGAGATGCTGACTACGTGATCGCATGGCCGGATCTTCGAAGGCGGCAAAGGTTCGCGTCGCTTCAAAGCCGACGATCTCGTCCACGAGGTCCGCAAACCGCCGTTCAAACTGGCCACGCTCGATTCCGCGGCCCAGCACGTCAGCAGCGAACGCAGTAAAATTTGTGTATCGAACGTAGAGTACGTGCCGCAATGCAAGGCTGGAGCGCTGCGGCACGATCAGTGCGCTCACCGCGCTCGAACACACGATGCCGACCGCCACCTCGGCCGCGCGCGTAAGCGCCGCCAGAAAAAGGGCGTGAGGCGCGGTGACATTCGGAATGCCGATCAGAGCGGCCGTATAACCTGCCAGCACAAAGCCGTACCATCTGAAATGCCGATACCGGACCGCCGCCGCGATACAGGCGCTCACCCAGCCGATCATGCCGAGCATGTACAGTTCAGGCTGCTGGACGAACAGCGCACCGAGCACCAGCGCGGCGATCGTACCCACAGCGGTGCCGAGAATCCGATAGAAACTCTTGGCGAGCACCATGCCGCTAAACGGCTGCATCAGCACGAACACCGTGGTCATCGCGATTCGCGGCTGCTGGAGATCCAGCAGCATGGCAACACCCAGCGCCAGCAGACCCGCAGTGACCGTTTTCAGCAGATGCAGCCAGATCAGACCGTCGCTATTCGTCCAGTCGCGAATGGCAGGTCCGAATCTCGACAACATGACGCTCCGCTGCCAACGGGAATCCGCCGTCGGTTTGATCGCATGTTGACGTTTCATCGGAAAGCACTGCATCCCGGTTTGTTGCTGAAAGAAGCACCGGTGAACGCTGTGCACACCGGCAGGCAAGGTGCCGATTGTAGGAGCATGCGCTACACGCATTAATAGGACTGGCGCGGAACGTCCCTTCCAGAACGAACAACAATAGACTCTCGGGACAGGCGGACAATACGGCTTCTGCCGTGAAATAGAAGGACTGATGGATACGTTACAAAATATGCGAGTGTTCGTGCGCGTGGTCGAAGCCGGAAGTTTTACCGCCGCCGCGCAGTCACTCAATTCGACGACCGGCGCAATGTCCCGCGCCGTCTCGGAACTCGAAGCTCATCTGCGTACGCGCTTGCTGAACCGGTCGACGCGACGGCTCGCGCTCACCACGGCGGGCGAGCGTTACCTGAAGCGATCTCAGCAAATCCTTGCCGATGTCGATACGGCGGAAGAAGAAGCAAGTTGCGCGCACGAACGCCCGAGTGGCGCGTTGCGCATGCACAGCTTTGCCAGCATCGGCCAGCACTACGTACTGCCGGCCATCTCGCGCTATCGCGCGCTCTATCCCGAAGTGACTGTCGAGCTAACGTTGTCGCAACGCATGCCCGACCTGTTCGAAGGCCGTGCCGACGTCGCTGTAGTCGGCGCCTCGACTCTGCCGAACTCCGATCTCGTGTCCCTCCCGCTGGGTACAACTTTCAGCATCCTGTGCGCATCGCCTGCCTACGTGCGCGCTCATGGCGCGCCGCAACAGCCGAGCGACCTGGCCCATCACGAGTGCCTCATCTTGCACACGCCAGCCTTCCCGCCCCACGAATGGGTGCTGGACGGTCCCAACGGCAGCGAGACGATGGAAGTAAACGGACCCGTGCAGGTGAATATCGCGGAATCGCTGATCGTCGCGATTCACGAGGGAATGGGCATTGGTATGGTGCCGCTTTATGCGGCGATCACCGGTTTACGTGACGGGACGTTGGTCCGCGTGTTACCTGACTATACGCTGCAGAAGATGAACGTTTATGCGCTGTATCCGTCGCGTAAGTTCATCGATGCGAAGACGCGCACGTGGGTTGAATTCTTACGCACGCATCTGCCGAAGGTGATTGCACGAGACGAGGCATTACTTGCGGAAGTCGGTCAGATGGATGCAGCTGATGGTGTGGCGCCTGTAAGAGCAACCAGCATTGGGGACGGAGATGTCGCTGCGCACTAAGGCAGTCTTTTAGCTAAGGAGCAAAGCGCAGCTGCGCAAGGCAGTAACGCGGACAACGAAATGGCGGGCCATTGGTGATGACATCCATGGCCGGTCGGATTGCGGCAGTGTTTTCGTAACGCGCCTCTCTGAATGCGGAGGTGCTTTGTCGCGCGAGGTTTGGAACGAGAGTCGAGAGTCCTGTGCGATCGCACGATGGCAAAGTCCTGTGCTGTTTCTGGCCCGTAAACGCAGAAACCCCACCTTTTCGGGGTGGGGTTTCTGATGCTGCTGGGGAGCCTGACGATTACCTACTTTCACACGGGAATCCGCACTATCATCGGCGTGGAGTCGTTTCACGGTCCTGTTCGGGATGGGAAGGGGTGGGACCGACTCGCTATGGTCATCAGGCATGACTTGTTGTCGTGGTGTCTTTGGGGGACAGCACAACCAATCTGGAAGAAGTAGTTTCTGGTGATGCTCACCAGAGGGAGATTCGGGGGTTGTGTTGTTTCTGGCACAACACTGATCTCTCAACCGTGNTCTGGTGATGCTCACCAGAGGGAGATTCGGGGGTTGTGTTGTTTCTGGCACAACACTGATCTCTCAACCGTGCGTCATGTCTTGCCCCCTTCGGGGGTGGGGTCCTGGTAAATGCTGAAGCATTAACCATGACCGACACGAAACACACCTGTTATAGGATCAAGCCTTACGGGCAATTAGTATCAGTTAGCTTAACGCATTACTGCGCTTCCACACCTGACCTATCAACGTCCTGGTCTTGAACGACCCTTCAAGGGGCTCGAAGCCCCGGGGATATCTCATCTTAAGGCGAGTTTCCCGCTTAGATGCTTTCAGCGGTTATCTCTTCCGAACATAGCTACCCGGCGATGCCACTGGCGTGACAACCGGTACACCAGAGGTTCGTCCACTCCGGTCCTCTCGTACTAGGAGCAGCCCCCTTCAAATATCCAGCGCCCACGGCAGATAGGGACCAAACTGTCTCACGACGTTTTAAACCCAGCTCACGTACCTCTTTAAATGGCGAACAGCCATACCCTTGGGACCGGCTACAGCCCCAGGATGAGATGAGCCGACATCGAGGTGCCAAACACCGCCGTCGATATGAACTCTTGGGCGGTATCAGCCTGTTATCCCCAGAGTACCTTTTATCCGTTGAGCGATGGCCCTTCCATACAGAACCACCGGATCACTATGACCTGCTTTCGCACCTGCTCGACTTGTCGGTCTCGCAGTTAAGCACGCTTATGCCATTGCACTATCAGCACGATTTCCGACCGTACCTAGCGTACCTTCGTACTCCTCCGTTACACTTTGGGAGGAGACCGCCCCAGTCAAACTGCCTACCATGCACTGTCCCCGATCCGGATTACGGACCAAGGTTAGAACCTCAAACAAACCAGGGTGGTATTTCAAGGACGGCTCCACGCAGACTGGCGTCCACGCTTCATAGCCTCCCACCTATCCTACACAGATCGGTTCAAAGTCCAATGCAAAGCTACAGTAAAGGTTCATGGGGTCTTTCCGTCTAGCCGCGGGGAGATTGCATCATCACAAACACTTCAACTTCGCTGAGTCTCGGGAGGAGACAGTGTGGCCATCGTTACGCCATTCGTGCAGGTCGGAACTTACCCGACAAGGAATTTCGCTACCTTAGGACCGTTATAGTTACGGCCGCCGTTTACCGGGACTTCAATCAAGAGCTTGCACCCCATCATTTAATCTTCCGGCACCGGGCAGGCGTCACACCCTATACGTCCACTTTCGTGTTTGCAGAGTGCTGTGTTTTTATTAAACAGTCGCAGCCACCAGTTTATTGCAACCCCTTCACCCTTCTGGCGCAGGCCAGTCAAGCTACAGGGGCGTACCTTATCCCGAAGTTACGGTACCAATTTGCCGAGTTCCTTCTCCCGAGTTCTCTCAAGCGCCTTAGAATACTCATCTCGCCCACCTGTGTCGGTTTGCGGTACGGTCTTGTTAAACTGAAGCTTAGAGGCTTTTCTTGGAACCACTTCCAGTTGCTTCTTCACCTAGGTGAATGGCCTCACACCCTTGAATTCCGCGCCCGGATTTGCCTAAGCGCCTTCTCCAATGCAAGGACCGGGACTTCCAACACCCGGACAACCTTCCGCGATCCGTCCCCCCATCGCATTTAACAATGGTGCAGGAATATTAACCTGCTTCCCATCAGCTACGCATTTCTGCCTCGCCTTAGGGGCCGACTCACCCTACGCCGATGAACGTTGCGTAGGAAACCTTGGGCTTACGGCGAGGGGGCCTTTCACCCCCTTTATCGCTACTCATGTCAGCATTCGCACTTCCGATACCTCCAGCGCACTTTTCAATGCACCTTCGCAGGCTTACGGAACGCTCTCCTACCATGCACATAAATGTGCATCCGCAGCTTCGGTATATTGCTTAGCCCCGTTACATCTTCCGCGCAGGACGACTCGATCAGTGAGCTATTACGCTTTCTTTAAAGGATGGCTGCTTCTAAGCCAACCTCCTGACTGTTTTAGCCTTCCCACTTCGTTTCCCACTTAGCAATATTTGGGGACCTTAGCTGGCGGTCTGGGTTGTTTCCCTCTTGACACCGGACGTTAGCACCCGATGTCTGTCTCCCGTGATTGCACTCTTCGGTATTCGGAGTTTGCTATGGCGTAGTAATCCGCAATGGACCCCACAACCATGACAGTGCTCTACCCCCGAAGGTGATACACGAGGCACTACCTAAATAGTTTTCGGAGAGAACCAGCTATTTCCAGGTTTGTTTAGCCTTTCACCCCTATCCACAGCTCATCCCCTAACTTTTCAACGTTAGTGGGTTCGGACCTCCAGTACGTGTTACCGCACCTTCATCCTGGCCATGGATAGATCACCTGGTTTCGGGTCTACACCCAGCGACTGAATCGCCCTGTTCGGACTCGCTTTCGCTACGCCTGCCCTAATCGGTTAAGCTTGCCACTGAATGTAAGTCGCTGACCCATTATACAAAAGGTACGCCGTCACCCCTTGCGAGGCTCCGACTGTTTGTATGCATGCGGTTTCAGGATCTATTTCACTCCCCTCCCGGGGTTCTTTTCGCCTTTCCCTCACGGTACTGGTTCACTATCGGTCGATCACGAGTATTTAGCCTTGGAGGATGGTCCCCCCATCTTCAGACAGGATTTCACGTGTCCCGCCCTACTTGTCGTACACCTAGTTCTTCCTCGCTGTTTTCGTCTACAGGGCTATCACCTGCTATGGCGGCACTTTCCAGAGCCTTCGACTAACAATGAAGATAAAGAGTACAGGCTGGTCCCATTTCGCTCGCCACTACTCTGGGAATCTCGGTTGATTTCTTTTCCTGCGGTTACTTAGATGTTTCAGTTCACCGCGTTCGCTTCACGTAGCCTATGTATTCAGCTACGGATGACCCATACGGGCCGGGTTTCCCCATTCGGATATCGGAGGATCAAAGCTCGTTTGCCAGCTCCCCTCCGCTTTTCGCAGGCTACCGCGTCCTTCATCGCCTGTGATCGCCAAGGCATCCACCACATGCACTTGTTCGCTTGACCCTATAACGGGTGTGTCTCCTGTGTCATTCACTCGGAATGCCACGCTCGCCACAATCGCTACAGGTTGAGTATTCGTGTTGCGCCGTATTCCAAAGCAATCTTTCGATCACCTTTTCATACATTGATACAATCACAACCCTGATTCACCTACTCGCACACCCATCTCTAAGTATGCTTTCGTGAATCTCTTTACTACTTCTTCCTGATTGTTAAAGAACGACAGCCGATATCGCGGTTGCTATAACCACGTATCACTCTGACTGGCTCAATCGCCAATGC
>NZ_MCAS01000027.1 GCF_003610895.1 Paraburkholderia fungorum
GCGGCGGATTCAACCGGTCGTTGCAACACCTCTGTTCCAATAGGGAAATGGAGAGTGGAGCACGATGGGACGACAAAGAAGACCGTGGTTGAACACCGCACAGAAGGCGGAAATCTGGAAGCTGTGGCGCGAGGGCGAGTCGCTGAGTGAAATCGCGCGGATGCTCGAGCGCCAGCCGAGTGCCGTTTATCACGTTGTGAACAGGAACGGCGGATTTTCCCCGCCCGTGCGCACACGATCTGCACGGGCACTGACGCTGGCCGAACGCGAGGAGATATCGCGGGGCCTTGTCGCAGGCGGTACGATGGGCGAGATTGCGTTGCAACTGGGGCGCTCGAAATCGACCATCAGCCGGGAGATTTCGCGTAATGGCGGCAGCCACCGATATCGGGCGCACGAGGCCGATGTGAACGCCTGGGAGCGTGCACGGCGGCCCAAGGTGTGTGCGTTGTCAGGCAATGCGCGGCTGCGCCGGCTGGTGGCGGCCAGACTCAAATTAAAATGGGCCCCTGTACAGATAGCGGGATGGCTCAGGCGCGAGTTCCGGGTCAACAAGGACATGCAGATATCACACGAGACGATCTACCGGAGCCTGTTCATCCAGGCACGCGGGGTCCTTAAAAAGGAACTCGTCGAGCATCTTCGTACCAATCGTACGATGCGTCAGGCGAAGAGCGCCTCGGCAAGCGGGCAGAACAGGGGCAGGATAATCGGGGCCGTGTCGATCAGCGAAAGACCGGCCGAAGTGGAAGACCGCGCGGTGCCCGGGCATTGGGAAGGCGATCTGCTGGCCGGTTCAGACAACACTTACATTGCCACGCTGGTGGAGCGGCACTCGCGCTACGTGATGCTGGTCAAGGTAGCGGGCAAGGACACGGCAAGCGTGGTTTCTGCCCTGATAAAACAGGTGAACAGGCTGCCAAAGGAACTGCGCGGCTCGCTCACATGGGACCGGGGCACGGAGATGGCGAGCCACAGGAACTTCACGGTTGCGACGGACGTACAGGTGTATTTCTGCGATCCGCAAAGCCCGTGGCAACGAGGCAGTAACGAGAACACGAATGGCCTTCTACGCCAGTACTTCCCCAAAGGGGTCCCGGTGGACGGCTATTCGCAGGCAGAGCTGAACAAGGTTGCCGCGCGCCTGAACGGACGCCCCCGTCAGACCTTGCAATTTATGAACCCTGCTGAAAAACTCGCAGAAACGTTGGGTGTTGCATTGACCGGTTGAATCCAAGGCCGCTTTCTTTGCTTATCTTTCTTTGCGGCGGCAAAGAAAGTAAGTGCCGCCCCGCACAGGGGCAACACTAATGGACCAATAGCAAATCAAGGAAAGGCCAAAGAGTAAGTGCCGCCCCGCACAGGGGCAACGCTAATAATCCAATAACAAATCAAGGAAAGGCCAACGCCATAAAAGCACAAACAAAACAGACCATTAAGAAATCAAGGAAAGGCCAACGCCATAAAACCACAACCAAAGCGCCGCGCAGGCAAAACCCGCACCTCAGGGTGCCCCCAACTTCAATACCCGCCCTTCACAGGCGCAGCCATCACAGCAACTTTCTTATACGAGGCGGCCAGATCAGCCGCCGCCCGACTCAACAACCCAGTATCCGTCCCCACCGCAACGAAAGTCGCACCCGCCGCCAGATACTCCGAGGCAATCCCCGCGTCCGGTGCCAGGACGCCCGCCGCCTTACCTGCATCCCGCACCTTCCTGATACCGTTGCAAATCGCCTCGCGCACACTCGCGTCGCCTGGCTTTCCCAACAATCCCATCGATGCACTCAAATCCGCCGGACCAAAAAACACACCATCCACACCTTCCACTGCCGCAATCGCCGAAAGATTCTCCAACCCCTGCACAGTCTCCACCTGCACCAGCACACACAACTCATCGGCCGCGGTGTTCAGATAATCCGGTATCCGGTTCCATCGCGATGCCCGTGCCAACGCACTCCCCACGCCACGAATGCCCTGCGGTGGATAACGCGTCGCCGCGACAGCGTCGGCAGCCTGTTCCGCCGTATCGATCATCGGCAGCAACAACGTCTGCGCGCCAATGTCGAGCAGCTGCTTGATCAACGCGCTGTCGCTGCGCACCGGACGCACCACCGGATGCGATGCGTATGCCGCCACCGCCTGCAATTGCGTCAGCGTGCTCCGTACATCGTTCGGTGCGTGCTCGTTGTCGATCAACAGCCAGTCGAACCCGGCCGTGGCCAGCAACTCGGTGACGTACGCATCGGCCAATGCCGCCCACAAACCAAATTGCGGTTTTCCCTCGGCCAGCGCACGCTTGAATGTGTTTTGCGGTAGTGACATGTCGCCCACTCAGATGAAATTCAAACCAATCCCGCCCAGCGGACCATAGTCGACATGGAAGGTGTCGCCCGCCCGCGCGGGAATCGGGCTCGTGAACGAGCCGCTCAGAATCACGTCGTTCGCGTTCAGGACTTCGTCGTAGGGCGCGATCTTGTTGGCGAGCCATGCAACGCCGGTCGCCGGGTGGTTCAGCACCGCCGCGGCGAGGCCGCTTTCTTCCACCGCGCCGTTCTTGTAAAGCAACGCACCAACCCAGCGAAGGTCGACGTCCAGCGGACGCACCGGACGACCGCCCAATACGATCCCCGCGTTGGCCGCGAAGTCGGAGATGGTGTCGTAGACCTTGCGCGGCGCTTTTGTCTCGCGGTCGAATTGCTCGATGCGTGCGTCGATAATCTCGACAGCCGGCGTCACGTAGGCAGTGGCGTCCAGCACATCGAATAGCGTGACACCCGGGCCCTTCAGGGGCTTGCTCAGCACGAAGGCCAGTTCGACCTCCACGCGCGGCGAAATAAAGCGGTCGGCGCGGATGTCCTGGCCGGCTTCAATGAACATGCTGTCGAGCAGCGGCGCGTAGTCGGGTTCGTCGATCTGCGACGAACGCTGCATCGCCCGCGAAGTCAGGCCGATCTTGCGGCCCTTGATCACGTGTCCTTCAGCGAGTTTGAGCTTCACCCACTCGCGCTGGATCGCGTAACCGTCCTGGACGGTCATCCCGGGATATCTTGCCGAGAAGTGGCGCAGTTGGGTGCGCGTTTTCTCGGCGTTGTCGAGTTCCGCGGCAAGGTCGCGGATTGTCTGTTCGTCTAGCATGATGGATTCTCTATGAGCGGCTGCCGCGCCCAGCTACCGGGTCGGAATATCAGGCCGGAGCGTCAAGCCCAGGTCCTGGGCCCAAATCTCAGGTCGAGGTTTGAGGCTCATGCCTCTAGCCCAGGTATCAGGCCTTAAGCCGTGCGTGCAAATTGTTGTGTTTCCACGTGCCCGATTCGCTGAATTCACTGATTTCCAGTGACAGCGCGAGGCCGTGCTTTTCAAACTCGGCGGCGAAGTGCTGTTTGATCACGTCAAACAGCGCGTCTCCGGTCGCCTTCCTGGCCGCGTCCGAGCGGCCTGCGCCGATCTTCAGGCTTGCGTGCAGGAAGGCGGCGTCGGCCCGGCCATCCGCAATGCTGTACTGCTCGCAGCGCAAGGCGCGCACGCGGATGCCGCCAAGCGGATAAATGCGTTGTTCGTTCTCGCGTTGTGCGTCGAGGCATTGAGCGAGCGATGTGCACAGCCGCCCGATGCTGTCTTCATCAGCAAGATTGGCGCTGTATTCGAGTGTCAAATGCGGCACGGCAGGCTCCTTTCTCAGGATTTAAGCGGGCAGGGGTGTCACGGGGAAGATCGCATTGATCTGGCCGGTGCCTGAACTGCCGAAATACGGCGTGACGACTTCCACCTTGCCCTCGTAACGATCCCAGCCGAGCGCGCCGAGCAGCATCGCGGTGTCGTGCATGCCGCCTTCGCCCCAGCATTTCTCGTTATAGAGCGGCAGCATCTCGCAGAAGGTCTTCCAGTCGCCGGCTTCCCATAACTCGACCACCTTGCGGTCCATCTGTTCGAGAAACGGGCTCCACACCTTGTGCATGAACTGCTCGGCGGTGCCATTGTCGGCGAAGTGATGGCTCAACGAACCGCTCGCCAGAATCGCCACGGTGCCGTCGTAACGTTCCTCGATGGCCTTGCGCACGGCAAGGCCGAAGCGCGCGCTGGTTTCGAGTTCATGCCACATGCACCAGCCGGATACCGATACGGTCTTGAAGTGCTGGTCGCCGTTCATATAGCGCATCGGCACCAGCGTGCCGTACTCGAGTTCGAGCGTGGTCTCGCTGTGCGCGCGGCTTTTGACGCCCATTTCATTGGCGACTTCCGCAATCAGATTGCCGAGTCCGACATTGCCGGGGTACGCGTACGGCATGTTCTTGATGAAGTGCGGCAGTTCGTTGCTCGTATAGACGCCCTCGAAATTCGGCGCGCAATTGATGTGGTACTCGCTGTTCACGAGCCAATGCACGTCGAACACGACGATCGTATCCACGCCCAGTTCGCGGCAGCGCCGGCCGATTTCATGATGGCCGTCGATCGCAGCCTGACGGCAGCCTTTGTGCGGACCGTCAAGTTCGGACAGATACAACGACGGAACGTGAGTGATTTTTGCTGCCAACGCGAGTTTGCCCATCGCGATCTCCTGTTCTGTGTGGCGCGAGGCCTGCTGGCCCCGCGCGCCATGGCGGCGCGTGTCAGGCGCCCCAGTGCGGAATATGATGCGAGCCGAGCGAGACACACACGTTCTTCGGTTCGAGGAACACCTCGTAGCTCCACGTACCGCCTTCGCGGCCCACGCCCGATGCCTTGGTGCCGCCGAACGGCTGGCGCAGATCGCGCACGTTCTGGCTGTTGACGAAGCACATGCCGGCCTGGACTGCGGCGGCGACGCGCAAGGCGCGACCGGTGCTCTCGGTCCAGATGTAGCTCGACAAGCCGTAGGAGATGTCGTTGGCGAGTTTGATCGCGTCGGCTTCGTCTTCGAACGGAATCAGGCAGGCAACCGGGCCGAAGATTTCTTCCTGGGCGATCCGCATGCGATTGTCGACGTCGACGAACACCGTTGGCTGAACGAAATTACCTTTGCGCATGGCGTCAGGCAAATCCGGCGTGTCGAGTCCGCCGCACGCGAGCGTGGCGCCTTCTTTCGGACCCAGTTCGATATAGCTGCGAACCTTGGCCAGATGCCCCTGGCTGATCATCGGGCCGACGATCGTGCTGTCGGCCAGCGGATCGCCCACGCTCAGGCGTTTTGCGCGTTCGATGAAACGTTCGGCAAAGCGCGCGTAAATCGAGCGTTGCACCAGAATCCGCGAACCGGCCGTGCAGCGCTCGCCGTTGTTCGAGAAGATCATGAACACGGCGGCGTCGAGCGCGCGTTCGAAATCGGCGTCGTCGAAAATCACGAACGGCGATTTGCCGCCCAGTTCCATCGAAAACTTCTTCAGGCCCGCGGTTTGCACGATACGGTTGCCGGTTGCCGTGGAACCGGTGAACGACACCGCATGCACGTCCGGATGCGCCACCAGCGGTTCGCCGGTGTCCTTGCCGAAGCCGTGCACGACGTTCAGCACGCCGGCGGGAATGCCGGCTTCGAGCGCGAGATTGCCGAGCATCGAGGCGGTCAGCGGCGACAGTTCGCTCATCTTCAACACGGCGGTATTGCCGAACGCGAGACAGGGGGCCACTTTCCACGTCGCGGTCATGAACGGCACGTTCCAGGGCGAGATCAGCGCGCAGACGCCAACCGGGTGGAACAGCGTGTAGTTCAGGTGCGTATCGGTGGGATACGTATGACCGTCGACGCGCGTGCACATCTCCGCAAAATAGCTGAAGTTGTCGGCGGCGCGCGGCACAAGTTGCTTGCGCGTCTGCGAGATCGTCTGGCCGGTGTCCCTGGTTTCGGTCTCCGAGATTTCCGGCACGTTCTTCGCGATCAACTCGCCGAGCTTGCGAATGGCTTTTGCGCGTTCTGCCGCGGGCTTGCCGGCCCATGCGGGAAACGCTTCCTTAGCCGCGCGCACGGCGGCGTCGACTTCCTGCGCACCGCCGCGCGCCACTTCCGCAAGCACCTCTTGCGTGGCCGGATTGACGGTTTCGAAGTAGTCGTTCGCGGCGCTCGATTTGCCGTTGATCAGATGTTCGATTCGCATTGCCTTGTCCTTTCTCTTTTCACTGACGATCAGGCGCGGCCGAAGTCCGCGTCCGATGCAATCGTATTGACGAGACGGCCAAGGCCGTCGATTTCACAGACCACTTCGTCGCCCGCATTGACGTTGACAATGCCTTCCGGCGTGCCGGTCAGAATCACGTCGCCGGGTGCGAGCGTCATAAAGCTGCTCAGGTATTCGATCAACGCGGGGATATCGGTGACGAGATCGCGCGTGTTGCCGTGTTGCTGCCGCGTGCCGTTCACGAAGGTGCGCAATTCGAGTTGCGTGACGTCTTTGACGTCGGCCGCATCGACGAACCAGGGGCCGAGCACCGTGCCGCCGTCGCGATTCTTCACGCGCAGGTTGGGGCGGTAGTAGTTTTCCAGGTAGTCGCGGATCGCGTAGTCGTTGGCGATCATGTAGCCGGCCACGTGCTGCATGGCGTTTTCGCGCTTGACGTTCTGCGCGGTTTGGCCGATCACGACAGCCAGTTCGCACTCGTAGTGCATGAAGGTGACGTCGGCGGGGCGGCGGGTGAAGCCGCGATGACCGATTACGGTGCCCGGGCCCTTGAGAAAGACCAGCGGTTCTTCCTGTTTGTTGAACTGCAATTCCTTGGCATGTTCGGCATAGTTCAGGCCGAGCGCGAAGATCGTGCCGACCTCGATCGGTGCGAGCCACACCACTTCATCCTCACGGCGCACACGGCCGTCGGCGAGGCGTACGCCCTGGGCGTCCGGGTAGGCTTCGTGAATCGCGCCTGCATAGGCAACGCGGCCGCGCATCATGGTTGTTCTCCAGCGTGTTCTTTTGCACCGACAAACGACACCTCGAGCGGCGGTAATCCGCCGATCGACAGTGTGGCCGTGTCGCCGACATGAGCCACCGGCGAACCATGAGGCACGCCGAGCGTAATGACGTCGCCGGCATTGAGTGTCATGAAATCGGTTACATCCGCAATCAGTTGCGCCACGTTGCGTACCGACGACGCGGTGTTGGCGGTAAAGACTTCACGTCCGCCAAGCGCAACCTCGATGCTCAGGGCGTCAGGCGCAGCAACGTGACGGGCGGCCGCCACTGCCGGTCCGATCACGCAGAAGCCGTCCCGGGCCCGGAACCGTACCGAGGGCCGGTATACGCTCGCGTGCGGCACGCTCAGATCGGCGACCAGCGTGTAGCCGGCGATGTAGCCGAACGCCTCGCTCGCGCCGACGCGCGTGGCGGTGCGTCCGATCACGATACCCAGCGAAGCGCCCACTTCCACACCCAATGCATTGTCAGGCACGACAACGCGCGCGCGATGACCGGCGAGCGTATTGCGCGGCTTCAGATAGAGAATGGGGGCCTTCGGCGGCGCTTTGTACGGAGCGGCATGCACCGCCTCGCCCAGGGCTTGCAGGGCGGCGCGGTCGTTCAGCAGGGTTCCGTACACGGCGCCGGAAACGGGAGCGCGACAGGCCACGCCGCGCGCCAGCAGCGCGGCAACGGTTTGCGCGTCCACGTCGCGAGGCAGCGCGTCGCCTTCGGGATGCAGCAGGTAATCGGCAAGTGCAAACATAAATCTGTTGTCTCTCGGAGAAAACACTAACATGTTAGTAGTATTGCGCTTGATATCATCTACGGTCAATAGCCTGTCGGCTGATTGCGGGTTTTCCCTTAAGCTTCGACGGCTGCTTTTAACTATCTTCCGCCATGTCCGCTTCTGCTTCTATCCGAGTTTTGCATCGCAATCTGCCGATGTTGTTGCTGCGCGCCAGAGAAAAAATGATGGAGCGTTTCCGCCCCCTGATTACCGCGCACGGGCTGACCGAACAGCAGTGGCGCGTGATTCGCGCGCTCAATGAGCACGGCCCGATGGAGCCGCGCCATATCTCCGACATCTGCACGATTTCCAGTCCGAGCATGGCCGGCGTGCTCGCGCGCATGGAGAGCATGGAACTGGTGACGAAGGAGCGTTTCGCGGAAGACCAGCGCCGCGTGCTGGTCTCGCTCACCGATACGAGCGTGGAACTGGTGCGCGTGATCTCGAAGGATCTCGAAGCGCACTATCGCGAGCTGGAGCGCAAAGTAGGGCCGGAAATCGTCGAGCGCGTGTATCGCGCGGTCGACGATCTGCTTGCCGGCCTGGAAGAGGAGGACGAGTGAAGCAGCCGCTCAATCGCCCTGATCGGGCGCCGGGGCATTGGCGGCAGCGTTCTCCCTGAGCCCGAGCAGCCACGGAATCTGGCTTTTGTCGTGCATGCCGAGCTTCTTGTAGGCACAGCGCAGATAGTGGCGCACGGTGGTGGGCGAAATCGCCATGCGCTGCGCGACTTCCTTGTGTGAGAGACCGTCGCCGTACAACTTGATCGCACTCAGTTCGCGTGGACTCAAACGGTCGAGCGGCGAGCGTTGGCGCGCTTCCAGCTGGAACAGGCCGACGACCGGCGAACAGTTCACCGTCACCGTTTCGCCGACATACGGCTGCCCCGTGTCCGCATGCAGATGCGCGATCAGCGGCGCCGGCAGATGCTGGTTCTGGTAGCCCGGCCACTCGCTGCGCAGAATGGTCTCGAACGCTTTATCCGCCTGATGCACCGCACCAAAACTATCGCAGATCGCGCGCGCCGGCGTCGTGACGCCCTCGCCGCGCTCGCGTGTCAATTGAAACGAGCGATTGATCGTGAGTGCCGCGCTCAGATGCGGAATCACGTCCTCCAGCGTTTGCGCATCCGCCGCTGAGAACGGTTTGTCGAGCGCGCGGCGATACACCGAGAGGAACGTTGCGAGTCCGAAGCGATGATCGAGCGCCGACACCACCATCAGTTGTGCGAGGCCGTATTTGATCGCCCAGTTGCGAAAGCGCTGATCGATGCCGGGCGCCACGATCGACACCGGCAGCGCACGGCCGTAACTGTTCATCGAGCCGAGCGCGAGCGGGTCGCAGTCGCGCACGCGCTGCCAGTCGGTAAAGAACTCGCCGGGCAGGCCATACACGAAACTGTTATGCATCACGGGACCATTGGCCGTGTGCGTGGCCACGCCTGTCCAACCGGCGTCGAAGGCTAAATGCTGGGAGAGCAGGCGAAAGAAGCCATGCTCGAATTCGCCGATGCCGGTGCGGTTGGCGAGCGCGTAGAGGTCGAGCAGGAACAGGCTCAGGCCGCGCGTCGCGGTGCCGTTGCCGGCAAGCGTGCCTTCGAAGTCGGCGCTGCGCTGCTGGAGCGGCGCGCCTGCGTAATCGTCGAGCGGAATGGCAGCGGGCATTTCACCCCACTGATCGAAAACCCGCCTGGTGTCTGCGGTGACTGTCACGCTGTTTCCTTCGGCTGTCGATATGGCGCTCTGGCCGCTCGTGCGGTGTGCCGACCGATTATACGTGGCGCTTTTTTGAAAAACGCATCGCTCGAAATGGCCCTGCGCCCCCTCATTTGAACGGCCCCCGGCCGCTCATGCCGTGCCGCGTCAACCCGCCGGGCCGCCCGAACCGGCCTTCCATGTCAACCGCACCGGGGCTGCCCGCAATCGCGTGCGGGTTTTCCATACCGTTCATCTGGACGTCTAGTCAGCGCAATTGCCGCTACGGACACTGCCGTTGCACTCGATCAGGGATGCAGCCCGCAGTGGCGGACACATTACAAAAACATCAGACGGTTTGGAGCTTCGCGATGAAACGAAACGAATCACGGCAGCGCGGTGGCCGACGAAAGACGTTGGCGGTATTGAGCGCGGCGGCTGGCTTGTGCGCCTCGACCGCGCACGCGCAATCGAGTGTCACGCTGTACGGTTTGATCGATGCCGGCATTCAGTACCGCAGCAACGCGGACGGCCAGCACAGCGCGGTCAACTTGCAGAACTACGGGGTGTTGCCGTCGCAAATCGGTTTGACGGGTACGGAAGATCTGGGCGGCGGTCTGCAGGCGATCTTCCGCCTCGAGCAGGGTCTCAATGTGAACGACGGGACGGCCACGGTGCCCGGCTATGCATTTTTTCGCGGTGCCTACGTGGGATTGACGGGCAAATTCGGCACCGTCACGCTTGGGCGGCAGTTCAGCGTGCTGTTCGATCGCACGGTTTTCTACGACCCGCTGCTGTATGCGGCGTATAGCGGGCAGGGCGTGCTGGTGCCGCTGTCGGCCAATTTCATCGACAACTCGGTGAAGTTCAAAAGCGCCGACTACGGCGGCTTCAGCGCCGAAGCGCTGGCGGCAACCGGTGGTGTGGCCGGCAATTCGCGCTCGGGCCGGGTGCTGGAAATCGGCGCGCAATACAGCGGCAATGGCTACGGCGTCAGCGCCGCGCTGCATCGTGCGCAAGGCACGGCGTCCGCGGACGCGGACACCTCGGGACTGCAACAGACCATCGGCACGTTGGCCGCGCATTGGGACATCGCCACGCTTTCGCTGTACGGCGGTGCGGAACGGCAAACCGGAACGCTCGCGCCTTCGAAAACCGTGGCGTGGGGTGGGGCGCGCTACCAGCTCAACAATTTCGTCGGCCTGGCGGGCGGCGTCTATCAGACCTGGTCGAGCACGCCGAGCGTCGGTCATCCGACGCTGTTCATCGCGAGCGGCACCTATGCGCTGTCGAAGCGCACGGTGGCGTATGTGAATCTCGGCTACTCGCGCAACAGCAGTCAAAGCTCGCAGCCGGTCTATGAATACGACGCAACGCCGCTCAACGGCGCCTCGCAGTTTGGCGCGATGCTCGGCATGTATCACACGTTCTGATTGGCCGCCGTCGCAGGCCGCGTATCGGCCTTCGTTGCAACCGCAACCGTTACCTCATGAGCCCCATGAAAACTTCTTCGACCTCCTCATTTGCCGCGGCCACCGCGGCCGCGACACCCACGGCCGCGCCGCGCGAATTCGCGACGTCCACATTGCTGTCGCTGGTGGTATTCGCCGCCATCACACCGTTGTTGCTGCTGGTCGCGCCGGCAGTGGCAGCGCAACTCGGCGGACAGCTCGGGTTGAGCGCCTCGCAGATCGGCACGTACTTCTTCGTCGAACTCGGCGCGTTCAGTTGCGCGACCTTGCCGTCGCTGCTGTGGCTCGGTCGTGCCGACGCGCGCCGTGTCGCGGCGATCGCCACTGCGGTGTTTTGCATCGGCAATCTCGCCACTGCGGTGCTGATGCCGGGTTTCGTCGCGTTGCTGGTGCTGCGCGCGTTGACCGCGCTCGGCGGCGGCACGCTGATGGTGCTGTGCATGACGAGCGCGGCGACCAGCGGCAATCGCGATCGCGTGTATGGCTTGTGGGTAGTCGGCCAACTGGTGGCCGGTGCGCTCGGTCTCGTCGTGCTGCCGCATCTGTTCGACGCGTTCGGTCTGCGCGCGCTGTATGTCACGCTGGCCGTGCTCGCGCTGATCGCCTCGCCGCTCACGCGCGGCTTCGATCCGGCGTTGGGCGGGGCGGGCGGGAAGCCGGTGCAACAGACCGTGTCCGGCATCGACGGGACCCGCAGCGGAAGTAGCAGGTGGTTGCTGGCGACGCTGGTGATTGGCGGCGTGCTCACGTTCTATGTGGCGATCGGCGGTGTCTGGACGTTCGCAAGCAAGGCGGCATCGCTTGCCGGACTCGACGCCGGGCATACCGGCGAACTGCTGGCGATCGCGAGCGTGATGGGCATCGTCGGCGCGGGGTGCGCGTCGTTCATCGGCAACCGGATCGCGCGTGCCGCGATGTTGCTGACAGGCTACGCGATTCTCGTCGCGGCTTTGCTCGGTCTGTCGGCGCATCCGGGTTCGACGGGCTACGCCGCCGCGATCTTCGCTTTCAAATTCGCGTGGACCTTCGTGTTGCCGTTCATCCTCGCCGCGGCTGCAAAAACCGATACGTCGGGCCGTTTGATCGCCACGCTGAACTTCGTGATCGGCGCGGGGCTCGCGGTCGGTCCGCTGATCGCCGGCTTTCTCCTCGACGCCGGCGCGGGACTCAATACCTTGTTTCAGGGCGCGGCGGTGATCTGCGCGCTGTCTTTTGTTTGCCTGCTGCGCGTCGAGCGCAGTGGGCGCGAAGTGCCGGGTGCGCATCAATGATCGCGCTGCCCAACCCGGTCGATCTGAATCCGCAGGTGAACTATAGGTAAGAGAAATCATGAGTAAAACCGCATTTTTCACGGACGAACGCACTTTCTGGCATACGGGGGGCACGCACGCGCTGTTCTTTCCGGTCGGCGGCTGGGTGCAGCCGCCATCGAGCAGCGGTTACGCGGAATCGCCCGATTCGAAACGCCGGCTGCTGGCCTTGATTCAAACCTCGGGGCTGGCGGCGTCGCTCGACATGCAGGGCGCGGCGCTCGCGACCGAGGAGGATTTGCTGCGCATCCATCCGCGCGATTATCTGAGCCGTTTCAAGGCGCTCAGCGACACGACCGGCGGCGACCTGGGCGAACTCGCGCCATTCGGCAAGGGGAGCTACGAGATCGCCGCGCTGTCCGCGGGGCTTGCGATTGGCGCAGTCGACGCCGTGCTCGGCCAACGGGCCGGCAACGCATTCTCGCTGTCGCGCCCGCCCGGCCATCACTGTCTGCGCGACAAGCCGATGGGCTTCTGCCTGTTTGCCAACATCCCTATTGCGATCGAAGCGGCCCGTGCGAAGCATGGCGTCGAACGGGTCGCGGTGATTGACTGGGACGTCCACCACGGCAATGGCACGCAGTCGATCTACTACGACGATCCGAACACGCTGACGATTTCGCTGCACCAGGATCGCTGCTTTCCGCCTGGCTATAGCGGCGCGGACGAGCGCGGCGCGGGTGCGGGCGTGGGTGCCAACCTGAACATTCCGCTGCTGCCGGGCGGCGGGCACGATGCCTATCTGTATGCGTTCGAGCGCATCGTGCTGCCCGCGCTCGAGGCGTTCAGGCCGGATCTGATCGTCGTGGCGAGCGGGCTCGATGCGAGCGCGGTCGATCCGCTCGCCCGCATGCTGCTGCACAGCGAGAGCTATCGCACGATGACGCAATGGATGCGCGATGCCGCCGAACGCTATTGCGGCGGACGTCTGGTGATCGTGCACGAGGGCGGGTACTCGGAAGCGTATGTGCCGTTCTGCGGCCACGCGATTGTCGAAACGCTGGCGGACGTGCGAACCGAGGTGAGCGATCCGATGCTGGACCTCGCGATCGCGCAGCAGCCCAATGATCGCTTCAAGTCGTTCCAGCGCGGCCTGATCGATGAACTGGCAGGCGAATTCGGGCTGTGATGCCCGCAACCGTCCTGATGCGTCTGGAACCTCGCAGGCCCATGCGCTGCGGGTTCTTCGGATGTTTCAGGACGCCTGAAAGCCGCGGGCGTTGTCATCCTTATGGTTGATGCCGCCGCGCCCGGGGCCTCCGTACAGTAGTCAAAGGCGCCGCGGCCCGATGCGCGATGTGAGTCGGGCCGCGGCCAATCATCGAACTACTGGAGCCATACAGACATGACATCTCAACCCGTTTTCATTCAGGTCGGTGCACTGGCCGAAGGTTTCGCACCCGACAGCCATATCCTGCCGCCCGTCGACGATCTGACGGGCCGTACATTGCAGCTCGAATTCGCGGATGGGTCTGCCGAGACCTTGACGTTCGTCTCCGCCGGAGTAGTGCGTACGGCGAACGATCAATTCGAATGCCGGATCACCTCGGTACGCGACGGTATTTACTTTGTCGACTATATCAGCGGTGGCGACGGCTCGCGGCCGGCGGCGACGAGTTACGTGCTCGATGTGAAACAGGGCTTGTGCACCTCGGTGGCCGGCACCTTGCCGAACGAAAGCGAAGCCCGTACCGATGCGTTCACGCGTGTCGAGCGAGGCATGGAACTGACCGGCGTGCAGGCGCGCTTCCGTCACGGCAGGATCGTGCCGCAGGGCGCCCGGATAAGTGGAGAAGCAGGCTCGCCGGCGGCATTGCATCATCCGACCCGCGAGCTGATCGGCATGCGCAACCTGTACACGTATAGCGCCACGGAACAGTACGAACACGTCTATCTGAACGAGAACTTCTATGCGTGGCAATGCCTCTCGGGCGTGGAAGCCGGACTCGCCGACGTGGACCGTTGCCACTACATCGCCATCGCCAACGATCTGTATCTGTTCGTCTGGCGCGAAAAAATCATTCCGACGCTCGGTGTGGTGATGATCGACCTCGAGCGCAAGAAAACCGACGGCAAGATTTTCGGCTATCAGGGCAATCAGTTCGACGCGCTGTCGAATTTCCCGGTCGGCGCACTCGCACAAGTGCTCAATGTGACCCGGTATCCGCGATGAGCGGCGCCGCGCAGCAAACGGCGAGCGTGCGTGATTTCGCCGGCAAGGCGGTGCTGGTAACCGGCGGCGCGCAAGGCATCGGGCGCGGCATTGCCGAGGCCTTCGCTGCGCGCGGCGCGGCGGTGGCGATTGCGGATCTGCGCATCGATGCGGCTTCGGAAACGGCGCAGCGCCTCGCGCGGCAGGGCGCCACGGCGCGCGCATACGAGGCGGACATGGCCGGGCATGCGCAGATCGGGCGCCTCGTCGCCGGTGTGGAAGCGGACTTCGGCAGGCTTGACGTGGTGGTGCACAACGCCGCGTATTTTCCGCTCACGGCCTTCGATGCGATTACGCCCGCACTAGTGCAACGTACCTTCGACGTGAATCTCGCCGCGCTCTTCTGGCTCGCCCAGGCGGCAACGCCCGCGTTCATCCGGCAAGGCGGCGGGCGGATGCTGGCGACCTCGTCGGTGACGGGGCCGCGCGTGGCGTATCCGGGGCTCGCGCACTACGCGGCGTCGAAGGCGGGCGTGAACGGCTTTATTCGCGCCGCGGCGCTGGAACTGGCGAAGCACCGGATCACGGTCAACGGCGTGGAGCCCGGCATGATCCGCACGCCGGCAATGGACAATCTCGGCGACGACGCGCACAACCGCCGCATCGAACAGGCAATCCCGCTTGGGCGGCTGGGCGAGCCGGCGGATATCGCGGCAGCCATGCTGTTTCTGGCTTCTGATGCCGCAGCGTATATCACCGGCCAAACCATCGTGGTCGACGGCGGCGCGACCTTGCCTGAGTCGACCGCCGTGATGGGTTGAGGCGCCGCTTACATATGGTCGAACGCCAGGGTCGGCACGTCGACGATCGAGGCGCCGCCGTCGGCAACGAGGGTGGCGCCCGTCACGATCGACGCAGCCGGCGACGCCAGAAACTCGCATAGGCCGGCGATTTCCTCCGCGTGCGCGGGACGGCGCAATGGCACATCGGTGCAAACGCGCTGATAGGCCGCGTCGAGTGTTTCGTCGTAGCGCTGCATGAGTGGTTGCATTTCCGCGTCGGCCATTGGTGTGCGGACCCAGCCGGGGCAGACCGCGTTGACGCGTACGCCGTGCGGTCCGTAGTCGCGTGCGAGCGAACGCGTCAGGCCGATCAGTGCGTGTTTCGACGTGGTGTAACCGCATACGGCCGGTCCGGCCGCGAGCGAGGCGATCGAGGCGACCAGCACGATTGCGCCGCGCCGTTCGATCAGATCGGGCAGGCAGGCGCGGGCGGCGACGAAGGCGGTGTCGAGATTCGCACGCATGGCGGCGGACCAGGCAGCGTCGTCGGTCTCGGTAGCGGTGCCCATGCCGAAACCGCCGGCGCAGGCGATCAACGCATCGACAGCGCCGCCGTCCGCCTTGATCGCGGCGATGAAGCGCTGCCAGTCGGCAGCGTTGGCTGCGTCGCCGTCGAGTACCAGGCCGCCGGTTTCGTGGGCCACGCGTTCGAGCGGTTCGCGGCGCCTGCCGATCAGCGCCACGCGTGCGCCGCGAGCAACAAAGAGCCGCGCGCAGGCTTCACCGATCCCGGTGCCTGCGCCTGTGATGACTACCGTGCGTTGTTTGGACATGGTGTTCCTTGCGAATGTGAATGAACGCGATCTGGCGTGATGGAAGGGGTGAAACGTGAACTCAAAGTCTAGGCACGCGGGTGACAGCGCGGAATCAGGCAAAAGGATGACAACGCCGCTGCCGTTTGTGCGCGCGGGGCGCGTCGATTTGCCGATTCGTGCTCACGCTCTGGAATCGCACGTTCGTACGATGGTCTTGAGCTGGTGAACCGGGAGAGCGCCATGTTGAACACGATCCGCGACGAAGCCGCGTCTCAAAGCGCCTTCATGCCCGCGCTGGGCGCTGCAGTGAGCGCGCTCGCGCAGCTGGTGCGGCCGTCGGCAACGGTTTTTTACTGGGTCGGCGCGGATAACGAACCGTCGGGATTCGAGCTGTTCGGCATGACCGAGACGATGCATCGCACGTATTTGCAGCGTTATTGCACGCTCGATCCGATGCATCCGTCGCGTTTTTCGACTCAGACCGGCAATGTGCTCACGCTCGCGGGCGAGCTGCCTGAGACGGTGCGCGGCGGCTCGGTGTACTGGCGGCGCTTCCTGAATCCGCATCAGGTGGTCGATGTGATGGAGGTCCTGCTGCGCGACAACACGCAATGTACGCAAGGCACGCGGCCGGCGGCGGCGTTTTCACTGCTGCGCATGGCGCCCGCCGAGGCGTTCTCCGCGAGCGACCAGCAGCACGCGAGAGCGGTGCAGCCATTGCTGGAGGCCGCGCTGATGCCGGCGCTGCGCGACCAGAGGCCAATGCGCACGCATCGGCGCCATGGCGTGGACACCGACGCCGACACCCCGTCCAATCTCACACATCGCGAACAACAGATCGCGCGTCTCGTACGCAACGGCTTGTCGAACAAGGAGATCGCACGCGAGCTCGCGCTCGCGCAGCCCACCGTCAAAACCCACCTGTTGCGCATGTTCCGCAAGCTCGGCGTGTCGAGCCGCACGGAAATGATCGGCGCGCTTTTTCTGTAGAGGACCGACGCCATGATCGATAGCTGGGCGATGGATGGCACGCGCGTCGAAGCGGTCGAGGCCGATGGCTCGATGCTGCTCTACGCCGTCGCGGCGGTCGCCGTGGAGCGCGCCGGCAAGAGGCATGGCGCAGCCTGGTTCCAACGCCGCCAGGCCGCGCTGGCCGCGGTGATTTCGCGTGAAGAAGACGTGTCCGACATTCTGCTGCGTTTGCCCGATAGCTGGAACATCGTCGACGGCGCGCGGTGTGTCGGCCTGCACGACGATGCCGACATTCTGTCCGGCGATCCGCGCTTTAACCACGGCCTGTCCGAAGCGAATTGCGCCATTGTTGGCCATAGCGATGGCGCGCGTTTTGCCCTGCTCATGCAGATCAATGCGGCTGAAGCGGTGTTGCTGCCCGAACGGCTGTTCGTGCAGCGTGACGCATTCGAGCACTGCCTGTATGCCTAAGCGCGCGCAGGCGAGCGAGCGTTAGATGTTTTCCCTTAAGCAATGGCTCGGCTGCCGATCTGCGCTAACGGTCGAAAAACCGGCGTGACACGATGCTGCAAAACGATGGCCTCGCGGCCATGGATCAGACAGCAGCAGGACACCAACGAGACACAAACGAGAGACCCAGGATATGAGTAACGATGCAACGGTTATCGTCAGCGACGCGGTTCGCGCGTTCGTGCAACGCGATTTCGGCCTGTTTATCGGCGGCGCGCAGCAACGCGCGCACTCGGAGCGTCGTCTGGACGTGTTCAATCCGGCGACCGGCGAACGTCTCGCGACAGTAGCGGATGCGGACGCAACCGACGTCGATCGCGCGGCGAGCAACGCGCGCGCCGCATTCGATGCACGTGTGTGGAGCGGCTTGCGCCCGGCCGATCGCGAACGCATTCTGCTGCGCTTCGCTGAGCTGCTCGAAGCCAATGCGGAAGACCTCGCGCAACTCGAAACCCTGAATCAGGGTAAGTCGATCAACATCGCCCGTGCGGTGGAAGTGGGCGCGACGATCGAATATGTGCGCTACATGGCGGGCTGGGCGACCAAGATTACCGGCGAAACGCTGGATGTATCGATTCCGTTTCCGCCCGGTACGCGCTATACGGCGTTCACGCGTAAGGAACCGATCGGGGTGGTGGCCGGCATCGTGCCATGGAATTTCCCGCTGATGATTGCCGCGTGGAAGCTGGTGCCGGCGCTCGCGGCGGGTTGCACCATTGTGATCAAGCCGTCGCCCGAAACGCCTTTGACGGCGCTGCGGTTGGCCGAGCTGGCGCTGGAAGCCGGTGTTCCCGCAGGCGTGTTCAACGTCGTCACCGGGGGCCGCGAATGCGGCGCCGCGCTCGCGGCGCATCCGGGTATCAGCAAGATTTCATTCACCGGCTCGACGCCGACGGGCAAGCTGGTCGGCGCGGCCGCCGTGCAGAACATGACGCGCTTTTCGCTTGAGCTTGGCGGCAAGAATCCGGCGGTCATGCTCGCCGATATCGACGTCGAGCAGGCGATTCAGGGGGCGCTGGCCGGTGGTTTCTTCAACCAGGGGCAGGTGTGCGCCGCAGCCTCGCGCATCTACGTGCATCGCAGCAAGTACCGGCAAGTGGCCGAAGGTCTTGCCGATATTGCCGACGCCATGACACTCGGACCCGGTCTCGATCCGGCCGCGCAGATCAATCCGCTCGTCTCCGCGCTGCACCGCGACCGCGTGAATCAGCACATCGCGCGCGCCCAGGCGGCTGGTCTGACGTTTCTTGCCGGCGGCAAGCCGGTCGATCTGCCGGGCTATTACGTTCGCCCCACCGTGATCGCCGACGTGCCGCACGACGCAGCAATCGTGCGCGACGAAGTGTTCGGCCCTGTGCTCGCCATCGTTCCGTTCGACGATCCGCTCGAGGCGCTGCGTCTGGCCAACGACTCACCGTACGGGCTCGCCGCGAGTCTGTGGAGCAATGACCTGAAGACCGTGATGAACCTCGTGCCGCAAATCGAGGCCGGCACCGTGTGGGTCAATTGCCACGTGCCGCTCGACCCGGGCATGCCGTTCGGCGGCTTCAAACAGTCGGGCATCGGCCGCGAATTCGGCAAGTACGCGATCGAAGGCTTTACGGAAACCAAGTCCGTGTGCATCGCACATTGAGCATTGCCCATTGAACCGGGCGCAGACACACGAACGTATCAACATACTGGACTTAATGGAGTAAGCATGATGGGAACGAACGATTCCGCCTTCTGGCATCCGATGCAGCACCCGGCCGAAATGCAGCAACGCGAGCCGATCCGTATTGTGCGTGGCGACGGCTGCTATGTGTTCGACGATCGCGGCAATAAGCTGGTCGACGGCGTGGCGGGTCTCTGGAACGTCAACGTCGGCCACAACCGGCGCGAAGTGAAGGACGCGATCGTGCGTCAGCTGGACGAGCTCGAATACTTCCAGCTCTTCGACGGTATCTCGCATCCGCGCGCCGAGGAGTTGTCGAAAGTGCTGATCGAGATGCTCGAGCCGGAAGGCATGCGCCGCGTGATCTACAGTTCAGGCGGCTCGGATGCGGTGGAATCCGCATTGAAACTCGCGCGCCAGTACTGGAAGCTGAAAGGCGAGGCGGACCGCACCAAGTTCATTTCGCTGAAGCAGGGCTATCACGGCACGCATTTCGGCGGCGCGTCGGTGAACGGCAATACGGCGTTCCGCCGTAACTATGAGCCCAATCTGCCGGGTTGTTTTCATGTTGAAACGCCGTGGCTCTATCGCAATCCGTTCACGCAGGACCCGGCCGAGCTCGGCCGGATTTGCGCGGAGATGCTGGAGCGCGAGATCATTTTCCAGAGTCCCGACACGGTGGCCGCGTTCATCGCTGAACCGGTGCAGGGCGCGGGTGGCGTGATCGTGCCGCCAGAAAACTACTGGCCGCTGATTCGTGAGGTGTGCGACAAGTACGGCATTCTGCTGATCGCGGACGAAATCGTCACGGGCTTTGGCCGGACCGGCAGCATGTTCGGCAGTCGCGGCTGGGGTGTGAAGCCCGACATCATGTGCTTTGCCAAGGGTATTTCTTCCGGCTACATTCCGCTGGGCGCGACCGCGTTCAACGAGCGTATCGAGCAGGCCTTCATGAGCAACGCGAACTTCACAGGCGCGTTGATGCACGGGTACACCTATGCGGGACATCCGGTTGCGTGCGCAGCGGCGCTCGCCAACCTGAAGATCGTCAAGGACGAGAACCTGCCGGCCAACGCCGCACAGCAGGGCGCCCATCTGCTCGAAGCGCTGCGGCCGTTCACCGAGCGCTACGCGGCGGTGGGCGACGTGCGCGGCAAGGGCCTGATGGTGGCGCTCGACCTGGTGAAGTCGAAACAGACCCGCGAACCGATCGACCCCACCTCAGGCTATGCCAACGCGGTGGCCGAAGTGGCGCGCGCGCACGGCGCCCTGGTGCGGCCGGTCGGTACGAAAATCATTCTGTCGCCGCCGCTGGTGGTCGAATCGGCGCAGCTCGACGCGCTGGTCGGCGCATTGGCTGCGGGTTTCGATAACGTGAAATTTGCATAATTGACTTGGTCAAGTGTTGAGGCGCGCTGCAGAATGCACAGGTGCATTCCGGGTTGGGGCAGCGCGCGGTGAAATCGAATCCGCGGAAATGCCGCGGTTTGTCTGAATCGAACCGCATCCGCCAACCTGGCATAACATTGCTTCTTCATTTGCAGAAAGGAACACCGCGCGCCGCGGTGTTCGCCTGCATCCAGGTTGGCGCCCGCTATGACAGGCCGGGCCGTCATCGCATGAATGTAGCCTGTTCAGAGTAGGCGGGAGGGGACATGGACTTCCGGGTCAGCACGCTTGCTGACGTGCACGATCATTCGCTGGCCGTGAGCGGCTGGGAGCAGGTCTATCGTCAGATGACGCCGGGCCGCTTCCAGAGCACGCTCGTGCAGGCGAGTTCGAACGACTTTCATTTCTTTCGCGAAACCACCAATCGCCGTGTGGCGCAGCATGGCGTCTCGCCGGCCGGTCTGGCTTCGATCGCCGTGCCGCTTTACGCACCGCTCGTCGGTACGTTTCAGGGGCGGCGCGTGGAGGGTTACGCGCTGCTGCTGCTCGGCGCGGGCGAGGAATTTCGTTTCTACACGCCGGAGTCGATGCACTATGCCGGCATCAGCGTCTGCGCCGACATGATGGACGAACTGCTGGGCGTGATGGTGGGCGAGCACGCCAGCCGTCAGGTGAAAGGCGGTGTGCTGGCGCTTTCCGATGAACAGGGCGTCATGCTGCGCGAGCGGCTCGCACCGTTTCTCGACGCCGCGGAGCGCAACGCCGCCGCGTTTGCACATCCCGCCGCAACCAAGGTGTTCCGCGACGAAATGATCAGCGTCCTGCTCGGCCTGATCGAAAGCGCGTCGCAGGCGCCGCCGCGCGATCTCACGCACACCACGTATAGCGACATCGTGCGGCGCTGCGAACGCATTCTGCAAGACAACGCCGAGCAACCCATTACCGTGCTCGATCTGTGCCGCGCACTGCGCTGCAGTCGTAGAACCTTGCAAACCAGTTTCCAGCGCGTGGCCAACGTGACACCTGTCGAATACCTGCGTTCGATCCGGCTCAATGCCGTGCATCGGCTGCTGCGTATGACGAGTGCGGAAGAACTTCTGATCGGCGATGCCGCTTGCCGCTGGGGCTTCACGCATCTCGGCTATTTTGCCCGTGAGTATCGTGACCTGTTCGGCGAATTGCCGTCGCAGACACAGCGCCTGAGCTAAGGCCCAACGCGCGCCCAACGCACGTTGCTTCGGCCGCGCGGGCGGGGGCGCCTGCAGGCCCAGGCTCCCGGTTCGATTTTCTGCCTGATTTTCACCCATGAACGGTTCCCGCTTGCGGGCGTGCCTGCACGCGTGCCGCCCGATCTTTCACGTCCCTGGTTCGGAGCATGAGCGACGCCGCATAGGCGTAAACCCAGATTCGTGCTGCGTTGCCGATTTGTGCTCCCGCTCGGCATTTTTGGTTTTCTACAGTGCGTCAACACTTGCGCTGCGTCTGATTTCGTCGTGACGCGGACGAAGAAAAATCCAGGAGCCGAAACTATGAGCATCGTTGCTGAACCGTCACCGTCTACCGAGCTGCGCAAGGGGGCGTTGGGACTGGGCTTCATCATCTTCTTCGTGATTTCGGCGGCCGGACCGCTGGTCGCGATCGCAGGAGGTTTTCCGATCGGCATCATGCTCGGCAACGGCGCGGGCACGCCGGCCTTGCTGATCGCCACCGTAGTGATTCTGCTGATGTTTTCCGCCGGCTATACGGCCATGTCGCGGCACGTGACCAACGCTGGCGGCTTTTATGCATTCACGGCCCGGGGTCTCGGCGGCACCGCGGGCGGCGCGGCGGCATTGATCGCGCTGCTCGGCTACAACACGATGCAGATCGGCCTGTATGGCATGTTCGGCGCCGTGGTCTCGGACTTCCTGCACACCCACTTCAACCTCAATACGCCGTGGTGGATCTGCTCGCTCGCTGCGATGGCGAGCATCGGCGTGTTCGGCTACCGGCAAATCGATCTGTCGGCGAAGGTGCTTTCGCTGCTGGTGTTCGGCGAATATATCGTTGTGCTGATCCTCGATCTGGCCATTCTGAAGAGCGGCGGCGATAGCGGCATCAACGCGGCCTCGTTCACGCCGCACACCATCATGAGCGGCACGCCCGCGATCGGTTTTCTGTTCTGCTTCGCCAGCTTCATCGGTTTCGAGGCAACGACGATCTATAGCGAAGAGGCGAAAGACCCGCAACGCACGGTGCCTCTCGCGACTTATATTTCAGTGCTGCTGATCGGCGTGTTCTATGCATTCTCCGCGTGGTGCATGGTGATTGGCGCGGGCAGCGACAAGATCGTCAAGACGCTCACCGCGTTGAGCGATCCGACCACGTTCCTCTACACGCTCTCCGATCACTACGCCAACAAGACGCTGACCGCGGCGATGAGCGTGCTGTTCATCACGAGCGTGTACGCAGGCCTGCTGGCGTTTCACAACTCGGCGTCGCGCTACTTCTTCGCAACCGGCCGCGAGGGTTTGTTGCCGCAAGCGCTTGGCCGCACGCATCGTGTGCATTGCAGTCCGCATATCGGCTCGCTTGTGCAAACGGCGGTGGCGGCGCTCGTGGTGCTGGTGTTCATCGTCGCGCATGCCGATCCGGTGTTGACACTGTTCTCCTGGCTCACGAATGTGGCGACCCTTTGCATTATCGCGTTGATGGCGCTTTCTTCCGCCGCCGTGTTCGTGTTCTTCAAACGTATCGACCATGACGACGCGGGCGTGATGCGCGTGGCGGTGTTGCCGGTGCTGTCCGGGCTCGCGCTGGCGGTCGTACTGGTGCTCGCAATCGTGAATTTTCCGCTGCTGACCGGTGCGGGCGCCGGTGTGTCGTACGCGTTGACCGCGTTACTGCCGATTTTTGCGGTGCTTGGCGTACTTGCGGCGAAGAAACTCAGGCAACGCGACCGTGGCGCGTTCGAGCGGCTAGGGCGCTCAAGGTTGTAAAGCGCTTCGTTAAGACCTCGCGACGACGAGACTTGATTCGAGGTCAGGAAAACATCGTGGAAATGGAGATCAAATGAGTTTTCGTACCATCCTTGCCGCAACCTTTGTAGGCGGCGTGTGTACAGTCGCGATGCCGCTCGCGCAGGCGGCGAATGCCGCAGACGCGGCAAACGCGGCGGTATCTGCGTCCTCACCCGCAGCACCGGCCGCCAAACCCGGCGCGCGTCCCAATGTGCTGCTGATCGTGGCCGACGACGTCGGGCGCTCGGACCTCGGCGCATTCGGCAGCGAGATCGCCACACCGAATCTCGATGCGCTGGTCGCGCGCGGCCGCCTGCTCGACACGATGTATGTCGCGCCGACCTGTTCGCCAACCCGTTCGATGCTGCTCTCCGGCATGGACAATCACCTGGCCGGCGTGGGCAACATGGCGGAGATGATTACGCCGCATCTGACACCCGAAGAGGTCAACCACCCCGGCTACGAAGGTGGCTTGAATCAGCGGGTAGCGGCATTGCCGGAAATCATGAAAGACGCCGGCTACTGGACCGTGATGGCCGGCAAATGGCACCTGGGCGGCAGCGACGGCATGCGCCCTGACCAGCGTGGCTTCGATCGCTCCTATACGTTGATTAACGGCGGCGCGTCGCATTTCAGGCAGAAGGTGATGGCGATCACATCGGATGCGCCGGAACCGACTTATCGCGAGAACGGCAAGAAGGTCGAACTGCCTGCCGACTTCTATTCATCGCGAACCTATACCGACAAACTGATTGCCTACCTGCAGGATTCGCAGCGCGGCGGCAAGCCGTTCTTTGCGTATGCGGCCTATACGGCGGCGCATTTGCCGCTGCAAGCCCCAGACGACGAATTGCAGAAAGTGCGCGGCCATTACGACGTTGGCTATGACGTGATCGCCCAGCGCCGGATCGACAAGATGAAGCGCCTCGGTCTCGTTCCGAACGATGCGAAGCCCGCGCCGCTGCCCGAAGGCACGAAGCCGTGGAGCGCCTTGAGCGCCGACGAGAAGGCACGTTCAGCCCGTACGATGGAAGCCTACGCGGCGCTGGTGGCCGATCTCGACCGTAACGTCGGCCGCCTGATCGACTACCTGAAAGCGAGCGGCCAGTACGACAACACGCTGATCGTGTTCCTCTCGGACAACGGTCCGGAAGGCAACAAATGGGACGAGGACGCCGGCAACGACAAGTGGATCGCGCAAACCTTCGACAACTCGCTCGACAACATCGGCCGCGCCAACTCGTTCGTGTTCGAGGGACCGGCGTGGGGGCAGGTGAGCGCACAACCGTTCCGGCTCTTCAAGGCGTACACCAATGAAGGCGGAATCCGTTCGCCGGCTTTTATTTCGTTCCCCGGACATATTCAGGCGGGCAAGAGCGAACAGGTGCTCACGGTCAAGGATCTGACGCCGACCATTCTCGACTTCGCCGATATCCAGCAACCGGGCATCGAATTCCACGGCCACACTGTGCTGCCGATGCAGGGTATGTCGATGAAACCGTATCTGACCGGCGAGCGCAAACGCGTGCACGTGGAGGACTACGTGTACGGCATGGAGTTGATGGGGCGTAACGCGCTGCGCAAGGGCAACTGGAAGCTGGTCTATTCCTACGACAACGGTAAGGGCCACTGGCAACTATACGACCTCGCGCATGACCGCGCCGAACTGCACGATCTTTCCGCGAAGCGCCCCGAGATACTCGAACAGATGCTGACCGAGTGGGCGCAATACGTGCAGCAGAACAACGTCGTCGAGACGTGGCGCGATACGTCGTACCCGCGCATGGACTACTGAGGAGCGAGGGCATGAGCAGGCACATCCGGAACTCGATTGTGCGGTATGGCGCCGCGCTTGCGTGTGCCGTGCTGACCCAGGCGGCGCCGGCCGTCACGGTGGCAGCCGGTACCGCACCGCAAGCGGTGCCGCCGCTTGGCAGCCTGCAGGCGTGCAAGGCGTTCAACGGCGTGCCGCCGGCAGCGTCGGAGAACGATCAGGTCCGTGTGCCGGCCGGCAGCTTCGTGATGGGTTCAGACGGCGGCTATCCGGAAGAAGCGCCGGCTCGGCCGGTCAAAGTGGGCAGCTTCATGATCGATCGCTACGACGTGACGAATGCGGAGTTTGCCCGCTTCGTTGCCGCGACCGGTTACAAGACGCTCGCCGAACGCGGACTCGATCCGAAACGCTATCCGTCGTTGCCTGCGGAGATGACGCGGCCCGGCTCGACGGTCTTTTTGCCGCCGAAGGACTTGCTGGTCGGCGCGATGCAGTGGTGGCATTTCGTGCCCGGCGCCGACTGGCGTCACCCCACCGGGCCTGGCAGTTCGATCGACGGGCTCGGCAATCATCCGGTCGTGCATATCGCCTATGAAGATGCGCTCGCCTACGCGAAATGGCGTGGCCGCGATCTGCCGACCGAAGCCGAGTACGAGTACGCGGCGCATGGCGGCACCTCGACCACCTATCCGTGGGGCGACACCTTCGCGATCCGCTCGAAGATGATGGCCAACACCTGGCAGGGCGCCTTTCCGTTTCAGAACACCGCGAAAGACGGCTTCGTGTCGACTTCGCCGGTCGGCTGCTTTCCGGCCAACGGTTACGGGCTATATGACATGGTCGGCAACGTCTGGCAGTGGGTGAAGGACCCGTGGCAGCAGAACCACGCGCAACAGGCGAGCGAGCCGCCGCCGAACCCGAACGTCGATCTCGAAGACGCGCTGGTGGCGAAGGCGCGCAGCACTGAGCTTGGCACCATCAAAGGCGGCTCGTTTCTCTGTTCACCGATCTATTGCAAACGCTACCGGCCGAGCGCGCGCCATGCGCAGGACGTGACGATGGGCACCAATCACATCGGTTTTCGTACGGTGCTGAGACTGCCTGGGTCGTAGACGCGCCGGCTTTCACGCCGTGCGCAAAACAATAATCATCCGGATTGGGAGAGTACTTTTGAAATCACGAGAAAAGGCCGTGAGGATGACGCTCGTCGCCGCATCCTGCGCCTGGCTGTTCGGCGTGCCGTTCGCCGCTCATGCGCAGAGCCGTGTGACCTTGAGCGGCATTATCGATGCGGGCATCCTGTACGCGAACAATAGCGGCGGGCATGCCGACTGGTCGACGACGAGCGGACAGTTGACGGCATCGCGCTGGATCATGACCGGCAATGAAGACCTGGGTGGCGGATCGCACGCGATTTTCCGTTTGATGAGCCCGTTCAATATTCAGAACGGGCACGGCACCGGTCGCGCATTCAACGTCGCCTACGTGGGTCTCGCCGACGATCGCTTCGGCACGGTGACGGTGGGCCGGCAGTGGGACACGACGATCGACACGGTCTCGGGATTCGCGACCAACGAAACATGGGCGGGTTATATCGGCGCCCATGTCGGCGATGCGGACAACACCAATGCGAGCTTCAAGGTTAGCAACGCCGTCAAATATGCGAGTCCGCAGTTCGCCGGGCTGAGCTTCGGGGCGACCTATGGTTTCAGCAATCAGGCAGCAGGCTCGGACACGTCGTCGGGCTTCGCGAATAATCGCCTGATGAGCGCCGGCGCGGCTTATACACATGGATCGTTTGCTGCCGGCCTTGGTTTTCTGCAGGCGGACAGGCCCGACGCGCAACCCGCCGGCGCCCTCGGCGCACCGGGTGCCGGCGTGTACGACGACTATGAGAATACGTTTTCCAGCAGCATTGCCAGCACGGCAGGGGTAGAACGGCAGCGTATCTGGCTCGCCGGGGCTTCGTATCAGTTCTTCGGCGCGCTCACATTGGGCGGCATGTACTCGAAAACGCAGTACCGTTATCTGGATGCCACCGCGTTGACGCTCGATAACTATGAGGCGAACCTGACGTGGCAGATTACGCCGTCCTGGCAAACCGGCGTGGCCTACATTCGCACCAATGGGCGCTACTCAGGCAGCGGCACGGGCGATGCAGAGCCAGGCTGGGATCAGATCAACCTGGGCACCGAGTACGCGATATCGAGGCGCACCACGCTCTATCTGATCGGCGTTGCACAGCAGGGGCGTCATGCAGTAGCGCAGATTTATGGCGTGTCGCCCTCGAGTACGCGTCGGCAGCTGGTGGTGACGTCAGGCATCCAGCATCTGTTCTAAAAGGATGCGCCCGGCGCGGCGGCGTTCCTGCACGCCGTGCCGGTGTTCTACGTAATCCTCACCAGCCCTGGAAACGGCGCCACTCGGTGCTGTCGCCGTCCGCCGAAACGGCGTGATACTCGGGGAATTGCGCACCGGTCGCACAGGCGTGATTGGGCAGGATGCGCAGTTTCATCCCGATCGGGAAGCGCTCCGCGATGTCGTCGACCTGTACGCCATCTTCCGATGACGACAGAATCCCATGTTCCTGATTGGCGCCGCTCACCACATAGCCGGCAAGCGGGGTTCCGTTCAGAAGACAAGGCTGGCCGTAGCCGAAGTCGTGCGGCTGCTTCGAGGTGCCGCGATCGCGGCTCATTGCCATCCAGCCCGCGTCGAGAATCGCCCAGCCCTTATCCGGCTGATGCCCGATCACGGTGGCGAGCACGCTGAGCGCGATATCTTCAAGCGCGCACACACCGACGTTGTACATCACCAGATCGAAGAAAACGTAGACGCCTGCGCGCACTTCGGTCACGCCATCCAGCTGCTCGGCGGCGAGGGCGGTGGGTGTCGAACCGACACTGACGGCCGGGCATGCAATGCCCGCGTCGCGCAGCCGTTGTGCCGCGCGCACGCAGCCGGCGCGTTCCTGTTCCGCCAACGCGGCGAGTGCCGCCGGCGTATGAAGCTCGTAGCTGGAACCCGCGTGGGTCATCACGCCGCCAACGGTGACCCCGTTCTCATGCAGGATCCTGCCAACTTCGAGCAGCGTGTCCTGTTCCGGCGTGATGCCGGAGCGGTGGCCGTCCGTGTCCACCTCGATCCACACCTCGAAGCGCTCACCGTGCTGGTCTGAAAATGCGGCAATGGCTGCGGCAGCGGTTGAATTGTCCACCACCAGTTTCAGATCGCAACCTTGGCGGCGCAGCGCTAGTGCCCGCGGCAGCTTGGACGGGGCGATGCTGACCGCGTAAAGAATATCGGTCACGCCGGCCGCGAAGAAAGCCTCGGCCTCTTTCAAGGTCGAAACCGTAATGCCGCGTGCGCCGGCGGCGATCTGCGCACGGACCACGTCGATGCATTTGGTGGTCTTGACGTGCGGGCGGAAGGCAACGCCCAGTGTGTTCATGTGAGCCTGCATCCGCGCGATGTTCTTCTGCATCCGGGGGATGTCGATCAGCGCGGCGGGGGTGTCGATATGGTCGAATTTCATGCTTTCACCGGGAAATCGGGTGGCTTGGGACTGACCCGAACCGGCTGAGCCAGGGCACCAGTGCATCGAGCGTTGGCGACTCCACCTCGGGCGGCTGCGCTCCCTCCACCAGCGGCAGGCTCACGCGGTTGTGCCAGTAGGTGCGCAAGCCGAGCGCGGCCGTGCCGAACATGTCGTAGCTGGAGCCGGCCACGAACGCGGCTTCATGGGCGCCGACGCCGAGTTTGCCGAGCGCGAGCCGGTAAGGCAGCGGATCCGGCTTGTACATGCCTGCTTCTTCCGCAGTGACGATTGCGTCCCAGTGGATGGGGAAAAGCCCGGCAGCCTGGGTGCCGAGATGAATGGAACAGTTGGTGACGATCGCCAGTTTGCAATGCGGGCGCAGCGCCTGCAATGCGTCGAGCGTACCGCTCCAGGGCGTGAGCTTCAGCCAGTTGGCTTCGAGCGCGAGCGCCGCGGATTCCGGCAACCCAACTTCGGCGGCCGCTTCGCGCACCAGTTTTTCATACGCAATGTATTGGCCGCAACCGTAGGTGCGGCGCAAATAGGCGGCACGCCACGCACGGCCTGCTGATTCTGAGCCCGCGGCGTGATTCCATGACGTCCACGAATCGAGCAGGGCGGTCAGGAGGTCGAAGAGAACCGCCTTGGGATAAGCGATGGAGGGCGAGAGTGAGTTCATGATTTAACCGGCGAGGGGCGGTGAGCCGATTATAAAGTTTCGCCGTTCGCGTGGCGTTCAGTCAGGCTAACTGTCAAATTCAGTCAGAATGAATTTGCCGCAATTCGACGGCTATCTTCTCCATGGCGGCAACGGCCGGAATCTGCCCTGCAAATACTGCATGAAATGCCGCGTACGAGCCGGCAAGCCGGCCCGCTGATGCGTGAGCGCGATCACGTTCGCGTCCGGCGCCTTCCAGCCTGGCAGCAGGCGCACGAGTCGTCCCTGGGCGATGTCGTCGGCCACGTCCCATTCAGAGCGTAGGATCACGCCGCGGCCTTCGCAAGCCCATTGGCGGATCACATCGCCGTCGTTGCAGCTCAAATGCGGGGACACGCGCACGCTGCTTCGCGTGCGGCCCTTGCTGAACTGCCATAGCGAGACGTCCTCGTTGTTCTCGCGCAGCACGATGCACGGCAGTTTGCCCAGTTCTTCCGGCGACTCCGGGTGACCCATGCGCTTGACTAGCGCCGGCGCGGCGCATACGAAGCGTGCATTCGGCGCAATCGCGTAGCCGACCCGATTCGATACCGGCAATTCACCGATATGCACGACGATATCGAAGCGGTCTGTCGTCTCGGTCAATGGCTGATCGGACAGCGTGAGCGCCACGTCGATATCCGGATTCTCCTGCTGGAACTCGGCGATGACGCTCGCCAGGTGGCGCCGCCCGAATCCCAGCGGCGCATTGATCTTCAGCGTGCCGATCAGCCCGCCCCGATGGGTCTGAAAGTCTTCGAACAGCGAATCGAACTGCTGGACCAGCTCGGCGCCGCGTTCGCACAGCAGCGCGCCTTCTTCCGTGAACTGCAGACGGCGTGCCGTGCGATTCACCAGCTGTGCGCCCAGTTTCTTTTCCAGTTGCTGCAGGCGCTGGGTTACCGCCGAGGGCGACAGCCCCAGTTTTCGCGCGGCGGCGATCAGGCTGCCGCTTTCGCGGATGGTCAGCAGGAAGCGGATATCGGCCGAGTCGTTCATGGTGGAAATTTTAGTGGCCCGGTCGCTTTCTCAACGTGACCAATGCTTATGTGCCGCTCGAGGGGCGCGCATAACTCGATACATAGTCGTATTCCTGCGTGTTCACGTGAGTAAGCCGGTACTCGACCGGCTGTTCATTGTAGGAATACGCGATCCGCTCGACTTCCAGCACGGGCGCGCCAGAGGCGAGTTCGAGCAGGCCGCTCTCAAGCTCGCTTGCCTGTCCGACGCGCACCCGCTCGTCCGTGCTCACCACGTTGATGCCGAACGCGTCCTGATAGAAGTTGTAAAGCGTGTTGGGGCGATTGCGCAGGGCGGCTTCCGTGAGATCAGGGAAGCGCGCCTGCGGCACCACGATGTTCTCGACGATCACGACCACGCCGTGCAGCGCGAGCTGATTGGTGAACTGAAAGACCGGCGCGCCCTCGCTGATTCGCAGCCGGGCCGCGACCTGCTGGGTCGCCTTCGCTTTACGGAAGTTGACGAGGCTTACCGTGGGATAGGTCTTGTCACCATCGTTGCGCACGATGCGAAAGAAGCGGAAGAAATGCCGGTCGCGCTGATGCATCGCGACGAACGTGCCGAGGCCCTGGTGCCGGATGAGTATGTTCTCGGCGCACAGTTCGTCGATGGCCTTGCGCAGTGTGCCGATCGAGACGCCAAAGCGTTCCGCGAGACGTTTTTCCGCCGGAATCGCCTCGCCACCCTTCCATTCGTGCGCAGCGAGCGCCGCCAGCAGCGCGCTCTTCACTTCCTTGTACCGCGTACCGCCGACGGCGGCTGGCGTTTCCGTCATGGTGCTCATGGTTCTCCCTGAATTCTTGTGAAACGCGTTGACGCAATTTTACGGCATAACATGACTCATGTAACACATATAGATGATCTAGTTGACATGGATGAATTTGACGCCTAGGATGACTTCGACACAACGCAGCGGCGACATGCGATTCGCCGCGCGGCATGCACTGGCCACTTATTGAACTCAACCAGTCAACCAGCTAACCAGTCAACCAGGAGACGCAGATGAGTTACGCAGCAGCAGAACAGAAAGGCGCCGCGAGCGCGGCGGCTGAAACGGGCGAACGCAAGACGATCCATATCGTGCTGCACGAGGCGAGAGACACGGTGGGCGTGGCCGTTGTCGAAGGGATCCAGGCCGGAACGCAACTGAACGCGTGGATCATGGATGAGGACGAGATCGTGACCGTGGCCGCGAAGCAGGACATTCCAATCGGCCACAAGGTGGCGCTCAAGGACATGGCCGTCGGCGACACCGTGTTCAAGTACGGCGTCGATATCGGCAAGGTGGTCGCACCGATTAGCGCGGGCGAGCACGCCCATGTGCACAACATCAAGACGAAACGCTGGTAAGCGGCGTGCTCCCTAAGCAGCAAACATTTCGCTTCCCCATATCGAGAGAGAGACTATGAGCGTCATTGAACTGGATACGACTTTCCGCGGCTATCGCCGCAGCAACGGCCGCGTGGGCATACGCAATCACGTGATCATCCTGCCGGTGGACGATCTGTCGAACGCGGCCGCGCAGGCCGTCGAGAACAACATCAAGGGCACGATGGCGCTGCCGCATCCGTATGGCCGCTTGCAGTTCGGCGCGGACCTCGACCTGCACTTTCGCACGCTGATCGGTGCAGGCAGCAACCCGAATGTCGCGGCGGTCGTCGTGATCGGAATCGAGGAGGGCTGGACCAAGCGCGTGGTCGATGGCATCGCGGCGTCGGGCAAGCCGGTCATGGGCTTCGGGATTGAACTGCATGGCGACCACGACACGATCATGCGCGCGTCGAAAGCAGCGAAGGAGATGGTGCAATATGCGACCTCGCTGGAGCGCGAGGAATGTCCGCTGAGCGACCTGTGGGTGTCGACCAAATGCGGCGAGTCGGATACCACCTCCGGTTGCGGCGCGAACCCCACTGTCGGCAATGCGTTCGACAAACTGTACGGCTTCGGCACCACGCTCGTGTTCGGCGAGACCTCGGAGTTGACGGGCGGCGAGCAGATCGTTGCTGCGCGCTGCGCGAACGACGGCGTGCGCGAGCGCTTCCAGTTGATGTTCGATCGCTACCAGGACATGATCAATCGCTGGAAAACCGACGACCTCTCCGAGTCGCAGCCAACCAAGGGCAACATCGCGGGCGGCCTCACGACCATCGAGGAAAAGGCGCTTGGCAACATCCAGAAGATCGGCAAGAAGTGCATGGTCGACGGCGTGCTCGACAAGGCCGAAACGCCGACGCATCCGGGCCTCTGGTTCATGGATTCGTCGTCCGCCGCGGCCGAGATGGTCACGCTGTGCGCGGCCTCGGGTTTCGCGGTGCATTTTTTCCCCACGGGGCAGGGCAACGTGATCGGCAACGCGATCGTGCCGGTGATCAAGATTTGCGCGAACCCACGCACCGTGCGCACGATGAGTGAGCATATCGACGTGGACGTGTCCGGCATCCTGCAACGCGAGCAGAACCTCGACCAGTCCGGCGACCGCCTGCTCGAATGCATGCTCGCCACGGCGAACGGCCGCTGGACCTCGGCGGAAACGCTCGGCCATCGTGAGTTCGTGCTGACGCGGCTGTTCGAAAGCGCCTGATACGTCTGGTAGGCCTGATAGGCCTGATAAACCGCAAGCACCCAAGCAACACCGCGTCACCGATAGCAGCAGGGAGAACGAAGTCCCCGTCCGGTGCGCGCCGGCACGACACCGCTCGACGAAGCGGTGCGTGCCTTACGGCGCGCCCGTCTATCTTCTGGCAGCAGCGAGTGGAGGAGACACCATCTTGCGCGTGCTCAAGCATCTCTATGTGCAGGTCCTGATCGGACTTGCGGCCGGCATTCTGGTCGGTCATTTCGCGCCGTCGCTCGGCGTTCAGTTCAAGCCGCTCGGCGACACTTTTATCCGCCTGATCAAGATGCTGATCACGCTCCTGATCTTCTGCACGGTGTCGGTTGGCATCGCGCGCATGGAGAACCTGAAGCAGGTCGGGCGCGTGGGCTTCAAGACAATCCTTTATTTCGAAGTCGTCACGACGATCGCGCTCGTCATCGGCCTGGTGATCGCGAACCTCGTGCATCCGGGCGCGGGTCTGAACATCGACCCCGCAACACTCGATGCGAGCGGCGTGACGCGCTTTGTCAGCGAGGCACATACGCAGGCGCAGACGAGCTTCCTCGATCAGATCGTGCCGAATTCGGTCGTCGGCGCGTTCGCGCGCGGGGATCTGTTGCAGGTGCTGCTCTTTTCGGTGTTGTTCGGGATCGCGTTGTCGATCATGTCCGGGCGCAGCCGGATTCTTCAGCGCGGCATCGAGCAGTTCGGTGACGTGTTGATGCGCATCGTCGAGATGATCATGCGGCTCGCGCCGCTCGGCGCTTTCGGTGCGATTGCATTCACGGTGGGCAAGTACGGCATCGCGAGTCTCCAGCAGCTCGGCCTGCTGATCCTGTGCTTCTACATTACGAGCATCCTGTTTGTCGTGATCGTGCTGGGTACGGCCTGCCGCTGGGCGGGCGTGGGGCTGTGGCCGCTCCTCAAATACCTGCGTGAAGAGTTGCTGATCGTGCTCGGCACCTCGACCACCGAATCCGTGTTGCCGCGCCTGATGGAAAAACTGGAGCGGCTCGGCTGTCCGAAGTCGGTCGTCGGTCTCGTGCTGCCGACCGGCTATTCCTTCAACCTGGATGGCGCCGCCATCTACCTCACGATGACCTCGCTCTTCATCGCGCAGGCGACCAACACGCACCTCACGCTGATGCAGCAGATCGGACTGCTTGCGATCCTGATGCTGACGTCGAAGGGCGGGGCGGGCGTTGCTGGAGCGGCGCTGGTTGCGCTGACGGCGACACTGTCGACGCACAACATCATTCCGGTGGCGGGCATCACGCTTATCATCGGCATCGACCGCGTGCTGAACGAAGTGCGCGCTATCGTGAACATGATAGGTAACGCGGTGGCGACGTTAGTCGTCGCGCGCTGGGAAGGCGTGTTCGATGTCGAGACGGCGCGCGCGGTACTGGCCTCGCCGCGTAACAAGGAGCCGCAGGCAACGACGGCTGAAGTGGACGGCGGGATGATGCCGCTGTCTTCGCGTCAGGCAATACGCGAGGGTCACAAATGAGCGATCCGGACCTGCGATACGTTCAGGCGGGCAAACTGACCGAACTGGCTCGCGCAGCCTTGCTCGGGGCGGGAGCAACACCTGTGACCGCCGACGCTGCCGCACGCGCGCTCGTCTACGCGGACACCCACGGACTCGCGTCGCACGGCGTTGCGCGCCTGCCGATGTACCTCGCGCAACTGCGCAACGGCCGGGTCGATCCGGCGGCTGTGCCGGGCATCGTACGGGACAAGGGCGCGGCCTTTCTGATCGATGCCGCCGACGGCCTCGCGTTCGCGGCCTGCGAGCTGGCCATTGCGACCGGCATCGAACGTGCGCGGCAGTTCGGTACGGCAGCGGCCAGCGTCGTGCGCAGTCATCATTTTGGCGCGGGGGCGTATCACCTCGAAGCGATCGGCGCGGCCGGGCTCGTCGGGCTCGCATTCAGCAACGCGCCTGCGTCGATGCCGGCCTGGGGCGGCAAGAAACCGCTCTTCGGCACGAACCCGATTGCTGCGGTCTTTCCTCGTTCGAAGGGGCGGCCGCTCACTATCGACCTGTCGTTATCGCAGGTAGCGCGCGGCAAGATCATGGTGGCGGCGCGGGACGGCAAGCCGATCCCGCAGGGTTGGGCGACGACCGCGGACGGCCAGCCGACCACCAATGCGCAGGCCGCGCTCGACGGCATGATGCTGCCGTTCGGCGGCGCCAAGGGCGCGATGCTTGCGCTGATGGTCGAACTGTTGGCGGCAGCGCTATCGGGCGCGCAATTCGGCGCGGAAGCGGGATCGTTTCTGACCGCCGAGGGCGCGCGTTCGCGCGTCGGACATCTCTTCTGGATCATCGACCCGGCTGCCTTGGCGGGCACCGCGATCTACGAGGCGCGGCTCGAGACGTTGATCGAGCTGATGCTCGCGGACGACGGCGTACGTCTGCCGGGTTATCGGCGAGACGAGGTGGCCGCGCTCGCCGCGCGTGAGGGCATTGGCATACCGGCGGCGCTGCTTGCGCAACTGGAGGTGCTTGCCGCAGCCGCAGGGTAAACTGATGCTTCCGTAACGAAGCCGACAGTCTGACCAGCATGCCGAACGATCCAGCTTCCCAGCCAGCCGAAGACCCGCAACACGGTGCCCTGAAACAGGGGATATTTCTGCACACGGGCTGGCGCAGCGCGGGAACGTGGATCTGGTCGCGCCTGCGCGCGCTCGATTCCGTGACCGGATTCTACGAGCCGTTCAGCAATGTGCTCGCCGATCTGAGCCTCGCCGACGTTTCGGCATCCCGTCCTACTCTGACTTCCGGGCATCCTCCGCTCGCCGCGCCGTACTTCGAAGAGTACCGGCCGTTTCTGCAGGAGGGCGCGCGCGGCGTAGCCGGATACAGGAAGCGCTTCGGCACCGATCGTTTCGCACCTGCGCCCGACGCTGAATTTTCCGCGTTGCAGGCCTATTTGACTCAACTGTGCGAATACACGGCCGAGCAAGGCAGCGTACCTGTCTTCAAGTTTTGCCGCTCGTCGGGCCGGCTGCCGTGGCTTAAGCGCGCCTTCCCGCAAGTCATGCATGCCGCCGTGCTGCGAAATCCCGCATCGCAGTTTGCCTCGGGATGGCTGCTCAATCAGCAATGGAACAATCCGTTCTTTGTGGCCGCACCGTTTCGCGTGCTGGGTCTGAATCAGTCGGAGCCGCTGGTCCGGCAGGCCATCGAGATCTGCGGCGTGAGCCTGCCGCCCGTTGCACCGGCTTCGGATGATGCCTACGCCATGGCGTGCGAGCAGTATGCACGCACGGCGGAGGGCAACAACGCCTATCGGGCGTTTGTCGCGCTATGGATTCTCTGCGCGTTGCGGATGGCGGATGGCGTCGATCTGATGATCGACATCGACCGCCTGGGGCAGTCGCGCGACTACGCAGCCGGGCTGCGCGCCGGATTTCTGGCCCGGAGCGGCTTGTCGCCCGATTTCAGCAACGCGCGCGATCTGGTCGAGGAAACGCGTCGCAGCGCGGCGCGCATGACCGGGATCGACGGCCGGTCGATGCGGGCGGTCCATTCCGCGGCGCTGAAGTTCCTCAAGACGCAAGGCGGCGCCGACGCGGATCTCGTCGAACTCATTCGCGAGAAGATGGTGCTGGCCAACGAATTGACCGAGCAATGGCGCTGAGTGTTCGATATGAACGCGGCGACGGCGACGCGAATCGTCGCGTACGGGCGCACAACCTGACGGCGCCGCGCCGCACGGGGCTGTGTCTACCCGCATAGCGCCCGTTTCCTATCCTTCTCTGACTTCGCCTGCCAATACAGTTGCCGCGCAAAAAACAATACAGTGAGGCGCGGTTTTATTGTGCTGTATCGGGAATATGACCGGCACCGTCGATACAGTTTGCAGGTCCTGATGGAGCCTGCCGACGAGCTGGGGACCGCCTGGCGGACGCCCCCGGCGTTTCGCCGCTCGTATGCCGCGCGACGTAGCCTGATCTTTTTGCTTATGGCCCAGTGGTCCACGCTTGCGGCCTATTCCGAACAGAGGTAACGAAATGAATGCAGTGAACGAACAAGCGAAGTTGTCGGTGCAGCAATTGGGCCATTACATCAGCGGTGCGCCGGTTGCGGCGACCAGCGGCCGCTTCAAGGACGTATTCAATCCCGCCACCGGCCAGGTGACCGGCTCGGTCGCGCTGGCGTCGGTCGAGGAAGTGGACGCGGCGGTCAAGGCCGCGAAGGCCGCCTTTCCCGCCTGGAGCGAAACGGCGCCGATCAAGCGCGCCCGCATTCTGTTCAAGTTCAAGGAACTGCTGAACCGGCACCACGACGAACTCGCCATGCTGATCACGCGCGAACACGGCAAGGTGTTCACGGACGCGCAAGGCGAAGTGGTGCGTGGTATCGAAGTGGTCGAGTTCGCCTGCGGCATTCCGAACCTGCTGAAGACCGATTTCACCGACCAGATCGGCGGTGGCATCGACAACTGGAATCTGCGTCAGGCGCTGGGCGTGGTGGCGGGGATCACGCCGTTCAATTTCCCGGTGATGGTGCCGATGTGGATGTTCCCGGTGGCGCTGGCCTGCGGCAACACGTTCGTGCTGAAGCCTTCGGAACGTGACCCGTCGGCGGCGTTGCGCATTGCCGAATTGCTGAAGGAAGCCGGTCTGCCGGACGGCGTGTTCAACGTCGTGAACGGCGACAAGGTGGCGGTGGACGCGCTGATCGAACACCCGGACGTCGCGGCGCTGTCTTTCGTCGGGTCCACGCCGATTGCCGAATACATCTATACGGAAGCGTCGAAGCGCGGCAAGCGTGTGCAGGCGCTCGGCGGTGCGAAGAATCATCTGGTGGTGATGCCGGACGCCGATCTGGACCAGGCGGTCGACGCCCTGATCGGCGCCGCTTACGGTTCGGCGGGCGAGCGCTGCATGGCGATCTCGGTCGCGGTGGCGGTCGGCAATGTCGCCGACGAACTGATTGAGCGCCTCGTGCCGCGCGTGAAGTCGCTGGTGATCAAGAACGGCGAGCACCTCGACGCCGAAATGGGTCCCCTGGTTACCTCCGAACATAAGGCCAAGGTGGCCGGTTATATCGATTCGGGCGTGGCGGAAGGCGCGCAGCTGATCGTCGATGGGCGCGCTCATCCGGTGGCGAAGGAAGACGGTTTCTTCATCGGCGGCACGCTGTTCGACCAGGTCGGCACGCAGATGAAGATCTACAAGGAAGAAATCTTCGGCCCGGTGCTGGCGGTGGTTCGTGTGCCCGATTTCGCGAGCGCGGTTGAACTGATCAACGCGCATGAGTTCGGCAATGGCGTGTCGCTCTTCACGTCGGATGGCGGCGTGGCGCGCGCGTTCGGCCGGCAGATTCAGGTGGGCATGGTCGGCATCAACGTACCGATTCCGGTGCCGATGGCATGGCACTCGTTTGGCGGCTGGAAGCGTTCGCTGTTCGGCGATCACCATGCGTACGGCGAGGAAGGCGTGCGGTTCTACACGCGCTATAAGAGCATCATGCAGCGCTGGCCGGATAGTATCGCGAAGGGTGCGGAGTTTACGATGCCGGTTGCGAAGTAGGCAACCGGGCAATATTGCAGCGATAAAAACCGCGCCTGATCTCAGGCGCGGTTTTTTTATTTGAGGGCCGCAATCAGGCCTGGTTCAGGTACCAGCGCCAGTCCTGTTCACCGACTTCGCCCATGAACTGCCGGTATTCGGCGCGCTTGATCGCCATGAACACCTTGAGGAACTTCGCGCCGAATACGTCCTTCGCCCAGTCCGATTGTTCGAGCGCGTTCAACGCACTGAGCCAGTCGGTCGGCAGCAGGGTGGTGGCCTGTGCATAGCCGTTACCTTCGATCGGCGCCCCCGGATCGAGGCGTTCGCGAATACCGTGATGCGAGGCGGCGAGAATCGCGGCCGCTGCCAGATACGGATTTGCATCGGCGCCACATACACGATGTTCGACGTGCCGGCTCGGCGCCGGACCGCCTGGCACGCGCAGGCTGACGGTGCGGTTGTCGACGCCCCATGTCGGCGTGAGCGGCGCGTAGCTGTTTGCCTGGAAGCGGCGGTACGAATTCGCGTTCGGGCAGAACATCAGCATCGAAGCGAGCAGGCCGTGCAGCATGCCACCCACCGCATGGCGCAGCAACGGCGTGCCGGCTTTGTCTTCGGCAGCGAACAGATTGTCGCCGGCCTGATTGGCGAGGCTCACGTGCATGTGCATGCCCGAGCCGGCGATATCCGCGAACGGCTTCGCCATGAAACACGCGTTCATGCCGTGCGCGTTGGCCACGCCCTTGACCACGCGCTTATAACGCACGGCATGATCCATGGCTTCGAGTGCGGGACCGTGTTCGAGCGTGATCTCGACCTGGCCGGGTGCGTACTCGGAAATCGCCGTGCGTACCGGGATGTTTTGCTCACGGCAGGCGTCATACAGGTCCTTCAGAAACGGCTCGATCTGTTCGAGTTCACGCAGACCGTACACCTGAGTGGTGCGCGGGCGTCGGCCGTCGGTATCGAGCGCGGGTTGCGGACGGCCTTGCGCATCGAGTTTGGCGTCGAGCAGGTAGAACTCGAGTTCGCACGCCATCACCGGATAGAAACCTTCCGCTTGCAAACCGTCGACGATGCGCGCGAGCAATTGCCGGGGATCGGCGACGCCGGCGGGCAGGCCTTCTTCGGGATGCATCTGCACCTGCACGGCAGCGGTCGGCATCTTGCGCCATGGCAAGCGCACGAGGCTGCCCGGCAGCGGATACGCACGGCAGTCGATGTCGCCGACGTCCCAGACGAGACCGCTATCTTCGGTGTCGTCGCCGTTGATCGTCAGGTTCATGATCGCGCTCGGCAGTGGCCGGCCGCTGCGGTACACGGCCAGTAACTCCTCGCGATGCAGCAGCTTGCCGCGTGGCACGCCGGCGGCGTCGACGATAAAGAGTTCGAATAGGTCGATGTCGGGATGCTGTTCGAGGAAAGTCAACGCTTCCTGTTCATGAGCGAATTGCATGTGGGTTCTCTCTGCGCGTTGGCGCGTGCGTTGCCCTGCGCATCAGTTGTGCGCAGCGGCGAAGAAAATCGGCGGGGCCGCGCGGATGGCGGCCTCGGATTCAGTTCAAACGGGTGGATGCAGAGAGAACAGCGGAGGGCGTGCGTGACGGCAATGCCAGATTGCCCAGAAAGCGAGGATCACGTTCAGCAGGGGATTGAGACGCGCCGTGGCGAGACGCGCGTGCGCGCACGCCGGATCGGCGTGGCGGCTGCGGCTTCGGCGGAATGACGACGCGGCGGGCTTCATGATGCCGTTGAGTATAGCTGCGGGCGTGGCGCACCGCTCGATGAATTGAGCGGTTACGCCACCGCTTCTTACGCACCCCTCTAAACCCCAGCCGACGAATCCTCTTCCGCTTCACTCAGCACAGCCTGCTGCACGGCCACGATAGGAGTGACATACGCAGGCGCCTGGCGCGGATCATCGATGCTGTACCGCAACCGCCCCGCCTCGACATACACGCGCAACTGGCGATATTTCACCAGATACATCAAACCGACCACCGCCGCGGCAAAGCCCGACGCAGCCCCCACGCCGAGCGCCCAACGCGGACCGAAGCGGTCCGCCACCCAACCCACCACCGGCGCACCGAGCGGCGTGCAGCCTAGCGAGATGGCCAGCAGAATCGCGATCACCCGGCCGCGCATGGCCGGCTCGGTGGAGATTTGCACGAGGCTGTTCGTCGAGGTGTTGAACGTCTGCGTGGCCGCGCCGACCACCACGAGCGCGAGGCCGAACAGGACATAGTTCGGCATCAGTGAGGCTACCGTGCAGCTCACGCCGAAAATCGCCGCTGCACCGAGCAGAATGGCCATGCGAGGTTTCGCCCGGCGTGCGGCGAGCAGCGCGCCCGTCACCGAGCCAATCGCCATGGTCGAGCTCAATACGCCGTATTCACTCGCGCCCGCGTGAAACGCGGTGACCGACATGGTCGAGATGAAGATCGGGAAGTTCAGCCCGAAGGTGCCGATCAGAAACAGCATCAACAGCGCAGCCTTCAGATCGGGACGCGTCCACACATACTTGAAGCCTTCCACGAAACTGCCGCGCGTGCGTGTTGCGCGAGGCTTCAGCTTCAGTTCGTTAAGGCGCAGCGTGCGCAGTGAACCGAGCACGGCGACGAACGAGAGCGCGTTGATCAGAAACACCCAGCCTGTGCCCACCGAGGCGATCAACAGCCCCGCGACGGCCGGCCCGATCATGCGCGCCGCGTTGAACGAGGTGGAGTTCAACGCGACCGCGTTCGACAGATCGGCCTCTCCCACCAGATCGGAGACGAAGGTCTGACGCGCCGGCGAATCGAATGCGGTGACGCAGCCGAGCAGTCCGGCAAACACATAGACCTGCCATAACTGCACGAGGCCGGTCACAGTGAGAATCCCGAGGCCTAACGCCAGGGTGCCCATTGCCGCCTGAGTGAAGAACAGCAGCTTGCGGCGGTCGAAATGATCGGCCGCGTAGCCGGTTAGGGGCAGCAGAAGCATTTGCGGCCCGAACTGCAGCGACATCACAATGCCCACGGAGGTTGCATTGTGATGCGTGAGCTCCGTGAGCACGAGCCAGTCCTGCGCCGTGCGCTGCATCCATGTGCCGATGTTGGAGACGATCGCGCCGCTGGCCCAGATCCGGTAGTTGAACGTACGAAGCGAACGGAATGTGCCGCTCACGAGCCTATCCCCAGGTGGACGATCCGCGCGGCGCAGCGGTTCAAACAAGTGATCATGCGCGCGATTGATCGAGCAGATCGAGGACGTCTTGCGTCGTGCCGGTTTCGCCGAGGCGCGGGAAAATTCGCGTGATGCTGTTGGTATGGGCGTCGAGGTTCATGTCCGTCATTGCGTCGACGGCGAACGTGACGTTGAAGCCGAGTTCGTGTGCGAAACGCGCGGTGGACTCGACGCCGATGCTGGTGGCCACGCCGACCAGCACCACTTGCGTGACGCCTTGCTGGCGCAGATACGCTTCGAGGTCCGTGTTCGTGAACGCGCCCCAGGTGCGCTTGGTCACCAGATGGTCCGACGGCTGCTGCTTCAACTCGGCAACGAGATCAGCGAAGCCGGCCGGGAAATCGCCCGTGGGGCGCGACTGTTCCGCGCGGCCCGGTGCGCCGCCCGCCACGTTGACGAGCACCACGGGCAGACCGTGACGGCGAAATGCATCGATCAGGTGCGCTGAGCGTTTGACGATCTCGGCAGTGGGGTGGGCGGTGGGCAGCGCAACGATGCCTTGCTGCAGATCGATGACGACCAATGCGGTCTTTGTGTCGAGCGTAGTGAGAGCCATGGTGTTTTCCTGAGCGTTACGAGTCGATTAGGCGTTTGAGCAGGTCGACGCCAATCGCGAGTTGTTTCTGTTCGGCAGCGGAGAAGCGGGTCTGCATCGTCCGGAATAGCCAATCTTCGCGCGCCGCGCGACTTGCCTTGATCTTCTTGCGGAAGGCCGGTGTGAGGGAGAGAACGGTTTGCCGCCCGTCGTTCGGGTCAGGGGCGCCGCTCACGAGCCCGGCAGCTTTCAGAATTGAAAGTGTCTCGCCCATGGATTGCGGACGCATCCCCTGGATGCGCGCGAGCGTGGTGACCGTTGCGGGACCTTCGCGTTCGAGCAGGAGGAGAACCTGCACCTGCGACGGTGTGAAATCGCCCACATGCGCTTCTTCGCGCAAGCGGCGCCGCAGCTTGCCGATGAGCACGCGCAAGTCTTCGGCTGTACCGTGCAGGGCGTCCTGATCGGAGGGGGAGCGGGGGGAGGTGTCGTTGCTGGACATGCGGGCAGATGTGAAGGTTACCTTCGCAGGTTACCTTCACATCTGCCGGACGTCAAGTTCTAGCCAGGCCCGAAGGCGTCGCGGGCGACGCCGAAATGTTGCTTGAGTCCTTCCCAGCCGAGCGCGGTGACGGTCACTGAGCGCGCAGTGGACGACTTGCACAGCCAGCCCCATGCAAGGAAGGCGTCCATCAGGCGGGCGCCTAACAGTCCCGCGACGTGATATTGGCGCTCGGTCCAGTCAAGACATTGGCGCGCATGGTCGGGCTGGTCGAATGCCAGATCGCTCACATCGACGCCGAGTTGCTGCAGCCACGCGCAGCCAGACGGGGTGAGGACGTACTGACGCTCGCCCGCTTCGACGATGAAATCCCGCGTGAGCATGCTTTGCGTCACCGCGATGCTGATCTGGCCCGCGAGGTGGTCGTAACAGCAGCGCGCGAAACGCAGCGCCTGAGCCGGCCGGTTCGGCGTGTTGCGCCAGGCCGGGGTGACCGGCCCGACCGACGCGAGACTTTCGAGTACGTGCGAAACGTGTGCGCCGGCGAGCCGGTAATAGCGATGCCGGCCCTTGCTTTCCACGCTCAGCAAGCCGCCGTCGAGCAGCTTGGCGAGGTGTGAACTGGCGGTTTGCGCGGTGACGCCTGCCGCTTTCGCCAGCGCGCCGGCCGACATGGCGCTGCCGTCGGCCAGTGTGATCAGCATCACCGAACGAACCGGTTCGGCGATCAGATGCGCAACGCTCGAAATATTGTGCTGGCCCATTGATTTGCGGCGTCCTTCATGAATGCGCGTTTGATGTCTATTGGCGGGGGAAAAACCGCTCGTTTGTTCGGTGTCCTGGTGCGGCGGCGCGATTCGACACTTCGACTCGACACTTCGATACGGGCCGAAGCATTCTCTGTGCGGGCCGCCTTATAGTCAACGGCGAACCGATCACCAAAGGCTGGAACTCTTGAACAACGAACGTGAATATCAGAAACGGGTATTGATCGCGACGAGCCTCAGCTATGTCATTGTCATACTCGATACATCGATCGTAAATGTTGCGCTCGGGCCGGTTGCGGCCAGTTTGCGCTCGGATATCAGCGGCCTGCAATGGGTGGTCAACGCCTATACGCTGACGTTTGCCAGCTTGCTGCTGAGCGGCGGCGCACTCGGCGACCGGATCGGCGCAAAGACCGGTTATCTCGCCGGTTTGCTGATTTTCGCCTGCGCGTCGGCCTTGTGCGGGTTGGCGCCGACTTTGCCGGTGCTCGTTGCCGCGCGGATCGGGCAGGGTGTCGGCGCGGCCTTGCTGGTGCCGTGTTCGCTGACGTTGATCAATCGCGCTTTCCCGGTCGCGCGGCAGCGGGCCAGCGCGATTGGTGTGTGGGCCGGATGCGGCGGCATCGCGATGGCGGCCGGCCCGCTCGCCGGCGGGCTGCTGATTCATCTGCTCGGCTGGCGAAGCATTTTTCTGGTGAATGTGCCGATCGCGCTGCTCGGCGCCTGGCTGACCACGCGCGTCGATTCGGTCCGCCCGGACGCGGCGCAGCGGCCGATGGATATCGCGGGTCAGATGCTCGCTATCGTGGCGCTCGGCGCGTCGGTCGCCGTGTTGATCGAGAGCGCGAAGCTTGGGTGGCACGCGGGCGCAATACGTGCGGGCGCGGTGGTCGCGCTCGTCGCGTGGATTGGGTTCGTGCTGGTCGAGACCAAACGCAAACAGCCGATGCTGCCTTTGCATTTCTTTCGTAGTCCGGTGTTTTCTGCCTCGGCGTTTGCCTCGTCGATTTCCGGTCTGGTGTTCTACGGGTTGTTTTTCCTGCTGAGTCTGTACTTCCAGTCCGATCGCGGATGGTCGCCGTTGCAGACCGGCCTGGCGTTTTTGCCGTTGACCGTCATGGTGGCGATCGGCAGCTTCGTATCCGGTGCATTGAACCGGGCCTATGGCGCGCAAAGGCTCGTTTGCGGGGGCTTCCTGCTTTATGCACTGGGCTTTGCCGGGCTACTCGCGCTTGCGGACAACGCTTCGTATTGGCGTATCGCGCTTTGCTTTCCGGCGGTCGGTTTCGGGGCCGGCGTGATTACGCCGGCGGCGACCGCTGCGCTGATGACGGCGGTGGACAAGGCGCGTGCCGGCGTCGCGGCGGGCGTGCTCAACGCGAGCCGGCAGACGGGTTCCGCATTTGGTGTCGCGATCTTTGGCGCACTGATGAGCGCGGTCCAGCCGCTCGACGCCGGGATTCGCGTGGCCGTCTATCTGGCGATCGGCTTGTCGCTGCTGGCCGCGCTGGTCTGGGGTATCGCGTTGGCCGTGGCGACGCGCTATGCGGGCAGCGATGCCTGTTGAGCGTGCTTGACCAGGAACCAGAAACACGGCCACAGACTGACCCGGCGCTTTATGGGGCGTCTGGCGTGCCCGTCAAGCTCTGGCACCATCGAAAGGACGCCACTGGCACTACGCGGGCGTTCGGAATACTGCGACTATGCTGGCCCTTTCCTGAAGCTGTCGTCGTGCGCGAAACGTAGCAATCGATTTGACCTTCGATTCTCCGTCTATTGCGAACGAACGACTCATGAATGTTGCCGATACCCCTTCCATACTGGGATGTCTGGCCCTGGTGACCCTGGTGGCGGGCATGGCGAAGGGCTTGACCGGATTCGGCGGCGCGCTCGTCATGGCGCCGCTGTTCGGGTTGCTGATTCCCGCGCCCGAAGCCGGTGTGCTGATCGTGCTGATCCATTTCGCGACCTCGCTGCAAGGCGTGCGCAACTGGGCGAGCGCGGTGCGCTGGCGCACGGTGATCCCACTCGCGCTGGTCGCCATGGCTTGCACGGCAGTCACGACCCTATGGATGGCGAGCGAAAACGCGGTGGCGCTGCGCCGGCTCGTCGCGCTCGCCGTTCTGGCCTCCACCGTGATGCACATGAGGGGCTGGCGCTGGCTTCACGATAGCGGCTGGCGACCGACCTTCACGGCCGGTGCAATGAGCGGCGCGCTGACCGCGCTAGGCGGCATTGGCGGTCCACCGGCCGTCTACTATCTCAACGGCGTGGGCCAGGGCGCGGCGCTGCGCGCCAATCTTCTCGCCTATTTTGCGGTGCTCTATGTGGGGGTGGTGGCCCTTTTTGTCGCCGAACATCAGGTTCACACGCCTCAGCTCGGTTCGCTGCTGCTGCTCGTGCCGGTATTCGTACTCGGGGTCTGCGCGGGGGAGCGTCTGGGCCGGCGCGTGCCGGTGCGCCGGGTCGAGCATCTCGTGAGCGTTTTGCTGCTGTGTTCCGGGCTGGTTGCCCTGGTCACGTGATGGCACGTAGTGCGCGCACTGCACGCACTGCACGTAATGGCGCGTAAAAAAACACGTAAAAACGACCTTGCCACAGGGGTATGAGCGGGTGCAATGTCCGCTCACGGTTCACGTTCATGTGGACCAGGCGATTTATTATCGCTGGTACTAGTCAGGTGCATTTTCGGCCACCGATACTGAAATCATTGTAATCGTCTGCCAGGACCGTCCTGCCGCATCCGCTCGCCGCGGACCCGCGTCAAGCGGTCCGGTCCGTCAATGAACGGGGGGACTCGGCAGAGGTGATTTCATGGGTTACAAAAAGCAGACGGAGACTTCATGCTCAAGTTCTTGATTGGGATCGGCATCCCCTACGTCGGCGTGATCGGCCTGCTGCCCTGGGTCGCTTCAGTCGATCGATTCGTGCTGGGCGTACCGTTCATCTATGCGTGGATCTTCGCGTGGTTTGTGCTGACGTCGCTCTGCCTGCAGGTCTGCTGGCGGCTGTTCGATCGTCGCGCGGACGATGCAGATCCGCAAACCCACTGAAGCAGCAGGAGAGCCCGGATGTCCACCGTTGTCTTTCTCGGTTTGATCCTCTTCTCGCTGTATCTGGCGATACGGTCCAAAAAAGGGCATGGCGCGCAAAGCGTTCATGACTTCTTTGTCGCGTCCCGTCAGTTTGGCGCGTATCTGGTCTTTTTCCTCGCCGCAGGCGAAATCTACAGCATTGGCACGATGGTCGGCTTTCCTGGCGGCATCTATGCCAAGGGGCCCACGTATGGGGTCTGGTTTCTGGGCTATATCCTGCTGGCCTATCCCGTTGGCTATTTCATCGGACCGAAGATCTGGGAGGCCGGCAAACGCTATAACGCCATCACGCTGCCTGACCTGTTCAAAGGCCATTTCGGCAGCCGGGCGCTGGAGCTGATCGTCGCGGGCTCGGCAATTCTGTTCCTGCTGCCGTGGGGCGAATTGCAATTCACGGGGCTCGTCGCCGCGTTCAAAGGTCTTGGCTGGAATTTCCAGCCGTTCTATCTGATTCTGATCTCCGCGGTACTGGCCTTTACCTATATCGCCATTTCGGGCGTGCGGGCCTCGGCGTACATCGCGATCCTTAAAGATGTGCTGATGGTCGTGGCGATTGTGATAACCGGGATTGCGGTCGCCTGGCAATCCGGCGTCACGGAAGTTTTTCACACCGCCAGCTTGCACGTCAGCAACAGCATGAACGCCAACCAACTGACGTTCTCGATGAGCACCATGCTGTTCCAGTCGTTGGGGTTCTACGTGATGCCGTTCGCGGTGCAGGTTTTCTTCACGGCCACCAGCCCGAATACGATCCGGCGCACCCAGGTGGCGATGCCGCTGTATATGCTGATGTATCCGTTTCTGGTGATTGCTTCGTACTATGCGATCAGTCAGAACCTGCACCTCGGCTCGCCGAATGAGGCATTCTTTGCGGCGGCGATCCGCTTGCTGCCAGGCTGGCTGCTGGGTCTGGTTGCGGCCGGCGCCTCGCTATCCGGTTTGTTGGTGCTCACAGGTATCTGTCTTGCCATCGGCCCGATCGTGACGCGCAATCTGTTGCCGAAAATGCCCGAGAACCGGCAGAAAGCTACGGCGAAAACAGTGATCGTGATCTACCTGCTGGTCTCGATCGTGATGACACTCCTGACGCCGAATCTGATGCTCACGCTGATCAATACCGCGTACTACGGCGTGACCCAGTTTTTCCCGGGCGTGATGGTCATTCTGTTTTCGCTTCGCGTCAAACCGGCCGCCATTGCAACAGGTATTCTGACTGGCCAGATACTCGCGATCATCCTGTACATCCTTCACGCCGATCTTGGTGGATTCAACCTCGGCCTGCTGTGTCTCGTGATCAATATCGCGGTGACTGCCGTGCTGAACCATGGCTGGAAGCGCAAACCGGTTCATGCGCTCTCCTGATCGCTCAGTCCGCGTCCTGAATCAGAGAATATCTACTTATGAATTCGATTGAACGAGGTCCCATCACTGTCTTTGTCGCCAGAAAAATTCTGACGATGAATCCGGCCCAGCCGCATGCCACGCATGTTGCCGTGCGCGACGGCAAGATTCTTTCCGTCGGCAATCTGGAGGACGTGAGCCGTTGGGGTGAGGTTGAGATCGTCGAGACGTTCAAGGACAAGGTGCTGATGCCGGGTCTTGTCGAAGGGCATTGTCATCTGATGGAAGGCGCCATGTGGGACGCCGTGTATCTCGGCTACTACGACCGGCGCGGCCCGGATGGCACATTGTGGCGAGGGCTGAGAACGCTGGACGAGGTGATCGCGCGGCTCGCGCAAGCGCAACGCACGATGACGGACGCGGCGGCGCCATTGCTCGCGTGGGGCTTCGATCCGATTTTCTTCGGCGCGAGCCGCTTGTCGGTCAAGGAACTCGACACCGTTTCGACCACCCGGCCCATCGTCGTGCTGCACGCGAGCGTGCACCTGATGAACGTCAACTCCGCCATGCTGGCGCTTGCCGGCATCGATGAGAACACCGACATCGACGGCATCGACAAGGACGAAGAGGGCCAGCCGAGCGGCGAACTGCAGGAATTCGCCGCCATGTTCCCGGTGTACGAGGTGATCGGCAGCCAGCTTTCCATCGCGGCGAGTGAAAAGAAAGCGGCGATCTGGAATTTCGGCAAGGTAGCGCAACTCGCCGGTGTGACCACCGCGACGGACCTGGTCAACGATCTGTCGGCGCTGGGCAATCGCAATCTGCGCGAAGTCACGGCCGACCCGCAGTATCCGGTCAGGATCGTGCCCGCGTTCGCACCGCAGCGAAGCCCTGAAGGCGGCGCCGGGAAAGTGCTGTCGGCGATTCAGGACAGCACGGAAAAATTGATGTTTGGCCCGGTCAAATTCATTGTCGACGGGTCGATTCAGGGCTTCACCGCGCGGCTGAAGTGGCCGGGTTATGTCGGCGGGCAGCCGAACGGATTGTGGCTGATTCCGCCCAGCCAGCTGGAGGAGGTGTTCACGCCGTTTCATCGCGCCGGGCTGCAACTCCATATTCATACCAACGGCGATGAAGCCACCGAGGTGGTACTGAACGCCGTCGAGAAGATGCTCGACGCTTTTCCGCGCAGCGATCACCGCCACACGCTGCAGCACTGTCAGATGGCCGATGCGAGCCAATTGGCGCGCGCGGCGAAACTCGGCATGTGCATTAACTTTTTCTCCAACCATATCTACTACTGGGGCGACGCCCACTACGCGCAAACCATGGGCCCCGACCGCGCGAACCGCATGAATGCGGCGGAGTCGGCTCGGCGTCTGAGCATTCCGTTTGCTTTTCATTCGGATGCGCCGATTACGCAGTTGAGCCCGCTGTTCACCGCATGGTGCGCGGTGCAGCGCAAGACGGCGAGCGGCCGCGTGCTGGGCGAGAGCGAGTGCATTCCTGTGCCCGACGCCTTGCGTGCGATCACGCTGGGTGCGGCCTATACGCTCAAGATGGATCATCTGATCGGCAGCATCGAGGTAGGCAAATTCGCGGACTTCGCCGTGCTGGCGGAGGACCCAAGCGAGGTCGCCGCCGAGCGGCTGAAAGACGTCGAAGTGTGGGGCACGGTGCTGGGCGGTCGCGTGTTCCAGTCGCCGGAAAAATGAACGGCACTGCGAAAGAAATGGCTGCGTCGAATAGCCGGCCGCCTATTGCGCTGGTGGTGCTCGGCGGTTATCTGGGCGCGGGCAAGACCACCTTGCTCAACCATGTGCTGTCGATGGCGGGGCAGCGCAAAGTGGCCGTGCTGGTCAACGATTTCGGCGATATCAATATCGACGCCGCGCTGATCCGCGAACGCACGGACGATGTCATCAATCTGGAGAACGGTTGCATCTGCTGCTCGATTGGCGGCCGTCTCGTCGATGCGCTCGTGAAAATCGGCGCGCGGCCCGAACGCCCTGAGCTGTTGATTATTGAAGCCAGCGGCGTTTCCGATCCTGTGAAGATCGCGCAGATCGGCCTGCTCGATCGGGCATTCAGGCTGGTCGGGATCATCGTTGCGGTGGATACCGGGCGCATCGGCGCAACCTTGCTCGACCCGTACGTCGGCGATATCGTGCGCCGGCAGATCGCGGGTGCAACGGCCCTCGTGCTCACCAAGACCGACCTCGTGACCGAGCAGGAAAAGACCGCGGTGACGAACGCGGTGCTGACACTCGCAAGCACGTCCATTCTGTTCGAGTCGGTCAATGGGCAGATACCGCCGGCGTTGATCTTCGACGCGAGCGTGGTGCCTCGCCATCGCGCGGGTGGAATCGGCGCTACGACGGCGGGCGCCTCGAATCTGCATCGGGATATCTGCAGCTTTTCCTTCAGGTCGGACTTTGCGCTGGACAGGAAGAAGCTCAGGGCTGCGCTGCGCAGCCTGTCCTCAACGCTGCTGAGAGCGAAGGGCATTGTCTGGCTGGATCAGGATGCCATGGCGCAAGAACTTCACGTGGCGGGCGGCCGCATTCTCATTACGCCATTCGCGGGTCACGCGCCGGCCGAATCGACGCTCGTGCTGATCGGCCGCTTCACCGACGAAGACGAGCGTGCGATCAAACGTTGCCTCGAAAGCACGCGCGTGCTGAGTTAGTGTCCAGTTCGCGTTAGCGTGCCGCGCTCATCGCGCCTGCGCGTACCCAGCGCACGAACCACACAAAGCGCACGAACCACACGAAGCAAACCCACGGCCTGAATCCGCAACGCGATTCGAGGCCAGTCAACCCGCGTCCTCCTCACCGCACGCTGCACCAGGCGAAACCAGCGCACTGGCCCTACCGTCGCGCCGACACCAAACTTACACTTTTCCTTAACAGATCGCCGCTCAGGCGACCTCACGAGCTTCACCCAATTCACCAAGCAGGAGACATGAATGGCCACAACAGAAACGTCCGCAGCGAAGGTCACCGCGGACACACTCGCCGCATTTTCCGCTGCGTTCAATCGTCACGATGCCAATGCGCTAATGGGCTTCATGACCGAAGACTGTGTGTTCGACGCCGCCGGCGGAAGCGAAGTTTACGGTGCGCGCTTCGTCGGTCGCGACGCAGTGCGCGCGGCATTCGAAACGGTCTTCAAGACTTTCCCGGATGCGCATTGGGGCGACGGGCGTCATTACGTTATCGGTGAGCGTGGCGTGTCCGAGTGGCTGTTCACGGGCACGCATGCGGAGGGCTGGCGCATCGAAGCAGAAGGCTGCGATCTGTTCGAGTTCCGCGACGGCCTGATTGCGGTCAAGCGCGCGTTCCGCAAGGAACGTCCGAAGCAGAACGTTTGACGCCGACGAGGAGCTTCATCATGGAGCAAAGTGTCATCACACGGGTCGGCGACGGTCTGTCCGCAGGGCGGGACGGGGCGACACAGTACGACCCGCGCTACGACCCGCTGGTCTCGCCGGGGCCCGGGCACGGCAAGCAATACGCCCCCACGTACTGGGCCGCGACCGCCGGCACGCCGCCACCCGACGATGGTCCGATCACGAAAGACATCGACGTGGATGTGGCGATCATCGGTGCAGGGTATACGGGGCTCGCGACGGCGCTTTGTCTCGCGCGCGAGCACGGCATCAAGGCGGTGGTGCTCGAGGCCAACAAAACCAGTTGGGGTTGCAGCAGCCGCAACGGCGGGCAAGGGCAGAATGCGTCGGGACGTCTGTCGCGTTCGCAATGGATCGAGCGTTGGGGTAAAGACGTCGCGCTGAAAATGCACGACGAAATCCAGGAAGGCTTCGACAACTTCAAGTCGCTGGTGGCCGAAATCGATTGCGATCCGCAACCAGGTGGCCACTTTCTGATTGCGCACCGGCCGCGCATGATGGCCAAACTCGCCGCCGAAGCCAAAGTCTGGAAAGACGTGTTCGGCTACCCGTCCGAACTGATCGATCAGGCCACGTTGCGCCGCGAGTATGTCAACGATTCCGAGGCGGCCGGCGCGCTGCACGAACCCGAAGGCATCGGCATCCACGCACTGAAGCTCGCGTACGGCTATCAGCGGCTTGCGCGCGAAGCGGGCGCGCGGGTTCATCCGGCGAGCCCGGTGATCGGCTGGGAAACCGTGAATGGCATTCATCATCTGCGCACGCCGGGCGGCATCGTGCGGGCCCGCTCCGTGGGCATCGCGACCGGCGCGTATACGGCGCCGAACCTGCATCCCTCGCTGACGAGCCGCGTGATGCCGATCCTGTCGAATTCGATGGTGACCCGCCCGCTCACGCAGCAGGAAATCGCCGCGTGCAATTTCCGCACGACGCAGGTGCTCACCGATACGCGCACCTTGCGCTTCTACTATCGCTTCCTGCCGGACAACCGGTTGCAGATCGGCAGCCGTAGCGCCATCACCGGCGCGGATGCACCGAATGTGCGTCACTACGAGTTGCTCATCGAAGGAATGGGCCGCAAGTTTCCAGCGTTGCGCGGTATCCAGATCGACTATTCATGGTGGGGCTGGGTGGATGTGAGCCACGACATGATGCCGCGCGTGTGCCAGCCCGACCCGCGGCAGTCGGTGTTTTACGCACTAGGCTACGGCGGCAACGGTGTGTCATATTCCCAGCAGGCGGGGCGTCGCCTCGCCGAACGGATCGCGGGGAAAGGGGCGAAGCAGACGCTGCCGATTTTTACTTCGCCATTGCCCGGTCATCCGTTCGCACCTTTCCGGCGTCTGGGCCAACGGATGCTCTATCAGTTGTACTTCCGGCGCGACGAGAAGCCCTGAACGCACGCTGCGTGCCGAGCCACCCGCGGCACGTCATTCGCCCGCCGGCGCGCCATGCGCGCGCGGCGCGGTGCGGCCAGACAGGTCCGCGCGTCAAGCCATAAAAAAACATCATGCAGCGAGGCGCACAAGCGCCCTCGCTCGATCCGAATTGACGGCGCCGAGGCTCCGGGAATGCACACAACTGCGCACATGAACCCAGATAAGCGTTTAGAAGCGCGCACGCAGTCCCGTACCACCGGCGCCGACATCAACAGGATGTGGAGGTGACATGCAAATATCGAATCGAAGTGAACTGAAGACCGGCCTCAAGGAGCGCCATATGACCATGATCGCGCTAGGTGGCGTGATCGGCGCGGGGCTGTTTGTCGGCAGCGGTGTTGTGGTCCAGCAGGCCGGCCCGGCGGCGGTGCTGTCGTTTCTGATTACCGGTGGCCTGATCGTGCTCGTCATGCGCATGCTCGGAGAAATGGCCTGTGCGATGCCGGCGGTGGGTTCGTTCTACGAATATGCGCGCATGGCCTTTGCCGGCAAGCGCGGGCCCGGCAAACTTGCCGGCTTTCTGACCGGCTGGATGTACTGGTATTTCTGGGTCATCGTCGTGGCGGTGGAGGCGGTGGCCGGCGCGAAGCTGGTGCAGTTCTGGCTGCCGGATACGCCGGCGTGGGCGATCAGTCTCGTGTTGCTGGTCGTGTTGACGGCGACCAATCTGATTTCGGTGGGCAGCTACGGGGAATTCGAGTTCTGGTTCGCGTCCATCAAGGTGGCGGCGATCGTCGTGTTTCTGTTCCTCGGCGCGCTTTATGTGCTGGGTCTGTGGCCCGCTTCGATGCACACCACGGCGGTGATGCCGACCCTGCTTTCGCACGGCGGATTGATGCCGAAGGGAATCGGACCGGTGTTGAGCGGCGCAGTGGCGGCAACGGGTTTCTACTTCGGTGCGGAGATTGTTACGATTGCCGCCGCCGAAGCGCATGAGCCGGTCAAGGCCGTCGCCAAAGCCACCAATTCGGTGATTACGCGCGTGCTGATTTTCTATGTCGGTTCGATCCTGCTCGTGGTGGCGCTGGTGCCCTGGAATTCGCCGGGTATGGCCACGCCGTATGTGAGCGCGCTCGACGCGATGGGTATCCCGGCCGCCGCCAACGTCATGAATGCGATCGTGCTGACGGCGGTATTGTCCGCGCTCAATTCCGGCCTGTACGCGGCATCGCGGATGATGTTTGCGCTGACCCGCCACGGCGACGCGCCGGCTGCGCTTGCCAGGGTCAATCGCCGCGGTGTGCCGGTTCGCGCGATCCTGGTCGGCACGTTGTTCGGCTATGTGTCGGTTGTCATGTCTTATGTATCGCCGGACACGGTGTTCGCATTTCTCGTCAATTCGTACGGCACGGTGGCCATTTTCGTCTACGTGCTGATCGCCGTCTCGCAACTGAAGCTGCGCGCCCGGCTCGAACGCGAGGCGCCGGAGATGCTGCGCGTGCGGATGTGGTGCTATCCGTATCTGACCTGTTTCGCGATTGTCGGCATGATTGGCATTCTGGTGGCCATGGCGTTCATACCGGACCAGCGCACGCCGCTGTGGCTCGGTGTGGTGAGTCTCGGCGTGCTGCTCGTGGCGTATGTGTGGCGAGCCCGGAAAAGGGGCGTCGCTTCGACCGAGCCGGAATTCGTGGAGTATCGGCCGCGTCCTCATTGAGGCCTGTCTGACATGCGTTGTTCGATGTGACGTGCAGCGGCGAGCCGTTCGAGATCGCCGCTGCAATCTGCCAGTTTGAGGGGACGCGAGGCTGGTGGCGCGTCCCCGTTATTTCGACACCGCCACGGCCGCCGCCGTGGCCGGTTGAAGCAGCGGTCCGATGCGCAGCGCGATCTCCTTGAGCTTCGGCACCGCTTTTAACAGATCCTCCAGGCTGGCACGCGCCGTGGGAGCGTGAACGGCCAACGCCGCGAGCACGTGGCCGTCCTCGACGTGGCGCACCGGCACGGCGACCGCCACCATTCCACGTACGAATTCCTCGTTGTCGACCCCGATGCCGCGCATGGCGAGGCGGTCGAGCTCGGCTTCCAGCAGATCGATATCGGTCAGGGTGCGATACGTCATGGATTTAAGCGGCAACCGCCGGATGACGAGCCCGCGCTCGGCAGGCGCCATCTGCGAAAGAAACAGCTTGCCGCTGGCGGTGCAATGCAGCGGCACGCGCGTGCCCGGTTGCAGATGCAGACGCAAGGGCTCGCTCGTCTCCACGCGCTCGACGTACAGCACGGTATCGCCGTCGAGCACGGTGAGGTTGCAGGTCTCGCCGAGCGATTCGACGAGCGTGCGCAGCAACGAACGGCAGGCTCGTGTGAACGTGCTGTTCGCGAGCGTGGTCAGGGCGAGTTGCGCGGCGCGCGGCCCGAGCGCAATGGCGCGATCGGCCCCGCGCGAGTCCGGCATATGCGTGACGTAGCCGCGTGCTTCGAGCGACTCGATCAGGCGCATCAAGGTTGCCTTCGGAATCTGCAGACGTGAGGACAACTGCGAGAGCGACGACGGTTGTCCGGCGGACGCAAGCTGTTCCAGCACGCTGAGCGCGCGCAGCACGCGGGTGTCGTCGGCGGGTTCGTGAGCGGGTGAGGGGAGATGCGTGGTGTCTCTCATTGTCCTTCCCGAGGCGGATGAAGGTGAATGCAGTCCGAACGGATCAGTGACAACCCGGATGAACGCGTGCGGACAGATTGAATAGTGAAACGAAAAAGTCGGTTTTCGTACCGGTTTATTCAATCGTAACCGGATTTGCTTGAAGTCGAAACTCTCATCCAATAAATTGGGACGAAATGATCCGGTTTTAAAAGCAAAGGCATTGGCACGGAGACGTCATCAATGGTACGGAGTTTCGACTACGTGGTCGTCGGCGCGGGATCGGCGGGCTGTGTGCTGGCCAACCGCCTTTCCGAGAATGGCCGCTATTCGGTATGCCTGCTCGAAGCCGGGCCGCCCGACCGCTTTCTGTGGATCCATATCCCGATCGGTTATGGCAAAACCATGTTTCATCCGGTCTACAACTGGGGCTTTTACACCGACCCGGATCCGAACATGAACGACCGCAAGCTCTACTGGCCGCGCGGACGCACCCTGGGCGGCTGCAGTTCCATCAACGGGCTGATCTATATTCGCGGCCAGAAAGAGGACTACGACCAGTGGGCCGCGCTCGGCAATCGTGGCTGGAGCTGGAAGGACTGCTTGCCTTATTTCCGGCGGCTCGAGCACAACGAGCTTGGGGCATCGCCGACGCGCGGCGTGGACGGTCCGCTGTGGGCTTCCACGATCAAGCAGCGCCATGAACTCGTGGATGCATTTATCGCCGCCTCGAATCGCCTGGGTGTCCCAACGGTCGACGATTTCAATCAGGGCGATCAGGAAGGGGTCGGTTACTACCAGTTGACCACGCGGCGCGGCTGGCGGTGTTCCACTGCCGTCGCCTACCTCAAACCCGCGCGCAAGCGTCCGAATCTGCAGATCGAGACCGACGCGCTGGCTTCGAAGATCCTGTTCGACGGCACGCGTGCGACGGGTATCCGGTATGAGCAGCACGGTAAGACTCACGAAGTGCGTGCGCACCGCGAGGTGGTGCTGACAGCAGGCGCGTTGCAGTCGCCGCAATTGCTGCAGGTGTCGGGCGTCGGACCGGCGAAACTGCTCGGTGAACTGGGTATTCCTGTGGTCGCCAATCGGGCCGGCGTTGGCGAAAATCTGCAGGATCACCTGCAGATACGTCTGACGTATGAGGTGACACGGCCGATCACGACGAACGACCTGCTGCACTCCTGGACCGGCCGCGCGAAGATGGGTCTGCAATGGGCGTTGTTTCGCGAGGGGCCGCTGTCCGTCGGTATCAATCAGGGCGGCATGTTTTGCCGTGCATTACCGGATGAGGCGAAAACGCCGGACATCCAGTTTCACTTCTCCACACTCTCGGCCGACACCGCGGGAGGCGACGTCCACGCATTTCCTGGCTGTACTTATTCGATTTGCCAGTTGCGGCCGGAGTCGCGTGGAAGCGTGCGAATCCGCACGAACGACATGCGCGATGCCCCGTCGATCCAGCCCAATTATCTGGCGACCGATCTCGATCGGCGCACCACGGTCGCGGGGGTGCGTTTTGCGCGCCGCGTTGCCGCCACGGAGCCCATGGCAGCGCTGATGAAACGCGAGGTGCGGCCTGGCCGCGAGGCGCAAAGCGACGATGAACTGCTGCACTTTTGCCGTGAATATGGCCAGACGATTTTTCATCCGTCGGGCACCGCGAAGATGGGTATCGCGAGCGATCCCGGCGCGGTGGTCGACGAACGATTGCGTGTGTACGGCACGCAGGGATTGCGGGTGGTCGACTGTTCGATCATGCCGACGCTGGTTTCGGGCAATACCAACGTGCCGATCGTGATGGTCGCCGAAAAGGCGTCCAGCATGATCCTCGAAGATGCGCGCGCGGGCGGTCTGCCCGCCGCGCAAGTGCAGTCGCGGAGCATGGAAGCGCAGTATTGACGCAAAAGTGGAAAACCAGGCAGAACAAAAAGCAGACCTGAAGCACCGAACCGAAGTAGCTGCAGGAAGTAAAACGATCGCGACCTGACCCGCTGCATCCGAAGCAGAAAACAGCAGCGTGCAGGTGGCGAAATTCGTGCCCCGAGGAGGAGACAGACAGGGGCTCAAAAGTGCTGCGTTGCCGGGACGGCACGCGGCCATTCATTGGAGGAGGCGCTATGGCAATCGATAAGCGGGTTATCCGCCGCGTTGCGTTCGCGAGCGTGATAGGGGCGACGGTCGAATGGTATGACTTTTTCCTGTACGGCGTCGTGGCGGGCATCGTGTTCAACAAGCTTTACTTTCCCGCTCACGATCCGCTTGTCTCCACGATGCTGGCCTATGCCACGTTCGCCGTCGGCTTCGTGACGCGGCCGCTCGGTGGCGTGATTTTCGGTCACTTCGGCGACAAGGTCGGACGCAAGTCCGCCTTGATCTGCACGCTCATCATCATGGGGATTTCGACGGCCGGCGTCGCCTTCGTGCCGACCTTCGCTCAGATCGGCATCTGGGCGCCCATTCTGCTGCTCGCGTTGCGCGTGTTGCAGGGTATCGGGCTCGGCGGTGAATGGGGCGGCGCGGTACTGATGGCCTATGAATATGCACCGCCGAACCGGCGCGGCCTGTACGCAAGCTTGCCGCAGATCGGCTTGTCGATTGGCCTGTGCCTCGCGTCGGGCATTGTCGCGGGCATTTCCCGGCTGCTGCCGGAAGCGGCATTTCTCGCGTGGGGCTGGCGGGTCGCGTTTGGCGCTTCGCTGCTGCTCGTGGTGCTCGGTCTCTACATTCGCCTGAAGGTAATGGAAACGCCCGAGTTTCTCGCGCTCAAGCGCAATCGCCGTGACGTGAAAATTCCATTCGTCGACATGCTCACGCGCTATCGCAGTTCGGTGTTGCTCGGCATGGGCGCACGCTGGATCGACGGGGTGTTCTTCAACATCTTTGCGGTGTTCATGATCGGCTATCTCACGCAGCGTCTTTCGATGAGCCGCACGGAAGCGCTCACCGGCGTGATGATCGCGGCGATGGTGATGTGCTTCTTCATTCCCTTCTTCGGCCGGATGTCGGACCTGATGGGACGCGCACGCGTGTATCGCTGGGGCTCGCTGATTTGCGGTGTCTCGGTGCTGCCGGCGTTCTGGTTGATGGAGACGCAGGCCGGCAACACGCTGGCCGTCTGGCTCGGCGTAGTGATTCCGTTCGGCATTTTCTACGCGATGGTCTACGGTCCGGAAGCCGCGCTCTTTGCCGAGCTGTTCGATCCGGAGGTGCGCTATACCGGCATCTCGTTCGTGTATCAGTTCTCGGGCATCTTCGCGAGCGGCCTTACGCCGATCATCGCGACGGCGCTGCTGCGTCTCGATGGCGGCAAGCCCTGGTATGTGTGCGGCTACGTGATTCTGTCGGCGCTGCTCTCGGCGTGGGCGGCGCGCGCGATGGAGAGGCGCACAAAACCCTTCGACGAAATGGCAACCGTGCGTTGACGGCGAGACCCGCTCGGGAAATATGGACACAAACGCCACCTGAGCGCCACCTGAGGCGCGCCATTTTGTTTATAATAAAACGGAACAAAACGTACCGAAAATGGTAATTCGATGGCGTCGACCTGACATTCCCGCAGCGGGGAGGAGCATGAAGTGACTGATATCGTGACTGGCAAACCCGACAGAATGGTCGCAGTACGAACCGTTTTCGGCATTGATTCCAGCCTGATGGTGCCCGCCTTCAGCGAGCGTGACGACCACGTGCCGGAGATTGACGAGGTCTACCGCTTCAATCCGGAAGTAACGCTGGCGATTCTGGCCGGCTTCAGCCGGGATCGCCGGGTGATGGTGCAGGGTTTGCACGGCACGGGAAAGTCCACGCACATCGAACAGGTTGCGGCGCGCCTCAACTGGCCATGCGTGCGCGTCAATCTCGACGGCCATATCAGCCGTCTCGATCTGGTCGGCAAGGACGCGATCGTGGTGCGTGACGATCTGCAGGTCACCGAGTTTCAGGAGGGGATCGTGCCGTGGGCCTTGCAGCGCCCGGTCGCCCTGATCTTCGACGAATACGACGCGGGGCGCCCGGACGTGATGTTCGTGATCCAGCGCATTCTCGAGCGCGACGGCAAGTTCACGCTGCTCGACCAGAATCGCGTGATCCATCCGCATCCGTATTTCCGCATGTTCGCCACCACCAACACGGTGGGGCTGGGCAATCTGAACGGCCTGTATCACGGCACGCAGGTGCTCAATCATGCGCAGATGGACCGCTGGAACGTGGTGGCCACGCTCAACTATCTGCCGCGCGCGGAGGAGGCGGGCATCGTGCTCGCGCGCGTCCCGGAACTCGCCGGCGCCGCGGGGCGCGCGCTGATCGAATCGATGGTGAGCGTGGCTGAACTCACCCGCAAGGGTTTCGCGAGCGGCGACCTGTCGACGCTCATGTCGCCGCGCACGGTGATCAACTGGGCGGAGAATTGCCAGATTTTCCGCGATCCCGCGATGGCGTTTCGTCTGACCTTCCTGAACAAGTGCGACGAAGCCGAGCGCTCCATCGTGGCCGAGTATTTCCAGCGCTGCTTTGGCACCGAGCTCGAGGCCGCCGCCAGTCCTGAAGACCACGCAGCGGGTAGCCGCTGATGACGCTGGATATGCAGGCGGCCCAGCACGAGCAGCAGGCGCAGCGGCAAGCGACGCTGCGCGCGGAACAGCGCGAGGCGTTATGCGCCGCGGCCGTGCGCGCGCTCACCGGCGACGCCGCCTTGCATTATCGCGAAGGCCGCTTGTGCCGCGATCTGCGGCCTGTGCCTCTGCACGCGCCGCATTTGCGTACCGACCCGCAGGAGGACGATCTCGCGTCCTTGCGAGGGGCTGCCGATGGCGCGGCGCTGCGGCTCATGCATTCCGACGCGGCGCTGCACGCCCGGTTGTGCCCGACTGATCCCGTCGAGCGGCTGGTTTTCGAACTGCTCGAGCAGTTGCGCTGCGAAACCCGGACGCCGCCCGGCATGCCGGGCCTCGTGCAGAACCTGCGTGATCGCTTCGAGGCCTGGTCGCGGGCTTTCTATCGCTCGGGGCTCGCCGAGGACCATCTCGGCATTCTCCTCTACACGGTCGCGCAGATTGCCTGGTCGCGCCTGACGGGCTGGCCTGTGCTCGAACAGACCGAGGGCCTGATCGAAGCCACGCGCGCGGCGATCGTGCCGGTGCTGGGCGTGTCGCTGGCGGGCCTGCGCCGGCATCGGGCCGAACAGGACGCGTTCGCTGTCCATGCGCTCGAACTGGCGAGGCGGGTGGCCGAAATGATCCGCGCGGCCCGTGCCGACGCGCTGGATGGCGCACAGGACGATCCTCAGGAGAACGACGGGAAAGCGCCGCGCACGGCATTCTCGCTCTGGTTCGACGTCGAGGACGACGAGTACAAGGACATGGCCGTGGCGCTGAGCGGCCAAAGCCGGGTGCTCGAGGCATCGGAACAGGGCTATCGCGCCTATACGACGCGCTACGACCGTGAGCTATTCGCCGGCACGCTGGTGCGCAAGGCCTTGCTTGGCGAGTTTCGCGAGCGGCTCGACGAACGCGTCGCCGCCCAGGGCATCAACGTGGCGCGGCTTGCTCACGCGCTGAAGGCCGCGCTGGCGATACCGCAACGCGATGGCTGGTCGTTCGACGAAGAGCATGGCCGTATCGACGGGCGGCGGCTTGCGCAACTGGTGAGTTCTCCCGCAGAACGGCGTCTGTTCCGGCTGGAGCGGAATACGCTCATGGCGGACTGCGTGGTCGGTTTTCTGATCGACTGCTCGGGCTCGATGAAAGCGCACATCGAGCCGGTGGCGACCATGGTGGATATCCTCACACGCGCGCTCGACCAGGCCGGCGTGACCACCGAGGTGCTGGGCTTCACCACCGGCGCCTGGAACGGCGGCCGGGCCCGGCTCGACTGGCTGGCGCAGGGCAGGCCGCATCATCCGGGCCGGCTCAACGAACTGTCTCATCTGGTGTTCAAGGACGCCGGGCGGAACTGGCGGCGCGCCCGCGCCGATATTGCCGCGCTCTTCAGAGCGGAACTGTTTCGCGAGGGCGTGGACGGTGAAGCGGTCGATTGGGCCTGCGGGCGTCTGCTCGCCCGTCCCGAGGCGCGGCGCATGCTGATTGTGATTTCGGATGGCAGCCCCATGGACAGCGCGACGGGCCAGGCCAACGACGCGTTCTATCTCGACAACCATCTCAAGGCCGTCGTGGCGCGTCATGAAGCTTTGAACGACGTGGAGGTGCTGGGTCTGGGCGTCGGGCTCGATCTCAGCCCGTACTACCGCCGCTGTCTGGCGGTGGACCTCTCCGTGCCGCCCGACATGAAGCTGTTCGCGCAGATTGTGGGGTGGATGAGCGCGCGCGGGCAGGGCGGCCGGCGGTAGCCGCCCTCGCGGCCCGCCGAGCGCGAATGGGTCACGACGCGAGCGGTGTGGTGTGCGTATCCAGCGGCGTTGCCGCAGTTTGCGCCTGCACGGCGGTCACCGCGATCACATAGTAGATATCGTCCGCGCTGCAGCCGCGCGAAAGATCGTTGGCAGGCTTTTTCAGGCCTTGCAACAAGGGCCCGATTGCTTTCGCATCGCCAATCCGTTCGGCCAGCTTGTAGCCGATATTGCCGGCTTCGAGGCTCGGGAAAATCAGCACGTTGGCGTGTCCTTGCACCTGCGAGTGCTCGATCTTGCGCATGGCGATCTCGGAGACGAGGGCCGCGTCCAGTTGCACGTCGCCGTCGATCGCCAGATGCGGGCGCGCGGCTCTCACCTGGCGCGTCGCTTCCACGACCTTGTCGACCGCCGCGTGCCGGGCGCTGCCGCTGGTCGAGAAGGACAGCATGGCCACGCGCGGTTCCTCCATCAGCAGGCTTTGCGCGCTGTCGGCCGCGGCCATCGCAATCTGGGCCAGCTCGCCCGCGTCCGGGTCCACCACCAGTCCGCAGTCGGAGAAGATCAGCCCGCCTTTGAGCGTGTGGAACGGCTCGCACAGCATCATCAGAAAGAAGCTCGACACCAGCTTGAACGAAGGATGGATGCCGATGATCTGGATCGCGGTGCGGACCACGTCGGCGGTCGTGTGGACGGCACCCGCCACCGAACCGTCGGCATGACCGAGCCGCACCATCAGGTTGGCGAAACAGAGGGGCTTGAGGACTTCCTGTTTCGCTTCCTCCAGCGTCATGCCTTTTTTGCTGCGTAGTGCGAAGAGTGCGTCGGCAAACGAGGGGGTAAGCGGCGAGGTCTCGGGATCCACCCGCTCCATGCCGCTCAGATCGATGTTGTGTTCGGCAGCGGCCGCGCGGATGCGCTCGTTCGGGCCCACCAGCACGATGTGGGCGATGCCCTCACGCGTCGCGCGTTGCGCGGCTTCCAGCATGCGAGGATCTTCCGCCTCGCACAGCACGATGCGTCTTCGCGAAGTGCGGGCGCGTTCGATGATGCGATTGATGGCTTTCATGGCACAGGGCGGCAGTCACGGTTGAAAAAGGCCGGAAACGGCAGGGGACATCCCGTTTCCGGCCCGCCGGCCGGGAGGCAAAGCACGCCTCGCAACCGGACCTTCAGACAACGGACAGATCAGACATAGTCCTTGTACTTGTCGAGCAGACGGACCGGCTTGGCCAGCGCATCGCGGCGGAACGGATCGCCGAGCTCGCGGGTGCACATGATCTCGATGATGGTGGTCTTGCCGTGGTTCATCTGCGCATCGATTGCACGCTTGAGGGCCGGGCCGACGTCCTCGAGACGGTCCACGGTGACACCCTCGGCGCCCATCGCGCGCGCGATGCCCGCGAAGCTCTGGTTGTCGAGTTCACCGGCGACAAAGCGGCGGTTGTAGAAGTCGACCTGGTTTTTCTTTTCCGCACCCCATTGCCGGTTGTGGAAGACCACCGCGGTAACCGGAATGTTGTGACGCACGCAGGTCATGGTTTCCATCAGGCTCATGCCCCACGCGCCGTCGCCGGCATAGGAGACCGCCGGGCGATGCGGCGCCGCGACCTTGGCGCCGATGATGGTGGGGAACGCGTAGCCGCAATTGCCCCAGCTCATCGCGGCGAAGAAGCTGCGCGGCTTGTTGAAGCGCAGGTAGCTGTTGGCTACCGAGTTGATGTTGCCGATGTCGGTGGAGACCATCACGTCGTCCGGCATGGCTTTTTCGAGTTCGCGCAGCACCTGGCGCGGGTGCAGATAGTTGCCGCCGCCGGGCGTGCGCTCGCCTTTTTGCTCCTCGATCATGTCCATGCTGTAGGGGTCGCGCTCATGCGTCCAGCCATCCAGCTCCTTCTCCCATGCGGCCTTTTCGGCGGCGATTTCGCCGGCGCGTTCTTCCCGCGAGGCGTCGCAGACGAGGGTGCGGCCTGCCAGGCGCTGCGTGAGTGCCACCGCGGCAGCCTTGGCGTCGCCGCAGATGCCCACGGAGATCTTCTTCACGAGGCCAAGCATTTTGTGGTCGGCATCGATCTGGATGATCTTCGCGTTCTGCGGCCAGTAATCCATGCCGTGCTGGGGCAGCGTGCCGAACGGTCCCAGCCGCGAACCGAGTGCGATCACCACGTCGGCGCGCTGGATCAGCTTCATGGCTGCTTTGGAGCCCTGATAGCCGAGCGGGCCACACCACAACGGGTGGTTGGCGGGGAAAGAGTCGTTGTGCAGGTAGCTGTTGACGACCGGTGCGCCCAGGCGCTCGGCCAGCGCCTTGCACTCTTCGATCGCGTCGCCCATGACCACGCCGCCGCCGGAGATGATGACCGGGAACTTCGCCTGGGCGAGCAGTTCGGCCGCTTCGTCCAGACGTTGATCGCCGCCGGGGCCGCGGTCGAGGCGCTGCGGTTGCGGAATCTCAGCCTTGATCTGGCCGTAGAAGTAGTCGCGTGGAATGTTGAGCTGGGTCGGGCCCATCTCGGCCAGCGCGCGGTCGAAGCAGCGGCCCGTGAACTCCGCCATGCGCGCGGGATGCGTGACGTGGCCCTGGTACTTGGTGAACTCCTGGAACATGGGGAGCTGTTTCGCTTCCTGGAAGCCGCCGAGACCAATGCCCATGGTGCCTGCTTCGGGCGTGATCATGACGACGGGGCTGTGTGCCCAATAGGCCGCGGCGATGGCGGTCACGCAATTGCTGATGCCCGGGCCGTTCTGGCCGATCACCACGCCATGGCGGCCCGATACGCGGGCATAGCCGTCGGCCATGTGGCCGGCGCCCTGTTCATGCACCACGGGGATCAGACGGATGCCGGCGGGCGCGAAGATGTCCATGGCGTCCATGAAGGCCGAACCCATGATGCCGAACATGTCGGTCACGCCATTCGCGGCCAGGGTTTCGACGAAAGCTTCCGACGGGGTCATGGCCTGCGGGCCGCTGATGGGGGTGTGATCGCTCATGGACTGTCTCCGATGTTTAATGAAACCGGAACAATTTGTTCCGAAAAGTAGTTATCTAAAATGTAGAGCATGCACCGGGGATGGTCAATAGGTTGTGACAAATAAACGGTACGTTTTGTCTCTAAAAATTATTGGCCGGGTGCGGGGATACGAAAGGCACGCCGCTGGATGGCGGCCGCGCCGACGCTCACACCCTGCCTTTCCACGGCACCAGTACGCGTTCGAGGTGGCGCATCAACAGGTCGAAGCACAAGGCAAAGAAGCCGATCACGATAATTCCCATGATCACCACGTCGCTTGCGAGAAACTCCGCGGCGTTGAGCACCATGAAGCCGAGGCCGCTGGTCGACGCCACCATTTCCGCGGCAACCAGCGTGGTCCAGCCGACCCCGATGCCGATTCGCATACCCGTGAAAATCTCCGGCAGCGCGGATTTCAGAATCACGTACAGCACTACCTGCGTGCGCGAGGCGCCCATCGAATAGGCCGCGTGAATCTGCTCGATCGACACGGAACGCACGCCTGAGCGGGCCGCGATGGCGAGTGGCGCGAAGATGGCGAGGTAGATGAGAAACACTTTGGAGAATTCGCCAATGCCGAACCAGATGATGATGAGCGGCAAATAGGCGAGCGGCGGCAGCGGCCGGTAGAACTCGATAGGTGGATCGAAGATGCCGCGTGCAAAGCGCGAGACGCCCATCATCACGCCGATTGGAATCGCGGTCACGCAGGCGAGCGCGAAAGCGCCGAACACGCGCAGCAAGCTGATGCCGGTATGTTGCGCGAGCGTGGAGTTGGCGAAACCTTCCGTGGCCACGAACACAAACTTGGCATACACCGCTTGTGGCGACGGCAGAAAGAGCGGCTTGATCCAGTGCAGGTTCGTCGCGGCAAACCATAGTCCGACGAATACCGCGACTGTCGCGAGGCTCGTTACGATGCTGCTGCCGTGGCCGGGTACGCCGAAGGTGTCGCCTGGGCGCGCCGGCTTCTTGGCGAGAAGCCGGGGACGCTGGCCTGGAGTGCGGGGTGGTTGGACAGGCATGCCGGTTCCCAATGGGACGTCATGGCCGCGTGCAAATGCCGGGGCCCGTTTTGAACTAAACATGTGTCACCTCGGCTTCGGCGGCGTGCATTTTCTCGTCGCCGTAAATGATGCTGAGCACACGTTCGCGCATTTCGATGAAATCGGGGCTCGACTTGATGGCGCGCGCGTCGCGTGTTTCGAGAAAACGCCGGTTGAAATCGAGCTCATAGGTGTGCGTGATGCGCCCGGGACGCGGCGACATCACGATCAGGCGGCTCGCCAGAAAGAGCGCCTCCTCGACGCTGTGCGTGATGAAGAAGAACATCTTGCTGGTCTTCGTCCAGACGTCGAGCAGCAACTCCTGAATGGTCTCGCGGGTCAGCGCGTCGAGCGCGGCCATCGGCTCGTCCATCAGCAGCATCGCGGGGTCGCAGGTCAGCGCGCGGGCAATCCCCACACGCTGCTGCATTCCGCCGGAGAGCTGATAGATCATGTGCTTGTGAAAGTCCTGCAAGCCGACCAGCGCCAGATTGCGCGTGGCGATCTCGCGCCGCTGCGTTTTGGGCACGCCCTGCAGCTTCAGGCCGAACTCGGCGTTGTCGATCACGTTGAGCCAGGGCAACAGGGCATGCTTCTGGAACACCACGCCACGATCGGCGCCCGGCCCCGCGATCGGTGAGCCGCCGAGCAGCAACTCGCCGCTGGTCGGCGCGATGAAGCCCGCCATGAGCGAGAGCAAGGTGGTCTTGCCGCAACCCGATGCACCGAGCGCAACGACAAAGTCGCCCGAGTTGATCGTCAGATTGATGTTGTCGAGCGCGTGTACCGTCTGGCCGGATTTGCGGCCAGGAAAGACCACGCTCACATTCTTGACTCTCATGCTTTCCATGTTGCCTCCTGATTCGACAGAACCGGCTTACGTCATTTGAGTTTCATTGCCGCTTCGGCATAAGCCGGGGTCACGAACTTCGAGTAATCGGGCAACACCGCGCTGATCTGTTTCTGATCCTTCAGGAAGTTGGCCGTATCCTTGAGTGCGAAGGTCGCGCGTCCGGCACTGCCGCCGCCGAGCCACTGCGAAGAGGCCTGTTCCTGGAGCGTCGGGAAGGCATAGAGCGAGAGCGACTCCGGCACGTCGGCCGGCGAACCGCCGATCATCTTCGCGATCGCGGCCGCTTGCGGCGAGGTGGCATTCCATTGCGCCGTATTCTTGCGGTACTGATCGTCCGCATCGGCGATGGCTTTCACGAGTCTGGCCATGAAGTCCTTATGCGCTTCGCCCCATTGGCGATCGACGGCAATCCCATCGAAGGTCGGTTTGCCGAGTTTGGACAGATCGCCGGACGTAATCAGAACCTTGCCGCTTTTCTTCAATTGAGCGAGTGCCGGGTCCCATACGTAGGCGGCGTCGATGTCGCCGCGCTCCCACGCCGCAACCAGCTGGTTCGGCTGCATGTTGAGAATCTTCACCTCGGAAGGATTGATGCCCCAATGCTGCAGCGCGAACATGGTGTGGTAGTGCGTGGTGGAGACGAACGGCACGCCGATCGTTTTGCCCTTCAGGTCAGACGGTTTGTTGATGCCGGAGCCGTTGCGCACCACCATCGCTTCGGCCTGATTGATGTTGTCCAGAATCCAGAAGAGCTGCAGATCGAGCCCCTGGCTGACGGCCGCGGCAAGCGGGCTCGAACCGATCACGCCGACCTTCACGTCGCCCGAGGCCATGGCGGTCGCGACCTTCGCGCCGGATTCGAACTGCCGCCAGTTGATCTTGTAGCCGGTCTCTTTCTCGATGGAGCCGCTCGCGATCGCGACGACCCAGGGGTCGACGATCTGTTGATAGGCTATCGTGACTTCCTTGTCCTGCGCGTGACTGGCTGGCGCCACCAGGCAGGCGAGCGCGGCGAATGCCGCCACGCTCACACGGCGTGTCAGATCGCCGAACCAGCGGGACAACTTCGGTTGTGTGTCGCTTTTCATCGTAGGTCTCCAGAATGGCCGTGCAGGTACGCGAATACACGTGAATCCAACGCCCGCCGACGGGGGCTTGTCCCAATCGCCGAGATTGGGTTGATGCGAGTATCGTCAGTAAAAAATGTTGCGGGTTAGGGCCAGACGTGGCCGATCGTTGAGTCCAACCGCCGCACCGGAACGGGCCGTGGCGCCGGTCCTGCCCGCAGCCGCCCACAGCGGCCGGCAGACGCTTTTTTGGCGCGTCCACAATGCCGGTGTCCGCCTTCGCGCGGGGCGGGCTCCGCCCACAAAAACAGGAGATAGCATGGCAAGTCGTACCTCGGTGGCCCTATGGAGCCAGCGGTTCCAGCGCTCACCCGAGTCGAACATGAGCCTCCAGGGGCAGATTCGTCAGATGCTGGTCGCCGCGATTCTGGACGGCCAGCTGTTGCCGGATCACGCATTGCCGTCCAGCCGCGAACTGGCCGACCAGCTGAGTGTTGCCCGCAATACGGTGGTGCTCGCGTACCAGCAACTGGTTGAGGAGGGCTATCTGATTTCGCGCGAGCGCAGCGGGCATTTCGTCAACCCGGCCATTCTCGAAGGGCGGCACGAATTTGCGCCGCTGCAGACGGTTCCCGCACAGGCGGCCAATGAGGCGCTTGCCAGGCCGGATTGGGATCAGCGTCTCAGAAGGCGGCCGTCCTCGCAGCGCAACATCGTCAAGCCGGGCAACTGGCTGAGTTACGAATATCCCTTTATCTATGGGCAATTCGACCAGTCGCTGTTTCCGACCAACGACTGGCGCGAATGCTGCATGAAAGCGCTGTCGGTCATGGAGATCCGCAACTGGGCGCCGGACCTGATCGAGCGCGATGACGACACGCTGATCCAGCAGATCCGCACGCGTGTGTTGCCGCGGCGCGGCGTGTTTGCGATGCCGGACGAGATTGTCGTGACGATCGGCTGCCAGCAGGCGCTCTATCTGATCGCGGATCTGCTCGCGAGCGAGCGGACCACCATCGGCTTTGAAAACCCCGGCTATCCGGATGCGCGCAATATCTTCGAGAACCGCAATGCGCGGCTGCAGCCGCTGCCTGTCGATAGCGGCGGCGTGCGTCCGGTCGAGGATGCCGATCTGCTCGCGCAATGCGACTACGTCTACGTGACGCCAAGCCACCAGTGCCCGACTACGGCCACGATGCCCATCGAGCGGCGCCATGCGCTGCTGGAGCAGGCACAGGCCCATGACTTCGTGTTGATCGAAGACGACTACGAAAGCGAGAACAACTTCTCAGGCGCGCCGCACCCGGCGTTGAAGAGCCTGGATACAGCGGACCGGGTGATCTATATCGGCAGCCTGTCGAAGACTTTCGCGCCGGGATTGCGGCTGGGTTATATCGTCGGGCCGCGTGAGCTGGTGCGCGAACTGCGTGCGCTGCGGCGCCTGATGGTGCGGCATCCGGCAGCCTATATTCAGCGTGCCTTCGCTACTTTTCTGGCGCTCGGGCACCACGATGCACTGCTGCGCCGGCTCGCTCACGCGTATCGGGAGCGCGCCCAGGCGTTGATGACGGCACTCGACACGCACCTTCCCGAAGCGCGCTATCTGCCCATGTCAGGCGGCGCGTCGTGCTGGGTCGAGGGGCCGCCATGGCTCGATGCGACACGCCTTGCCGCGGATGCGCAGGCACACGGCATTCTGATCGAATTGGGGCGGGTCTTTTTCATGACCGGACTGGAACAGAACCACTGCTTCCGGATGGGCTTTTCGGCTATCAAACTCGAAAAGATCGACGAGGGCGTGCGCCTGCTCGCGGAGCTCGTGCGCGCGCAGCAGCCGGAAGAGTAGGCGGCGGGCGAGGCGCCGCCGTAACGCGTGGTGTTGGCGATTCGCGGCGCAATCAGCGGGCTAGAACGTTTTGGCGAGCTGCTGGGCGGCTTCCTGCAGACGTGGCACGAACTCGAGCGCGCGCGACAGCGGCGCGCGCGAGACCGGCGCATGAACGGCGATTGCCGCGATACACGTATTGTTCTCATCCATCACCGGCGCGGCCACGCACGCGATACCGGCGACGAATTCCTCGTTGTCGATGGCGATGCGCTTGTGCGCGGTGCGGTCGAGCTCCGCTTCGAGCAGTTCGGGATCGGTGATGGTGTTCGGCGTGAAGCGCTCGAGTTTCAAGGTGCGCACGAGGGCGCTGCGCTGTTCGCGCGGCAGCATGGCCAGCAGCAGCTTGCCGCTCGCGCTGCAATGCGCCGGCACGTGCGAGCCGGGCTTGAGATCGAGCCGCAACGGCCACGGCGCTTCGAGCCTGTCGAGATAGAGCACTTCCGTTTCGTGCAGCATGGTGAGATTGCAGGTCTCGCCGACATCCGCCACCAGGTTCGACAGGATGGCATGCCGTAACCGGCGAGCGCCTGAGTGCATCATGACGCCCAGCCCGAGTTGCGCGAGACGCGGCCCGATCACGTAGGCATTCTTCTGGCCAGGCTCGCGGATCACGAGGCCGCCGGCCTCGAGCGAAGCCAGCATGCGATGCAGCGAAGCCTTCGGCAGGTCGACGTCCTGAGCGATGTCGGCAAGCGACACGGGACCTTCGGCGCGCACGAGATGCTCGAGCAGCGCGAATGCGCGCAGGGTAGGGGTGTCCGCTTTGGTCATGTCTGCCGTTCCGGAAAATGGATCGGCATCATTGTACCGCGTGGCCTTGCCGGCCATGGTTTTTGCGGGCAATGAGGCGATTTCGGTGCGCTATCCTGATGAAGATGATTCCGTTTTCCGGAATGCCTGCGCTACTGCCGGAACGTCTTGGCGGTTTCCTCCGCCGCGGAGCGCAGATCGGGCAGAAAGGCCAGCAGATCGTCAAGCACCACCCGCCCGACCGGCGCCTGAACGGCAATCGCCGCGCAGGCGCGATTGCGATTGAGCATGACCGGCACCGCGATCGCGATCAGCCCTTGCAGGTGCTCCTGATTATTGATCGCAAGCTGGCGCCGCCGCGTGATGGTCAGTTCGCGGCGCAATTCGGCGCGATCGGTAATGGTCCGCTCGGAATAGGCGCGCAGCGGCAAGGTTTCGATGACCCGCTCGCGCCGGTCCTTGGGAAGAAAGCTGAGTAACAGCTTGCCGCTTGCCGAACAGTGCAGCGGCACATGCGAGCCCGGTTGCAGATGCATGCGCAGCGGCCATTCCGTTTCCACCCGGTCCACATAGACCACGTCGTTGCCGGCCAGCATCGTCAGATTGCAGGTTTCGCCGATTTTGGCCACCAGTTGTTCAAGCAGTACGTGGCGGGCCGCGGCCGGACCCGCGTGCATCAGCACGTTGACCGCCAGCATCCGCACGCGCGGTGAACACTCGTACAGCCGGTCACTGGCGCTGCGCGTGACCAGCCACGCATCCATCAACTGCACCAGAATGCGATGCACGGTCTGCTTGGGCAATTCGAGCGCATGCACGAGATCCGTCATGGAAAGCGGGCCGCTTGCCTCAGCCAGGGTTTCGAGTACGCGAAACGCACGCACGGCCGCTGCATTCGATTGATTCGAAGTCGACACGCTGTCTCCTCAACGTCGTAGTTATACGTTCGATTGTGCATCGGTCTGATTAGTTTTCGGGACTATGGAAAGTCCCGAAATTTGCACTTTTCGATTCTCACCGGCCCGGTGCGAGCGATAGTTCAAAAAACGGGACTCCGAAGCAGCTACGGCTCACTAGATTGGTACCCATACCCATCTTTTCCGTCCGGAGTGAACCGTATGAATGTCAGGGCCACAGAAGCCGAAGCTGCGCACGCGGGTGCCAGTGGCGAAGTCGAGAGCGTCGTTGCGTCATTGGTGGCGCGAGCGCGTGCCGCACAGCGCGTATTCGAGGTCGCGGGACAGGAAACGCTCGATGCCGCCGCTGACGCCGCCGCGTGGGCGATCATGGAACCTGGGCGCAACCGGCAGCTTGCCGAGCTGGCGGTGCGCGACACGGGTCTGGGCAACGCGGACGACAAGTTCCGCAAGAACTATCGCAAGACGCTCGGGTTGTTGCGCGATCTGCGCGGGCAGAAGACCACGGGGGTGATCGAGCGTAATGCCGCCACCGGTGTCGTCGAGATCGCGCGGGCCGTCGGCGTGGTGGCGGCGATCACGCCGTCCACCAATCCGGCCGCCACGCCGGTCAACAAGATCGTCAACGCCCTCAAATGCGGCAATGCCGTTATCGTCGCTCCCTCGCCGAAGGGTTATTCGTCGTGTGCGTTGCTGATCGATTTCATTCATGCGCAATTCGCCAAAGTCGGACTCGCCCCGGACCTCGTCCAGATGTTGCCCGCACCGATCAGCAAGGCGGCCACCGCTGAACTGATGCGGCAGTGCGATCTGGTGGTGGCGACCGGGTCGCAGGCGAATGTGCGGATGGCCTACGCAAGCGGGACGCCCGCGTTCGGCGTGGGCGCGGGCAACGTTGCTTCGATCGTTACCGTGTCTGCCGATTTGCACGATGCAGCGCACAAGATTGCGCGCTCGAAAACCTTCGACAACGCCACGAGCTGTTCATCCGAAAACAGTGTTGTCATCGAAACCGCGGTGTACGCAGCCATGCTGGCGGAACTGGCCGCCTGCGGCGGTGTGCTGCTCGACGCCACGCAAAAGGCGCGACTTCAAGCCGTTCTATGGTCGGACGGCAAGCTCTCGGCACACTGCACCGCGCGTTCGGCCACGGAGATCGCGCGGGCGGCGGGGCTCGAAGAGATCGCCGCGCGTGAGCCCGCTTTCCTGATGGTGGAGGAAACCGGCTTTGGCGCCGACTACCCGTTCTCGGGCGAGAAACTCGCGCCGGTGCTGACCGTTTATCGCGCGCAGGGCTTCGACGCCGCGGCCGACATTGTGCGCGGCATCTACGCGTATATGGGCGCGGGGCACTCCGTCAGCCTGCATTCCAGCGACCCTGAGGAAGCCGTGCAACTCGCCTCGACGTTGCCGGTGGCGCGCGTGATCGTGAATCAGGCGCATTGCCTTGCGACTGGCGGCAACTTCGATAACGGTTTGCCGTTTTCGCTATCGATGGGATGCGGCACGTGGGGCCGCAACAATTTCTCGAGCAATCTCAACTTTCATCATTACCTGAACATTACCCGCGTGGCTTACCCCATCGAGGAGCGCGTCCCCGAATTGAACGACGTGCTTGGGGATTTCTTCGCGAGGTACGGCAAATGACGACGCCTCGCACCCTGCGCGCGCTGATCGACGCGCGTGCCGCGCAGTATCCCGACAAGCCGTTTCTGCTGGCGGCCCCCGAATGCGCCGAGGACGGCGGCGCTGCTGCACGAGCCGACGTGTTGACCTTCTCCGGACTGCGCGACGACTGCCGAGCGCTTGAGGCGGTGTTTCGCGGAGCAGGCTTGCAGGCCGGCGACGTGGTTTCGGTTTTCATGGGCAACGGTATCCATACGGCAAGGCTGCTGCTCGCGGCGATGTACAGCGGACTTATCGCCAATCCGCTCAATCTGTTATGCCAGCCGTCGCAGTTGCGCTACATCGTGGAGCACTCGGACACGCGCATGGTTTTTGTTTCCAGCGACACGTACGAGGCGATGTCGAATGCTCTCGCGGAGTTGCGCGAGCAGGGCGTCACTCGCACCGTTGCGCTGGTTCGCACGGAGCCCGATGGCGGTGTGTGGCCGGTGCCGGTTTGCGCCGAAACGGTCATGGTGGATACGGCAGGTGCGATTTCCGCGCAGCATTCGAGCGGTACGTCATTCGTAACCGCCTGGGATTCCAGATCATCCACGCTGACCAGCGAGCTGAATGGGCCCGACGCGAACGACGTGGCGTTGCTGATGTACACGTCCGGCACCACGGGCGCACCAAAAGGCGTTCTGCTGGATCATCGGAACCTGCTGGCCAATGCGCGCAACATCTCGCACGAACACCGCCTCGGCACCGGCGACCGGGTTTTCGCCGCCTTGCCGCTTTATCACATCAACGGTCTCGTCGTAACGCTGCTTGCGCCGCTTTTTCATGGTGGCTCGGTGGTCATGGCGCCACGCTTTTCGGCGCGAACCTACTGGCGCGATGTCGCGCGCCACGGTTGCACGTGGATCAACGTGGTGCCGACGATCGTCGCCTATCTGCTCAACAGCGACGAGCCGTGCCCCTTCGATCTGTCCGCGCTGAGGTTCTGCCGCAGTGCGTCGGCGGCGCTGCCCGCCGATCATCACCGCGCGTTCGAGGCGCGGTTCGGCATCGGCATCATCGAAACGATGGGTATGACCGAGACCGCCGCGCCAGTGTTCAGCAATCCTTGCGATCCCGCACGGAGAAAAATCGGCAGCATCGGGCTGCCTTCGGGCGGTGAAGCGAAGGTGATCGATCGCGATGGGCGGGAATGCGCACCCAACGAGTGCGGCGAACTGGTGTTGCGCGGCGAGCAGGTCATGCGCGGCTACTACAAGCGCCCGGGCGAAACGCGTGCGGCCTTTACCGCGGACGGCTGGCTGCGCACCGGCGATCTCGGCTATCGCGACAGCGACGGGTACTTCTACATCAACGGCCGCGCGAAGGAATTGATCATCAAGGGCGGCGAGAACATCGCCCCGCGCGAGATCGACGAAGCGTTGCTCAAACACCCCGGCGTGCTGGATGCGGCCGTGGTGGGTGTGCCGGATAGCGCGTACGGGCAGGAGATCGTTGCTTTCATCGTGCCTCGCGTGGAGGCGGGGCAGGGGCCGGGCACGCTCGACGTCGCCGATCTGCGCGAGCACTGCTTGCGCGAACTGGGCCGCTACAAGACGCCGAAGGAGTTTCGCTTCGTCGCGGAACTGCCCCGTGGACCCTCGGGCAAGGTGCAGCGCCTGAAGCTTGTGCCCACCTGACGGGTGTGCCTCAGAACGCGTCCAGCGTTACGCCGTACGGATCGAACGACCCCAGACGCCACCGGCGTCACGTAAGCGACACATAAGCGACACAGAAGAAACACAGGAGACAGCATGCAAACGCACAAGCGGCGTGTGAAGACACGTCACATCATCCTCGCGGTCATGTGCCTGATGTATTTCATCTCGTACATCGACCGCGTGAATATTGCCGTCGCCGGTCCTATCATCCGGCACGAAATGGGGTTGACGACGGTTCAACTCGGCCTCGTGTTTTCCGCTTTCGCTTATCCATATGCGTTTATGCAGGTGATCGGCGGCTGGCTCTCGGACAAGTACGGGCCCAAGCTCGTGCTGACGGTGTTGTCGCTGATCTGGGGCGTGGCGACACTCGCCACTGGATTCGCCGGCAGCGTGGCGATGCTCGTCGCGCTGCGCTTCGCGCTGGGCATCGGCGAGGGCGGCGCGTTTCCAACCGCCACGCGAGCCTTTACGTACTGGATGCCGGTGGCGGAGCGTGGTTTCGCTCAGGGTGTCACGCATAGCTTCGCCCGCCTCGGCGGCGCGGTGACGCCGCCGCTCGTGCTCGCGATCGTGGTGGCGGGCGGCTGGCGCGACGCCTTCATCCTGCTTGGCGTCGCCAGTCTCGCGTGGACGGTGCTGTACCTGTGCGTCTTTACGAATTCGCCGGAGCAGAACCGGCGCGTGACGCCCGAAGAAACGGCGGAGATCGGCTATCGCGCCGGCGACTGCGAGCGCGCCAAACGTGCGGCTACGCCATGGCGCAAGCTGATCCGCCGGATGTGGCTCGTCACGTTTGTCGACTTCTGTTACGGCTGGCTGCTGTGGGTCTATCTGACCTGGCTGCCTTCTTACCTGAAGGAGGCGCGCGGCTTCGATCTCAAGCAACTGGCGTTGTTCACGGCGCTGCCGCTGCTCGCGGGCGTGATTGGCGATACCCTGGGCGGGGTCGTTTCGGACCGGCTCTACAAGCGCACCGGCCGGCTGCGCTTTGCGCGCTGCGCGGTACTCGTGACAGGCATGGGCGGTTCGCTCGCCTTCCTGCTGCCGATGGTGTCCTCGACCAATCCGCTGATGGCGGTGCTATTCCTGTCAGCCTCGTTCTTCTTTCTCGAGATCACGAATCCGGTGTTGTGGACTTTACCGCTCGACATCGGCGGGCGCTACGCAGGCACGGCGGGCGGCATGATGAACACGGGCTTCGGCGTTGCGGGCATGATCTCGCCCGTGGTGTTCGGTTATCTGATCGAGACCACGGGCAGTTATAACGTGCCGTTCACGATTTCGGCCTGTTTGCTTGGGGTGGGGATCGTGGCCGCGCTTTTCATCGATCCGGCACGGACGGTCGAGGCCGACGAGGAACGCGAGCGGCGCGAAGGCGGACAACCGGACGGCATGCCCGCGTTTCTTCAGGCAGGCGCCGCGGTGCGGCTGGAGCGGCACCATTTGCGCCGTCCGCTGCGCTGGCGCAGATAGGCCGTGCTCAGGCGAGCGGGCGGCCTGCCACGTTGTGAGCCGTCTGCGCGCCCGCTAGCGGCGCTGAGGGTTAGCCGGCGCGTTTGAGTTTGCGCAGACGCCAGATGAGACTCGAGGTGTCGTAGCGGCTGCCGCCCAGTGCCTGAACGTCGCCATAGAACTGATCGACCAGCGCCGTGACCGGCAGCGATACACCAACGCGTTTTGCTTCGTCGAGACAGAAGCCGAGGTCCTTGCGCATCCAGTCGACTGCGAAGCCGTAATCGAACCTGCCTTCGATCATCGTCGCGCCGCGGTTGTCCATTTGCCAGCTGGCCGCCGCGCCCTTGCCGATCACCTCCAGGACGCGGGTCATGTCGAGGCCGGCGTTCTGGCCGAAATGGATGGCCTCGGACAAGCCCTGCACCATGCCGGCGATGCAGATCTGATTGACCATCTTCGCCAGTTGGCCGGCGCCGGTCGAGCCGATCAGCGTGACGGCGGCTGCGTAATGACGCAACGTCGCCACGCAACGTTCGAACGCCGCCGCTTCGCCGCCGCACATGATGGTCAGCTTGCCGTTTTGCGCCCCTGACTGGCCGCCGGAGACCGGTGCGTCGATGAAGTGCAGATTCTGGGTGCCGGCGATCTCCGCGAGCTCACGAGCGACGTTGGCCGAGGTGGTGGTGTGGTCGACGAAGGGTGTGTCACGCGCCATGCCCGCAAAGGCGCCGTGCTCGCCGAGGGTGATGCCGCGCAGGTCGTTGTCATTGCCCACGCACGCCAGCACCAGCTCAGCGCCGTGCGCGGCTTCGCGCGGCGTGGTTGCGGCGCGTCCGCCATATTCGGCGACCCATTGTTCGGCTTTCTGCGCGGTGCGGTTGTAAACCGTCACGTCGAGGCCGGCTTTCGCCAGATGTCCGGCCATGGGATAACCCATGACGCCGAGGCCGAGAAAGGTGACGCGGCGCACGGCGCCGCTTGAAGCAAGGGCTGCTGGATGGTTCATTGGGGTTCCTCGGGGCTGAGGGGATATCGGGGAAATCAATTATGTCAGCGATATCTCCGCGGCGCGAGCGGTGCCCCAATGGGGTTGCGCGGCGACTGTGGCGCGCGTTGTCACGTCCTTCTTTGGGCTATTCCGTTGAATCCGGCGTGGCGGCGGTGTACCAATTCCGGACGTATCCAGGTGTCGCGGTTATTCCAGCTTCCGCGATTGGCGCAAGGGGTGCCAATGCCATGGGTAACACGCCCGCCCAAACCGGCAAGGCAAGATCTTCTTCGTCGTCTTTCGGGCCACCTGTGCTGACCTTGGCGGCCGCTTCCGCCAGAGAGATGCGCAGCACCGTGGTGGCCGCAAGCTCTTTTGCGTTTCCCGTACGCACCTCGCGGGAGCGGCCGGGCGCGAAGCTTTCGAGGAAGGTGTCCAGTGTGGCCGCCTTGGCTTCACCGGACACTAACTCGAACGCGCCGTATATCACGGCAGAACGATAGTTCATCGAATGGTTGAATGCCGAGCGGGCCAGCACGAGCCCGTCGAGGTGCGTGATCGCCACGCAAACCTGCGCACCAGTAGCGGCTAACTTGAGCATGCGGCTGCCGTTCGACCCGTGAATGTAGAGGTGATCGCCTTCGCGCCAGCAGGCGGTCGGCAGGCAATGCACGCCGTCATCGCCGGCGAATGCGATATGACAGACGTATGCCTCATCCAGGATGGCGTAAAGCGTGGCCTGATCATATCGCCCGAGCTCGGCTACCCGGCGGACCTGGGTGCGGGGAGACGGCGCGCGGTTTTTATCGAGTGGGGTCATACGGAGTCCGGCAAGGGTGAGAATGCGTTCCATCGTAAGGAAATCTCGGGAACCTCTGTAGACCCAGGGAAGGTTGCGTTTTTGGGGCCACGGAGCATGGCAATCTGCCTCAAGGGTCAACTCATCTCGCGATAGTTCAGGCGCTCACCACGTCTCGTTTCAGGATTTTGTCCTGAACACATTCTCGGCGTGATACTGCAGATATTTGATCTGACCTGGATTCGGCCGCTTCCGCAAGTTCGCGGGTACACCGAGGACCGCATGATGTTCTTTCGGCAGACGTGGCGACACCAGCATCGCACCAGTACCCGTGAACGTGATCAGGCCTGCGTCGAAGAGGGCGTCCAGGTTTGCCACAAGCGCCAGACCATTGTCCGGGTCGAGTCGCTGACTGTCGTCACTATCGCACCAAGGTCGCGCGTGCGAGGCGCGCAGTACCTGCGTTACCGGACAACCCGTCACCGCACATTGCTCATCCCACCGCGCAAGCAACTCCAGGCGATATTTCCCCTGTCCCATCCGTGCCGCGACTAGCGCCTGGCGGGTGGTCGGATTGTCGGCATGGCGCGTCGCGATATTCGCCAGGTTTGTCTCGATCGTCGTGCCCCGCGCGAGGAACTCGCTTACTGATACCCGCTCGGCAATCACTGCGTATTCAAAGCCTTTCTCGTCCGTCACCACACCGGCCAATCTGTACAGATAGCTGTCCTCATAGTCCCTGGCATTGGGGTCGTCGGAACCTTCGCCGTCCCGCAGCACGGCGTAAGTGGCGCCTCCCGATCTTAGCCGGTCCACATTTGCGCGGCGTTCGTTACGGGCGGCCGTCGCCGGCTTCTTCCAGGGCGGTGGCGCCCACACCTCGATCCTTTCAGACCCGTCCCGATCTTTGAGGTAACGCATCTTCCAGAGCTTCATGACGACCACGTCGTCACCGTATGCGTCCCAAGCCCATGTGCGGTTGGTTACCCGCAGCCCAAGCGTATACAGCAGGAACTCGTTGATTGTCTGTACGTTCGCCATGCTATCCCCGTATGGTTCCGGCCGTTATGCCCGGATGCCGGGCGACCGGACGTCGCGCTTTTGTGACGCGATCAGACCGGTTATCGGCCGACAATGCGTGGACTTTATTCCATCCGACCGAAGAATCTGATTCGATCTGGATTGTCTGCGCGATGTGCGGGTTTTCCCCGTCTGTTCTGCGTGACCTCGGACTCCAGACACGTTCGGTCCTATGTCACGGCCACGAGCCAGACCTTGCGATGAACAAGCTGAATTGGCTCGCTTCTGCAAGCAGGTGAAGGCGGGCGCTGAAAAAAAGTCCGCCGTTCGACGGAGCTGCTTAGGTGCGCTCTTACAGAAAAATCAGCATATCCTGACCGTCGGGATCGTGCCGTATCACAGAATCGTCCGGTATTGCCATGTATCCTCTGTGACCATTCGCGTTCGGTTTCTCAGGAAGCCTTTCGTTATCGGTTCCGGTCTACTTTGCTCTGATTGGAACCGCGTGGTTATCAGATAACTAGGTAAGCTAACTATTTTAATTCGACTTGGTGAACTGCAATTCTGTCATGAAAGTGCAGAAGGCATTTTCAGGCGACCAGGACGGCGTAGCCTCCAGGAGAACGTCTATGGCGACTGTCGCAGCCGGTTCATCAAACAGATCGGACAGCGGTAATGGTTCGACTTGAATAGTTCGACTTACAGTGCAAACTCGAGCGGCACATTCGCCCATCTCCGTTTGCTACCTACGCAAGCGGCCTTCGACCGGAAGGCGAAGAAGGGCGCCGCACAGGTGTGCGCGTGATATGAAAATTGCAGACAGATGATCACTAACCAACATCCGACTAAAGGGTCTATATGAAAAGGGATGATGTACTTGAGATTGCGCAACGTCTGAAGAGTGAAGGTCGCGCCATCTCTCCTGTGACCGTTTGTCTGGAAGCATATGGCCAGTCATTGTCGGAAATCGCGGCGACGCTTCAGCAATGGCGTGAAGAAAGAATAGTACCCGTCGATTCGGCGCCCGCGACGTTGTCGACGCCTGAGGATTTCGGCGATGTGATGCGCGACGCTATCGAGCGTTGCTGGGCGGTGGCGCAAAAAGGTGTTCGCGGACAGGTCGATGCGGAAATACGTGCGTTGAAAGATCGTACCGAACAGGCAGAGCGGGAAACCGGCATGCTGTACATCGATTTGACGCGTACGCTCAGTGAACTGGAAGCCTGCAAACGGAGGGTGTCAGAGCTTCAGCATTCGGCGGCCGGAGCGCCTCGTATGATCGCGATCGGCGAGACTGACGCAGTCCCCGCTATTACCGACGGTTCGGCAGCCACAGCGAGCGAAGCGCTAACTGAAACGGAATGCTATCCGTCCACGTCGGCGTCCACGTCCGCATTCGACGAACGATCGGCGATCGTCGAGGAGCAGGCAGACGGAGCCTGGATTGACAGCGCCAGCGTCGATGTCCATGCGGCGTCAGATTCATCTGGGGTCACTCTTCCGTTCGACGAGATGGACAGCGTGTCTCCAGAAACAGCGCTCGTCGATACCGTGCAAGCGTCTACGCCTGAGCCGGATCTTGCCGTCGAGCCAGACGACGATTTACTTGAACGTGCGCTGCAAGTCCTGCTGCCCGAACCGAAGGGTGCCGACAAATCTTCCGAACAGCTTGCCTTGGCTGAGACGCGTGCTTCAACCGCTGAGGCTAGAGTGCAGGAGCTCGAAGCTCAGTTGGCAAACGTCACTCAATCCGCCGACCCGTCGGCCAGCGATCCGACGCCGCCGCATTCTTCGCCGGATGAGGCACAGCGTATCGCCGCGTTGGAGACTGCGTTCGCCCAGGAGCGACAGGTGTTGCAGACGAAACTCGACGATGCCATCCTTCAAGGCCTGCGATGGAAGCAGCGTGCCGAGCAACAACGTATGGACGTCGCGCCGCTCAAGGAGCATGCCGCCTGGGTGAGTGCGCAGTCTGTGGGACGCAGCGCGCTATGCAGCAGACTGATTGTCGAGTTGGCTCAGGTGAGTCCGGGGAACCCGCTACTGCGGAAAGAAGTCCAGCAACAGATTATCGACCAGGCAGCCCAAAGCCACACGGGCTAGTTCTGCTGCAGCGTGAGAGCCTGGCCGGAAGAGCGCGCCAGGGCATTGCCAGGAGAAAGCTTGAAGAAAGGCTCGCTCCTCGAGCCTTACCGCGACAGGGCCGCTGGAGAAGCTTGAAGCCATACGTTCGCAACCAGGCTGTTTTGAGTTCGTTCGAGGGTTGTCGATTTAATTGTTCAGGTTTTGCGACGTTATCGTGAAGGGACAACGAAACGAATACATCGTCCTTGCCTTTTCGATTTGTTTAACTATGATGTTAAATATCAACCCAACGGTTTACAAAAGGAGGCAGTCATGAACGAACCGTATCATCGCCCGTCGCTGGGAGCAGCGGTGTTCTACAAGGACCCGTTTGCCGCGCTCGATTGGCTCGAAAAGGCGTTCGGCTTCGAGCGCCAGATGGTGATCACGGAGAGCGACGGCCAGTTGGGCCACTCGGAAATGCGTTTCGGCGACAGCTACCTGATGATTTGCCGCGAATGGTCGGAAGACATGGCGAGCCCGGTTTCGGTCGGCGGCAAGAATACGCAGTCCGTGCACGTGCAACTGCGCGAGGGGATCGACGAACATTGTGCCCGCGCGCGCGCCGCAGGCGCAGTGGTTACACGCGAACCGGCGGATCAGTTCTATGGCGACCGCGTCTATGCAGCGCGTGATCCGGAAGGGCACGTCTGGAGCTTCGGCCAAACGATTCGCGAGGTGTCGCGCGAAGAAGCCGAGCGCGTGAGCGGCCTGAAAATCGAAGGATGGGTTTAACCGATGGGACTGCCCGCCAGCGTCTCGCTTGACCGCACCCTGGCGGCGCTAGCCGATCCCAACCGGCGTCAGGTGGTCGATCTGCTCAGCCAGCAGCCGATGCGTGCCGGCGAACTCGCGCAAGCCACCGGCCTTTCGCCGCAGGCGATGAGCCGGCATTTGCGGGTGCTGCGTTCGAGCGAACTGATTGAAGAGTCGCACGACGGCGTCGACGCGCGTGTGCGTCTCTACGTGCTCCGATCGGCGCCGATGAGCGAACTGAAAGCCTGGCTCGAACAGACCGAAGCCTTGTGGTCCGAGCAACTGCTTTCGTTCAAGGCGCACCTGGAGCAGCCGGAATGAGTTCGCGTGTGCAGGTGTCGCTACGCGTCGCGGCCACGCCGCAGCGCGCATTCGATGTGTTCACGCGCGAGATCGGCAAATGGTGGCGTGCCAACGGCCTGTTTCAATTCACGCCACAAGGCGCGGGTGTGCTTTCGTTCGAGCAGGCCACGGCGCCTCACACGTCCGGTGAATACGGTCGCCTGATCGAAACGCAGCCGGATGGCCGTGTGTTCGAGATCGGCAAAGTCACGGCCTGGGAGCCGGGTGCGCGTTTGGCATTCGGCTGGCGTCAGGCCAGTTTCACCGATGCGCAGCACACGCATGTGGAGGTGCGTTTCGAAGCGGTAGGTGACGAAACGCGTGTAACGGCCGAGCATCGCGGCTGGGATACGGTGCCGCAGGCGCATGTGGCGCGCCACCATTTTCCCGAGGGCGTGTTTCTATTGCGGCATGGCGAATGGTGGCAGGCCTTGCTGGCGTCTCTACGGGCTGAGGTGCAAGCCGCCGTGCCGCCAGGCTGAGAGCCTGGCGCGTCATTCACGGTCTTGTCAGCGTGTGGCGATGGCGGCGGCAACCCCGGCCATGAGGGTGGCGCTGGCGCGGTTGGTGATCTTTACCGCGCGGCGCGTGGTCAGCAGCTTGCGCGCGCGGGTGGCGAGCAGGGCCCAGCCGAAGTCGACGGCCATCAGTACCGTCAGCATGGTAAGCGTCAGCTCGAACCACGCCACGGTGCCGATGCGCGACAGATCGATAATGGTCGGCAGCAACGCGAGGTAGAACATCATGATCTTCGGGTTGCCGAGCGTAACCAGCATGCCGGCGAGAAACATGCGCCACGGCGACTGGCCGCTCGGCAAGTCGCTGCCTGCTACGTCGGCCGGTGCGCGCCACATTTTCCATGCAAGGAACAGCAGATAGGCGACACCAATAAATTTCAGCGCGATGAATACCATGCCGAAGCTGCGCGCGATCACCGCGAGGCCGGCCACTGCGCACGTGAGCCACAACGCTTCGCCGAGCCACATCGCGGCGAGAAACGGTAATACGTCACGAAAACCGTTGGTCAGCACGCGTGCGACCAGCGCGGCGACGCTCGGCCCAGGCGTGCCGGCGGCGATGATCAGCGCCAGCGCGAAGACGAGCAAAGCGGACAGCGACATAACGTTCCTCCAAAAAATTCCGTGCGCGTGCAATCGCTGGTTCAATGAGCCCGCACCACCGGTTAAGTGAGCACGTGAGCTTCTATTCAGTGATTCAGTGGGCGCGCAACCTTCGGTTGACGAAGCGCCACACGGCGCTCACCAGCAGCGATCCTACACCGAGCGAGACGCCCAGCAGCACGATCGAACTCATATGATCGCGCACCAGCGGCACATTGCCGAACAGGTAGCCGGCCGCCACCAGCGAGACGATCCACAGCGCGGCGCCCGCCGTGACGAACGACGCGAAACGTGCAAACGTCATGCGCGAAACGCCGGCGACGAACGGTGCGAATGTGCGCACGACGGCAATGAACGGCGACAGCAAAAAGGTGAGGCCGCCGCGTGCCTCATAAAAAGCGTGCGCTTTGCGCAATGCATTCTTGTCGAGCCAGCGATAGTTGGCGGTATAGACTTTTTCGCCGATTGCGCGGCCGATCGCATAGCAGACGATGCTGCCGGCCACGGTGGCGGCGAACAGCACGGGGATCACGAGCCAGATGTTCAGCGCGCCGGTGGCGGCGAGACCGCCGCAGATGAAAATCAGCGGATCGCCAGGCAAAAAGAATAACGGAAGGAAGCCGATCTCGACGAATACCACGAGAAACAGCATGGCATAGACGGCGGTGCCGTATTGCAGGATCAAACCGCTCAGGTGCTGGTCGAAGTGCAGGGCAACCTGCAGCACATGCATGAAATCCATCTTGGTTCGAAAGAGAGTGAGGTGTTCAGGAGTTTAGTCTCGTGGCGGCGCGGGTACCTGTTTATTTCGAAGCGCTGATGTCAATATCGGGGGTGTCTTTCAGAGAAACCCCTAAAAAAAACCGACGAAACACCCATGCAACAGGTTCCCAGTCTCACGTTCCGCTTTGCCGTACCGCACGATGCGCACGCTATCCGCACGATCGAATTCGAGGCCGGTCAGCGCTTTGCCGATGTAGGTATGGCCGGTATCGCCGATGCACCGCCGATGGAACTGGAGGTCGTCAACCGTAAGATCGACGCCCAGCAGATCGTCGTTGCCGTGGCTGCGGATGAAATCTGCGTCGCTTTTGTGATGTTCGAGCCGCAACCCGTGCGTTTCTACATTCAGGAACTCGACGTATTGACTTCGCATGCGGGGCAACGTATCGGCGCGGCGCTGATCGAGCAGGTCGCGCAACTCGCGCGCGCACAACAGATAACGCAACTCACGCTGTCGACGTATCGCGAGGTGCCGTGGAATGCACCGTACTATCGTCGACTTGGCTTTCGCGATATCGCGGAGGCTGATCTCGATGCCGCGCTGATCGCGCGGCGCGACGCGCATATTGCGCGCGGTCTCGACGAATCGAAGCGGGTCTTCATGCTGCGTGATCTTGCGTGACGGCGGGCGCGGGCGCCTGAATTGTCTGTGATTTTCCGGGCGATGCGCGCCGCATGCAAAGCCCAACGTACGAAAAACGCGGTGAGTGTGACCAGGCATCGTTCCGGTCACACCCACCGCGTGGTGTTGCAGCGTGCTACGAGTCACCAGCCGCTTTAACGAAGCGGCCTATGTTTCTACTAATGGGTTGCGCTGAATTCGATGGTTTATTCGACGGTTTCCAGCGTCGGATAGTCCACGTAGCCGGTTTCGCCGCGAGCGTAGTACGTCGCCGGATTCGGCTTGTTCAGCGGGGCATTCGTTGCGAAGCGGCGCACCAGATCCGGATTCGCGATGAACAGTTGACCCCAAGCCACAGCGTCTGCTTCACCCGCGTCGAGCACTTGTTGTGCCGTTTCCAGGGTGAACTTTTCGTTTGCGATGTACGGGCCGCCGAATGCTTTCTTCAGTTGCGGGCCGAGCCGGTCGTCGCCGAGTGCTTCGCGGGCGGCGATGAACGCGATCTTGCGTTTGCCGAGTTCGCGCGCCACGTAACCGAAAGTGGCCGCCGGGTCCGAATCGCCCATGGCGTGCGCGTCACGACGCGGTGCGAGGTGAACGCCGACGCGGTTCGCGCCCCAGACGCCGATACAGGCGTCGGTGATTTCGAGCAGCAGGCGGGCGCGGTTTTCGATCGGGCCGCCGTAGGCGTCGGTACGTTTGTTGGTGCTGTCCTGCAGAAACTGGTCGAGCAGATAGCCGTTCGCGCCGTGTACTTCCACGCCGTCGAAACCTGCCGCCTTCGCGTTTTCAGCGCCCTTACGGAACGCTTCGACCACACCGGCGATTTCGTCGAGTTCGAGCGCGCGCGGTGTCACGTATGGACGCTCCGGACGCACCAGACTGACATGACCTTGCGCCGCGATCGCGCTAGGCGCGACCGGCAATTCGCCGTTGAGAAACAGCGGATCGGAAATACGGCCGACGTGCCACAGTTGCAGGAAAATCTTGCCGCCGGCTTCGTGCACGGCCTTCGTGACGATCTTCCAGCCTTCCACCTGTTCCTGCGACCAGATACCCGGGGTTTCGGCGTAACCGACACCTTGCGGCGTGACGGAGGTGGCTTCGCTGATGATCAGGCCTGCCGTGGCGCGTTCGGCGTAGTACTTCGCCATCAGCGCGTTCGGCACGCGGATTTCTTCGGCGCGTTGGCGCGTGAGCGGCGCCATGATGATGCGGTTCGACAACGTGATGTCGCCAATCTGGAGCGGGTCAAAAAGAGTCGGCATATGAGTTCACCTTAGGTGGCGGGCGCGTGGCCCGAGCCTTAAAAACTGCATGATGAGAGAAGTGCGGCAATGCGGATGACGCGTTCAGAGCCCGGTGTTCATGTACTCGAGAAACGCCTGGATGACGGCCTCGTTGCGTTTGAAAAACACCCATTGACCGACCCGCTTCGACGTGACGAGGCCCGCGCGCTGCAAGGCAGCGAGGTGCGCCGACACGGTGGACTGCGACAGGCCGCAACGCGCGTCGATCTTGCCGGCGCATACGCCGTAGTCGAGCGGCAGGTCCTGGTCGGTGAAATGCGCATACGGTTCGCGCAGCCAGCCGAGAATTTCCCGCCGTACAGGGTTCGCAAGCGCTTTGTGAATCGCGTCGATATCGAGCGTCATGAGACAGTTTTAAGGGCATGAACAACGCGCAGATGTGGCGCCGGTTGGCGCTCACGCATCTGCATCGCTACGGAACGAATTATATATCGGAATTTTACGATATGCTCGAAGCCATTACTGGCGATGGGGTCGATAGCTGGGGATCTACCAAAAGGTCCGCACTTTGTACGGAGAGTCGGTATGGGGAAGGGAAGCATGCGCGTGCGAGAGCTTCCAGTGGTCGTGATCAAGTGGCTGGAACCCGGCCTTGCCCGTAAATGCGCACCTCGAGCATCACGCCAGGGTGACAGGACGGGCGCTCCGTGATCGCAGGCCAGGATCTGCAAGGTCCAACTCGTCCCGCTCCGGCCATTCGAACCTAGAGCCTGAAAACGCTAACCGCTGTGTGCAGTTTCTTCGCCTGATCGTCCAGCGACTGTGCCGCTGCTGCAGCCTGTTCCACCAGAGCCGCATTCTGCTGGGTTACTTCGTCCATCTGCGTGACCGCTTGCCCGACCTGATCGATCCCCTTGCTCTGCTCGTCCGAGGCCGCCGCGATTTCTCCCATTATGTCCGTCACCCGTTTGATGCTGTTCACGATCTCACCCATGGTGGCACCCGCCTCATCGACCAGCTTGGTCCCGGTTTCGACCCTGCTCACGGAATTTTCGATCAGCGTTTTGATTTCCCTGGCCGCTGCGGCCGAGCGTTGCGCGAGCGTGCGCACCTCGGTGGCAACCACGGCGAAACCCCGGCCATGTTCGCCTGCGCGTGCGGCTTCCACTGCGGCATTGAGTGCGAGAATGTTGGTCTGGAACGCGATGCCGTCGATCACGCCGATGATGTCGGCAATCTTCTCCGAGCTGGCGTTGATTTGTCCCATGGTCGCAACTACCTCGCCGACCACGTCGCCCCCTCTTACCGCGATTGCGGCCGATGACTGCGCCAGCCCATTGGCCTGCCGGGCATTCTCTGTGTTCTGCCGTACCGTGCCGGTCAACTCCTCCATGCTTGCCGCCGTCTCCTGAAGCGAAGCGGACTGTTCTTCAGTACGGCTCGACAGATCGACATTGCCTGCGGCAATCTGCTTGGAAGCCGTGCTCACCGATTGCACCGAATCCCGTACCGCGGCCATAACCTCCGCGATCCGAGCCATCAGGTGGTTGAAGGCGACAGCGGTCTGACTGATTTCGTCTTTGCCGTGAACCGATGCACGCGTCGTCAGGTCGAGTGATTCACTCGCTTGCTGCAACGTCCCCTTGATGCCGTTCAGCGCTCGCTGGATCGAACGGGACAGCAGGAGAGTCCATCCGACAACAATCGCCATTGCAATCGCCAACGTCGTGATCACCGTCCTGACCGCATTCGTGCTGTTGCGCTCGGCGAGGTCCGCAGCTTGCTTGCCCCGATTCCCCGCTTCCTTGATAGTTGCCTCGATCGATGCACCAAGCGGCTGAAAGTCGGAATGGTAAAGCGAGGCGACCTGAGCATTGGCCGCCCTGGAATCCCGGGCAGCCAGGTCGATCAGCTGACGCGACTTCTGGACGTAAGCACGCCATTGGGCACGCAGTGTCCTGAGCCTCGCTTGTTGATCGGGGGACTTGAACAGCGGGTCAATGACTGCCGCCCATTTGTCGATGTTCTGTTCCGCGTCGGAAAAGATCTTTTTGGTATCGTCTGCAGCCGGATCGAACTCGACCGTGGATAGCGCGCTTGCCTTGATTTCGGTCAGGCCGCGCACCTGCGTCTCCCGGCGATGCGAGGCCATTTGCGCGTCATTCACGGAGTTGAATCCGAGGGCCGTCACAACAATACCGCCGCCGGTAGCGATCAGCGTGACAAGCATCAGAATCCGGAGTTTTAACTTGATTGTCATGGTAAGTCGCAGCAGAACTTCGATGATTGCACCCAGGGAAATCCACTCAGTACCAGATCCAGTTAACGGCACATGCTATTTGCATCTTGAGTCAGGTCTACTAATCTCCGAAGTAAGCTCACATGGCTGTGTCAGGCATAACCTGCCATGGGTGTGCTCTCCGTTCTCGGTGGGGACGTTTGGAGTTGTGGTGGTGATTGATGCCTGGCGACGAATGAAGGCGGCATTCGTAGTTAGTAAAACTACAGATGGTGAGCAGCCATGCCAGTCGATGACGCGACGAGCAGCAGCGCTCGCAGCTGGCTGGTCTGTGCCTTGGGCGGCCGGCATGCGCTTGCGAACCTGCGCGTTTCAACTATGGGGCAATACGCAACCCTCAGCGGCGGTTCGCCAGACAGAGGGTTTCGCGTACTCGCCCTCGACAGAACCGAGTGACTCCTCAAGCTGTCATCTCGTTCTTCTATTGGACGTTTGTGTTGTCAGGCTAGCCGTGAAAATCCAGCGCTTCATCGGTACTTTGACGATCTCGCTGCTGGCGCCGCCCTGATCGACGACGGCCTTCTTGTTGATCAGGCTGATCTGCTGCCGGTATCTTCCTGAGGAAGTTGGGCGCTTTCGACTGGCAGCGGCCCGGTCAGCGCTCCGTTGGTCGTTGTCGTGACCCTGCTGGCGGTCGTGTTGTCCGTCTCGCGCAGCGCCGCGTTGGCGGTGACTAATAATGCGGCATCGTGATCACGCAGTACGGCGTCGACTGCGTCGAAAACCTTCTTCAGTTCCTTCTGCCCGGGCTTCGTCGCATTGTCGCCGTGCGCTATGGCATCGGCTTCCTTCTTCAATCGCTTTAAGAGTTTCGCTGCGAACCGGCTATCTAGCGACCTGCCCTGGACGAACTCCTTGATCTGCATCGTCAACGCCACCAACGCCTGTTCAGTTGTCTCGTTCGAGTCGCTGGTATCGGCAGAAAACGATTTCTTGGTCATCAAAACTCTCCAAAATGTGTTTGCTCCCGGCGAGCAGTGGGAGACGAAAGCGTAAAGTTGCGTATCCGAACGGCACAGCATTTCAATCTCACGAATTCGGGCGATCGCCGCTCGGGCTTATGTCCCAAGCGTCCTTTGACGAATGCTGAAAAGTGAAGATCACCAATTGCACCCCCTCGCGCATTTGCCCGGTGAGTAGCGCGCGTCCTCCCAGTGTCCGAATTGATGGGCATGAGACGGTAGATCGCGCGACGCAGGCGGGCCAACGCGTATTGCTTGCGCGTGCATTTCCGGCACCGGCACGAGACGTCTTGATGCATCGGTGACGAGTGAAGGAGATGAGAAATCGCGAGCTACTGCCTTCCGCCTCTTCAATCAACACTCGTCAATAGCGCCCTTCAACGTAACCAACGACTTCGGCACGATGAAAATGTGATCCCGTTCGGAAGGGTAAAACCTCCCCATCTGTTTTTCGCCGTAGGGTTTGAGTTCCGGTGGCGTGGTGACATGCATGAAGCAGTACACCAACTCCTTATCTGCCACAGCCTTCTTCAATACCTCGGCGAGTTGACGATCCTCCTCATCGAGCGTGTGCTTGACGAACGTGACCTTCGCGAGGGTATCGCGTTCCGTCTTTGCTCCAGACGGCGAGAATCGACGCCGGAACGTCAGCATGAATACATTTCGCAGTTCTTCGATGGACGCTAGCCCGTGGTAAATGCGTTCCTGCTGATGTGCTGGATGAAACGCAAAAATCGGCAGGCACGTGTTATAGAACATGCTTTGGCTACCGGCCCGGCCAATTCTCAGTGGCGTATTTTGCCGCTCGGTGACCGTCATGGTCAGGTAGCTCATGCCGACTGCCGCCAGAAAGCGCGTCGAGTCGGGGCGTTTCGCTTCCCCTTCGGTGGGGCTCTCATCCTCGTCATCTTGCGGCCTACCGTTATCCAGTGAACCGTCTTTTGCCGGTGCGCGTTTGCGTGCCTCTGGCAACCAGATCAACCCAAGCTCGCCGACGTTAACAACGTTGTCTTCGCGCTTCGGCTCGTCTGGCGACTCGATCTTTGGTAGAGGCTCTTCGTGCCATGTGCAGTCGTCGATATGCGGAAAACGGACGTGACTACGAAAATACGGCGCTCTATGCCGGCCGCTCTCGATTGCGTCAGCGTCAAACGCGTCGAGGCGATCGTACACGGCGCCCACGATCTTGGGTCGTGCCACGGCCCGGCACTTTGGATCACCACACATGAAGATGAATCGTCGTCTTTCGCCCTCTGGTTGTGCAAAGAACCTGTCGTGCGCCTGCCTCAACGTAATGTTGCCCCCAAACTCCACGCAATATGCTTCTCCACGCGCCATTCTGACCTCAATTTTTGCTTCAGCTAACTTGCGCGCTCCCAGCGAAGGCCGGGTACGCGATTTTTCAAAGACAACATCGATGGAAGCGTCAAGGCTATTCGAGCAGACCGTGTCCAGGACTTCTGTCTTGGCCAGGACGATTCGACATACTGTTCAAGAGAGGACGCTGTTCCGGAAACCGTCGTCAGGAGCGTCGGATTCGGATCACGCACTACCTCGTGGAACCGACTCGCATTACGCAATGCTCTGCTTGAACGAAATAAAAAAGAGGCGTCGCGCGAACGCGACGCCGAGAAGCTTCTGGCGTCGGGAACCACGTGCCAGAACCTGAAAACCTGCAGCGTGAATAGTCATCGCTGGATGCGAAAAGATGCCACTTGAGCAGACTACCCCGTAATGCGGAACATTGACCAGTCACGTACCTGGTCGCATGGTCGCGTAGTGCGCAGAACCAGCTGACTCTGATTTTGCCTGTCGCATGCATTGCGTCGAGCGTGAGTTAAAAGTTCTTGTGTCGGTTGATTCTAGAGCGAAAGAAAATCGCTGAGGTTAGTTAAAACGTTTGCGAGATGTATGCCTACATTAAAACAGGGAAATCCTTAGGATTCTGATCGCACGGGTGACCTATGACGCATGGTTGTGAATAGCGTCAGGAAGATTGCGCTGCATGAATCAAGGTGCTTTTGCCAGTGTGCAGCCCAGATGCAATAGTGGGCCACAAAGCGGGCTTTTGCAGGAACAACGTGACCGTTAGCGGCGCAATGAGGCGGCGTGGGCGAAGATGCTGGTCTGTCACGACCCGAACTCCTGTGCCGGATGGTCGAGATGCGTTTCAATATGATCGACATCTTCTGTCATATCGATAGCTCGTAGCCCTGATTAATTCATAGTGCCGGGTATTGATTGTTTTTGACGCAGTAAGACTAAAGCTTCGCGAAACAAAGCCGATATCGTGGCAATGAATAGTGAAGATTCCGGCAGAAAACCGCCCATGCGCGTATGACATTACCACTACGGAGGATGACGCGCTGTTTCGCATAAGGCGAGTTCGTGCGCGTGACACTATGTTCAAACGCTTAACGATACAGAATGGGCTCACACTCACGATTGCGGGCTACACGCTCGCGCTGATTGCCACGATGCTCGTCGCCGTGCTGGGTCTCAAGCAGAGCAACGATGCGCTCAAGCAGACATATGCGACCGATACGGTGGCGATCACCCACCTGAAGACGAGTTCCGAGTTGCTGCTGCAAGTGCAACTGGCGCTCGGCAACTATGAGACGCTCTTTTCGATGGGTCGCGCGAGCGACGACCTGCTGCCGAAGGCGCGCGCCGTGCTCAAGGCGAGTGACGATAATTGGTCAGCGTATCTGGCAAAGCCGCGTAATGCAGAAGAGTCGCGCGCCGCCGATGCGGTGCAGGCAGCCCGCGCAGCGCTCATCAAGCAGGCGCTTGAGCCGGAGTTCCAGCAGCTTGAGCAAAACGACTACTACAAATTTCACACGACCCGAGGGGAGGCCGACTCGCTCAACGCCCGCTATGCGCAGGCGATGAACGCGCTCGAAGCATTGCAGGTGGATCATCAGCAGGCGCGCTTCGACGAGGCGCAGGCGCAGTTTCGCCGGCTCATGGTCGCAGCGGCCATGATCGCGTTGGCAGCGCTTGGCATTGGCTTCTTTGCCCGCGCCGCGTTGGCAGCGGTGATCGGGCGGCCGCTCGCCCGCATGCAGTCGATGATGAGCGAGATTGCGTCGAGTCAGGACTTCACGCGCCGCGTTCCAGTGGGGCGGCTGGACGAGATCGGGCGCTCGATCGTCACCTTCAACGAGATGATCGAGAAGATCCAGCAGAGCTCCGCGCTGCTCAAGCAGAAGACCGCCGACATTCAGGCGATGTTGCAGAACATTCAGCAGGGGATGCTGACCGTCGTCGACGGTGGACTCGTGCATGCCGAGTACTCGGCTTATCTTGAAGCGATCTTCGAGACGAAGGACATCGCAGGGCGTCCAGTCATGGAGCTCGTGTTCGAGCATACCGGGCTGAATTCCGACGTGCGCTCGCAGGTCGACACCGCGATTTACGCTTGCATCGGCGAGGACGCGATCAACTTCACGTTCAACCAGCACCTGCTCGTGAACGAGGTCGCGAAGACGATGACCGACGGCCGCGTGAAGACGCTTGACCTGAGCTGGTCGGCGATCACCGACGAGAACGATATCGTCATGCGCCTCATGCTCTGCGTGCGCGACGTGACCGAGCTGCGGCACCTTGCCGCCGAGGCCAGCGAGCAGAAGCGTCGCCTCGAGATGATCGGCGAGATTCTCGCCGTCAATGAGGAGAAGTTCCATCATTTCGTCGATAGTGCGACGGGCTTCGTCAACGAGAACGAACGGATTATCCGCCAGCATACGCAGGCCGATAGCGAGGCGCTCGCCGAGCTGTTCCGCAACGTGCACACGATCAAGGGGAACGCGCGCACCTACAGCCTGCAGCACCTGACGAGCATCGTGCACGAGACCGAGCGGCGCTACGATGCGCTGCGCCGCAACGATGTCAGCGAAGAGTGGAATCAGGAAGTGCTGATCGCGGACCTCGAGCGCGTGAAACAGGCGATCGAGCGTTACAGGACGATCAACGATGTGAGCCTGGGCCGCAAGGACCCAGGGCGTCGCGGCAACGCCGAGCAGCATCTGATGGTCGATCGGGAGCATATCCAGGAGAGTCTGCGCCTCCTTGAGGCGGTTGATCCGGTCGACGTTGACAGCCTGCTGACGATGCGCGATTCAGTGCGCCGGACCTTGCGCATCCTCGGCACCGAAACGATCAGAGAGGTGCTTTCGGGCGTACTCGAATCGCTGCCGTCGCTTGCGCGGGAACTCGGCAAAGAGCCGCCCATCGTGCGCATCGACGACGGCGGCTACCGCGTGGACAGGCAGGTGAGCAGCACGCTGAAGAACGTCTTCATGCATCTGATGCGCAACTCGGTCGATCACGGTATCGAAACCGCGGCTGCGCGCATCGCGCAGGGTAAGGCGGCGGCCGGCACGATCGTCATCGAAGCCGGCGTCGATAGAGGGGCGCTGCAGATTACCTTGAGCGACGACGGCCTCGGCCTCGCGCTAGGGCGGATTCGGAGCATCGGTCGTGCGCGCGGCTGGCTCGACGCCGGTGCACAGTTGAGCGACGAGCTGGTCGCCGACTTCATCTTTCACCCGGGCTTCTCGACCGCTGAAAAGGTCACGGAAGTGTCTGGCCGCGGAGTCGGCATGGACGCAGTGCGGGATTTCCTCAAACGCGAGAACGGCAGCATCGCGCTGCGCTTCACCGACGACCGGTGCGGTGCCGACTACCGCCTGTTCCAGATTGTGGTCTGCCTGCCGGAGCGCTGCGCGGTACAAAGCACGGGTGCGCTGGATGAGAAAGAAGAGAAGCCGTTACAGGTCGACTCACTGTCCGCTTGAGTGACATGAAGGGAAGCCGTCTTGACCTACCGAGTGTCATGACGGCACGTTTCCCACGGTCCTCCTTCAATTGTTGACAATCCGATGGATACGTCGAATGTCCGTACCTGGTGGTCGGCGCCATGTTCGCCGATTGCATGCCATAAGCGATACGGTTCGCCGCGCAGGGTGACAAAAATCCGGTCGAGGTGCTACGTATTGCATAGTTTTCGATGCATCGCGTCATCTCGCGCGGTCAACCTCGCAACCTGTCAATGCCCTTGAATCTGATCATTCGCTAAAGGGCGCCCGTCTCGCTTCCGCCTGGAAGATTGATACCCGGTTCGACCGTGGAATGCTGCAAGTCGGGCGCAAAGTTACCCCGTTTTAACCAGCCAGATCATTTTATGTAAACGGCAAAGCGTGTCGGCGTCTGAAGTCACGCAGGGGTAGGGATTTGCTTATTTTTTTGTAGGGATAGGGGAGCGGGACACTTCCCAATGCGGAGCAACCGTCCGGGAAAGCGCGGAAGACCTGCTCGGCGGTACCTTGCCGGATGGCCTTCGCATCAGATTCCCGATCGAACCGGCGCGGCGCCGGGCCAGTTTGGCGCGGCCTGAATCAAAGCGGGCGCTCCAACCCAATCGGGACAGTGCCGTTTTAAGAAAAAACTAACTAGATCGTACAAAATACGTACAAACCCCGAAAGACGCCGGATTTCGTTTGAACGACACTTCTGGCTAGTTTGAAAATCCAGGCGCGGCTCAGTGCTCGGCCCTTCGCGCATTTGCACTGGCATGCCCAGCCGGCCAGTGCTCCGCGCACATTCGACTGCCGTGGCGATCACTGGCGTTAGAGATTGAGAAAAGATTTTTACAGAGGAGTGGAGATGAAAAAGGCATTGGCAACCTCGGCCCTTGGGTTGGTCGCCCTCGGCGCGCACGCTCAGAGCAGCGTGACGTTGTACGGCGTCGTCGATACGGGGATCGGCTATCAGAGCAGCCAGACGTCGCTGGGTTCGACGTCGGGGGGCCGTTCGGTGATCAAGATGGTGAACGGCATCTGGGCGGGCAGCCGCTTCGGCCTGAAGGGCGGTGAAGATCTGGGCGGCGGCACGAAGGCGATCTTCCAGTTGGAAGAGGGCTTCAACAGCGCAACCGGCGCGCAATCCGTTTCCGGTCTGGCGTTCAACCGTCAGGCGTACGTCGGCGTGACCAATGCCACCTACGGTTCGCTGACCGCAGGGCGCCAGTACACGTCGTACTACACGCTGCTGTCGCCCTATAGCCCGACTACGTGGCTGACGGGCGCTTACGGCGCACACCCGGGCGATATCGATTCGCTGGATACGCTGTACCGCGCGAATAACTCGCTGGTGTACACGTCGCCGAGCATGCATGGCCTGACGGTGAGCGGTTCGTACTCGCTGGGCGGCGTGGCGGGCAGCACCAATGCCGGTTCGACGTACAGCGCGGCGGTTCAGTACCTGAACGGCCCGTTCGGGATCGCGGCAGGCTACCAGCGCATCAATAACGCGGCGGTGGGCGGCGGTGCGTGGGATCCTAACTCCACGACCTCGAATGGCGGTGCGCAGACGGCGGTGTCGGGCATCAACAACGGCTATCAGACGGCGCAGGCGCAGCAGCGCGTTGCCGTGACGGGCGGCTATGCGTTCAGCTCGCAATGGGACATCTCGTTCTCGTATTCGAACGTGCAATACATCCCGGGCGTGAACTCGGCGTTCCACAACGAGGCGATCTTCAACACGGCTGGCGCAGTGCTGCACTACAAGCCGCTGACGGCACTGGATCTGGCTGCCGGCTACAGCTACACGCGTGCGACGCAGGCGAACGGCATTACGAGCGCGGCGAGCTATCAGCAGTTCAATCTCTCGCAGTACTACAGTCTGTCCAAGCGGACCGGCCTGTATGCGCTGGAGGCTTACCAGCGTGCGGGTGGCCAGACTCTCGCGCCGAACAAGGCCGGCACGGCCACGAGCATCATCAATGCAACGGCCGATATCGGCGACGGTCAGAACGGCGC
>NZ_MCAS01000028.1 GCF_003610895.1 Paraburkholderia fungorum
GGGGGTGTCAGAATTTCCGTGTTCAAGGCGGGTTGAGAATTACACGGATGGTCGAACGAATCGGTCCTCATAAAGTATGGCGAACTGGTTCATGGCGGCCTTCCAGTCATGAGCCGCACGCCCCCAATCGGCAGTGATGTTACGCAATGCAAGCCAGATGAGCTTCGTCGCAGCCTCGTCGGTCGGGAAGTGGCCCCGCGTTTTGATGATCTTGCGCAACTGCGAGTTGATGTTCTCAATGGCGTTCGTCGTGTATATCACCTTGCGAACCGACGGTGGAAACGCAAAGAACGGAATTACGCGATCCCAGGCGTTGCGCCACGCCGCGCTGACCGGCGGGAATTTCTGCCCCCATGGCCCATCAGCAAATGCATCGAGTTCCGCCTGCGCCGCTTCCGCGCTGGGCGCGGTGTAGATCGGGCGGATCGCTGCGGCCAGGCCCCTGCGGTCCTTCCAGCTCGCGTAATCGAGGCTGTTGCGGATCAGGTGAACAATGCAGGTCTGCAGCGTGGTGGCCGGAAACACTGCCGCCAGCGCCTCGGGCATACCCTTCAGACCATCGGTGACGGCGATCAGGATGTCGTTGACGCCGCGCGTCCTGAGGTCGTTGAACACCTTCATCCAGAACTTGGCGCCCTCGGTGTTCTCGATCCACAGGCCGAGGATATCGCGTGTGCCGTCGGGAAGAATGCCCAGCGCAAGGTAGATCGCCTTGTTGCGCACCACGGCGTCTTCGCGGATCTTGACCCGCAATGCGTCGAAGAACACCACCGGATACATCGGCTCAAGCGGGCGGCCCTGCCAGGCCGTCACTTCGGCCATGACCTCGTCGGTAACCGAGCTGATGAAATCAGGCGAGACGTCGGTGCCATACTGTTCGAGCAGAAAGCCTTGTATCTCACGCACGGTCATACCCCGGGCATACATGGCGACGATCTTGTCATCGAAACCCGTGAAGCGCCGTTCGTGCTTGGGAATCAGCAGCGGTTCGAAACTACCGTCGCGATCGCGTGGGATCTCGATACGGATCGGACCGTCCTCGGTCAGGACTGTCTTGGCGCCCGTGCCATTGCGCTGATTGGTGACGGCCGCGGGCTTTGCAGCACCGGACGTGTAGCCGAGATGATGGCTCATCTCGCCACCCAGCGCCCGCTCGATCAGCGCCTTCTTCAAGGACAACGTCGCGGCGTTGATCGCTTCGGCCGTCATCGGCCCGTTGCCGAACTTCTCAAGCAGCTCAGCGGGGATCACCGGCAGTTCTGCCGGCGTAGCTTTCGGTTTGCGAGGCATAGGTTCTCCTGGGGAGAATGATATGCCTTGAACACGAAATTAATGACAGGCCCGCAAAGAAAGTAAGTGCCGCCCCGCACAGGGGCAACACTAATAAACCAATAACACAACAAGGAAAGGCCAACACCGTAGGTATACGGCCAAGCGCCGCGCAGGCAAACAAATCACCCAAACACCCCCCCCAACAAAACACAGACCCAAAAAAGCACCGCGAAGGCAAAAACCCAAACCACACCCCCAATTTCCGCCCACAACCCCCAACTACTTTGCCGTCGTTAACTCCGTCGATTATCGACCTTCAGACCGAAACAGAAACGACCTGCACCGAACAGCCGCGAACCCCAGCGCCGCAGGCAAAAAACTACTCCCCGCCCCTAGTGCACGGCACGAAATAAACCGCTAATCTCGACCCCGCAAGCCACCCCAAGGCCGCGCGCAGCGCAAGGCAAAACCCGCAGCGCGAATGAAAAGGCCCTAAAAAAGCCCGCCATGCAACGGCAAAAAAGCACCTCGGAGTACCCTTTGGAAAAGTCACCCTCTCCTGAAGACTGGATCACCCGCAGCCTGCGTGCCGTCTGGCACCCCTGCACCCAGATGAAGCACCACGAGCGCCTGCCGCTCATCCCGGTGGCAAGAGGCCAGGGCGCGTGGCTCTACGACCGCGCGAACAACCGCTATCTGGACGCGATCAGCTCCTGGTGGGTCAACCTGTTCGGTCACGCCAATCCGCGTATCAACGCAGCGCTGAAAGATCAGCTCGACACGCTCGAACACGCCATGCTCGCCGGCTGCACGCACGAGCCCGCCATCGAACTCGCGGAACGCCTCGGCACACTCACCGGCAATACCCTCGGTCACGCATTCTTCGCATCCGATGGCGCATCGGCCGTTGAAATCGCGCTGAAGATGAGCTTCCATTCCTGGCGCAATCGCGGCTTCGCCGACAAGCAGGAATTCGTCTGCGTTGCCAACAGCTATCACGGCGAGACCGTCGGCGCGCTCGGCGTCACCGACGTCGCGCTCTTCAAGGACGCCTACGATCCGCTGATCCGCAACGCGCACGTCGTTGCATCACCCGACGCGCGTCTCGCGCAATCAGGTGAAAGCGCAGCCGACGTCGCGCGCCGCGCACTCGATCACGTTCGCTCGCTGTTCGAAGCGCGCGCCACGAAAATCGCCGCGCTGATCGTCGAGCCGCTGGTGCAATGCGCAGCCGGTATGGCCATGCACGACCCGTCGTATATCGCCGGCTTGCGCGCGCTGTGCGATCAGTACGGCGTGCATCTGATCGCCGATGAAATCGCAGTCGGCTGTGGGCGCACGGGCACCTTCTTCGCGTGCGAACAGGCCGGCGTCTGGCCGGACTTCCTGTGTCTGTCGAAAGGCATCAGCGGTGGCTATCTGCCGCTCTCGATCGTGCTGTCGCGCGATGAAATTTTCGAGGCCTTTTATCACGACGATACCGCGCGCGGGTTCCTGCACTCGCACTCGTACACCGGCAATCCGCTCGCGTGCCGCGCGGCGCTCGCCACGCTCGACCTCTTCGCAAGCGACAACGTACTGGCCGTCAATGTACAGAAATCCGCACAGCTGAAGGCCGCGCTCGCACCGCTCGCCGAACACCCGCACGTGCGCAATCTGCGTCAGTGCGGCACGATCTTCGCGTTCGACGCCGCGATCGACGATGCTCAGCAAGCCAAAACATTCTCGCGCCGTTTCTTCGAAAACGCCTTGCAGCGTGAACTGCTGCTGCGCCCAATTTCGACGACGGTGTACCTGATGCCACCCTACATTCTGGACGACGAAGAAATCGCGCTGCTCGCTTCGCGCACGCGCGAAACCTTCGAAGCCACGCTCGCGGAGACCCGCTAATGCATCTGCTCGACACATTGACCGAAGGCCTGAAAGACATCGACGCGCGCGGGCTGCGCCGTCGTCGCCGCACGGCCGATACGCCGTGCGCCGCGCACATGACGGTCGACGGCCGCGCAATCATCGGCTTTGCCAGCAACGACTATCTCGGCCTCGCCGCGCATCCTCAACTGATCGCAGCGATCGCCGAAGGTGCGCAACGCTACGGCGCGGGCAGCGGCGGTTCGCATCTGCTCGGCGGCCATTCGCGCGCGCATGCGCAACTGGAAGACGATCTGGCCGAATTCGCCGGCGGCTTCGTCGACAATGCGCGCGCGCTCTACTTCAGCACCGGCTACATGGCGAACCTCGCGACGCTCACCGCGCTCGCGGGCCGCGGCACGACGCTCTTCTCCGATGCGTTGAATCACGCGTCGCTGATCGACGGCGCGCGCCTCTCACGCGCCGACGTACAGATCTATCCGCATTGCGACACGGATGCCCTGAGCGCGATGCTCGATGCCTCGGACGCGGAGGTCAAAGTCATCGTCTCCGATACCGTGTTCAGCATGGATGGTGATATTGCCCCTCTCGCGCGTTTGCTTGAACTCGCGGAACAACACGGTGCATGGCTGATCGTCGACGATGCGCATGGTTTCGGTGTGCTCGGTCCGCAAGGCCGCGGCGCAATCGCAGAGGCCGCGTTGCGCTCGCCGAATCTGATTTCGATCGGCACGCTCGGCAAGGCAGCAGGTGTGTCGGGCGCATTCGTCGTCGCGCATGAGACCGTGATCGAATGGCTCGTGCAGCGCGCACGCCCGTACATCTTCACGACCGCCTCGGTGCCCGCTGCAGCGCATGCGGTATCGGCAAGTCTGCGGATCATCGGCGGCGAAGAAGGGGACGCGCGGCGCGCCCATCTCCAGCAGCTGATCGAACGCACGCGCGCGATGCTCAAGGCTACGCCGTGGCTGCCGGTCGATTCGCACACCGCCGTGCAACCGCTGATCATCGGCGCGAACGACGCGACGCTCGATATCGCTGCCACGCTTGATCGCGCGGGTCTGTGGGTGCCGGCAATCCGTCCGCCGACCGTGCCCGTGGGTACCTCGCGACTGCGCATTTCGCTTTCGGCGGCGCATTCGCAAGCGGATCTGGACCGGCTCGAAGCGGGCTTGCAACAACTCGAGGCAAAGGCGGCATGAGTAGCGCAAGTCAAAGCGCGCTGTCGCTATTCGTCACCGGTACCGATACGGAAATCGGCAAGACCTTCGTGTCTGCAGCACTCCTGCGCGGTTTCGTTCGCGCAGGCCTGCAGGCCGCCGCGATGAAACCGATCGCAGCGGGCGCGTTCGAACTGAACGGCGTGCTGCATAACGAAGACGCGGATCAACTCGACGCCGCGTCGAGCGTCCTGCTGCCGCCGGCGATTCGCACGCCGTATCTGTTGAAGGAACCGGCCGCGCCGCACATCGCCGCCGCGCTGGAAAACGTCACGCTCGATCTCGACCACATCGTCGCTTGCCATGCGCAGGCTGTGCGGCAAGCGGAGATCGTCGTGGTCGAAGGGGTCGGCGGTTTTCGCGTGCCGCTGACTGCCACGCAAGACACCGCCGATCTCGCTGTCGCGCTCAAGCTGCCGGTCGTGCTGGTGGTCGGCATGCGCCTCGGCTGCATCAGCCATGCGTTGCTCACCGCTGAAGCAATCGCCGCGCGTGGCTTGACGCTGGCCGGCTGGGTGGCCAATCGTATCGATCCGGCCATGACGTTTCCCGACGAAAACATCGCCTCGATTCGCACGCAGCTTGCGCGCGAACACGACGCGCCTCTGCTCGGCATCGTGCCGCATTTGAGCCCGGCTTCGCCCGAGCTCGCGGCGGATCAGCTCGACATCAACCGACTCCTGCAGACGCTGCGCCACGCGCAGCGCTGAAAACCCATCACATCCATCCATGAGGATTGACGACATGACGCAACTGAACATCGCTCCGGCGCCTGCCGACACGGCCACCGCCAACCAGAACGCCAACCACGCCGCAACAGGCGCCAAGGCGGTCGCCAAATGGCGCGTCGCCGACATCGTCGCGTTGTACGAACTGCCGTTCAACGACCTGATGTTCCGTGCACAGCAAACTCACCGCGAACACTTCGACGCGAACACGGTGCAACTGTCGACGCTGCTGTCGATCAAGACCGGCGGCTGCGAAGAAGATTGCGCGTACTGTCCGCAGTCGGTGCATCACGACACGGGCCTGCAGGCCGACAAGCTGATGCCGGTCGACGAAGTATTGGCCGCCGCCAAGGTCGCCAAGGAAAATGGCGCCACGCGCTTCTGCATGGGCGCGGCATGGCGTAATCCGAAGGACCGCCACCTCGAGCCGATCAAGGACATGATCCGCGGCGTGAAGGCAATGGGTCTCGAAACCTGCGTGACGCTCGGCATGCTGGAGACGCATCAGGCGCAAGGTCTGCGCGAAGCGGGCCTCGATTACTACAACCACAATCTCGATACGTCGCCGGAGTTCTACGGCCAGATCATTTCGACGCGCACCTATCAGGACCGTCTCGACACGCTGGAGCGCGTACGCGATGCGGGCATCAACGTATGCTGCGGCGGGATTGTCGGTTTGGGCGAATCGCGCCGTGAGCGAGCCGGCCTGATCGCGCAACTGGCGAACATGGAGCCGTATCCGGAATCGGTACCGATCAACAACCTGGTGCAAGTGGAAGGCACGCCGCTGACGGGCACCGAAGCCATCGATCCGTTCGAATTCGTCCGCACGATCGCGATTGCACGCATCACGATGCCGCGCGCGATGGTGCGTCTGTCGGCAGGCCGCGAGCAGATGGACGAAGCGTTGCAGGCGCTATGTTTCCTGGCCGGTGCGAACTCGATTTTCTACGGCGACCAGTTGCTGACCACCAGCAACCCGCAAGCCGAAGCGGACCGCAAGCTGCTCGAACGCCTCGGCATTCGCGCGGAAGCGGCGCAGCAGATGCCGCTGGATCAGAGCGGCTGCGAGCACGGCTGTGCCCATGATCACGACACGCACGCAGCGCCGAACTAAGAACCAGGCTGTGTACGAAACGCGTGCAATAAACGTGTGCAATAAGCACGTGCAATAAAAAAGGCCACCTCGCTTTTGAGGTGGCCTTGCTACTTCCGGACCAGAATTTACTTCTTGTCGACGATGATCTGATCGAAGGTTCCGCCGTCGGAGAAATGCGTTTGCTGCGCTTTCTGCCAGCTGCCGAACATCTCCTCCACCGTAAAGGTCTTGATCGGTTTGAACTCGGCAGCGTGCTTCGCGAGCACGTTCTTGTCACGCGGACGCAGATGGTGTTCCGCAATGATTTCCTGCGCGGCCGGCGACCACAGATAATCGAGGTACGCCTGCGCTTCCTTGCGCGTGCCGCGCTTGTCGACCACCTTGTCGACAATCGACACCGGCGGCGCGGCGAGCAGACTCACCGACGGATACACCGCTTCGAAATTACCCGCGCCCACGCCCGTGTCGATCAGCGACACTTCGTTTTCGAACGTCACCAGCACGTCGCCGATGCCGCGTTGCGTGAAGGTCGTCGTCGCGCCGCGGCCACCCGTGTCGAGCACCGGCACGTTCTTGAAGATCGCCTTTTCGAAGTCGAGCGCCTGCGCGTCGGTGCCGCCGTGCTGCTTGCGATAACCCCATGCAGCCAGATACGCGTAGCGGCCGTTACCCGAAGTCTTCGGATTGGCGATCACGACTTGCACGCCGGGTTTGGCGAGGTCGTCCCAGTCCTTGATGTGCTTCGGATTGCCCTTGCGCACGAGGAACACCATTGTCGTGGTGTACGGAGCGCTGTCGTCCGGCAGGCGCGCACGCCAGTTGGCGGGCACCAGTTGGCCCTTTTCCGCGAGCAGATCGATGTCGTTAGGCTGGTTCATCGTCACCACGTCAGCCTGCAGTCCTTGCAGCACCGACAGCGCCTGCGCGCTCGACGCGCCATGCGACTGGCGAACCGACACGGTCTCACCGCTCTTCTGCTTATATGCCGCGATGAAGCCGGCGTTGATGTCCTTGTACAACTCGCGCGTCACGTCGTACGACACGTTCAGCAGCGACGTGTCAGCGTGCGCCGTCGATACGCCGCCGAGCGCGAGCGTGATTGCCGTCATGCCGGCTGCCAGCCAGCGCGATGTCCCCGTGTTGCCTGCCATCTTTCTTGTCCCCGCCTATCGATGATGAAAACTGCGGCCACACAAACGTGCAGCGTGAAGCGGGATTCTAACGGATTGCTTACGTATTCACTTGCGCTCGTTTGGGCATTCAAACGGGCATTCAAACGGGCATTCAAACGAACGCATGCTGCGCGACTTCGAGCGTCTGCTCGCGAAAGCGCAGCGGCGCCGCGCAATGCACCAGGGTGTCGACGAAATACTTGGCGCGCGGCCACGGGCCGAATCCCGCCGCGGTGTTGATGTGACCCGCGTCGCCCAGATTGACGAACGCGCTGCCGAACCGCTGCGCGAGATCGCGCGAACCGGCGAGCGTCATCCACGGGTCGGTTTCACTGCCGATCAGAATCGACGGCACGCCCAGACGCCTTGCGTCGAACGGCCCGGCGAAAGCGAATTTCTCGGGACTCGCGGGGGCGACGAACAGCACACCGACTACATCGTTCGCATACGACGCCTGCTGCAGCGCATGCGCGGTCGCGAGGCAACCGAAGCTGTGGGCGGCGAGCACGAACGGGCCGCGTTCGCGCGCGAGCAGATCGCGCAGCGACCTCGCCCAGACGGCGACGTCCGGCGCCTCCCAATCGGCCTGCTCGACGCGCAGCGAGCGCGCGAATTGCCGTTCGAGCCATGTTTGCCAGTGCGCGCCCTCGCTGCCGTGCAGGCCGGGAACGGTGACGAGCCGCGGCGGCCATGTCGATTTGGTGCATGAAAGCATGTGAGTCCCTCGCTGCCGGAATCCGGAGAATGATTGTCCCGCCGGGCGGCGCAAGGGCGAACCAAGTTTTTGTGCTTTGTTTATGGGGCGAATACAGGGGCAGAAAACGCACGCCCGTGCGCAAACGCGCGCGATTCGCGTCGAAACCGTAGAATGAAGCCTATCCATAAAAGGAGGAGGCCCCATGCCGCAAGCGTCGTTTGAAGCGCCGCGGGCGTTGCAGCCGTCGCACCGGGCCTTTCCCGCCATCTGACTCGAACAGGCACGCGCACTCCGGATCGTATGAAAATCCTCTTCTACATGCAGCATGCCAACGCCGCCGCGTGGCTTCACGACTTCGCCCGCGCCCTGCCGGAAGCCGAACTGCGCGAATGGCTGCCGGGCGACACCGAACCCGCGGACTTCGCGGTCGTATGGCGGCCGCCGCGCGAGATGCTGGCCGGCCGCGACGATCTGCGCGCAATCTTCAATCTCGGCGCGGGCGTCGATGCGATCCTCGCGCTCGAGCACGAACACCCCGGCACGCTGCCGCGCAATGCCCGGCTGATCCGGCTCGAAGACAGCGGCATGGCCCTGCAGATGGCCGAATATGTGACGCACGCCGTGCTGCGCTACCTGCGCCGTTTCGACGAATATCAGACGCTGCAAGGCGAACGCCGCTGGGAGGTGCTCGATCCGCACCCACGCGAGACCTTCACCGTTGGCGTGCTCGGCCTCGGTGTGCTCGGTGCACATGTCGCGCAAGCGGTCGCGGCGTTCGGCATGCCGGTGCGCGGATATAGCCGCAGTGCACGGCAAATCGACGGCATCACGACCTTTGCCGGCGAGGCGCAGTTCGACGCGTTTCTCGACGGCGTGAAGGTGCTGGTGAATCTGCTGCCGCATACGCCGGATACGGGTGACGTGTTGAACCGCCGCACGTTCTCGAAGCTCGCGCAAGGTGCGTATCTGATCAACGTCGCGCGCGGCGGGCATCTGGTCGAGCAGGATCTGCTCGAAGCGCTCGCCAGCGGCCAGCTCGCCGCCGCGACGCTGGACGTGTTCCGCGAAGAACCGTTGCCGCCCGATCATCTGTTCTGGCGTGAGCCGCGCATTACGATTACGCCGCACGTGTCCGCGCTCACCTTGCGCGAAGAGAGCGTCGCGCAGGTCGCACAAAAAATGGTGGCGCTGATGCATGGCGAAACGGTGAGCGGCGTAGTCGATATCGAACGTGGATACTGAGCATGGTGGATACGAAGCGCGGATACTGAACGCAGGCATCGAGCGCGGGTTTGAGCACCATCACCGAAACATAGGAGACACATCATGGCCTTGCCCCAGCACGTCAAAATCGTCGAAGTCGGTCCGCGTGACGGACTGCAGAACGAGAAAGAATTCGTCCCCACCGCGATCAAGATCGAGTTGATCAACCGCTTGTCGGCGGCGGGCTTTCGCAACGTCGAAGCCGCTTCGTTCGTCTCGCCGAAATGGGTGCCGCAGATGGCCGACGGCGCCGACGTGATGGCCGGCATCGAGCGCCGGGCAGGCACGATCTACTCGGTGTTGACGCCGAACCTGCGCGGCTTCGAAGGCGCGCTCGCCGCGCGCGCCGACGAGATCGTGATCTTCGGTGCGGCCAGCGAAGCGTTCTCGCAGAAGAACATCAATTGCAGCATCGCGGAAAGTATCGATCGATTCGCGCCGGTCGCACAGGCCGCGAAGGAACACGGTCTGCGAATTCGCGGCAGCGTGTCGTGCGCGCTCGGCTGTCCGTATCAAGGCGAAGTGCCGATCGCGTCGGTGGTCGATGTGGTCGAGCGTTTCGCGGCGCTCGGCTGCGACGAGATCGACATCGCGGATACGATCGGCGTCGGCACGCCGAAGCGCACACGCGAAGTGTTCGAGGCGCTCACCACGGTGTTCCCGCGTGAACGTTTGTCGGGGCACTTCCACGACACCTACGGTCAGGCGCTCGCGAACATCTACGCCGCGTTGCAGGAAGGTATCGAGATCTATCACGCGTCGGTGGCTGGGCTCGGCGGCTGTCCGTATGCAAAGGGCGCAACCGGCAACGTCGCGACCGAAGACGTGCTGTACCTGATGAACGGTCTCGGCATCGAGACCGGCATCGATCTCGCGCAAGTGGTCGCGATCGGCGATTTCATTTCGACGTCGATTGGCCGGCCGAACGTATCGCGCGCCGGCAAGGCGTTGCTTGCCAAAGCGCGCAGCGAACAGGCCAACTGCGTTTGACGCCTGCAATCGACCGCCATCCATTCAGGACATAGAACAATGACGGACCACGCTTCTCTCGAATCCGACGATCTCGCTGCCTTGCCCGATTCCGCGCGCCGCGTCGCGCAGTTGTTGCGCGAGCGCGGCCACGCAGGCCGGATCGTGATGCTGCCGGAAACCGGCAAGACTTCCGCCGAAGCCGCCGCCGGCCTCGGCTGCTCGGTTGCGCAGATCGCCAAGTCGATTCTGTTTCGCCGCCGCGAAGATGACGCGCCGGTCCTGGTCGTCGCGAGCGGCGCGAATCGCGTCGACGAAAAGAAAGTCGCGGCGCAAGTCGGCGAAATCGGCCGCGCGGACGCGAAGTTCGTGCGCGAGAAAACCGGCTACGCAATCGGCGGCGTGTGCCCGATCGGTCACGCGACGGAACCCGTCACGCTGATCGATGCCGATCTGCTGGCGCTCGACAGTCTGTGGGCGGCCGCAGGTCATCCGCATGCCGTGTTCAACCTGACGGCGCAGGAACTGATTACGTTGACAGGTGCACCCGTGATCGACGTGGCGCTGCGCGAGACGGCGTGACGCGATGACAGCAGGCATCGATAGCGAAGACGACGAGGCCGCCGTGCCGTCACCCTGCATCAGCGTGTGCAGGATGGACGCCTCGACCGGCTGGTGCGAAGGCTGCTTGCGCACCATCGACGAAATCGCCGGCTGGTCGCTGTTCGACGACGACGCGAAGCGCGCGGTCTGGAACGCGATCGAGGAACGCCACGTGGAGTTCATGGCGCGGCAGGCAAAGGTCCAACGATGAAGCCCACGCCTCGCGTCGTGACGATCGGCGAGACGTTCAGCTCGACGCTCGAACTCTCGGCGGAATCGGTGAAATCGTTCGCCACGCTCGTCAACGACCTCAATCCGTTGCATCACGACGACGCGTATGCCGCGCAAAGCCGCTTCGGCGGGTTGATCGCGTCGGGCACGCAGCCCACCGCGCATTTCATGGCGCTGCTGGCCACGCATTTCTCGACCTACGCGCAGCCGCTCGGACTCGAATTCGATATCAAGCTGAAAAAAGCGGTGCACGCAAGCGATACGCTGACGATCACCTGGCGCGTGCGCGACGCTTACTGGAAACCGAGTCTGAACGGCGATCTGACGCATCTCGAAGGAAGCGTGGTGAATCAGCGTGGCGAGACGATGCTGACCGGCACGTCGACCATTCTCGTAATGGCGAAACCCGAAGCGTCGGCGAATTCAGGCGTGGATGCAGACACAAACACAAGCGCGAACACAGGCGCCGCATGATCACGCTACCGGAATCGATCCGAGTCTTCGAACGCGGCTGGCTTTCGTCGAACAACGTGCTGCTGGTTGACGACACCTGTGCCGCGCTCGTCGATACCGGTTACGCGACGCACGCACCGCAAACTGTCGCGCTGGTGAAGCAAACGCTCGGCGCGCGGCCACTCGATCTGATCGTCAACACGCATCTGCATTCGGATCACTGCGGCGGCAACGCGCTCTTGCAGTCGACATGGCCGTGCCGTACCGCGATTCCCGCATCGGAAGCCGACGCGGTGCGCAACTGGGACGAAACCCGTCTGACGTTTCGCGCCACCGGCCAGCACTGCGAGCGCTTCACTTTCACTGAGACGATCGCGCCCGGGGCGCAACTGCGGCTCGGCGCGCTCGACTGGCAAGTGCTCGGTGCGCCGGGCCACGATCCGCATTCGTTGATGCTGTATTGCGCGGACGAGCGCATCCTGATCAGCGCGGACGCGCTGTGGGAAAACGGCTTTGGCGTGATTTTTCCGGAACTGGAAGGTGAAAGCGGTTTCGCCGAAGAACAGGCGGTTCTCGAAGCCATCGCGAAGCTCGACGTGCGGCTCGTGATTCCCGGCCATGGTTCGCCCTTCACGAGCGTCGAGCAGGCGCTTGAACGGGCGTTTTCACGCGTCGCGTGGCTACGGGCCGATCCGGCGCGTAATGCAAAGAATGCGTTGAAGGTGCTGATCGTGTTCAAGCTGCTCGAGGTTCGATCGATGAGCTTCGTCACCCTGTTGCGAATGCTCGACGATGCCGCCGTGATGCACGCCGCCGCATCGATGCTCAAGCCGCGCGGTGAATGGTCCACGTTGGTGCATACGATCGTTGAGGAGTTAGCGGCTAAAAACGGGCCACTGGAAATCGACGGCGAGCGCATCGTCGCGCGCCCGGGTTGACGTGTCAGCGACACGCGCGGAGCAGCCATCAGAGCTGGCAGAAGACAGTCGGCAGGCCACGCACGGTACGTAAACCGCCAAAATCGTCGCCACAAAAAGAAAGCCGCTCGACCATCATGAATGGCGAGCGGCGGAAATTCTGTCGGACGTGATCAGCGTCGGTACGAATGATACGCGTGCGGGTTTTTTGACCGCATCGGTGATTTCCCTACAGAAGCTTGACGCCGCCTTTTAAACCCGCATACAGACCTCGCTACGAAACACCGTAGTCGCGCGAGCCGCATGTCATTGATCCGTCGATACGAACAATGCAGCGCGCTTTTGCTCCGGAATCCGTACGATTGTCTGTGGATGCTTCGGTACCGCGGTCATGACATCAGGTCGAGGACAGGCGTTTCTGCGGCACGATCCGCCAGCCGAGATTCACGCCGGCTGCCGCGAGCAGGATCAGCACCGCGCCGAGCACCTGAATCCAGGCGAGCGTCTGTCCGAACGCAACCCGGTCGACGATGATCGCCACCACGGGATAGATGAACGACAACGCACCCGTCATCGAGGTCGGCAGCTTCTGGATCGCGCCGTAGAGCAGCACATACATGAGCCCGGTATTGACGACGCCGAGCACGATCAATTCAAGCCATTGCACGCCGCTAGCCGGCAGCGCATCGAAGCGCACGAACGGCGCGAGCATCACGACGCCGAGCGACACCTGGATCAACGCGATCAGATGTGGCGGCGTGCCCTTCAGGCGCTTCGTGATGATCGACGACACCGCGTACATTGCCGCCGCACCCACCGCATAGGCGACCCCGACCAGATAATGACCCGGCACCGCCAACACGGCCGGCTCGACCTTCACCACGAATACGAGGCCGACAAACGCGATCGCGAGCCAGGCCACGGTCGACGCGCTGATCCGCTCGCGAAACACCAGTGCGCCGAGCGCGACCAGCATGAACGGCTGCGTGTTGTAGACGGCGGTTGCCATCGAGATCGAAGCGCGTGAATAGGCCGCGAACAGCAACACCCAGTTGATGACGATCGCCGCGCCGCCAAGCAGCGCGAGGCCGAGCATCTTCCACGAAAAGAGCTTGCGCCTGAACAGGCCGAGCACGGCGCACACGAGCGCGAGCGTCGCGCCGCCGAAGATGCAGCGAAAGAACACCACATTGAACGGGCTCTGCTGCGACGACACCACCAGCCAGCCGATGGTGCCGGACATCAGCATGGCCATGGTCATTTCCGCCGCGCCGCGGCGAATCTCATTTGACGCCATGATTTGATCCTCGAATGGATTTCTGCATGAGAAGCAGTGTAATTAATCCGACCACCCGAATACATGGCTAAACTTAAGTGCTACCGCGAAGGAACCTAATAATCGAAGGCCATCATGACCAAACGCCTTGCTCCCGCCATGCCCGCGACACTCGATGAAACCGACCGCGCGCTGCTCGCCGCGCTGGCGGCGGACGCCCGCCAGCCGGTTAGCGACCTGGCGCGTCTGGTCGGCCTTTCCGCACCGAGTACGGCCGAACGCATCCGACGGCTCGAAGCGCAAGGCGTGATTGAGCGCTTCACCGTGCAGATCGATCCGCGCGCGCTCGGCTTCACGTTGCAGGCCATTGTGCGCGTGAAGCCCCTGCCCGGACAATTGCATCTGGTGGAAGACGTGATCCGGCGGATTCCGGAGTTTGTCGAATGCGACAAGGTGACGGGCGACGATTGCTTCGTCTGCCGCCTCTATCTGCATTCGATCGAGCAGCTCGATGAAATTCTCTCGAAGGTCACCGAGCGCGCGGAGACGAGCACCGCGATCATCAAGTCGACGCCGGTCGCGCGCCGCTTGCCGCCGCTAGGCTGAGCCGGACGCGCGGCGGCACGAACACGCTGCCGCGCCGTCGCCGGCACTGCCGCCTCACTCACGCGCGATTGAAATGCCATCGCCTTGCGTCAGAAACGCTGCGCTTCACCGGCTTACTGACTTACTGTTCGACCGCTTCGAAGAACGACAGCATCTCAGTCACCAGCTCGTCCGGCGCCTCTTCAGGAATGTAGTGCCCACACGGTATTGAACGGCCGCTCACGTCGCGCGCGACGTGCCGCCATTCCGCCAGCGCGTCGAAGCATTTTTCGATCACACCCTTGTCGCCCCACAGCACGCGCAGCGGACAACCGATCTTGTGGCCGCGCTCAATATCGGCTCGATCGTGTTCGAGATCGATGCTCGCGGAGGCCCGGTAATCCTCGCACATCGCATGCACGGCGCCGGGTTGCGCCAGCGCGCGGCGATACGCGTCGAGCGCTTCGGGCGCGAACGTCGCCAGGCCCGCGTGACGGCTACCCATCACCGCATCGACATAAGCGGCCGGGTTAGCGCCGATCAGCGTTTCCGGCAACGGCTCGGGCTGGATCAGGAAGAACCAGTGGAAGTAATGCGTCGCGAAGGCGCGGTCGGTGGCCTCGTACATCGCGAGCGTCGGCGCAATGTCGAGCAGCATCAAACGCTCGACAGCGTCGGCATGATCGAGCGCCATGCGGTGCGCCACCCGGGCGCCGCGATCGTGAGCGCACACCAGGAAACGTTCGAAGCCGAAGTGGCGCATCACGGCAACCTGATCGGCCGCCATCGCGCGTTTCGAATAGGGTGTGTGGTGGGCGTCGCTGGGCGGTTTGCCCGAAGCGCCGTAGCCGCGCAAGTCGGTGGCGATGACGGTGAAGTGCTGCGCCAGTTGCGCGGCGCACCGTTGCCAGATCAGATGCGACTCAGGATGACCGTGCAACAACAGAAGGGGCGGCCCCGCTCCGCCCTTCACTCCGAAAATATCGACGTCGCCCACGGCGACGCGAAAGGGCGCGAAATCCTCGAAGGCCATAGCAGGTCTCTTGTCGTTTGGGAGTCAAAGCATTGTAGGAGCGCAATGTGTCCGTGCGCAGTGTGATAGCCCACGCAAGCATAGAACCTGAACACTCCTTCCAACTGTTCAAAACTGCAGGGCGCGGCGGCTTCGCCTATAATCGAACGATCGTTCTTAAATTTTTGAGCGAGTGTGGCAACCGCGCGGCACACGCGTGGCAAACACCTGGCAAACGCGTAGCGAGATCGTGGTGGCTGCACGACGCTGGTCAGTCTCGACGCACCCCAGGCCATGTGCCGCTAAACTCATTATCGCCGGGCGCTCTACGCCGCACCGGTCCGCTTATCTGGAGACTCGCACCATGGCATTGCCCGCCGTCCTGCAAAAACTCGCGCTGCCTGTCGTCGCTTCGCCGATGTTCATCGTCAGCTATCCCGAACTCGTGTTGGCTCAATGTAAGGCCGGCATTGTCGGCTCGTTCCCCGCGTTGAATGCCCGCCCGGCCGAACTGCTCGACGAATGGCTCACGCAGATTCAGGCACAGCTTGCCGAGCACAAGGCGGCTCATCCCGACGCGATCATCGGACCGATCGCCGTCAACCAGATCGTTCATCAGTCGAATACGCGGCTCGAGCACGACGTGCGTGTGTGCGTCGAGCACAAGGTACCGATCTTCATCACCAGCCTGCGCGCGCCGGCACGTGAAATCGTCGACGCGGTGCACAGCTACGGCGGCATCGTGCTGCACGACGTGATCAATCTTCGGCATGCGCAGAAGGCGTTGGAAGCGGGCGTCGACGGGCTGATCCTGGTGGCGTCGGGTGCCGGCGGCCATGCGGGCACGACCTCGCCGTTCGCGCTGGTCGGCGAAGTGCGGCGCATGTTCGACGGCCCGATCGTGCTGTCCGGCTCCATCGCCAACGGCGGCTCGATTCTCGCCGCGCAGGCCATGGGCGCGGACCTCGCCTACATGGGCACGCGTTTCATCGCGACCCGGGAAGCGCACGCGGTCGACAGCTACAAGCAGGCGATCGTCAATTCCACGGCGTCGGACATCATCTACACGAACCTGTTCACCGGCGTGCACGGCAACTACATCCGCGAAAGTATCGTGAACGCGGGGCTGGACCCGGACGCGCTGCCCGAATCGGACAAGACCGCCATGAACTTCGGCAGCGACAAGGCGAAGGCGTGGAAGGACATCTGGGGCGCAGGCCAGGGCGTCGGCCTGATGGACGACGTGCCGAGTGTCGACGAACTGGTTCAGCGTTTGACGAAGGAATATAACGACGCGAAAGCGCGGCTCGGTATCGGGCGATAAGGCGCGATAAGGCGCGGTAAGGTGCGATAAGGCGCGATACGGCACGGTAACGGGCATGGCGGCCGTAACGAACTGCAGGACGCGCCGCCCGGCATAGCCGGGCAACGCGCCTATCGCACCGCCAGCGCCTTGATCTGCTCAAGCGAAGGCCAAAGCGATTCGTTCGCGAACCGGTCGGCGAGGAAGTCGACAAATGAGCGCACCTTCGCCGACAGATGCCGGCGGCTTGCGTAGACCACATGGATCGGCAACTCGCGCGGCGGCACGTCGTCCACCAGCAGCGGCACGAGGCGCCCCGCCGCCAGATCGTCGCCGATCACTTCGGTGCCGAGCATCGCGATCCCCGCCCCTTGCAGCACGATCACGCGCTGCGCCTCCAGGTGGTTGACGATCAGATTGCCGGACAATCGCACGCGCGACGAGGCATCGCCGGTCGCGGGCATGATTTCGAGCGCGGACACGCCGGCATACTGCAGATAGTTGTGACGCGCCAGATCGGCGACGCTCTTCGGCATGCCGTGCCGGCGCAGATAGTCTGGCGACGCGCACAGCACCAGATGAGCGGTCGCAATCTGCCGCGCGATAAGCGATGACGATTTCAGCCCGCTGGGCGAAGCGCGGATCGCGACATCGAAGCCTTCGTCGATCAGTTCGACTACGCGGTCAGACAAAGTCATGTCGACGGTGACCTGCGGATACTGCGCGGCATAGTCGGCCACTGCGGCCATCACGTGGCTCAAGCCGAACGCCGACAACGACGACACCCGCAAACGCCCCTGCGGCACAACGCTCGCCGCGCCGACCACCTGCTCGGCCTCCTCGAGTTCGGTGAGCACCTGGCTCAGGCGTTCGTAGTATTCGCGACCGGCCTCGGTCGGTGCGACGCGGCGTGTGGTGCGGTTCAGCAAACGCGCGCCGAGTTGCTGTTCGAGATGCATGACGTGCTTGCTCGCCATCGCCGCCGACATCTCCATGCGTTCGGCCGCGCCGACAAAGCTGCCGACTTCGACCACGTGGCGGAACACTTTCATGCTGACGAGGGTATCCATCTCAATCGCTCGCTTCAGGAATCAATCGACGCCATTCTGCCGGGTTTATCAAAGACTGGGCGGCAAATCGAGCCAATGCGGCGACAGAGAATGGACACCAGAAACGACAAAGCCCACCTTCCGGGGAAGGCGGGCTTTGCCCATGTTGCGTGTGCCTGCCTGTTTCGGCAAGGCTGGCGTTGCGCGGCACCTGCTCACAGGCGCCGCTTCGATCCAGACGCTTAGAACTTGGCGCGCAGACCGACGCCGTACGTGTTGCCGCTCGACTGGCTGGTGATCTTGTCGTACATATAAGCCGCGTAGATATCCGTGCGCTTGGACAGCGGATAGTCGTAGCCGATCGCAGCCGTCTGACGGGTCTGGTTGAGGCCGCCACCGTCGCGCGAATAGGCGTACGACGCCATCACCGAGCCCGGGCCGGCCGGAACCGTCACGCCGCCTTGACCCGTGTTCACGTGCCAGCTCGAAATGGTCTGCTGGTTATACGTGTACATGTACTGGCCATAGAACTTCACGAACTTCAGGTCGTAGGTCGCGCCGAGTTGAGCCACGCTCTGGCTCTTCAGCCCCGGAACGCCCGACGTGCTGAAGCTGCCGAGGTCGCCCGGCACGTTGTTGAAGTTGACGTACTGGTACACCGCGGTCGCCGCGAACGGGCCGTGGAAGTACAGCACCTGGCCGCTCCACTTCTTCGAGCCGTTCTCACCCGCCGTATTGCCGAGCGCGTACATCGCGGTCGCGGACAAGCCGTTGAAGTTCGGCGATGCGTACGACACCGCGTTGCTCCAGCCCGAGTCGCCGGTCACGCCCTGATCGGTCGTGTAGGTCGGGAACGTGCCGAGGCCGAGGTACACGTGGGCCACCATCGGCGAGAACACGTACGAATCGATGAACGGGTTAAACAGAATCGTCGAGACGAACAGCGGCGTGGTCAAACGGCCTGCCGTCACCGTGCCGTACGGCGATTCGATACCGACGTACGCGTTACGCGAGAACATCGTGTCGCCCGTGAAGCGGCCGTACTGACCGTTCTGCGCGAGGAAGAAGCCCTCCAGCGCAAAGATCGCCTTGTAGCCGTTGCCCAGATCCTCAGCCCCCTTCATGCCCCAGTACGACGTCGACATGCCCCCGCCGGACACCTGCACGGACGTCTTGCCGCCCGGGAATTTCTGCGCGCCGACCCATTCGTCGACCTGACCGTAGAGTTGCACGCTCGATTGCGCAAAAGCAGACGATGCACTGGCCAGCAGAGCGGCACACGCGGTTGCCTTGAGGGTGGTCTTCAGCGCACTGCTGATGCTTGTTTTCATGGGTTCTCCTGTCTTTGTCAAAAAGGGTGCGGCTGTGCGAAAGGGGGAGCTCGCGCGAATGATTGTTGTTGTCCGTTCGATCATCGAGCCAATCTGGGCGGGACCATCTTTGCGGACCATTTTTATGGACAAAAATATCGTGGGTTATTGCGGGTATAGCGATCTGATTAGTTTTGTCATTTATCGGCCTGATAAACCGGTAAACACGTGCGCGATCACCGCATCGCCGCGGACCTCGCGGTTCGGCGCAAAGCGTTACTGAGATTGCGCCTGACCGGGTGATAACGGTTCAGATGACAGGCGGATGACGCGCCGCGCCAAAAACGATCGAATTTGACAACGGGAGGTGGGTAGCCGCCGGATGTTTTCAAAAAAGTGTGGCGTCGAAACGTCACATTGACAGGAGAGTTTTGAATACCCGTGGCGCGCAATCCCGCAACAAACCGGTTTGAGAACCGGCGACGCGGATCTGGCGAAGGGAGCGCGGGAAATGTGGTGAGACGTGGTGAGACGAAAAGCGGTGTGTGGGAGCGCATCCAGCGCAGGCGGCGAACCTGATGCCAACGCCGCCGTTAGTTACGGTACGGACCTTCCGGCTGACGCGGGTCGTCGCCCTGGCGCTGCATGGCACGCGAGGCGCCGCGCTCTTCGTTGTAGCGGGCGACATCGGCACGAATCGAGCCGGTGCGAATCGGCGCGTTAGGCGGTGGCCGCGGCACCCCGCGCGATTCCGCGCTGATCGGCGTCACGTCGGCGTACTGCATCCCGCCACGGCCGTCAGGATATCCAGCCGGTCCGGCAACACGATGTACGCCCGGGTTGTAAGCGCCAAAACCGTTCGCGAAATTCATCCCGCCGCGCGGCAGGCGCGCGTTGTTGTCAGCGACATTGTTGCGAGGCTGCCTGACATTGGCGACGCCACGGTAGTTACCGCCGCCGCGCGCATCGCCTCGCATTGTGTGGCCGAACGCCGCGTGCGAGCCACCGCCACCGTGCGGTACGCCCGGTACTTTTGCGTAGGCAAACGAGCACAGCGCGGCAATAACCGCGCCCAACGCCCAGTGCTTCGTTCTCGACAACCCGTCCACCACATGACTCACATGCCCGAAGACTTGCCTGAAGCCCACCGTTCGAGCTGCGATGGACTTGTTCTGGGACCGGCGCGAGCGCTGCGGATCTACCGCGGCACGGGGCATCCCGATGGCCTTTGATCAGTAATTTATGGTTGTCGGCTAAGGGTGTCGAGCCAAAAAGTGTTAGGCCCCGACGGCTGTTGTAACACCTTGTTACTGCGATGTTTTTCCGCGACAGAGCCCTTGCGCGAAAGCCTTGAAGCAGCTTGCCTGACGGGCCGAATCGCGATCCGCGGAGCGCGCTCGTGTATGACGAATTGCCGGCGGATTTTTTGCTGGATTGTCAAAACGGCAGTGGACCAATCAGAGGTGCTCGCCAATACTTGAACAGGCAGCGAGCATCAGCTGAAGCGCGCCAACGAAACACGGCTAATGCACAACACTCATTAATCGATTCGGCAAATGAATTTGCATATTCAATCGATTTTCAACAACAATAGGCGCTTTTCATAGCTTGAGTCGGGTGCATTCATGCGCGCCCCGCTTTCCGCATCACCGAATCGAGATTCCGCCATGGCTCGCCCGAAACTGCTTCCCGACAACTTCACCTTGTGCCTCGTGGGCACCGTGATTCTTGCCAGCTTCCTGCCGGTTCACGGGCAGGCCGCCGTCGGATTCAACTGGGTGACGAACGTCGCAGTCGGCCTGCTGTTTTTCCTGCACGGCGCCAAGCTTTCACGCGAAGCGATCGTTGCGGGTGCGACGCATTGGCGCCTGCATCTGGTCGTGCTGCTCAGCACGTTCGCGCTGTTTCCGCTGCTCGGTCTCGCGCTTAAGCCGCTCCTTTCGCCACTTGTCACGCCGGCGCTCTACGCTGGGGTCCTCTTCCTCTGCACGCTGCCGTCCACGGTTCAGTCGTCTATCGCGTTCACCTCGATTGCCAAAGGCAACGTGCCGGCCGCCGTGTGCAGCGCGTCGGCCTCGAGCCTGCTGGGCATCTTCATCACACCCGCTCTCGTCAGCCTCGTTGTCACCAATCAGGCGGCGAGCGGCGGCGCCTCGCCGTGGCATACGGTGGGCAACATCGTTCTGCAGTTGCTGGTGCCGTTCGTGGCCGGGCAATTGCTGCGCCCGCTGATCGGCAAGTGGATCGAGCGCAACCGTGGCGTGCTGAAGTTCGTCGACCAGGGTTCGATCCTGCTGGTGGTGTACGGCGCGTTCAGCGAGGCCGTCAACGAAGGCCTGTGGCATCAGATCCCGTTGTCCGCGCTGGGCGGTCTGGTGCTGATCAGCGTTGTGCTGCTCGCGCTCGCGCTGGCCGTGACGATCCTGGTCAGCAAGCGGCTCGGATTCGACCGCGCCGACCAGATCACGATCATCTTCTGCGGCTCGAAGAAAAGCCTCGCCGCCGGCGTGCCGATGGCCAAAGTGATTTTCGCTGCGCATGCGGTAGGTGCCGTGGTCTTGCCGCTGATGCTGTTCCACCAGATCCAGCTGATGGTGTGCGCCGCGCTCGCGCAGCGCTGGGGGGCTCGCGACATGAGCGGCGAAACCCGCGCCACCTCGCGCGAGCGGGCCGCCGCCGCTGTCGCGCGGCGTTGAATACGCGCGTAATGCAAACAGGACATTCATAAGCGCCCTCCCTGAGCGTCATTTGAAAAAGCCGCCTCGTGCGGCTTTTTTGTTATTTCACGCTCAAACAGCGCCGCTGTCGCCTCAGCCGGATGGGATAGGCAAAGTCCTGGCAGTGACAAACCAGACGGTAGCGGCCCCGAAGCCGAAGCCGAAACTGGCCCGCACCATTGCGGTGCAATGCTTCACTAAAAATTCACTTAACTCTATGCAGGATGGGTCGATAAGTCGTATGTCGATCGCTACGCCCAACTGCCATGCAACCTCGTTCGCCCTCCCGATCCGCTACGCCGCGCATCGAGGAGTTGATCGCCCGGCGTGACTTGTCCGCCGTGTTCCAGCCGATCATCGATTTCGACGGCGGCGCGATCCTCGGCTACGAAGGTCTGATCCGCGGCCCGGCGGGCACCTCGCTCGAAGCGCCGTTCGCCCTGTTCGCGCAAGCACTCGTCGAGGGCTGCACGCTCGAGCTGGAGCAGGCCGCCGCGCGCACCTGCATCGAGGCGTTCGCGCAGCTCGATTTCGACGGCAAGCTGTTTCTCAATTTCAGCGCGTGCGCGATCCGTCAATTGGCCGAAGCGCGCGACGACACGCTCGCGCTGCTGCGTCGGCGCGGCGTCGATCCGCAGCGGATCGTGATCGAGCTGACCGAGCAAAGCACCATTCTGGATGTCGCCAGCTTCGTGCCGGTGATTTCGGCGCTGCGTACCGAGGGCGCACAATTCGCGCTCGACGACTACGGCACCGCGAACGCCAGCATGAATCTCTGGGTCCGCCTGCAACCGGACGTCGTGAAGATCGATCGATTCTTCATTCATGGCATCTCCAGCGATTCACTCAAGTTCGAAGCCGTGCGCGCCATGCAGCACTTCGCCAACGCAAGCGGCGCGCGGCTGGTGGCCGAAGGCATTGAGGACGAAGCGGATCTGATCGTGGTGCGCGACATGGGGATCGGCTGCGGGCAGGGCTATTTCTTCGGCCGCCCGCATGCGCAGCCGTCCCGCAGCGTCACCGACGACGCCCGCGACGCGCTGCTCTCCGGCCACATCGCCGTGTTCCCGGAGACCACGCGCACGGTGAGCAGCGCGTCGCCGTCGGGCGGCATGGCGTCGGCGAAGATGATGGTGCATGCGCCCGCCTTGCCGCGCCATGCCACCAACAACGACGTGCTCGAACTGTTCAACCGCCTGCACGATCTGCACGCGGTGGCGGTGGTCGAGAACGACGAGCCGGTTGCGCTCATCAACCGCCGCAGTTTCATGGACCGCTACGCGCTGCCGTATCACCGCGAGCTGTTCGGCAAGCGGCCCTGCCTGCAGTTTGCGAACGCATCGCCGGTGATCATCGAACAGTCGATGACCGTCGAACAGATGGCCAAACTGCTTGCAAGCGACGACCAGCGTTATCTGGCCGACGGTTTTGTCATCACCGACAAGCACGGCAAGTACGCCGGCCTCGGCACCGGTGAGAAGCTGGTGCGCGCGGTCACCGAGGTACGCATCGAAGCCGCACGCTACGCGAACCCGCTGACCTTCCTGCCGGGCAACATCCCGATCAGTTCGCACATCGCCCGCCTGCTCGGCAACGACGCCGGCTTCTACGCCTGCTACGTCGATCTGAACCATTTCAAGCCCTTCAACGACCAGTACGGCTACTGGCAAGGCGACGAAGTGCTGAAATTCGCGGCCGCCGTGCTCGCCGATGTATGCGACCCGACCCGCGATTTCCTCGGCCACGTGGGCGGCGACGACTTCCTGATCCTGTTCCAGAGCGAAGACTGGAAGGAGCGCGTGCTGCGCGCGATCCACCTGTTCAACGAAGGCGCACAGCGCTTCTACGCGCCCGCCGACCGGCTGGCCGGTGGCATCCACGGTGAAGACAGGCGCGGCAACCCGACCTTCTTCGGCTTTGTGACGATGGCGATCGGCTGCGTGCGCGTCGAGTCGGACGGTGGCCCGTCGGCTTACAGCAGCGAGGAAATTGCGTCGGTCGCGGCGCTGGCGAAGCGGCGCGCGAAGCACGAGACGAGCGGCTTCGTGCTGATCGATGCGGATGAGAGCGTGGCACTGTTACGCGGGCAAGCCGAGGTGGCGGCGATGCCGTTCGACTGAGCGCGCGGGCGCGCCAATGCCAATACCGGCGCCTTGTTTAGTTTTTTTACTAAACAACATAAAAACGATCATCGCCCCTTGCCACGGGCATCTACGGGTATTTACGGGTGCGGGTATGTGGTTCATGAAGCGGTTTTAACGACGTTTTACTATACAATCGCCCGAACCCAAACACCGTACGGCCGCCCTCCTGCGGCCGCTTCATTCGATGGCAACAACCATCCGCGACGTCGCCCGCGCGGCCAGCGTGTCGATCGGCACCGTCTCACGCGCCCTGAAGAATCAGCCAGGCCTTTCCGAGGCCACCCGCGAGCGCGTGATCGAAGCGGCGCGGCAGCTTGGCTATGACGCCGCCCAGTTGCGTCCACGCATCCGTCGTCTCACCTTTCTGCTGCACCGTCAGCACAACAACTTCGCCGTCAGCCCATTCTTCTCGCACGTGCTTCACGGCGTGGAAGACGCGTGCCGCGAACGCGGCATCGTCCCTTCCGTGCTGACCGCCGGTCCGACCGAAGACGTGATCCAGCAGATGCGCGTGCATGCGCCGGACGCCGTGGCGATTGCCGGTTTCGTCGAGCCTGAGACGCTGACCACGCTGGTGGCGATGCAACGCCCGCTCGTGCTGATCGATCTGTGGGCGCCCGGCCTGCGCTCGGTGAATCTCGACAACGCCACGGGCGCCCTGCTCGCCATGCGGCACCTGTTCGAACAGCAGCGCAAGCGCGTCGCGTTCATCGGCGGCTCGCTCGCGCACTTCAGCATTGCCCAGCGCGCACTCGGTTACCGGCGCGCGTTTTTCGAAGCAGGCTTGCTGTTCGACCCATCGCTGGAAATCACGATCGACGCCGGCCTCGATCCCGACAGCGGCGCCGCGCGCGCGATGCACCAGTTGCTCGACGCGCCCGGCCCGCGGCCCGATGCCGTGTTCGCCTATAACGACGCCGCCGCGCTCGCCGCGCTGCGCGCGTGCCTCGCGCGCGGCATCCGCGTGCCCGAGGACATCGCGATCATCGGCTTCGACGACATTCCCGCCGCCGCTCATGCCACGCCGCCGCTGTCGACCATTTCGGTCGACAAGGAAGCGCTCGGCCGGCGCGGCGTCGAACTGCTGCTTGAAGACGCACCCGCTGAACTCGAAGTCCACTTGCCCGTCCATCTCATTGCCCGTGCCAGTACTTTGGTAAAAACGCCATGACGCAATCCGAACTGCTTCACCCCGCCAACAGCGCCGCCGCCGCGCCGCTCGTCGAGAGCTTCCGCAGCAGCGATTTCCTGCTCTCGCATGTGCAGGACACGCTGAAGTTTTACGCGCCGAACGTGCTCGATCCGAGCGGCGGCTTCTTCCACTTCTTCCGCGACGACGGCTCGGTCTACGACAGGACCACGCGGCATCTGGTGAGCACCTGCCGTTACGTCTTCAACTACGCGATGGCATATCGCCAGTTCGGCGATCCACAGCATCTCGAATACGCGCGGCACGGCTTGCGCTTCCTGCGCGAAGCGCATTGGGATGCCGCTCACGAAGGCTACGACTGGGAACTCGAATGGCGCGACGGCAGAAAACACACGCTCGACGCTACGCGCCACTGCTACGGCCTCGCGTTCGTGCTGCTCGCGTATTCGCATGCTGCGATGGCCGGTATCGAGGAAGCGAGACCGATGATCGGCGCGACCTTCGAGTTGATGGAACACCGCTTCTGGGATGCCGCCGCCGGCCTTTATGCCGACGAGGCGACGCCCGACTGGCGCGTCAGTTCGTACCGTGGCCAGAACGCGAACATGCACACCACCGAAGCGCTGCTGGCCGCGCACGAGGCGACTGGGCACCTGGTCTATCTGGATCGCGCGGAACGGGTGGCGTCGAACATCACGCTGCGCCAGGCGAAGCTCTCGCAGGGTCTTGTGTGGGAGCATTTTCACGCGGACTGGTCGGTCGATTGGCACTACAACGAGGAAGACAGCTCGAACATTTTCCGCCCGTGGGGTTTCCAGCCCGGGCATCAAACCGAGTGGGCCAAGCTGCTGCTGATTCTGGAGCGCTATCGTCCGTTGCCGTGGCTGCTGCCGCGCGCGATCGAGCTATTCGACGCCGCCATGACGCATGCCTGGGACGAAGACCACGGCGGCCTCTATTACGGCTTCGGCCCGGACGGCACCGTATGCGACCACGACAAGTATTTCTGGGTGCAGGCGGAGACGTTCGCGACCGCGGCGCTGCTTGGCAAGCGCACCGGCAACGAGCGCTTCTGGGACTGGTACGACGAGATCTGGCGCTACAGCTGGACGCATTTCGTCGATCACAAGTATGGCGCGTGGTACCGCATCCTCACCTGCGACAACCGTAAGTACAGCGACGAAAAAAGTCCCGCCGGCAAGACCGACTATCACACGATGGGCGCGTGCTATGAGGTGCTGGCGCACGCATTGCCTGACAGCGTGGCCGCAACGTCCGAATCCGCGGAGTAAGCATCATGAGCAACCTGAGCGCGAACACTGAATTCCCCTTCTTCGTCTCCGCCGGCGACATCCTCACTGATCTCGTGCGCACCGGCGCCTCGCAATGGCTCTCGCGCCCGGGCGGCGCCGGCTGGAACGTCGCGCGCTGCGTCGCGCAACTCGGCTTGCCGACCGCGTGCGCCGGGTCGCTGGGTGTCGACAACTTCTCCGACGAACTGTGGAACGCGAGCCTCGCCGCGGGGCTCGACATGCGCTTCATGCAGCGCGTGGAGCGCCCGCCGCTGCTGGCGATCGTCCATCAAACGCATCCGCCGGCGTACTTTTTCATGGGTGAGAACGGCGCCGATCTGGCGTTCGATCCCACGCGCCTGCCGGCCGGCTGGATCGAACAGGTGAAGTGGGCGCATTTTGGTTGCATCAGCCTGGTGCGCCAGCCGCTTGGCGACACGCTGGCCGCGTTGGCCGCCGAATTGCGCGCGCGCGGCGTGAAGATCAGTTTCGATCCGAATTACCGGAACCTGATGGAGCACGGGTACGAACCCACGTTGCGCAAGATGGCCGCGCTGGCCGATCTGATCAAGGTGTCGGACGAAGATTTGCGCATGCTGTTCAAGACGGACGACGAGGCCGGCGCGCTCGCGCAGTTGCGGGCCATGAATCCTGCCGCCACGGTGCTGGTGACGCGCGGACCGGAGGCGTCCATGTTGATCGACGGCGCCACGGTCGTAGAAGCCCGGCCGCCCCGGGTCGAAGTGGTCGATACGGTGGGTGCCGGCGATGCCTCGATTGGCGGCCTGCTGTTCAGCCTGATGACCGCGCCGCAACGGGCATGGCCGGAGCACCTCGCCTTTTCTCTCGCCGCCGGCGCCGCAGCTTGCCGCCATGCCGGCGCGCATGCGCCGTCCTTGGATGAAGTTGTCGCGCTGCTGTAGCTTTTTTGCCTTGTGCGGCGGGTATTGTTATCAAGCCCGGTTGCCAGGCCGGTTGCAGACGTCGAGCGCCGCGCAGGCGAAAACGGAACCCCGATCATCGTGCTAGGATGAAAAGACCCTTCCCTTTGGAAGAAGGAGCGTTGCCATGGAGGACATCACCTACACCAAGGGCATCTACACGGCCACCGCGTCGATAAGAGAAGTGCAAAGCGACACGTGGCAGGGCCTCGTCACCCTTTCCCGCGACGAAGGTGAAGCCAGCGCCGACCAGGAGACCACGGTCTACGAGGTCGACGCCACGTCGTCCACGCCGGAGGAAGCGCTCGAGGAAGCCAAAGCCCTCGCCCACCGCATCCTCGGGGAAATCGAACTCTAGGCAACCCGGCGCCGCGCCCGTTGCGCTGCGCCACCTGCGAATCAACCGGCTGGAGGCGATCATGGCTGAACAGCTCTTCCTCTACGGCGTGTACTCGATCCACGTCCGCCCTCTCGAACTCAGCGGCGCGCGCTGGGACGCGGAATATGAAATCCGGCATCGCGACAAGGCCGTCAAATCATGGACTACCGTGGGCGGCGACAACGGTTACGCGGACGAAGCCGAAGCCATCGCCGCAGCGCACCAGCAGGCCGTCGACGACATCGAACACGGCGCCGGCATTCCAAAGCCGCGGGCCTTTCCGTAGGCTCGCCGCGAGTGCGTTGAGCGACGCGCGTGTGCGTGCTTGTGTACCATCGAGGCGGGCCACAGCGTCGGCCGCGTTCGCCTGAAACGCCGCAAGCACGCGCTCGAAGCACCACGACGGCATCCCTGCCGGCCGCGCTGCATCATTAAACGCGTTACCTCCAGCGCCCCTGCAGCGCGCCGAAAATCACCCTCCGCGCGCTAACCGGCGTGCTACGCTTTGCGCGTTTTCCCTCTTCGCGAGCACGCGATGGCGACTGAATCACCCGACCGTCTTTCCAGTATCGGCGACGACGAAGCGCGTGCGCGGAAACGTCGTGCGCGCGGCAGCCGGGAAATGCGCCTGGACGATCGCGTCGTGGTCGCGCACGGCATGCCGACGCCGCTCTGGCAGGATCTCTACCACCGGGCACTGGTCGTGCGCTGGCCGACGTTTTTCGTCTCGCTCGCGGTGCTGTTCCTGCTGCTCAACACGGTGTTTGCGTCGCTCTACATGATCGGCGAGGCGCCGATTGCGAATCAGTTTCCAGCGGGTTTCGGCGGCGCGTTTTTCTTCAGTGTGGAAACACTGGCGACGGTCGGCTACGGCGACATGCATCCGCAAACTGTTTACGCACATTGGATCGCGACGCTGGAAATCTTCGTCGGCATGTCCAGCATCGCGTTGGCGACGGGGCTGATCTTCGCGCGCTTCTCGCGCCCGCACGCCAAGATCATGTTCGCCCGCTACGCAATTGTGCGGCCGCTCGAAGGCCGCATGACGCTGGTGGTACGCGCCGCCAACGCGCGTCAGAACGTCATCGCCGAAGCGCGAGCGAAGCTGCGCCTCATGCGGCTGGAGACCACCGTCGAGGGCTTTACGTTACGCAAGCTCTACGACCTGACGTTGCTGCGCGATCAGCATCCGGTGTTCAAACTGGGCTGGAGCCTGATGCACGTGATCGACGAAACCAGCCCGCTATTCGGCGAAACCGCCGAAACGCTCATAGGCCGGGACGCGTCGCTGTGGCTCACGCTCGAAGGAGTCGACGAATCGACCGCGCAAACCATGCAGGCGCGTCACATGTGGACTTGTGAACAGATCCGCTGGCAGCACAAATACGTCGACATCATGCATGAGGAAAACGGCGTGAGTCACATCGACTACTCGCATTTCGACGAGGTCGTGCCGCTCGACCCGACGCCCGTTGCCACCCCTGCAGCGAAAGCACCTGCGCCGTAAGCAGCGGCAAAACCCCGGCGAAACCCCAGCAGAACCCCGGCGAAAGCCGGTCGTTCAGAACTTGTGGCGAATCCCCACCACGCCCACCAGCTGGATGCTTGAGCTCGACGGATTGCTGATCCCTTCAATCGCCGCCACGGTATTCGACGACGAGCGCTGATAGATCGCGTTCACATACAGATCGGTACGCTTGGACAGGTAGTACTGCACGCCCGCGCTGGTTTGCAGGTAGTGCACGCTCGGCTTCGCGCTTTGCGTCGTATTGACCTGCGTGTACGTTTCGCCAATCGCGAACATCACGGCCGGCGTAAAGCGATAACGGAAACTGCCTTCGTAGTTGTTGAAGCGCTGCGATGCACCGGTCTGCAGATTGAACAGCGAGGTCGTGTACAGCATGCCGAAGGTCGCGTTGCCGAAGTCGTACGTGCCGGCGGCGCCCCAGATCTGCTGCTTCGTGATGCCCTTCAAAAACGTGAAGTAGTTGTCCGACGGAATCGCGCCGGTCGGATCGAGCGCCGGGTTATCGAGCACCACGTAAGCAACGCCGAGATGGAACGGCCCCTGCGCATAGGTACCGCCGACGCTCCAGCTGCGGTTCGCCGCAAAGTTGGTCGCGTTGGAGAAGCCGTACATCGCATTGCCCTGGAAGCCGGCGAAGGTCGGCGTCACGTATTTCACCGAGTTGTCGGTGCGAAACGTGTTGTTCAGATCGTCGGTATCGAACGGATGCAGCGCGTACTGCGTCAGCGACGTGCTCGCACCGATCTGCAGCGGCGCCAGCGAATCCTGCGCGGCGTTGTACTGACGGCCCATCGTGAAGGTCCCCCAGCGCGGGTTCGACAATCCCACCCACGCCTGACGGCCGAACATGCGGCCGTTCGCGCTCGCCGTGCCGGTTTCGATGTTGAAGCCGTTCTCCAGCTTGAAGATCGCCGCGGTGCCGCCGCCCAGATCCTCCGTGCCCACCATGCCCCAGCGCGTACCCTGTTCGTTGCCGCCGGTCGCCTGCCAGGTCGTGCTGCCTTTCTGATTGCTCGTGTAGGTCATGCCGGCGTCGACGATGCCGTACAGCGTGACGCTCGACTGCGCCGCGACGTTGTCACTCGATGCCGCGAGCACCGCACCGATCCCCGCGCCTGCAAGCGCCATCACCAAACCTTTGCTGTTCATCTGCGTTTCCTTTTTATGAGTGTGTGAACTTGCCCTGTCGAAGCCGATCATTAGCCACCTGATCGCTCTTCGTCTTTTGTTTTATTGCATAAAACAACGTATCGTTTATTATTCGAAACGCAAAATTGATCGGTCAAGGCTCTGCAGAAATACTGGTTTGCCCGCATTGACCGCGCAACTCACCGCTGGGGGTTTTACTGGGTAACACGGCGCAAATCCTTGACCAGAAAGGATTTCAAAATAGATGATCCGGACAGCAAGGCTTTCGACGAGTAACTTGACCCGTCATCAGGTTCGTCGTTAAATATTGATATGCTGTTTTATTTAATAAAACACACAAGCCACTGACTCCGGTCCCGACGCCCTGCGAAGCGCGCCGGCCACCCGAAAGGAATTTGTTTTGACGCCCGAGAGCAACACTTTTGCCGCGCCCGCTGGCGCGCCGTTCTTTGTCGCGGAACCCACTGCGGCTGCGCTGCCGATCCTGTTCGATTCACCGCACAGCGGCATCGCGCTGCCGGCCGATTTCGGCACGTCCGCGCCGGCCGGCGCGATTCGCAGTTCGTGGGATGCATTCGTCGACGAACTGTGGGCCGGCGTGCCGGAGCAAGGCGGCGTGTTGATCGGTGCGCATTTCCCGCGCGCCTATATCGACCCGAACCGCGCCATCACGGACATCGACGTGCAACTACTCGCCGAGCCGTGGCCCGAACCGCTCGCGCCGGAGAAGTACACGCTGCGCGGCATGGGCCTGATCCGGCGCGACGCGCTGCCGAACGTGCCGATGTACAACCGCAAGCTGTCGGTCGCCGAAGTGCAGCATCGCATCGACGCGTACTACCGGCCCTACCGCGCGGCGCTCAGCGCCGCCGCCGAGCGCGCTTACGCGCGGCACGGCGCGCTGTGGCACGTCGATTGTCATTCGATGAAATCGCGTGGCAACGAGATGAACGTCGACGCCGGCGCGGCGCGGCCCGACTTCGTGATCAGCGACCGCCGCGGCACCACCGCGGACCCCGCCTTCACGCAATGGGTAGCGGACTATTTCAGCGGCGCGGGCTATCGCGTGCAGGTGAATGAGCCGTATCAGGGCGGCGATCTGCTCACGGCCGTGAGCGATCCCGCGCGGCGCAGACACAGCATCCAGATCGAGCTGAATCGCGCTCTGTATATGGACGAAGCCGCGTTCGTCAAACACGCCGGCTTCGACGCACTCAAGCGGGACCTCGACGCCTTTGCCGCCACGCTCGCCGACTACGTCCGCGCGCAACTTGCCACGCCCCGTCCGGCTCAATGACGCAACGAGAGAAGGAACAACCGTGAACTACATCGTCGATTCCGTCGACAGCGCGCTCAGCTTGCTGAGCCATGTCGCCGAACATCCTGGCCTCGGTGTCACCGAGCTCGCCAATCAGCTCGGCATCAACAAGTCGCGCGCTTACCGCATGCTGTGCACGCTCGAATTGCATCGCTTCGTGGTGCAGGACACGCGCGCCTCGACCTACGCGCTCGGGCCGCAGGCCTTCGTGATCGGCGTCGCGGCCGTGCAGCAGAACACGCTGGTGCGCTCGGCGCAAAAGCACATGCTCGCGCTCAACCAGGCGATCAACGAAAACGTCGTGCTGCGCGTGCGCGAAGGGCTCGAAACGGTGTGCGTCGCGCGTTGCGAAAGCACGCACGAGATGCGCACCATCGGCGCGGTGGGCAACCGGCGCGCGCTCAACAGCGGCGCGTCCGGCAAGATCCTGCTCGCGTTCGCACCGGACGCGGTGAAGACCGAATACTTCGCGCGACTAAAGAAATTGCCGCAGCCGCCAGACCTGCTGAAGCTCGTCGACGAACTCGATGCGATCGCGCGCAAAGGCTACGCGGTCAGCGTGGGCGAAGTGACAGCCGGCGCGGTCGCAATCTCGGTGCCGGTGCGCGACGTCACCGGAGAAGCCGTGGCCGCGGTCAGCGTGTCCGGGCCGGAAATGCGCATTAGCCGGATCGAGATTCCGGATTACCTCGAACGTCTGCAAGCCTGCAGCCGCACGATCTCCGCCGAACTCGGCTACGCCTCGCCGCACATGAATCCGCTGCCGGCATGACAGGAACCCGCCCATGACCACGCTTACGCCACCTGCCCCACCCGCAGCGCCCGCCGCCGATGACGACCCGCCGCGAGATCACCATCCCGGCAGCGGCAGCGATGAAAAGAAGCCGCACGGCAAGATGCTGCATCCGGTAGTGATGATGATCTGGGTCGTGCTCGCCGCCGTGGCGATGACCTATCTGATCGACGCCGGCCGCTTCGAGCGTCACGACAAGCTGGTGGTGCCGGGTACTTATCAGGTCGTGCCGAAGAGCCACAGTCTCGCGACGCTGGTCGCGCCGGGCGTCAGCAAAAGCACGCCCGAGCAGGCTATGCCGGCGAGCCTGGTGTCGGCATTCGTCGCGGTGCCGAACGGTCTCATCAAGAACGCGCCGCTGATTTTCATGGTGATGTTCGTCGGCGGAATGTTCGGTGTGATGCGCAAGACCGGCGTGGTGGATGCGGGGATCGACCGGCTCCTGCAACTCACCGCCGGGAATGTCTATGTGCTCGCGCCCCTTCTGATGGTGCTGATCGGTCTTGGCAGCACCTTGCTCGGGTTCATCTCCGAATACCTCGTGATCATTCCGATGGTCATGGTGCTGGCGCGGCGGCTCGGTCTGTCGAACCTGTTCGCGGTAGGGCTGGTTGCGATTGCCGCGAAGGTCGGTTATATCGCCTCGGTGACCAATCCGCTGTCGCTCGCCGTCGCGCAGCCGATCGTCGGCGTGCCGCTCTTTAGCGGGATCGCGATGCGCATCGGCGTGTTCGTCGTGTTCCTGACGCTGGGCATACTCTATCTGCTGGCGCATGTGCGTTTGAGCGGCTACCGGCTGGCTGCCGCAAAGGCGAGCCTCGACGAACACCCGCAAGCGAAGCTGTCGGGCCGCCACAAAGCGACGCTGATCGTGTTGACGATCGCCGCCGCCATGCTGGTGATCGGCACGCGTGAATTGCGTTGGGGCAACGTGGAGTTGTCCGCGTTCTACGTGTTCATCAGCATCGTGACGGCCGTGGTGGGCAGGCTCGATTCGCGCAGCGCGGCCGATGCTTTCGTCGACGGTATGAAGGGGATGATTCTGGCCGGCTTGTTGATCGGACTCGCGGCATCTGTCGAACTGATTCTGCAGAACAGCCTCGTGCTCGACACGCTGATCGACCATTTCACGCGGCTCGCGCGCGGCCAATCGGCGGTGTGGGTAGCGAACGGCCTGATGGCCGTGCAGATGGTGCTGGACGTGTTCATTCCGTCAGTCTCGGGCAAGGCCGCGGTCAGCATGCCGATCATCGGACCGATTGCGCAATTGTCCGGCGTCAGCGGCCAGACCTCGGTGCTTGCTTTCGTTCTGGGCGGCGGCTTGACGAACATGGTGACGCCGACCTCGGGGATGCTGCTCGCGTATCTCGCCACCGCACGGGTCGGCTTCGGGCAGTGGATCAGGTTCATCCTGCCCTTGTTCGTGGTGCTGCTGTTGCTCTCGGGTGGTGCGCTCGCGCTGGCCGTCTGGACGGGGTACTAGAACGCACAACGCACCCGCGTCAGGCGGCTTTGCCCACCGGCCGGAAAAAGGCCGGTTGGGGTCCGATTCGGGTCCGGGTCAAGGTCGATTCCACCCTCGCGCAGCACACCAGGGCATACCCGAATTCGTTCATCGCGTGGCAGATCCATCTCAACACTTCATTAAAACGCGTGACCCGTCGCGCGGTTTCGTTGAACGCCCGGATAAGTAGAAAAAATTCACTCCAATTGGCGCTAAAAAATAGAGTCTCTTTCGCCGCGCCGCCTTTTGTGGCCCCCACTCCACGGCGCGCGGAGGCAAAACCGCAATCAATTGCATGGGATCGGAGTAAGCGCTAAAGCGCCAACTCCGATCGACAATGGAGACTCACCCATGACCGCTCGCCTGCCCATCGACGGCACGCCCGCACTGGCCGATTACAAGCTTTCCGATAACCTCACCGCGACGCGCGGCCGGATCTTCCTGACCGGCACGCAGGCGCTGGTGCGTCTTGCGCTGATGCAACGCGCCGCCGATAAGGCGCACGGCCTGAACACCGCCGGCTTCATCAGCGGCTATCGCGGCTCGCCGCTCGGGATGGTCGACCAGCAGTTGTGGAAAGCGAAGAAACTGCTCACGGCGAGTGATATTCGCTTTTTGCCGGCGATCAACGAAGAACTCGGCGGCACCGCCGTGCTCGGCACGCAGCGGGTGGAATCGGACCCGGAGCGCACCGTCGAAGGCGTGTTCGCGATGTGGTACGGCAAGGGCCCCGGCGTGGATCGCGCGGGCGACGCGCTGAAGCACGGCAACGCGTACGGCTCGTCGCCGCACGGCGGCGTGCTGGTGGTGGCGGGCGACGACCACGGCTGCGTGTCGTCGTCGATGCCCCATCAAAGCGACTTCGCGTTGATGGCATGGCATATGCCGGTGGTGAATCCGTCGAACATCGCGGACATGCTCGAGTTCGGCCTGTACGGCTGGGCGCTGTCGCGTTTCTCGGGAGCGTGGGTCGGCTACAAGGCCATCTCGGAGACGGTCGAGTCCGGCTCGACGGTGGACCTCGATGCGCTGACAACCGAATGGGCCATTCCGCAGGATTTCGCCGCACCTGCCGGCGGCTTGCACAATCGCTGGCCCGATCTGCCCAGCCTGACGATCGAATCGCGGATGCACGCGAAACTCGACGCGGTTCGCCATTTCGCGCGCACCAACAGCATCGACAAATGGATTGCGCCGAGCCCGCATGCGAACGTGGGTATCGTCACGTGCGGCAAGGCGCATCTGGACTTGATGGAAACGCTGCGCCGGCTCGATCTGACCGTCGCCGATCTGGAAGCGGCCGGCGTGCGAATCTACAAGGTTGGCCTGTCTTTCCCGCTGGAAATGACGCGCATCGACGCGTTCGTCTCCGGTTTGTCTGAAGTGCTGGTGATCGAGGAAAAAGGCCCGGTCATCGAGCAGCAGATCAAAGACTATCTGTACAACCGCACACAAGGCACGCGGCCGATCGTGGTCGGCAAGAACGCCGAGGACGGCACGCTGCTGCTGTCGTCGCTGGGTGAATTGCGGCCGTCGCGCATTCTGCCGGTGTTCGCGAACTGGCTCGCGAAACACAAACCGGCGCTCGACCGGCGCGAGCGTGTGGTCGATCTGGTGGCGCCGCAAATCCTCTCGAATGCGGCGGATAGCGTGAAGCGTACGCCGTATTTCTGCTCGGGCTGCCCGCACAACACATCGACCAAAGTGCCTGAAGGATCGATCGCGCATGCGGGGATCGGCTGTCACTTCATGGCGTCGTGGATGGAGCGCGACACCACCGGCCTGATTCAGATGGGCGGCGAAGGCGTCGATTGGGCCTCGCATTCGATGTTCACGAAAACGCGCCACGTCTTCCAGAATCTCGGCGACGGTACCTACTTCCACTCGGGCATTCTCGCGATCCGCCAGGCCGTGGCCGCGAAAGCCACCATCACGTACAAGATTCTCTATAACGATGCCGTGGCGATGACCGGCGGCCAACCGGTCGACGGCAGCATCTCCGTGCCGCAGATCGCGCGTCAGGTGGAAGCCGAAGGCGTGTCGCGTTTCGTCGTGGTCAGCGACGAGCCGGAGAAATACGACGGCCATCACGACCTCTTCCCGAAGGGCACCACGTTCCATCATCGCAGCGAAATGGACACCGTACAGCGCGAATTGCGCGACACCGACGGTGTGACCGTGCTGATCTACGACCAGACCTGTGCTGCGGAAAAACGCCGTCGCCGGAAAAAAGGCGAGTTTCCCGATCCGGACAAACGTCTCTTCATCAACGAAGAGGTTTGCGAAGGCTGCGGCGATTGCGGCGTGCAATCGAACTGTCTGTCGGTGGAACCGGTTGAGACCGCGTTGGGACGCAAGCGCCGCATCGATCAGTCGTCATGCAATAAGGACTATTCCTGCGTGAACGGTTTCTGCCCGAGCTTCGTCACGGTGGAAGGCGGCAAGCTGAAGAAAGCCGCGGGCGCCGCATTCGATCCGGCCGCGCTCGCCGCACGCGTCGACGCCTTGCCGATTCCCGCGACGCATCTCGATGCAGCGCCGTACGACATCCTGGTGACGGGTGTCGGTGGCACGGGGGTCGTGACCGTGGGCGCGTTGATCAGCATGGCCGCGCATCTGGAAGGCAAGAGCGCGTCGGTGCTCGACTTCATGGGCTTCGCGCAAAAGGGCGGCTCGGTGCTGTCGTTCGTGCGCTTCGCCGCGCGCGACGAGTGGCTCAATCAGGTGCGTATCGACACGCAGCAGGCCGATGTACTGCTCGCCTGCGACATGGTGGTGGGCGCGAGCGCCGATGCCTTGCAAACGGTGCGGCATGGCCGCACGCGCATCGTCGTCAACACACACGCGATTCCGAATGCGACCTTCGTGCAGAACCCCGACGCGACGCTGCACGCCGACGCATTGATCGACAAGATGCGTCACGCCGCAGGTGAAGACCGCATGTCGACGTGCGACGCTCAGGCACTCGCCACGCGCTTCCTTGGCGACACCATCGGCGCGAACATTCTGATGCTCGGTTATGCCTGGCAACTCGGTCTCGTGCCGGTGTCGTTCGCCGCGATGATGCGCGCGATCGAATTGAACAACGTCGCGGTGCAGATGAATCAACTGGCGTTCTCGATTGGGCGTGTGGCTGCGGAAGACCTCGCCGCGCTCGAATCGCTGTGGCAAGCGCGGCATCTGGCGAAACAGGTCGTGCGTGTCGATACGCTCGACGAACTGATCGCGCATCGCGAGGGTCGTCTACAAACGTACGGTGGCGCGAGCTACGTGAAGCGCTATCGCGCGCTAGTCGATGCGGCGCGTCGTGCCGAAACCGCGGTCGATGCAAAGAGCGAGCGCATCACGCGTGCCGTGGCGACGACGTTCTATCGCCTGCTCGCGGTGAAGGACGAATACGAAGTCGCGCGTCTGCATACGGATGCGGCATTCCGTGAAGCACTGGAGGCGCAATTCGAAGGTGTGGCGGGCAAGGACTTCGGCATCAAATTCAACCTCGCGCCACCGACGCTCACCCGTCCACATGCGGGCGTCAATCCGACCAAGAAGACTTTTGGTCAGTGGATGTGGCCGGTGCTCGGCGTGATGGCGAAGTTCAGCAGTTTGCGTGGCACGATGCTCGATCCGTTTGGCCGCACGCTGGAACGCAAGATGGAACGCGAACTCGCCGGCGACTACGAAACCACGTTGCAACGTGCGTTCTCGAAGCTCAACGCGAACAATCTGGAAGACGTCGCGAAGCTCGCCGATCTGCATGCGCGTGTGCGCGGTTATGGTCACGTAAAGCTGGCGAATCTGGCGGGCGTGAAACGCGGCGAACGCGATCTTGCTGCGCGTTTGCAGATTGAAGCGGCGACGGGTGCATCGGTGAAGAAGTCGCTGGAAGAAGTGAAGGGCGCTGGGCAGTTGCGCGGGATTCCGGTGGTCGTCGCGAAGTAGTTCTTTTGCGCTGTGGATGAAAAATGCGGCTTCGAGCTAAACCTCGAAGCCGCATTTTTTTGCCTGACGGTTTGGCTACGCGTTGCGTTCAGTCGCGCTAATTCCTTGCTGCACGTTGCGTCCGGCGGATGCTGATTTTTTGCTACGCGCTATGTCTGGTGGTGCTGACTTTATCTCGATGAATCAGCTATGCGTTGCGTCCAACAGCGCTCTCACCTGCGCGACTTTCGCTGCGTCGACAGGTGCGAGACCGTTACCGCCAACGCGGACGCCGGAACCGAAGTGAACTGCCTGAACTTGCGTCGCGCCGACGAAGCCAGCCACTTCATCAATCGTCAAACCCGCCCCCGCCAGCACTGTGCAATGTGAGCCGGACGCTTGCCGCACCAGGTCACGTATGATCGACTTCGCCTGCAGTACCGACGGTTTTCCGCCAGAGGTCAAGACGTTCGTCACAGCATCGAAACCGAGCAGCACGTCGAGCGCTTTCTGCAGATCGCGGGTTTCGTCGAACGCACGGTGGAACGTGATGGCCAGACCGTCGGCCGCTTCGATGGCGCGCGCGAGGCCTTCGCGATCGATCTCACCGTCTGCCGTCAGCATGCCGATCACCACGCCGTTCGCGCCGGCCGCTTTGACCGCCCGCACGTCGCGCAGCATCACGGCGTAGTCGTCGGCGTCGTACACGAACGAGCGGCTATGCGGACGCACGATCACGTTGACCGGTGCGGATGTTGCTGCAACCACCGCTTCGATCAGGCCGAGGCTCGGCGTCAAGCCGCCCTCGCCCATCGCGGTGACGAGTTCGAGACGGTTCGCGCCGGCCTGCACGGCAAGCCGGGCGTCGGCGACGGTAGTGGCGATGACTTCGAGTAGGACTGACATAAGCGCGGCTGTGTCGTTAAAAGCGACATGATCGCAGAACCGCCGCGCGCTCTCCTGATCTGAACCACCGCTACCGCAATTGAACCTCGCGATCTGCTTTGCCGATCGAGCTTCCGAACCGCTACTCCTCGATCCAGTCGATATCGCCGCACAGCACGCACGTCTGCTCACCGACACGCGTCGCCACCGACAAGGTCACGCACGGCAACGCTTCGTTAATCGACAGATACGGACGCGTCACGTGCACGCGTTCCGGCGCATTGATCGCCGCACGGAAATACGGACGGCGCAGCCAGTTCGCCCCTTGCGCATCGGCCAGCGGCAAAAAGCGCGTTTCATGGGCCGCGCGATCGGCGCGCAACACGACGTTGCGGCCCGCTTGCCGGCCCTTCGCGTCGAGCAGGAAACAGCGCGCGGCATGGTCGAGCGCGAGGAAATTCCAGCACACTTCTTCGAGCGGTTCGCCCGCCGCGAGCCGCTCCGCGGCACGCTCGAAGGCCCGCAGGTACGGTGTGAGACGACTCGCATTGCGGCGCTCGCGTGCTTCGGCCTGATCGCGATAGCGGTCGGTGACGTCGCTGATACAAGCCGTGGCGTGCGCCGCGTCGGCCGCGCCGGGATTCGGCCGGCCGAAGAAAAAACCCTGCACGAAGTCCGCGTCGCAGGCGAGCGCCATCTGCGCTTCATGCTCGGTTTCGACACCTTCGATCAGCACCAGCTTGCCCGCTTCATGCAGCAGCGCCACCAGCCCGGGCAGGATCGTCGCCATGTCGGCGCGATGCGCGGCGTGCGACAGCATGATGCGGTCGAGCTTCACGATATCGGGATTCAATTGCCAGATCCGTTCGACATTCGAGTGGCCCGCGCCGAAATCGTCGAGTGCGATCAGGAAACCGCGCTCACGGAACTGGCGCACCGCGTCGACGAGACGTTCGAGATCTTCCGCACCCTGTTCAAGTACCTCGAGCACGATCCGCCGCGGCGACAGATCGAGCCGCTTCAGGTTGGCCAGCAAGGCCGCGGCGAGATACGGGTCGGTGAGCGCACCGGGATGAACGTTCAGGAACAGCCATTCGCGCTCGGCGCCAAGCACCTTGAAGTTCTCCAGATGCAGCGTCTGCGCGAGTCGGTCGACTTGCAGCACGTCGCCCAGACGCGCCGCCTCGCCGAACACGTCAAGCGGCGACACGGGCCGGTCGAGCGCATCGTGCGCGCGCAGCAGCCCTTCGTAGCCGACCGCCCGCATATGCGACAGGCTGAAAATCGGTTGAAACACGCTGGTCAGCGTCAGCTCGCCATGCTGCGCCGAAAAACGTTCGAGCCCCGACGTCATCTCGACATCGAAACCATGCGGCGTGGTGGCCGTCCTTTCCTGTTGCGCAATCGTCATGCAATCCTCTCATGCGAGAGCCGGGCCGGTCCGAACGCGGAAGCGAACAACCTCGACACCGTTTCTCAAAATGTGCGTCATCGATATTCCTTAAGCAAGCTCCATGCGCACGGTGGCGCACATTCGAATGAAATTTGCACGCCCGGCTGCACCCGTACGAGGGCGTGCAAGGGACGATGCGCCGCTCCCGGGCATGGCGCGCACCGTTTAGGTGCATCGGCTTGCCGGGGCGCTTGCCGAACACACGCGCGGGGGCCTTGCCGGGTTGATGAAGGTGCGCCGCGTCGTCGGGCTACACTTCGGCCTTACGCCTCACGCACGCCTCGTGGCCGGGTTGCGGCGACATCGTCGACATTCGCCGGGGGAGCACCGCTATATCTCCAGAAATAGACCGATGGATATTGTCTTTACCGTACTGATTCTTTTGCTCGCCGTCTCCGCTTCCGGCATCGTTATCCGGATGCTGCCGATTGCCTTGCCATTGCCGCTGGTTCAGATCGCGATCGGCGCTTTGCTCGCATGGCCGAGACTCGGGCTGCACGTCACCTTCGATCCCGAAATTTTCATGATGCTGTTCATTCCGCCGCTGCTGTTCGCGGATGGATGGCGAATCCCGAAGCGTGAATTGTTCATGGCGCGCCGCTCCATTCTGATGCTGGCCCTCGGCCTCGTTTTCATGACGGTGCTGGCTGTGGGCTACTTCGTGCATGCGCTGGTGCCGTCGATCTCGCTGCCGGTCGCGTTCGCGCTTGCCGCGGTGTTGTCGCCGACCGATGCGGTGGCGCTCACTGGCATTGTCGGCAAGGGCAAGATTCCAGGCCGGCTGATGCATATCCTTGAAGGCGAAGCCTTGATGAACGACGCGTCGGGTCTCGTCGCGTTGAAGTTCGCGATTGCTGCGGCGCTGACGGGCGTGTTCTCGCTGCGCGACGCATCGATCAGCTTTGTGATCATTGCAGTGGGTGGCCTCGCGACGGGCGCGGCGGTGAGCTGGGCGTTCAGCTTCGTATCGGCGCGCTTTCTGAGTCTCAATGAAGAAGGCGATCCGGCGCCCGGTGTGGTGATGACACTGCTGATCCCGTTCGCCGCGTATCTGGTTGCCGAGCGCTTCGAGTTGTCGGGGATTCTGTCGGCGGTCGCGGCCGGCATGATGATGAACTACGCGAGCATTGTGAACGTCGGGCCGGTGTCATCGCGAGTGCGCGCGAACAGCACATGGACGATGATCGAGTTCGTCTTCAACGGCATGGTGTTCATTCTGTTGGGGCTGCAGTTCCCGCATATTCTTGGCCGTGCGCTACTCGACGCGCACGAGACCAGCGACGCACAGGTGGGGTTGCTGATCGGCTACATCGCTGCGGTGGCGGTGGCGCTCTACGCGATGCGCTTCGTATGGGTATGGCTGTTGCGCTGGTTCGCGAGCCGCGGGGCGGCGAAGCACGGCGTGGCGAACGCCGTGCCTGGCTTGCGTACGGTGACGGTAACGACGGTGGCTGGTGTGTTGTCGCTGCCCGAGGTGTTGCCTGGTGGTACACCGCTACCGGGACGGGATCTGGCGATTTTCATTGCGTCGGGGGTGATTCTTTTATCGCTGCTGGTGGCGGTCGTGGCGTTGCCGCTGTTGTTGCGAGGTTGGCGGCGTGGCAAGGACCCGCATGCTGCGGAGGAGGCGATGGCACGCACGCTGGCGGCGCAGGCGGCGATTCGCGCTGTCGACGAGGTGCACGATACCGAGTGTGCGGATCTGGACGAGTCGGCATCCGCCTATGCGGCGGATGTCACCGCGAGGGTGATGGATGTGTATCGACGCCGGCTTGCGACGCTCGACGAGGAGCAGGAGCCACGGGAGATGGCGCGCCGTGCCGATGCGCTGGAATTCCGGATGAAGTTGGCGGCGATGCGGGCTGAGAGGAAGACGCTGCTTGCGCTGCGCAGTGGGCAGGAGATCAATGATGAGACTTTGAATAAGCTCATGCGGGAGGTGGATCTTGCTGAGACGGCGCTTACTGTGCGGAGGAAATGAGGGTGTTCGGTTTGGGGGTTTTTTTGCCTGCGCGGCGCTTTGGGTGTTTGCTTTTGGTGTTGGCCTTTCCTTGTTCTGACTGCTTTGGCCTTTCCTTGATTTGCTAATGGTCTATTAGCGTTGCCCCTGTGCGGGGCGGCACTTACTTTCTTTGCCGCCGCAAAGAAAGATAAGCAAAGAAAGCGGCTCACACCGCTAATTCTTAAGCGGGTCCCCCGCGCAGCCACGGTAGTGGTGCATCTGGAATCCGTGCCCCCGCACACTCCGCGCGAGTGACAAAGGACTCATCCGCTCCCACTCCGCACTACGTGCGTCGCGGATGGGTCTGCATGGGAAACCAAGGTTTGCTTTGCATAACTGATTGTTTTTGGGAATGGGCTTCGGCGCGCGCAGCGCCGCCGGAAGTATGACTGCCTTGTCACCAGGGCCGAATGTGCGGGGGCACCGATTCCAGATGCACCACTGCCCCCTCCAAGCCAGGGGACCCACTTATAAGCTGGCGGTGTGAGCCGCTTTCTTTGCTTATCTTTCTTTGCGGCGGCAAAGAAAGTAAGTGCCGCCCCGCACAGGGGCAACACTAATAGACCATTAAGAAATCAAGGAAAGGCCAACACCACAAAACCACAGACAAACCGCGCGGAGCAGAAAAACAGAACAAGAAAAGACCAAAACCACAACCAAAGCGCCGCGCAGGCAAAAAAACCCAAACCCTTATGCCACCGGCCCCTGCCCCGCCTTCCTCCTCAGAAGCGCATAAAGAATAATCGCCCCAAAAGTAGCAGTCCCGATACCGCCAAGCCCAAACCCACCAAGCTTCAAGGAAAAATCCCCAGCCCCAAGCACAAGCGTCACCGCCGCAACAATCAGATTCCGATTGTCGGAAAAATCCACCTTATTAACGACCCAGATCCGCGCGCCGGTCACGGCAATCAAGCCAAACACAACAATCGACACGCCGCCGAGCACAGGCCCTGGAATGGTCTGAATCACCGCCCCAAACTTCGGCGAAAAACCAAGCACAAGCGCAATAACCGCAGCAATGACAAACACCAGCGTCGAGTAAATCTTGGTCACCGCCATCACGCCAATGTTCTCGGCATACGTCGTCACCCCTGTACCGCCGGCAAAACCCGACAGCATCGTCGCAAGTCCATCGCCAAGAAAGGCACGGCCGACATAGCGGTCAAGATTCTGCCCGGTCATCGCGCTCACGGCCTTGATGTGCCCAAGATTCTCAGCAACAAGAATCACCGCGATCGGTGCGAGCAAGGTCATCGCCTGCATGTTGAAAACCGGCGCAGTGAAGTGCGGCATGCCAAACCACGCAGCATTCGCCACAATCGCAAAATCGATCGGCTTACCCATGCCAAGGCCATTCGTGACGATCGCGTAAATCACATACGCCATCAGCAAACCCACCAGAATCAGCAGCCGCTGCAGCATGCCGCGCGCAAACACCGCGACCGCGCCAACGCACAGCACCGTCATCAGCGCCATCCACGAATCGAAGTTGCTGCCGCTCACGCCATGCACCGCGATCGGCGCGAGATTCAGCCCGATCACGCAGACGATCGCTCCGGTCACCACCGGCGGCATCAGCGTTTCAATCCACTTCGTGCCGATCGCCGACACGATCAGGCCAATAATCGCGTACACCGCCCCGCATGCAATGATCCCGCCCAACGCCACCGGAATGTTCATGTTCGGACCATGGCCGCCATACCCCGTCACGGCGATCACCAGACCAATGAACGCGAAGCTCGAGCCGAGATAACTCGGTACCCGCCCGCCCACCAGCACGAAGAACAACAGCGTGCCGATCCCCGACATGAAAATGCACAGGTTCGGATCGAAACCCATCAGCAACGGCGCAAGCACGGTCGAACCGAACATCGCGACGACGTGCTGAACGCCCATCGCCAACATCTGCGGCCACGCAAGCCGCTCGTCAGTGCCGACAATGCGGCCCTCGGCCGCGTTCGGCTGGACGCGCCAGCGTGGGAAGTAGGAATCGGCCATGGCGGGGGTTCTCCTCTGTCGGCGTTATGGTGGACGGCGCCGGAATCTGCGCCGTCGGTGAATTACGCGCGAGTGTACGGAGAGCCACCAGGCCTGGCAAGGGCGGCGAAGCGGCCAACCCGGCACGCGCAAAAACAGGACGAACGCCACGACCGGGCCTGGCGGGCACGGCAGGCCATGGCAGGCGTCATGCACAGCATCAAGATCGCCCTCTGAAAAGTCACCACCTCGATCAGCCGTGCCGGGCATCCAGCGAAAACACCGTGACCGCGGCCTGCAACTGCCTCGCCTGATCCGCCATCGACGCCGCCGCGGCGGCCGCCTGCTCGACCAGCGCTGCATTCTGCTGGGTCACGTCGTCCATCTGCGCAACGGCGCGGTTCACTTCCTCGATGCCGGTGCTCTGCTCCTGCGACGCCGACGAAATCTCACCCATGATGTCGGTTACGCGTTTCACCGCATGCGTGACTTCCGCCATCGTCTGGCCGGCCCGCTCGGCCAGTTCGGCGCCGCTGCCCACGCGCGCGGTCGAGCTTTCGATCAGTTCCTTGATCTCCTTGGCCGACACCGCGCTGCGCTGCGCCAATGAACGCACCTCTCCCGCCACCACCGCGAAACCACGGCCCTGTTCGCCGGCGCGCGCCGCTTCCACCGCCGCGTTCAGCGCGAGAATGTTGGTCTGGAACGCGATCCCTTCGATCACCGCGATGATGTCGGTCATGCGCTTCGAGCCCGCCGCCAGTTCGCGCATCGTTTCGACCACGTCGCCGACCAGGTTGCTGCCACGCGCCGCCACTTCCGATGCGCCATGCGCGACGCCTCCAGCCTGCTGGGCATTCTCGGCATTCAGCTTCACCGTCGACGTCAATTCCTGCATGCTCGATGCGGTTTCCTGCAAGGCGGCAGCCTGTTCCTCCGTGCGTTGCGACAGGTCGGTGTTGCCCTGCGCGATTTCGCCCGAGGCCATCAGGATCGATTCGCTCGACTCGCTGATACCCGACACGATGCCCGCCAGACGCTCGCGCATATTGCGCAGTGCGAACAGCATGCTGCCGGTATCGCCCGCGCGGGTGTCGACGCGCACGCTCAGGTCGCCGTCGGCGATACGGTTGGCGATGTGCATCGCGTAATCGGGTTCGCCGCCGAGTTGACGCGCGAGGCGCCGCGCGATCACCGTCGCGAGCAAGGTGCCTGCCGCGATCGCGCTCAGCACCAGCGCCAGCATGACGAAGCGCATGTGCCGATAGTCGGCGCTCGCTTCTTGCTGGGCCTCATTGGCTTGCTGACGGCGATAGTCGATTAGCGCCGTGATGCGATCGCGCAGCGCCTCGCTCGACGCAATCGCGCGACGCACAAGTTCGTTGTTGTCGACGCCGGCCGGAATCGGTTCGAGCCCGATCTGCTGATGCACGATACCTTCCCACACGCCCGACTTGCGCAGCACGGCGTCGAACATTTCCTGGCCCTTGCTGGTCGCGATGGTCGCGCGATACTGGTCGTAGGCGGCGTGCATTTCCTTGAGCGATGCGACGATGCCGTCCTTCAGCTTTTGACGGCCGGCGTCGTCGGCTGCGTAGCCGAGATTCGCGGCGGCAAGATCGGAATCGATCTTGTGGCGGTTCGCCTCTTCCATCCAGTAGAGGCCATTCATGTGCTGGTCGCAGATGGCGTTGGTGATGTCATGCATCGACGACAACGTCTTCAGCGAAATCCCGCCGATCACGACACAGAATCCGATCACAACGGCAAACGCCAACACCAGCTTCCTGAATACGGTCATGCGGTCGAACCACTTCATCTCACTATCCTTCACAAGTCCTGAGGGGACGCTCGCATCGCTGCGCCGCGGCAAACATGGGGCGTTTTTCTGGATATGTGTAGCGACGCTCCCACCTCTTTTACGGCGGCCAAAACAGAGACTTGACGCGATAAATGGCGGGAATAACCGGGACAGGATGATGTAAGCAATGCCAGGTGTACGGGGCCGGATTGCTGGGCGGCCATACGGCGAGGTCATACGGCGAGGTCATACGGTTTACACGTCGGACCAGCGATTGGGATTTGTCTGATATTTGGGGATGGACCGAACCCGTAGACTTTATTTGCTGCGCTCGCCCCCACGAGCGCACGCGATGTTGTTGTAACTCTCCGACTTTCCGCTCACGCTCCCCGGCGTGAGCGGCTTTTTTTTGTCTATATGTTTCGTTGCGCTCGATTGCCCCGCGCACTCGGCGATGCGCGTTCGAATCTACGGATGCCTGACGAATGCGTCGTTGGCAAGACAGAGCGTATGGTCGCGCACGTCCTCCGGCCACGCCGCGACGATCTCGTCAAAACGTGCACGATCGTCGGCATAGAGCGCGCGTGTTGCGTCCTCATAAGCAGGCAGATTGCCGGCGATTGCGGTCATGAAGCGATACACCGCCTCTTGCGCCGCACGCTTGCGGTCCTTGTCGTCGCCCGCCAGCCGCGCTGCTTCGACCAGTTTGCGCAGCGCAACCGATGCGCCCCCCGATTGCCCGTTGAGCCAATCCCAGTGACGCGGCAGCAACGTCACCTCTCTTGCCACCACACCAAGCTTGGGCCGGCCACGGCCACGCGGAGCGTCACCTTCTCCGGCGTCAGTGTCTGGGGTGGACTGCCCGGCAGGCGGCTGGCTTGCCAGCCTGGCAAGAATCTCTTTGGGCGTGCCGCGTAAATCAAACTCGACCGGGCGACTCGTGATGGTGTCGAAAATCAGTACGGGCGCCTGTTCGCCGCGCGCCAGCACCTCCCGGACGGCAAGCGCCACCTCGGACAAAGCGCCCGAGGCGATGCGACGATGCCCCTCGAAGGCGATGCAGGTATCAGGATGGGCGGTCATGACAAACTCCATGAAAATGAATTTGCCAAATTATACCCGGGTGTAAATTAAACACAACAATTTATCCGGGTAAAATTATCAGAGCCGCGCGTGCGAGACGCCCGCGCTAATAGCGCCAGCTTTCCGCCCAAACGCGACGCGATCCGGCAGCCGGTACACCAGCGAACTGGCGCAGCCTCATCGCGCCGGCGACATCACGTCGCTGTGCCGATCCGCCCGCGCCGGCACCGGATAGCACAGCACGCGGTTGCGGCCTGCGTCCTTGGCCTCGTAGAGTGCCTCGTCCGCGGCGTTGACGAGTGCGCGGCTCGCTGCAAATACCTGGCTCCTGGTGCACGCAATGCCGATGCTGATGGTCAGCACATGGTGCGAGCTCGCCACATGGCGAAGTTCGAGCGCCTGAACGGCGGCACGAATGTTTTCGGCGATACCCGCCGCCGCGGCTTCGTCGGTATCCGGCAGCAGCACCGCGAATTCTTCGCCGCCATAGCGCGCCGCGATATCGCCTGAGCGCCGCACGTTTTGCGCGATGCAGCGCGCCACGGCAATGAGCGCATCGTCGCCGGCCGAGTGACCGTATAGATCGTTGAAGCCTTTAAACGTGTCGACGTCGATCAGCAGCATCGATAAAGGCCAGCCGTTGCGTTGTGCGCGACGCCACTCCTCCTCCGCATGTTCCTCGAAAGTCCGGCGATTGTTCAGACCGGTCAGCCCGTCGGTGCGCGCCAGCGTGCGCAGCTCTTCTTCCGCTGCGCGGCGCTGCCGCAGTTGCTGCGAAAACAGGATGGCGAGCGCAATGATCGCCACGTCGAGCGCCGCGATCAGCGAGCCGATGATCCACGCGCGCCGCCGCCACTCCACGTAGATATCGTGCGTGGAGAGCGCAACGTCGAGAATCAGCGGGTACATGTCGATATGGCGGAATGCATACCAGCGCTCGACACCGTCGATCGCCGCCGTGCCGAAAAAGTCGCCGCTCGGTTCCTGGAGGAAGCGCGAATAGTTCGAGGTGCCGGCTAGTCCCCGGCCGATGATATTGGGATCGTATGGGCGCCGCATCAGCATCGTGCCGTCGCTCAGCATCAGCGCCATCGAACCGCCCGGGCCCAGATTCATGCCGGCGAACAGGCGCCTGAAGTAAGTGAGCCGCATCGTGCCGACCACCACGCCGGCGAAGCTGCCGTCCGGCCGCGAGATGCGGCGACTCAGCGCAATGCTCACATCATTGCTGTTCACTTTGGGTATGAACGGATGACTGACATACAGGCCGACGTTGGGCGAGTCGCGCTGGACCTGGAAGTAGTCCCGGTCGGCAAGATTGATTCGGCGGGGCGGCGTGGCTTGCGAATCGAACAGGATGTTGCCGGCGGGGTCGAGAACGAACATCGAACCGAGGTCTTTCGCGCTGGCGGAGCCGTCGAACAAAACCATCTGACGAATCGCCGGCGGCAAGTCCAGCACGCCAGGCTGTTTCAGTCCGTCGATGACGGCGCGCAGCGACAGGTCGTAAATCTCGAGATTGCGCGACACGTCGCGTTCAACCAGCAGGGAGACGTTGAAGACGGAATCCTGCGCCCGGCGCAGCGCGTCATCGCGCATCTGCGACAAGACCCACACTGCGATCGCAAGTATCGCGCTGGCCAGCACGATACTGATAGCAATCACGATGTTCGGTCGGCGCGTCACCATGAGCTTTTCGTTCGTGCCTGCGCTGGCCTACGCGCGTGAAGAAAATGGCCGCGGCCGGAAGGCGCGTCCCGTAAAACCGTAGCCTACCAGAGGCCGGGGCACGCCAAATGAGGGAAAAGGCAGGTTTTCGGCGGCTTGAGCGAAAATTTTTAACGAAGGTGTGTCTCAAACCACCACAGTGGCTTGGCACAGGCGCCGCGGCGCAAAAACAGCACGGGCGTTAGGTTTTGCGCCTACGCGCCGCGTCCGCACACTTTCGCCCAGTAACCGGCCGGTTACGCCGGCCTGGCGCTCAATCAACCCTAACCCGCGTGCAAATCAAGCGCCGATCAGGATGCCACTCGGCTGAGCGCCCTGATATCGGCAACCTCCAGCACCGCTTCGGCTGCGCCATGGCGAGCGACCGCCAGCATCGCCTGGCCGATGTCTTCGGTGCTGAGAATGTGGTTGGGGAACACCGCGCGGAGCATCGGCAGGAGAAACCTGGTGGCGGTGTAGAACAACCGGTACGAGCGGGTCTTCGAACGGGCGCCGTTCAGCGGTTCGATCACACCGGGGCGAAACAGGTAGACCCCTTTGAACGGCAGCCGCCGCAGCGCATTTTCGGTCTTACCCTTGACCCGCGCCCACATGCTGCGGCCGCGCTCAGTACTGTCGGTCCCCGCGCCGGACACGTAGACAAAGGTCATCTGCGGATTGAGACGGGCAAGCGTCTGCGCGGCGGCCAGTGTCAAGTCATACGTAAGCCGCGCATACCCGGCCTCCTGCATGCCTGCCGACGACACCCCCAAACAGAAAAAGCACGCGTCGAACCCTGTCAACGATGCCTCGACTCCCCGATAGTCCATCAGGTCCGGCTGAATCAGTTCGACGAGGCGTGGGTCGAGCTGGCCGGTAGCGGTACGGCCAACCGTCTGGACCATTTCCACGTCGGGGGCGCGCAAGCATTCGCGCAATACACCCTGTCCGACCATGCCGGTCGCGCCGAATATCAGAACCTTCATGATGCATGCTCCGTGATCTTGCCCGGCCGGCGCGAGCGCCGTCCCGAAACCCAGGCCACCGTTCGCGCCGGTATTGAACAAGAGCCACCGGTCTGACGCGCAATGTCCGCCGCGCTCCAATGTGCCATGCCGTTCGTCCTCAGGTGGCCTTGGGTTGAGTTGCCGGCTCAGTATAGTGTTCAGGCCTTCGCCGGTGCCGTGGGAAATACCGGCAGCTGCGCCGGCGCGGCAAAATCGGTCGCGTTGCTGACCGCTCGCCAGGCTTCGGCGCTCGCGGCGCGCACCTTGTCGCCCTCGCCGGCGTAATGCAAGGCGTCACTGCCGAGCAACAGATGCGCGGGCAATGAATCGTGATATGCGAGTTTCAGGACGACTTGCGCGACCTTTGCAGGATCGCTGGTTTCCTGGCCAAAGTGCTGGGACAGCATCTCGGCCACCGCGCCGACCGACGGCACATAGTCCGGCAGCAATGCCGGCGTCGCGCCGCTCGCTTCGGTGCCCCACTCGGTTTTCATGCCGCCGGGCTCGAGCGCCGTCACGTGGACGCCGAACGGCGCGAGTTCCTGGCTGATCACCTCGGTGAATCCGCCGACCGCCCACTTCGCCGCTTGATAGGCGCTCAATCCCGCGATCCCCACCCGGCCTCCCACCGACGAAATCTGGATGATGTGGCCGGCTCGTTGTGCCCGAAGCACCGGCAGCGCGGCGCGCGTGACGTTGACCACACCATAGAAGTTGGTGTCGATCTGGGCGCGGAAATCGTCCTCGGGCGTTTGCTCGAACGGCGCCAGGTGACCGAAACCCGCATTGTTCACGACCACGTCGAGCCGGCCGAACGCATCGACAGCGGCCTGTACCGCATGGCGCGCCGCCGCCGGGTCGGTGACGTCCAGCGCAACGGCGCGAACCTGCTCGCCATAGCGCGTCAGCAGTTCTGCCAACTGACGCGGATCGCGCGCCGTCGCCACGACGCGCTCACCCGCGCGCAACGCTGCTTCGACAATTTCACGCCCAAGCCCGCGGGCACTTCCTGTAACCAACCAGACCTTCGACATCATGTGCTCCTTCAATTTAAATGAGCAAGCAATCACTCATTAATCGGACAAAAAAATCAGACCTAAATCAGTTCTGGGCAATCGCGTGCCAGAACGCTTCAAAGCCGGCCTTGCGATAGCGGTCGGCGGCGGCCGGTTCACGGGCGATGAAATCCATGGTGGTTTCGGCCAGTGCCGCCATGATCGCCGTTACAAACCCAGGCGGCTGATCGCGCAACACGCCGCTCGCCACGCTCGCCTGAATCATCGTGTTGATATCCGGGAAGGACTCCATGCCGCTTGCACGTGTGCAATCGGTGAGCCGTTCCGACACGGTCAGTTGCGCCATTGCCCGGCGTTTTTGCGGCTGCGCCACGCCCCAGTCGACGAACTTGTCCCACACGTGCTGAGCGCGATCGCGCACGCTGGCTTGCTTTGGATAAGTAGTCATCATCACTTCGCGCAGGTCTGCCTTGATGCTCAGGTAGAGCTCGTTCAGCAACTCGTCCTTATTGTCGAAGTAAGTGAATAACGTTCCTTCTGCCACGCCCGCGAGTTTCGCGATGCGTGCAGTAGGCGCGCCCAGGCCTTGCTCGGCAATGACCTCGGTGGCGGCGGCAAGGATGGCGTTACGTTTGTCTTCGCTTTTCGGACGGGCCATACGGTTCGCTTCGACTGCTTACTATAAATGAGTGATTGCTCAATCATATATAGAGATGCCGGTTTGCTCAAGTCATTTTTGTTGCCCCGTTCATGTCAGACAATTACCGCCGGTCCAGGCGCATGGGGAAAATGAAATAAAAATGAAAGACACATGTTTTCATCATGTGCCTAAATAGCTCAAAATTTAGGCGAAATGCCGCGTTCTTCGCTCATCGGGTGCAAGCTTAGTAGAGGAATACCCGGAATTCCTTCAGTCCATAAGAATCCGATCCGATAACCGGTAAATGGGATACCCATTTGTACCCGACGTTCGACGCGCTGCCGCAAGGCGTCTTATGGTGGGCACAAAGGAGAAACCGCGCGGGGCTGCCGGCATCAATGGCAGTCAGATAGACGCTCCCATGTCCGGACCTGAGAGTCCATTACGAACACTTCAACGTTTCGTTATTGGAGAAAAAACGTGTCACTTAAAAACCTCACCATCAAGACCAAGCTCGTTGCCGGTTTCGGCATGCTATCGCTCATCGTCGTCGCGGTTTCCGGCCTTTCCCTGAAAGCGCTGAGCGATTCGACCGATGGGTTTTCCGACTATGTACATGGCATCAACGCACGCGCTGACATGGTCGTGCAGGTTCGAACCGCCGTCGACCGCCGGGCGATCGCGGCGCGTAATCTCGTACTCGTCACCAAACCTCAGGACCTCGAAATAGAGAAAGCCGACGTAACGCGCGCGCACGAAGACGTGCAAGCCGATCTGAAAAAACTCAACGACATGAGTGCGAGTTCGACCGATACCTCGGAGAAAGCACGCAGCCTCATTGCGGAGATCAACCGGGTCGAAGCGGCGTATGGTCCGGTTGCCCTCAACATCGTCAATCTCGCGCTCACCAACAAGAAAGACGAGGCGATCGTCGAGATGGACGAGCATTGCCGGCCGTTGCTCGCCGCGCTGATTCGCTCGACCGACGCGTACGCCGACTACACGCGTTCACGTCAGGAGCAGCTGGTCAACGAATACACGGCGCATTACGAGAACCAGCGCAATATGCTGATCGCGATCTGCCTGATCGCGCTGGGGCTCGCCGTCACCGCATGCGTGGTGATCACGCGTGCTGTGACCGGGCCGCTGCGTTTTGCGATCGACGTCGCGCGCACCGTCTCGCAAGGCGATCTGCGCACGCAGATCACCGTCGACGGCCGCGACGAAACCAGCAAACTGCTGACCGCCCTGCGCGAAATGAACGAACGGTTGACGGCGATCGTCGGACGCGTGCGCGACAGCAGCACCAGCATCGCCGGGGCGGCACGCCAGATCGCGGCGGGCAATATGGATCTGAGCCAGCGTACCGAGCAGCAGGCGGCGTCGTTGCAGGAGACCGCTTCCAGCATGGAGGAACTCACCTCCACCGTTAAGCAGAACGCCGACAACGCGCAGCAAGGCAGCACGCTGGCCGCGAATGCATCGTCGGTGGCACAAAAGGGGAGCGAGGTGGTCGGTCAGGTGGTGAGCACGATGCACGACATCAGCGACAGCTCGACCAAGATCGCGGACATCACCGGCATCATCGAAGGCATTGCGTTCCAGACCAACATTCTGGCGCTGAACGCCGCCGTCGAAGCCGCGCGTGCGGGCGAACAGGGACGGGGGTTCGCGGTGGTCGCGAGCGAAGTCAGAAGCCTGGCGCAACGTTCATCGAGCGCGGCAAAGGAGATCAAGGATCTGATCGCTACCTCGGTGGGCAGGATCCGCGATGGTTCGGCGCTTGCCGGTGAGGCGGGCAAGACGATGGCCGAAGTGACTCAAGCGGTCGCGCGCGTGACCGACATCATGTCGGAGATCGCGGCGGCATCCGCTGAACAGAGCCGTGGCATCGAGCAGGTCAATCTTGCGATTACCCAGATGGACAACGTCACGCAACAGAATGCGGCACTCGTGGAAGAAGCGGCGGCGGCTTCGCGGTCGATGGAAGACCAGGGGCAGCAGTTGAATGAAGCCGTGGCGTTTTTCCAGGTGAAGGACGCTGCGGCAACGGCTGCTCCGGTTCGGCGGGAAGCGCCGCGGCGCGAGGCTGCGCTTGCCGCTGCTCCGAGGCGCGTTGCACCGATTGCACCGATTGCGCCGATTGCGCCGATCGCCGCGCTCGCTACCGCGACTGCGGACGACGGGTGGGACAAGTTCTGATCTCGGGCCGTTCTGAATCGTGAACGTGCCGCGCTCCCGCGTGCCAGGCACACGGGAGCGCGATTCGTCACGACGTGGGCCGTCGTCTTCGCTCAGTCCGTCAGGCGGTCTTTTCCGACGCTGCGGGGAACGGCAGGGACTGAATCCGCCTGCCGGTAGCCGCGAAGATCGCGTTCGCGACGGCCGGTCCGACCGGTGCGACACCGGGCTCGCCGACACCTGTCGGCGCTTCGCCCGACTGCACGATGTGCACTTCGACCTTGGGCATCTCGGCGATTCGCAGTACCTGGTAGCCGTCGAAGTTGTTCTGCTCGACCTTGCCGTCCTTCAGCGTGATCGCGCTGTGCAACGCCGCGCCCAGACCGAAGCCGATGCCACCTTCCATCTGTGCGGCGATGATGTCGGGATTGATCGGCGTGCCGCAATCCACCGCACAGACGACGCGCTCCACCTTCACGTTGCCGTCCTTGTCGACGGAGACTTCCGCGACTTGCGCGACGAACGTCTGGAACGCCTCGGCCACCGCGATACCGCGTCCGCGGCCTTTCGGCAACGGTTTGGCCGGGTCCCAGCCCGCTTTCTGCGCGGCGAGTTCGAGCACGCCCCGCATGCGCGGTTCGTGTGCGAGCAGATCGCGGCGGAAGGCGAACGGATCCTTGCCCGCGGCATGTGCGGCTTCGTCGATAAACGCCTCGACCGCGAATGCCGTGTGCGAGCTGCCGACCACCCGCCACCACAACACGGGCACGCCGGTCTGCGTAGTCGTCAGTTCGACTGAGATGTTCGGAATCGCGTAGGCCACGTTGGCGGCCCCCTCGACGGACGTCGAGTCGATCCCGTTCTTGACCATGACGCTGGCGAACGGCGTACCGGCCAGAATCGACTGACCGACGATGCGATGCCGCCAGCCGACGAGCTTGCCGTCGGCGCTCAGTCCTGCATCGAGTTTGTGGAAATACATCGGCCGGTAAAGACCGCCGTGGATGTCGTCCTCGCGAGTCCACTGCAGCTTGACCGGCGTGCCGTTCGCGCCCAGCGCCTTCGCGATCGACACGGCCTCGACGATATAGTCCGACCGCGTGTTCGCGCGCCGCCCGAAGCTGCCGCCCGCATACAACGTGTGAATCTTCACCTGCTGCGGATCGAGCCCGGCCGTGTGCGCGGCGTTGCCCTGGTCGACGGTCTGAAACTGGTCGCCGGCCCAGATCTCGCAACTATCGGCGGTGAGCTTGACGACGGCGTCGAGCGGCTCCATGGGCGCGTGAGCGAGATACGGAAACGCGTAGGTGGCCGAGATTTTCTTCGCCGCGCCGGCGAGCGCCTGCGTCACATCGCCCTCCTTGCGGGCGGATGCGCCGGGCTGCTCGGCGAGCTGCCGGTACTCGGCCATGATCGCGTCCGAACTGCGCTTTTCGGCGGCCGAATCGTCCCATTCGACCTTCAGTGCATCGCGGCCCTGCTTCACCGCCCAGAAACCCTTCCCGACAACCGCGACGCCACCCGGCACCTGCACGACCGAGACGACGCCGGGCACCGCTTTCGCAGCCGATGCATCGAACGATTTGACCGTTGCGCCGAAGAGCGGCGGGCGCTGCAACAGCGCGACGAGCATGCCGGGGAAGGTCACGTCGAGTGTGAACTGCGCGGTGCCGTTGGTTTTCGACGGCACATCGACACGCGGCAGTTGATGGCCGATCAACCGGAAATCCTTCGGCGACTTGAGCGTGACCTTGTCCGGCACCGGCAAGCGAGCCGCGGCCGACGCAAGCGATCCGTAGGTGGCGCTCCGGTTCGTGGCGGCGTGATGAACGCTACCGTCGAGCGTCGTCAGTTCGGACGCGGGCACCTGCCACTCTGCGGCGGCGGCGGAGACCAGCATCGCGCGCGCTTTCGCACCGGCGTCGCGCAATTGCATCCACGAGTTGGCCATTGCCGAGCTGCCGCCCGTGCCCTGGATCGTGCCGAACGCGAGATTCGCATAGCGCTTCGCATCGGCGGGCGCGCTTTCGACCCGTACGTCCTGCCAGTTCGCATCCAGTTCTTCCGCGACGATCGTCGCGATGCCGGTGTACGCGCCCTGGCCCATCTCGACGTGCTTCGCGATGACCGTGACGCTGTTGTCCGGCGCGACGCGCAGGAACGCATTGGGGGCGAACGTCGCGTCGGGCATGGTCGCGGCGAGCGCCCGGCGGCCCGTGCCCGCCCACTCGAAGCCGATGGTGAGACCGACTGCCGCGAAGGCGCCGGCCGCCTTCAGAAAAGTTCGGCGCGACGGGCGTACCGCATCCGTGAGATCGAGATCGGTCGTCATGGTCAGGCCTTCAGGGTGGCAGCAGCTTCGTGGATGGCCGCGCGAATGCGGGTATAGGTCGCACAGCGGCAGAGATTGCCGTTCATCGCGGCGTCGATGTCGGCGTCGGTGGGCGTGGCGTTATGTTCGAGCAAGGCCGTCGCGGACATGATCTGTCCGGACTGACAGTAGCCGCACTGCGGCACCTGCAGCTTGACCCATGCGGCCTGGATGGCTTTTGCGGGCCGGCTTTCGATGCCCTCGATGGTCGTGATGCGCTTGCCCGCGATCGCCGCGAGCGGCAGCACGCACGAACGGGTGGCTTCGCCTTCCAGATGGACCGTGCAGGCGCCGCATTGCGCCATGCCGCAACCGAACTTCGTGCCGTGCAGACCCGCGTCCTCGCGGATCGCCCAAAGGAGCGGCGTGGTGGGATCGGCGTCGAGCGTAATGTTCTTGCCGTTGAGGACAAACGATGTAGACATGAACCTCTCCGTGGGGAAAGCCCGGACTTGGCGCCGGGTGTACGCGGCAGTGTGTACCGAGTGTCTGCCGTTGCCTTTACACAATCCTGCAAATTTATTGAACAATGCTGCAAATCCAGCAGGCCAACCGCGCTTGCCCGGCAGCGGTTGGGTATGCTCGATTCCGTCCACGGATTTCCATGCGCATGAAACTGCACTCCTCAGACTCCGATCCTTCAGTGGCGCGCGAAACGGCGCGCTGCGAACTCGCCGCGCTCATCAGCCGCTTCGCGCCGACCGACGGTACGCATCAGACGGCGATCCCGTCGCTGACGTTCTATCGCTACTCGCAGCCGGTGGATCTCGGCTGCGGCGTGACGAGCTCCGCATTCGTGTTCGCGGCGCAGGGCGCCAAGCGGGTCATGGTCGCGGGGCAGGCGTATGTCTACGATCATCTGCATTGCCTCGTGACGTCCGTCGATCTGCCGGTGATGTCGCAGGTGACGCGGGCGTCGCCCGACGCGCCTTATCTGTGTGTGAAGTTCACGCTCGATCCGCAACGGATCGTGGAATTAGCCACGCAACTGCGCCTGCCGGAACCGGACGCCGCGTCGGCGGGCGAAGGCATCGCGGTGGCGCCGCTGTCGGCACCGGTTTTCGATGCGGCACTGCGACTTGTGCGATTGCTCGATACTCCGGGTGACATTCCCGTACTCGCACCGCTCATCGAAAAGGAATTGCTCTACCGGCTGATGACGAGCGAGCAGGGGAAACGGCTACGCCACGTTGCGGTGAACGGCAGCCAGACGTTCCGGATCGCCCGGGCAATCGAGTGGATCCAGAATCACTACACCGAGCTTTTGCGCATGGAGACGCTGGCACAGGCGGTGAATATGAGCGTGTCGTCGCTCCATCATCACTTCAAGAACGTCACGACGCTGACTCCGCTGCAGTATCAGAAGCAACTGCGGCTACACGAGGCGCGGAGGTTGCTGCTCCGGCATAGCGGAGATGTCGGGTCGGTTGCGATCCGGGTCGGGTATGACAGTCCTTCGCAGTTCAGTCGCGAATATAGCCGGCACTTCGGCGCGCCGCCGCTTCGCGACATTGCGCAGTTGCGGCGTTTGGATGAGGTGGGATTTCGGGAGTAGAGGCGAGTCGCATTCGCGACATCGTCTTCCAGGGGATTGGGTTTCGCTGGAAATAAAAAACCCCGCGAGCCTTTCGGCTGCGGGGTTTTTGGACATCTCTGAACGTGATCCTGGTGGAGAGGAGGAGGATCGAACTCCCGACCTTCGCATTGCGAACGCGACGCTCTCCCAGCTGAGCTACCCCCCCAATGTGCAAATTATTCTAGCACAAGCATTTTCCGTTTTGCCAAGCCCCTCTGTGCGGCAAAACGACTGGCAAAACCTCACCTGGACGGCGCCCCAGCCAGCACCCAATCCACTACCGTGCGAATGTCCGCATCGCTCATTGATTGATGCGCGGGCATCGGAATCATGCCCCATACGCCGGAGCCGCCGTCCTTCACCTTGCGCACCAGTTTTGCCGGCGCTTGCGCATCGCCCTTGTACTTTGCAGCGATCTGCTGGAACGACGGGCCGACCAGTTTGCGGTCTACCGCGTGACATCCCATGCAGGCATTCGAGCTCGCAACGATCTGACCGCGCGGCGCATCGGCCGCACGCGCTGAAGCTGCGAATGCACCGGTCAACACGCTAACCGTCAGCATCGCAGTCATGAAAGCAACGCCCTGCTTCATGGCGTCGTCGCCTTCGGATTGCCCGGATGCACCGAGTTCGAATTGCTGACAGGCGCCGGCGCCTGCTGATCGAGCGGACGCGAGCTCACCGACGAATCGGGGATCGCACCCACGGTCGGCGCATTCGCATCAGGCTGCGAAGCAGCAGCCGGCGCGCTCGCCGCGGCAGCGGCGGCTGCCGCCTCCTGCGGCTGGATGTACTGGAACACCTTCACGACCTGCACCACGCCCGGCACGCGGCTCGCGACGTCGGCGCCACGATTGCCTTCGTCCATGGTGACGAGACCCATCAGATACACCGAGCCGCGCTCGGCCACGACCTTGAAGTTGTTCGCCGAAATGTTCTTCTCGGCGATCAAAGCGGTCTTTACGCGTGTCTCAAGATAAGTATCGTTGGTGCGCGACGAGAACGAACTGGCCGGCATGATCGCCAGTTCGTTGACGATCGTATTGACGTTATTCAAGCCACGCACGATGGTCTCCGCCCGCTGCTTCGACACGTCCCCCGCGACTTCGCCCGTCAGCAGCACGCGGCGGTTGAACACCGCCACGTTGACGTGCGCGTTGTCGGGCAAGTTCTGGCTGATCTGCGAGAGCGCCTTCACCTGCAACTCGCGATCCTCGGTCTGCGCGCCGAGCGTGCGCCGGTCGGTCGCCACCAGCGCGCCGCCGCCCGCCGCGCCGGCGACGGCCAGAAAGCAACCCTGCAACGTCGCGGACAGCCCCGCCGCGAACCCAACCACCAGCACGGTTCTCACCAGTGTCTTCTTGACGCGGAATACGCTCATCAACTAGCTCTCCTTCGGAATCAATCTCAGTCTTCGCCCAGCAACATGGCATCGATGCCGTCGCACAGACAATGGATGGTCAGCAAATGCACTTCCTGAATACGCGCGGTGCGATCGGACGGCACACAAATCTGGATATCTGTATCGCTCAGGACTTCCTGCACGCGACCGCCGCCCTTGCCGGTCAGCGCGACCACGATCATTTCGCGCTCGTGCGCGGCCTCGATCGCGGCCAGCACATTGGCGGAATTGCCGGACGTGGTGATCGCCAGCAGCACGTCGCCGGGCTGGCCAAGCGCCCACACCTGCTTCGAAAAAATCTGCTCGAATGAGTAATCGTTGGCGATAGCGGTGAGCACGGACGTATCGGTGCTCAGCGCGATCGCCGGCAAACCGGGGCGCTCACGCTCGAAGCGGCCGATCAGTTCGGCGGCGAAATGTTGCGCATCGGCCGCCGAGCCGCCGTTGCCGCACGCAAGAATGCGGCTGCCGTTGGCGAGCGCGGCGAACATCGTGTCGATCGCTGCGGCGATCGGCATCGACAGGGTTTCGAGGGCTTCGAGTTTGACTGCCGCGCTGTCGCGGAAGTGTTGTTGAATGCGTTCGACTGACATCGAGTCTCTGTTTTCTACCGCGAATGGACCGCAATGCGCGGCCGTGTTGTGAAGTCGTATTGCGAGCCGTACCGACGAGGCCCGTACGCGAGCGCAAGTTTATCTCACTCACGGGCGTTCGCCGCGCACCGCATCAGACTTCGTCGGCACGAAAGGCATCGCGCAGCCATACGAGCCGGCCGGCTTCGAACGCAATCACGTCGAAACGGCACGCGGGCTCATCGTGCGAATGTTTGCAGCGGGTTGCCAGATAATGCCGCGCGGCACGCACGATACGCTGCTTCTTCTGCCACCCGATGCTTGCAGCCGCGCCGCCGTAATGCCGCTGCGCCCGCGCGCGAACTTCGACGAACACCAGGGCGCCGTCACGCTCACGCATCACCAGATCGATCTCACCGCCCCTGCACAGCACATTGCGCGCGACGAAGCGCAAACGCTGCCGTTGCAAGAACTCCATCGCACGCGCTTCAAAAGCCGCGCCGACGAGTTTGGACCCGCCTGGTCCCGAAAAGTTGTGCGGCCGGATTGGGTGGCACAATGGCGGCCTCGTTCTGTCTGTCTGCGTCTTCTGCCTCATGACTCCTCTCTCCGAACTCGCGCAGGGGCAGCACTACCCTGCCGCCGCGCTGTATGTGGTGGCCACGCCGATCGGCAACATCGCCGACGTGACGCTGCGTGCGTTGCATGTGCTCGGCCTGGTGGATCGCATCGCCGCCGAAGACACCCGCAACACAGGCCAATTGCTCGCGCGCTACGGCATCTCGAAACCGCTTGTCGCGGTCCATCAGCACAACGAGCGGGCCGCGGCGCTGCGCCTGATCGAACATCTGCAAGCGGGCGAACGCGTAGCCTATGTGTCCGACGCGGGCACGCCCGGTATTTCGGACCCCGGCGCGAAACTCGTCGACGCAGTGCGCGAAGCCGGTTTCCCGGTAATCCCGCTGCCCGGCGCAAGCGCGCTCGCCACCGCGTTGAGCGCGGCCGGCGACTGGGTCGCAACGTTCTCGTTCCTTGGCTTCCTGCCACCGAAGGCGAAAGCACGCGCTGCGGCACTGCAAGCGCTCGCGAGCCATCCCCACGCAATGGTGTTCTACGAAGCGCCGCACCGGATCGTCGAAACAGTGCAGGCGTTGGCCGACGCATTCGGTGGCGAGCGCAAGCTGTTGATCGCTCGCGAATTGACGAAGTTACATGAAGCGCTGCATTGCGGCACCCTGGCCGAAGGGCCAACGTGGCTTGCCGCCGATCCGAACCGGCAACGCGGTGAGTTCGTGCTGGTGGTAGAAGGCGCACAGCCGGAAGCCGCCGGTGAACACGATCACGACGCGTTGCTGGGCATCCTGCTGGAAGAATTGACGGTGAGCAGCGCGGCAAAAGTCGCGGCGGCCATCACCGGCGCTTCGCGTAACGCGCTCTACACGCGCGCGTTGGCGCTGAAGAAAGACGAGGAGTAAGGCAGACGGGAAGGAATGTCCGTCTGCGGAGACTGCCGACCGCGCTCGCTACGCGACCCAAAAAAGACCGGCGGCTGCGACCAGCGAGGGTCGATGAACCGAATGGACCGCAAAAAAAGGCCGCGCCATGAAAAACACCCCAAAGATTGGATCAGCGTCCAACTTTTGGGGTGCGGTTCACGATGCGGCCCTTCATTCCCGGCAAACACAACGTGCATTGCCGCCGGGTAGCACGGCGTCACAAATGCGCCTGCGGCGCGCGCCCAGCCACTAAATTACTTGTCCGCGTTCGAACCCGAGTTCGACGCCAGCGTTTCATTGATCTCAGCGCGCGCTTCCTGGCGCGTCAACCCTTCGATCTTGACCCGTGCCGTACCCGCATGGCGCATGTCGAGCGCGCTTGCGGCGGCCATCGACAGGTCGATCACCCGGCCACGCGCATACGGGCCACGGTCGTTAATACGGACGACAACCGAGCGCGAGGTGGCCGGATTGGTCACGCGAACATACGAGCCGAGCGGCAACGTACGATGCGCCGCGGTCATCGCGTGCATGTCGTAGCGTTCGCCGTTGGCGGTGCGGCGGCCATGGAAGCCACGGCCGTACCATGAGGCGCGGCCAGTCTGCTCGAAGTCCGAAATGCCCGAACCATCGTCCGTGAGCGGCTTGGCATCGGCCAGTGATGCGCCTTTGGCGGCGACATCCGAGGCCGGCGCGCTACCAAAAGCTTGCGGGCCGAAGGAGCCTGCCTGGACTTTCTTCGTGCTCAGCGGTGCGCCGTTGTCGGACGCGGTGCTTGCACCCGGAGGCGTAGCACAACCGGCCAGCACAAAAAAGGCAAAAATAGTCCCCAGACTGCGGGATAACCGAGTTTTCATAAGACGTGCAATCAAATTGTCGAGCCGCATCACGCAAAAGTTGAGCGTGTTGCCTGCGACTCCGGCGGCAATGGACGACAACGCGCCGCGCGGAAAAGCGCAGTACGTCAAAGCCCGGATGCGGCTCACACAGCCGCTACCGCACGGTTAATTTTCACGTCTGGCGCAACCTGTCCCCGGCAGCCTGACCAGACCCCACATGCCGCCATCGAACGTGGCAAACACGTTCTTGCGCGCGCAACTCAGCGCACAGGAACAGCGGCGTAGGCCCCACCCAGCGTCACGGCATTTAAGTCCGTTGCAGGCGCGCGGCGCCTGGCTGGGTAAGACGTGTGCATCGAAAGCATTCGATACCTGATGGCTACCTGCAAAACGCCGGTAGCCCATACTTGAGTGGCAATCCGCGTGCCCATTTTTGATGGGGACGCATCGCCGTGTGGCATGCACAATTCCTTGTGCATAGAGCGCATTATACCCAAAAGAAATTTTTGGGATGGCAAGCGACTGAAAACCTTGAAGAATTTTCACTCCTGCTGCAAAAATGAGCAGCCGAAAGCCCGTTGCAGCGGGGCTTCCGCGCCCTCGGCGACCATCGGCCAGACGCCGGTACAATCAACGTTTTTCCCTGCGGCGCCGTCACCATGAAAGTCACCTTGATCCCCGTCACCCCGTTCCAGCAGAACAGCTCCCTGCTCGTTTGCGAGGCAACAGGACGGGCGGCCGTCGTCGATCCGGGTGGCGACCTTGATGTCATCCAGGGTGAAATCGCACGCCAGAACGTGACGGTCGAAAAAGTATTCCTGACACACGGCCACATCGATCATTGCGCTGGCGCAAAGACGCTCGCCACGCATTACGGCGTGCCGATCGAAGGTCCGCATCCCGACGAAAGCTTCTGGCTCGACAAGCTGCCGGATCAAAGCACGCGCTTCGGCTTTCCCGCTGCCGAGGCGTTCGAGCCGGACCGTTGGCTGCAAAACGGCGAGACCGTGCGGTTCGGCGACGAAACCCTCGAGGTCTATCACTGCCCGGGTCACACGCCAGGGCATGTCGTGTTCTTCAGCCGCGCGCATCGGCTCGCGCTGGTCGGCGACGTGCTGTTCGCCGGCTCGATCGGCCGCACGGATTTTCCGCGCGGCAATCACGCCGACCTGGTGCGCTCGATCCGCGAAAAACTCTGGCCACTCGGCGACGACGTCACCTTCGTTCCGGGTCATGGTCCCACCTCCACGTTTGGCGCCGAACGCCGCACCAATCCGTACGTGGCCGACGGAGTCGAAGCATGAGCAGCGAAATCTATGTGAGCACGGACGTCGAAGCGGACGGTCCCATTCCCGGTCCGCATTCGATGCTCAGTTTCGCCTCCGCCGCTTATACGGAAGACAAGCAACTGATCGCCACCTTCTCCGCGAATCTGGAACTGCTCGACGGCGCCACAGCGCATCCGGTGCAGGAAGCCTGGTGGAAAACGCAGCCGGAAGCATGGGAGGCCTGCCGCAAGGATTTGCAGGATCCGCAGGCCGCGCTCACGGCCTACGTCGAATGGGTCGAGGCGTTGCCGGGCAAGCCCGTGTTCGTGGCGATGCCGGCCGGTTTCGACTTCACCTATATGTTCTGGTACATGATGCGGTTTGTCGGCCGCTGCCCGTTCTCGTGGTCCGCGCTCGACATCAAAACGCTGGCCTTCGCGCTGACCGGCCTGCCGTACCGCAAGAACATCAAGCCACGCTTCCCGAAGCACTGGTTCGACGAACATCCGCATACGCATGTCGCACTCGACGATGCGATCGAGCAGGGCGCGCTCTTCTGCAACATGCTGAAGGATCTGCGGACGTTCCAGGCGGCCATGCCGGCAGCCGGTCAAGATGGGGACGGCACAGGACAAAACGCCGCTGAGGAACCGGCAAATTAGGTAATCTCCCTCGCCGAACCCGTTTTACATTGCGTTTCGTTTTCGAGACCTCTACCATGCGTTGATAGGGCGACGCCAACGGAGGCGCAGTTGACACTCGATACGTTCTCTCAAAAAATCCTGCGCCTGCTGCAGCTCGACGCACGCCGGTCCGTACAAGAGATTTCTGACCAGGTTGGGCTCTCGAGCACCCCATGTTGGCGCCGTATCAAGGATATGGAGCAATCTGGGGTGATCCAGCGCTACACGGCCTTGCTGGATCGCGAAAAACTCGGTCTGCACGTCTGCGCGCTTGCCCATATCCACCTCACGCGCCATACCGAGGGCGGGGTCGAGCAGTTCGAGCGGGAAATCGCCACCTGCCCGGAAGTCACCGAGTGCTACAGCACGACCGGCGAATCCGACTACATCCTCAAGATCGTCGCGCCGGACATCAAGGCGTACGACAGCTTTCTACACGAACGCATCTTCAAGATTCCCGCCGTCGCTCAGGTGCGCACGAGCGTCGTGCTGCGCGAAATCAAATTCGATACGCAGTTGCCACTGTGAGGCGGTGAAGCGGCCGTTCGAGCGGCTCAGCTCGCGTGGCGTGCATCAGTTTGTGCTATGCGGCTCTATCGCCTTGACGCGGGCACCAACCTCGCCACTCCCTGCTTCGGTTGAAGTGCCGCCGTCGTCCGCGAATGTGTCCAACCCTTGCCGCATCGCCAGCTTGCGGGCACCCAGACTGCGTCTGAGCGCCTCCAGATCGACACCCGCGAGAGAGGGCGCTTCGCTGCGGGCCGTGCGCGAATCCGGCGCCGGCAAAACCACTTCGACATCGAGCCCCGTGCTCAGGTAATGCAAATTGATCGAAGCGGCCTTCACGCCGCCCGCGGCCAATGCCGCATCGACCGCGGCAACGATCCGCTCGCGGGTCGGCAGATTGACGGTTGGGCGCGCAACCGCGTCGTTCTCCGGGTCGACATGGATCAGCGCGTCGAGAACACGGTTGTCGGCCAGCACGCGCAAGCGCGCCGACTCGGCGATGTAATGCCCTTCCGAGACCGAAATCAGCGGGTCGACCAGAATGTGCGCATCGACAAGTGCGAAGTCCCCCATCTTGCGGGTGCGCATTTCGTGCACGTCGCGCACGCCGGGGGTTGCGAGCAATAGCGCGCGCATGTCGGCCGAGGCGGCTTCGTCTAGCGCCCGGTCGGAAAGATCCTGCAGCGCGTCCCAGCCGAACGTCCAGCCCATGCGCGCCACCATGAAGCCGACAATCGCCGCCGCGATCGGATCGAGCAGGGGCACACCCGCAAGGCTCCCGATAATGCCGATGGCGACCACCAGCGAAGAAGCGGCGTCCGAGCGGGCGTGCCATGCGTTCGCAATCAACATGGCGGAACGCACGCGCTGCGCTTCGCGCAGCATGTATCGAAACAGGCTCTCTTTGGAAATCAGCACCAGCACCGCGACTGCGAGCGCGCTTACATGGACGGCCGGAATGCTTTGCAAATCGGCAAGACGTGTCCCGGCGCGCCACAACATTCCGACCCCGACCACAATCAGCAGCGCGCCCAAAAACAGCGACGCAACCGTTTCATAACGGCTGTGTCCGTAATTGTGATCCGCGTCGGGCTTGGCGCCGCTGTGCCGATTGGCGATTAGCACGACAAAATCGGAAATCAAATCGGCCAGCGAATGGATACCATCAGCCACCAGCGCCTGAGAATGGGCAAACACTCCGATGACAATTTGCAGCGCCATCAGCACCGTATTGAGCGCAATACTGACAAAAGTGCTTTTACGCGCGACGCGATGTTTCTCGGCGGACTGAACGGCGGCGGTGGAAGACATGTTTGAATCGAAGTGAAAAGTTCAATGCCTGCATTCTACCCGGCGCATCGTGATATGCACTGGAAAGACCACAAAAAATCCTTTTAAATCAGTTGCTTATCTAAACGAAAAGCATTCGCGTTCCAGTTTCATGGAGTGCGTGCGACAAAAAATCGCAACAATTTTCTGGGCGAAAAAAAACCGCGCCCTGGACGGTACGCGGTTTTTTTCTGGCAACAGCGACGCTATAAGCGCGGCTGGTTGACCGTATTGGTATTACTTCTGGATCAAAAACTTCTCGCGATCCAGACCTGCGATCCAGCGCGGCGGCTTGCCGCGGCCCGACCACGTGCTGCCGCTATCCGGGTCACGATATTTCGGCGCAACGCCAGCACGCGGACGACCGGCTTTCGCCGCCTTGGCACCACGACCACCACCGAGTTCAGCCAGCGTAATGCCGTAATCGGCCATTTTCTGCTTGATCTCATTCAGCACTTCTGCGTATTCACGCGACTTTGCTTCTTCGATCTGCTTTTCGAGCTTCTCGCGCTGCGCGAGTAGTTCCTTGTATGACGACATAGGTTCCCTTGTGGTTTGGATAAATGACTGCCAGTCTTAAGCCGGCTTGCCCTTTGAAGGTGATCATGCCTCGGAATTTGATGGCGAGATTAACACAAAATAGAAAGACTGCAAAAGCACCGTCGAAAAATTAATCCCAATTCGTTTCAAAAAATTTCAACGGACCGCGATGTTACGCGGACCCTTTCAAATAGCTAATTTTCGCATTTTGCTGAAAAACGCGGCCGTGCGTCAGTAATGATTGAATCTACTATCAAAAAATGAAATTTAAGATAAAAAATCCGCGTGAACATTTCATGCCATGAAAGCTTTTACATGAAACATCGGAACATATTGCGACATGCGCGCCACGCTGTTATTGCGGCATGGGTGTTTTCCCGAAACAGCAATCAAGGCTTAATTAGCGTGGCGCCGGATGCAATCTTCGAGCGCCGCATGCAAGGTTTCGGTATTGCATTTCGCGTCGTCGAAGGCGAAACGGATGCGTACACCGTCCTGTTTCAGATCGGCGCCATAGCGATCGACGCCGAGCAGTTGAAGTCCTTGGGCACTGGAAGAATGAGCAGCGAAGTATTCGATCAGCGCGTTTTCTTCGGCGAAACCGAGTGGTGGCAGCGGATCAAGTTCAGTGCCGTCCAGCCAGCCCATCGCACCAAAACCGCCGATGTAGCGCAGCCGTTCGAGCCTCATCACCCAGAACGTAAAATCGCCGAGAACCAGGTACCGCTCCGCGTCCGCGTGATAACGCAGATAGCGCTGCACGACTTCGGGGGTCGAGTCGACCGGTTCGAACGTGCCGAGCAAGGTGACGCGCTGGCCGCTCAGTACGTCGTCGCCGGGCGCGTCGACCGCAAGAAAGCCGGCGCGCGGGTCGGCGTGCAGGTTGTGCGTATGCTCGGCGAGCCGGCTCACGAGGATGGTCGGGCGATGCTGAGAGTCCGGCGCGAACGGCAGCACTGAGGGATAAGGAAAACCTTCCGGCTGGCGCGCGTGGGTAGCGAGCGTACCGATTGCGGCCTTATGCAGCAGATGCAGCGGAGCGTGAGCGGGAATGTTCAAGTGCGCGGCCCTCGATAGATAAGTGTTGGATCAATCTGCTTCAAGCATAAGACAGCGCGCTTCGTTAGAATCGAAAATTCGCTTACAGGGCGCTTTCTCCCGCGCCCCCCACGAGATTTCCGTGTCCGACCACTCCTCCGAATTCGCCAGCCTCCCCGCTGCTCATCGAGCGCTCTCCGATACCGCGCGGCAGCGCGCCCGGATCGCCACCATGGCGGTGTTCTTTATCGCCGGCATGATGTACGCGTCGTGGGGGGTGCATGTGCCGACCGTACGCGACCGCTTCCATCTGAATGCAGCGATGCTCTCGTTCGCGCTGCTGGCCGTGGCCGGCGGCTCGATCGGCGCCATGGCGGCCAATGCCCCATGGATCGCGCGGGTCGGCACGCGCCGCGCCTGCCTGAGCGGCGGTCTGGTGATGACCGCGTGTGCGGCGCTGATCCTGATCGTGCCGGCCTACTGGATGCTACTGATCGTGCTGGCCGTCTTCGGCGCCGGCATGGCGACACTCGACGTCGCGATGAACGCGGAAGCCAGCGCTGTGGAGAAAGCACTCGGCAAGCCGATCATGTCGTCGCTGCACGGCATGTTCAGCCTCGGCGGGATGTTCGGCGCGGCAGTGGGCGGCGCCTTGCTGGCACGCGGCATGGCGCCGGCGGTGCATCTGGCGCTAGCTGCGGCGCTCAGCACGCTGGTACTGATCGCGGCCTGCCCTTCCGTTCTGCCACACGTGCCGCACGCCGATCATCCCGACGCCGCCACGCCGCGCGCCAACCGCTGGCGCTCGCCGGCCTTGTGGGCGCTCGGTGCGATGGCGCTGGTCGCGCTGATCGCCGAAGGCGCAATGTACGACTGGGCCACGGTCTACATGCGCGACGTCGTGCTCTCCACGCCGGCGCTCGCGAGCGCGGCCTACGCGGCGTTTTCAGGCGGTATGGCCGCGGCACGTTTCGCCGGCGACGCCGTGCGTGCCCGCTTCGGCGCCCCGCAACTGGTGATGGCGAGCGCGTCGCTTGCCTGCGCCGGGATGGTCGGCGCACTGCTGCTGCCGAATCCGGTCGCCGCGCTGATCGGCTTCACGCTGATGGGTCTCGGGCTGGCGAACATGATGCCCGTGCTGTTCGCCGCAGCAGCGAGCGTCAAGGGCATTCATCCGGCCGAAGGACTCGCGCATGTTGCCGGGCTGGCGTACTTCGGCCTGTTGCTCGGGCCGGTGATTATCGGCGCGGTGACGCAGGTCACCAGTTTGCCGATCGGGCTGTCCGTGGTGGCCGTGTGTTCCGCGCTGATCGCGCTTGCGGGTCCGAAGGTGCTGCGGCGTTTGAAGATCTGATGCAGACGCGCACTGCTGCTGCATCGGCAGACATCGCGCCATATGAAACCCACAAGCTTACGTTACGTTACACGCGGCCTGCACGTTGACGTGTTCCTCGCCACATCGGCGGGATCAACATAGTTATCATTGCACGCACCACTCAATAACTCATTGATTTTTATTGATTTATTTCGCTCGCCGATTATGCGCGCGTAAATGGCATAGGCCTTGCAGTTAGCTCCCCCAGCAGGTTCCAAATTACGGGGGAGCAGACCATGAATCGCAATTTCAAACTGTCGGCGATCGCCATGTGCGTAACGTCGATGATCTTACTGACCGGATGCGGAAGCACAACGATCAGGCCGAGTATGTCGAGCGGAGCGGGTGGTGGCGCCGGTGCTGGCGGCGGGGCTGGCGCTGGCGGCGGAGGCGGAACACCTACGCCTACGCCCACACCGACGCCTACACCAACGCCGACTCCGACGCCCACACCGACGCCGACTCCTACGCCCACACCGACGCCGACGCCGACGCCGACTCCCACACCTACTCCGACGCCAACGCCAACGCCAACGCCAACGCCAACCAGCGCCAATCCTATCGGCGTCGTCGTCCAGAACACTGGCAATGTAGTCACCGCGACCGGCCAAACCGTCTCCGCGATCGGCAACCAGATCGGCCTTACGCCGATCCCCGGCGCGAACCCGGCCACCACGACCGCGCTCGGCAATGTCGTCTCGAATCTCGGCGCCGGCGTCACAGCGGTTGGCACGGGCGCGGCGAACGGCCTCGGCCAGCTCGGCAACTCCAAGGATCCGCTCGGCACGACACTGGCGAGCAGCGGCGGCCTGGTTTATAACGCCGGCCAGGCCGTCAACAGCGCCGGCCAGCTCGTGACAAGTCTTGGCACCGGCCCCACCGCGCCGCTCAGTCCGCTGACCACGCCGCTCGGCACGGTGGTTTCGACCGTCGGCATTACAGTCAGCGGCCTTGGCACGCAACTGACCTCCCAGCTGACGAACGGCCCGATCCAGCAAGTGACGCAGACCGTCAGCACCGCGATCACGCCGATCACCACGACGCTGGCGCAAACGACGCAAACCGTCGGCGATACGACGGGTCTCGGCGCACCGCTGAACGGTCTGCTGTCGACCATCGGTCATGGCCTCGACAGCGCGGGCAGCCAGGTCAGCAACGCGACCAACAACCCGATCGGCCAGGGCCTCGGCAATGTCGTGAGCAAGCTCGGCGATACCGTCACGTCCGCCGGCGGCCTGCTGACCGCGGGCGGCTCGACGAGCGGCAATCCGCTCGGCGGCCTCACCGGCATTCTGAATCCGGGTGGCAGCAGCGGGACGACGGGTAATCCGCTGGCGCCGTTGACCAGCATTCTCACCGCGCTGCCCGGCACCTTGAGCGGCGGCCTGACCGGCGGCAGCGGCTCGAGCAGTCCGCTCGCGCCATTGACCAACATCCTCAGCACGGTGACCGGCACGCTCGGTGGCGTCGGCGGCAGCTCGGGCAGCAGTCCGCTTGCACCGCTGACCAACGTCCTCAGCACGGTGACCGGCAGCCTCGGCGGCCTCTCCGGCGGCTCGGGCAGCAGCCCGCTTGCACCGCTGACCGGGGTGGTGAACTCGCTCACCGGCGCACTGAGCGGCGCGGCCGGCGGCAGCGGCAATCCGCTCGCACCGGTGACCTCGGCGGTGTCCTCGCTGACAGGCGCGCTCGGGTCAGCCACGGGTTCCGGCAGCACGGGTGGTACGGGCGGGACAGGTGGAAGTGGCGGCACCAGCAATCCGCTGGCGCCGATCACCGGCCTGCTGAACACCGTCACCGGTGCATTGACCGGTACGGCGGGCTCGGCGGGTGGTACGACGGGCGGTGGCTTGCTCGGCGGTCTGGGCGCACTGACGCCGAAGAAGTGATGAATAACGACAGCAAATAACGGCGCGCTAAAACAAGCGTCGAAGGGGGGCGGCGAGCCGGGTCAACCGGCTCGCCGTTTTTTTGTCACAGCTGGTGATACGTCGTGTAATTCCTCGAGAAGTCGTTACGTTGCAGAAAATTGGTGAACGTCATTGTCACCGTTGCATCGACTCCTTCTACGTAGTGCCACCAGCCGATCGGCAGAAACAGCAACTCGCCGGGTTCAAGCGTGCATTCCATTACGTGCGCATTGCGCATCGACGGGAAACGTTCGTAATTGATCGCACTGCCGTCCACCTGCGAATAGCAATGCAGCATGTTCACCATATGCGGCGTATCGGACAACGGCACCAGCTTGATCTGCTTACGGCCCATCACCTGCGCCATGAAGTTATTGGTCAGATCATGGTGAAACGGTGTCTTCGTTCCAGCCGGTCCCATCCAGAAAAAACCGGTATCGGGCGATCCGCCATCGAGATATTCGCCGATAACCGGCACATCGGACCATAACGCCGCGAGTGCCGCGCGATTATGCGAGGTGTTATTGGCGGTCATGTAGAAATCGTTAGTCGGCCCGCTACGTTCGACGAGATCGACATAGTCGGCAAAGCGCATCATGCGCTTGAGTTTCGGCTGATTGATTTCATAATTCGCGTCCGCCTCGCGGCCGAACTGCACTTCGACTTCGCAATCCCCACAGCGCTCGCGAAAGTAGTCGAAACGCCACTGCGTGCGCGCCGGCCAGAAATCGAAAGCGCCGGTGATGATCACCGGCCGGTTCTGAAAGTAGTACTGCTCAAAGAATTCGTCACGCGATAAACGCTCGCGCCTTTCGATCACGCCACTCCCGGCGCGCATTCGATTGAGCGTGCCGTACACCGACAATATCCATTCACGCTTACGCAAACGATTGCGCAGGCGCGCGGCCCCCTCAAAGTAAGGACTCGCGAGCGCTGTTTCGATTTCGCGAGCGGCTTCGGCCGGGTCGAAACCATGTCCGACCAGCGCACCGTGCAAGGCAGGCGGCGGCGCGTCGAGCAGCAGATTCTCGGCAATCCAGCGGCGCCAGCCGTCATCGATCGAACGGATCACAGTGGTCACGGCATTCTCCCAAACAAAGTTCTCAAACCCGCTAGCTTCACACCTTGATCCCCAAAAGAAAAGGCACGCGAGCCATTTGGCGCGCGTGCCTTTTAACTACTTGACCAAAGACAAACCAAGCTGTCTTCGGTCATGCGGCTCTTACATCTTGACTACGTCGAGCAGCGTCTTCTTGCCTGCCTTGTAGTTGTACAGCGAGATCACGCCGTGTTGAAGGTCGCCCTTCGAGTCGAACGTGGTTTCGCCGATCACACCCTTGTAGTCGGTCGCCGGCATAGCTGCCAGGATCTTCGCCGGATCGGTCGAGTTAGCACGCTTCATAGCGTCGACGATGATGTACACAGCGTCATACGTGAACGGAGCGTAGATCTGGATCGGCTGACCGAAACGCTTCTGATACTTGGCGAGGAACGCTGCGCCGCCAGCCATCTTCTCGAGCGCCATACCGGCTTCCGAGCAGACGATGTTGTCGGTTGCGTCGCCAGCCAGGTCCGACAGCTTGTCGGTACACACGCCGTCACCAGCCAGAACCTTCGCACGCAGGCCGAGCTGCTTGGCTTGCTTGGCGAACGGGCCGCCGGTTGCATCCATACCGCCGTACATGATCGCGTCCGGGTTTTCGCCCTTGATCTTCGTCAGAATCGCGCGGAAGTCGACAGCCTTGTCGTTCGTCGCGTCATGCGACATCACGTTCAGGCCCAGCGACTTGGCGGTCTTTTCGAATTCGTTGGCGAGACCTTGACCGTAAGCGGTCGAGTCGTCGACGATCGCGACGCTCTTCACTTTCAGACCCTTGGCTGCGTAGTTAGCCAGTGCCGGACCTTGTTGCGCATCGGTCGCCACGACGCGGTACGTCGTCTTGAAGCCCTGTTGCGTGTAAGCCGGGTTCGTTGCCGACGGCGAGATCTGCACGATGCCCGCATCGCTATAGATCTTCGAAGCCGGAATCGAGGTGCCCGAGTTCAAGTGACCGACCACTGCGACGACCTTATCGTCAACCAGCTTCTGCGCGACTTGCGTTGCCGTACGCGGGTCAGCTGCGTCGTCTTGTGCGTCGAGTTGCAGCGTGATCTTCTGGCCGCCGATCGTCAGGCCCTTGGCGTTGATTTCCTCAACTGCCAGACGCGCGCCGTTTTCGTTGTCTTTACCCAGGTGAGCGATACCGCCGGTCAACGGTGCAACGTGGCCGATCTTGACGACCTCGTCCGCCACCGCGCCCGTTGCCAACGACGCAAACAACATGGCAGCAGCGCTGATCGGCAACAGCTTTTGAATCTTAGTGTTCATGTAAGTCTCCAGTTTCGGTCCCAAAAACAACGTAATCGCCCTGTGCCCCCGCTTCCCTACACGTGTCGCTCAGTCCCGTGGACGACCACGCCGGTTGCATCGTTCATGCACTTGGCCAGCACGTTCACCGGACTGTTTGTGGCAGACGGCAAACCGTACTTGCGCGCAAGTGTAGGCCAACAAATTAAATTGTGGGACTTTTTTGAGGAAGTGGGATGAACACTAATAGCGTTTATCCAACAGGCGCTGATTCCGACTTGAAGAACGGGCTGGAAAGCACCAGCCCATGCGGGTTTCCGCCAGGTGAGCTGTTCGTCTAACAATGCGCTCTAAAGCTTTTAGCGCGTGAAACCGTTAATGTTTCGAATAGGCTTTGTGCTTAAAAACGAGGCGCGCCGCCGCTCGCTGTGAGGCGCGCCTGAGCCGGCTTGAATCAACCTTTGAGCGCGCCGATCCGTGCTGCCGCAGCCTGCCACTCCTCGTCGAGTTGCCCGACCAGTTCCGCCACGCCGAGGCCTTCCCGACGCTTTCGGCCAAGCGGCGCGCCCTGGCCTGACCAAAGAGACAGATAGTCGCTGTTTTCCGCGCGGCTCGCGATTTGTCGTAGTTCCTGCGTCAAGGCGTTTTGCACCGGATAAGGCGCGACCTTATCCATCGACTCGCTCAAGCGCAGCATCAACGGATTGCGTATGCCGCGCGCATGACGGCCGGTGATCGCCCGCGTCACGGAGGTCGAGGTGTCGGACGTTGAACGCAAACGCGCTTTCCATGCCGGGGAGATCGCGCTCTCGGCGCACGTGATGAACGCACTCCCCATCATCGCCGCCTGTGCGCCCAACACCAGCGCTGCAGCGATACCGCGCCCGTCCATGATGCCACCCGCCGCAAGCACCGGCAGGCCGGTCGCATCGACGAGTTGCGGCACCAGCGCCATGGTGCCGACCAGCGCGTCTTCGAAAGCGCCGATAAACGTGCCGCGATGGCCGCCGGCTTCCGCGCCTTGCGCGACGATCGCATCAGCTCCCGCCTCGCGCCACGCCAGTCCTTCCGCGACATGTGTCGCGGTGCCTATTACATATAGGCTCGCGGCGTGCAAACGGGCGACGTCCTCTTTTGAAAGCAGCCCAAACGTGAAGCTGACCACCGGCACGCGCAATTCGATCAGCATCTCCAGCTGCGCACGGAAGTCGGGCGCATAGCGTTCGAGCGGGTTGCCTCGCGGCAAGCCGAGTTCCGCGCGGATCGGATCGATCGCTTCGAGCGCGCGGCGCACCGTCAGTTCATCAGGCGTAACGGGCGGCAGTGCAAACAGATTGACGCCGAACGGACGATCAGTCAGCGCGCGAATTGCCGCGACTTCGCTTGCGATCTTCTCCGGCGCCAGCGCCGCGCCGGCCAGAAAACCGAATGCACCCGCGTTCGATGCCGCCGCGACCATCGCCGGCGTGGTCGCACCGCCGACCATCGGCGCCTGCACAACCGGCACCCGCATGCCAAAACGCTCAGCAAATGGCGTCACAAAACTGCCTTCACTCATAGTCGATTCCTCTTTTCCCAGGACCGCGCGGCACGCGCGCGCCGATACGCTCGACTGTACCGAGGCGCGCGCGTGCGGGAAAATGAATTATCGAGAATGTTTCAATCGCCTTACGAGATCAGCGCCGCGCGTCGGACACGCTGCGGGCGGCGCCGGGCCGCGTGTGGCCTCGCTGCAAGGGGTTTCTTTTGATGGCAAACTGAGCGCCCGCTTCAAGCAGTCATTCAGCCCAACCCCCACGCAACGCACGAGCAAACGGAGTGCAACATGAGTACGACTTCCCGCTGGATCGACATTCCCGCCGGCAATGACAGTTTCGGTGGTTATCTGGCACTTCCCAAAGGCGGCAAGGGACCGGCCGTCATCATCATTCAGGAAATCTTCGGCGTGAACAGCCATATCCGTTCGGTCGCGGATCAGTACGCGCAAGACGGCTACATCGCGCTCGCACCGGACGTGTTCTGGCGCGTGCAGCCGCGCGTCGAATTGACGTATGACGGTGCGGATCGCGAGAAAGGCATCGAACTGATGCAGAAGACCAACGCCGACCAGGCCGTGGCCGACATCGGCGCCGCCGCCGCGGTGTTGCGCGCCATGCCGGAAGTGACCGGCAAGATTGCGGCAATCGGCTTCTGCTTCGGTGGCCAACTCGCGTATCTGGCGGCCGCGCAAGGTTCAGTCGACGGCGCGGTTGCGTACTACGGCGGCGGCATCCAGAACAAGCTCGATCAGGCTGCCAGGATCAAGGTGCCGATGCAATTCCACTACGGCGAACTCGACGCGCATATCCCGTTGTCGGCTGTCGGCCAGGTTCAGGAACGCTTTGCCGGCCGCACCGATGCGGAATTCAACATTTATCCGAACGCCGATCACGGCTTCAACTGTTCGGATCGCGGGTCGTATAACCAGCGCGCGGCGGCACTCGCGCATGGCCGCACGCTGACCTTCCTCGGTGAGCGGCTGTAACGCACGGCTGCAACTCCCTGCTATAACTAACTCACCGCTGTAACTGCCGGTTGTAGCCCGAGGCTGCAACCGGCAAACCCGATACTAGATAGAGAGGGCCCAGGCGTCGTGCAATCAGACTATCTCGCCCATGACGCCATCGGCCTCGCCGAACTGGTTCGAAACCGCGAAGCCAGCGCGCGCGAATTGCTGGACATCGCGATCTCGCGTACGGAGTCCGTCAATCCCGCGATCAATGCGATTGTTCTGAAGGACTACGACGCCGCACGTCAGCGTGCCTCGCGTGACGATGCCAGCAGAGCGAATCCCACGAGCCATACGAACGCCGAAAGCGCGCAGGCAGCGCTCGCGGGCGTGCCCTTTCTGATCAAGGATCTGGGCGCGGCGGTCGCCGGCTTGCGCATGGCGATGGGCAGCCGTCACTATCGTCACTTCATTCCCACCGAGGACGCACCGGTCGTCGCGCTCGCCAAGGCGGCCGGCCTCAATATCTTCGCCAAGACCAGCACCTCCGAACTCGGTCAGATGCCCTATACAGAGCCCGAGTTGTTCGGCGCGTGCCGCAATCCGTGGAGTCTCGACCACACACCGGGCGGTTCGAGCGGCGGTGCGGCCGCGGCGGTTGCCGCGGGCATTGTGCCGCTTGCGCATGCATCGGACGGCGGCGGTTCGATCCGCATTCCCGCGTCATGTTGCGGACTCTTCGGCCTCAAACCTTCCCGCGGACGTGTGCCGCGCGCGACACCCACCGCCGCGGCCGGTGAGCTCGGTGTCGATCTCGCGGTATCGCGCAGCGTGCGTGACAGCGCGCTGCTGCTCGATCTGCTGGCGGGCAACGCGGATAGACCGCTCGGCGCGCCGGGTACTTTCCTGGGCGCAAGCCGCGAGCCATGCAAACCGCTGAACATTGCCTATGTCACCGATTCGATGCTGGCACCCTCGCTTTCCGTCGACTCGCGCACCGCGCTCGAAGACGCCGCGCAACTCGCCAGTTCGCTAGGCCACAACATCGAACCGGTTTCGCTCGGGATCGATTTCGCGGCGGTCCGCCATGCATTCCTGATGCTCTGGTCGGTGACGGCGGAAGAAATGGTGCTCAACGCCAATCGCGTCACCGGCCGCAAGCCACTGCGCGACGAATTCGAAATTTCGACATGGGCCATGGCGCATGTCGGCCGCAAACTCGGCGAGCAGGGCCTGCCCAGCGCGCTGGAAGAACAGCGCCGCATCACTGAACGCCTCACCGATCTGCTGAACCGCTACGACGTGCTCCTGTGTGCGACGCTCGCGGGCGCGCCGATCAAGATCGGCGAAATGCACCCCACCTCCGCGGAGCGCATGCAGATGCGCGCCGTCACGGCGATGCCGCTCGAACCTCTGATGAAGAAGCTGCTGACCGAAGCGTCGAACAAGGCGTTCGCGTGGGCGGGATGCACCGAGTTGTTCAATCTGAGCGGGCAACCGGCGATGTCGGTACCGCTCCACTGGAACGCGCGTGGACTGCCTATCGGCGTGCAATTCGCCACGCGCAACGGCGGTGAAGCGACGCTGTTGCGATTGGCCGCGCAACTCGAAGCGGCGCGGCCATGGTTCGACAAGCGGCCGCCGCTGATGCAGGCCCGCAGCTAAACGAAGAGGCACCTCGCGTATCGACGCAGGCGGCCCGCCTCAGTTGCTTCACTGCCAAAGGCGGCGCCAGGGGCGGCAAATAGCTGGATAACAAAAAGGCGTCTGTCGCGCAGAGCGGCAGACGCCTCGATGATCGGACCGCAGTCCGGCGCTGTGATGTTGCAGCGCACTCGCCGCGCCACAGAGCGTGCGCGCGGGCGAAACGAAATCAGGCCTTCTTGTTATAGGCGCTGCACCAACCCTTGCTCGCAACCTGCTTGCCCGCGAACATCGGGCAGCCGGCATAAGCGTCGGTCGGCTTGCCTTGATAGAAGCTGCAGTTGCCGCAGTCCTGGCCCGCTGCATATTTAGCGAACTTGGCCTTGTCGACTTTGCTCGCGTCGGCTTTGTAGCCGAGCGCCTGAGCGGTCGGATCGGTTTCGGCGACCTTCGGCGCGTCGGCGAAAGCCTGGCGCGACAGCGCGAAAGTCGATGCCACACCAATGCTGGTGATCAAAAACGTACGACGGGAAGATTTCATGGGGGACTCACTCCATTTATATTGAACTGATCGCCGTTCTAGTGACAGCGGTCCCCAAGGATAGCAACGAAGCCCTCGCGCGTGATGGCTCAAATGATAGAGATAAGCGAATTGGTACGACGCCGCACCCGGCAATCGAGTGCGGTGCGCCGGTTGATCGTGCGGGCGTGAGAATCTGAGTGAAAACCCGTGGTGCGACGATTAGGCGCGCCCACTCAATTCGCAGACCCGCTGTGCGATCGCCAGCGAGGCCGTCAATCCCGGCGATTCGATACCGAACAGATTGACGAGCCCGCGCACGCCATGCGCGGCCGGACCTTGAATCACGAAATCGGCAGCGGGCTCGCCTGGGCCGGAAAGCTTCGGACGAATCCCCGCATAAGCGGGCTGCAGGGCATTGTCGGGAAGCGCGGGCCAGTACGCGCGAATCGCCGCGTAAAAGGAATCCGCGCGATGCGGATCGACGTCGTAATTGATCGCATCGACCCATTCGACGTCGGGACCGAAACGCGCCTGGCCGCCAAGATCGATCGTCAGATGCACGCCTAGACCGGCTTCGTTCGGCATCGGATAGATCAGCCTGCTGAACGGCGCCCGCCCCGAGATGCTGAAGTAGTTGCCGCGCGCAAGGTAGAGCGGCGGCACATGGCGCGCATCGAGGCCGCGAATCCTGCGTGCAAGTGCATTCGCCTGCAGACCGGCGCTGTTGATCACGCAGGCGGCGCTGATGGTGGTCGGCGCGCTGCCGCCCACCTTGATGATGAAGCGGCCGTTGCTCGCCTCGATCGCCTCGACCGGCGCATGGAACGCGCACACCGCGCCGTCGCGCTCGGCGTCGCCCTGAATCGCCAGCATCAACTGGTGACTGTCGACGATACCCGTCTGCGGCGAGAACACGGCCTCGACACATTCGAGCGCGGGTTCGAGCGCTTGCGCCTGATCGCCGTTGATCCGCATCAGGTCGAGCACGCCGTTTTCGCGCCCCTTCGCCATGATGCTTTCGAGCTGGGGAACCTGATTGCGCGAAGTGGCCACCAGCAGTTTGCCGCAGCGCGAATGCGGCACGTTGTGCTCGGCGCAGTAGTCATAGAGCATCTCGCGGCCACGCACGCAGAGCGCCGCTTTCAGCGAACCGCGTGGATAGTAGATCCCCGCATGAATTACTTCACTATTGCGCGAGCTGGTGCCCACGCCGATCGCTTCAGCCGCCTCCAGCACAATCACTTCGCGCCCGCGGGCCGCGAGGGCGCGCGCCACGGCCAGACCAATCACGCCTGCGCCGATCACTACACATTCAATTTGATCCATGTCCTTTGACGCGGCCAACCTCGCCGCGCACTGCCTCGTTCACCCGATAACCATGAAGACAGGGTGCGGCTATCGAGGACCGCACACCGCTCGCTGTCGAACTCACCTGGCCTTACGCAACCACCTTGAAAAATTGTACGACGCTGCACAGACACAAATGCCCGCAGTCGGAACTGCGGGCATTGGGTATCAAGCAGGTCTAAAACGCATGCTTCGGACACGTTGAGTGTACGCCGCCGACGGCCACCGCGCTCGATTCTTCATGCGGGGCGGATGGCGCGGCGGCTCGGACGGCACACAATGGCGCGCGGTGGCATGCGATCCCACCACGTAACTCGCACCTCGCAACTCGCAACAATTGCCGAAGCATTCATCTTATTTTCGGCATAGATACCCGATTTGCGCCCCCAACAAAACCGTCTGGAGGCGGTTTTCACACAAAAACAGCCCAAAAAACCTCAAAAACCAATCGGTTTCCGGCGATTTCCGTAGTCCAACCGGATATCGCCCGCTTCGATGCAATCGCGTCCGCCGATGCGCGCCGCGCCGAAGCCATTCAGAATTGCACGCCGCATTTCACGGGGCGATGCCAGCTTCAGCGCATCAAGCGCCGCGTCGCCGAGTATTTCGGGAAAACGCAGACCCCAGTTATGCGCCGAACGAATCTCGTCGTAGATCGATTGGGCAATACGGCGCGCGCCGTCGTGGTCCGGTGGCGGAATTTCATAGACGTTCATCCGGTTCAGAATCGGCTCCGGGATCGAGCGCTCGTCGTTCGCCGTCGCGATCCAGATCACGTGACCGGCATTGATCGGAATTTCGGCGAATTCGTCGATGAAAGTCTGCGCCGTATCGTGCTCGAGCAGTGCGTACAGCGCGCCGAGCGGATCGTATTGCGAATCGCCGGTCGCCTTGTCGATCTCGTCGACCGCGATCACGGGGTTCGCGTAACTGCCGTTCACGAGCGCATCGAACACCTTGCCCGGCTTGGCGTTCTTCCACTGCGACGACGCACCCGACAGAATCCACCCCGCGGTCAGCGAACTCATTGCCACATATTGGTAAGCGGTGCCGAGCAGGCGCGCCAACTGCTTGGCAAAGTGTGTCTTGCCGATGCCCGGGTCGCCCAGCAGCAGGATCGGCATCAGTTCGAGCCGGTCTTCGGTCTCGAGACACAAGGCGACCTGCTTGCGGACGTCGTCGAGCGGCGCTGAAAAATTGGGCAGCGCATCGATCAGATCGTCGATCGAGGGCATCCGGTTCGGCTTGACGCAGAAGCGCAGATTGCCGGTTTTCAGCATCTTTTCGTAAGTGGCGCGCAGTGCCTCGTTTGCGCCCTCACCGAGATCGTTCAGCGCATGTTCGACCTGATCGAGGTCGTACACCCGGCTAAAAGATGCTACGGCGATTTCCTGTTTGACCATGGCTGTTGTCATCGCTCACCCCGTCTGGCTGGCCTTGCTGCTGCGGCGCCTGTCCGGCGCCGTTCAAGTCCAGTGTAACGAGGACACATTCGTGTGCAAGCCAGCAGTCGTGCGGCTCTGCTGCTAACAATGGCTTGTTTTCGGCGACCTCCCGCCCCACCTGAAATACTGTATTGCTGAACCCGGCCCTGTTTGAAATGTCAGAAAAGCGTTCCGCCTATCAGGCGTAAGATGGCCCTCTGACTACGCTGCCGGACGCAGTGCCCGGAGAATTTTTTTATGTGGAAAACCAGTATCGCCGCCGTGCTTGGCGCCACGCTGTTCGGCACCTCGCTGCTTGCGAACGCACAAGGCACGACCCAGCAGGTCGTGCAATGGCAGTTGCAGGTCATGCGCGACGGCCAGCAGATCGACTCCTTCGACGGCACCACCACCGTCGGCCAGGCGCGCACGGACACGCACCACAAGGTGGTGCAGCATAACGTCGGCTGTAAAGACCAGCCGGGCGGCAGCATCGACCTGGCCCGTACGCTGACGGTCTCGCCTCTGCGCGCGGATGCGAGCGCGGTCACGCTGTCGATCGACGCCCAGGAAACCTTCGAGGAAGATGCGGCGCGGCAAACCGATACCGGTTGCAAGCTGCCGCCGCAACCGCGTCAGGTGAGCGCCAGCCATCCCGGTCTGACCGTGCCCGCCGGCCAGTGGACCAGCTGGACAATCGTCGACAAGGACCCGAACCTGGTCTATCGCGTGCGTGCGAGTCTGGCGAACAACCCGGGCTAAAGCAAACCCGCCGCAAACCAGCGCAGGCCGGAGCAAACCCGAGCGAACTCAAGCGAATAACTGAAGCCCCAACAGAACACGTGGACAACGCGGCATGCGAAACCCAGAAGAATTGATCCGCGAGAGCGTAGCGCCCAAGGATTTCATGGCGGTGAGCTGGAATCTGCATAAAGGCCGTACGCCGCTCGGTTTTCAGGCGTGGCAGGCAATGCAGCGCTGGGTTCAGTCGACCCATGCGGACGCGTATTTTTTGCAGGAAGCGATGGCGCGGCGCATGCCCTCGCCGATTCTGGCGAGCAGTTTCGGCTCGCCGCTTGCCGACCCGGCGAGCGATGTCTGGCATTGCCAGGCCACGGAGATCGCACGTGCGGCCGAGCTGGAAATCGCGCTCGGGCCGAACGTGTTCAAACCGTCGTGGCGGCATGGCAATGCGATTCTGTCGCCACATCCACTCGATCTCGGCGGGCGCTGGGATATCTCCGCGCATCGTTTCGAGCGGCGCGGACTGCTGGTCGCGCGGGCAACCTTCGGCGGTCATTCGGTCACGCTGCTGTGCGCGCATCTCGCGCTCACGCGCTCGGCACGCTTGCGGCAGATGAACTGGATCGCGCACTGGATCGCGAAAGAAGCGCCGGAAGGTCCGCTGGTGCTGGCCGGCGACTTCAACGACTGGCGCAACGACTCCGTGCCGCTCTTCGCCGAACACGGCCTGCAGGAAGTGGCCACGCTGCTCGGCGAATCCGGCCGCACGTTCCCGGCCTTCTCGCCGGCACTCGCGCTCGACAAAATGTTCGTGCGCGGCATGAAGCCGATCGAATGGATCCAGCCGACGCAGGAAACCGCATGGCTGTCGGATCACTTGCCTTATATGGCGAGGTTGCGGGTGGAGTGAACTAACTCCCTGAGCTAGTCCCTGCGGGGTGTCCAGTTCAGCATTGCGACGATCTCCTCGCCCGGCTGCAGCACGCAGCCGCCCACCTGCTCGCGCATACCGACCGCGTTGAAGCAATCGGTGGTGTTGGTCACCGGCTCCACGCACAGTTGCGCATCGTTGGCAGGCGCGAATACCACCAGATGATCAAAGGGCGCGTCGGCGGTCATCGTCAATTGACGGCGTTCGTCGGGCCACGCAATGGTCGCTTCGCGCGACCAGTTGGCGAAGTTGTTGTCGAGCGCGAATGCATCGGGCGACATGCCGTGGCGCAGCGCTTCGACCGCGGGGTGCGCACCGAGATGCGTGGGCAGCACGTCCGCGTCGGCATGCCACATGCCTTGCACATTGGCATAGACGCGGGTCTGCGCGGTGCGCGGATAGTACGGATGATGGCCCATGCCGAATGGCATCGGCCGGTCGGCCAGATTCTGCGCGGACATCGCGATACGCAGCGCGCCGCCGATCAACTCGAAGCGTTGCCGCGCGCGATACCGGAACGGCCAGTCACCGGGCTGCTGCGAATCCGGTTCGTGTTCGAAGAGCAATTCCACCGAGCGCTCCGTGCGCGTGCCCACCTGCCAGGGACGCCGCCACGCGTTGCCGTGCAGCGCGTGCGCAAAACGCAAATCATTGCCGCTCAGATCGACTGTGCTGCCGTCGAACTGAAAGCGCGCGTCGCGAATCCGGTTGCAGTAGGGGAAAAGCGGAAAGCTCGCCATGCGCAGCGGATCGCGTTCGTCGAATGCCGCTTGCGTGGCGGGCCGCAGCCAATGCAGCGGGCCTTCGGGCGTCGACTCGTAGTAAGCCGCCAGCGCGCCGCCGATGTCAGGCGCGACCACCACTTGCATGGCGCCTGCCGTCAGCGTGACGAGCGTCGGCGCGATCGCCGGATCGGTGAGCCACGTGAGCTCGCTGAGTTCATTGCCCAAAGGCTGGACCGGATTCAAGGAAACGTCGCGCATAGTCAGAAAAGGCCGGGCCTCAGGCGGATGGCGGCATGAACGCCCATCAATGTCTCCTATGACGTGCCGCGCACAGCGCGCGGCCGGCGAACCGCCAAGGTCCGCGCGACCGAGAATCGCACGCCAAAGCGCACTGGTCAATATTATTAGTAATAAATTTATCGAATCCGACTGACTCATGCACCGCCAGAGGCTCCCAAATGGCGGGTTAGCGTGCGTTGCTGCCCGCATATTATTAGTGGTACCGTCAGCACCACGGATGCCGCCGGCATACCCCTGCTTTTGCGCCGCTGCAATGCGGCCCGCACAATGAAAAAATCGACTCAACGCCGTCCGACCATGACCGACATCGCCAAGCTCACCGGCGTGTCGCAATCCACGGTCTCGCTGGTCCTGAACAACGCGACCGGCGCGAAATTCTCCGAGACCACCCGCAACAAGGTGCTGAAGACCGCGCACGACCTGGGCTACCGGCTTTCGCTGCGCGAGCCGGTATCGGCGTCGAACGATGAGCGCAACCTGATCGTCTATCTGGCCGACGAGATTTCCACCAGCCCACATCCGGTCGTCAACGTCGATGGCGCGCGCGATGCGGCCTACGCCAGCGGCAAGATGCTCGCGGTCTACTCGACGCATGGAAATGCCGACATCGAAAAGCAGGTGCTCGACGCAACGCTGTCGAACCCGCACGTATTCGGCGTGATCTACGCAACCGTCTACACCCGCAAGGTCACCTTGCCGCCGGCGCTCTCGCAGGTGCCCACCGTGCTGCTGAACTGCTACACGAGCGAAAGCGGGCTTTCATCGGTGGTGCCCGCCGAGGTCGCGGGCGGCCATCTGGCGACCGACTTTCTGCTGCAGGCGGGGCATCGGCGGATCGGCTATATCAACGGCGAGCCGTGGCAGGACGCCTCGAAAGACCGCCTCAAGGGCTATCGCACCGCGCTCGCCACAGCCGACCTGCCGTTCGCGCCGGAACTGGTGCGCGACGGCGACTGGAGCTCGGGCGTCGGCTTCGAAATGACACTCTCCCTGATGCGCGAGCCGCACCCGCCAACCGCGATTTTCTGCGCCAACGACCTGACCGCGCTGGGCGCGATCGAGGCGCTCAAGCAACTCGGCCTGCGCGTGCCTGAAGACATTTCCGTGCTCGGCTACGACGACCAGGAAATTGCCCGTCACACGCATCCGCCGCTCTCGACGGTGGTGCTGCCGAACTATGAGCTGGGACGCTGGGCTGTCGAAACCTTGCTGCAGGAAGAACACAACCGCGCAGCCGGCGCGCCGGTGCGGCATCGGCTCGTGAAACTCGACGGACCGCTCATCGAACGCGGCTCGGTCAGGGTAATTACTGAGGCAGAAAAGCCAGTAATTAATAATATTAGTGATTGACCGATAATAATTCTCGATGAAATAATCGGCACGTACGGTCAGGGTGAAGCAGCCCGGCCGACAGGAGAAACACTAAAAAGCAAATACATCTCATCGGTACTGGAGGAAGACAATGGCGTCGCTCAACACGCAGTCGCGCAAACACGCGCGCAAGCAGCAGATTCGTCCGCTGGCAGGTTCACTGCTGGCTCTGGCAATCGGGTTCGGCGTCGCCACGGCGCACGCCGACGACGCGTTGCCGAAGTTGCCCAACAAGACCCCGCTGAAGGTCGGCTTCGCGCAGACCGAAAGCAACAATCCGTGGCGTCTCGCGGAAACCAAGAGCTTCAAGGACATCGCGGCGAAGTGTGGCTGGCAGCTGGTCATGACCGACGCCAACAGTTCGAACTCGAAGCAGGTATCGGATATCCAGAACATGATCGCGCAGCACGTCGATCTGCTGGTGTTCCCCCCGCGCGAAGAAAAGCCGCTTGCGCCGGTTGTGCTGCAAGCTAAAAAGGCTGGCATTCCGGTGATCCTGGTCGACCGCGACGTCGATCAGTCGGTGGCCAAGGCGGGCCGCGACTACATCACTTTCATCGGCTCGGACTTCATCGACCAGGGTCATCGGGCGGCTGACTGGCTCGTCAAGGCGACGGGCGGCAAGGCAAAGATCATCGAACTCGAAGGCACCACGGGTGCGTCCGCTGCGAACGACCGCAAGAAGGGTTTCGACGAAATCATCGCGAAGAACCCGGGCATGACGATCATCGCCTCGCAAAGCGGCGATTTCGCGCGCGACAAGGGCCGTCAGGTGATGGAAACGCTGTTGCAGGCGCACCCGGAAGTGACCGCCGTCTACGCGCATAACGACGAAATGGCGCTCGGCGCGATCGCCGCGATCAAGGCGGCCGGCAAGCAGCCGGGCAAGGACATCCAGATCGTCACGATCGACGGCACCAAGGGCGGCATGGACGCGATCGCGGCCGGCGAACTCGGCGCAAGCGTGCAATCGAGCCCGTTCTTCGGCCCGCTCGCCTGCGACGTCGCCCAGCGCTATGCGAAGGGCGAAAAGATCCCGACATGGGTCAAGGTGTCGGACCGCTTCTACGACAAGAGCAACGTACAGCAGAACATGCAGTACGGCTATTGACCGACGGACCGGCAACCACCGTCGTACGCGCGGCTTTGCAGTTTGAGGGCAATGGCACAACGGCGTGGCCAGGCGCTCCATGCCGCGCGGAAAGCCTCTTCAGGGCAGTGCCCGCAGGACGTCCCCGCCCCGAATCAGTCTCCTCGGGGGGTGGGTGACGAGAAGGGTTCGGAGCGACGCGTCCGTGGCGACACGGGCCGTCGCTTCGCTTTTCATGAGCCGTCGCGTCACTTTCATGCGGCGTAATATGGTTCGGCGACAGCCCTCGGCATGGCGCCGGAACGAATGGCCACAGCGGCTCGTACATGCAACTCATGCGGCGACTCATGCGACACACCAGGCTGAACCTCAGCCGGCCCATGAAGCAGCACGCGAAGCAGCACACGTATCAGGAGGACACCCGTGACGGAATCCGGCAAAGAGACGCCACACGCTCCCCTTACCCGCACACCGTTACTGGAGATGCAGGACATCGGCATCAGCTTCGGCGGCGTGCCCGCGTTGCGCAGCGCCAATCTGAGCGTGGCCGCCGGCGAAGTGCATGCGCTGATCGGCCAGAACGGCGCCGGTAAATCGACCATGATCAAGATCCTGACCGGCGCGTATCGGCGCGGCTCGGGCAGCGTGCGCTTCGAAGGCCGCGACGTCGATTTCCGCACCCCAAAACAGGCGCGCGAAGCCGGCATCAGCACGATCTATCAGGAGATCAACCTGGTGCCGTTCCGCTCGGTGGCGGAGAACATTTTCCTCGGCCGCGAGCCGCGCCGCTTCGGTCTGATCGACTGGCGCGCGGTGCAGACGCGCGCCGCCGCGCTGCTCGAATCGTTCGGCTTGCAGATCGATGTGAAGAAGCCGGTCGGCCGCTATTCGACCGCGATCCAGCAGATGGTCGCTCTGGCGCGCGCCGTGTCGTCGGACGCGAAGATGGTCATCATGGACGAGTCCACCTCCTCGCTCGACGAACGCGAAGTGGAACTGCTCTTCACCGTGGTGCGCAAACTGCGCGACGACGGCCGCGCGGTGATCTTCGTGTCGCATCGGCTCGACGAACTGTATGCCTTGTGCGACCGCGTGACCGTGATGCGCGACGGCCAGACGGTCGCGCAGAGCACGATGGCGGAGATGGACAAGCTGCAACTCGTCACGACGATGCTCGGCCGCACGCTTGCCGCCGTCGTGCAGGAAGACGCCGCCGCCCGCGAAGCGAACCTCGCGCGGCGCGGTAAAGAGGCCATCGCCGTGACGCAGCTGGGCGCGCATCCGAAAGTGAGCGACGTATCGCTGCAGGTGCATGCGGGCGAAGCAGTCGGGCTTGCGGGCCTGCTGGGCTCGGGCCGGACCGAAACCATGCGCCTGATGTTCGGCGCGGATCCGCTCGAACGAGGCTCGCTGTCGATCGGCGGCGAAACGGTGGCGTTGAAGTCGCCGCAGGACGCGATCGCACGCGGCCTCGCTTACCTCACCGAGGATCGTAAGGCCGAAGGCATCGTCCCCGAACTCTCGGTGCGCGACAACCTCACACTGGTCTGCCTGCGCACGCTGGCCAGGAACGGCGTGGTGGATGTGAAGAAGCAGCAGGCGATCGTCGAGCGTTTCATTGCGTCGCTCGGCATCAAGCTACGCTCGGCCGATCAACCGATTCGCGAGTTGTCCGGCGGCAATCAGCAGAAGGTCCTGCTCGCCCGCTGGCTTGCCGCAGAACCTTCGCTCCTGCTGCTCGACGAGCCGACGCGCGGCATCGACGTCGGCGCGAAAGCCGACGTGGCAAAGATCGTGCGCGAGCTGCGCGATGCGGGTCTCGCGGTACTGCTGTCCGCGTCCGAACTCGAGGAGCTGACCGCCGTGGCCGACCGCGCGGTGGTCATCCGCGACGGCCGCACCGTCGCCGAACTGAATGGCGCCGACATGAGCGAGACCGCGATCATGGACGCCATCGCCTACGGCAGTGACGGCCCTTCGCAACTGGCCGAAGCCGCGCAATCCGCACACATCGAAGACGCGTTGGAGGGCGACCGTCATGGCGCTTAAGTTGCACACCGAGTCGTTGCGCCCCCAGGCTACTCAAGCCACACAGCCCATGCCGGCCGCCGCCGCGCCGCGCGCCACGGCAGCCTCGACCGTGAAGAAATGGCGGCATCTCGCCATGCAACGCGAAGTGATCGTGCTGCTCGCGATGGTGCTCTTCAACCTGATCTTCACCCCGCACTTCTGGTCGCTGCAAACCTTCAACGTCAACATGACACAGGTGGTGACGATCGTGATCGTCGGCATCGGCATGACGCTGGTCGTGGCGACGGGCGGCATCGACCTGTCGGTGGGCGCCTCGATGGCGATCTCGGGCGCGCTCGCGCCGATGCTGTTCCTGAACATCGCGGGGCCGGGCGGCATTGCGCTTGCGTTCGTGCTGCCGGTGCTGGCGGCGGCCGCGTGCGGCGTCTTCAACGGCTGGCTGGTGACGAGGCTGTCCGTCCAGCCGATTGTCGCGACGCTGGTGCTGTTCATCGCCGGGCGGGGCATCGCCCAGGTCGTCACCGACGGCAGCCTGCAGGCGTTCAACACGCCCGCGTTCCAGTGGATCGCCTTGGGCAAGGTCGCCGGCGTGCCGTTTCAGGTGCTGCTGATGCTCGCGCTGGTGGTGCTGTTCGCGTGGATCGTGCGCAAGACGCTGTTCGGCCAGTATCTGCTGATCACCGGCGGCAACGAAAAAGCCGCCTATCTGTGCGGCGTGCCGACGGCCACCGTGAAACTGATCGCCTACACGCTGTGCGCCGCGCTCGCGGGGCTGGCAGGGCTGATCTCGATCTCGGTGAATTCGTCGTCGGATGCGAACGTGGTGGGGCTCGGCGTCGAACTCGACGCGATCGCCGCAGTGGCGGTCGGCGGCACGGCGTTGACGGGCGGCAAGGCGTATATCGGCGGCACGCTGATCGGCGCGCTGATCATCCAGTTGCTGCGCTATACGCTGCTCGCGCACGGCATTCCCGACGCGGCGGCGCTGGTGGTGAAGGCCGGCATCATCGTCGCGGCAGTTTATGTGCAGCGGCGCTCGCGGTAGCGCCTCCAGGACACTTCGGATTCGATGCGATGAAAAAGAACCTTCCCATCCTGCTGGCCCTCGTCGCGCTCATCGTGCTCGGCCTCGTGCGCTACGACCATTTCGGCTCGGCCTACAACATCACCTCGTTCTGGCGCTACAACTCGATGTTCGCGCTGATCTCGATCGGCATGGCCTTCGTGATCATCACGGGCGGGATCGACCTGTCGGTCGGCACGGTGGCCGCGCTCGCGAGCGTGGTGGCGGCATTGACCAGCGGGTACGGCGGCTGGGTCGCCGTCGTGGCCGGTTGCGCGGCGGGCATGGCTGTCGGCGTGCTCAACGGCCTGATCATCACGCGGCTGAAAATCCTGCCCTTCATCGTGACGCTCGCCACCAGTCTCGGCGCGCACGGCGTCGCGCTGCTGCTCGGCAAGAACGACGCGGTGTCGATTGCCGCCGACTCGAACTTCGGCAACTTCGGTCAAGGCGACCTGTTCGGCCTGCCGATTCCAGGCATTGTCGCGGTAGTCGCCGCGGTCGCCGGCTGGCTCGCGCTGCGCAGCACGCGCTTCGGGCGGCATTCGCTGGCTATCGGCGGCAGCGACGAAGCGGCGCGGCTGATGGGCCTGAACGTCGACCGCACACTGGTGATGGCTTACGCGGTAAGCGGCCTGCTCGCCGGCATGGCGGGCGTGATCCTGGCCGCCCAGTTCGGCGCGGGACAGCCGAACGAAGGCGTCGGCTGGGAGCTGTTCGCGATCTCGGCGGTGGTGCTGGGCGGCACCTTGCTCACCGGCGGCGAAGGCTCGATTGCGATGACGATCGCCGGCGTGTTGCTGCTCGGACTGGTGTTCAACCTGCTGAACTTCGAAAATGGGCTCGGCTTCATCAGCCTCTCGGCGTACTGGCAATCGGTGATCCGCGGGGTGTTCCTGCTGCTGGTGATCGTGCTGCAGGCGAGAGTTTTGAAGCAGCGCGGCAAGAAGCGCGTGACGGCCCCCGCCTGAGCGGCGACGCCCCCCATGTGATGCTTTGCCATTTTTATCAGCAGGGTCAATGCTGCGGCGCACGGCGGGTTTCGGTATCATCCTGAAAATGTTGCCCGCGTGACGCGCCTATCCGGCGCCTGCCGGACAGCCGGTGGCAGCCGCCCTGCGGCGGTTTTCGCCCATCGCCGTACCCTTGCTGGAGTGCCGCCGCAACACGCCAACGTACTTCGCGGCGCCCATCGTAATAGCCGCTGGCGCCGACGCTTCCAGGTCCGGTAACCCGCTTCACCGCGCTAAACCGCCGCGCCGCAGCCCTCTGGCAGCGGGCGCGGTAAAATAGCAGTTTGCGCGTGATTCCCGACCTCGGGTTAGCGCAGCATCGCCCTTGCCGTGCCGGCCGGCTCAAACGACTGGCCGCCTTTTTCGCACTATCCAAGAAGCCATGAGCAACCTGAATTCACAAACCGTCCTGAGCGTCCATCACTGGACCGATACGCTTTTCAGCTTCACCTGCACGCGCGACCCGTCGTTCCGTTTCGAAAACGGCCAGTTCACGATGGTGGGTCTCGAAGTGGACGGCAAGCCGCTGATCCGCGCCTACAGCCTGGCGAGTGCAAACTACGAAGAGCACCTCGAATTCCTGAGCATCAAGGTGCAGGACGGCCCGCTCACGTCGCGCTTGCAGCATTTGAAGGTCGGTGACGAAGTCCTGATCGGCAAGAAGCCGGTCGGCACGCTGATGGCCGACAACCTGCTGCCGGGCAAGACGCTGTGGCTGCTGTCCACCGGCACGGGCCTCGCGCCGTTCATGTCGATCATCAAGGATCCGGACATTTATGACCGCTACGAGCGCGTGGTCCTGACCCACACCTGCCGTTTCGTCGACGAACTGGCGTACAAGGAATACATCACGGACCACCTGCCGGCGCACGAGCATCTGGGCGAGCTGGTGCAGGAAAAGCTGCTGTACTACCCCACGGTGACGCGCGAAGCGTTCCAGAACCGCGGCCGCATCACCGAACTGATCGAAACCGAAAAGCTGTTCGCCGACCTCGGCGTGCCGGGCTTCTCGCTCGAAGACGACCGCGTCATGCTGTGCGGCAGCCCGCACATGCTGCGCGACACGCGCAAGCTGCTCGACGACCTGGGCTTCCAGGAAGGCAGCAACAATGCGCCGGGCCACTACGTGGTCGAAAAGGCCTTCGTGGGTTAAGCGCACGCTTAGATCCAGCGGTGCATACCGCGAATCAACAAAAAAGGAGCCTGCGGGCTCTTTTTTTGTTGCGCAGTTACAAATCACTGCCATCGCATTAACATTTTGCGTCGGTATTATTCCTACAGACCTAACGTTGCAAAACATCAACCATTGCGTGAAATGTACGCGCTAACCCTTGGTGTGCCTGCATTTTTTCTTTTTTTAAGATATGATCGCGGCGCACGATGGGTCGGTTTACATGCCGCCCATGGCACGACTTGCATGTTACTGAATGTAAATTTCGTTACGCCACCGCGTAGCAATTTGTCTGTCGCGCACAACGTTTCAAAGACATCACTGGAGGCCAGAGACTCGCATGCGTTCTTTTGTCTTCGCGCCGATGCGCACCCGCTTCGCCGTCCACACTGTTTCCTGAGAGGGAAAGCCATGGATACGTCGATTGTCGTCCCGTTTGCCGCCCACATTGCGCCCTCACTTGCTCACGCCGCGCCGCAATCCGCTGCTGAGCGCGAACTCGCGCTGCTGCGTGCCCGCGTGCGCGAGTTGTCCGCGGAACTCGTTCAGGCGCAGGAAGCTGCCTGCCGCCATGTGGCGCGCGAGCTGCACGACGGCGTGGGTGCTGAGCTGACCGCGACGCGGTTCGCTCTCGCCGGCATCGAAACCTGGCTCCCCGCCGATGCGCCGCCTCAATGCGCCGCTGCGCTCGCCGTCGCGAATCGTTCACTCGACGCCGTGTGTGCCGCCAGCCGCCAGGCCGTCGCCGAATTGCATGCCCCGTCGCTCGAAGCGGGCATCGTCGGGGCGCTGGCGCAATGGACCCGCGACTTCGCCGCACGCACAAATCTGCGCACAAGCTTCGTCTGCGCCGCCGACGTCCGGCTCACGCGACTGCCCGCCGACGCCACGCTGGCCGTCTTCCGGGTCGCCCAGGAAGCACTGAACAACATCGCCAAGCACGCGCGCGCCGAATCCGCCGACGTGCGGATCGAAACCGGCCGCCGTCACCTGACGCTGATCGTCAGCGACGACGGCATTGGCGTGACGCGCAACGCGCGCAGCCGCCGCGGCCACTTCGGCCTAAGCGGCATGCAGGCGCGCTGCGCCGCCTTCGACGGCACCCTGCGCGTGAGCACCCGGCGGGTTGCCTCACGCCGCGGCGACAGCGCTGAAGCATCCCGCGGCACGCTCGTGCGCGCACGCTTTGCGTGGGATGCGATGCTGGCGAGCGCACCGGACGCTGGCCGTCGGGCGCTGCAATCGTGAGCACGCCATCATGAGCCTGCGCATCCTGCTCGCCGACGACCACGCGGTGGTTCGCCAGGGCGTTCGCCAGTTGCTGCTCGACCGCGGCATTGCGCGCGAAGTCACCGAGGCGCAAAGCGGCGCCGAGGCGCTCGACGCCGTCTCCCAACACAGCTACGACGTGGTGCTGCTCGACATTTCGCTGCCCGACATGAACGGCGTCGAAGTGCTCAAGCGTCTGAAGCGCAAGGCGCCGCGCGTCGCCGTGCTGATGTTCTCGATGTACCGCGAGGACCAGTACGCCGTGCGCGCGCTGAAAGCCGGCGCCGCCGGCTACCTGTCGAAGACTGTCGACGCCACGCAGATGATCAGCGCGATCCAGCAGGTCGCGGCGGGCCGCAAATACGTCAGCCCGGCCATGGCCGAAGCGCTGGCCGACTATGTCTCGTTCGACGGCGAACAGTTGCCGCACGAAAAGCTCTCGGACCGCGAATACCAGACACTGTGCATGCTGGCTTCCGGCAAGCGGCTGACGGATATCGCCACGACCTTATCGCTCTCGGTAAAGACGGTCAGCGTGTACCGCACGCGGCTGCTCGAGAAAATGAAACTGCGCAACAACGCCGAATTGACCTTCTACGTGATGAGCAACCGCCTCGTCGATCTGAATCCGGCAATGGCCGGCTGACGTTTTTCTTCGACGATCGCTGCATAGGCGGGTGATCGCCCAGCCCCCTCCGCGAACATTTCTGGCCGCCGTACCGCCACGAAAAACACCGTCCCAAAATGGTGCACGAGCGTGCATCCGTTAAAATCGTGGGTTTCCCGACATTCGGCGCGCAAGATGCGTGCACTACTGGAGACCCACCGCCAATGTCCCTGTTCCGCAAGAAGAACGTCGAGCACATGATCGCCGCGAGCGCTCAGAACGCCGGCCTGAAGAAAGCGCTTGGCGCGCTCGATCTGACTTTCCTTGGCGTCGGCGCCATTATCGGCACCGGCATTTTCGTGCTGACCGGCACGGGCGCCGTTCAGGCCGGCCCGGCGCTGATGGTGTCGTTCCTGATCGCGGCGGTTGCCTGCGGCTTCGCGGCGCTCGCCTATGCCGAGTTCGCGTCGACGATTCCGGTCGCGGGATCCATTTACACGTATTCGTACGCAACGCTCGGTGAGCTGGCCGCGTGGATTATCGGCTGGGACCTGATGCTCGAGTACGGGCTGGCGACGTCAGCGGTGTCGGTCGGCTGGTCGGGCTATCTGCAATCGCTGCTGTCGGGCTTCGGCGTGAACCTGCCGGTCGCGCTGAGCGCGGCGCCGGGCGCCTTGCCTGGGCACGAGACGTTGTTCAACCTGCCGGCTTTCCTCGTGATGATGGTGATCACGGCGCTGTTGTCGATTGGCATACGTGAATCCGCGCGGATCAACAACATCATGGTGGCGATCAAGGTGACCGTGGTGCTGCTGGTGATCGGCGTGGGCGTTTTCCACGTGACGCCAGCGAACTGGCATCCGTTCATGCCGAACGGCTGGAACGGCGTATTCGGCGCGGCGGCGGTGATGTTCTTTGCGTTCATCGGTTTCGATTCGGTGTCTTCCGCTGCGGAAGAAGTGAAGAATCCGAAACGCGATCTGCCGATCGGGATCATTGCGTCGCTGGGCGTGTGCGCGGTGCTGTATGTCGCTGTGGCGGCTGTGGTGACCGGCATCGTGCCTTCGGCGCAATTCGCGAACATTTCGCATCCGGTGTCTTATGCGTTGCAGGTAGTGGGTGAGAAGTGGGTTGCGGGTTTTATCGACCTTGGCGCGGTGCTGGGCATGCTGACGGTGATTCTGGTGATGGCATATGGCCAGACGCGCGTGATTTTCGCGATGTCGCGGGATGGGTTGTTGCCTGCGAAACTTTCGAAGGTGCATCCGAAGTTTGCTACGCCGTTCTTCACGACGTGGCTGGTTGGGATTTTCTTTGGGCTGATTGGCGCGCTGGTGCCGTTGAACGTGCTGGCTGAGCTGATCAATATCGGCACGTTGGCTGCGTTTTCGATGGTGTCGATTGCGGTTCTGGTTTTGCGCAAGACGCATCCTGAGTTGCCGCGGGCGTTCCGGTGTCCTGGCGTGCCGGTTGTGCCGGTGTTGGCTGTCGCCTCGTGTCTGTTTTTGATGGTTAACCTTCAGGCTGTGACCTGGGTGGCGTTTGTGGTCTGGTTGCTCATTGGGATGGTGATTTATTTTGGGTATTCACGGCGGCATTCCAAGTTGGCCAAATGAAGGTTTGAGGTTTGGGTTTTGGGGTTTGCCTGCGGCGCTTTTGTTTGTTGGCCAGTGGTGTTGGCCTTGATCTGGTTTTTTGGGCTTTCCTTGTTCTGGCTTTTTGGGCTTTCCTTGTTCTGGCTTCTTTGGCCTTTCCTTGATTTCTTAATGGTCTATTAGTGTTGCCCCTGTGCGGGGCGGCACTTACTTTCTTTGCCGCCGTGTATAGACCGGGGACATGATTGACAAACGTGCGGGGACATCATTGACACTTTATGGTCAGCGATTCTCGCTCCTCAGGTCAAGGGTGAGGATGCGGTGATGTGCAAACCAGAATTCAAATACGCCGTCTTCGCCCGGCTTTGCGCGTGCTGCAACCGGCAGCCCATAAAGAGCATTCGAGACCTTGAGATGCCGTCCTTCAAAGCGTAGCCGGCCGTCGGATTTGACCCGCAGCACCACGTCATCCGGGCCGTACTCTGGCTCCTGCAGCGCTGATGGATACGCCCGCGGGCTCGGCTTGTAACGGCTGATCGGTGTATCCATGCCGATCGCTTCATGCGGGCGCTCGCAGTTATATATGGTGCGCCAGCGGTCCAGTTCCTGCTGCACGTGCTCCTGCGTAGCGAAGCTTCGTCCGTTCAGCACTTCTGCCTTCAGCGTCCGGTGAAACCGCTCATCCTTGCCGTTGGTCTGCGGGTGATACGGCCGGCTGTAGCTGATGCGGATGCCCAGCCGGATCAGCCAGACGGCCAGCTCGGTAAGCTGCCCCGGACTGCCGGGCGAGCCCCACGGCGAGCCGTTATCGGTGTTGATGCGCAACGGCAGGCCGTAATGCCCAAACGCCTCCCTTAAGCCTGCCTGCACGGTAGCGGTGTCGGTGGGGCCACAGGCGCGCAGCAGGATGCTGAAGCGCGAGTGATCGTCCAGTACCGTCAGGGGGCTGCAGCGCTCCTTCCCGAGGGTCTCGAAGTGCCCCTTGAAGTCCATCTGCCAGAGTACGTTGGGCTGGTCGTGCTCAAAGCGCTTCCAGGGCTCGCTCATCGC
>NZ_MCAS01000029.1 GCF_003610895.1 Paraburkholderia fungorum
AGCGCATCGACGCACGCCGGCTCTTCCAGCACGCCGATGCCGACGCCCGAGAGGATCATTTCATACATGGGCCGCCAATGACTCGTCTTGATTGCAGTGCGGATCGGCACGCTCTCCACGACGGTCTCCAGGTGTCTGAGCGGCAACTGTTCCGTGCCGAACATGCCCTGCACCCGAATGAACGGATGCCTCACCAGCTCAGACGGTTCAGCAATCGGACCGTGCCGGCTGAGATAGCCCGGCGCGGCAACCAGCACACGCCCGACCTGACCCAGCTGACGGGCAATGAAGACCCCTTCGCCGAGCTGACCAAGACGAAACGAAATATCTACGCCCTCCGTCACGAGGTCGACGATCCGGTCGTTCAGGACCAGCTCCAGATCCAGTTGTGGATACGCTGCGCGCACCAGCGTCAACGCCTCCGGCACGACCGTCTCGCCAAAGCAATGAGGCGCCGCGATACGGATCGTGCCCTTCAGATCCTGCCCGTCACTCGACACCTCCGCGACCGCCTGTTCCACGGCGTGCAGAATCCGTTTGCTGCGGTCGTAGAAAGTGAGACCCTCGGGCGTGCAATTGAAAGCACGCGCGCTGCGCAGCAGAAGCCGGCAGCCAAGGTACTTCTCGAGCCGCTCGATGCGCTCGCTTGCGGCCGGTTGCCCGATATTGAGGTCCCGCGCCGCGCCGGAGATACTTTCCCGCTCAACCACCCTGACGTAAATACGCATGGCTTCCAGCAGATTCATCGTGCCCAACCTCCCTGTGTGCCGATTGCGCGTCACTCAAGCCCACTGTTACGCGTCGAAAGATCCCAACGTGGGGACCTGGCAATGTTCATTCGATGGAGTAAAGGTTAAGGCCGGGCCATCAACCGCAGAGTGCACACATCGGGCCGGCTCGCGTCAGTACAGTTCGGCTGCGACGCTGAAGCCAGATAGCTGCATGGCGACGCGAGCGCGTGTAAGCCATGAAAGAGACCGGTACAATTTACCGCAGCAAACCGCCAGGGGAATCGTCCGATGAATCTGTATGACAAGCTGGCAGACGATATCGAGAAACTGATCCGGCAAGGCGTGTACGGCCATGGCGAACGTCTGCCATCAGTGAGGCAGACCAGCCAGCAGCATCGGCTTAGCGTGACGACCGTTATCCGCGCCTATTTGCTGCTCGAGAGCCGTGGTTTGCTAACGGCCAGACCTCAGTCGGGTTATTTCGTCAACTTCAGGGGCGACGGGGGCGAACGGAAAACACTCGAACTGCGGCCATCGAAACCGATTCCGATATCGTCGCCGGTGGACGTCAGCCGGCTGGTGCTGTCCACCTTGCGCTCGATCGGTGTCGACGACGCCGTGCCGCTCGGCTCACCTTATCCCGATTCCAGTCTGTTTCCGTTCGAAAAGCTCAACCGCTACGCTTACGACGCGGGACGAGGCAAGACGCGCTGGGGCGTAACGGACGCGTTGCCACCCGGCAATGCCGCACTCGTGCGCCAGATCGCGCGTCGTTATCTCGAGAACGGCATGGCCGTCGATCCGAACGAAATCGTCATCACGGTCGGCGCGACTGAGGCGATCAATCTGTGTCTCCAGTCAGTTGCGAAACCGGGCGACGTGATCGCTGTCGAGTCGCCGACGTTCTACGCGATGCTCCACGCGATCGAACGCATGGGCATGAAAGCGATCGAGGTGTCGACTCATCCGGAGCACGGCATCGACATCGAGGCGCTTGCCGCAATCCTGGACTCGCACACCATCACCGCCTGCATGGTCATGCCGAACTTCCAGAATCCGCTGGGTTTTCTGATGCCCGACGAACGCAAGCGCGAACTCATGGAACTGCTGACGAAGCGCGACATTCCGGTCATCGAGAACGGCGTCTACAACGAGTTGCACTATGACAGCACGCACCCGAGCACCTTGAAGTCCTTCGACACGAAGGGGCTCGTGCTTCACTGCGGCTCTTTCTCGAAGACGCTCACGGCAGCCTACCGGATTGGTTGGGCGCTGCCGGGCCGTTATCGCGATCAGGTCGAGAAGCTCAAGTTTCTGAACACGCTGACCTCTCCGTCGATTCCGCAAATGGCGATTGCGGAATTCCTTGAGCGCGACGGTTACGAGCATCACCTGCGAAAAGTTCGACGGGCGTATGCGCAGCAGGCCAGACTGATGAAGGCCACCGTCGCGCGTTTCTTTCCTGAAGGCACGCGCATGTCCAACCCTGCGGGCGGATACGTGCTGTGGATCGAACTGCCGCCCCAGGTCGACGCAATGCGGCTCTACAAGCTCGCGCTCGACCAGGGGATCACCATTGGACCCGGCTACATGTTCTCGGTCTCGGAGACGACCTATCGGAATTTCATCCGCCTCAATTACAGCAGCGCCTGGTCGAGCGAAATCGAACAGGCGGTGATTACGGTGGGCAAGCTCGTCGCGATGTGTGCCCGTTAGCGGCACGCTCGCCGTCAGGCAGAGCGTTGGGCCGTGCGCGATGAGCGCCTCCTAAGTCAGCTGGTACGAGCGCACCGGCGCAACCTCGTCGGGAAGCTCACGGCCACATAGCTCAAGAATCGATCGTTCAATATTGCGGGTCATCGCGTCAAGCGCCAACGCATTCGGCGCGAGACTAAATGGCTCGGCGACTTCGCTGGCAATCGCCTCGAGTGCAATCAGCGTATAGGAAATGAAAACGCACAGAAGCGGCGTAAAGAATTCCGTTGAATCGACCAGACCGAACGGCAGCAACACGCAATAGGCGTAGACGGTGCGGTGAAGCAACACACTGTAGGCAAACGGAATGGGCGTGGATGCGATCCGCTCACATCCTCCTACTGTTCTGCCCAACTCGTTGATCTGTGCGTCGATCATCCAGAGCTTCGTATCCGATAACAAACCCCGAAGCTGCAGATCGGCGAAGTCATGGCGAACGTCGTTGAGCAGTGCCGTCGGCTTATAGCAGGTGTGCTGCAGCGCCTCGGTTCGCGTGCGTCCGAGAAAGCGCAGGAGATCAGGCGTCGGGTCGGTCCCACGCAACTGGTGCTTCAACGCGTACACACACGCAATCAGTGTATGAGCCACCTGAACATTGTGATCGCCCCGTGGCACGTAACACAGCATTTGCGAAGTCAGCGCACGCGCCGAGATCAGTGTGCTGCCCCAAAGATGACGCGCCTCATTGAACCGTTCGTAACTTGCGTTATTGCGAAACGCCAGGAAGATCGCCAGCGCGAGGCCGAACAAGGTGAACGGCGCGGTATTGAGTGGGATCTTCTCGCCGAAAATGCGCCCTTGCGTCATGACAGCAACACTGCTGACGATCCCCATGACAACCAGTTGCGGAATAATCGACTGCAACACGGAACCGTTCCAGATAAACAGCAGCCGGAACCAGTTTTCCCCTGGTCTGACAATCATGATGTGCTCTTTTAGTGTGTCGATTGCGCCGTTACCCTCAGTGGTAACCGGCGTCCCCTTCGCGTACCTTGCCGCGGAAAACGCGATACTGCATGACGTTGTAGACGAGAATGACCGGCAGCACGATCACCGTGCCGACCAGCGCGAACAACTGGCTCGCATGACTCGATGAAGCCTCCCAGATCGTCAGGGAGGGCGGAACGATGTTCGGCCAGATGCTGATGAGCAAGCCGCTGTAGCCGAGAAAGCACAGCGCGAGCGAGAGAAGGAACGGAGTCGCTTCGTGCTTCGAGCGAAGCGAACGCAACACGCCCCATACGCAGGCGACGACAAGAATCGGCACCGGCAGAAACCAGCCGAGATTGCCGCTCCCAAACCAGCGAAACGCCACCGCCGGCAAACCGATCACGGTCCAGAGACTCACGACGGCCATCACCCCGAGCAGGATGCTCACGAGCGGCCGCATCACCTCGCGCATCTTGCGCTGCAGTTCACCATCGGTCTTCAGGATGAGCCAGCCGCAGCCGAGCGTTGCATACGTGAAGAGCACACCGATCCCGCAGAACAGGCTGAACGGCGAGAGCCAATCGAACGGACCGCCGGCGAAACGGCCATCGACGATCTTGATGCCTTGCAGCAGCGATCCCAGCACGATGCCCTGGCAGAGCCCCGCGAGCGCGGAGCCGGCAATGAAGGCGAGGTCCCACGCGTGCTGGGTCCTGACGGCCTTGGCGCGCAGTTCGAAAGCCGCCCCGCGGAAGATCAGGCCCACCACCATCAGGATCAGCGGCAGATAGTTCGCAGGCAGCAGCGTCGAATAGACCACGGGAAACGCCCCGTAAAGCCCGGCGCCGCCGAGCACAAGGAAGGTCTCGTTACCGTCCCAGACCGGCGCGATGGTATTGAGCATCACTTGCCGGTCGGCTTTCTCCTCGAAGAACGGAAATAGCAGACCGATGCCGAGATCGAATCCGTCCAGCATCACGTAGATGAAAACGCCGAGTCCGATGATCGCGGCCCACACGACAGGAAGATCGATCTGCATGGCGTCACTCTCCTTCCAATGCGTCGAGCGGGCGATTGGTCAGCACCGGATACCGGCGTGACTTGCCGCGCTCGGGATGCTCCTCCGGTCCGCGCTTCATCATTTTCATCATGTAGTAGAACCCCATGCCGAACACCAGAAAATACACCAGTACAAAGATCAGCAGCGAAACGCCGACCTGCTGCGAGCTGACCGGCGAGACGGAGTCCACAGTACGAAGCACGCCGTAGACGGTCCACGGCTGGCGGCCGACCTCGGTCGTGACCCACCCCGCCAGGAGCGCCACAATTCCGGAAGGCCCCATGCACAGCACGAGCACCTGGTACCAGCGCGTCTCGTAGAGACGGCCGCGCAGCCGGAGCAGCAAGCCGAGCAGCGCCGTCAATAGCATCAACATGCCCAGACCCGCCATGATGCGGAAGGTCCAGAAGATGATCGGCGAGTACGGGCGATCCTGCGGCGCAAACTCCTTCAGCCCGCGGATCTCTCCGTCCCAGCTGTGAGTCAGGATCAGGCTGCCCAGGTGCGGTATCTGGATCGTGTAGCGCGTCACTTCCGCATTCATGTCAGGCAGGCCGACCAGATTGAGCGCCGTGCCGCCTTTCTCGGTTTCCCACAGCCCTTCGATCGCAGCGATCTTGGCCGGTTGATATTCGCGTGTGTTGAGGCCGTGCGCGTCGCCAACGAAAATCTGTATCGGCGCGAGGAAAAGCAGAATCCACAACGCCATCGAAAAACTCCGCGTGACTGGCTTGTCACGCCGGCCCTGCAATAGATGCCACGCGCCGCAGGCGGCGACGATGAAGCCCGCGACAATGAATGCGGCAATCGTCATATGCGCAAGGCGAAACGGGAACGACGGGTTGAAAATCACCTTCATCCAGTCGACCGGGACGATCTTGCCATTTTCGATGACGTACCCTTGCGGCGTCTGCATGAAACTATTCGACGCGAGAATCCAGAACGTGGAAATGAGCGTGCCCACCGCCACCATGAGCGTGGCGAAGAAGTGCGCGCGTGGACTGACCCGCTGCCAGCCGAACAGCATGACACCGAGAAAGCCGGCCTCCAGAAAGAACGCCGTCAGCACTTCATAGGTCAGCAGAGGCCCCGTGACGTTGCCGGCAACGCTGGAAAATCCACTCCAGTTGGTCCCGAACTCGTAGGCCATCACCACACCTGAAACCACCCCCATGCCGAAGCCGACCGCGAAGATCTTCGACCAGAACAGGAACATGTCCTTGTAGGCAACGTCGCCGGTCAGCAACCAGCGCCATTCCAGCACGGCGAGAAAACTCGCCATGCCGATGCTGATCGCGGGAAAGATAATATGAAACGAGACCGTGAACGCAAACTGCAACCTGGCAAGGTGGAATGCATCGAAGATTTCCATGTCAGGCTTCTGCCGAGCGCACAACATGAACCGGAACCGACTTGTACGAAGGCGTGCCGCTCTCCTTGTCGATGAAGTCGAGCGGTACCAGCACGTTGGCTTCCGGATAATAGGCCGCCACCGAACCCGGTGCGATGTTGTAAGCGATCGCCGTGATCTTCTTCAGGCGCAGCTGTCTGCCTGCTGAAATGGTTTCAATGTCGACCAGGTCGCCGTGTTCGAGCCCACGTTCGGCAAGATCGTCTTCGTTCATAAACAGCACGTCACGCCGGCCGAACACGCCCCGGTAACGATCGTCGAGCGCATAGATGGTGGTGTTGTACTGGTCGTGGCTGCGGATCGTGATGAGACGCAGCACATTTTCGGCACCGAGAACGTCGGCGTCTTCCCTCACGCCACCGTACACCGAGAACATCGCTTTGCCTGACGGCGTGGGCCACACGCGTTCGGTCGGAGGAAGCGGCATACGGAATCCACCCGGCACCCGGATTCGTTCATTGAAGGCCTCGAATCCCGGCACGGTTTGCTCGATCAGGTCGCGAATCCTGTCGTAGTCCGCGACCAGATCCGACCACGCCACCTTGCTGTGCGGCAGCGTTGCCTGTGCGATCCCGGCGACGATCGCCGGCTCGGATAGCAGGTGTTCGGACGCGGGCGTCAGCTTGCCCGAGGAAGCGTGGACCATCGACATGGAATCCTCGACCGTAATGGATTGCCGGCCTGTTGCCTGGATGTCCAGTTCCGTGCGGCCCACAACCGGCAGCACGTACGTTTCTTTTGCCACCAGCAGGTGCGAACGATTGAGCTTGGTGCCGAGATGAACGCTCAGGTCGAGCTTGCCCATTGCCGCAAAAGACTGCTCGGAATCGGGTAACGCAACCGCGAAGTTTCCGCCAAGGCAAATCAGGGCCTTGGCCGTGCCGGCGATCATCGCCTGCATGGCTTGCACGGCGTCGTGCCCGTGCGCCGCCGGCGGCGTGAACCCGAACACATCCTCAATCTGCTTGAGGAAGGTAGCGGACGGTTTCTCCGTGATGCCGACCGTACGGTTGCCCTGCACGTTGGAATGCCCGCGCAAAGGGCAGATGCCTGCGCCGGGCTTGCCGATGTTGCCGCGCAATAACAACAGATCGGCAATCAGACGGACATTGGCGGTGCCTTTGTTATGCTGGGTGACGCCCATGCCGTAGGTGACAATCGTCGCATTCGATTTTGCGTAGGCAACGGCAACTTCATCCAGATCTTCACGCGTGAGGCCGCTTGCCTTTTCGATATCGTCCCATGACGTCGCGTCCAGATCGGCGGCAAACGCCTCAAAACCCTGGGTATGCGTCGCGATGAACGCGTGGTCGAGGACGGTGTTGCCCTGCTCCGCGTCCATCTGCAACAGCGCCTTCATGATGCCCTTGAGCGCGGCTGCGTCCCCCCCGGCGTCGAGTTGAAAATAGGTCGACGCAATCCGCGTCGATCCGAAGGTCGCCATTTCAATGACGCTCTGCGGATCGGCGAAGCGCTCAAGCGCGCGCTCGCGCAGCGGATTGAACACGATGATCGGCACGTTGCGCCGCGAGCACTCGTGGAGTGTCCCCATCATCCGGGGGTGATTGGTCCCGGGATTGTGGCCAATCGAGAGGATGAGTTCGGTCTTGTCGAAGTCCTCCAGCGATACCGTGCCCTTGCCGATCCCGATCGACTGGGGCAAGCCGACGCTGGTCGGTTCGTGGCACATATTCGAGCAATCGGGGAAATTGTTCGTCCCATACTCGCGTGCGAGCAATTGAAAGAGATAGGCCGCCTCGTTCGAGGCCCGGCCTGAGGTATAGAACTCGGCCTCGTCGGGCGAGGACAAGCCGCGCAGCACTCCGCCGATACGCGCGAACGCATTCTCCCATTCGACCGCCAGGAACTTGTCCGTCGCGCGGTCGTAGACGAGCGGATGCGTCAGCCGGCCGAGATCCTCCAGTTCGAAATCGGTTCGCTGCAGCAGCGACGTTACCGTGTTGCTGGCGAAAAACTCCGGCGTCACCCGCTTGGTCGTCGCTTCCCATGTGACTGCTTTCGCGCCGTTCTCGCAGAACTGGAAGGTCGATTTGTGTTCCTTGTCCGGCCACGCACAACCCGGGCAATCGAAGCCGTCGGGCTGATTGGTCCGCATCAGCGTGATCGGCGCCTCGATGCTTTCCATCTGGGTTCGAACGGCTTGCGCTGTCGCTCGAAGGGCTCCCCACCCTCCGGCGGGTGCGTCGTACGGGCGGATTCCGGGAACTTCGCGTCGCGTGGTCATATGAGACTCCATGGCCTGCCTTGGGAAGCCTTAAGGCCTTATCGTGGGAAACTACGCCGTATCAAGCCATAAAGTCTGGATACGGATTCAGTCTAGTTGTACCGACGCGCTGCGAAGCGTACAGATTAACCGGCGGCTGGCGTGCACAGTTCAAACAGCGTCACGCCGCTACACCGTTACCGGTCTCGACCAGGTGGGTGCCGCACACGGTCGGCGGCGACGCGGCAGACCCGCCTGACCTGTTGCGGACATCACTCCTTGGTGGCGGCGCTTTCAGTCGGCTCGGCACTGCCGGCCTCTTTAGACGGTTTTTTCTTCGCGCGCCCATTACTCCCCTTCCCGCTCGCCGCCTTGGGCGCAGGCGCTGTTTCGCTCTTCGTGAACTTCACTTCGCCGCTGTCCTTGTCATAACTGACCTCGACGCTGTCGCCCGACTTCAGGACGTCGCCGAGCATCTCCTTCGCCAGCCGTGTTTCCAGCTCCTGGCGAATCTGGCGTTTCAACTCGCGTGCCCCGAACTCCGGCCGGTAACCGGCCTCGGCGAGGTGATCGATCACCGATTCGTCCATCTTCAACGTAATGTCCTGCGCAGCGGCGGTGCGCGCCACCCGTTCGAGCTGGATCTGCACGATCGAGCGGATGTTGTCGCGCGAGAGTCCATGGAAGACGATGATCTCGTCGATCCGGTTCAGGAATTCGGGCCGGAAGTGGCCCTTGAGCACGCCCATCAGTTCCTCGCGGATCGCTTTCTCACCCTGGCGATCCGCCTCGGCTTTCTCGAGGTTGTCCATGATGATCGATGCGCCGAGATTGCTCGTCGCAATGATGATCGTATTGCTGAAGTCCACGACCCGGCCCTTGCCGTCGGTCAGCCGCCCGTCGTCGAACACCTGCAGCAGCACGTTGTACACGTCGGGGTGCGCCTTCTCGATCTCGTCGAGCAGGATCACGCAGTAAGGACGCCGCCGCACGCGCTCGGTCAGTTGCCCGCCCTCGTCATAACCGACATAGCCCGGAGGGGCGCCGATCAGGCGCGCAACCGCGTGACGCTCCATGTATTCGGACATATCGATACGAACCACCGCCTGCTCGTCGCCGAACACCGTTTCCGCCAGTGCCTTCGCGAGTTCGGTCTTGCCGACGCCAGTGGGCCCCAGGAACAGGAACGTCGCAATAGGCCGGTTCGTCTGGCCGAGCCCCGCACGCGACAGACGCACGGCATCGCTCACGGCAACCACCGCGTCGTCCTGCCCGATCACGCGCTCGCGCAGCTTGTTCTCCATCTCCAGAAGCTTCCGGCGCTCTTCCTGCGTGAGCTCGGTGACCGGAATACCGGTGAGGCGCGATACGACTTCGGCAATTGACTGCACGGTCACTTCGAGCGTTTCCGAGCCGGTCTTGCGCTGCCATGTCTCCATCTGTTCGTCGAGCTTCTCCTGCTTTTCGCCGATCCGTGTCTCGAACGCTTTCGCCTCATCGAAGCGCTTGCGTGAAGACGCATAATCCTGCTCGCGCTTGAGCTGGGCAATCTCGGCTTCGAGCTCCAGGATGGGCGCAGGACGCGAAGTCGCGCCGATGCGCACGCGTGCCGCTGCCTGGTCGATCAGGTCGATGGCCTTATCGGGCAAAAAGCGCGACGTGATGTAACGATCCGACAGTTCGGCCGCGGCCACAAACGCATCGTCGGCGAACGTCACCTGGTGGTGCGCTTCGAGCTTGTCGCGCAGGCCCCGCAGGATGACGATGGTCTGCTCGACCGTCGGCTCCGGCACCAACACCGGCTGGAAGCGCCGTTCGAGCGCGGCGTCCTTCTCGATGTACTTCTGATATTCGTTGAGGGTTGTCGCGCCGATCAGACTGAGCTCGCCACGCGCCAGCGCGGGCTTGAGCACGTTGGCGATGTCGAGACCGCCTTCGCCCCCACCTTGTCCCGCGCCCACGATCGTGTGCAGTTCGTCGATGAACAGGATCAGTTCATCCTTCTTCGCCGTGACTTCATCGATCAGCTGCTTGGCACGCTCTTCGAATTCGCCACGATACTTCGCACCGGCTACCATCGAATTGATGTTCACCTCGACGAGGCGCTTGTCGCGTAGAACCTCAGGCACGTCGCCATTGACGATACGCTGGGCCAGCCCTTCGACGATCGCAGTCTTGCCGACACCCGGCTCGCCGATCAGCACAGGATTGTTCTTCTTGCGCCGCGCGAGCACTTCGATCGTGCTCTCGATTTCCTGCGCACGTCCCAGCACCGGGTCGAGCTTGCCCTCACGCGCCATGGCGGTGAGGTCGCGTCCGAACTTGTCGAGGTTGGGCGTACCCGTTGGCGCATCGACACGTCCGTCTTCCGCGCCTTTTCCCACGACTTTCACGACCTTCTGACGCAACGCTTCCGGCGTCACACCATATTTCTTCAGCAGCGTGCCCGCAATGCTGTCCGGCACCGCGGCAAGGCCGATCAGCAGATGCTCCGGGCCAACATAAGAGTGCCCCAGATCGCGCGACGCCTGGAACGCATATTGGAACGCCTTTTTCAAACGAGGCGAGACGGTCATCTTGTCGATCGGCGCGTCCGGATCGACGGTTCCCTTTTGCGCATGCTGATCGATATAGCTCTTGATGTCCTGCGGCGAGAGCTTGAGCTCCTTCAACAACGCCGCGCACACGTCGGCGTCCGCGAGCACGTACAGCAGGTGTTCGGAGTCGAGTTCGCTGCGGCCAAGCTCATGCGCCTTCTCCGCGGCGCGCTGCAGCAATTCGAGCGTCTGCTCACTGAAAGCATCGGTCGCATCGACCGATTCGCGCGGCACCTCGGCGGCGAACCCGGCGTCTTCGTCCTCGGCCCCTTCCTCCATGCCGCCGAAGAAGCGCGACAGGCCGCCTCCCCCGAGCAATGAATCGAATGGGTTGAGCATGCTTTGGTGCCGCATTAATTGCCGGTAGTCGTAGTCGCAGATCGACATGGATTTCCGCTCGCCGTTTTGCACAACGGTCACACGGGCAACAGCGGGACGGGCGTTACAGATTTCGCAGAGGGCGGGCATCGAGAGTCACCTTTATCGGTTAAAACATGCGGCCAGTTCAAAGGTTATAGAACGCGTCCATCTGAATTGCGAACACCCCGGAGCCGCCGTCCACGGTCCGTTTGTTTTGTTCAATAAGCGAGGAACCGCGATAGCGCCGGCGCATCGGGCACGGCACGTTCCGATGCGCTTTATCTCGTCCGTTTTCGACGAACATTGTCGGAAAAGCACGGATAGATCATCGCGATGCTTTCAACATGATTAGCATAACGAAACCCGGAAACCGTACGTGGATTCTATGAGGGGTGCGTCAGGAAGGGAATATTGGCTTTTCCGATGATAGGCATTGGGCGGCGCCAGGTTTCATCGTCCGGCCTCGCGGCGGCCTTGCTCTTCAACGGTCAGGATCGCTTCGGGGGCGACTTCGAGCCGGGCTTTCGGTATCGGCTCGCCACTTTCGTCGGAGATACCGTAGGTACCTTCGTCGATCTTCTGCAGCGCGCGTTCAATATCGCCGATGCGCTGGTCGTTCACGTCATGCAGCGCCTGATTGACCTCGTTCTGTGCCATGCCTTGCGCTACGTCCTCCGGCTCTTCGGCCTCGTCGCCATGCTGCTCCTGGGCCGTTCGTTCGTCGGCGGTCGTTCTCTCCTCGCCGCCCAGCAGTTCGCGGCGCAACGCCTCGAGGCGCTGACGCTGCTGCGCGATGAACTCGTCACTCAGTTTGGCCTGCTGCTCCGACATGGTTTTCTCCCTGACCCCTTGCGGCTTCGCACAAGACCGGCAGTTACCTGGATTCACCGAACGACCGTCATGCGACAGTGCGCTTTCATCCAGCGTAAGCTTAGGATAGTCCTAATTTGCAGCAGCCGATGCGCTATCTCGGCGAATTCCCGCATTGCAACACCTCACGCGAGAGTCGACGCAAGCGCGCAGGATGAATCAACTATCGTCGACATTGTTTGCGTAATGATCGATCGCGACCTTGCACTCGTCCACCACGACCTGAAGGAACGCAGGCTCGTTTCTTTCAACCCATCGCTCCACATGAATAAAGCGTTCTGTGCCGAGATCGGCGATGCGCTCCGGGTCCGTGGTCGTGACATCGACTGTGACGATCCCCCGGCTAGCTTGCAGCGGTGCGATCGTCGCGGAAATCAGAAACCGTCGATATGAAAATTCATTCTGTGCCATACCACCTCCAGCCACTGGATGAGATGAAGTCCTGTACTTCCTTCGTACTGCAAGTCTATGAACAGGTCATGACGCTGTGAACATGGGTTTTTCCGATGCTAGCTATTGGTCAAATATGTCTGGCGGTTTACCGCTCGGCCGCGATATCCATGTGTTGGAGGGCCGCAATTGCGGCATGATGGCAGCAGCGGCCAGGAGCCCGGCATGCACGCTGGATTGCAGATAGAGGTCGATCATGAACGCGGCAAAGGAGAAAACGATGCCAGCAAGCTCTGTTTCTTACGGCGAGTTTGAAATTGTCGTGCATCCTGAGCGTAACAAGCTCGGCGCCTGGATCGCAAGTGTGAGCGTGAGTCGCGGCGCCCAGACTGTCGTCGATGTCGTTCCCATGACGGTTCAACCCGAGTGGCTGACCGAGGAGGAAGCGGTGAGAGACGGGGTCGAATGGGGGCGCCGGTTTATCGATCGCGAGTTCAACACGCCGCAGTCCCGCTCCTGGGTTGCCGAGCGCTCTCATGCAGAAACCTGGTTTCGCGATACCGAGGAGTCCAGCGGCTCGGAAACGCGCGTCAGTGACACATAAAACCCGCAGGGGCGCAATTCAAGGCAACGTAGCATTCACCATGTGAATGCGATACGTGCCCTGATTGTCAATCAGTGCCGCCGCCCCAAGTGGGCCTCGATCTGCCTGACGTTGAGTGTCGACAGATCCTCGCTAACCTGCTCGAATATCAGCCGGCGTGTTTCCTCGTGGAGATTCGCTTTGACCATGCCGAGGAATTTGGGCTCGATGGCGAGCCTTAGCCTGCTGTAAAGCTGATGGAGCCGGCCTTCTTCCAGGTAATCGGAAACGCGCTTTGCGAATTTCTCACGGTCCTTTTCCGTGAGCATGGTGCCGGTGTATTCCGTGTTGATGAGATCTTCTTTCTCATGCAAATCGAGCGTCAGCCCTGGCGCCAGGAAAACCCGGGCGCGACCTCCGTCAGCCACCACAAGCCAGGTCACATCGATCATCATGCACCTCCAGGCAAGGATTTGTCCGCGTGTACGGCATCCGTTCAGACTGTGCGCCCTCGTCCTCACCGAAAACCGCGGCCATCGAACACTATGCCGGCGATCATCCGTTATCCGAACGGTTGTCACGCAAGATAGCAGTTCGGGCGCACGACGCCCACGGTCGGCTTACCGATTCATAGTATAGGTCTCAAAGTTCGCGCCAAAGCCGCTTACGCGCATTCAACGCGGCTTCGGGTTTTGATCGGCCGGTCTGCATATCCCGTACCAAACAGCGCACAAACCTGGCATCAAACCGCGGTAGGGTGCGCGATGCCTTATGGCACGTCGCGCACCTTGCGTTACTTACGGCGCCCGGCTTGCCGGCTAGAAATTGAAGTTGTCGATATTGCTCGCATCGAACGTGGTCGGCGGTCCGAGAATGATTTCGCCCTGCGGCCCGATCGTGCGCTTGCCGAGCTTGCCGGCATCAAACGATTCGCCTTCCTTGCCGGTGATCGTCCCCGAGCACAGCGCGGCGGCCGCATAGGCAGCCAGATAACCAAGCTGATTCGGATCCCACAACTGGAACGCCTTGACCGTGCCGTTCTTCACGAACGCGCGCATCTGGTTCGGGGTGCCCAGCCCGGTCACCTGCACCTTGCCCTTGCTCGAGGACGACGAGATATAGCGCGCCGCCGCCGCAATGCCTACGGTGGTCGGCGCGACAATCGCCTTCAGATTCGGATAGGCCTGAAGCAGGCCTTGCGTTTCGACGAACGACTTCTGGTCGTCGTCGTTGCCGTACGCGATCTTCACGAGCTTGATCTTCGAGTACTCCGGTTTTTTCAACTCCTCCTGCATCCATTTGATCCATGTGTTCTGATTGGTCGCGTTAGGCGTGGCCGACAGCACGGCGAATTCGCCCTCGCCCCCCATCAGCTTCGCCACCAGCTGGATCTGGCCTCGACCGATGCCCTCCGCATTCGCCTGATTGACGAACAGTTGGCGGCCCTCAGGCGCCGTGTCGGAATCGAAGGTCACGACCTTGATGCCTTGCGACATCGCTTTCTTCAGATACGGCACGACCGCATTCGCGTCGTTGGCCGCAATCACGATCGCGTCCTGACGCTGCGTGATCAAGGTGTTGATGTATTGCACCTGCGACGATGCGCCCGCATCCGACGGCCCCACGACCTTGCCCACGCCGTTGAATTCCTTGATCGCGGCCATGCCGCCGTCGTCGGCAATCACTTCATAAGGGTTGTTGATCTGCTTCGGCACGAAGGCAATCTTCAGACCGCTTTTCAGGCCCGCAGCGGACGCGGCACAACTGATCGCAACGAGAGCAATGCAAAGCGCGGCCTTGCCGGTGTGACGTAGAGGATTGAACATGAAGCGTCTCCTGCTTTGTTGTCGGACGAATCGCTGTCCGGGTTGTCGGTATTTGGTATGCGGTATTTCTTCTGGAGCCGGTTTGAGAAAACCTTATGACGATGCAGCGGACTTCGCGATGAAACGCCGGTCACGCGCCGCGCGCCAGCGGGCAACCAGATTGGGAATCAGCACCGACGCCAGCAGCAGCACGCCGGTCACGATCGTGAGCGTTTCGCTCGACACGTCATCGAGCGTCAGCGCATTTTTCAACACACCGATAATCAGCAGCGACAGCAGGACACCGAACATCGAGCCGCGTCCGCCGAAAATACTCACGCCGCCAAACAGCACCGCCGCGATCACCGACAATTCGAAACCCTCGCCGTTATCGCCGCGGGCGCTGGTGAACCGCAGCGTGTAGACGACGCCCGCCAGCGCGCTCATCGCGCCGGACAGCACGAATAGACGCAGCCTGATCTTCGCGACCTCGATACCCGAGAAAGCCGCCGCGGTCGAATTCGCGCCGATGGCGTAGAGGCTGCGGCCAAAGGCGGTGGACTGCAGCAGCACGGTAAACAGCAGCGCGGCGACAATCACAATCGCAAAAGGCAGCGGAATGAAGGTCGAGGCGACCGTGTCCATGCCGAATGCCGTATAAGCGGGCGGAAAATCCGCCACGGCCTGATCGCCGAGCAACACGTAGGCAAGTCCGCGAAACAGCGCCAGCGTGCCGATGGTGACCGCGAGTGAAGGCAGATTGAGCTTGACGATCACGAGACCGTTCAGCAGTCCCGCCAGCGCGCCGGCAATCAGCACGAGTACGATCACGAGCGGCATCGGCAAGCCCATGTGCCACAGCACACCCATCAGCGCACTGGAAGCGCCCAGCACCGACGCCACCGACAGATCGATTTCAGCGGCGACGATAATCAATGTCATGGGCAGCGCCATCAACGCGATCTCGGTCAGATCGGCAAGGATGTTGCTGACATTCGCGCCGGTGAGAAACACCGGCGACAACAGGCGTCCGAGCCCGAGCGACAGAGCCAGCACGATGACCAGCAGCACTTCCCATTGCAAGGGCGTTTCGCGTTTGCGCGTGAGCAGCGCGGAATCGGGTTTAGCCATGATCGCGTTTCCTCATCATGCGTTTAGCGACGGAGCGGGCCAGCAAGGTGTCGGCGGCAATCGCGGCGACGATCAGCGCGCCCTGGATCGCCTGTTCCCAGAATGGCGAAACGTGCAGCACGACCAGCGCGATGCTGATCACACCCAGCACGAGCGCGCCGAGCGTGGCGCCAAGAATGGTGCCCACACCGCCCGTGATCGCCACGCTCCCCACCACGGCGGCGGCCACCACCTGCAATTCGATACCCTTCGCGGTGCTCGCATCGACGGTACCGAAGCGCGCGAGCCACAACGCGCCCGCAAAACCGGCAATCGCGCCGGACAGCAGAAAACCCGCCATGACGCGGCGCTCGACGTTCACACCGGCAAGCCGCGCCGCCTCCGGGTTCGAACCGATCGCATAGTGTTCCCGTCCGCCGCGAAACTGCTTCAGATAGACGGCGAGGCCGGCGAGCACGACGATCGCGATCAGCGCGAGCGTCGGTATGCCGAAGAGCGTTCCGGTAGCGAGACGGGAGAACGCATCGGGCAAACTGGTCGCATTGATCTGCCCGCCGTGTACCCACGCATAGTCCGCGCCGCGAAAGATATAGAGCGTGGAGAGTGTCGCCACCAGCGACGGCACGCGCCCCACCGCAACGAGCAACGCGTTGATGCTGCCCGCCACCAGACCGATTGCGAGTCCGGCCAGCAACGCGACGAGCACCGGCATATGCGGAAACGCCACGTACAGACTGCCGACCGCATAGGCGCTAATACCCACCGTCGAACCTACCGACAGATCGATATGCCGCATCAGGATCACCACCGTCATGCCGGCGGTCAGCAAGCTGATAATCGACACATTGAGCAGCACGTCGCGCAGATTCTGCAGATTCAGAAACTGCGGCCTCGCGAGCCCCGTGCCCACGATCAGCAGGATCAGCACGACAAAGAGCGTGGTCTCGCGGCTCTTCGCGATGCCCGCGATAAAGCCGCCAAGCGCGCCGCCGCTGCGCCTGGGGACGGACGCCTGAACCGGCGCGGGATGGGTTGAAGAATGACGCATCATGCCGCGTGCCCCAAAGGTGGAATAGGCTGGCCGAGCGCGGCGCCCATGATGCACTCTTCATCGGCTTCGGCGCGCGCGATATCGGCGCTGATACGGCCCTCGTGCATGACCAGTACGCGATCGGCCATGCCGAGCACTTCCGGCAATTCGCTCGAAATCATCAGCACCGCCATGCCGTCGCGCACCAGTTCCGCGAGCGCGCCATATACCTCGGCTTTGGCGCCGACGTCGATACCGCGGGTGGGTTCGTCGATGATGAGCACCTTCGGATGAGTGGCGAGCCACTTGCCCAGCACGACCTTTTGCTGGTTGCCGCCGGAAAGCGTGCCGACCGGCGCATTGGGGTCACCCGCTTTGAGACGCAAGCGCGTGCCCCACTTGTCGGCCAACTGCGTTTCGCTGCGAGTGGAGATCAGGCCATGTTTGACGAGACGTCCGAGCACCGTCATCGAGGCATTGCGTGCAATGCTCAACTCCAGCGCCAAGCCTTGCTGGCGGCGGTCCTCCGGGACTAGCGCAAGACCGGCGCGCACTGCCGCGGCCGGGCTGCCCGCGGCGAGGCGCTGGCAGCCAATCGAAATCTCGCCCGAGTCGAGTGGGTCGATGCCGAAGATCGCACGCGCCACTTCGCTGCGCCCCGCGCCGACGAGACCCGCCAGCGCGACGATCTCGCCGGCGCGCACGTCGAAGGAAATGTCCTTGAACACACCCACACGCGTGAGTCCACGCACGGACAGGCGCACTTCGCCTGGCGGGCGGTCGGCCTTCGGATAGAACGTCTCCAGATCGCGGCCCACCATCTTCGCGACGATGGATTCGGTAGTGAGATCGGCAGTGAGCCCGTCGAATACCTTCGCGCCGTCACGCATGATCGTCACGCGCTGCGTCAGCGTGAACACTTCATCCAGCCGGTGCGTAATGAAAAGAATCGCCACGTCGCGTTCGCGCAGCTTGCGCACGATCGCAAAGAGCCGCTCCACTTCGGGCAGCGACAAGGCGGCGGTCGGCTCGTCCATGATCAGCACGTTGGCGTTCAAGGACAACGCCTTCGCAATCTCGATCACCTGCTGATCGGCAATCGACAAACCGCGCACCAGCTGATCCGCCCGCAGATCGACCCCAAGCGAAGCCAGTAAGCCGTCCACTTCGCGCCGCATGGCGTCGTACTGAATGCGGCCGATCCGGTCGACCGGCTGCCGTCCCATGAAAATGTTCTCCGCGATCGAGAGATCGAAGAACAGCGTCGGTTCCTGATAGATCACCGCGAGACCGGCATCGCGCGCTTCGGCCGGCGTCGCGAAGCGGCGCGCCACGCCGTCGACGCGCAACTCACCGGTGTCCGGCTGATGCACGCCCGCGAGAATCTTCACGAGTGTCGATTTACCCGCGCCGTTTTCACCGAGCAACGCATGCACTTCGCCCGGCCACAACGCGAGATCGCCATCGGATAACGCACGAACCCGGCCAAACGATTTGCTCGCGTGCCGCAGTTCGAGCCTGGGCACGGCGGATGGGGATTGCTGCACGACCTGTCTCCTCCTTCTTTTTCGCTTTCGAGCGTGCCGCCGATGCAGTACACCGGGCGCGGCACTCCGGATACGATCAGATACGATAAAAACGTTCCGCGTTACGGCAAAACAGCGCGTCTTTCTCAGCCATGCTCGCGCCCTCGACAATCGACGCGTACGCGTGCCACAGATCCGCGTAAGAGCCAAACAACCGGTCGACCGGAAAGTTCGACGCGAACATCGCTCGCTCGACACCGAACGTATCGATCGTTTCGAGCACATAAGGCCGCAGACTTTCCACCGTCCACCGGTGATCGAACATGGCGAGTCCGCTGATCTTCACCGCGACATTCCTGCAAGTGGCGAGCATTCGCATGCCGTCGCGCCACGCGCGATAGCCGGCAACACTGCTGCGGTCCACGAACATGCCCGCGTGATTGACGATAAAAACCGTATCGGCATGGGTACGCGCCAGCTCTGCGGCCGCTTCCATCTGCGACGGATACAGTTGCAGATCGAACGAGAGGTCATAGCGGCGCAATAACGCAAAATGTTCGCGCCACGTGGGCTCGTGCATGAAATGACGGCCCACGTAATCGAACAGCTTGTTCTCGTGCACATTCAGTATCTGCCTGATGCCGCGCGTATTGGCGAACGATGCGTGCGCCTCGAGCAGTGCCGGTGCGTTCGCCGCGGACAGATCCACTGCGGCGACAATCGCCTCCGGCATACCGCGCGACGCCGGACGATCCGCAATAGATTGCAGCCAGCGCGTTTCCTCGACCGGATCGGCCGGATCGTGATTCGCTTCCACGTGCACCAGTTTCAGCACCTCGATATCGCCCGCCTCGCCCAGCAGATCGTCGAGCAGATAGTCGTGTTTCAGCGCGCGTGCGTCTCCCACGAACGACACGCCCGGGTTTTCCAGCCACGGATAGCGATGCGTCTTCAGGTCCCACAAATGAATATGCGAATCGACCACCTGCATGCGACATCCTCCGCGCCAAGGTCCAGGCAAAATCAGCTAATTGAAGTCAGCTAATTGCAGTCAGCTAAGTGAGTTCAAATGAAAAACCGGTTCGAGCGGCTGCTGAAGCGGCGTATGGTCGGGGGCTGTCTGCATGATGTCCGCCATGTAATCCCACCATTTGCGCATCACGTCGAGCCGCGGCAGCGCGTTCATGGTGTGATTCGTGGTGCGCGTCAGCACGGCGAAAAGGTGATTCGATTCGGCGTCGAAGAAAATCCGATAGTCGTGCACACCGGCGTTGTGCAATGCATCAACCAGTTCAGGCCAGATTTGCGCATGACGTCGCTCGTATTCTTCGCGCATGCCGGGGTTGAGCACCATCCGGAAAGCGATTGTTTCCATTGCGGCCTGTCTCCCGTCGTATCCGGCGCCTTCTCCTCGCGGCGTCTGATACGACTATAATTCCTGCGTCGATAGCATCTCAATCCGTTGTTGGGATTGGGCGATCCACAAACCGAATCGCACCGGAACCATGAGCCAACACTCAGCTGCCATCGCACTCGTCAATCGGCTCAAGTTCAAGCACCTCGCGCTGCTCGTCGCGCTCGACGACGCACGCAATCTCCACCAGGCCGCCGAGGCCATCAACGTCGCACAACCCAGCGCGAGCCGCATGCTCGGCGACATCGAGGAAGCCTTCGGCTTCCTGCTGTTCGAACGCAACGCACGCGGCATGACGCCCACGCCGCTCGGCGTGGTCACGCTGGCCTACGCGCGGCGCGCACTGGCCGAGTTGACCCGTTTTGCCGAAGACCTCGACGTCAAACGCCGCGGCGGACACGGCCAGTTGACCGTCGGCGCCATCATGGGCGCCGCGCCCGATCTGCTGGCCATGGCGGTCGCCGCCCTGAAAACCGAAAGCCCTTTGCTGAACGTGCGCATTCTGGGCGAGACCAGCGACCAGGTCGTTCAATTGCTGCATCGCCGCGAGATCGACCTGGCGCTTGGACGCCTGACCAGTCCGTTGCAACACAACGATTTCAGCTTCGAACCGCTCGCTCGCGAAACCTTGCTGCTGGTGGTGCGTTCGGTGCATCCGCTGGCGCAGCGCTCGCACATTACGCTGCGCGAGCTGATCGACTGGCCGTGGGTCGCGCAACCGGTTACCAGTCCGGCGCGCGTACTGTTCGAGGAGGAACTCGCACGTGCCGGACTTGCGACGCCGGTCAATCTGACCGAGTGCGCGTCGATCTTCGCCACGCTGCAATTGCTCGAGAATTACGACGCCGTGGCCATGCTGCCCGAATCGGTCGTGCGCGATCACGTGCGTGGCAAGCTGCTGGTGGCGCTGCCGCTCGAAATCGGCAAGAGCCTCGCCGGGTTCGGCATTCTTACGCGCAAGGAAGAAGCACTCGCCGATCCGGCGCTGCGTTTCATCGATTTGCTGCGCGGCTTCTCGCGCAAGCTCGCCCGCGACGATTCTGCCGCCGCAACGGCCGGGCCCGCGATCGTATCCGCACCGGTCAATTGATCGCGCCATCGTAACGTCGGCATCTCGCGCTACTGCAGGTTGACAAACAGGCCGCCGTCCACGAGCAGCGCGGCGCCTGTGACATAGCGCGCGCGCTCCGAGGCAAGGAACACGACGCAATCGGCAACATCCTCCGGGCGGCCCAGTCTGCCCAGCGGAATGCGCTTTTCGAAGTAGGCTTTTTTCGCTTCGTCGGCGAGATCTTCCGCGTTCAGGTCGGTCGCGATCGTGCCGGGCATGACCGAATTGCAGCGAATGCCGTACGGCCCCAACGCCACCGCGCATGACTGCATCAGCGAATGCACACCGGCTTTGGTCGGCGTGTAATGCGTTTGCATGCCGCCGCCTACCAGCGCGCTGATCGAACTCGTCGCCACGATCGCGCCGCCGGTACCCTGTGCTTTCATTTGCTGCGCGGCAGCCTGTGTGACGTAGAACGCCCCGTTCAGATTGACCGCCACTGTCGACTCCAGTATGTCGGGCGGCATGTCGAGAAAGGCGTGGAACGGACAGATACCGGCATTGCTCGCGAGCACGTCGACTTTGCCGAACGCTTCAACGGTCTGGCGAACCAGCTCGTGGCCGGTTTCACGCAAGGCGACATTGCCTTCGACCGCGATCACGCGCCGCCCCAACGCTTCAATTTCGCCGACCACTTCCGCGACGGCCGAACGGCGGCCATAGGATGCGTCGTTATCGCCCCAGTAGTTGATCGCCACATCCGCGCCTTCGGTTGCGCATGCAACGGCTATCGCGCGGCCGATGCCCCGCGAACCGCCTGTGACGATCACGACCTTGTCCTTGAGCAACACGTCATTCTCCCTGTTGGCTGAATCAATACGGTATCTTGCGGGTTGAAGTCGAGGTTACGTCGCCTTCGTACGTGCTCATCGCGCTCATCTTGGATAAGGCCGCACCAGCGCGCACTCCGGATTGAGCCGCACACCGAAACCCGGCGTGTCCGGCACTTTCATGCGCCCGTTCACGGGCACCGGTTCGTCGAGCAATAACGGCGTAAACATCGGCACGATTTCATCCGCTTTCGGCGCCATCATCAGAAACTCGGCGAACGGCGAGTTGTGCCGCGTGACGACGAAGTGATAGCTATACACCGACGAGCCGTGCGGCACCACCATCACATTGTGGGCATCGGCGAGCGCGGAGATCTTGATGAGTTCGGTGATGCCGCCGCACCAGCCCACATCCGGCTGGATCAGATCGCAGCACTGCATTTCCAGCAGCATGCGAAAGCCCCAGCGCGTTGCTTCATGCTCGCCGGTCGACACCATCATGCCGCGCGGCACGTTGCGGCGCAGTTCGGCGTAACCCCAGTAGTCGTCCGGCGGCAGGCATTCCTCGATCCATTTCAGCCCGTATTCGTGCGCGGCCTGCGCGAGGCGTGTGGCATACGGCACGTCGAGACTCATCCAGCAGTCGTACATCAGCCAGAAGTCATTGCCGACCCGGCTGCGCATCTCGGCGAGCTTCTCCAGATTCTTTCGCAGACCATCCTCGCCCTCCGCAGGACCATGCTGCAACGGCAGTTTGCCGCCGATGAAACCCATCGCCTTCGCGAGGTCGGGACGCGCGCCGGTCGCATAGAAGACGAGCTCGTCGCGCACCGGACCGCCCAATAGTTGGTACACGGGCTCCTTGCGGACTTTCGCGAGCAGATCCCACAACGCGAGATCGACGCCGGAGATCGTATTGAGCACCACGCCCTTGCGACCGTAGTACAAGGTCGAGAAATACATCTGATCCCACATCTTCTCGATGTCGGTGACAAGCTGACCTTCGAGAAAACGCGCGAGATGTTTCTCGACGATGAATGCACCGATTTCACCACCCGTCGTCACCGCGAAACCGACTGTGCCGTCGCTCGCTTCGATCTCGACGACCAGGGTGCCGAGCACGTTGATACCGAATGACTGCCGGCTCTGACGATACTCCGGGTAACGCGCCATCGGCGTGGAAATGTGATCGTCGATCCAGTGCCCGTCGGGTTGGTCGTGATAATCCGCCCCGCCGCCGCGGACGATGAAGGCACGCACGTGCCGGATAGTAGGCATGGCCATGAAGAGTGCTCCGTTGTTGGTGCGTCGAACGCGCAACCGAAAATGCGCCTAGCGGGCGCGGTGCAGCAAGTTCTGGAACGACCCGCCGGATGACAGCACGCCGTCGCGTCGCAACAGCGCGCCGATCATGAGCGCCGCCAGCAGACTCGACACGCCCAACACGATCAGCCCGGCCGAGGTCGACGAAAACGCCCGCTCCGCAGCGGTACGCAGACTCGGCGCGATGAATCCTCCCAGGCCGCCGAGCGAATTGATCAGCGCGATACCGCCCGCCGCCGCCGCGCCGGTGAGATAGCGTGTCGGGAATGTCCAGAACAGCGGCTGCGCCGCGATAAAACCACTGGCCGCGAAACACAGCGCGATCAAGCCGATCGACGGGCTATGCGCAAGCCCCGAAGCGCCGATGCCAAGGCCCGCGAGCACCAGCAGCGCGACCGCCCAGCGCCGGTGTCCGCCCGTGCGGTCCGCACGGCGCGGGACGTACCATGTCACGGCCAACGCACACAGCCACGGCAACGCGGCAACGAGGCCCACGCGCAAGCCGACCGCTGTGCCGAGCAAAGCGGCTACCTGTTGCGGCAAATAGAAGATCACGCCGTAGACACTCATCTGGATCAGCAGATAGATCACCGAGAGCAGCAACACCCGGCGGTCCACCAGCGCGGCGAGAATATGATGCGGTCCATGAGCGGATGCGGCGCGCGCATCGTCGTCCAGCGCACCGCGCAAGGTGCTGCGCTCTTCTGCATCGAGCCAACGGGCGTCTTCAGGGCGATTGTCGAGATACCAGAACGCCCATACGCCGACCAATGAGGCCAACGTGCCCTCGATCAGAAACAGCCACTGCCAGCCGGCCAGACCCATCGTGCCGTGCAATTCGAGCAATGAACCCGACAGCGGACTGCCGAAGATAAATGCCAGCGGCGCACCGAAGTAAAACACGCCGACCGCGCGTGCTCGCGCCACTTGCGGAAACCAGTGGGTCAGGTAATAGATCACGCCGGGAAAGAAGCCCGCTTCGGCGACACCCAGCAGAAAACGTAGCGAGTAAAAGGCGGTTGGCGTATGCGCAAGACACATCGCCGCCGAGACGAGTCCCCAGGTCACCATGATCCGGCACATCCATGCGCGTGCGCCGACCCGATGCAACAGAAGATTGCTCGGGACTTCGAACAATGCATAGCCGACGAAGAACACGCCGGCGCCGAAGGCAAACGCCGCGTTGGACAAGCCCGTATCGTGCTGCAACGCCTTCTGCGCGAAGCCGATATTGGCGCGATCGAGAAACGCCAGCACATACATCAGTAACAGGAACGGCAACAGCCGCCGCATGACCTTGCTGTTGATCGCCTCCAGCGAAACGGGCGATTGCTGATTCATGTCGTCTCCTTCGCAGGGTGCGCGGGTCGCGCTCTGCGTTTTCTTTTTGCCTCTTGCATTGCCACGGCCACCGCTTAAGTCATGCAGCGATGCCTCAGTAAGTGGCACGGCCGCCGGACAGATCGAATACCGCACCCGTGCTGAACGCGCAGTCTTCGGACGAGAGCCAGAGAATCAGGGAAGCCGCTTCTTCCGGCAACAGGAACCGGTTCATGGGAATCTTCGAAAGCATGTAGTCGATATGCTGCTGCGACATCGAATCGAATATCTCGGTTTTGGCCGCGGCCGGCGTGACCGCATTGACGAGAATGTTCTTTGTCGCGAGTTCTTTGCCGAGGGATTTGGTCAAGCCGATGAGCCCGGCTTTGGAGGCGCTGTAGTGCGAGGCGTTCGGGTTGCCCTCTTTGCCGGCCACCGACGCGATATTGACGATCCGGCCGTAGCCCTGCTTGAGCATCTGCGGTACGACCGCACGGCAGGTGAGGTAGGGGCCGATCAGATTCACGTCGATTACGCGGCGCCAGACCTCGGGGTCCAACTCCCACGTCGCGCCGTTGCCGCCGGTGATGCCGGCGCAGTTGATCAGGACGTCGATCGCACCATGAGCGGCGAGTGTCTGCGCCACCGCCTGAACGACCGAGGCTTCCTGGGTGAGCTCGACCGTGACGGCCGTTACCTTGCCCAGTTCGCTGAGCTCGTGCTGGCTGCGCCCGAGCCGCTCGGCGTCGATATCCCATAGCGCAACCGATGCGCCCGATTGCAGCGCCCGTTGCGCCACCGCGTAGCCAATGCCGCGTGCGCCGCCGGTAATGGCGACAACACGCCCCTCCAGATCGATTCGATTCATCGCTGTGCTCCTGCGGCAGGCCTGGGCGGCCTGCCTTTCGGTTGTTGTATTTGTGCTGATCGTGCTGCGTCTGCTTTCGTTCAGTCACTATACGAGCGGTGCGATGCGCTAACAATCCGTGTATTGGAGGAGGCGATAACAAAAGTGAATCGGTCGCGGCATGTTTGAGGGACTCGCGAATGATGAAGCTCCGCGGCCGCGCCAGCTACGATGAATTACCGCTCAATCCGGGGTTGCGGTCGTAAGCGAAAGCAATTGCGGATCAGCAAACTCGACGCGATTCCGCCCTCCTCGCTTCGCCTTATACAAGGCCGAATCTGCTAATCCGTATGCAGTATCGAAATCGGTCCGTACCGGATTGGCACTGACTCCAAAACTGGCCGTGATGCGACGATTCACAGGCGCGGCGAAAACGTGACTGCCGATTGCGCCTCGCATCTTCTCCGCCAGCTGCAGTGCGTCGGCAAGACCGTACCCCGGCAACAGCACCGTAAACTCTTCGCCGCCGACGCGGCCGATGACGCCCTGCTCACCGACAATGCGCCGCAAACAATCGACTATGCCGAGTATCACCGAGTCGCCAACAGGATGTCCGAAATCGTCATTGACTTTCTTGAACTCGTCGATGTCGAGCAAGATCATCACTGCCCGATCGACGCGCAACGCCTTGCTCGTCCGTTCGATCACGGCACTGCGGTTCAGTACATTAGTCAACGCATCGTGTGTCGCGCGATATTGCAACTGTTGAGTCAGTGCATGCATCTCGCGCTCGGCGCGGTCACTGCGCCCGATAAGACGGCGCGTCTCGCGCATCAGACGTTCGAAATGCCCGATGAGCTCAGCGAGCGCCAGCCGGCATTGCTGTGCGTCGGCGTTGACATCCGTATGAATCGCGCGTGCTTTCTCCAGCGCCTCGCTCTCGTTCTGGAACAGATCCGGAGCGTCATTCGACGATGCGTCTGAAGATGAGTTTGAAACCACCGTGGCCTTCCTTAGGTCGAAACCGGACAATCGTTGAACTGGATCGCCGTGAAATCGGCTTGCAATTCCTCGCCGAATTCGAGAATGGTTTCGTCCTCCGCGTCCCGGTACCACCTCACCAGCACTCGATTTCCAGATGAAGCCGCCTCATCCAACGCATCGAACACGCTGAACAGCACCTTCGTGCTCGAACTGTTGAAGTAAGTCAGCGTGACTTCAACCGTAATATCGGCATTGTTGCAACTTGCAAGATACGCGCGGAGGCGCTCGATGATCGGAGCATAGAACGCGGCCGCGTTCTCCGGATAAGACTCTCCCCTGAAAATCAGCACGTTCTGGTCGAATTGAAAATCAATTTCCGGCGACGTAGTCGTGGCCGCTATATGAAAATTTTCCATGGATCCTGCTCGTTCCTTCGTCAGATGATGGTCTTGAGGCAAAACAGCGTGATTTCCGGGGCATCGGCACGCGGATGGAAGGCAAATTCCAGCGGAGCGCTCGCGTCGCGAGCCATCGTCAGGAAGCCAAGCCCCGCGCCCTTACTTTCCTCCGGCGTATCGGAGCGCAGCGTTTGCTTGTACGCCTGCTTGATTTCTTCGAGCGACATGTTGCGCAACGGCTCGAGCTTCTCGCGCAGATCGCCTACCGCTGTGGTCGCAATGGGATTCACGCACGAGAGCAGGTGACGCTCGCCGTCGGTGGTAATACACATTGCGCCCTCACGTATGGCGTCACCCGCCCCGTCGCCCTCGACGAGCGAATCGGACGAATAGTGGACGATATTCTGCGAGAGTTCGATAAAGGACGAAAACAGTTTGCGCCGGGTCGGTGCGCTGATCCCTGCAACTTCCAGTTGCAGCTTCACGACCTCGCTCATCGCCGCGACGATGCTTTGGGAGAAATAACCTTTGTGGTAGAAAAGCAGGTTGCGACTCTGAGCGAGTTCGAAAAACGCGGCATCCTGGCCTAAGAGTTTAAACATGTTCATGGGCTACCCTAAACGTGCGCAAAAAATAGCGTCATGTCATCGCGACGTGCTTGTGTACCTTGCCATTCGGCCAGTGCGCGCTGCAGACCAACGCATATGGTGGTTAGTGATTGCGCACGATTCCCGATAATGAACTCGAGCGCCCGACGCCTGCTAAAAGCAATCTTTTTCGGACCACCGATCTGATCGATCAGCCCATCTGTCGAGACGAACAGGAGGCTGCCCTCGGGAAGATCTACGGTGTTCAACGCCCACTCATAGTCCTCCAGACTATCGACATATCCGACGCCCATGCGTTCGCCCGAAAGACTTTCAAAGTGATCGGCATCCGGCCGCAAAACGTGCAGCGCGATACGCGCGCCGGAAAAATACAGGCGCCGCTGACGCGTGTCGAACCAGAAGAAAGCCGCATCGAGGCCGTCGTTGGACTGCGGCGACTCGCCGACCCTATGCACCTGACCCAGCAAGCCCTTGACGTTGCGATTGAGCGCCGCGAGAAGGGCCGCGGGATCGCGTGGTCCGATTTTTTCGAGTGCCTGCGACAGCGAGGCGGAGGCAAGCAGGGTCATGAAAGCGCCGGGCACACCATGTCCGGTACAGTCAGCGACAGCGCCAAACCATCCATCGGAAAACGATGCGAAGTGATAGAAATCGCCGCCGACCACATCACGCGGCTCCCATACCAGCCCGGCGTCCGGCAACATGGAGGACAGCGCATCGCGCGAAGCGCGCAGCATGGCCTGCTGGATCACGCTCGCATACTCGATGCTCTGCATGATCTGACGGTTCTTTTCCGCCTGCATCTCCGCCATCGCGCCCAATAACTGAAAGCCGCTGGCAAGTCCGGCGAATCGGCCCTGCCGTGTCACGATGAATCCGTCGGACAGCGCCTTATTACCCACCTCAACCGTCTTGAACGTAAGCGCCTCGATGCTCATGTCCATGTCGACGATGAGCGGCTCCTTGTCCATGAACGCGATACAGCTTTTCTTGTCGTAAAGCTCCCGGTGAAACGGCTTGCTCATTTGCGACAGCAAAATATCGCGGTTGATCAGTCCGATGGGCCGGTCGCCTTCCACCACGGCCAGGCTGGTCATGTCGCGCCGCGCGTAGAAAATCTCCATGGCCCGGGAGTTTGAGTCGGCGGCATCGATGGCTGGGACTTCCTGACATAAATCGCCGGCGCAACGCGGGCTTCCGGCGATGCCGGGGCGACGTAACTGCACGAGCGCAGGATGCATTTCGAGACTACCGGTTGTACAAGAAGTCTGCACGCTAATCGGTCTTTATGACAGTTTCGTTGCGCCCGCGATCGAAAAATAACGCCCAAAAAGACAAGCGGGATATGAGCGCGCCGGAAGACCGATAGCAAACGTTTTCTTTGTTGTTTTCACCGCCGTGCGCTTATTTCAGGCCCCGTTGCATCTCTACGACTGCCGCAGCGGCGCTTACCGATTGCCGAAGCGCTGCTCGACAGATTGCGGAATGTTCGCCGGCGTCACCACCACCACCGACGAAGACAATCCCACCGCCGACGCCGGCAACAGCTTATGAAAGTGCATGATGTAGTGGCACGCGGTTCGCATGTCCTGGCGCAGGTCATGGTGCAATACAGCACTCAGTTTTCCCTCGCGCAGCAGTTCGACATTGTCGCGATCCAGGTCGTGCCCGATGAAACACTTCGGTGTCTGGCCCATCGACCTGAGTGCGCGCAATATCGCCACGTTCCCGCCACCCATCGAATACACCGCCACGATTTTCCGGCCCGAACCAACGGCTCGTTTTACCCGCTCCTCCGTTTGAGCGTCCAGTCCCTGGCCGCCGCTGGCGTCGACGAGTTTTAGCTTCGGAGACTGTCGCAGCAACTCGTCACGAAAACTGCGTTCGCGTTCTTCTTCGCCCCTGAAGCGCTCGTGACTCATTGTGACGAGGACGTCACCCTCCCGGCGCGCGAGCCACTGAGCGATCAGATAGGCGGCTGTCGCTCCTGCCATCCGGTTGTCCAGACCTGCGTAAGCAATGCGGGCCGATTGCGCAATGTCCGTAAAGATAGTGACGACCGGGATACCCCGTTGCTGCAAATCCGCGACGGCGCCGGCAACCGCAGGGACGTCCCGCGCCTTGAGCAACACGCCGTGGCTGCCTCGTCGGCCAATCGCTTCTAGCGCGTCCACGACTTGCGCCGTCGTCATCATGTCCTGCATCAGAAAGCGCGGCCGGAATACGGCCGGTTGCAGTCCCGGCAACTCCGACTCCAATGCTTCACGTATCTCGTCGGAGAATCTGCGCGGCGCTTCGACAACAACATCGACAACGAGCTTGCGCCCGCTGGTCGCCAACTGGAACTGCTGCTTTTCCAGTTCCTTTATCGCATGCTGCACGCGCTGGCGAGTGTGCTCACGGACATGCTCCCGCCCGTTCAGCACCCGGTCGACCGTGGCGAGTCCAAGGCCCGCCTGAAGGGCGATTTCCTTCATGAGAAAGCGATGCGCCACTGTGAGCCCGCCGAGATTTGAGGTGTTTTTGAGGTATTTATGGTAACGCAAGCGCCCGCTTAAGGACTATCGTTGGTCAAGAACAGGAGGAGACGTCATGAGCGCCAGTGCACCGCGTAGCGACACGCGCGTAAGCCATGGGTACCGGGAGCAGAACTGTTCGCTCCAGGACTTTGTCGCTGTGCTTCAACCCCATGCGGATACCGGCAAACCTCGGTTTGCCGCTGAAATAGTCGACCATGTTCCGCTGTACGACTGCCAGGCGCTTTGCGGTGTGCTTGAAGACGCGGCGCGGCGCGCGGACCTTCAGGCCGAGTGGGCCAGCGTATTGGACACGGGCGCCGGCGTGCTGGTGCTGAAACGGCTTTATGCCGACACGGCGCCGATTGACGAAGCGACCCGCGTCTTCGAGTCGGTCATCCGCGAGGAGCGCGAAGGCGGCGGCGCAGCGGCGGACCACTTCGCCAAGGCGGGTGCCAATGACCGTATCTGGAACGCGCAGGAAAAGCTTTGCCTGCGCGCCCCGGCCGTGTTTGCCCGCTACTTCGCGAGCCCGGCACTTTGCGCGATCGCTGAGGCGTGGCTCGGGCCGCACTTTCAGATGACCTCGCAAGTCAATGTCGTACGACCCGGTGGACAGGCACAAGAGGCACATCGCGACTACCACCTCGGTTTTCAAACCGTCGCGCAGGCCGAACGCTATCCGCCTCACGTTCATGCGATGTCCCCTTTTCTCACGCTGCAAGGGGCGATTGCTCACACCAATATGCCCGTGGAAAGCGGACCGACCAAGCTGCTGCCCTTCTCACAGCGCTATGCCGAGGGGTATCTCGCATGGCGTCGCCAGGACTTCCGCGACTACTTTGAAACGCACTACGTCCAACTGCCGCTCGAAAAAGGCGATGCGCTGTTCTTCAATCCCGCGCTCTTCCACGCAGCCGGATCGAACCGCACGGCCTCGGTTCAGCGCATGGCCAACCTTCTGCAGATTTCATCGGCCTACGGCCGTGCGATGGAGTCGCTCAATCGCACCAGGATGTGCGAGGTGTTGTATCCGGTCTTGCTGGACCGGATGCGGATAAAGAACATCGCGCACGAAGAGGCCGACGCGGTGATTGCGTGCTGTGCGGAAGGCTATCCGTTTCCAACCAACCTGGACCGGGACCCGCCGCAAGGTGGCCTCGCCCCCGAGAGTCAGCAGGCGCTATTCAGCCGGGCGCTCACAGAACGGTGGGACGCGGGCAGATTCACAGCCGCAATTCGTGAGCAGGCCGAGCGGCGCAAGGCATAGAGGCATAGAGACGTAGGGACGCCGCTTTGTCAGGTCACACGCTCTTTCGTTTGCGCTCAATTTACCGCGGCCCGTGGCTGACCCGCGCGCACTAATCCGTACATGCCGGACACGCGATCGCTTGCGCCGCGACCGCCTGTTCACTGCGCCCGAAACTCGCGAGTGCCGCGAGCCCCAGCAGCGCCAAACCGCTGCCGAAGAGAAAATCGGCGGAAATGCCGACATGGTCGACCACGACACCGCCAATGAGCGATCCCAGCGCGATAGCAACCTGAATGATGCTGACAAAGAGCGCCGAGCCCGCTTCCGGCGAGTCCGGTGTGGCGCGTTGAATCCAGACGCTGAAACACAGCGGCAAGGCTCCGAACGAAACACCCCACGCGAGGACGAGCGCGGCGACGCCGAGTTGCGATTGTTGCAGGAGCGGCATCGCCACCAGCGCGAACATGAGCAGCGAAACCATCACGCCAACCGATGTTTTCAGATTGCGCGTCACCGTCGACGAAACGGCGAAGTTCGAGAAGAACCCGATAATGCCGAAGCCGAGCAGCAACCACGTGATCGTCGCCATCGTGAAACTCGCATTGCGCAGCAGGAACGGCGTGATGTACGTGTACGAGGAAAAGTGCGCGCCGAACACGAGTCCCACCATCAACATGCTCCTGCGCGGATGCGGCCGGCGCAACAGCGCCACCAGGTCGCGCAGCCGCAAGGCGGCATTCGACGGCAAGGACGGCACGAAGAAAAACTGGGCCACGAGCGCGACGGCGACCAGTACGCCGGTCGCCATGAACGACGCACGCCACGACGCGTAGCTGGCAATGAACGTGCCGAGCGGCACACCGATCACCGTCGCGCAGGTCACGCCCGTCAGAATCGTCGCCATGGCCCGGGCCGAATCCTTCGGCCGCACGAGGCGCCCCGAAGCAGCCGTGGCGAGCGTCCAGAATCCGCCCAATGCCGCGCCGAGCAATGCGCGCCCGACCAGCATGGAGAGAAAATCGGGCGCAAAGGCGGAAATCAGATTCGACGCCAGCAACAAGGCCGTGAGCAATAGAAACACCCGCCGGCGATCCATCCGTCCAGCCACCAGCATCAAGCCGGGTGCGGAGATGGCGGCAATCACGCCCGGCACTGTGACCATCAGTCCGGCGGTGCCTGGCATCACGCCCAGATCCGCGGCTATGCGCGGCAGCAATCCAACGGGTAAAAACTCCGTGGTCACGAATGCAAAAGCACCGATTGCAACGGCCACGACAGCAAGCCAGGAGCGCAGGGACGACGAGGCGCCATCGTCCGGCGAGGCAGTGCTCACCGGCAGATTATCTTCCATCAACATAGTATTGTTTGCGAGTAACTCAACAACGGGTGGGATTGGAGCAGTTGCACCGGACTAATCAATTCACGAACCGCAAATCATGAATAAAAAAGCAGGCGGTATTGGCCTGCTAATGATTGCAATTGGAAAAGATGGCGGGTGAAACCCTGAATGAGACACACCTTAACATCGTATTAAATCGCCCGCTGGCGACTCCGTAAAATTGCAGTCGGGCGTATGGGTATTCCGATCAGGGCGAGGTGGTGTGCATGGGAAGAGGCGGCGTGCTGCTCCCCACCGCCTCCTGAACGGCCGGCCGGCTATTGGCCAAAGTAGATCCTGCACTGCGGCCCGGAAGAGCACGGCCGCTCCTGTCGGCCTCCCGCTCCCGTCGTGCCCGCGGCAACGCCGCCATAGGAAACGCTCTGCGCCGCTCGGGCTGCCGGCATCGTGGCCTGCCCGGTTTCACCAAACGACATGTCGGTGATGTCCTGCGCTGATTCGTTTGCGTTGTGCATCAGCACCCGGTCCGGCGCGGTATCGCCCTGCTGGCTGCCCTGCGCGCCAGCCGTATTCGGTGCCAGAAAGAAAACGGCGCTTGCTAACACCATCAGTAAACCTGGTTTCATGTCCAGACTCCTCGAATCCGGCGCAGCAGTTGCTTTTCCCTTTGAAAAGAATTGATCCGCGAAAAGACGTCATGTTGCCAGATCGAGCTGACGGACGGGCGAATGCCTATGCGGGACTGCTGCGGCGAGTCACCGAACTAAACGAGTAAATAGTTGCCAAACCTGAAACTGATGTCGGATATGCACGTATGGCTTGCCGGAATCGGTCGGCACCAGGTTGGAAACGCGGATTGTGGTTCCGCTGTTTCGTTATAGGTCGGCCGCTCAGGATTTCAAACCCGGCACGACACGCTGTTTGTGGTGCCGGTTACAGCCGGTTGCGCCCCACTCAGGCGCCTGCGGCAACAAAATCCGCCGGTCTGGTGCGTGCTTTAGCCGAACAGTGCGCTATGATGCTGGAATAACGCACAAATCAGTCCGCACGAGACACCGGCGAAAGTCGGCGGCGAAAGTTGGCGTGCGGGCATGAGACCGGCGATTCGCAATCAGTGTATCGTCTCACCGTTTTTTCCATCGCGACCGTAAGGCTTACCCAGCCGTACCCGACGCGCGGCGGAACGCTTGAATATTGACTCATTGGCGCGGTTAGCCGCATTGGCAGCCTCGCTGGGCATACGTAGTAACGCAATTTATGAGGCACCGTTTTTGACGCTGCCAGTGGAATTTCCTTCGATCAATAACCTTGCCGCGCGCAGACCCCATTTCTATGGGCGCAATGCTTGCGCGGCTTGCCCCTGCAATCTGTAACTGACAGAACGCCACACGCTTTAGAAGGACGAATATCTTATGGACGAAAGGAAGAGAGATAGCATGATTGCGTATCTCCGCCATCGCATGGAAGAGTTTGGCATCAAACCAGAAGACCTCGCCGCCGTGCTGGCGGTGGAACCGAAGAGGCAAGCCGCCGCGCGCTACCGTAGCGCAACCGGAGATAGCTGGGACGGCCAGGGCGAAATGCCCCAATGGCTTAAACAGGCAATTAGCGCAGGTCAATCAATTGACCACTTCGAATTATCGGCAACGCCGGCACCCGCCCCGCAGCCGAGAAAACAGGTGGATTGGGTAAACGACCCGTTCGCAGGCAGCCCGCTTGCGCGCCAGAACAACCGCTAAGCAGCCAGATTGTCCAATCGCTAGCGCAAACGCATAACCCGCACTCGTCTGCTGGGCACAACCGGCTTCGCGCGTCCGTCGACGGTCGCATTTTCGCGCCATCTACGCTGACGAAGAGACGCTGTGCCTCGACGGTTTGCATCCAGTCATCCGGGCCCGCCGTATATCCGGTCAGAGCAGCGCAATAACGCGTTGCATCCTGAGGGGCAGGTCATGAAAGGAAAATGGGGTTTTGCAGCAGCGGTTTTATCGATTGCCGCCGCGAGCGGCGCGGCGTTCGCACAAGGTGGCGGCAATGGCCAGGGCGGCACGGGTGGAGGCAATGCGCACAGTGCCGCCACATCGGGAATGACGTATCACGGCGACCCGGCCAACAGCCCAATGGCGAGGGCGCCGGGAAACATGATGCAGACGATGAGTTTGAACGATGCCGGCAGCCAGTCCGTGCCGCCTGACAGCGCAATGAATGCCCCGAAAACCGGGCAGTAAATCGTCGCCTCATTGTGCGTCAGGCGTCGTTCAGGCTCATGAGTTGCTGAAAGATGCTCACAATCCGTCACCCACGCAAGCCGGCGCCTGCGTGTTCGCGGCAGCTTCCCGCGCCGCCGCGAAGCGCGGCGACTCAATGAATGCGCTGACTTGCCGCACGATTTGCCAGAACACTTTTTCAAACACGCGGACTCGCTCCGGCTCGGGCAAGCCGTCGACGAGCGGATCGGCAAAGATCCAGCTGCAGAGCGATGGTTCTCCGGGAAAGCGCGGCGCATGATGCCCGGCGACGCATTCGTCCATGGCGACAATAAGGTCCATCCGCGGCGCCCATTCGCCCGTGAATTCCAGCCAGCTTTTCGGGCTGAGCACGCCGAGGTCCGAAATACCCGGCCGCAATTGCGCGATCGCCATGGGATGAACTCGCACGGCCGGCTCCGGACCCGCGCTGAATGCCTCGAACCGGTGTCCCGCCAGTTCGCGCAGTAAAGCTTCGGCGACGATGCTGCGTGCTGAATTCTCCCGACAGAGAAACAGCACCTTGTATTTTCTGGTCACGCTCACCCCGTACCTGTGCTCTTTTTATCTCTTCGACTGATTCTGCCGCGTCAGTTTTGCGCCGTCATGACATTTCGGTGACGTGGTGTGCCGCACTGCAGCGCATGTACCAGAACAGCCGCCCCACAGGTATCGCGCGTTGCATTTGTGACGAAGTTCAACAACGTAAAGTCGAATCTTTCAGTATGCTGTCAACCGCGCGCCAACCAGGTGGCCTTCGCGGCGACTGCAAGCGTGCGCGAAAATCCCATAGTAATTAGAGACACATGAACGCTACAACGTTGAACCCTGCCGCCGACCGGGACAAACTGGAATCCCTCGCCTACGCCAAAGTCACCTGGCGCCTCCTGCCCTTTTTATTTCTCTGCTACGTCGCGGCCTATCTTGACCGCGTCAACGTCGGCTTTGCGAAGCTGCAAATGCTCAACGACCTGCACTTCAGCGACACGGTTTACGGGCTGGGCGCGGGTATTTTCTTCATCGGCTATTTCTTTTTCGAAGTCCCCAGCAACGTCCTGATGCACCGGTTTGGCGCACGCGTATGGATCAGCCGGATCATGATTACATGGGCAGTCATCTCGGCTGCCACCCTGTTCGTCACTACGCCAACCCAGTTCTACGTGTTGCGATTCCTTCTCGGTGTCGCGGAAGCGGGTTTTTTCCCTGGCATCGTGCTGTACCTGACGTACTGGTATCCGGCTGCGCGCCGCAGCCGCGTGAATGCGTTGTTCATGATGGGCATTCCTGTCGCCGGCGTGTTCGGCGGCCCATTGTCCGGCTGGATCATGCAGGCATTCAATGGCGTGCATGGGCTCGCAAACTGGCAGTGGCTGTTCCTGCTGGAAGCCATTCCTTCGATCGTGCTTGGCGTCATGACGCTGAAGTACCTGCCGAATGGCATCCGCTCGGCAAAATGGCTCACGCAGGAGGAAAAGACGCTGCTCGAACAGCGCGTTGCGCAAGACGACGCCGGCAAGCTGCACGCCACGCTGTCGAGCGTGTTGAGCAATGGCCGGGTGTGGTTCATGGCCGCGATTTACTTCTGCTGCATGATGGGTCTCTACGGCGTGAGCTTCTATCTGCCCACGCTCATCAAAACCGCCGGCGTGAAAGATGCACTGGACGTCGGCATGCTCACCGCGATCCCGTACGGCTGCGCGATCGTCGCGATGCTGCTGATCGCCCGGAGTGCCGATCGCATGCGCGAGCGCCGCTGGCATTTCGCCGCCGCAAGCCTGATGGCGAGCGTGGGCCTCCTGAGCGCCACGTTTTTTACGTCCAACGTCGTTCTCGCGATGATCGCGCTGTCGATCGGCACGGCCGGCGTACTCGCCACGATGCCGGTGTTCTGGGCCTGGCCTGGCGCGATGCTCGGCGGTAGCGCCGCAGCGGCCGGCATCGGCCTGATCAACTCGGTAGGCAATCTGGCAGGCTTCGTCAGCCCGACCATCGTCGGGTGGATGAAGGACGTCACGAACAGCACCAATGCCGGCATGATCGTGATTGCCGCCGCGCTCTTCGCCGGCGCCTGTCTCGCCTTCTTCCAGCCGCGCGAGCAGGTTCGCAAGTAAGCATCCGGGCGGCTTCAGTGCCGCCCGGATGCGCTTCAGAACTTCAAGCCGTTCAGAAACTGAAACCAGAGCCCGCCCAGTACGCCGGCCGGATGGGCGGCGTTTGCATTTTCTTCACGCTTGCCTGGGTTGCCATGGTTGCCGGGGTTAGGCGAGGCGCCTCGATTGACGGCGGCGTCATCGTTCATTGCCTGCGCCTGCGCCGTGGGTGCAACGTCAGGGACGTCCGCCGCTTTTGCCGCCGCCTCGGCCGCGGCTTGCGCCTTCTGCGCCTCGCGCCGCGACGCCTGCAAGGCCGACACACTGTCGGCGATCTGCGCGGCCTGCCGCGCCTCGCATTGGCGTCCTAGCAGCACGCCGAACAGCACATCGCGATTGTGGCCGGCGTCGGCGAAACGCATGGCAAGCGACACCATCTCGGCATAGGCCGTTTCGCGCGCGGCACGCGCCGCCGCCTCGCGGTCGGTGTGCGCTTTTTGCTGGCGCGCACGCTGCGCTTCCCAGCCGCGCATCTGCTCGGTATAGACCTTGTCATACACCTTGCGCTGGGCGGCATCGGAGAGGATCGCGTACGCGTCCTTGATTTCCTGGAACGTGGCGCGCGCAACTTCTTCGGCGCCGCTGTTGCGATCCGGATGCCATTTCATCGCGGCCTTGCGGTAGGCCCGTTTGATTTCTTCGTCGGTGGCGTGCATGGGCACACCGAGCATGTCATATAGGGTTGCCATCGCCTGCTCGACCTCGTCGGGAATCACTTCGCGGACCATCGTAGCATGCAGAAAACGGCTTTATCGTGAAGCGGCCGGCGCTCACGCCATTGAAAGGCCAGACGAAAAAAAGGCCTCGCTACTGGTGTAGCGAGGCCGAGTCCCATGTCAAGGAGATGTCATGGAGGAGACGACCCGATCATAACCGTGCGTCATCGCACCCCCAAACAATGGTTCGCCATATGCTTATCCAGCGCGGCTTCAACTGCATTGCACTGGATCGCGTATCGGGTGCGCCAGGTGTTCGAAGCCGGGTTCGCGGCATCCATCAGACAGGCCACCGAGCCGCCAATAACCCCGTGCGGTTATATCGTTAGAACAAAAAGTCGCTTCGTGCGGGTCGCGGCGGTCATTAAGATAACGCTTCAAAGTCCGGTTCGCCCCGGTTCGTCTACGCGCAGCCCCGCGCCAGCGTCCCGTGAGCCGCTACCGAAGGAGCATTTCGTTGACCAGTTTCGATCATCAGCGCCGGCCACTCGTCATCGGCATCGGCGGCACGACACGCGCGGCGTCGTCGACCGAGCGCGCACTCGGCTTTGCGCTGCGCGGCGCGGAAGCCGCCGGAGCGAATACCCGGCTGTTCGGCGGCACCTTCCTGCATAGCCTGCCCCACTATGCCCCCGAAAATCCTCAACGCACCGACGAACAGCTCGAACTGATCGAGGCCGTGCGCCACGCGGACGCGCTGATCATCGCGACGCCCGGCTATCACGGCGGCGTCTCGGGTCTCGTCAAGAACGCGCTGGACACGCTCGAGGAACTGCGTGCGGACGAGCGGCCGTATCTGGATGGCCGCGCGGTCGGCTGTATCGTCACCGCTTATGGCTGGCAGGCTGCCGGCTCGGTGCTGACCTCGCTGCGCTCGATCGTCCACGCCTTGCGCGGCTGGCCTACGCCGTTCGGCGCCGGGATCAACACGCTGGAAACGCGCTTCGACACCGTCGACACCTGTTCCGACGCCAAGGTTGTCGATCAGCTCGCCACGGTCGGCCAGCAGGCCGCGCAATTCGCGCTGGCCTTCAACGCACACCGCACGCCCACGGCCGCACCGCTCGGCCAGGCAGTCAAGGAAGCGCAACCCGCCCGCCTGCTGCACGCGGTTTAAGCGCGAACCGTACGACATCGTGGATCGCAATTCGCGATCCACGAATCCTGTGTCCATCGCCGCGCATTTACCCTTGTATTTGCCCCCGCACTCCCTCGTGCATGCCCGCTTCCGGCCGGTTTCCTCGACCCGTCGCGTCCGCTCCGTTCCAAACCGTGCGCCACATAACAGACCGTCCGTCAACAAGGCTGGATAGTGTCTTTACGTCTGGCGACTATGGACCGATCCAGCCTCCTGAAGACCGTTCCAGAATCACGCTGATTTGCTTACGAGGAAAGATTGGTTCACCCGCTGCGTGGCGCGGCCTACGCTGGATCCTGCCCGCTGACTCACCGGTTGCCCGACGCACAGGGTTGCGTCCCGTTTGCCGGCTCCCTGGCAACACACACGGGCACCTCACTGCCACGATCATGAATTCACATATCCGCTACAAAGGCTACGAAGTCGCACCGGCGGCACAACGGCTCCCCAACGGCCTGTTCGCCGCCAATCTGACTATCGAGAAAACCGCGGCAAACCACGCGCAGGCCTACTCGTTCGACGCGCTCGATTACTTCTTCGACGAAGAGCATGCGCTCGCCTATGCGTTCCGCTGGGGACGCATGTGGATCGACAGCCGAAAATAAGCGCGGCACGTTTCGCAGGTGTGTTTCGCAACCCGGCTAACGCGGGCCTCTTTGCGATCCCTGACGTCGGTTTCAGAACGGCTGTGCCAGAATAGGCGACACCTGAGTTCAAGGAGTCGCCTGCAATGACGTGGACCGTCGATCAACAGTTAGCCCTAAGCGCAACGGAAGCGATCGCTGCGATCCAGTCCGGGCGCCTCAAAGCCGCCGACTATATGGCCACGCTGCTGGCGCGCGCGGCGTCGCTCTCGAGCCTCAATGCGCTCACCACGCTCGACCTCGACGGCGCGCTGGCCGCCGCGCAACGCATCGATGCGTTGCCGCCCGAAACGAAAGCGCAGTTGCCGCTCGCCGGTTTGCCCATCGTCGTGAAGGACAACATCAACACGGCCGGCTTGCAGACTTCGGCGGGCACGCCCGCTCTTGAGGGTTTTGTGCCGAAGACGAACGCGCCTTCGGTACAGCGGCTTCTCGATGCCGGGGCCATCGTACTCGGCAAAGCCAACATGCACGAACTCGCGTTCGGCATCACCAGCACGAACCTCGCCACGCACGCCGGGCCGGTGCGCAATCCGTATGACCCCACCGTGATTCCAGGCGGCTCGTCGGGCGGCACGGCCGCCGCGATCGCCGCGCGCATGGTGCCTGCCGGTCTCGGCACCGACACCGGTGGCTCGACGCGTATTCCGGCGGCGTTGACAGGCACCGTGGGGTTTCGCCCGTCCGTCGGCAACGGCGGCGCCGAGCGGCGCTATCACGACCCGAACGCCGTCGTGCCGATCAGCCATACGCGCGACACCGTGGGACCGATGGCACGTACGGTCGCCGATGTCGCCCTGCTCGATAGCGTGATCACCGGCGCGGGGCCGTTGCCCGCGCTCAGCCTGAACGGCCTGCGCATCGGCTTGCCCGCACCGCTCTGGGAAGGACTCGAAAGGCAGGTGGACGAAGTGGCGCGCGCCGCCTTGCGCCGCCTCGAAGCAGCGGGCGTTATCTTCGTGCCGGTCGCAATGAGCGAGCTGGAAACCCTGAACGGCCTGGTAGGCGGTCCAATCGCCATCCATGAGGCGCGCGAGGACGTACGCACCTGGCTCGTCGCCAACGATGCGCCGGTCAAGACCGTGGCTGAGCTCGCGGCCCGCATTGCGAGCCCGGACGTACGCGCGATCTACGACGACGTGCTCGCCGACGTGCTCGGTGACCGTTACGATGCGGCACTGCTGCAATGGCGACCGCGCTTGCAGCAGTACATCGCGGCAACGTTCGCCGACGAGCGCCTCGACGCGCTGCTGTTCCCGACCACGCGCCTCGCTGCGGTGCGCATCGACGATCTGAACGGCTCGTCGACCGTCTCGATCGATGGCGCCGCGCCGCTCGATACGATGGAAGCGTTCCTGCGCAATACCGACCCAGCCAGCACGTCCGGCATTCCGGGCTTGTCGCTGGCGGCCGGGATGACCGCCGGCGGCCTGCCGGTCGGCCTGGAACTGGACGGCCCGCTTGGCGAGGACCGGCGGCTACTGGCGATCGGCGTCGCGTTCGAGCAATTGCTCGGCGTGCTGCCGGCGCCGGCACTCTGAGCGCGCGGCTTGACGATGCCCCTCAAGGATGCGGTTGAAAACACCGCTAAAAGAGCGCCGTTCCGCATGCTGACGAGCGCGCCAGCAACGCGCCGTCTTCAGCAAACGATTCTGCGAACCGCCGCGGCATTGGCGCTCGTCTGCACTGCCGCCGCCTGCGCGCGCCTTGCGGCGGTCGATTCGAACGCGCTCTGGAAAATCGTCGATATGCGTTGCGTGCCGTCGCAACAGGCCACCGGTACGCCGGGCCAATGCACGGTCGTCAATCTCGACAAACGCTACGCGATCCTGAAGGATATCGTCGGCCGCTCGCAGCATCTGCTGATTCCCACCGATCGCGTCACCGGCATAGAAAGTCCATTCGTGCTGGAGCCGAATGCGCAGGACTACTGGGACGACGCGTGGGCTTCGCGGCTTTACGTCGAGAAATCCGTCAAGCAGATGTTGCCCGACGATCAACTCGGCCTCGAGATCAACTCGCAATACCGTCGCTCGCAAAACCAGTTGCATATCCATATCGATTGCATGCAAGGCAGCGTGAGCGCCGCACTCGCGCGTCACGCGAAGGATGCACCAGGCAAGTGGCAGTGGGACACGCTCGACGGCAGGCGCTACCGGGTCATGCGCGTCACCTCGCTCACTCAGGCGAACAATCCGTTTCGCATCGTCGCGCGTGACAATCCGGACAGCCAGGCAATGGCCATGCAAACCATCCTCGTGACCGGTGCGGGACCATCTGCACAGCAGGACGGCTGGCTGATCGTGAATAGCGGTCTGGATGTCGACAATGGCAGCGGCACGGCGGAAGGTCTGCTCGATCACACTTGCCGCGTGGGGGACAGTGATTGAGTGCCGGTTGCCTGGATTTTGCAAGGCGCTCTGAGCATCGGACAGTGCCGACCCGGCTCGAGGTAAGGGCTGGCGATGTGTCCCCCAGCTTTTGCATCTATACGCAGATGCATTGCTGAACAAAATGGTTCTAGTACTGCCAATTGGTCCGTAGGATCGGTCTAAACCTGCATTCCGACCGATCCAGCCGATGGCGATTTATCTCGACGACACGCAACGCGAAGCACTCGCCCACCAGGCTGCAAGCTGGACATGGCGCACACAATGGCCGACGTGGCTGCTGATCGTCACGATCTACGGCGGCTGGATCGGCGTAGCGACGCATGCGCGCACCCTGGGCCTGCCGCTCACTGCCGTGCTGCTGGCTTTGTTGGGCGCGTGGTACATGTCCCTGCAGCACGAACTCCTGCACGGTCATCCAACACGCTCGCCGCGCTTTAATGCGCTGTTGGGGTTCGCGCCGCTCGCGGTGTGGTTTCCGTATGGCGTCTACCGCGATTCGCATCTGCAACATCACGACGATCCGCATCTGACGCGCCCGGAGCGCGACCCCGAAAGCTATTTCGTGAGTGAACCTGTGTGGCAACGCGCGGGTTTTGCGATTCGTGCGCTGCTGACCTTGCGCAATACGTTTGTCGGCCGGCTGCTGGTTGGGCCGGCTTTTTCCATTGCGGCAACGGGCGCGAACGCGCTCGGCAAAATCAGACGCGGCGATTGGCGCGACGTGCCGACGTGGCTCGCACACCTGGCCGCGCTAGCGGCACTGACAGTGTGGCTTCAGCGCATCTGCGCAATCCCGGCGTGGGTCTTTATAGTTGGTGGGGGCTATGGATCGTTGTCGTTGGGTTCGATCCGCTCGTTTCGGGAACATCGCACGGCAAGTGCGTACGAGCATCGCACCGTCGTCAACGAAGCCGCGTGGTTCTGGCGGCTGCTGTTTTTGAATAACAACTATCACCTCGTGCATCACGATTTGCCGCATGTGCCGTGGTTCGCACTCCGGAAGGTTTATGAAACGTCTCGCCAGCAGTATGTAGAACGCTCGGGAGGGTTTCTCGTGAAGGGTTACGGTGAATGGATGCGGCTTTACGCGTTAACTCCGGTTGCGCATCCGGTGCACGATCGTCAGTCCGGTTTGATCCACGGGAACCCGCCTGTTTCCGAGGTTTTTTCGGGTAAATCGCGGACGGAATTCATGGCATTAGTCCGCCGGGGAGAACGCCATGACGTTGACCTACCTGCTACCGCCGAACGCCAAACCGCAACACAAGCGCTATAGGCTCCGCGACCGCGGCTCCATGTATCTGCGGCTGGCGGTCTCGGGTCAACAGCGCTTCGATATCACGCAGGCTAAACTGAAACCTGCAATACCAGCGCACCACGCCACTGATGACCGTTGCCGGAAAACGATCAAGCCGTATAACTGGCCTTGGCCTCTTCCAGATAATCCACAAGCCGCTTCGGCGGGCGGGCAATGAGCGATTCGAGATGATCCGTGACGATAGAAAGATTGCCGGCCCGAACCTCCGCCTCAACTGACACCAATAGAGAAACAAATACGTCAGGAACACCTGCCGCTTTCAGCCCCGTGACGAATTGCTCGTCAGTCACATGGACAACAGCAAGCGGCTTACCCGTAGCCCGCCGAGCGAGGTCAGCGATTTCTTCGCTTGACAGCGCCTCGGTGCCTGTGAGCGTGTAGGTCCGGCTATCGGAGATTGGCGTAACCAGCGCTGCGGCAATCGCTTCAGCGATCTCTTCGCGTCCAGCGTACGACGTCCTCCCCCCTTCAGTTGCCGAATACCATTGCCCGTTTTTCAGCGCATCAGGGAGCGATCTGAGCAGATTCTCCTGATACCAACCGTTTCGGAAAATCACGTGCGGCAAACCAGTGGCCTTGATCGTCCGCTCGGTTTCCAGATGGTCTGGTGCGAAAGTCAGCAGCGAACTCTCCGGATTGGGCAACGACGTATAGGCGAGCCGCTCGACGCCTGCCGCGGCGGCCGACAATACCGCATTGCGATGCTGCTTCAATCGCTTGTCGGCTCCATCCAGAGCATCTGTTGAAATGATGAGGACAGTACCGGCGCCTTTGAAAGTTTCGCTCAGATGTTCCTGATCCTCGAAGTCCGCCTTGCGAACCTCAATGCCTGCTGCCGCAAGGTCCGTCAGCTTTTCGGGGCTGCGGGTGCCGGCAATGATGCGCTCGGGCGCCACGCCTCGCGCAAGCAGATGCTTGATGACAAGCTGACCGAGTTGACCGGATGCACCGGTGACGAAAATGGTGTCGCTCATGGACTAGCCTCATTCTGAGTGTTACTCTCGTTTTGAGAGCAGCTCGATAATCAGGTGTCTGCGCCCTTTCGTAAAGAAGGCAGTTTTTCAGGAGATAGTTACCAAATGGGAACCACCAAGCCGTTGACTAGCGCTCTCAAGACGAGGCTGGACGAGGCCCGATCAAAATACGGTACGTTTTCGAATTGTCCCGTGCGCGACGTCATGGATGTCATCAGCGGGCGGTGGAGCTCGTTGCTGATGATGGCGCTGGCCGAGCACCCACACCGGTTCGGTGAACTTCGCCGCCTGGTACCGGACATTTCGCAGCGAATGCTCACGCAGACACTTCATGAGTTACAACGCGACGGCTATGTACATCGCGAAGTCTTTCCTACGAAGCCGCCGGGCGTCGAATACAGCCTGACCGAGCTCGGCCGTTCGATGTTCGAGGCGTTGAACGTCCTGATTCAGTGGGCCGATGAGAATCATGCCTCGGTCACAGCGGCTCGCCTGCACTTTGATGGCGAGAAGGCATCTGCGTGAGCGGCGTCGCACACCGTCTGTCGTGAACAAGATGACTTGTCGTAACACATAAGCTGAGCTGATTGACGACGTTGCCCGTGCAATGTCCCGTCCTCGCTTCTGAGCGGGACTGCCGCGTGTATGGCCAAACCGAACGTCAAACTACGGTCCGTTCACGGCTTTTTGCCGCCGCTATCCTGTGTCGCCTGCATGGAGGGAGACGTAATATGAAGAACCAACCATGGAAATGTCTGATGTTTTCACCGTTGCTCATAGCGCTCGCTGGCTGTGCGGCAGGCGGCACGCAACAAAGCACGGCGCACCTGAGCGCGTTGCAATGCAGCGACCTCGCCGCGCTCAGGAACAACGCGCCTCCAACCCCCGAACGAAATCGCAGTGAACTGGCAGCATTAAGGAAAGCGGGTTACGACCCATCGAGGTGGTTTGACCCATACTATCCGGGGGATCTAGAGGCCGCACAGCGCCAGGTCGATCGTTGGTTCCAGACGGAATGTCAACCGGCGCCGCCCGCTTGACGTCAACCCCATTTGGGGTTTAGCTCACCAGATGCATTCTCACTTGCCTGTTTGGACGAAGCCATGCTGACAATCGACGACATTCGGGCGGTTCCGCTATTCTCCACGCTCCCTGACGACGAACTGGAGCATCTCGCGCACACGTCCGCGGACCTGCATCTGTGCGCGGGTGAATTCGCGGTCCACGAAGGTGGCGAGCGGGCGCTGTACGCCGTTCTGGCCGGCAAGATGGAGGTCATCAAGACGTTCGACGGTATCGAGCGCACGCTGGGCTGGCGTCTGCCCGGAACCATCTTTGGCGAAGTGCCGCTCGCGCTGAGCTCCCCGTTTCCGGGGGCTTATCGGGCTGCTGAGCCGTCGCGTGTCATGCGCGTGGATGCGCCGCGCTATTACGTACTTGCCGCGGCGTCGCCGGAAATTGCCTTCAGGATGGGCGCCCTTGCGCGCGAGCGCATTGGCGGATTGCAGGGTCTCTCCGCTGAGCCGCCCAAGGCTCGCGTGATCATGATCGGAAGTCGCTGGGACACCGCTTGTACGGCGTTGCGCCAGTTCCTCGCTCGCAACCAGATCAGCTACGACTGGCTGACGCCGGATGCGCCCGAACTGACGGCGCGCTGGCCTGGAACCTGTCCACCCGAGCAGGATTGCCCGGCATTGCGACTGGTCGACGGCACGGTGTTGAGCCGACCGACGACACGCGAGCTTGCGGAGTTGCTGGGGCTGCAGACACAACCGCGCCTCGCCGAATACGACACGATGATCATTGGTGGCGGCCCGGCCGGTCTCGCTGCGGCAGTGTACGGTGCCTCAGAAGGCTTGCGTACCGTGGTGCTGGAGCGTGAAGCGCCCGGCGGCCAGGCCGGGACCTCCTCGCGTATCGAGAACTACCTGGGCTTCCCTAACGGGGTATCGGGCGACGAACTGGCAAGCCGTGCACTGCAGCAGGCAAGGCGGCTCGGCGCAGAGATTCTGGTGACACGCTCAGTTGCCCGAATCGATGTCGCCGGACGTAGCGTTCAGCTTGACGGAGGCGACGTCATCCGGGCGCGAACGATCATTCTCGCGACGGGCGTCACGTGGCGCCGCCTCGCGATCGACGGCTTCGACCGGTTCATCGGTAAAGGCATCTACTACGGCGCGTCACGCAGTGAGGCGAGCGCGACTCACGGACTCGACGTTTATCTGATCGGCGGTGGAAACTCGGCAGGCCAGGCGGCGCTGTACTTTGCCAATCATGCGCGCATGGTGACGCTCGTCCTGCGAGGCGATTCACTGGAAAAGAGCATGTCTCGCTACCTTGTCGAGCAGCTTCATGCGAAGTCGAACATAGGAGTGCAACTGCGCTCGGAAGTCGTTGGTGCGCACGGCGACACTCATTTGACAGCAATCGACGTACGGGATGGTTTAAGCACCGAGGTACGTCGACACGACTGCGGTGGATTGTTCGTATTCATTGGCGCCGATGCACAGACCGAGTGGCTGCCGGCGGAAATCGCACGCGATGCGCGTGGATATGTTCTGACCGGCGACGACGTCGTCAAGGCGGGACGCTGGTCCCATAGCCGCGACCCCTATCTCCTCGAATCGAGTGTTCCCGGTGTGTTTGCCTGCGGGGATGTGAGATTGAGTCCGGTCAAGCGCGTCGCTTCAGCCGTTGGCGAGGGCAGCATGGCGATCGCGTTCGCTCATAAATATTTGCAGCACGACGCCAGCTAGCCTTGGATTCGGCAGTGAGGTGTTGTGGGCGCGAGCCGCCTTCTCTCTCGCGAGCGCAATCTCCCGCGTGGAGCAGCGACACGAAAAGCGGAATCAGATCGGCAAGATAACGCGCGCCGGCTGGGTTATGCGTTTGGGTTAGTACGGCCGTCAGTGCATTCGCTCCAAACACAGTGCAGATATTCACTAAGCATTCCTCAATCTCGGCTGTCCTCTTGTCTTCTGGAACGTCTTCACGTGCATGGCACCAGTTGTTTGAACCAACCTCTTAATCAAAGGATGCAAACGCGCCGGACAACCACCCGAGCGCTGCGCGGCATATACACCGCGATCTTGCACCCACAGGATCGCCACGCCCGGCCACGATCATCCTTGTAATAAAATGTAATCGAAAGCCGTTATTCATCGCTTCGACGTAATTTGTCTGCAAATTGCACCTCGTTTCGCACGATTTCCCCCCACGAGCAAACGAGGTGAACGATGAAAGCGACACGGAGATGGTCAGCGGGTATGGCGGCGCTTGGCGCAGGTGCGCTCGCTTTAGGTGGTGCACTCGCGCCTGCACAGGCGAGTGAAACGGACGGTGTCAAACATGTCTTGCTCATCAGTTTCGACGGCCTGCACGAGCAGGACGTGGCACGTTGCATAGCCGGCAATACCTGTCCGAATCTCGCGCTGCTCGCGAAATCGGGCATCACGTATGCGAACGCGTTTACGCCTGGACTGTCCGATTCGTTCCCGGGCCTCACCGCACTCGTAACGGGCGGCTCGCCGAAATCCGCCGGCCTTTTCTATGACGTCTCATACGACCGCACGCTGTACGCGCCCAACGACACGGGTTGCGTCGGCAAACAGGGCTGGAACGTCGTGTTCGACGAAACCACCGGCAAGGACGCCGAAAACGGCGGCCCGCTCATGCACCTCGACGGCGGTGGCGCGTTCAATCCGCAGGCCATTCCGCGCGCGCGCGTAGGCGCGAAGTGCGTGCCCGTCTATCCGCACGACTACGTGAAGACGAACACGATCTTCGAGGTCGTCAAGGAGCACATGCCCAATTCCTACACCGCGTGGGCCGACAAGCACGCGTGGGGCTACGACTGGCTGAACGGCCCGTCGGGCCGCGGCGTGGACGATCTCGCGCGCACCGAGATCAATTCGATCGACCCCGCCACCAACACGTACTACCTCGACACATACACGCATACCGAGAAGTTCGACGACTATCACGTGCAGGCGCTCATCAACGAGATGGGCGGCAAAGACTCCACCGGCACGCGCGACGAACCGGTGCCGACGCTCTTCGGCACCAACTTCCAGACACTGAGCGTGGCGCAGAAAGCCACGGTGGCGACGGGCGGCGGCTATCTCGACGCCAGCTTCACGCCGGGTCCGCAAGTGACGGGTGCAATCAGCTATCTCGACAATGCGCTCGGCCGCATCGTTGCCGCCCTCCAGCAGCAGAACCTCTACTCGTCCACGCTGATCATCGTGACCGCCAAGCACGGCCAGTCGCCCACCGATCACACGAAACTCGTGAAGAACGGCGACACGCTAACGAAGCTGCTTGAAGCGAACAACTATCTGGATCCGAATGGCAACTTCGGCCAGAACAACACGAAGAGCGGCAACCTGAACGACGGCACCGGCCTCGTCAACACCGGCTTCGTGCAGACCGACGACGTGGGCCTCGTCTGGTTGCGCGATCAATCGCAGCGCGATGCGGTGGTCACGACGCTCAAGAAGAATCTCTCGTGTAATGCGCCAGGCATCTGCGCGGACGGCCCGCAAGCGTACATTCTCTATGGTCCCTCCCTCGTGAGCCGGTTCGGTGACCCGGCGCAAGGCCGCACGCCCGATATCATCGTGCAGCCGAATCCCGGCGTGATCTACACGTCGAGCACGACGAAGGATGAAGAGCACGGCGGCAATGCTCCCGACGATAGCCATCTCGGCCTCGTCGTTTCCTATGCGGGGCTGCACCACCCCGGCCGCAGGGTCGATGAGCGCGTCACGACCACGCAGGTCGCGCCCACCATCCTGAAGGCGTTCGATCTCGATCCGCACCTGCTGCGTTCTGTTGCCCTGGAAGGCACGCGTGCGCTGCCGGGTCTCGGCTTGAGAAGCGGCGAGTAACGCACGCAGCAGCGCTGCCCGCCTCGAGCACAACGGCGCTTTCCTGGTGAAAGGCTACACGGCCTGACTGACCCGCTACACGTTGACGCCGGTCAGTCAGGCCGTCCACCCGGCAAGCGAACCGCCTCCTGATGCAGCGAGGCTCGCCCCATCGCCGTGGACTAACAACTGGGGACAGTAGCGCCCATTTCACATCAAATGCCGGTTTTCCCACAGACTGAAAGCTGGGAGCCAGTCACCCTGAAGACTCGGGCAGGCGGTGGGAGATGGCGATGTCGGTATATGTCGATGAAGGATTCAGGCCCTGTGTCACGGAATGCGCAACCGTCGCGTTCCGGGTCTGTTTTGACGAGCGGGTGCAGATCTTCGAGGTCAGCGCCGAGGCACTGGTGACCTATTGCGGGGCCGCGAGCAAGCGGCGCAAGGATTTGCTCGTTGCGTTCGAGAGCGCGCAACTCGAGATACTGAAGGTGGTGGAGTGTAAATGGCCGTTCAAACAGAACGGGCCCGTACGCCTAGGACTCGACGAATTCCGAATGGTCAGACATTAGGTGTGCCAGAATTGCGGCCATGACCTGGATCGCCGCCCTGCCGATGTACAACGTGACGCCCGCGCTCGCCACTGCGTGGCGCGATTGGCTGGACGACGTCCTGAGCAGGGTGAAGCCCGCCTGCCGCATCGTCGAGCCCGACGAGGAGCTGCACGGTTTCTGGCGGCGCCCTAACGTGCTGCTCTCGCAAACCTGCGGCTATCCCCTGATGCACGGTTTAAACGAGCAGGTTCAGCTGATTGCCACGCCGCAATTCGATGCGCCGGGTTGCGAAGGCGCGGACTATTCGAGCGTACTGGTCACGCGGGTTGACGCACCATTCGATTCGCTCGCGGCATGCCGTGGTGCAAGAGCCGCCTACAACCAGGACGACTCGAACAGCGGCATGAACGTATTTCGCCACGCAGTAGCGCCGCTTGCGCGCAACGGCACATTTTTCAGCGCGGTTCTGCGCACCGGTTCGCATCTCGGATCATTGCGGGCGGTGGCGGAGAATCGCGCGGACGTCGCCGCGATCGACTGCGTGACGTTCGCGTTTGTCTGTGATGAATTGCCTGAACTGGCGCGGCAGGTCCGGCAAATCGGCGTGACGGCAGCGTCGCCGGGTTTGCCTTTGATTGCTTCCAGCCACGTGCCGTTCGCGACGATCGTGACGTTGCGCGAGGCCCTGAGCGAAGCGCACCTTGCCCAGCCCGAGCGTGCCGGACGCCTGCGTTTGAAGGGTTTTTCCACGTTGCCGCTCGCGGACTACGAACGGATCGAGCACCTTGAAAACGAAGCGCGTGCCTTCGGCTACGCGCGCCTCGCTTAATTCACGTTTAGCCCACGCTTAAGCTTCGCGCCTAACCAACTTCCAGCACCAGAAGCTGCGCCCCATCGGCAACCTGATCGCCAACCGCATACAGCACTTCCGACACCGTGCCTGCCGCCGGCGCACCGATCGTGTGCTCCATTTTCATCGCTTCCATCACGATCAGCGGCGTGCCCTTCTCCACCACCGTGCCCGGTTCGACCAGCACCGCGATCACCTTGCCCGGCATCGGTGCGGTCAGGCGGCCTTCGCCGCCCTCAACATCCGCGGCATGCGCGAGCAGGTTCTGCCATTCGAACGCCAGCGCCTCGCCGAGGCAGAACACGTGGAATGTATCGGCGTCGATGAAAACACGCCCCGTTACCCTTGCATCACCAATCGTTGCGCGGTATTCGTGCTCGCCCGTGCCGCCCGCCCACGTGAAGTCCTCGCGCACGCTGTCGTGTTCGAGCGTTTGCGTCGCGCCGTCGCGGGCAAACGTGACGGTGAAAACGTCCGCGTTGTCGCCGTTGCCGTCGACATTGCGCCAGCCAAGGGTCTGCATATAGCCGCTGTTCAGGCGCCAGTGCGATAGTGCATCCCACGGCGACGCGCCATGCGCGGTACCGCCTTCGCGCGTCAGCAATGCGGCACAGGCGAGCGCCAGGGCTTCCTTGAAGGGTTTCCTGACAGGTGCGAACAATGCATCGTGATGACGTTCGATCAAACCCGTATCCAGATCGCCGGTCGCGAACGGCTCGCTCGTAACGATGCGTTGCAGGAACTCGACGTTAGTATGCGGCCCCACCACTTCGCAAGCTCGCAGTGCGCGATTCAGCCGCGCGAGCGCTTCCTCACGCGTCGCGCCGTGAACGATCAGCTTGGCGATCATCGGATCGTAGAACGGCGTGATGGTGTCGCCTTCGCGCACGCCGCTGTCGATACGTACCGGCGCCTTGCGGCCCGGCTCGCCAATCGAGAATTCGACGCCTGCCGGCATGCGCAGATGCTTGAGCGTACCCGTCGATGGCAGGAAACCGCGAGCGGGATGCTCCGCGTAAATACGCGCTTCGATCGCGTGGCCGTCGATTTTCAGCTGTTGCTGCGTGAGCGGCAGCGGTTCATCCGCGGCGACGCGCAGTTGCCATTCCACCAGGTCCTGCCCCGTCACCATTTCCGTAACCGGATGTTCGACCTGCAGGCGCGTGTTCATCTCCATGAAGTAGAAATCGCCGGTGCCGGTCATGATGAACTCGACCGTGCCCGCGCCGACATAATTCACCGCGCGCGCGGCGGCCACCGCCGCTTCGCCCATCTCGCGTTTGATCTCCGCGGACAAGCCCGGCGCCGGCGCTTCTTCCAGCACTTTCTGATGACGCCGCTGCACCGAGCAGTCGCGGTCGAACAGATACACCGCGCCGCCGTGACGGTCTGCGAATACCTGTACTTCGACGTGACGCGGCCGCGTCAGATACTTTTCGATCAGCACGCGATCGTTGCCGAAACTGCTGGCCGCCTCGCGCTTGCACGATGCCAGCGCCGCCGCGAAATCTTCGGTGCGCTCGACCACGCGCATGCCTTTGCCGCCGCCGCCCGCGCTCGCCTTCAGCAGGACCGGGTAGCCGATGGCATCGGCCTCGCGATGCAGCAACTGCGGGTCCTGATCGTCGCCGTGATAACCCGGCACGAGCGGCACGGCGGCCGCATGCATCAGCGCCTTCGCGGCCGCCTTCGAGCCCATCGCAGCGATCGCTTCGACCGGCGGTCCGATGAAGACGATGCCGGCCGCTTCGCAGGCATGCGCGAAGTCTTCGTTTTCCGACAGGAAGCCGTAGCCCGGATGCACCGCCTGTGCGCCAGTGGCGCGCGCGGCTTCGATGATGCGCTCGACGCGCAGATAGCTTTCGGCCGCAGTCGATCCGCCGATATGCACGGCCTCGTCACAGGCGGCCACGTGTTTGGCGTTGGCGTCCGCATCGGAATACACGGCCACGCTCGCGATACCGAGCCGCTTGCAGGTCGCGGCGACACGGCACGCAATCTCGCCGCGGTTGGCAATCAGGATCTTGTTGAACATGAGCTGTCTCGGTGATGGTCCCGAAGTGTCCCGTTAGGGGCTAGGTTGTTCTGATGGAGGCCCGCATGCGCCCCGGAATAAATACCTGCGTGGCGACTCAATTGCGCCAGGACGGCGTGCGCTTTTCGAGGAACGACGCGACGCCTTCGCGGCCTTCCGCACCGGCGCGGGTACGTGCGATGCGCGCCGCCGTATCCTCGATCATGGCGTCGTTCAACGTGTGCCCGGCGATGTCCTGCACAAGTTGCTTACAGGCGCGCACCGCCTGCGGACCATTTGCGCAAAGCGTTTCCGCGATCTGCCGCACGGTGGCGTCGAGCTGTTCCATGCCCACCATTTCGCTGACGAGACCCAGGCGATACGCCGTCGCGCAATCGAACTGCTCGGCCGTCGTGAAGTAGCGCCGCGACGCCTGCTCGCCCAACGCGCGGATCACGTACGGCGCGATGGTCGCGGGGATCAGACCGAGACGCGCTTCCGAGAGGCAGAAGCGCGCGCTTTCCACCGCAACCACGATGTCGCACGCCGAGATCAGGCCCATGCCGCCCGCGTAGGCGTCGCCGTTCACGCGCGCGATCACCGGCTTGTTGCAGCGGTAGATCGACGACAGCATGTTGGCGAGCAGCATCGCGTCGGCGCGGTTCTCGTCGTCCGAGTAACCGGCCATCTTCTTCATCCAGTTCAGGTCGGCGCCCGCGCAGAACGCCTTGCCGTTCGCGGCAAGCACCACCGCGCGCACGTCGTCGCGCGCGTTCAGGGCCGTGAAGGCCGACGTCACTTCGGCGATCATGGTTTCGTTGAACGCGTTGCGCACGTCCGGCCGGTTCAGCGTGACCGTGGCGATCTGGCCCGCGAAAGCGACATCCAGCGTTTCGTATTGCATCGTTGCAGTTCCTCGCGCGTAGCGCTGCGTCACATTCTGAACACGCCGAAACGCGTGTCTTCGATCGGTGCATTCATCGTGGCCGAGAGGCCGAGACCGAGCACATCGCGCGTTTGCGCCGGATCGATCACGCCGTCGTCCCACAGGCGCGCGCTCGCGTAGTACGGGTGGCCCTGGTGTTCGTATTGATCGCGGATCGGCTGCTTGAACGCCTCTTCCTCTTCGGCGCTCCACGAACCGCCCTTGCCTTCGATACCGTCGCGCTTGACCGTGGCCAGCACCGACGCTGCCTGCTCGCCGCCCATCACCGAAATGCGCGCGTTCGGCCACATCCACAGGAAGCGCGGCGAATATGCGCGGCCGCACATGCCGTAGTTGCCGGCCCCGAACGAACCGCCGATGATCACCGTGAACTTCGGCACCTTCGCCGTCGCCACAGCCGTCACCATCTTCGCGCCATTGCGCGCGATACCTTCGTTTTCGTACTTGCGGCCCACCATGAACCCCGTGATGTTCTGCAGGAACACCAGTGGAATCTTGCGTTGGCAGCACAGTTCGATGAAATGCGCGCCCTTGAGCGCCGACTCGGAAAACAGAATACCGTTGTTCGCGATGATGCCGACCGGATGACCCCAGATATGCGCGAAACCACATACGAGCGTGGTGCCGTAGCGGGCCTTGAACTCGTCGAAAGCGGAATCGTCGACGATGCGCGCGATCACCTCGCGGATATCGAACGGCTTGCGCGTATCGACGGGGATCACGCCGTACATGCTCTTCACGTCATAGCGCGGCGGCTTCGGTTCCTGCAACGCCACCGGTACCTGTTTCGTGCGATTCAGATTGCCGACGATGCTGCGTGCGATGCCCAATGCGTGCGCGTCGTTCTGCGCAAGATGATCGACCACGCCCGACAGACGCGTATGCACGTCGCCGCCGCCCAGGTCTTCCGCGCTCACCACTTCACCCGTGGCGGCTTTGACGAGCGGCGGGCCGCCCAGAAAAATCGTCCCCTGGTTCCTGACGATGATCGACTCATCGCTCATGGCGGGCACATAGGCGCCGCCTGCCGTGCACGAACCCATCACGACGGCGATTTGCGGAATGCCGGCCGCGGACAGATTCGCCTGGTTGAAGAAGATACGGCCGAAGTGATCGCGATCAGGGAACACGTCGTCCTGATTCGGCAGATTCGCGCCGCCCGAGTCGACCAGATAGACACACGGCAAATGGTTTTCAGCGGCGATTTCCTGTGCACGCACGTGTTTTTTCACGGTGACGGGATAGTAGGTGCCGCCTTTGACCGTTGCGTCATTGCAGACGATCACGCACTCCTGCCCCGCGATGCGGCCAATGCCGGTGATGACGCCTGCGCCAGGCGCATCGTTGTGGTACATGCCATAGGCCGCGAGTTGCGAGAACTCGAGAAATGGCGTGCCCGGATCGAGCAGTTTCTCGATCCGGTCGCGCGGCAGCAGTTTGCCTCGGCCCGTGTGTTTGTCGCGCGCCGCCTGACCGCCGCCCAGCGCGAGTTTCTCGATCTTCGCGCGAAGATCGGCGACCAGCGCTTCGAGCGCTGCCGCGTTGGTGCGGAAGTCGTCCGAGCGAGGATTCAGCTTTGATTCGATGATCGCCATTACGTGGCTTCTCCAATGTCGACCGAAGTTGGCGTGTCGACCAGAGTTAGCGCTTTAGCTGTCGGCTGGAGTTGGCGCTTTAGCTGTCGGCTGGAGTTGGCGCTTTAGCGCCTACTCCAGCCCCATGCAAAGCTCTTACTCCAGCCCCATGCAAAGCTCCTACTCTGGTCCCATGCAAGGCTGTCGACCAGAGTTAGCGCTTTAGCTCTTACTCCAGTCCCATGCAAAGCTAGGTTCAAATCGTCTCGGCGAACAATTCGCGGCCGATCAGCATGCGGCGAATTTCGCTCGTGCCCGCGCCGATTTCATAAAGCTTGGCATCACGCCACAAACGGCCAACCGGATATTCGTTGATATAACCATTGCCACCGAGAATCTGGATCGCCTCGCCGGCCATCCACGTCGCTTTTTCAGCGGTGTAGAGAATCACGCCCGCGCAGTCCTTGCGCACCTGACGCACGTGTTCTTTGCCGAGCGTATCGAGTTGACGGCCCACTGCGTAGAGATACGCGCGGCACGCCTGCAATGTGGTGTACAGATCGGCGACCTTGCCTTGAATCAGCTGGAATTCGCCGATCGGCTGACCGAACTGCTTGCGATCGTGGATATACGGCACGACCGCATCCATGACCGCGACCATGATGCCGGTCGGGCCGCCGGCGAGCACGGCGCGCTCGTAATCGAGGCCGCTCATCAGCACTTTCACGCCGCCGTTCAACTGGCCAAGAATATTCTCTTCCGGTACTTCAACGTCCTGGAACACCAGTTCGCCGGTATGGGAGCCACGCATGCCGAGTTTGTCGAGCTTTTGCGCAACCGAGAAGCCCTTCATGCCCTTCTCGACGATAAACGCGGTAATGCCGCGCGAATTCGCTTCGAGATCGGTTTTTGCATAGACGACGAGCGTGTCGCAATCCGGGCCGTTGGTGATCCACATCTTCGTGCCGTTCAGCACATAGTGATCGCCCTTCTTGTCCGCGCGCAGTTTCATGCTGACCACGTCCGAGCCCGCATTCGGCTCGCTCATGGCGAGTGCGCCCACATGCTCGCCGGAAACCAGCTTGGGCAGATACTTTTCCTTTTGCGCCGCCGTGCCGTTGCGGTGAATCTGGTTGACGCACAGATTCGAGTGCGCGCCGTACGAGAGACCGACCGATGCCGACGCGCGCGAGATTTCTTCCATCGCGATCATGTGCGCCGTGTAGCCCATGTTCGCGCCGCCGTACTCCTCCGAGACCGTCATGCCGAGCACGCCCAGATCGCCGAACTTGCGCCACAGGTCCATGGGGAACTGATCCGTACGATCGATTTCCGCGGCACGCGGAGCGATTTCTTTGGCAGCGAAGCCTGCAATGCTGTCACGCAGCATTTCGATTTCTTCGCCGAGCGGGAATTGCAAACCGGGCAGGTTGCTCATTGCTGTGTCTCCAGAGTTCGTTGGCGGCCGGTCAGCCTGGGTAGGCACGGCGCGTCTGAGTGCGGCTCGGCGGACGGTGGCAGCCTTTTGGGCCGCCCTCACCACCCCGCACGAGGCGCGAAACGTTCAAGCCGCATTTCACGCTAGATTTACGTAAGCGTCAATAGGTATTTTGAGCAACACTCAGAAATTGGTTTCCGGGCCTCCAGCACTTTCATAGCGTGATAGTATTACTCTCACCGGGGCGAACCGCCTCACAAAACTGAACTTTACTCATATGACGGCTGTCTTGAAGGCTGAGCTACCCGCCTCGCGCCGCCAACCGGCCGGGCGCAAGTCCCAGCAGCGCGTGAGGGAGATCTTGCAGGCGGGGCGCGACGTATTCTCCGAGAAGGGTTACGAGCGCGCGACGACGGCGGAGATTGCGCAGCGCCTGGGCATTTCCGAGGCGACTGTCTTCAGCTATTTCCGCGGCAAGCGTGAGTTATGCGCGCGGGTGATCGGTGATTGGTACGACGAGATCATTGAAGCGATCGAATCGGGGCTGCCGCGTGACGGCAATGTGCGGCAACAGTTCGCCTTCATTGTGCGCACGCATTTGCGGCTGATGCTGGTCAATGGCACTGACCTGTGTGCCCTGGTGTTATCCGAGGGCCGGGCGCGGCATCATGAGTTGAGCGAAGCGCTGACCGAATTGCAGCGGCGCTACACGGCGCCATTGATGCGTGTGCTGGCGCGGGGTCAGGAGACCGGGCAGATACGGGCCGATATGCCATTGAGGCTGCTGCGCTCGATGGTGTTCGGGCCGATGGAGCATGTGCTTTGGGATGCTACGTTGGCGAATCGGCACATTGATATTGACGCTACCGCGGATCAGTTGATCGATGTTTTGTGGGCGGCGTTGATGCCGCCGGATCCGGCTGTTAGTGCTTTGCAGCAGTTCAGGGCCGAGGTGGCTGAGGCGAACCGGCGGTTTGAGGAGCTGGCCTGTAGCGCTCGAGGGGCGCCTCGCGGCGTGTAGTTGGGTTTTGGTTTTTTTTTGCCTGTGGCGTTTGGGCTTTCCTTGCTCTGATCGCTTTGGCCTTTCTCTGATTTTTTTCGTGCTCTGTTCTGTCTGTACGCCTGTGGCGTTGGCCTTTCCTTGATTTGATATTGGTTTATTAGCGTTGCCCCTGTGCGGGGCGGCACTCACTTCTCTTTGCCGGCCGCAAAGAGAAGTAAGCAAGAGAAAGCGGCTCAAACCGCCAGCTCATAAGCGGGTCCCCCGCACAGCCACGGTAGTGGTGCATCTGGAATCTGTGCCCCCGCACATTCGGCTCCAGTGACAAGGCCGTCATACCTCCGGCGGCGCTGCGCGCGCCGACACGCCGTTCAAACACCATCCGCCAAGCATTCGCCCCCTCCGTTCGCCCCGTTCCCAGATCATCGTTGCATCGCTACGTTGGCACAACCGCAGCAGCCGCCGCGCAGCGAATGCAGCGAATGCAGCGAATGCAGCGAATGTAGTGAATGTAGTGAATGTAGTGAATCGACATTTCATTTGAGGTGGGGTTCGCCAACCAGCGCGAAAGCATCTCGCCGAGGCGAAGCCGATGGTTCCCGCTGCGCGAAGCGAGGCCTCTGGTTTCCCTGGCATACCCATCCGCGACGCACGCGGTGCGGAGTGGGAGCGGATGAGTGCTTTGTCGCTAACGCGGAGTGTGCGAGAACACGGATTCCAGATGCACCACTACCGTGGCTGCGCGGGGGACCCGCTTATGAGCTGGCGGGGTGAGCCGCTTTCTTTGCTTATCTTTCTTTGCGGCGGCAAAGAAAGTAAGTGCCGCCCCGCACAGGGGCAACACTAATAGACCAATAACACAACAAGGAAAGGCCAACACCATAAAACCACAACCAAAACAGACCACTAACAAAGCAAGTAAAGCCCAACGCCACAGGCAAACAGCCCAAAAGCGCCCCGCAGGCAAAAACCTCAAAATACGCTAACCTACCCTTCCGAGCGAAGCAAGAACCAAAACCCAAACCCAAAACCCCAAAAATGCCATCCTCCAAACCCGGCAAAATCCGAATCGGCATAGGCGGCTGGACCTATGCCCCCTGGCGAGGCACCTTCTACCCAACAGACCTCACGCAAAGCCGTGAACTCCAGCACGCGAGCAAAAACCTCACATCGATAGAAATCAACGGCACCTTCTACGGCCTGCAAAAACCAGCAAGCTACGAAAAGTGGTATCAGGAAACCCCGGAAGATTTCGTCTTCTCGCTAAAAGCCCCCCGCTACGCAACAAACAGAAAAGTCCTGGCAGACGCCAACGAAACCATCGAACGCTTCTTCGCCAGCGGCGTGCTGCTGCTAAAACAAAAGCTGGGCCCCATCAACTGGCAATTCGCCACCACCAAAAAATTCGACCCCGAAGACTTCGAAGCCTTCCTGAAACTGCTGCCAGCCAGCATAGAAGGCCAAAAGCTGAGGCACGCAATCGAAGTGCGTAACGACACCTTCAAGACCCCCGAATTCATCGCGCTGGCCAGAAAGTACAAAGTCGCCGTCGTGCTGGCAGCCGACAGCGATTACCCACAAATCGCCGACATCACCGCGCCATTCGTCTACGCCCGCATCATGGGGACAAGCGACAAGGAAGCCAAAGGCTATTCGGCCAAAGCCCTCGACGCCTGGGTCGAACGCGCCCGCCAACTCGCCGCCGGCACAACGCCGGACGATCTGGAAACCTCGGCCGCGCCGCCCGCAAAAACCGCCGCGCGCGATGTCTATCTCTACGTCATCAGCGGCTTCAAGGAACGCAATCCGGCCGCCGCCATGGCGTTGATCAAACGCCTCGAATAACGGTCATCCAGTCCGCTCGCGCGAGTGTCATAATCCCGGCAGCCACGTAACGCACAGGCATCCGCACATTCAGGCCGCGAGGCCACACCCACATTCAAGGTCCGGGAGAATATTTTGAGCGCCATCGACAATCCTTTGCACGATCAGGAAGTCGGCTCGGCCGACGCCACCCAGGACACCACGCGCATCGACGACGTTCGTATCGGTGCGGTACGTCCGTTGATTTCTCCTGCCCTGTTGCAGGACGAATTGCCTGTGCCGCCATCGGTGCAGACGCTCGTCGAGAAAACCCGCGCGGAAATCGCCGACATTCTGCATGGCCGTGACGACCGGCTTGTGATGATCGTCGGTCCGTGTTCGATTCACGATCACGATCAGGCGATCGAATACGCTCGCAAGCTCAAGGTCGCGGCGCAGACCTACAAGGACGATCTGCTGATCATCATGCGGGTCTACTTCGAAAAACCGCGCACAACGGTCGGCTGGAAAGGCTATATCAACGACCCACGCCTCGATGGCAGCTTCCGCATCAACGAAGGGCTGCGTCTCGCACGGCAACTGCTGCTCGATATCAACGGTCTCGGCCTGCCCACGGCCACCGAATTTCTCGACCTGCTCAGTCCGCAATACATCGCGGATCTGATCGCGTGGGGCGCAATCGGCGCACGGACAACGGAGAGTCAGAGTCACCGCCAGCTTGCATCCGGGCTGAGCTGCCCGATCGGCTTCAAGAACGGCACGGACGGCGGCGTGCAAATCGCCGCGGACGCCATCGTCGCGGCGCGCGCGAGTCATGCGTTCATGGGTATGACCAAGATGGGAATGGCAGCGATCTTCGAGACGCGCGGCAACGACGACGCACACGTTATCCTGCGCGGCGGCAAGAAAGGACCGAACTACGACAGCGCGTCCGTGGAAGCCACCTGCGCGGCGCTCAAATCAGCAGGTCTGCGCGAGCAGGTCATGATCGACTGTTCGCACGCGAACTCGGGCAAATCGCATTTGCGTCAACTGGAGGTGGTGCAGGATCTGGCGCAGCAACTCTCGCAGCGCGAGCGCCGCATTATCGGCGTCATGCTCGAAAGTCATCTGGAAGAAGGCCGTCAGGATCTGAAAGCCGGTGTGCCGCTGCGTTACGGCGTATCGATTACAGACGCCTGCGTGAGCTGGGCGCAAACCGAACCGGTACTCGATACCCTGGCCGAAGCAACCCGGAAACGGCGCGCGGGCTGAACTCGCCAGCACGGCCTGCACGATCTCGCCGAACCAGCAACCGGAACCACCGGCCGGGAGGCGAGCGTGCATGACGCAAAACCAGAAGCAAACAACGACGGCATAAACGTCAGCGCGCAACCAGCGCGCGCCACACGCGCCGCACTAACCACCGATTAAACCCGCTCACGGGGTCAGGCAGCGCGTGATTCCTCACACCCGATGCATCGGGCGCCGCGCGCTACAGTAACGCGCGTGGATGCTCCGGCGCGAGGCGCGTTGCATTACGACGCGTTGACGGCTTCCTTGAATGCCTTGCCAGCGGTGAACTTCACCGTCTTGGCTGCGGCGATCTGGATCTCCGCGCCGGTCGACGGATTGCGACCCACGCGTGCTGCGCGCGCGCCGGTCGAGAAAGAACCGAAACCGACCAGTTGCACCGTATCACCACCCACCACGGCTTTGGTCACCGCTTCGACGATAGCGTCGATCGTTTGGCCGGTGGCCGCTTTGCTTTCGCCCGTCGCTGCGGCGACTGCATCAATCAGTTCCTGTTTGTTCATAGCACTTCCCGTATGGTAATCATGGAACCGGCGCCACATCTGTTGCGCCGGGACCGACACACTAACGCATAGGCGCATATTCGCGCAAACGTTGGATGTAAGCCTTGTATCGCCCGCCCAGCGGCAATTTGACGTTTTTTTGTGCCAAAGTGCTATAAGAATCGCGCGCTTACGTATTTCTCCCGCTTTACGGCTCTCCACGGCGTATCACAATCCGTTGCAATTTCAGTGCTTTAGGGTCGGCAAACTGACCGCCGTCAGGCTTTTTTACTATGTTATGGTGGATCGTAAAGATTCGGCATTCCGCACCGCGCACGCCCAACAATAAAAAATCCGGGAAGAGTAAAACAATGAAAATTCTCCATATTGCAACATGTGCAATGCCCGCCGCATGCTCTCGCGCCACCGCTACGCCCAGCGAAATCACCCGAACAACACCGGCCGGACAAGCGAATCCCCTCACACCCCGGCGCTGAAATCGGCTGCTCTCCCGCAAGCTGACGCGGCATAAATGACTTAAGCCGAGGCCGATTTCCGGGCGTATTTACCGCCCAGTCAACGCGCACGCTTTATTTCCGCTGAAAATGCCCTCAAGGTCTGAGCGACGCTGCCGATAAACAAAGCTGCGTGTGCGGCGCAAACGTTACAAGGACGGGAATGGTTCGGTTAGCCAGATTGAGGGAAGCGCTGTCGGTCGCGGAAGGCGACCCTGAGCTCGTGCGCTCGCAACTTCAGGCATTCGCCCGTCAGATACCGCTGCTCTATTTCATTCTGCTCGTGAACACGCTGGCAGTTGCCGTCACGCATCTGGGATCGGCGCCGGCATGGTTGTCCATCTACTTTCCCGGCGCGCTTTGCACGCTGTGCATCATCCGTTGCGCGCGCTGGTGGCGCGCCCGGCACCGGGTTCTGACGCACGACAAGGCCGTGCCCGAACTGCGCAAGCTGATCTGGCTCGCGGGTCTGTTCGGCGTCGCCTTCTGCAGTTGGTCACTCCTGCTGTTTCCCTACGGCTCACCCTATGAGCAGGCACAAGTCGCGTTCTACATGGCGACGACGGTGGTCGGTTGCGTGTTCTGCCTGATGCATCTGCGGGCGGCCGCGCTGCTTCTGCTTTCAATCGTCATCCTAAGCTTTACGGCACTTCTCATTTCCACGCGCTCTCCTGTTTTCATCGCGATGGTGGTCGACATGATGCTGGTTGGCGTCGCACTCGCCTTCATCATCGAACTGTACTACCGGAGTTTCGCCGGTGTCGTGCATGCGCAGCGCGAGTTGCAGGTGAGCCAGCGGAACACGCAGCGACTCAGCGACGACAACTTCCGGCTCGCGAGCATCGACAGCCTGACCGATTTGCCGAACCGGCGCAGCTTCTTCGCGTCGCTGCGCGCGCTTTCGGAACAGGCGCTCGGAATCGGCACCGGCTTCAATGTCGGGTTGATCGATCTCGACGGTTTCAAACAGGTCAACGATATCTACGGACACGCAAGCGGCGACCTCGTGCTGCAGGAAGTGGGCGTGCGACTGCTGGCTCTGGCCGAGCCCGGCATCTTCTTCGCGCGCCTCGGCGGTGACGAGTTTGGCGTACTGGCCCAGCACAAACTGGCGAACGAAACGCTCGTCGATCTGGGCGAGCGCATCTGCGAAGCGCTCAGCCAGCCGTACCGGGTGGCCGGCAACGTTGCCGAACTGACCGGCACAATCGGCTGGGCAGCGTTTCCTGAAGCGGGCACGACAGTCCAGCAGGTCTTCGAACGCGCCGACGCGGCCTTGTACGTCGGCAAGGAAGGCCGCCGCGGCACGCCGGTGATCTTCTCGACGGAACACGAGACGCGGATCCGGCGCTCGAGTCTCGTCGCTCAGGAACTCCGCCATGCAAATCTGGAATCCGAACTGTTCCTCGAATTTCAGCCCATTTACGACGCGCACACGCAACGCACCATCGGCATGGAAGCCCTCGGGCGATGGCACAACGAGCGGCTAGGTGCGGTCAAGCCCGAGGAATTCATTCGGATTGCCGAGCGTACCGATCTGATTCTGCGCGTCACTGAAGTGCTGCTTCGCAAGGCACTCGATGAAGTGTCGCGCTGGCCGTCCGATCTCTATCTGTCGTTCAATCTCTCGGCGATCGATATTTCGACCTCACCGCGCGCCCGCCGTCTGATCGATATCGTGCTGGACAGCGGCGTGCCCGCGCATCACGTCAACTTCGAGATCACGGAAACCGCGGTCACGCGCGATTTCGAGCAGGCCCACAGCTCGCTCACGATGATCAAGCAAGCGGGCTGCCGCGTCTCGCTCGACGATTTCGGCACCGGTTACTCGAGCCTCAGCTACGTGCACCGGCTGCCCTTCGATACGATCAAGATCGACCGCAGCTTCATGACCGATGTGGATTCCAATAGCGCGTCCAGGAAAATCGTCAAGTCGGTGCTCGATCTGTGCAGAAACCTCGGGCTCGAATGCATCGTGGAAGGACTCGAAACGGCATCCCAGGCGGACGTGGTCAAGGCGCTGGGTGCTCGCGCAATGCAGGGCTATCTGTTCGGCAGACCGATGCGGGCGAGCGCTGTCCCGACCTATCTGGAGGCGGCGCCCGCGCACGATCGCGTCTTTGTGACGTAGCTGATGAGCACCCACTGCTGCTTCACGCCAATCAGCACGGCGCGCGTAAGACGCTCACGCACGACACCGCAACCCTAGCGCGGCTAGCGTTTCGTATTCCAGCTTCGGATACCAATCACTGCCGCGGCCACCCGGCGTCATGTCGATCACCGTTCCGAACGGCATCACAAGGTATCCTTTCGCGAAATAGTCCACGCGCGCCGGCGCGCTGTTGGACCGTCACCCGTCACCGCGCCCCTGGGAATGCACCATGCCGCTTCGTCTGCCACCCCTGCCCGCGCTTCGTTTCTTCGAGGCCGCAGGCAGGCATCAGAGTTTCAAGCTCGCCGCCGCGGAACTGAACGTCACGCCTAGCGCGATCAGCCACGGCATCGTCGGCCTCGAGCAGTCGCTCGGCGTTGAACTGTTCGTGCGCGAGCCGCGTGGCATTTCGCTCACGGCGGCGGGCGCCGATTATCTGTCGTACGTATCCGAAGCATTTTCGCTGATCGCGATCGGTACCCAGCGCTTGCCGAACCACCGCGCGAATCGCACGATCGCGCTGAGCTGTGCACCCACGCTGGCCTCGCGCTGGTTGCTGCCACGGCTCGGCGCGTTTCGCTCGCGCTGGCCGGCGGCGAACATCACCGTCGATACGTCCCACCGTCAGGTCGGCTTTCCTGTCGACGGTTTCGATTTCGCCATCCGCTTGAGCCGCGCCCCGGTCGCGGGCACCGCCTGGACGCGCTTGTTCGGCGAACGCCTCGTGCCAGTGTGCAGTCCCGCTTACCTGGACCAGGCTCCGCGCGACGGACACGGCAACGTCGATCTGCGCCACGCGACGCTCATTCATGTGAACTCGGCAAGCGAGGACTGGCAGGCGTGGTTCGACGGGGCCGCCACAAACGGGGACATCGCCGACGGGGCAGCCGTCGACCTGAGCGACGGCTTGCGTGTCGACACGATCCAGCTCGCGTTCGAAGCCGCGAGCATGGGCCTCGGCGTCGCGCTCGGCAGACGGCCGCTGGTGGACTGCGATCTGGCGCGCGGCACACTCGTCGAAGCCGCTCCACAAACGATCGCCTCTTCCACCGCTTATTGGCTCGTGAGCGCACAAAACGCGGATAGCGCGGAGCATCGCCCGGAACTGCTCGATTTCAAACGGTGGCTGCTCGGCGAAGCTGAGCAATTCGCCAATCCGCCTGGCGGCGAAACAACGGAATCGCCCCGCATAGATCGCTGAAACGCTAAACCGCTGAACCACCGGATCGCACCTTCACCCCGAACAGGTGAGCCACGCTCACCTGTCGTCAAAATCATTTCCTTTGCCGCGTCTGACGCTCGCTGCGACCATTGTGTCGAAGGAGATCAGAACCATGTCCACCACCCATAGCAAACGCTTCGTCTTCCCGTTGAGCCAAGCGACGCTCGTGATCATCGCCGGCGCGCTGATTCTGAGCGCCGCGATGGGCATCCGGCAGACCTTTGGCCTGTTCATCGGGCCGTTTTCGTTCGACCGCGGCCTGCCCGTCACGTTAATCGCTTTCGCTATCGCGCTGCACAACCTGGTGTGGGGTTTCGCTCAACCGTTCGCGGGCGCCGCGGCGGACCGCTACGGCTCGGCGCCAGTGGTCGCGTTCGGTGCGACGACGTTCGCGGCCGGCCTTGGCATCGCGGCGGTCGCGCCGTCCGGCCCAATGTTGATCGTCGGTATGGGCCTGCTGGTCGGGATCGGCGTCAGTTGCACGACGTTCGGCGTGGTATTGCCCGCAGTCGGCCGCATCGCTTCCCCCGAGAAACGCAGCATGGCGATGGGTATTGTCAGTGCCGGCGGCTCGGCGGGACAGGTGTTGATGATCCCGCTCGTGCAGAGCATCCGGCTCAGTTCGGGCATCGCCACTTCGCTGTTTGTGCTCGCTTTCCTGATGCTGCTGATCGCACCGCTCGGCATAGTGCTCGACCGGCGTCAAAGCGTCGGCACGCGCGTTCAGGAACCGCCCGCCGCATCGCTTCGCAAGGTATTCGCCCAGGCGGTCCGGCATCGCGGCTACCGGCTCCTGACGCTTGGCTTCTTCACCTGTGGATTTCAGCTCGCGTTCATTGCCACCCATCTGCCTGAATATCTGACGCTCTGTCACATGCCGATCGGCCTGGGCGCCACGGCCCTGGCGCTAATCGGCCTGTTCAACATGGCGGGCAGCTGGGGATGCGGCTGGCTCGGCGGCCGGTTCCGGCAGCACTATGTGCTCGGCTGGCTTTACCTGATTCGAAGCGTGACGATCGGCGCGTTCTTTCTGCTGCCGAAAACGTCCACGTCGGTTGTCGTCTTCGCGGCGGTGATGGGGCTGACCTGGCTCGGAACCGTGCCGCTTACGAGCGGGCTCGTGGCGAAGGTATTCGGCACGCGGCACCTCGGCAGCCTCTTTGGCGTCTGCTTTCTGAGCCACCAGATCGGCTCGTTTCTCGGCGCGTGGCTAGGTGGTCTGGTGTTCGATCTGACCGGTTCGTATTCGCTGCTGTGGGAAGCCACGGTCGCCGCCGGGCTGATCGCCGCGATGCTGCACTTCCCGATCGACGACAAGGCTGTCAGTACACCCGCCATCCGCTCCGAGCCGGCAGGCGCCTAGCGTGCGAGGGAATCTGCGCGCAAGCGTGCGTGAACACACGCCTGCACGCCCCGAATCCAGGGGCAAACGTTCTGAGGCTATTTGCGCGGCGCGTCCGCCGGCGCTTTCGGCACACGCCCCATCAGAAAGAACTCGTCGTTCGGGCGCATGGAAATGACGTTGGCCATCCGGTTCGACAAACCGAAAAATGCCGTGATGGCCGCGATATCCCACACATCTTCATCCGAAAAGCCATGCTCGCGCAGAGTCTGAAAATCGGAATCGTCCACCGTTCCGGACTCACGGCAAACTTTCAGCGCGAAATCGAGCATCGCCTTCTGGCGCGCCGTGATATCCGCCTTGCGGTGATTGACCGCCACCTGATCGGCGAGCAGCGGCGCCTTCTCGTAGATGCGCAGAATCGCGCCGTGCGCGACCACGCAGTACAGGCACTGATTCACCGCGCTCGTGGCGACGACGATCATCTCGCGCTCACCTTTGCTTAAGCCGCCCTCTTTCAGCATCAATGCATCGTGGTACGAAAAAAACGCGCGGAATTCATCTGGACGATGCGCCAGTGTCAGAAACACGTTCGGCACAAAACCGGCTTTCTCCTGCACGTCGAGGATGCGCGCCCGGATGTCGTCCGGCCATTCGCCCGGTTCGGGCACGGGGTAGCGGCTGATCGGTTGAAGCTTTGCCATGCGATGTCTCCGTTGTATCTATCCGTACACAGGGATTGTAGCAACCGGGCCTCGCGGCGCCGCATACACGGCACGCGTTGCGGCGCATTCCCGTAAGCTGCCTTCCAGAAGCCCGCGTATTGCTGTATTTTTGCTGGATCAGTTCTCGACGACCGAGAGGGTCCATGGATCGCCTGGAGGCAATGTCAATTCTGGTCGCCGCGGTGGAGACCGGCAGTTTTTCGGCTGCAAGCCGCAAGCTCGGCACACCGCTGCCCACCGTCAGCCGCAAGGTCGCGGAGCTCGAAGCGCATCTGAACGTGCGCTTGCTGGTGCGCTCCACCCGCAAGCTGACCTTGACCGATGCGGGCGAGGCCTACCTCGCCGCCTGCAAACAGATCCTCGAACAGGTGAGCGAAGCGGAAAGCGCGGCCGCGGGCGAGTACAGCGCGCCACGCGGCGAACTCGTGGTCACGGCGCCGATGGTGTTCGGACGCCTGCATCTGCTGCCCATCATCAACGACTTCCTCGCGACGTTCCCGCAGATCGCCGTGCGTCTGGTGCTGGCGGACCGCACGCTGCATCTGCTCGACGAACATATCGACGTCGCCCTGCGTATCGGCAAACTGCCCGACAGCAATATGGTGGCGACCCAGGTCGGCACGGTGTGCCGGGTCGCCTGCGCCAGTCCGCGCTACCTCGCGCAAGCCGGCACACCGCAGACGCCCGCCGATCTCGCCCGCTTCGCCTGCGTGAATGTCGACTCCTTGCCGTCCGGGCCGATCTGGACCTTCGCGCCGCACGACGCGAAACAGCAGGCAGTGCCGCTGCGTCCGCGGCTCTCCGTCAATACCGCGGAAGCCGCCATCGACGCGGCTATCGCTGGCGTGGGCTTCACGCACGTGCTCTCATACCAGGCCGCGCGAGCCGTCGAAGAAGGCAAACTGCAACTGGTGCTGCGGGAATTTGAACCCGAACCGATACCGGTCAGCCTGATGCATGCGCAACGAGGGCCATTGCCGCTGAAAACGCGCAGTTTTATCGATTTCGCGGTGCCGCGCTTGCGCACCGCGCTCAGCAATGACTGGGACCGGCTCCACGGGACTGTACGGCCCACGTAAGCGCCCCGCCGCCTTGAGTTTCCGCACGCATTCCGCCCGCCTCGCAGCGTCCTTTCACAAACCTGTGCTTAAATCCGCCATGCATGCCGCTGCGTTCGCATTGGCTGACTGAACGGGTAGCGCCGTCTGCCGCTATGCGGCAAGAACCGGCCTCGTGTGACGTGTTCGTGACGCACGCCGACGGGGCACCGGTTGGGCGCCGGCTGTTTCTAATCCTTCCATGGCATCAAGAGGAGCAGGGTTGTGTGGCATTTTCCGGTTGCGATTCCACCTTCGCTGGGTGTGTGGGCCGTGTTCATGAGCGTGCTCGTCACGCAACTCGGCCTGCCGGTTCCCGCGGCGCCGATGCTGATCCTCGGCGGAACCATGGCCGCCATGGGACAGACCTCCTACGCCAGCGTCATAGGCGCCGCCGTCTGCGCAACGCTGATAGCGGATACGCTCTGGTTCTTCACCGGGCGGACGTACGGCCGGCGTTTGCTCAATCAACTGGTGCGCTTCTCGCTCTCGCTCGACACTACCGTGCGCGTCGCACGCAATACCTACGAACGCTACGGCGCGCCGATTCTCACCGTCGCCAAGTTCCTGCCCGGCCTCGGACTGATCTCGGCACCGCTGCTCGGCACCACGCCGATCAATATCGGCGTGTTCCTGCTGTGGGATTTTGTCGGCGCCGCGCTGTGGGCCAGCGTATGGGTGATCGGCGGTGCAGCGCTGCATGATCAGATCGTGCAGCTCGTGCTACTCGTGCGCCATAACGGCGGGACGATTTTCGACGCGTTCGCGGCCATCTTCGTGGTCGCCCTCGTCTATCGCTACGTGCGCCGCTGGCAGTTTCGCCGCTGGCTCGCGCACGTGCGCATCTCGCCGGACCAACTCGACGAGTTGATGAAATCCAATGAACCGCCCCTGATCCTCGACGCGCGGCCACGCAGCATACGTGCGAAAGAATCGCACCGGATCGCGGGCGCGCAACTGCTGGACCTCGATTCGCCGGAGCCCCTGCACCCCGAGTTACTGAAACGGCCGATCGTTGTCTACTGCGTCTGTCCCAACGAAGCAACGGCCAAGCGGATCGTCAATCAGTTGCATCGGAAGAATATCCATCATGTCCGCGCGCTCAAGGGCGGACTCGACGCGTGGGAAAAACGCGGTTATCCGGTCGAGCCGCTGCCGCCCGACTTCGAGACGGCGATGGCTCACATGGAGGAAGACGCCGGCGACGAAGGCGAATACACCGTGCGGGCGAGATTGGCGAAGTGACAATCGGCACGCTCGCCCGGCGCGAACGATGACGCAGCGGCGCAACCCGTGCTTCGGACGGGCGGCACCGCACGCCTCACCGGCACCAATCAGATCTTCGCCGTAAACGTCAGACCGAAGACACGCGGATCGCCATACAGCACCGGATACGCGCCATACGACGGCAACAACTCCAGCTTTTTATAGACCTTGTTGGTCAGGTTCGTCACGTAGCCGGTCAGGATGTATTTCTGATTCGACGACATATACGACACGTGCGCATTCATCACCGTATAACCCGACTGCCATAGCTGCGGCATGGTTTGACGCGTCGCGCTGAAATACTCGGTGCTGCGATAGTTGATATCGCCCCCCACGGCAATCGACCCGACCGGCAACGGCACGCGGTACTCGCCGCCAACATCGATCGTGGTGTGCGGCGAGCGCGCGAATGAATTGCCCACTGCGGTCGGCACATTGGCAAACTCGGTGTAGCGCGTGTTCAGCAGTCCGAGGTTGGCAAACAGATAGAGGCTGTTGAGCGGCTGTGCCTTCAGTTCCAGTTCGAAACCGTCGGCACGCCCCTGCCCGGCGTTCGACAAGGTGGACACCGGTGCGCCGCCTAGCGGATTCGGCGCCAGTGCAAACACCTGAATGTCGCGATAGTCGTAGTGGAAAACACTCGCGTTCGCGGTCAGGCGCTTGTCGAACCATTCGCTTTTGATGCCGGCTTCGTAGTCGGTCAGATACTCGGGTGTAACTGTCGAGACGGTGCTTTGCGTATAGGCGCTGCCGTTGTAGCCACCCGAGCGGAAGCCACGCGCATAACGGATATAAGCCCGCACGTTGTTGCTGATCGCATATTCGGGCGTCAGATCCCACGTCGGCGCGCGCCACGTGTTGCTCTGGTTCTGCCGTGCGCTCACGGCAAGCGGCGACGTGATAGACGACGGATCCCACCAGTTGTTCACATCGCTGAACGAAACGGGGCCGCTATTTTGCAAGCCGGTCAGATTGATCGTCTTGCGTTCGATCGTATAGCGCAGACCGCCAGTCAGATTGAAGCGATCGGTGAAACGATATTTCACGCTGCCGAACACTGCGGCGCTTTGTGTGTGCTGGGTCAGTTCGGTCAGGTGGTAATACGTTGAAGACGGGCCGCCCGGAGCATCCGGCAAGCCGCCGCCCGCCCCTTCTTCGCTCAGCTCCTCGGTAAAGAAGTGCGCGCCGGCGATCCAGCTCAGCCGGTCATTCTGCGGCGATTCAAGACGGAACTCCTGAGAAAACTGATGCGACGCGAGCGTATCGTGCGAGCGCGCGGCGTCGTAGGGTGAGTAGTCTTCATCGTCCTGATACCAGCGGTTCAGGCCTTCCAGCGCAGTAATCGAGGTCAGCGTCAGCGCGCTGTTGATATGCCAATGCGCGGTCAACGAGCCGCCATACGATGCAATATGATCGCTCGACGGCGCATTCAGCGAGACGGTCTGCGGATCGCTCGACCCGACGAAACCGAACTGGTTCGCGCCATTCGCACCGGCCCCCTGTGCGTGCCACGGGTCACCGCCGCCGGTGTAATTGCGGCCATGGATATTCAGCAGGAAGTCTGAATTCGAAGTCGGCACCGCGAGTACCTGGAAGCGCACCGCGTTGTCGTGAAAGCCGCCAAACCGGCCACCCGTGACCGTATTGGTGTAGAAGCTGTCGCCGTTCTCGTGATAAACGGAAAGACGCGCCGCCAGCACGTCGTTGCTGCCGATCGGACCGCCGATCGCGGCTTCGGCAAGACGGCTGTTGTACTGGCCGAAACCGACCTTGCCGTAACCATCCACGTCGAACGTCGGCTTCTTCGAAGTCAGACTAACCGCGCCGCCGATCGTATTCTTGCCCCACAGCGTGCCCTGCGGCCCACGCAGCACCTCGATATGGTCAAGGTCGAAAAGCGGAAAACCCTGGCCGAACACACTGTTGATATAGACGTCATCGAAATAGACGCCGATCGGGCTCAGCGACAGATCCGACGGATCGTTACTGCCCACGCCACGCAGGAACCAACGCGGTCTTTCGCGTCCCTCGGTGGATTGCGCGGTGAAGTTCGGCACGTACTTGGTGATGTCGTTGACCACCCGCAATTCATTACTCTTGATGCTGTCGCCGCTCAGCGCGGTGACCGCCACCGGCACCTCCTGAATGCTTTCCTTGCGACGGCGCGCAGTGACCGTGACGGTTCCCAGATTGGTGTCGGCCACTGCCTTGTTCGCGCTTTTCGCTTTCGGCTTCCCCTGTCCTGCCGTGCCGGCCGCTTCGGCAGACGTTCCGGCAGCCGCATCGGTTGACGCGTTATCCGCGGCCCATGCGGGCGATATCAGCACACCACCAGCAAGCACTCCCCCGAGCGCGACGACGAGTGTTTTTCTCTTGAACATTGACTTCGCTATCCTTATTCAATTGTTGTTTGATTGGGCCCGTAACCGGGCTCCCATCTTCGTGCGCGAGCAATGCGCCACGCATGGCGTTCTCTATTGCAAGTCGAATGCCAGGGCGCGGAGGTCCGTCACACAGGGGTTGTGCGAACGAAGCACGTGGGCATTGCTGCTGGCGCACCTGTACGATGGTGTTGAGGTGTTGCATATGCAGCACCCCAACATGGGCGGCGATGGGCCGCGGTCCAATGACTCGTGGCTAGCGGGTGGTTGTCTACCGGCTACCGGCCCGAAGAAATGATTCAATCCAGACTGTCAGGATGACGAATCTGTTTAAAGGCAGAATACTCACAAGCCCATCGGTTGATGCCCTAACGCGCCGCCGCGTAGCGATGCGATTGCTCAAGCGCACGCGGATCGATCCACGCGTGGATATCGAAGTCAGCCGGCAGAAACCCCCATTCCACGAGAAAACGCTTGAAATCGCCGAGTGCGGCGATCGACGCTTCGTCGAGATCGGTACGCAGACGTTGATGCACGTCATTGCCATAGGCGAGCCGCAACCAGTCGTCGCCCGAGCCGGTCTCCCGGCCCAGATAGCTGAGTACCTCCTGTTTATGCCCGCGCGCCCAGTCGTCCACGTCGATCACGCGCGCCAGAAAGCGGCTGACAATCTCCGGGTGATTGTCGAGCGAGGCCGCATTGACCGTCAACGGCCGTGGCGAACCGTTGTTGATACGGATCTTCGGGTCCGGATGAAAACCGATGTCGATTACGACCCGCGCGCCGATCAGATAGGCACTCTCCAACCCGAGCGAGCCCTTCACATAGATCGCATCGACTTCGCCGCGTACCAGCGCCGCAATCTCCGCGGAATAGAGACGGCGGCTGCTGACGCTGCCAGGATTGCTGAACGACGCCGTGGGCAACGGCCCGCTATCCGCGGGTTCACGCAGGTTGGTTGCCGCCAGGTCGACCATTTCGACATCGCGCACGGATAGCCCGGCGAGATCCAGCACGCTGACAAAGCCGCGCAACGCCGCGGCGCGAAAAATATCGATGCGTTCGCCCGCGCGCTTCGGCAAACCGACGCGGCGCCCGCGCAAGTCTTTCGCCGTGCGGATACCGGACTCCGGCAATGCGACGATAGCCTGCGCTTCGTCGACCCACGTCAGCGCGATCACCCGGGTATCGGCCCCGGCTGAGCGCGCCCATAACGCGGGAATGCTGCCGCCCTGGCGAAACGAATTGTCCAGCGAGTGATCGACGTGTGAAGCACGCAGCGCGGCATGCTGTGTTTCCTGCAGCGAGCGCACGGTAATGCCATCGCGCGCGAATTCTTCGTCGAGCCAGCCGAGATGCGCGGCAATGCCAAGTGGCGTCGGCACCGGACAGCGCGTGTACCAGATCGACTGAATGTTGTCTAAAACCGAAGTGCTCATGGATTGTTCCGGTGTGGAGGTCGCAGGGTCGCGAGGTTAGGCAATGACCATGACTAGCCGTTGTTGGACGTCAATACCGATAGCCTGCTGATGCCGGCATGCTCGATCGCTGCCATCAGCTTCGCCACGATGCCGTAGGGCACACCCTCGTCGGCCTGCAGATTGAGCGCGAGCTCCGGGTTGTTGGCCTTGAGCACCGACAGCTCGGCGCCAATCAGGCGCAGATCGCTGGGCCTTTTGTCGAGATACACCACGCCCTTCGCATCCACACTGACCGTGACGGCCGGTTTCTGGTCGGCAGGCGCAGTGGCCACTGTTTTTGGCAGATTCACATGCACTGCATTGTTCAGCAGCGGCGCGGTGACGATGAACGCAACCAGCAGCACCAGCATCACGTCGACGAGCGGCGTGATGTTGATTTCGCTTAGCACGTCGTCGTTATCGGAAGAACTCGAGAAAGCCATTATGCGAACGCCTCATTGACGGTTTTCAGACTCGACTGCGCGCGCGTTGCGGCGCCCTGCACCCGGAATCCGGCTTTCTGCGCGAGCGTAACGAAGTCGGTTGCAAATCCGTCGAGATCGGCAGAAGCCGCTTTCACCCGGCGCACGAAGAAGTTGTAGGCGAGCACTGCCGGCACCGCGACCGCGATACCGATGCCGGTGGCCACCAGCGCCTCGCCGATCGGCCCTGCCACCACGTCGATACTGGCCGACGCGCTGTGCGTGATCGCCGTCAGCGCATGAATGATGCCGAACACGGTGCCGAACAGGCCGACAAACGGCGCGGTGCTGCCGATCGATGCGAGTACGGCCAGACCCGCTTCGAGACGGCGGCGCTCATTCTGAATCTGCTGACGCAAGTGACGCTCGAGCAGATCGTGGCGACTCCAGCTATGTTCGAGATCCTGACCATTTCCCTCGTCGGCGCGCTGCAAGGTCTCGAAGCCAGTCGCGGCAACCCGGCCCACCGGACTCAGACCGGGTTCCAGCGCGGCTGCCGCCTGAAAACTGCTGGCCGCCCAGAACTGCCTGGCAAAGCGCCTGCTCTGCACACTCGCGCGCACGCTTTGCACCGCCTTGACGACAATCAGGGTCCACGTCACTACCGAGAAAATGACCAGTAGCCAGAGCGCGCCCTGTACGATAAAAGTAGTTGAAATACCATTCATGATCATCGATTCCTTTTAATTCAGAATCCGCTTCGAAATCTGCTTCGAAATTCGGCTCCGGTGTTGAAGAGAAAACATGCGATTTGCCCGCCATGCGCGGAGTCCATGTCAGCCCAGCTTGAAGTCGATCGGCACGTTGACCCAGCCGTCGATCGCTTCGTCTCCCCGTTTGGCCGGCACGAAAATCCAGCGCCGGACTGCGGCCAACGCGGCTTCGTCGAGCATCTTGCGGCCGCTGCTGGTTCTGATATCGACCGAAGCAGGTTTGCCGTCCGGCAGCACATGCACGCGCAGCAGCACGTGCCCTTCCCATCCCTGGTCCTGCGCGATCGGCGGATAGTCCGGTGCCGGGTTGTGCAGATACGCTGCATTGCCGATCGGTGCGGTTTCGGCCACCGGTGCGGGTGGTGCTGCGGGCACAGGCGCGGCCGGTGCCGGGACATGCGCGACGGCTGTCTCGGCCGGTGCTGGTGCTGGCGCCTGCGTCACGAGCGGCGTGGGCGCCGCCAAAGACCTCGGCGCTACGGCTCGCGTCAGCGGGCGGGGCGGCGGCGCTTGTGCCTTGAGCGGTTGCGGCACCGGCGACGGCGCCTGCTTCGCTTGCGGCAATGGCACGGGTGGTCGCGTCAGTTCGACAATCATCGGCAGCGGCTTAGGCGGCACGACAGACGCGAGCAGTGCTTCGTTTCCATGCCGCGCCACAAGCAGGCCCCCCGCGTGCAGCGCGAGGATCAGCAGTGCGGCCGCGCCGGTTTCGCCCCATGTCCTGCGTGTCGCCCGGGTCTCACGCGCGGCCTCGTCATCCGTCGCGAGCAGGCGCCGCCGCGGTGGCAGCGAAACCGCGGACGCATCGAGCCCGCGCACCGCGGGACTGCTCCCGCGTACCGCGTGGCGCCGGGCATGGGTACCCGAATTTTCCATGGTCAGAAACGTCACGATCTATTCCTTACTGGTTTGCGCACCGTGCGAGAACGCACCGCATCAGGCGACCCACGCACGGCGATATTTCGATACCTCGGTGTACGGCCGCGGCTCGATCCATGCGCGCGCATCGAAGTCGTGCTCGAGGAAACCCCATTCGAACAGGAAGTCCTTGAACGCCACCAGGCCGTCAATCGAGGTCTGTGCAAGATTGGTTTCCAGATGCCGATGGACTTCGCCGCCATAGGCGTAACGCACCCACTCGTCGGACGAACGGGTCTCCCGCCCAATGTAGGCAACGGTCTCGGCCGGATGTTTCGTCGCCCAGTCACCTGCGCCCACCACCACTGACACGAAGCGGCTGACGAGATCAGGGCGCTCGTCGATGAGCGCCTGATCCACCGTCAATGTGCGCGGCGTACCATTGCCGATACGCACCAGCGGATCGGGATGCGCGCCCAGATCGATCACCACGCGCCCATCGATCAGATGCACGGTTTCCAGTCCGGCCACGCCTTTCACGAAAATCGCATCGACATCGCCGCGCACCAGTGCGGCTACTTCAAGCCCGTACTCATGCGGCCGGTGAAACGACACCACATTGCCAACAGCGAGCCCAGGCTGACCGATAGCAATCCGTTCCTCACCCGCACCGCGCGTCGGTTCCGGCAGATCGACCCATTGGGCGTCGCCATGCCCGAGACCGTCGAGCTCGAGCGCGGTGAGAAACCCCTTGAGCGCGGCAGCGCGCCAGAAGTCGATACTGATCGCATGTTTCGGCAGACCCAGACGCCGCCCGCGCAAATCGCGCGGATGACGAATGCCGCTGGTCGGCAGCGTGACGATCGCCTGAAACTCGTTGGTCCACGAAAGGCCGACGACTCGCGTCGCCGCGCCGCGCGAACGTGCCCACAGCGCCGGAATGTTGCCGCCCTGGCGAAATGAAGACGGCAAGCTGTGATCGAAATGCGACTCGCGTTTGGCCGGCTCACGGGTCTCCTGCAGCGAACTCAGGGTAATGCCGTCCGGTCCGAACTCCTCGTCGAACCAGCCTCGGTGCACCGCAATGCCGAGCGCGGTCGGCACGGGACAGCGGGTGTACCACAGTGCAGTGGGCGTCGCGGCTTGCGCAACGGTTGTACTCATCGTTGGATTCCTTGATTGTTGTTGTGCACGGACTTGATCGCCGCTGCGTTAAGAATCGCTACCCGTGCCGGGATCGCGACCGCCTCAGGCGAGCGCGGCCCGCAATGCCGAGGCGGTTCTGCGCGCGTCGATCGCCCCGGCCACCAGCGGCAGGACCTCTTCGCCGACGCGATACGCTTCTTCCAGATGCGGGTTGCTCGCCAGAATGAAGGTCGATACGCCGATGTCCACGTATTCGGCCAGCCGCTCCGCGACCTGCTCGTGACTGCCCACGATCACGCAGCCGGGACCGCCACGGATCTTCGACATACCGGCCCACAGATTCGGCCCGACGACCAGATCGTCGAAATGCTGGGTGTTGCCCTGGTGCAGCGCGAACTGCCGCTTTGCACCGACCGACTCCGAATCGCCGACACCTGATGCGCGCCGCGTGCCACCCAGTTGTGTCGATTCGCTGACGGTGGCGAACATCTGCCGTAACTCGGCCCACGCCTGTTCTTCCGTTTCGCGCGCCAGAATGTCGATGCGCATGCCGAAGCGCAGATCGCGCTCGGCGTTTTGCGCGTCGAGCGCCTGGCGCGCGCGATCGATCACCTCCTTCTGTTTTGCGAGCGGCTCACCCCAGCTCAGATGCACGTCGCCGTGTTTGGCCGCCACTGCCATCGCGGCGTCGCTGGCACCGGCCAGATAGATGCGCGGCACGGCTTGGCTGCGCAACGGCGCAACGAGCCCCCCTTCTTCCACCTGATAGAAGCGGCCCTTGTGCGTGTAGGGCTCACCGGCTGAATAACCCTTCACCACGTCGAGAAATTCATCGGTGCGGGCGTAACGGCTGTCGTGATCGATGAAGTCGCCGTACGCGCGTTGATCCGCCCCGCCGCCGCCCGTCACGATGTTCCACTCCACCCGGCCGCGGCTGATCCGCTGCAAGCTGGCCGCCATCTGCGCGGCATACGCCGGGTGCATGAACCATGGTTGCATCGCAATCAGCAAGCGCAGATTGCGAGTTTCCCGCGCCAGCGCCGCAGCCACCACCCACGGCTCCTCCGTGAAGCGGAAGATCGGAATCAACGCGCCATGAAAGCCGACCAGGTCCGCTGCGCGCGCCACTTGGGACAGGTAGTCGATGTAGCCAAACGCGTCGCTATCCGTTTTCGGCGCGACGCGCGAGGCCGTCTGGTTATTCCATTCGCCACGGGTGTGCCGGTCGTGCGCGCGTCTGCCGTCGCCATGCATCGGCAAGCGCCACAGAAATTCGACAGCCATTGATCTGTTCTCCTTGGTTTAAGCATTGGTTCGGCCTCGCAATGACACGCGCCCTCACCGGTTCGACACCTCTCTAAGCACGGCCTATGCCAATTGCGATGAACAGCGTTTCGACCGGCACGCGCTGCGCGCTGGCCACACGCGTTGCGGCCTCGCCGGACCGCATCGCTCCCGATACAACCACGGCGCGTACAAGTTGCTGAATCAGCACCTCGTGTGTTGCCAGCGCAACACCGCCTGGGGCAACTGCTGCTGGAGCAACACTCGCGCGCGCATGCGTCGGCGGATCTGCACGGTCTGCATCCGTATGCGTGGCTGAGCCGCTTGCCAAGCGCGGACCGCCTGAGCAAGCGCACACGCCTGGCCTGGAATTTGCATTTACCCATGCGCGCCGCCGCTGCCGCTTTCGCGCGCTGGCCGGCGCGCAGGACGAACCTCGATATGGAAAACGCACATGACAGACAGGCCCGATTCGTCATCGGACAAACAGCATTCCTTCTGGTACGCACGCTCGCCAGTGCCGACGCCGCTCGGCATTGCCGTGCATCTCGGCTGGCTCAACGGTGAATCGTCAGCGGACGGCGTTGCGATCCGCTCGTTGCGCGACTCGGCCGGGCACGACGCGTCGTCGATCAGCGATCACACGCTGGCGATGTCGTTTCGTCAGGGCGGCAGCATCCCGGCAATGTGGGCGCGCTCGCATCGAGCCGATACGCGCGTGATCGGTTTATCGTGGGTCGATGAATCGCAGTTGATCCTGACGCTGCCGGGTTCCGGCATTCAGTCGGTGAAGCAACTGCGTGGCCGGCGCATCGCGATTCCGCGCCGCTCGACCGACCGCATCGATATTTTTCGCGCATCCGCGCTCCGCGGCTTCGTCAATGCATTGAGTCTGGAGGGCATGACAACGCGCGACGTCGAACTGATCGATGTCGAAGCACGCACGCTGCAGGCAGTCGGCGACGATCCCGCCACGGAACTCTTTACTCTGCCGCTCGGCCTCGCGAGCCGCGCGTTATATGCCGCCGAAGCGAGCGCCTTGCTGCGCGGCACGGTGGATGCGATTTACGTGAAGGGTTCAGTCGGATTGGAAGTCGCGCAACTGATCGGCGCGCAAGCGGTGATCGATATCGGCTTTCATCCTGAGCCGCATATCCGCAATAACAACGGTACGCCGCGTCCGCTCACGGTCAACGCGGAGGTGCTCGCCAATCATCCAGACATCGTCGCCGGCTTTCTGAAGCTGGTGGTCGCCGCGGGGGACTGGGCGCGCACGCATCCCGACGAAACCGCGCAATACGTATCGCATGAAACCGCTTCGGCGCTCGAGTGGGTGCACGCGGCCTATGGCGGCAATCTGCATCACCATCTCGGCGTGAACCTCGAAACCGAATCAGTCGCCGCGCTCGACGATTTCAAGAACTTCCTGTTCGAGTGGGGTTTCCTCGAAGCCGACTTCGAGATTGCCGACTGGATCGATCCACGCCCGATGGCCGATGCGCTGCATTCCCCCCTTAAGCGCCGCGCGTGAGCGAACGCGTGATTCGAACCATGCGCCCTGCTTCGGCCCGGTGTTTCACCCGCAGTTTCCACCATTACGTTCAAGGTCTGATCCGCACATGATGAAACGCTCCTCTGCTCTCCCCCGGTTGTTGCGGCGCGCGTTCGTCGCATGGTCGATGACGATGCCGCTCACCGCCGCCGCATTGCTGGTCCCCGCCATTGCGCGCGCCGACGAATCACCGAAAGTGGTGCGGATCGCCGTGGTCGCCTATTCAAGCGGAGGCAAAACGCAATACGCGGGCGCATCCGCTTTGATCGACGCCGACAAATCGCTCGAAAAGGCGTTGGCCGCGCGCCATATCCAGTTGCAATGGGTGCCCGTCTCGACGGCCGCCGTCGGTACGCTGGTCAACGAGGCGTTCACGAACCACAGCATCGACTTCGCCGGTTACGGCGACCTGCCCTCGGTCGTGGTCAACGCGTCCGGCACGCATACGAAGTTGATCGTGCCAGGCGGCGTGGGCAGCAACACCTATCTGGTCGTGCCGGCCAATTCGACGGCGAAGTCGATCGTCGATCTGAAAGGCAAACGGATTGCGCTCAATCGCGGCAGGCCTTGGGAGGTGACGTTCGGCAAACTGCTGGCAGCCAACGGTCTGAAGCTCTCTGACTTCAAGATCTATAACCTCGATCCACAAGCGGGCGCCGCTGCTGTCAGCGCAGGCCGGGTGGATGGATTCTTTACGCTTTCGGACGCGTATCCATTAGTGGACAAACAGGTCGGCAAGATCATCTGGTCGACCAAGGAAGCCCCCGACGCGTGGAAGATGCGCGCGGAACTCTGGGCTTCCGACGATTTCGTGCGTCAGTACCCCGACATCACGCAACTGGTCGCGACCGCCTACGTACGTGCGGCTTACTGGATTTCGCAAGCGCAGAACCGCGATGCGTTCATCAAGATTCTCAGCGCGTCGGGTCAACCCGAAAACGTGGTGCGGCGCGAGTACGACGACGAAAAGCAAGCATGGAAAGATCAATGGGCGCCGCTTTTCACGCCGTCGCTCAGCGCACATTATCGCGACGTGTCGGCGTATAGCCAGCAGGCGAAACTCACGTCCGGCGGCGTGGATGTCAATAGCCTGCTCGCGCCGCAGTTCGTCAACAACGCGCTGAGGGACCTCAAGCTTGAACACTACTGGGATGCGAGCACCACAACGAATGTCGCAAACCGCTGATACGGTGGTGGATGCAACCGCGTCCACCTCATCCACCCCATCCACTCGGTCCACGCCGCTCCCCCGGACAACGGCCGGCGCCGCCTCACGCGTGCGTGCTTTGACGCACGGCGCTTCGTGGTTGCTGTGGTGGGTCTCGCCTGTTCTGCTATTTCTGCTCTGGTGGTATGCAAGCGCGCAACACTGGTTCGCGCCGCAACTGCTGGTGCCGCCGCAGAAGGTCTATGACACATTCGGCACGCTCGCGGCCGGCGGCGACCTGCAGGACAATCTGCTGATCACGTTGCGTCGTCTCGCGACCGGTTTCGTGTGGGGCAGCTTGCTCGGCATCGCGTGCGGCACATTGCTCGCTGTGAACCGCACCTTCTCCGACTACGTGCGTCCGCTCTTCGACATTCTGCGGCAGGTACCCACGCTCACGCTGATCCCGATACTGATTCTGCTCATCGGCATCGACGAGCCGCTGAAGGTCGTGGTAGTCGCCAAAGCGGTGTTCTTTCCGGTTGCGCTCGCCACCTACGGCGGCGTGCAAGGCGTGCCGCGCGACCTGGTCGAAATGGCGCGCCACTATGGACTGGGGCGCGCGGCGTTGTTGCGCGATGTGTTGTTGCCTTCTGCCATTCCGTCGCTGCTCACCGGTATCCGTATTGCGATTGCGCGCTCCTGGCTCGCGCTTGTCGCGGTCGAGTTGCTGAGCGCCGACAGCGGCATCGGCGAAATGATGGAGATGGCGCGCCAGATGCTGCGCATCGACATCGTGATGGTCGATGTGATCGCAATCGGCTTGATCGGATTCATCCTCGATCAGAGCATCGCACTCGTGCAGCGCCGTGTGTTGCGCTGGCAATCGCCTGACCGTTGACCTCTCTTCCCTGTAAAACACCGTCCATGATCGCTCTGCACGCTACATCCCCGCTACGCCGACGCGCCCGCGGTTTTGTCCTGCCGCTGGTATTGCTCGGGCTTTGGCAATTCGCCGCTAATCGCGATGCCGTGCATCAGTACGCGTTCGTGCCGCTCGAGCAGGTGGTCAGTGCCTTTGTCGAACTCGTCAGGAGCGGGGAACTGCTTGTCGATCTCGGCGCGAGTCTGCGTCGCACGACCTTAGGTCTGGCCACCGGCGTGATCGCCGGCGTCGTGGTCGGCGCGTTGACCGCGTTGTCGCGCAGCGCCGAAAAACTGGTGCATCCATTGTTTCAGGCACTACGTCATGTCCCGCTGCTCGGGCTGATTCCCTTGATCAGCCTCTGGTGCGGCACGGGCGAGTTCGCCAAGGTTTTCATCGTCTTCCTCGCTGCTTTCTATCCGATGGCGACAAGCAGTTTCGACGGACTGCGCCGTATCGACCCGCGTTATTTTGAACTCGCGCAGTCGTATGAATTGACACGGTCTGACTGGTTGCGCGACGTGCTGATTCCAGGCGCGTTACCGGACGTGTTCGCCGGAATTCTGCAAGCGGTGCCGTTCGCGTGGATCACGGCGACCAGCAGCGAACTGTTGTTCAACGCCGGTGCCGGTGTCGGCAATCTGATGCAGACCGCGCAGGCCGGCGCGCGCGTGGACGTGCTGCTGGTATGCGTGACAGGCGTCACCGCGCTGGCGGTGGCAATGGGCATGCTGTGCGAACACGTCGCACGGCGCTTGCTGCGCTGGCGCGATCACGCCTGACGGCGGTCGCCGGTTTCGCTCGCGCCGGCGGAATCCGGCTCACCGGCATCGCGCAGCTTGAGAATGCCGAGATGCGCGAGCCGCGCACGCACGATATTGCGCGACAGGTCGAGCAGGCGTGAGGTACGCAACTGGTTGCTCTCGGAGAATTCGAAGGTGCTGCGATAGACCGTGTCTTCGATGTGCTGCCAGAGTCTGGGTGTGCCGAGTTCCAGCAGATCGACGATGGCTTCGCGCAACGCGCCGGTGGCTTCGGCAATATCACGCGGACGGCGCGCCGGATTGGCCACAATCGCCGCCGCAGGCGCGTCCGCTGTCTGCGTGTGAGGCGCGAGCGAAAGCGCGGAAAACTGCAAATCGGCGACGTCGATGAAACCGCCACTGCTTACCAGCAGCGCATGATGAATCACATTTTCCAGCTCGCGAATATTGCCCGGCCACGAGTGGGCATGAAGCCGCTCGAGCGCGGCGTCCGTGAGTGCGGGCGGCGTGATCCGCAAGCGCTTTGCGTAGCTCTCCAGAAAGTGCTGGATCAACGGGCCGATGTCGCCCGGCCGCTCGCGCAATGGCAACAGGCTCAGTTTGACGACGTTCAGACGATAGTACAGATCCTCCCGGAAGTGCCCGGCGCGTACCGCTGCTTCGAGATTCACATTGGTCGCGGTGACCAGACGCACGTCGATCTTGACGGTCTTGCGCGAACCGACCGGCACCACCTCGCGCTCCTGCAACACGCGCAGCAGTTTGACCTGTGCGGCAAGCGGCAAGTCCCCCACTTCGTCGAGAAACAGCGTGCCGCGATTGGCCGATTCGAACCAGCCGGGCTGGCTGCTGATCGCGCCCGTGAACGCACCACGTTCGTGACCGAATAGCTCGCTCTCGATCAGCGTCTCCGAGAACGCGCCGCAATTCACCGCCACGAACGGGCCGTCACGGCGTTCACTCAACGAATGCACGAGCCGTGCGATCAATTCCTTGCCAGTGCCGCTTTCCCCGGTGACAAGCACCGTGGCGTCGCTCGGCGCGACCAGATGGATACGCTCGAGCAACACCAGCGACTTCGGGTCGTCGAACGTCAGCGCTTTCGCACGGATCGTAATGGCGTGCGACGTGGGATCGGGAAAACTGAAGACAGCCATTGATCGACCAGCAAGGAATCCAAAGGGAGCCTCGACAATATCAAGCCGATCGTGCGTTGCGAACCAATACATCAAGCTAACAGTATGACGGAACCGGCAATAACGCTGCCGCCCACGTCGACACGAAAGCGGCACAGCTGGGCACGCCGTGCCGTTCCTCGTCATTCGCTGTCTTCCACGCCCGTGCTCACGCCAATCCGGTCATCTTCCACTGCTGCTCTAGCACGCCTGGGCCGAACTCCCTGGAGCCGCCGAGCGACTCCGCGAGTGCCTGAAAATACGCGCCTTCTTCGAGAATCAGGATGTACTGCGAGACGTCGAGGATATTTTTTCCCCAGAACGTCGCGCCGCCGTTCGCTTCGAGAATCGCCGGAATGTTCGGATCGCGCCGGATCGTGTCGACGATGAAACGCGGCTCGCCCGGGCGCCGGTCGATATAGATCGGAATCTCACGGGCCTTCGTATAGCGCTGCGCCGGCGCATACAGAATCGGCAACGGACGATGCGCGCTCGCCCACGCGCCGAGGTACGGGCCATGTACGTGAATCACCACGTCGACCTCCGGCGCTTCCTGGAACACGCCCGCATAGCGCGGGCCGTGTCCTGACGCCTTCGGATCGCCATGGATCACCTTGCCGTCGAACGACACCACCACGGCCTGAACTTCCTGCGATTGCGCCCACGGCGTAGGCGCCGACACGGCGACGACGAGGTCCGTGCCGGGTACACGCTGATAGGCCTGGAAGGTGTTGGTCGCGGACAAGGTGCGGGTTTCCTTGAGAACGCGCGTGGCTTGCGCGAACTCGCGCCGGATGCGTTCGACGAAGGCGACCAGTTCGCCGCTTTCCAGCGTCTGTGTGACTGACATGTTGAATCCTTGGGTAAGTGAGGGATCGTTGCGAGGGATATTTAGCAGCAAGCGTGCCAATCCGCGTGTCCCTCACGGTCTCCCGTATCACGGCCTCATTGCTGCTCGCCATGCATGCGCCCAGCGCTCAAGCCGGATGATTTCGCGGCTGAATTTGCTGCTGGACCAACACCCCATCATCAGCGGCTGTTGCGCACGGCGCAGCAGCCGCGTGTATACCGACACACCGCAGCATCATGGCAAGCCGATGCCAGCCGGGGTTCGCTACGCACGCATGAAAGATGGTTCAAAACTTGCGTCGAAGGCCGCCCGGGTTCAACGGTTCACGCATGCAAGTCTCGCGCGAACCGCATTTTTCTCACCATCGTTCAGGGCGTCAGTATGAAAGCAGAAAATAGTCGAGCGCGAAATGGGCACTCATCGGCTCGCGGCAAATTCAACCCGTGGTTTGCCGCACCGTTAGCGGCATTGCTCCTCTACGGTACCGTGTTCGCCGCGGGCGCGAGAGCACCCGCGCCCGATCCGCTGCAAGGCGACGGCCGCGTATCCGCGTTCTATACATGGGAGAACGAGATTCCCGCGCAGCCCGGCGAACTGCTGCGCGCCGAACAACTGCCGCCCACACTCGGGCTCGCCAATGCCGGCCAGCAACTGCGCCTGCTCTACAGTTCGACCGATGGCATCGGCGGCACAACGCCGATTGCCGTATCAGGCGCGCTATTCCTCCCCAAAGGCCAGCCGCCCCAAGGAGGATGGCCGATCGTCGCGTGGGGACACGGCACGTTCGGCATGGCCGACATCTGCGCGCCTTCGTGGTTCGGACGTTCCTACCGGGACGTGCGCTATCTGAATGCGTGGCTTCAGCAAGGCTTCGCCGTGGTGGCGACCGACTATCAAGGACTCGGCACGCCCGGGCCCAACCCGCAGTTGAACAATCGTTCGAATAGCTACACGATGCTCGACAGCGTGCGCGCCGTGTTGCACAACCTGCCTGGGCTCGCCAACCAGGTTGTGCTGGTCGGACAGTCACAAGGCGGTTCCGCGGTATTCGCCGCGGCCGGCTACGCGAGCACGTATGCGCCCGAACTGAATATTCGCGCCACCGTCGCAACCGGCGTGATCTACAACGCGTCGAAGCAAACCCTCGCAACGCTCGCGCCGTTCAAAACGGCTTACCAGCGCGACCCCAATCGGATCGATGCAACGCTCGCATACCAGTTCTATTCGGTGCTGTCGGCGCAACAGATCGACCCCGCCTTGAAGGCCTCCGACATCCTCACCGATTCGGCGCTGCCCATTCTCGAACAGTCGCGCATCAGTTGTCTCGCTTCGCTCGAGGACGACGCAGCGCTCGCCGGGCTCAGCACCGCAAACACCCTGAAACCCGGCGCCAATGCACGCTTGCAGGCATGGTGGGACGACTATCTGAAGTTTCCGACGCTGAAGATCAAGTCGCCTGTGTTCATCGGCATCGGTGCGGACGACGGTCTCGCGCCGCTGGAACTCTCGCTGGCAAAAGACGCCTGCGCGGCGGGCACCACGGTCGAGGCCCATTTGTATGCAGGTCGCGAACATAACGGCACGGTCAACACGTCATTGGAGGATTCCATTCCCTTCGTCAGGAAAGTACTGGCAAACCGGCCCGTTGCGCCCGTATGCTCGCCCGTCGAGCAGCAGCCGAAATCCTGATGCGGCGCCGCGAGTCTTCGGCGCGACTCGCGCCAGCCGATTGACGGTCAAAAAACCGCTTGCGCGTCACGCCAAATGTGTGCAACATGCATATATGCACATTGCACACATTGAGGTATCCCCATGACGCAGCGCACAGAGAATCTGCTTGGCGTACTCGCCCTGCTGGTCACGGACGAGATAAATGCGCAGCCAACCGAGGCCGCGCTCGCGGGCTCCACTGCCCGCGCCATGCTCAACGCGATTGGCCAATATCCCGATTCATCCATTGAGGTATTGCGCGAAGCGGTCGATCTTTCTCATCCGGCCGCGGTCCGCGCCGTTGCCGGTCTGGTGGAGGCGGGGCTGGTCGAAAAGAAGCCGGGTAACGATAAGCGTTCTGTCGCGCTTGCCTTGACCTCTTCCGGCAAGCGCGAAGCCAAACGTCTGCAATCGGCGCGCGAGCGGATCCTTCAACGCATCGTCGGGCAACTCGACGTGCGCGAGCGCGACGTGCTCGAAAGCCTGCTGATCAAGATCCTGTGGCGCGAGACCCGCGATCCGGCCCACGCCATGCAACTATGCCGCCTCTGCGACGACGGCCCCTGCCTGAAAGCCGGTTGTCCGGTCGAATGCCGCGAACAGGGTCTGCCGATGCCGGCGCGGAGCAGTTCATGAACGCCGCCGCGCCGGTGCGCTGGCCGGCGATCGCCGCACTGACCGCGGTCTCGGCGCTCTCGCAGATCGGTCAGTTCGGCATCGGCTTCATGGTGCTGCCCGTCTGGCTGGCTCATCAAGGCCTCGATGCGCCGCGCGCCGGCCTCTTCTCCGCTTCGCAATGGACCGGCATGCTGGTCGGCCTGTTGATCGCACCGTGGCTGGTCGAACGGATCGGGGCGAAGCGCACGGTATCGCTGGGTCTCGCCGCCACGGTGATTGCCTTCGCCACGATGAGCGCGCTGTGGTGGCCACTGTGGCTCGTACCCGGCCTGTTGACCGGGCTCGGTATCGGCTTGCGCTGGATCGCCAATGAAACGTGGCTCTACCGGCTCGTTCCGGCTGAGTCGAGCGGACGCGTAGTGGGCGTGCATGAAGCGCTGATTGCCACCGCCGGTGTAATCGGCCCGGCATTGGCGGCATGGTGCGCGGTCGACGGACGCATCACGTTCGCGGCCGGCGCGGCCTTCACGTTCGCGGCGGCGCTGCCGCTGTGGCTGACCGCGTCGGATGATGGACATGCTGCTGCCGGAACAGCACGGCCCACGCCAAGCAAAAGAGCCGGGAAACATGGCGTTGAAAAGCGCACGCCGATCGGCCCCCTGGTCAGTCTCGGCATGGTGGTCGTCGCTGCGGGCGGCATCGGCGACGGCGCGCTCTACGGCCTCTTCCCGCTCTTTGCGGACGCTCACGGCCTCAGCACCACACAGACGGCCACGCTACTCACGCTATTCGGTATCGGCGGCATGGCGCTGCAATTTCCGGTCGGCTGGTTCGCCGATCGCGTGGGTCTGGCTGCCACGGTGATCGTCTGCGCCGCGCTCAGCACGCTGGCGATCGGCGGTTTCGCACTCGCCGCCCCCGCCTCATGGCTCGCGTACGCGAGCGCGTTACTGCTCGGCGGTATGAACAGCGCGTACATCACGCTCGGCATGGTCGCGGCGGCCTGCAGCGACAAGGCCGCGCTCACGCGCAACATGCGGCTGGTGTCGCTGACCTTCACTGCAAGTTCGATTGCGGGGCCGCTTATCGCCGGCTTCGCCATGAAAGCGCGCGGCGCCGACATGTTGATGTGGCAACTGGCGATCATGAGCGGCGCGCTCGTTGCCTATACGCTCGGCTTGCGCGAAGGCCGGCGTCAACCCGATCGATCTTCGTCGATGGGTTGAGCCGGTCGCGCATCAGGCCGCTTCAAACCAGCTGAAGTCCTTAACACTCAACCACGGTTCAGCCACGTTCAGCCACTTTCCGCTGCCGCCAAAGACACAACAGATCGCACGCAATATGCGCGGCGGCGATCGCCGTGATCTCGCTCTGGTCGTAAGCTGGCGCCACTTCCACCACATCCGCGCCCACCAGGTTCAATGCACCGAGCCCACGCACAATGGCCAGCCCCTGCGCCGACGACAAACCGCCCGCCACCGGCGTACCCGTGCCTGGCGCGAAGGCCGGATCGAGACAGTCGATATCGAAGGTCAGATAGGCGGGCCGCTCCCCGACAATCGACGTGATCCGCTCCACCGCCGCCCGCGTGCCATGTTCGTGGACCCACGCAGCGTCGAGGATATTGATCCCCATGAAGTCGTCGTTCCACGTGCGAATGCCGACCTGCACCGAGGTCTTCGGATCGATCAGGCCATCTTTCACCGCCTTGTAGAACATCGAGCCGTGATTCAGGCTGTCCGGGCTGTCGTCGGCCCAGGTATCGCAATGCGCGTCGAAATGGATCAGCGAGAGCGGCTTGCCGTATTTCTCCGCATGCGCGATCAGGAGCGGATACGTAATGTAGTGATCGCCACCGAGCGTCAGCATCTTTGCGTCCGATCGCAGGATCGTGCGCGCGTGCTCGACAATCGATTCCTTGATCGTCATGGGATTGTGCGCGTCGAACCAGCAGTCGCCGTAATCCGTCACGGCGAGATCGTCGAACGGATTGAAGCCCCACGGATACGGATGCAGTTCCGACAATTGCACGCTCGCCGCGCGCACCGCTGCCGGGCCGAGACGCGCGCCCGAGCGGAACGTGGTAGCCAGATCGAGCGGCACGCCGGAGACCACGACGTCGACGCCGTCGAGCTCGCGGGTGTACTTGCGGCGCATGAACGACAACACACCGGCATAGGTGTTCTCGATCGACGAGCCGTAGAGTGACGAACGACGGATCGCGCCGTCGCCGTAGATGAGTTCAGTCATGGATGACCTGATACCTGATAAACATGCCGGCGTTGCACACGGAGCTTCCAGGTGATGCGTGCAACGCCAGCCTCGGATTCATTGGGAACGCAGCAGTGCCTTTTCAGGCGCACCGCCGCGCTGGCTTGCGAATCCTTTAGCGCAGCCGAACGAGCGTGGACTTCAGCTCGGTGTACTTCTCCAGCGCGTGCAACGACTTGTCGCGGCCGTTGCCCGATTGCTTGTAGCCGCCGAACGGAAAGTTCATGTCCCCGCCTTCGTCATAGCAATTGACCCATACCGTACCGGCACGCAGCTTGCGCGATACTTCATGGGCAGTGGTGAGGTTCGAGGTCCACACGGCAGCGGCAAGACCGTACTCGCTGTCGTTAGCGATCCTGATCGCCTCTTCCACCGTGTCGAACGTAATCACAGACAACACCGGCCCAAAGATTTCCTCGCGCGCAACCTTCGCACCGGCAGCCGGGATCTCAAAGATGGTCGGTTCGATATAGAAGCCACCTGTTTCCTGCTTGACGCGCGATCCGCCCAGCAGCAGCTTCGCCTCGGCACGGCCGGCTTCGATATAACCGAGCACGCGTTCGAGTTGCACGTTGTCGACGATCGCGCCCATCGAGGTTTGCGGATCGAGCGGGTTGCCCGGCGTATAGCTGCGCGCGGCGGCGATCAGCTTGTCGAGGAAGACCTCCTTGATGTCGCGATGCACGAGCAGGCGCGAACCGGCGGTGCACATTTCACCCATGTTGTAGAAGATCGCGCCGGCTGCCGCGTTGGCAGCACGATCGAGATCGGGACAATCGGGCATCACGATGTTCGGCGACTTGCCGCCGAGTTCGAGCCAGACGCGCTTCAGATTCGACTGGCCGGCGTACTGCATGATCAGCTTGCCGACATTCGTCGAGCCGGTGAAGGCGAGACAGTCCACGTCCTGATGCAGCGCCAGCAGCTTGCCTGGTTCGCCCGCGCCCGGCACCACGTTGAACACGCCGGCGGGAATGCCCGCGTCCAGCGCAAGCTGAGCGAGACGAATCGCGGTGAGCGGCGACTTCTCCGAAGGCTTCAGCACGACGCTGTTGCCCGCGGCAAGCGCCGGGCCGAACTTCCACGACGCCATCAGGATCGGGAAATTCCACGGCACCACCGCGGCGACCACACCGATCGCCTCGCGCGTGACGAGCCCCACCAGATGATGATCGGCCGGTGCGACTTCGCCACCGACCTTGTCGATTGCTTCAGCGAACCACTCGACGCAATAGGCCGCCCCCGGCACGTCCACCGTGGTGGTGTCGGCAATCGGCTTGCCCGCGTCCAGCGTTTCGAGCAGCGCGAGTTCGTCCATGTGCTCACGGATCGACGCGGCCCAGCGCAGGAGAATCGCCTTGCGCTTGCGCGGATTGAGACCCGACCACACACCGGTATCGAACGCGCGGCGTGCCGCCGCCACGGCGGCGTCGACATCCGCGGCGCCGCTGTCCGCAACCTTCGCGAGCAGTTTGCCGTCGATCGGGCTCAGGCAGTCGAAGGTGCGCCCGCCCGCGGCGTTACGGTATTCGCCGTCGATAAACGCGCGGCCTTCGATCGAAAGCGTAGCGGCCTTGTCTTGCCAGAAAGCGAGAGATTTCTTGTCCATCAGGATGCCTCAATGTTATGCGCTCGACGCACGCCGGCATCGACTTCAGGCGGCTTGGAACTGCGTCGCGGCGCGTTGGCGCGGAGTCTTTAGAACGTGGGCGGCGAATTGGCCGACACGATCTCGCAGAGATGCTCCGCGCTGGGATTGCGAAAACGATGCGGTAGACGGCTTTCGAAGTAGTAGCTGTCCCCCGGGTCGAGTAGCCACGTGACGCCGTCAACCGTCAGTTCGATCTGACCGCTGACCACCACCCCGCCCTCGTGCCCCGCGTGCTCCAGCATTTCCGGCCCGGTATCCGAGAGCGGCTGATAAACCTCGCGCAGAATGCCCATGTTGCGGTCTTTCACGCTCGAGCCCGCAAGATAGAACTCGATCGACTCATTGCCGAGATTCGGCATGTCGGCGCGGCGCGATACCACCGAGCGCTCCACCTCGACTTCAAAGGTGAAAAACTCGGCGAGACTCATCGGTATGCATTCGAGCAGTTTCTTCAATGACCCAACCGAGGGACTCACGCGATTCTGTTCAATCAGAGAAATCGTGCCATTGGTCACCCCCGCCCGTTTCGCCAGTTCACGCTGAGACAAGCCATTCTTCTTACGGATGTATTGCAGGCGGGTTGCTACTTCTATAGACATCGCTGAATTCTCTGACATGGGAGACGATCGAAACGCGTGGACCCGGGCAAGGATTGCCCGCGAGTGTTGAATATTCTAATCACTTTAATCTTCGCGCCGCTGGGGAAAACCCCTGAAAGGCTTCCGAAATATAGTAGCCGCAACGAATGTTCCCATACGCGGGGATTCTTGTGACACCCCCGGGAAAGCCCTGATAAATCTTTTATAAAAATGATTTGACGGCTTTATTGGCTCGTATACGATGGTTCTCAGGCGGTCGTCATGCCGGTGTCACGAGATACGAAAGTGTGTTTTGCGACGCAGCGAATCAGTTTCGCAACCGGTAGCTCCGACCATCCCAGCGTCCTGTTTCTTTAAACGCCCCGAGCGTTGTTGAGCAAGACGTTTAATAGACATTAGAGTGTAATCGTGAGAGTCCGAGGCCCTTTGGTGAGATGGAATCGAAGTCAGGCGAGTTGTCCTCGCGCTGACGGCGCCATCGCCGACGGCAGCAACGGCAGCCTTGCGTTCCGCCGCTTCCTGTCCGTCTTCACGATCCTGTCCCGCCGTTCAGTTCGACGTCACAACTCCATCTCCGCGCGTGCCTTCATTGCCGTACGCACGGACGAAGTCGCCTCGCTGCTGCCGTAGCGCCTCCCCCTTTTTCGCCGTTCGATTCATCCGTTTGCGTGAACGCGCTCTATCGAGCCGTGCGTTTATGCATGTGCGGTGTTGCCTGCCGCCTGTGCGTTTCACGCGAATCAGAGACGTTGCGCACCGCAGCGGACCGAATCGAACGGCCAGCCTGATTACCACGCGCGGCGCGTTCAGTTGACGAAAGCCGCCCGCACTACCCCGGTGGCCTGACGCCTCGCGTCCGGCTGCGGAATCGTGCCGCGCTGTGTTTAACGTTGTTCATGCCGCGTTCCGCGGTGAACACACACGTCTATTCGTTATGCGAAACAAACCCCTGGTCGGCATCAGCGCCGACAGAACGATGATGGGAGTCCACCCATCGCACGTCACCGGCGAGAAGTACATCGCTGCGATCGTGGACGGCTCGAAGGCGCTGGCCATGTTGTTGCCGGCGCTCGGCGAGCGTCAGTCCACCGAAGATGTGCTGGACGCCGTCGACGGCCTGCTGTTTACCGGCAGCTATTCGAATGTCGAACCGCACCGCTACGGTGGCCATCCCAGCGCGCCGGGCACGCTGCACGACGCCGCTCGCGACGCGACGACGCTGCCGCTTCTGCGTGCGGCGATTGCCGCAGGCGTGCCCGTGCTGGCGGTATGCCGGGGCTTCCAGGAAATGAACGTGGTATTCGGCGGGACGTTGCATCAAAGCGTTCACGCGGTGGCCGGCTTGAACGACCATCGTGAGAACAAGGAAGACGACCTCGACGTGCAATACGCACCGTCGCATTCGATCACGCTGACGCAGGGCGGTTTGTTGCAGCGCCTCGCGGGCGGCACGAATGAAGCGCGTGTGAATTCATTGCACGGTCAGGGCGTCGAGCGGATGGGCGTGGGTCTGGTGGCTGAAGCCACCGCGCCGGACGGATTGATCGAAGCGGTAAGTGTGAAAGATGCGCGTGCCTTCGCGCTGGGTGTGCAGTGGCACCCGGAATGGAAGCATGCCAACGACGCGCTTTCCACCGCGATCTTCCGCGCCTTCGGCGACGCCTGCCGCGATCGAATGCGCACCAAGGCCGGCTATGGCGCGGCATCCGCCGCAGCCACGCATGCCTGAGCCGGTCGCGCACCAAAACTGAGAGAATAACCATGCATGAAATCGACGACTTCCTGAAACAGAACCGCGTCACCGAAATCGAAGCGATCATTCCGGATATGGCCGGGATCGCACGCGGCAAGATCATTCCGCGCAGCAAATTCGAATCCGGCGAGTCCATGCGCTTGCCGCAAGCGGTGATGATCCAGACCGTCACAGGGGACTATCCGGAAGACGGCACGCTCACCGGCGTCACCGACCCGGACATGGTGTGCGTACCTGACGCCAGCACCATCCGCATGATTCCGTGGGCGGTCGACCCGACTGCCCAGGTGATTCACGACTGCGTTCACTTCGACGGCACGCCCGTCGCCATCTCGCCGCGCCGCGTACTGCGCCGCGTGCTCGAACTCTACAAGGCCAAAGGCTGGAAGCCGGTTATCGCGCCCGAGCTCGAGTTCTACCTGGTCGACATGAACAAGGACCCGGATCTGCCGCTGCAACCGCCGATCGGCCGTACCGGTCGTCCGGAGACCGGGCGCCAGGCGTATTCGATCGAAGCGGTCAACGAATTCGACCCGCTCTTCGAAGACATCTACGAGTACTGCGAAGTGCAGGAACTGGAAGTCGATACGTTGATTCACGAAGTCGGCGCCGCGCAGATGGAGATCAACTTCATGCACGGCGACCCGCTGAAACTCGCCGACAGCGTGTTCCTGTTTAAGCGCACGGTGCGTGAAGCCGCGCTGCGTCACAAGATGTACGCGACCTTCATGGCCAAGCCGATGGAAGGCGAACCGGGCTCGGCCATGCACATGCACCAGAGCCTCGTGGACGAAGAAACCGGCCACAACCTGTTCACCGGCGCGGACGGCAAGCCGACATCGCTGTTCACCGGCTATATCGCCGGCCTGCAGAAATACACGCCGGCGCTCATGCCGATTTTCGCGCCGTATATCAACTCGTATCGCCGCCTGTCGCGCTTCATGGCCGCACCGATCAATGTGGCATGGGGTTACGACAACCGTACGGTGGGTTTCCGGATTCCGCATTCGGGGCCGGCTGCGCGCCGCATCGAGAACCGCATTCCGGGTGTTGACTGCAATCCGTATCTGGCGATCGCAGCAACGCTGGCCGCTGGTTATCTCGGCATGACGCAAAACCTGGAGCCGACCGAGCCGCTGCTCAGCGACGGCTACGAACTGCCCTACCAGTTGCCGCGCAATCTGGAAGAGGGTTTGACGTTGATGGGCGCGTGCGAACCGATGGCCGAGATTCTCGGCGAGAAATTCGTCAAAGCCTACCTCGCACTGAAAGAAACCGAATATGAGGCGTTTTTCCGCGTGATCAGCTCGTGGGAACGCCGGCATTTGCTGCTGCACGTTTAAGAC
>NZ_MCAS01000030.1 GCF_003610895.1 Paraburkholderia fungorum
GGGGGTGTCAGAATTTCCGTGTTCAAGGCGGGTTGAGAATTACACGGATGGTCGAACGAATCGGTCCTCATAAAGTATGGCGAACTGGTTCATGGCGGCCTTCCAGTCATGAGCCGCACGCCCCCAATCGGCAGTGATGTTACGCAATGCAAGCCAGATGAGCTTCGTCGCAGCCTCGTCGGTCGGGAAGTGGCCCCGCGTTTTGATGATCTTGCGCAACTGCGAGTTGATGTTCTCAATGGCGTTCGTCGTGTATATCACCTTGCGAACCGACGGTGGAAACGCAAAGAACGGAATTACGCGATCCCAGGCGTTGCGCCACGCCGCGCTGACCGGCGGGAATTTCTGCCCCCATGGCCCATCAGCAAATGCATCGAGTTCCGCCTGCGCCGCTTCCGCGCTGGGCGCGGTGTAGATCGGGCGGATCGCTGCGGCCAGGCCCCTGCGGTCCTTCCAGCTCGCGTAATCGAGGCTGTTGCGGATCAGGTGAACAATGCAGGTCTGCAGCGTGGTGGCCGGAAACACTGCCGCCAGCGCCTCGGGCATACCCTTCAGACCATCGGTGACGGCGATCAGGATGTCGTTGACGCCGCGCGTCCTGAGGTCGTTGAACACCTTCATCCAGAACTTGGCGCCCTCGGTGTTCTCGATCCACAGGCCGAGGATATCGCGTGTGCCGTCGGGAAGAATGCCCAGCGCAAGGTAGATCGCCTTGTTGCGCACCACGGCGTCTTCGCGGATCTTGACCCGCAATGCGTCGAAGAACACCACCGGATACATCGGCTCAAGCGGGCGGCCCTGCCAGGCCGTCACTTCGGCCATGACCTCGTCGGTAACCGAGCTGATGAAATCAGGCGAGACGTCGGTGCCATACTGTTCGAGCAGAAAGCCTTGTATCTCACGCACGGTCATACCCCGGGCATACATGGCGACGATCTTGTCATCGAAACCCGTGAAGCGCCGTTCGTGCTTGGGAATCAGCAGCGGTTCGAAACTACCGTCGCGATCGCGTGGGATCTCGATACGGATCGGACCGTCCTCGGTCAGGACTGTCTTGGCGCCCGTGCCATTGCGCTGATTGGTGACGGCCGCGGGCTTTGCAGCACCGGACGTGTAGCCGAGATGATGGCTCATCTCGCCACCCAGCGCCCGCTCGATCAGCGCCTTCTTCAAGGACAACGTCGCGGCGTTGATCGCTTCGGCCGTCATCGGCCCGTTGCCGAACTTCTCAAGCAGCTCAGCGGGGATCACCGGCAGTTCTGCCGGCGTAGCTTTCGGTTTGCGAGGCATAGGTTCTCCTGGGGAGAATGATATGCCTTGAACACGAAATTAATGACAGGCCCGTGCCGCCCCGCACAGGGGCAACACTAATAAACCAATAACAAAGCAAGGAGAGGCCAACGCCGCAAAAACACAGCCAAAACAGACCACTAACAAAGCAAGGAGAGGCCAACGCCACAAAAACACAGCCAAAACACAAGCAAAACACACCACTAACAAAGCAAGAAAAACCCAAACCAGATCAACAACCAACCCACGACGCAAACCAAAAAAGCGCCGCAGGCAGAAAAAAATCACTTCCGCAAAGAATCCAGATCAATCACAAACCGATACTTAACATCGCTCTTAAGCATCCGTTCATAAGCCTCATTAATCCCCTGCATAGGAATCACCTCAATATCCGAAGTAATCCCGTGCTCGCCGCAGAAGTCGAGCATCTCCTGCGTCTCGGCAATCCCGCCAATCAGCGAACCAGCCAGACGGCGACGCTTGAAAATCAGATTGAACACCTGTGGCGACGGGTGATCGTGTTCCGGAGCCCCGACCAGCGTCATCGTTCCATCACGCTTGAGCAGATTCAAAAACGGATTCAAATCATGCTGTGCGGCCACGGTGTTCAGAATGAAATCGAAGCTGTTGGCATGCGCTGCCATCTCCTCAGCATTCTTCGAGATGACAACCTCATGCGCGCCAAGCCGCTTCGCATCTTCGATCTTCGACGGCGACGTCGTAAACAACACCACATGCGCACCCATCGCACGGGCCAGTTTCACGCCCATGTGACCCAGACCGCCCAAACCGACGATTCCGACCTTCTTGCCCGGACCGGCACCCCACGTGCGCAGCGGCGAATACGTCGTGATACCCGCGCACAGCAGCGGCGCCACGCCCGCCGGGTCGAGATTGTCCGGTACCCGCAGCGTGAATGCCTCATCCACCACCAGTTGAGTCGAATAACCGCCGTAGGTGATCTGACCGTCAACACGATCCACACCGTTGTACGTACCGACGAAACCGTTCTCGCAATACTGCTCAAAACCTTCCTCGCAATTCGCACACGTACGGCACGAATCGACCAGGCATCCCACACCCACCAGATCGCCCACCTTGTGCTGCGTCACGTCCGGACCCACCGCCGTTACGCGGCCGACAATTTCATGGCCCGGCACTACCGGAAAAACCGTGTTCTTCCATTCGTTGCGTGCCTGATGCAAGTCGGAATGGCATACGCCGCAAAACAGGACCTCCATTTGCACGTCATGGGCGCGCAGTTCGCGGCGCTGGATTTCGAACGGGGCGAGCGGCGCGGTCGCGTCGGTCGCTGCATAGGCATAAGTCGTGCTCATGGGTAACTCCAGCAAGAGGGTGATGTCACAAGGCGCCGGCGATGGGCGACGCGCGTCGCCGATGAGGCCAAACCTTGTTGTGAACCGGGATCACGGCGCAGGCGGTGGCCGACATATCCACCGAAACAGTGAACCGGCAACCAGGCCTCGCGCAGCGCGGAAATAGATGATCCGGCAGGGTTCCCATAGTAGGAGCCAGGAGCGAACCGGGGAATACCTGAATATCTTGAAGGTTTGCCTAAAACTCCTGACGATGAGCGCAGTAGGTCGATTGGTGCTAAATTTCAAGCATTATTCTCTTGTGCGTCACTATATCGTCATGTCAACCCGTTCTGTTGAACCCGCCCCCGCCGCCGGTGACCCCGCCGGTCGCGCCCCCGCTTTGGGTAGCCCCGCCCTTGGTGGTCCCGCCGATCCGGCCCAGCAGCGTCTGGTCGAATTGTTCGACGCGCTCGCACCCAATCCGGGGATTACGCGATCGAGCCTGGAAGGGGTCAATCTGATGCGCGCCAACACGCCGATGCCACGCATGCCCGTGATGTACGAGCCGAGCATCGTGATTGTCTGCCAGGGGCGCAAGCGTGGTTATCTCGGCGATCAGGTATTCCAGTACGACGCGCAACAGTACCTGGTGCTGTCGGTGCCGCTACCGTTCGAATGTGAAACCGAGGCGAGCCCGGATATGCCGTTCCTCGGCATCTCGGTGCGCGTCGATCTGAGCATGGTGGCCGAGTTGTTGATGGCGCTGAATGAAACGCAGGGCACCGCGCAGAACGAGCCGCTCGGCATCTATTCGACGCCGCTCGATCCCGCTTTGAGCAATGCCGTTCAGCGTTTGATGGACGCGTTGGCCTCGCCGCTCGACGCGCGCATTCTCGCGCCAGGCGTGGTCCGCGAAATCTGTTATCGCGTGCTGACGGGCGAGCAGGGGGACGCGATTCGCGCGGCGCTCACGCATCAGAATCATTTCGGCCGCATCGCCAAGGCGCTACGGCGAATCCACGCCGACTACCACGGGCAACTCGACGTCGATACGCTCGCGTCGGAAGCGGGCATGAGCCTCGCCGTTTTTCACGCGCAATTCAAGGCCGTGACGGCGACCTCGCCGATGCAATACGTGAAGACCACGCGTTTGCATCACGCGCGTTTGCTGATGGTGCAGGACGGCTTGAATGCGGGCGCGGCCGCGGCGCGAGTCGGTTACGAAAGCGCGTCGCAATTCAGCCGCGAATTCAAGCGTCTGTTCGGCCTGAGCCCGGTCGATGAAGTCAAACGCATGCGCACCGTGTACGATGCGCCGCCGCCGCGAGTGGTCAAACCGGCCGCACGTTATGTGACCGCGGTATAGGCGCGTGTTTGCCGCCAGCGCTATAGCCCGCTGAACCAGTTGTACCCCTGATCTTCCCAATAGCCACCGGGGTTCGTGTTGGTCACGAAGATCGCCGCGATGTGTTTGGGATTCTTGAAGCCCAGTTTGGTCGGTACGCGCAGCTTCAACGGGTAGCCGTATTTGGCCGGCAGCGGGGCGTCGCGGAAATCCAGCGTGAGTTGGGTTTGCGGATGCAAGGCCGTCGCCATGTCGAGGCTGGAGTAATAACGGTCCGCGCATTTGAAGCCGACATAGCGTGCGCTCAGATCGGCGCCGACGCGTTCGAGGAACGTGCGAAACGGCACGCCTCGCCATTGCCCGATCGCGCTCCATCCTTCAATGCAGATGTGCCGCGTAATCTGTGAAGCTTGTGGTAAGGCACGCAGTTGATCGAGCGTCCATGTGCGCTTGTCCGATACCAGGCCCGATACTTCCAGTTGAAACGTCGAGCCGTCGATATCCGGCGCATCGAACTCCGGATAGAACGCGTTGAAGGGGAACGGGTCGGTGATCTGGCTCGCCGCGTAAGTCGGCGCCAGCTTGTTGCGATCGAACAGCCATCCTTGCACGCGATCGTTCCAGCGCGACATGGCCCACAAGACCTTGTCGACGGAATCGCCGTCCTGCATGTTGCAGCCCGAGAGCATCGCCAGCGCGCCGATCGAAAGCGACGAGCGCAGGAACAGGCGCCGCTGCAGGCGTTCGATTTGCGGTTTGTGGTCGGCGAGGACAATGCGTGTGCCGCGCGAATCCTTGCGTTCTGATTCGCTCATGCGCCGCTCCTTTCGTGTCTCGTGAGGCCGGCGCGGCCGGTCAGCATCGGCAGCAGCGTGCGCGGCACCAGCAGCACCAGCGCCAGATGCACGGCGACAAAGCCGACCACGCCCGCCATCGCAACAAAATGCACGCGACGCGCGAAATCGAAGCCGCCGAATAGCGCGGTGAGCCACGAGAACTGCACCGGCTTCCAGATCGAGAGCCCCGACGCCACCAGCAGCACGCCAAGGAACAGCACGAACAGATAGAGCGCACGCTGTACCGCGTTGTATTTGCCGGTATCGTGCGGCAGCTTGAACCGCATCGCGAGGGCCGCGTCGTGTACGACATCGCGTGGATGGACGGGCAACAGCTTGCGGCGGAAATGCCCTCGTCCGATGCCATACGCCAGATACAACAGGCCGTTCGCGCACAGCAGCCACATCGCCGCAAAATGCCAGGCAATCGAGCCGCCCAGCCAGCCGCCGACGGTCGCCCACGCCGGAAATCGGAATGGAAAGAAGGGCGACGCGTTATAGATCGCCCAGCCGCTCATCACCATGCAGACCATTGCAAAGGCGTTGATCCAGTGTGTGATTCGTACGATTAGCGGGTGGACGATAAAGCGCGCTTGCGGTTTAGGCATGGTGAGCGGTGGCGAAACAAACGGAAATCCGAAAGCCGCACGATTGACTCATGCGGCTATCCAGAACGGCCTGGGAAACGAAAAAACGAACGGCTAACGCGCCGCGTTATGTCGGCTTAAATCGCCTCACATCGGCGGCGTGACACCGTGCTCGCCTGCCGAGATGAAATTCGCGGCCATCGAGCCATCGGCTTCCTTATGGGCGAACAGCACAACCTTGGCCCCCGGCACCAGCAGCGAGCGGTCGCCCGGTTCGAGCGCGACGATCGGCACGTCTTGCGGAATCACGATTTTCTTTTCACCGTCCTTGTACTTCACCGTGATCGTGCGGCCGTTGCTGACCACGAGCGAGCCCACCGTGCCGTTGGTCATCGTGCTGTTCGAGCCGAGGTCCCACGGGCGGTGACCTTCTCCGGCACCGCGCATGCTGGCCGGGAAGACATGCACTTCGAGCGCCTTGAGCGTGCCGTCGGGCTGCGGAATCGCGGCGGTGCCGACATAGCTGTCCGGCTTGATGTCGTTCACATTGGCGAGCGTCACGCCGCGAATCGGCGTGTCCTTGGCGAGCTTCACGTCGACGTCTTTGCCGTCGCGCGTGTGGACCTTGAGCAGGTCGCCCGAGAGCGAGGTCACCGTGCCGCGTACACCTGCGGGCGCGGCAGTCTGGGCCTGTGCGACGGATCCTGCGGCAAACAGCGAGACAGCAACGAGCGCGGGGGCGACGATGGCGCGCATCGCATTGGCGGAAACAATCTTCATGAGTCGGCTCTGGGTGGGTGAAGGATAGGGGCAGGTTAGGCGTGCGAGTGGCTCCGCAGGGTGACAGACGGATGACAAAAACGTCATGAACGGCGCGGCGCGGCCACGTAGAATGGCCACCATACCCACGTCCATTTTCATGACCCACGCCTACGGCGGCGCGCGGGGTTGGAAACTGGGCACCATAAGCACGCACCATGAGCATCCTCGTCATCGAAGACGATCCGAAAACCGGCGACTACCTGAAAAAGGGGCTGCGTGAAAGCGGCTACGCGGTCGACCTCGCGCGCACCGGCACAGACGGCCTGCATATGGCGCTCGAACACGCGTACGACCTCGTGGTGCTGGACGTGATGCTGCCGGGCATCGACGGCTGGGAAATCATGCGCGCGCTGCGGGCGCGGCGCGATTTGCCCGTCATTTTTCTGACCGCGCGCGATCACGTCAGCGACCGCATCCGCGGCCTCGAACTCGGCGCGGACGACTACCTCGTCAAACCCTTTTCCTTCACCGAACTGGTGTTGCGCATCCGCACGCTGCTGCGTCGCGGCGTAATCCGCGAGAGCGACGTGTTCGAGATCGCCGATCTCAAACTGGATGTCCTGCGCCGCAAGGTCACGCGCGAAGGAGTCGAGATTCCGCTGACCAACAAGGAATTCATGCTGCTGCATCTGCTGGTGCGCCGGCAGGGTGAAGCGTTATCACGCACGCAGATCGCCTCGGAAGTGTGGGATATGAATTTCGACAGCGACACTAACGTGGTCGACGTCGCCATTAAACGGCTGCGCGCCAAGGTCGATCATCCGTTCGAGAAGAAGCTGATTCATACGGTGCGCAGCATTGGCTATACCTTCGGCGACGGCCTATGAAACTGTGGACCGAACGTTCGCTGACGACGCGTACCACCGTGTTGTTCGCCACGATCGCGTGCGTGGTGATCGGCACGCTGGGTGCGTACTTCTATCACTCGGCGCACGTGTCGCTGGAGCGCCGCGCGGACGTGGTGCTCACCGGCCGTGTCGAGCATTTCAGCCGTATCGTGCGTGATCTTTATTCGGTCAGCGAATTAAAGAACCGGCCGTTGCTGTTCGAGACCATGCTCGGCGCGGAGCAGGACGTGCTGCTGTTTCGCCGCCCAGGCGAAGCGCCGTTTATCGACGTCAACCCCGCGAACATTGCGGTGCCCACCCTGCAGGCCGGTGCACAGAACCGGTTGCCGACGCTCCCGGATATTCACCAGACCCTGTTGCCCGACGGTGTGCCGATTCATTGGGCGATTGCCACGGTCAGGGCGCGTGAGGACGGCAGCGAGGTCGAAGTGATCGCCGCGCATCCGATGACCGAGGAAGTGCGGATGCTGGCCGCGTACCGCAATCGCATCGTACTGGCCACGCTGATCGGCATGCTGGCCGCGACGTTGCTCGCCTACTACGTGCTGCGCCGCACGTTCCGGCCGGTGCGCGAGATTGCCACGCGAGCGGCGCAGATCAGTCCGGCGAGCCTGTCGGTACGGCTCGACAGCGAGGCCGCACCGGTCGAACTCCGCCAGCTCACGCACGCCTTCAATGCGATGCTCGATCGTCTTGCGGACGGCTATCAGCGCCTCTCGCAGTTCTCCGCCGATCTGGCGCATGAAATTCGCACGCCCGTGGGCGCCCTGATCGGCCAGACCCAGGTGACGCTCGCCAAATCGCGCGACGTCGATGAATATCAGCAAGTGCTCGAATCGAATCTCGAGGAACTGAGCCGGTTGAGCCACATCGCGGAAAATATCCTGTTTCTGGCGCATGCGGACCATGCTGCATTGGCGATCGATCGTGAGCCGATCGATCTACGCAATGAACTCGTCAGGATCGCAGATTATTTCGAAGGCCCCGCCGACGAGCGCGGTATGCGCTTTACCGTCGAGGCGCAGGGTATGGCGTCGGTCAATCCGATGCTGTGCCGGCGTGCGATCAACAATCTCGTCGTCAACGCGGTTCGATACGGCGCGAACGATACGGTTGTGCGTTTGAGCGGCACGCAGGACGAACAGGGCGCGACAGTGGTGGTGGAAAACGACGGTGCGCCGATTCCTGACGAGCAGCTGAACCGCCTGTTCGATCGCTTCTACCGCGCGGACGCGGCGCGCAGCGCGTTTACCGAATCGAGCGGGCTGGGCCTCGCGATCGTCAGGGCGATCATGCATCTGCACGGCGGCACGGCGCGGGTGGTGTGTCCGGTGCCGGGCGTGGTGCGCTTCGAGTTGCGCTTTCCGGGCATTCCGGGCAGCTAGTCTACCGGGCTGTTTGCGTGGCCGTGCCCGTATCCGGCTCATGACAACACACGCAGAGCTTGTTGCCATCGGGATCGCGAAAGTACGCACCGTAATAGTCGGCGTGATAGTGCGGGCGCAAACCCGGTGGTCCTTCACAGGCGCCGCCGTGAGCAAGTGCCGCGGCATGCGCCCGATCGACCGTGGCGCGGTCCGCGGCAAGCAGGGCCAACATCTGGCCATTGCCAACGGTGGCGGGTCGATCGTTGTAGGGTTTGCTGATCACGAACAGCGGCCGCGGCGCATCGGCCGCCATCCAGCCGGCCCAGCATGCATCGCTGTCACGGAACTTGAGCCGCAGCCCTAACGTCTCCATCAGCACGCCATAGAAGTTGAACGCGCGCTCGAAATCCGAAATACCGACGAATACGTGGGAAAGCATCAGGGTCCCTCCTGGTTTGCCTTGCAGTGCCGGCCCGAACCGGGCCAGTCGATTCTAACTTTCTTCAGATGCCAGGCTAACGGACGTCAACCGTCTTCATCCCGCGCCCTGGTAGTTGTCAGGGCGCAAACCGGTAATGGCGATACCGGGATGACTGCGCAACTGGTTGCGCCAATGTTTCATCGATACGATGAAAACACCTCATCCCCACTGTCAGGACACTCGCTATGAAACGCTTCCATATCGCCTTGGCCGTTGCGAGCCTCGATGCGTCCATCGAAGACTACACCCGCCGTCTCGACCAGCCGCCTACCGCGGTGGTACCCGGCCGTTACGCGATGTGGCGTACCGATCTGCTCAATTTTTCGATCAACGAGATGCCGGACAAAGCAGGGCAGCTTCGGCACGTTGGCTTCGAGGACGACGCGGTGGAAGGGTACGCGAGCAGCAAAGATGTGAACGGGCTCGAATGGGAGCTGTTTTCGGTCGAAGAGCAGGATCGGCGGATCGTCAGCACTTACGGCGAGGCGGTCCGGACCGACCAAGGCTGAGCCGGGTCGAATAGGCGCGCAACCAGGTGTCTGGCGTAGCGCCCGATCCGCTGATGCAGCGCTGTCTTCAGCGATCGAAACAACGCCGTGCGGGCATACGGGCGCACGCCAGGATCAATCGCCCGGGGCGTCCGCAGCCGGACGGTTGGCGTAGTGCGCGCGCTTTTCCTCATACATCAGCAGATCGGCACGTTGCACGCCGGCTTCGAGCCGGTCGCCGCGCTGGCACGTCGCCGCGCCCATCGAAAAACTCAGCAGCGAACCGGGATAAAACTGGTTGTTCAGATCGACCAGCTGGCGGATCGAGTCGACCATTGCGGCGCCGCCGCGCTCGTCGGTGTCCGGCAACAGAATCGCGAACTCGTCGCCGCCGATACGCGCCGCGTAAAAAGGCGCGTCTATCGCCTTGGCGAGAACCTCGCCGGCGCGCCGTAACAATGCATCGCCGGCGGCGTGGCCAAGCTGGTCGTTTACGCGTTTGAGGCCGTTCAGATCGGCCATGATGATCGTCACGGGCCACGGACCCTTGCGCTCAAGGCGGTTCAGCTCATCCACGTAGAACGAACGGTTGCGCAGCTTGGTCAGCACGTCATGTTTGCCCAGGAACTCCAGGTACGCTTCGGCCTTCTTGCGCGCCGTGATGTCGGTGAGGGCCACCAGCACCAGGTCCCAATTGTGTTCATGGCCCGGCAGTACCGAAAATTGCAGGTGCACGTGCACCTCGTTACCGTCGAGCGCATAGTTGAGCACTTCGCGCTGCTGAAACAGCTTGCCGTCCCACAGATCGAGCAACTGCTCGCGGAAATGCGGCCGCATGTCGTCGCGGAAAACGTCCGGCAGGTGCGCCAGCAGCGTTTTTTTGTCTTTCGCCGCGAACATGTCGAGCGTGTGCTGGTTCACGTCGAGCACGTGAATTTCCTGCATGCAGCGTTCGACAAACTCGGGATGCACGTCGGTGAACACCCGAAAATCGCTGATGCCGGCCGCCCGCGCGCCGTCGAGCAGCCGCTTGACCGCGCTGAAATCCTCCACCCACAGCGATACTGGCGAATACTCGAACAGGCCGCGCACGTACTGTTCGGCAAGCGTCACGCGGTGCCGCGCGCCTTCGAGTTCGGTAATGTCTTCGACGGACACGAGCACGCGGTCCCAGCGGCCTTCATGACCGGGCAACACGGCGCCCTTGAGCAACACGTCGAGGCGCCGGCCGCCGAGCGTGTAGTTGACCGTCTGGCTCGTGAAGTGGGCTTGTCCGGCCCATAGCTGACACAGCTCCTCAAGATGAGTCTTGAGCATGTCGTCGCGGAACACGGTGGCGAGATTGCTGGTGAGCGCGTCGAAATCGGCCGCCTCGAATTGCGTCAGCGTTTTCTGATTGACCTTGATAACGCGAATGCTGTGCGCGCATTCGGCAACAAGTGCCGGATATTCGGCGAAATGGGCGCGCAGATCGGTTACGCCCTCTGTCCGCCATCTGTCGAATAGCGCGTGCACGCCGCTGAAGTCTTCGAGCCAAAGCGACACAGGAGCGAGTTCGAACATTTCGGAGTCGTCCTTCGATCCCCCAAGGGGACTTCCTTCGGGGCGGGCGACTTCCTGTGGGGCGTCACTGGCGGGCGCTGGGCCGCGCGGGGGAGTGTCCAGCATGGGATTTCCGTGGTCGGCGTTCGGCTATTTTAAAGCGGTTGGGTTCGGTTCAAAAGAAAGACGTAGGGTGCATGGTATTTGCGCCGATCCATTCAGGAAGATAACGGCGTGGCCTGGGTGGACTTTAGGCCCTGCGGCAGCAGGTTCGCAACAGGACTTTCCGTTCGCGGTCGCTTTCCGGCCGTTCGCGAGGCGTTCACGCAGGCGCTCTCAATCGCTTGCGAGCGCCCGCCAGCGGGGCTGGGCGTGGCTTGCTACACTCACTCGTCGCGCCTTCGTCCCTCATCGTCCCAAGAAAAAACGTCCCTCATGAAGCCATCCCTGCTGGTTTTGATCCCTTTGAAAGACGCAAGCCGCGCGAGTGTCGAGGCGGCCTTCGACGTCGTCCATGCACCCGACGCCACCCAGCGGGCCGCCGCGATCGCCGCGCATGGCGAGACGTTCCGTGCCGTGCTGACCAATGGCACCACCGGCCTCACAGCCGCTGAAATCGACCGGCTGCCGCAACTCGAGTTTGTCAGCGTGCTTGGCGCAGGCTATGAAAACCTCGCTGTCGACCATGCCCGCTCCCGCGGCATCGTGCTCGCGAGCGGCGCGGGCACCAACGATCATTGCGTGGCCGATCACGCGTTCGCCTTGCTGCTCGCGGTGGTGCGCGACGTGCCGCAACTCGATCAGGCCACCCGCAAGGGCGCCTGGCGCGACACCTTGCCGATGCGCCCGAATGTGTCGGGCAAGCGGCTCGGCATCGTCGGGCTCGGTCATATCGGCGAGAAGATCGCGCGACGCGGTGCCGGGTTCGATATGGAAATCGGATATCACAACCGCAAACCGCGCGAAGGCTCTTCGCTGCGCTATTTCGACAGCGTGCAGGGTCTCGCGCAGTGGTGCGACTTCCTGATCGTGGCGACGCCTGGTGGCGCCGCTACGCGCCATCTGATCGGCAAAGCGGTGCTGGACGCACTCGGTCCGCACGGTTTCGTGGTCAACGTTTCGCGCGGCAGCGTGGTGGATACCGCCGCGCTGGCCGTTGCGCTCACTGCAGGCACGATCGCCGGGGCGGCGCTGGATGTCTACGAGGGCGAGCCGCATCCGCCCGAAGCCTTGCTGGCGCTGCGCAACGTCGTCCTGACACCGCATGTGGGCGGCCGCTCGCCGGAGGCGATCACCGCATCGGTCGACAATTTTCTGGCTAACGCCACGCGCCATTTTGCCGGCGAGACGGTTTTGACGCCGATCTGACATCCGAAGGCGACAAAAGACAGCGGAAGGCAGCCGAAGGCGGCTGAATAAAGGTGAAGGCAAATTGAAATCATCGGCGTAGCGGATAGTTTCTGTCGTAAATCGTGATTTCCCTTGTGGCCCGGTGGCGAATAGGATGATCGGTATCGAACCCACATCGCTTCGACATAGCCGGAGCCGCGACGGAGATCCCGCATGGAACACCACGCCCGCACGCAGGACGAACGGCTCGAGATCAAGACGACCACCTGCTACATGTGCGCCTGCCGTTGCGGCATTCGTGTGCATCTGCGCGAAGGCGAGGTGCGCTATATCGACGGCAACCCTGAGCATCCCCTGAATCAGGGGGTGATCTGCGCCAAGGGCGCGTCGGGCATCATGAAGCAGTACTCGCCCGCGCGTCTGACCCAGCCATTGATGCGCAAGGCGGGCGCGGAGCGGGGCAGTGCGCAGTTCGAACCGGTGTCGTGGGAGGTCGCGTTCGACGTACTCGAAAAGCGCCTGGCCACGATTCGCGCCACCGATCCGAAGAAATTCGCGCTGTTTACCGGCCGCGACCAGATGCAGGCGCTTACCGGGCTGTTCGCCAAACAGTTCGGCACGCCTAATTACGCGGCCCACGGCGGCTTCTGTTCGGCGAACATGGCGGCCGGCATGATCTATACGATCGGCGGCTCGTTCTGGGAGTTCGGCGGCCCCGATCTCGACAGCGCCAAACTCTTCTTCATGATCGGTACGGCGGAAGATCACCATTCGAATCCGCTCAAGATCGCCATTTCCAAGTTCAAACGCGCGGGTGGACGCTTCATCGCAATCAACCCGATTCGCACCGGTTATGCGGCGATTGCCGACGAGTGGGTGCCCATCAAGCCCGGCACGGATGGCGCGCTGTTCATGGCGTTTCTGCATGAACTGATTGCCGCTGACGCGTGGGATCACGAATTCGTGCAGCGCTATACGAACGCGGCGGAGCTCGTGGATCTCGACGAAGCCAGCGAGAACTTCGGCCTGTTCGTGCGCGACCCGGATCGGCCGGTGGGCAATCCGCTGTTTCCACAGAATCACCTCTGGTGGGATGCCGCCGCCGCGCGCGCCGTGCCGCACCATGCCCCGGGCGTCACTCCCGCACTCGACGGCCGCTATACGCTCGACGACGGCACGCCGGTCACGCCGTCGTTCGCGTTGCTGCGCGAGCGCGTGGCCGACTGCACGCCCGAGTGGGCCGCCGGGATCACCGGCATCGCCGCCGACACGATTCGCCGCCTCGCTGCCGAAATGATCCAGACGAGCCGCGACCACCGGATCACACTGCCGATTTCCTGGACCGATGCGTGGGGCGAGACGCACGAGACCGTCACCGGCAATCCGGTCGCCTTTCACGCGATGCGCGGGCTGGCCGCGCATTCCAACGGCTTCCAGTCGATCCGCGCGCTCGCGGTGTTGATGTCCTTGCTCGGTACGATCGACCGTCCGGGCGGCTTTCGTCACAAGTCGCCGTTTCCTCGCGCAGTGCCGCCGTCGGCCAAACCGCCGAACAGCCCGGACGCGGTCAAGCCGAATACGCCGCTCGCCAGCGGGCCGCTCGGCTGGCCCGCCGCGCCCGAGGATCTGTTCATCGACGAAAACGGCGGCCCGGTGCGCATCGACAAGGCGTTTTCCTGGGAATATCCGCTCGCCGTTCACGGCGTGATGCATAGCGTGATCACCAACGCCTGGCGCGGCGATCCGTATCCGATCGATACCTTGCTGATTTTCATGGCCAACATGGCCTGGAATTCGTCGATGAATACGGTGAAGGTGCGCGAGATGCTCGCCGACAAGCACGCGAACGGCGAGTACAAGATTCCGTTTCTCGTGGTGTGCGATGCGTTCCAGTCGGAGATGACGGCGTTCGCCGATCTGATCCTGCCGGACACCACCTATCTCGAGCGGCACGACGCGATGTCGATGCTCGACCGGCCGATCTCCGAGTTCGACGGTCCGGTGGACTCCGTGCGCGTGCCGGTCGTGCCGCCGACAGGCGAGTGCAAACCGTTCCAGGAAGTGCTGATCGAACTCGCTTCGCGTCTGAAGTTTCCGGCCTTTACGACGGCCGAGGGCACGCGGCGCTTTCGCGACTATCCGGATTTCATCATCAACCACACGACGACGCCTGATTCCGGCGTGGGCTTTCTGATCGGCTGGCGCGGCAAGGACGGCGACAAGGCGCTGGTGGGCGAGCCCAACCCGCAGCAGTGGGAGCAGTACGCAAAGAACAACTGCGTATTCCACTACCGCCTGCCGGAGACGCTCCAGTACATGCGCAACTGCAACGGGCCGTATCTCGACTGGGCCGTGAAAAACGGCTTCCGCAAATTCAACGAACCGATCCTGATCCAGTTGTACTCCGACGTCATGCAGAAGTTCAGGCTCGCCGCGCAAGGCCGCACGAGCGGCAGGCAGCCGCCGGATCACCTGCGCGCGCGCGTGGAGAAGTACTTCGACCCGCTGCCGTTCTGGTATGCGCCGCTGGAAAGCGATTCCACCGATCTCGCGCGGTTTCCGCTCGCCGCCGTGACGCAACGGCCGATGGCCATGTATCACTCGTGGGATTCGCAGAACGCGTGGCTGCGGCAGATTCATGGCGAGAACTATCTCTACATGAATCCGCTCATGGCCGCCGAAAACGGCATTGCCGACGGCAGCTGGATCTATGCCGAATCGCAATGGGGCCGCGTGCGCTGCATGGCGCGCTTTAGCGAGGCCGTCGAGCCGGGTACGGTATGGACCTGGAATGCGATTGGCAAAGCCTCGGGCGCGTGGAATCTGGGCGCCGGCGCGAACGAATCGCAGCGTGGCTTCCTGCTCAATCACCTCATTACCGACGAGCTGCCCGGCCGCGACGAAACGGCGGCACGCCTCTCGAACTCGGACCCGGTGACGGGTCAGGCGGCATGGTACGACGTGCGCGTGCGGCTCTATCCGGCGGAAGCGGACGCGCGTCACACCTTGCCGCAGTTCGACGCGATGCCCGCGTTACCGGGGTCGAACGGGGTGATCTCGCGGATCGTGCAGACCTATTTCGCGGGGCGTGGTGAGTTCGCGGCGCGGCTGCGCGGCGCGACGGGGTGCAAGTGACGCGCGATTCCCACGGGAGAGGACAGTGCGGCTCGGACGCACCGGTTGCGCCACGAAGCATGCGAACAACGCGATAAAGCAGCACAAGGAGCCTTTGATGACCCAGATGGCATTGGTAATCGACCTGAACGTGTGCGTGGGGTGCCAGGCTTGCGTGACGAGTTGCAAGGAGTGGAACACGTCGGGCGAGTCGGGCAGTCTCGCCGACCTGAATCCCTACGATGCGGATCCGTCCGGCACGTTCTTCAACCGGGTCCAGAGTTTCGAGGCCGGCAGCTTCCCGAACGCCGACACGATCCACTTCCCGAAGTCATGCCTGCATTGCGAGGACCCGCCGTGTGTGCCGGTCTGTCCGACCGGCGCGAGCTACAAGCGCAAGGAAGACGGCCTCGTGCTGGTCGATTTCGACAAATGCATCGGCTGCAAATACTGCGCGTGGGCTTGCCCGTACGGTGCGCGCGAACTCGACGAAGCGCGCAAGGAGATGACGAAATGCACGTTGTGCGTCGACCGCATTCATGACGAGAACCTCTCCGAGCGCGATCGCCAGCCGGCATGCGTGCTCGCGTGCCCGACCTCCGCGCGGCTGTTTGGCGATATCCACGATCCGGAATCGGTGGTATCGAAGGCGATCGAGGAGCGTGGCGGTTATCAACTGATGCCTGAGTGGAATACACGGCCGGCGAACCACTATCTGCCGCGTGTCAAAACGCCGGCTTCGGGTTGTGGGAGCGGCGCCTGTTCGTGCAAGGACACGGGTACAGCCGCGCAGGCGCCCGAAGAATCGCTCGATGCGCGACTCGAGCGCGGCGAACTGCATCTTGCGTCGATGGCGACGCGCATCTGAGGGACCTCGCGATGAATCCTGCTTTTTCAGTAGTTTTTCTCACGACCTTGAGCGGCGCGGCGCAGGGCCTGCTGATCGCACTCGTTGGCGTAGAGACGGCAGCGCACCTCGGACTCGTCATGGCGCCCGCGAATGCGTTCTATGTCATCGGTGCGGGCCTGGCGGTCGTGCTGGGCTTGCTTGGGTTGATCGCCTCGTTTTTTCACCTTGGGCATCCGGAGCGCGCATGGCGTGCGATTGCGATGTGGCGGACCTCGTGGTTGTCGCGCGAATGCCTGTGCCTGCCGGCGTTTCTCGCCTGCGCGTTTTTCTATGGTGTCGCCCACGAATTTGGCTCGCCGTGGTCGCTCGCGATAGGGTGGCTCGGCGTGTTGGCGAGCGCGACGCTGTTTGTCTGCACGGCGATGATCTACGCCTGCCTGCGCTTTCTGCAGGAGTGGGCCACGCCGCTCACGCTGGTCAACTTCGCCCTGCTAGGCTGCGCGTCCGGCTTCACGCTGGCGACGGCGCTGACCGCCTGGTTCGCGCCGGGATTGACCGTGGAACTGGCGCTCTGCGCTTGCGGGCTGACGCTCGCCGGCTGCGCGAGCCGCTCGGCATCGCTCGTGCGCAATGCGCGATTGCGGCCGAAGTCCACCGTGCAGAGCGCGACCGGCATCGACAACCCGAAGCTCGTGCAAGTTTCGCGCGGCTTTACTGCCGGGGCGTTCAATCTGCGCGAGTTCTTTCACGGCAAATCGGCGGGGACGCTGCGCGGCGTCAAATGGGGATTTCTCGTGACCGCGTTTGCCATACCGGTTGGTTTGATCGCGCTGGGGGCGGGCTTACATCCGCTTGGCGCGTCGCTCGGCTTGCTGGCCGGCGCCTGCCTTGTGCAGTACGCCGGCCTCGTGGCGGAACGCTGGTTCTTCTTCGCGGAGGCGAAGCATCCGCAGAATCTGTATTACGCGAGAGTCGGCTGAAGGGGCGCTTGCGCGGTGGGTAGATCGTGCAACTGTGCAACTGGGCACGATCTACCGGCATGCGGCCGCTCCCGCCGGCCGTTGCCTGTCACTCACCCGCACGCGCCGACTTCGCCACACGCGGTGCAGAAGTCGCACCCATCCTTGCGAATCACCGCGTTCGCACCACACGATCCGCATTTGCGTCCGAGCATGGTATGCAAGCCTTGCGTGCCACCCGCTTGCGCCAACGCCGTTTCGTCAGCATCGCCCGGATGCGGACGAATGCCGAAATCCGCCGGTAACGCGCTCTCGGCTTTCATCTGCCCACGCGGCAAACGCGCCAGCATGCGCGACGGCACCTGATTGCCTTCAGAGTCGAGAAAGCCGCGCCGATGCAGAATCTGCTGGATCGCAAAGGCAAGCGCCGCCACTTCCGAATCGTGCCAACGTGGCGTGCGATGACCGTCGAGCCGCTGCACCTCACCGAGCCGCACTTGCCCGCGATCCCACGAAACCTTGCGCATATCCTGCAGGTTGCGCGCGACGAAACCACCGCGCGCAGCAAGCGAGAGCGAGCGCATCGTGGCCGTGATCCATTGCTGAGACTCGTCGCGCTGACCCGTCGGAATGAAGAATTCGATGGGGCGCTCGATCGTGACCTCTTCGCCGCCTAGCCGCCCCGTCACTTCGATGAACGAGACCGCCACATAAAGCGATTTCTTGCCGGCTTGTGTCAGGTACTCGACTTTTTCAATGATCGCGGGCAACTCGCCCTTGGGCCGATGATCGATCGCGATCCGCAGCGGATCCTGATCGGTCTCGGCCAGCGTGTCGTCCACTTGCGGTGGCGGGCTTACGCTCAGCACCGCGCCCAGCGTTTCATTCGGACGATAAGTGGCGAGGCCCTTGAGACCACTTTTCCACGCGTCGAAGTAGAGGCTTTCGAACGCCTCGAATGGATAGTCCGCCGGCACGTTCACCGTCTTCGAGATCGACGTGTCCACGTAGGGCTGCACGGCGGCCATCATGTCGAGGTGATCGCGCGCCGACATCTCGAGCGCGCTCACGAAGTAGTCCGGCAAGTTGCTCACATCGCCACCGAGTTCGCGATAGAGGCGGTACGCGTAGTCTTCGACATCGAACGATTCGCGACTGCCGTCGGCCATCACCTTCATGCGGGTATAGGTCCACGAGAAGGCCGGTTCGATGCCGTTCGACGCGTTGTCGGCGAACGCGAGGCTGACCGTGCCGGTGGGCGCGATCGACAGCAAATGACTGTTGCGGATGCCGTCGCGGCGGATCGCCTCCTTGATGTCGTCGGGCAGGCGCGAAGCGAATGTGCCCGTTTCCAGATAGCGCCCGGCGTCGAACAGCTCAAACGCACCGCGCTCGCGCGCCAGTTCCACCGAGGCCCGGTAGGCTTCGTCGCGCATCAGCCGCGCGATGCGCACGGCAAAGTCGCGGCCTTCCTGCGCGTTGTAGCGCAAGCCGAGCATGACCAGCGTATCGCCTAGGCCGGTGAAGCCGACGCCGATGCGCCGCTTGGCGCGCGACTCGTCATATTGCTGCTGCAGCGGCCAGAGCGTGACGTCGAGCACGTCGTCGAGAAAACGCACCTGGGTGCGGGTGCGTCTGGCAAGACCGTCCCAGTCGAACGAAGGTTTGCCGCCTTTCAATTGCGCGAACGGATCGAGCACGAAACGCGTGAGGTTCAGCGGTCCGAGATTGCAGCAGCCGTAGGCCGGCAGCGGTTGCTCGCCGCACGGATTGGTGGCGCGGATGGTTTCGACGGCGCGCAGATTGTTGTCCTCGTTCATGCGCGAAATGAACACAATGCCGGGCTCGGCGACGTCGTAGGTGGAGCGCATGATGCGATCCCAGATCTCGCGTGCGGGCCGTTCGCTGTAGACCCACAGGCCGTCTTCGCGTTGCCGCACGTCGCCTGCCGCGCGCAGCGCCGGCGACGGCTCGGCGCGGTGCACGAGCGGCCAGGGCTGGTCTTCTTCGACCGCGCGCATGAATTCGTCGGTGATGCCCACCGACACGTTGAAGTTGTTCCAGCGGCCCTTCGAATGCTTCGCCTCGATGAACTCGATCAGATCAGGGTGGTTACAGTCCAGCACGGCCATTTGCGCGCCGCGCCGCGAGCCGGCGCTTTCCACGGTCCGGCATGAGGCGTCGAATACGTCCATATAGCTGCATGGTCCGGACGCCGCGGAACTGGTGGTGTGGACGCGCGCGCCTTTGGGCCGGATCGCGGAGAAGTTATAGCCGACGCCACCGCCGCGGCGCATCGTTTCGGCGGCTTGCAGCAACGCTACATAGATGCCGGGCAGGCCTTCTTCATCGACGCCTTGAATCGCATCGCCGACCGGCTGCACAAAGCAATTGATCAGCGTGGCCGCGATGCCCGTGCCGGCCGCGCTCATGATGCGCCCGGCGCCGAGCGCGCCGTGCCGCAGATTGTCGACGAAGAGCGCTTCCACCGATTCGCGCAGCGCCTCCGGTTCCGCCTGAGCGACTCCGCGGGCGACGCGTTTGAACACTTCGTCGGCCGATTGTTCACTGCCTTTTGCGTACTTCTCCTGCAGCACGTCCAGAGAGAATTGTTGCGGTGCAATGAGTTGGCTGGGAGGCGTTGCTGCCGCGCGGGTGTCCGGGGTGTCTTCTGCCATGGTGTTGCCTCTCGTTTGCCGCCAGACGGGCTGCGGCGGGTTCGAATGGGATTGAGGGCATTCATTTAACCGTGCGCGTTTGGCAGGTGCGGTGACCTGGCGCAACGGGGATCACCTTAGCGCACGTGGCGAACGGCCGCAATCAGGCTTTTGTGGCCGGCCCGCCCATTGGCGGCGTCAGCCGCAGCGGCTTTTCTGAAGCGACCTGCATCAGGCAGAAAGTTGGCGGGCAGCGCCGGGCGTGTGCGAGTGCGGTTGGGAAGGGGGCAAGCGCGGCGCGCCGGAGCGAACGCCTTGCGAAGGGGAAAATGACGGCGAACGTTCCAGGCGTATTCCGGGGTGTTCGAGGCGTTTGTCAGGAAAGTGCCGTCCAGGCAAAAAACCTCAGGCTTCGACCAGTTCGCCCAGCACCTCGGCGCAGATCATCGCGGAAGCATTCGAAGGTGCCGGCCGTTCAGCCGGCTTGAACACCGCATCGCCGCGGCGGATCTTGCGGCGCGTCACTGCGCACGTTCCCGACGTGTGCGCCGAGCGCCGCCGCCACCGTTGCTCGCCATAATGACAGCGCCCCGGTTCGACCCAGCGGATCACCAGCGTCGTGTCGGAGCGCTCGAGAATCTCGATACGTACGCCATTGGTTCCGTCAAGGGGGATGGACTCTAAGGTCATCATCGTCGGCTCCGTATTGTGGTCTGCCGAATGTAGTCCCGTGAGCGCTGGATAGCCATTGTGCCGCGGTTGAAACACTGTTCTCCAAATAGCAACAATGAAACTTGACATTCACGCAAGTTTGAAACGACGGGGCTTTGCGGGCGATATGCGCGGCGAATTTACGATAGCGTGGATTTTTGCAACGCACTGTTGTACGCAGCGAGACAAGCATGCTGCCTGCGAAGGGCGCCGGTGCTTCCTTTAAGATGTGGTTATTGATGAGCGACCGTGCAACGCAAGTGTAGCGGGTTTGCATTTTTCTGGACGGCTCGCGCGCATATCCACAAGATCCTAAGAGCCTTCATGATTTCAAGCCCACCCGATTCGCCGACACCGCCTGATTGCCTGAAAAAACAGAAAGCGGCATCACTCGTCCTGTACATCGGACTCGTGCTGCTGGCGCTGTGGGTCGTACGCGATTTCATAGCGGCGATGGCCTGGGCCGGCGTCGTTGCGATTGCCCTGTGGCCGCTTTTGCAAAAGGTGGAGGGCAGCCGCTGGTTCACTGGCCGCACCACGTTGATCGCCGTGCTGCTGACCTTCGCGGTCGCCTTGCTGGTGGTGCTGCCGTTCGGTATCGGCATTTCGCAGGCGCTGCGCGAAGCGCACGACATGAACGAGTGGTTCAAGACCGTACAGGAAAACGGCATTCCGATGCCGGCTCTTGTCGAACGGCTGCCGTTCGGTGTGCAACAGATTTCAGCCTGGTGGCAGGCGAATCTCGCTCAGCCGCTGCGCGACTCGGCGGCCATGAAGGGATTGCACAGCACCACCGTGATGACGCTCGGCCGCCATTTCGGCGCGCGCGCGGCGCACGGCGTGATGGTGTTCGCCTTCATGCTGGTCACGCTTTTCGTGATCTTTCAGGCGGGGCCGCGTCTGTCGGGCTCGCTGATGAAAGGCGTGCGGCGCGGCTTCGGCAACGACGGCGCGCAGTTGCTCGAGCGTATGGCTACGGCCGTGCGGGGCACGGTGTCGGGGCTGGTGGTGGTCGGGCTCGGCGAGGGGGTGTTGATGGGCGTCGCCTATTTCGTGACCGGCTTGCCGCACGTCGCCCTGCTTGCATTCATCACGGCGATCGCCGCGATGCTGCCGTTCTGCGCGCCGGTCACATTCGGCCTCGCGGCCTTGTGGCTGTTCTCGCAAGGCTCGGTGGCCGGGGCCATCGGGCTAGCGGTGTTCGGTTCGATCGTGGTGTTTGTCGCCGAACATTTCGTGCGGCCGGTGCTGATCGGCAACTCGACGCGATTGCCTTTCCTGCTGGTGCTATTCGGCATTCTCGGCGGCGCGGAGACGTTCGGTTTGCTGGGCCTGTTCATCGGGCCCGCGCTCATGACCGTGCTGGTCGTGCTGTGGACTGACCTCGTGCAATAGTTGCACGCAATGTGGCGGTGCAATCAGGACTGCTGATTCGCCGGTTCAGTTCTGATTTACTTGTCCTGATCGCGCGCGGGTTGTTTGACGCAACCCAGCGTATATTTCAGCGCGGCAGGCAGCAGCGCGCTCCAGACCTCCCAGGTGTGGCCGCCGTCGATGATGCGCAGCGCAGCCGGATTTCCCGCCAGCCGAAGATGCGTGTAAAGCGAAGACGCGTCGGCCTGGATCGTGAGGTCGTCGTCACCCGCGGCGATGAACATCGGCAGGCGATACGGCCGGCTCATGTAGCGCTCCCATTGCGCCGGATAGTTGAGCGCATGCCAGACGTGCAGATCGAACTGCCGGTCGCCGAATACGCCGACCCGGCGTGCCGCCGAACCGGGCGGGGGCTCGTTCGCATAGATCGCGGGGCTCAGCAGGAGCGCGCCGCAAAAAAGTTCGGGTTGCGTCATGGCATAGCGCAGTGCGCCGAACCCCCCCATCGAAACGCCGCCGATCATCCGCCCGCCGCGTTGCGTGGCGACCGCGTAGTGCGTTTCGATCTCCGGCAGCAGATCGGCGAAGAACGCGGTCTCCATCTTCTCCTTGCGATCGACATACCAGTCCGTGCCGCCTTGCGGCATCACGATCGCGACCGGCGGTATCTCCTTGCGCTCGATCAGCGTATCGGCGGTGGCTTGCAGGTGACCCTGCGTGAGCCAGTCATTGGCGTCGCCGTTGTTGCCGTGCAGAAGGTAGAGCACGGGAATGCGGGGAGCGTCGTGACGATAGCCGGTGGGCAGATAGAGCGTGTAGGACCAGTCCCGGCCGAGTGCTTCCGAATGGAAGCTGCGGCTGACGATGGTGCTGGCGCTTGCCGTCGCGCCGACAGCAGCGCACAGCGCGAGGAGTGCGGAATGTAGGAATAGACGCATGTCAGAGTAAGAGGCCGCCGCGCAGGTCGCGCGCGGCCGTCATGCTATCAGGATCAGCAGTGGAAATCGGCAAGCGGCAAGCGGGAAAGTGACAACGCGGGAATTCCGCAGTAACTCCGCGATAACCCCGCAATCCCGTCAGACACACAGATAGCACACGATAAGCGGCAATGCCGCAAAAGCGCGGCGCAGGTGCGCACGCGCTGCCGCCTCAGGGCGACGTTCTGAGGCGCAAGCTCCAGAGGCGCGTGGTGAAACGCTTGAGCGGCTCCGACGCTCTTGCGACAGCGAACAGTGCGCCGACGGCGCAGGCGTCCGCCACCAGCCCGAGGGGATAGTTCAGATAGCCGTCGGTCGCGGCATACAGCACCGAATCGACGACCAGAGAAATCACCGCGCCCGCGACAAAACACAACAGCCCTTTACGGCCGATCATGCCGACCCACGGCAGCCATTGCGCGAGCTTTTTTGCCCAGCCGAGCTGGATCAGGTTCGCGACGAGCCAGGCAATCGCAAGAAAATTGATCGCGCGCAGGTAGGAGAGGTTTTGCTTCAGGCTGCCATCGAGTGGCTCGCGTTCAATGAACAGTTTGTAGTAGGCCGCGGCGGCGACCACGGCGAGCGCCAGGATGCTGACCAGCCAGCCGAAGCGATGCGCGTTGACGCGCTGATAGACCGGCTGGCAACGGGCCAGCACACCGAGCACGAACAGCAACTGCCAGGCAAACGGGTTGAAATCCCAGTGCATGTCCGGCGCGGCGGGCAGGTAGGCGTTAATCGCCGGTGCGGCCGCCCACAGGGCGACGCTGCCGGCCAGCAGCAGCCATGGCTTGCTGCGCGCGAGCGGCAGGATCATGGGCACCAGCAGCGCGAAGAACGTGTACATGGGCAGCACGGAGGCGAGATACGGCTGACGGCGGAACAGCAGAATGTCGCGCAGGGCGGCCACGGGCGTGGCCATCAGATCGTCGAGATCGGTGGTGGCGAGATTCGGGCCGTCGATACTGAATGCGCTGAGCACCGCGCTGACCAGCAGCATCAAGCCGGCCGTAATGAGGAATGCCCGATAAATTTCGAGCGAGCGCCGCAGGAAGCGGCTGCGCGCGGTCGCCTCGTTACGCCGTTCGGCGAGTGCCGCGTAGGCCGTTGCCGTGGCGAAGCCGCCGAGAAACACGAAGACTTCCGCCGCGTCGCACAGCGCATACGCGTGCAGCGTGATGCGCGAGAGAATGCTGCCGCCGATGTGATCGACGACGATGATCAGGAGGACCAGCCCGCGAAAAAAATCGAGCTCAATTAAACGGGTTTGCGACTTCTGCATTGTGTGGCGCCAAAAGCAGCCCCGTGTGACGGCGCGCTAGTTCAGCGCGGCGGCGTCTCACAAAGCTTTTGAAATTGGATTGGATGCGGCGGCGGACGGCCGCCCTGTGCAAGGCCGCGTCGCAGCCTGAACCAGCCATGCGAGGCTCGGTTGTGGAGGCCAGTAAAAATGACCCGTTTGACGGCGCGGAGTTCCGCTGCAGCGCCGCAAAAGCTTTCGATTATATTTCGTTTCATGACAAAGTGGCCACGAGACGTGCAGGACGGGTGCCGCCAATACGGCAGCCAGCTTGGGTCCGGGCGGTACAGCGCCGTTTACCTGAATCGGCGTTGCGAAAAAAGGGGGTGACCCACGCAGTGGAGATTTCGCAACGTTTTGAGATATGGGCGTGACACCTGATGGACGGCGACGTAACGGCGTGTGAGGATTTCTTCAAAGCGCGTCGGGGTCGATAAACGCCTCAAGAAGCGTCAAGAAGAAAGCGGTCGGATCGAGTTGTCCCATTACTCGAGCTCAGGGAGATCTTCATGAACAAGCAAGTGTTCGCGCTGGCTGTCTCCACTGTTTTGTCCGCGATTCCGTTAGCCGTTTTCTCCCCGCCTGCTTTTGCCCAGACGAGCGTGACGCTGTACGGCGTGCTCGATGAAGGCATCAATTACACCAACAATGTCGGCCGTGGCCATGTCTATGAACTCGCGAGCGGCGATGCCCAGGGCAGCCGCTGGGGCCTGAAAGGCGACGAGGATCTCGGCGGTGGTCTGAAGGCAATCTTCCAGCTGGAAAACGGTTTCGACGTCAGCTCCGGACGGCTTAACCAGGGCGGCCGGATGTTCGGGCGCCAGGCGTTCGTCGGCTTGAGCTCGGAGCCATACGGCACACTGACGTTCGGCCGCCAATACGATTCGGTGGTCGACTATCTGGCGCAGACGACGGCCAACGGCAACTGGGCCGGTGCGCTGTTCTCGCATCCCTACGATAACGACAACACCGACAACTCATTCCGTCTCGACAACAGCGTCAAGTACACCAGTCCGTCGATCTCGGGCTTCCAGTTTGGCGGCGTCTACAGCTTTAGCAACGATACGGGTTTTGCCAACAATCGCGCGTACAGTTTCGGCGGCCAGTATGCCTACGGCGGACTGCTGGTAGCCGCGGCATATCTGCAGGCCGACAATCCCGGCAACGGCTCGAACGGTGCGATTACCGCGAACGACGCCAGCTTTATCGCTGCCCGCATGCGCGTGTTCGGCGGCGGCATTACCTATACCTTCGGGCCGGCCACGGCTGGCTTCGTGTACACCAATTCGAACTACCTCGACCCGACCGGCAACGGCTATCTCGGCGTGACGCCGCTCGTGCCACCGGGCGTGCTGTTGAACTCGCTCAAGTATCAGAACTTCGAGGTGAACGGCAAGTATCAGATTTCACCGATGTTTTTCGTCGGCGCGCAGTACGTGTACACGATGGAAACCTACGACGCCTCGAACGGTGGTGTGAAGCCGAGAATTCATTCGTTCGGCTTGATGGCGGACTACAACCTGTCCAAGCGCACCGACGTGTACATTCAGGGCGAATATCAGCAGGTGACTGGCGATTCAACCTACACGATTCTGGACTATGCCTTCACGCCCGGTACCCAGTCGCCCTCGTCGACGTCGAAGCAGGTCGTGGTGCGCGCGGCGATACGGCATAAATTCTAGGGCGAACGGTGAGAGGGCCGCGAACATCTTACGGAGCAGGGCAGATTCAGTTCATCACATAGTTCTGAATCAGTATTCCGACTATCACGCCGGCAGGAATACCGAAAGTTCTGCCGCGAATGGTCGCGGTTAGATCTTCGTCGAGTACGAAGCTGCAGCGGCGTTCACGCCAGACCGTTTTATAGGCCAATGGTTTTGCATCGACAATAACAAGGGAAATGAGCGCGGTCAGGATGACCTGCTCCAATGCATGCAGCTTCGCAATAAACGGCGAAAATTCACCGGCATTGCACAGCACCACCATAACGACTGCAGCGATCAGGGCGCCGAAAAAGAAACCACCCATGAATCTGTTCGCTGAATTAAGAGAATCCACTTGAACCTCAAATCATCCGCCGGCTTTGTCGAGCTGGCGGAGTAAAAAATATGCTTACGGAAATGGCTTTCCTGTTTGAAGACGCACCATGCTTGGCCGCGAAGCGGATGGTCTTCAAAGGAACCCGTAAGGATATTTTTTTGACCCTCTTCAACATATCGTCCTTTTCCTAATGTTGCGTGGGATTAGGCGGAGATGGTGCGGCGCGTGACCTGACCTGACCTGACCGCTGAGAGAAAGGCTGTAGCAGCGGCAGGGCGCTTGCCGCACTTCGCGCGAGCGCCCATACCTGCTGCCGTCGGTTTTGTCGAGTGTGCTGCGAGTTGCCGCTTACGCGCTGAACAGATTCAACCTGGCGTACTGCAACAACATGATCGTCTTTCCGTCGACAATCTCGCCGCGCCCGATCATCTCCAGCGCTTCGTCCACGGGCAGTTCCAACACCTCGATATCTTCGCCTTCGTCGGCGATTCCGCCGCCCGCGCCGACTTTTGCCGCCGCATCGTATTCGGCCACGAAAAAGTGCAGCTTTTCCGTCACTGAACCCGGGCTCATGAAAGCTTCAAATACCTTGCGCACGTCATGCACGCGGTAGCCGGTTTCCTCTTCGACTTCGGCGCGAATGCGTTCCTCGGGGGAGGCCGCCTCCAGCAGACCCGCGGGCGCCTCGATCAGCATGCCGTGGTGGCCGTTGACGTACGCCGGCAGGCGGAATTGCCGGGTCAGCACGACTGTGCGGCGGCGCGGGTCGACCAGCAGCAGCGTTGCGCCATTGCCGCGATCGTAGGTCTCGCGGCTCTGGCGCTGCCAGTTGCCGTCCGCGCGCTGATAGTCGAAGGTGGTTTTCTTCAGCACGTACCAGTCGTCTGATAGCACTTTTACGTCGACGATCCGCACTCGCCCGGCGATTTCGTTCATGACTCGCATCCTGTCCTCGCATCTGGTTCTGTTGGAAAAGGAAAACGCGGCCTGCACCGCGTGCAATTCATGGTATCGTGCAGTATCGTGCAAAAACAAGAAATTTCGTGCAATGTGTTCAACCAACCGACTCAACCAGCTCAACCAATCGACCCAACCAGCGGGAACACCCACAGGATCGCCGTCATGCTGACATCACAAAGAAAACAGCTGATTCTCGACACGCTCGAGCGTGACGGGCAGGTGATTGCCAAGACCCTGAGCATGGAGTTCGAGGTTTCGGAGGACACCATCCGGCGCGATTTGCGCGAACTTGCCGCGGAAGGGCAGCTCCAGCGTGTGCATGGCGGCGCCTTGCCGGCCTCGCCAGCGGCGGCGGATTTTGCCGGACGCGAACATATCGAATCGGCGTCGAAGGCCGCAATCGGCCGGGCGGCAGCGGGCCTGATCGGGCGCGGGCAGATTGCGTTCGTCGACGGCGGCACGACAGCCGTGCAACTGGCGCGTCATCTTCCGCGCGACTTGCGGGCGACGATCGTCACGCACAGTCCGAGCATCGCCGTCGAACTGGCGCAGCACACGGAGATCGAGGTCATCATGATCGGCGGTCGCCTGTTCCGGCATTCAATGGTCAACGTGGGCGCGGCGGCGATTGAAGCCCTCAGCCACATTCGCGCCGATTTCTATTTCATGGGCGTGACCGGGGTGCATCCGCAAGCGGGCCTGAGTACCGGCGATATGGAGGAGGCCTACGTGAAGCGCGCGCTCGCGGAGCATGCGGCGGAAACGGTGGTGCTGGCGTCGGCGGAAAAACTCAATGCGGCCTCGGCGTACAGGATCGCGGACGTGTCGGCGGCCGGTACGATCGTCGTCGAGAAGAACACGCCCGAGGCGCTCACCGCGCCGTTCGAAGCGTTGGGTATCACGATCTTGCGCGCCTGATAAAGCGTTATGAACTTGCCGTTATAACGAATCGTGACGAGAGTCATGCGCTATCCATACGCGATCCGTTATTTCCGAGATAGAGAACAAAAATTGACGCACCCTATTGCGATTCAGCGCGATAATCCCCGCCTTTGCCCTCTGGAGGGCAGGAAAATAGGCACTCACGGTAGTTCAAGGTAAATCAGATCGACTGCGGCATAGCCGAAGTGATGGCTGCTGCACGTCGCCGGTACGCCCGGGCGGATGTAAGCGCCCGCGGTCCGAACATCTCCCTCGTGGTTTACAGCCGTTTCGCGCAGATCAGCCACGTATAAGCTGGTAGGAGAGGCGCGTCGCGATGGTCTGTGCTCCGCGTTCGTCCTGCCATGGGGTTGCCGCCGTGTTCACTAAAGGAGAAGTCCATGGGGAAACTCGACCTTTCGCGTCGTAGTTTTCTGAAGGCCAGCGTATTGGCGGGTGTGTCGGTGTATATCGCGCCGATGGGCAGCCGCGCATTCGCTGCGTTGTTCGAAGAAAAGATTCTGACGCCGGTTCAGTGGGATGCCGCCAACGGCCAGGCGAAATTCCGTATCGACGGGATTGCCAAAGTGACGGGTTCGAAAGTGTTCGCGCGCGACATTCGCGCCGCCGACATGCCGCACTGGCCGCAGCAGCAATCGCACGCTTTCATTTTGCGCACGACGCAAGCCGATCGTAGCTACGAAGGCTTCGATCTGACGCTGCTTGGCGACGAACTGAAGCCTGACCGCGTGGTCACGGCGGCCGATCTGACGCGCGACGGCCTGATCTTCCCGGCCTTCTACGGCGACGACATGTTGCTGCCGCAGGGCAAGACGCCCGCGTATCTCGGCCAGGCGGTCGCGATCCTGATCTATCACGACTTCGCGCGCTTCCGCTTCGCGAAAGACAAACTGAAGTTTCAGGATCAGATCATCCGGTATGGCGCGCAAACCGGGCCGCTCGAACGCGATCCGTGGGGCACCTTCCGCTTCGTGCGCGTCGGCGGCAAGACGCCGTATGACGACGATCTCTTCTCCAGCCTGAAAGACGCGCCGGTGTTCCCGAGCATGATGCGCAAGCACCAGCCGGTGTGGCCGGACGGCGTCGAACACGGCAAGCTCGACGAGCAGGGCATGTTCCATGCCGGACAGATCCAGCAGGAGCTGGATCATCCGTCGGCGGACTGGCTCGTGCTGGAGCGCGAATACAACACGCAGTCGATCGACACGGCCGCGCTCGAACCCGACAACGCGAACTGCTGGTACGACGCGGCGACCCAATCGCTGCACATGGTCGTGCCGACCCAGGCGCCGTCGGAAGTCGCCGACAGTGCCGCCGGCATGGTCGCGAAGTGCGCGTTCCCGGTGAAGAACCTGTTCATTCACCCGTGCTATACGGTTGGCTACGGTTCGAAGGACCACTTCAACGTGCCGTTCTACGGCCTCGTCTGCGCGATGTATGCGGACGGCCGCCCGGTGCGTCTTGCCAACGATCGCTACGAACAGTTCCAGACTTCCTTGAAACGCCATGCGTTCAAGATGAACTACCGGATCGCGGTCGATAAGAACACCGGTTTGATGCAATCGTTCAAGGCCGAGATGGAAGCGAACGGCGGCGGGCGCTGCAACTTTTCGCCGTCGGTGGCGATGGTTGGCGCGACGGCCGCGCAATCGATCTATTACTTCCCGAAGAACGATCTCGCGTCGGTGGCGATTGCCTCGCGCGCCATCGACGCCGGTTCGGCACGCGGCTACGGCACGCTGCAAAGCATGGCCGCGACCGAGATGATGGTCGACGAAATCGCCGCGCAACTGAATATCGATCCGATCGACTTCCGCCTCAAGAACGCGCTGCGCTCGGGCATGAAGAACACGCAGGGCGCGGTGCCCGCCGGCGCGATTCGCGTCGACGACGTGCTGCAGAAGGCGAAGGTTCATCCGCTGTGGGTGAATCGGGCGAAGCGTAAGGCCGAGTTCGAAGCCGCGCATCCGGGCACGCGTTATGGCGTCGGTTTTGCCTGCGTGCAGAAGGACTTCGGCACGGGCGCGGAAACTTCGTTCGCGAAGGTCGAGTTCAGCGCCGACGGCAAGATCGGCCTGCAACATACTGCCGCCGAAATCGGCACCGGCATGTCGACTTCGCAGGCGATTGCGGTTGCGAAGTGGCTCGGCAAACCGGCCACCGACGTGCATGTCGCGATCACCGACTGGCCGGATCTGCCGGTCGTCACGAGCGGCGATCCGTACATGATGTCGCAGGCGGACCAGGACAAGCTGGCCGCCAATCCGCGCTGGTCGCCGGGTTATGCGTCGCCGTCGAGCGCGACGAATTCGGCGTTCTACTTTACGCACAGCACGCGCGAAGCGGCCCGCGTCGTCTTCGCGCACGGCTTGTGGCCGGCGGCGATGTCGATCTGGAGCCAGGGGCTCGGCGGCGGCCAGGCCGCGCCGCTGGTGGTGCGCATGGAGGACGCGCGTTGGGTCGACGGCAAGCTGTCCGCGGCGGGGCTCGAAGCGCTGCCGTTCGAACAGCTCGCGAAGAAGGCGCACGAGTTGGGTCTCGTCACCGGCGCGACCGTGCACGTGTTCAATCGCTGGCAATGGACCGAGTCGGACTTCGAGATCGACGGCAGCGTCGAGCGTCTGCCGCTCGACGGCCTCGCGCTGCGCTACGGCGATAACGCGTCGGCAGATAAGAAGAAACTGCAAACCACGCCGAACCACTACCGCGTACTCGATCGTCAGCGCGTATTCATTCCGCCGGTTCAGCGCAATAACGCGGCCGTGACCTACTACAGCGCGGTTGGCACGCTGGTCGAACTGTCGGTGCATGAAGCAAGCGGCAAGGTGAATGTGCTCGCGCATCACTCGATCATGGAGTGCGGCAATCAGCTTTCGCCCCAACTCGTATCGGGCCAGTTGCAAGGCGGCCTTGCAATGGGTATCGGCCATGCGCTGCACGAGTATTTGCCGCTCTACGAGGATGGCCCCGGCAACGGCACGTGGAACTTCAATCGCTATCACTTGCCGCGCGCGACGGACGTCGCCGTCTGGACCCAGACCGGCGAAGTGCTGCCGCCGCTGACCGAGACCGACCCGCCGAAGGGTATCGCCGAAGTCGTGATGATTCCGGTGGTCGGCGCCATCGTGAACGGCATCGCGCACGCGATCGGCCATCGCTTTACCGACCTGCCGGTCACCCCGCAACTTATTCAGAAGGTGCTCGCATGACGGCCCCCACTCAAACTTCCGCCAATGCCGCGAGCGGCGCCAGCGCTGCTGTTCCTGCCGTTGCTGCTTCGGGCGCTGCGGCGGCCAACACTGCTTCCGGCGCCTCGGGCGTTGCTGCCGGCGCGCCCGCGGCAACGGTGGTCGAGCGTCCGTTGACGCATTTCCGCACGCTGCCGGTGTCGATCAAGGTGAACGGCGAGATCGTCGGCCCGACCGACGTGCCGGCCGGTCTGATGATGATCGATTTCCTGCACGAGTACCTGCATCTGACCGGCTCGCGCCTCGGTTGCGGCCAGGGCATCTGCCACGCGTGCGTCGTGATCGTCGACAAACCGGACGGCACCAGCGAAGAAGTGCGCACCTGCATCACGGGCGCGAATTTCTTCAACGGCAAAACCATCCGCACGATTGAAGGGCACGCGAAGCGCAACGAAGCAGGCGAGGTCGTGGAGTTGTCGCCGATCCAGCAGAAGTTTCTCGAGCACTTCAGTTTTCAGTGCGGCTACTGTACGCCCGGCTTCGTCAACGCGGCGACCGTGTTGATCGAACGCCTGAAACGCCAGCCGGTTGCGAAGAATCAGGTCGAGCAAACCATCACCGAGGCGTTGAACGACCATATCTGCCGCTGCACGGGCTACGTGCGCTACTACGAGGCCGTGAAGGAGGTCGTGATGACCACGCCCGGCCTCGTAAAGGATGCCGCATGATGAGCGCCTCCATGAATCTGCGCCGCGTGCTGCTGTTGCTCGGCACGGCGGCTTTGCTCAGCGCCTGCGGCAAGCACGACGACTCCGCCGCGGCGATGCAGGCCGCCGCCGCGTTGGGCCCGCAATCCACGGCGGCCGATCCGCTCGCGCGCGGCCGCTACCTCGTCAAAGCCGCCGACTGCGCCGCCTGTCATACCACCTCGGACGGTGCGCCGTTCGCCGGTGGCGTGAAGCTGGCTTCGCCGTTCGGCACCTTCTACGGCACCAACATCACGCCGGACAAGGACCACGGGATCGGCAACTGGACTGCGGACGATCTCTACAAGGCACTGCACGACGGCGTCACGCCGACCAAACAGTTGTATCCGGCCATGCCGTACACGTCGTACCGCCAGCTGTCGCGCGCGGATAGCGACGCGATCTACGCGTATCTGATGGCGCAGAAGCCGGCAGCGGTGGCGAACCACGAACCGGAGTTGTCGTTTCCGTTCAACATGCGTTTTGGCGTGCGCTTCTGGGACTGGATGTTCCTGAAGGACACGTTGCCGGACGCATCGAAGGGAGCGTCGGCGGACTGGAATCGCGGCCGCTATCTCGCGAGCGCGCTTGGCCACTGCGCCGAATGCCATACGCCGCGCGGCACCTTCGGCCAGCTCGACGGGGCGAAGCCGCTCACGGGCGCGGCGCTCGGCCGGATCGCCGCGCCGGACATCACGCCGCATGGTCTGGCGGCGCGTGGCTGGACAGCAGCGGACTTGCAGACGTTCTTCGCCACCGGTATCGCGCCGCAGGGATCGGCCTTCGGCGAGATGTATCCGGTTGTGCATCTGAGCAGCCAGTACATGACGCATGACGATCTGCGCGCAATGTCGACCTATCTGCTCGGCGATCAGGCGCCGGCGCCGCAACCCTTGCAATCGGTCTCGGCCGATGCCGCGCAACTCGAGGCGGGGCGCAATGTGTATCTGGCGGTGTGCGCCGGTTGTCACGGCCTGGGCGGCGAGGGCAAGCCGCACGTCGCGGTGCCGATGCGCGGCAACTCGACCGTGCGTCAAGGCGATGCCCATAACCTGATCGTGGCGATGCTCGACGGCATTGGCGCCCAGGATTTCCCGGGCCTCGAGCGGATGCAGGAGATGCCGGGCTTTGCCACGCAACTCAGCGACGGCGAACTTGCCCAGCTCGCGAACTATCTGCGCGCGACGTATGGCGGCCAGCCCGCCGACGTGACGGCCGATGCGGTGAAAGCGCTGCGATGAAACATGCCATGCGTCAGGGCGCTGCAAGTCTGGCGCAAGGCGTGATGAGGGGAAGGTAGAAGAGCCGGTGCCGTCAAAGGCGCCGGCTTTTTTTATGGAGTTTTACGCGGACGGCAACGCTCGGTATCGCCACGCTGCCGCTTGCATCGAACCTCGCATCGTGCGGATCAATCTCGCGCTTCCAGCAAGGCCTTCAGCGCGTTCAGATCACGCTCGACCCACTGCGCGTCGGCGGCGAATTTCTCGTCTGTCATGCCGGGCAGGCGAAACAGCGTGAACTGGACATCGCTGCCGTTGCCATTGGCGATCACCCGCAGCGGGATGTAAATCTCGTTGCCGTCCGGCAGGAGCACGTAATGATCGAGCACGCCGTAGTCGTTGACGGCGGAGAAGCGCACCTTCACCGGGCCGTCGCTGCTTTCGAAACGCCACTGCGCGCCCTCGTGGCCGAGCGGTTTGCCGAGGCCGGATGCCCACAACGGGAATGCTTGCGGCGGCGAAGTGAAAGCGTAAACATCGCGCCAGTCGCGCGCGATATGGACGCTGATGATATGTGCCCGCGACGAACCGGTCATTGTGTCTCTGCTCTCCTGTGAACGGCGCGCAATGAACTCGCGCGCGATGGTCGGCTCAAATGGTATCGCGCCGTCGCCCCCCGGCGGCGCGCGCTACGTTTCGCCGTAGACCAATCTGATTCCCTTTCCGGAGACTTCATGAGTAATCGCGCGACGCAAACCGCTCCCCAGCCGTCTTCCGCCCAATCGCAGAGTGCGCCGCTGGCTTGCGTGCAGGGCACGATCAGCAAGGTGTTCCTCGCCCCCGAGTTTCACAACAACGCCGATCACCAGCACTTTGTCATCAGGATCGACAAGGTGCTGAAATTCGCTGGCGGGACGCAGGATCTGACCGGTACCGAGGTATTCGTCGCCGTGCGCTTTGGCGACAGCGAGGGGTTGGCGCATGAAATCCCCGGCTTGCAAGCGGGCCAGCCAATCGAGGCTCAAGGTGAATATATCTCCGACGCCAGCGCTTATCCGACCCAGGACAACTCCAACCCCGTTTTGCCGGTACTGCACTTCACGCACCATCCGGTCGGTTACGTGAAGTATCAAGGCCAGACTTACAGCTAGCCGTCCGTCGATCCTGGCAAGCGGATGGGCGTGATGTCCGTCCGCTTGCCTATGCTGTTCCCCTCTGCGCTCGCCATCGCGGCGGGCGGTCATTCAAGTTTTAACTACACTTTGCCGTTAAAGAAAACGTTACCAGTCGATCATCCTGTGGCGTAGCTGCTGACGGATCGTCGCGACCATGCGCGTAGAAGCCTTTGGCCAATACCACGCATGAGGCGCGGATCGACCGTGTGGGCCGGATCAGGCCGCCTGGGCGGCGACCGGCCTGTGCGAAGGCTTGCGACGCGAAGATGGTTGCACACGCAACCGAGTCTGCATCACCGTGCGTAAGGTTTGTATCAGAGTGTGTGAGGCGGGGCGTTTTTTGCAAAACGCACTTTACAATTCCGCGTGAATTTTAATCGGCAATCTGGCCCTTTTCGCGGAAGATCGCCTGTTTATCGGGCATTCGGCATTCGGCATTCGGCAGTCTGTCAGGCGAAAGGGATTGGGTTGCACGGCATGGCATGAGTGAGCGCCGCACGAGGCGGCCTCGCTGTGTCGCGAGAGAAAGCAGCGCTTCACCAGAATGCGCGCATCTCACGCGACAGGGCGGCACTCGGCCTGCCCATAGAAAAGCAGGAGTCGAACATGTTGGGAAAGCGTTTCGACAGAACAATGATGGCCAGTCTGGCGGGCGTGTCGTTTGCGCTGGCGTTCAGCGGTTGTGCGAATGTGGGGCAGCAAGGCGCGCAAACGGGCGCGGCATCGGCCGCGCCGGTTGCTTCGGCTGCGTCCGGTGTGCCGGCCGCGGCTGCGGCGCCGGCTTCCGACGCGCTCGCGGGCTCGTCGGTCAAGCTGGCCGCCGGCGACGGCACGCCGCTTAAGAAGACCCCGCCGCTGGTTTATCGTGTCAAGCGTGGCGATACGCTGGCGCGCGTCGCCCAGCACCATCATTGCAGCGTCAGGCAGTTGCTGGCGTGGAACGGTCTGAAGTCTTCCTCGCGGTTGAAGCCGGGGCAGGTGCTGCACGTCGCTTCGCCGGAAACGGTGCGGGCGGTCAATCTGGCCAATGCGGCGGCCGCCGCTGCGAAGGCGGCGGCTGCGTCCGCGCCGGCTGTTCCGCTCACAGCGCAGGCGCCGGGGACGGCCAATGCGCAGGCAAGTGCGCAATCACCGGCGCAATCACCCGCGCCCAGCGCGGCCGAGGTGCGCGAAGTCGCCCAGGAGACTTCGCGGCATGCGAACGGTGTGTCGCTCGCGTGGCCTGCGGGTGGCCGCGTGGTCGAGACTTTCCAGCCAGGCGAAACGCGCGGCATCGAAATTGGCGGCAAACCCGGCGATCCGGTGCGGGCCGCGGCCGACGGCAAGGTGATGTACGCCGGCACGGGCCTGAACAGCTACGGCAGTCTCATCATCGTTCAGCACAACAAGGACTTTCTGACTGCTTACTCGCATAACCGCAAGCTGCTGGTGAAAATCGGCGACATCGTGCGGCAGGGGCAGCAGATTGCCGAGATGGGCGACGAAAATAACTCGCGCGTCTCCGTGGGCTTCGAGTTGCGCCGCGACGGCAAGCCGGTCGATCCGATGCCGTATCTGCCGCAAGGCCGCGGCTAGGCGGCGAGCCAGCGCAACGCCGCTGCGACGATCGCTTCGGGTGCATCTTCCTGCATGAGATGACCGGCCTTAGGCACGGGCTGAAAACTCGCGCCGGGGATGACCGCCGCCAGTTGCCGGCCGCGTTCGAGCGGAATCCACTGGTCGTCTTCACCCCACAGGACTTGCGTTGGACAGCGCATCTGCGAATAGCGGGCTTCGACCTCGTCGGTGTAGCGCTGGTCCATTTGGGCGATCTGGCGATAGAACGCGGATTGTCCCGTTGCGCCGAGCCAAGGTGTCACATAAGGCGCAAGTTCCTCGTCCGGAATATCACGGGCGATGGCGCCACGCACGTAGGCCTTCACCACCGCTTCGTGAATATACGGCGGCAGTCCGGCGAAGGCCGCGCCGTGTTCGCGCACGTGCCGCACGAACGGCGACCCCCATGGCGCGACGGCGACCGGATCGATCAGCATGAGACTGCGATAGTCGCACCCGTCGATCAGATGCGCGCGCAAAGAAGTCGCGCCGCCGAAATCGTGCGCGATGACGTCCGGATTCTTCAATTTCCAATGCGTGAGCAATTCCGCCAGGAGCACGTTCTGCACGCCGAGTGAGACGTCCTGAGCGTCACGTTGCTCGGATTGGCCGTAGCCAAGCAGATCGTAGTAATAGACAGTGCGAACTTGCGCGAGATGGGGCGCGATGCGATGCCACACATACGAAGAAAACGGTGTGCCGTGCACCAGCACCAGCGGCGGACCGTTGCCGGTCACGCGAAAGCGCACGGTTTGATCGCGGAACGTATAGCTGTCGGGCAGTGGCCAGATTTGCATGACGGTGAGCATCGGGAGAAAGTCTGCTTACCTTAGCAGGGCGCACTCAAGTGTGCAGACCGGCCTGTCGCCGTATCTTCCAATGCGCTTCCCGCAAAAGCTCACCTTTGTTTTATTCAGCAAAGCCAGGCAAATTCAATGGATGGCGATTCACGGCGTCGCCGGATTGAGTGGCGAGCGATGCACTGTTACGAAGCGCGCACGAATCGCCTTGAAATAGGGGATTTTTGTATGGGCTCGGTTCGGAAAGCCTGGTAATCGCCGCGGGTACGTCGATTCGGTATTTCATGAGACAACGCGTGATCGACCGGAATACACGCGTGGCAATGGTGAGGTAATTCGGGAGCCGAAGGCGCAATGATCACCGGACGTCGTGCTGCCGCGCTCAAGCGCGGCGGCGACGTCCAATCAATACCGACAAAACCCGGCCACACTCAGCGAAACTCAGCGAAGAAACGCGCCGCCGGCTACTTCGATTCAATACCGCGCAGCAGTTGCGACACCTGGCCGTGGTGATGCAGGATCGCCGGGTCCGCTTGCAGGAGCGGCAAGTAGCGCGGCAGGAACGCGTTGTTGGGTTGGTCGGAGGAAAAGAGGCCAGAGACGGCTTCGGCGGCGGCGAGCCGGTCGGCGGCGTCCGCTTCCTTGTCGTCGAGAATCTCGTCGACGTTCGCGATCACTGTGGAAAGCGGCGTGAGCCAGCGGAACCCCGAGCCGTTGATGAGCACTTGCAGGAAGGCCGCGGGCGTCACCGGGCCGAATTCCTTTTCGTACACTGCGCGTTCGTGATCGAGAATCGACTTATGCAACGCCAATAGCGGTTTGCGAATGTCCGAAAGGAATTGAATGCATTGCTGGTCGTTCATCTTGCCGCTCCTTCGGGTAGTCATGCCGGATCAAGCCGGGCGATCGTGTCAAACCAGATCCATGCTAACAAAATCGCTAGAGGATGCGCCAATAAGCGTGATGCGTGTACGCGAAGCGTTTCAGATCAAACCCATGCGGCAATCGTAGTGCATCGATCCGAATCCCGTTTCATATCCAGCCGGGGCGCGGCCGGAGCGTTTTCGCCGCGCGGACACGCAGTCGGCCTGCACGCCTTGTCTGCGAACTTCTTTATACAAGACTACAATTTCCACGCCCCTCCCAGCGCACTCGCGCTTCGCATCATCTGCTGCATCCTTTGAACGATAACCGCATTGCGGATTAGCACGGCTTATCGAATAAACACAGCAAGTCTTTGCGTTTTGGTTCGACACCGCCGTCTAAAAAGACTGAATAAGCAGTCTGAACAAGCAGCCTGGCAAACAATAAACCCCACTCGGAGCCGCCCATGACAACGTTCAATATCAACGGCCAGACTCATACTGTCGACGCACCGCCTGACATGCCTCTGCTATGGGTTCTGCGCGATCTAGTCGGCTTGACCGGCACCAAGTTCGGCTGCGGCATCGCTCAATGCGGCGCGTGCACCGTGCATCTGGATGGCGTCGCGGTGCGCTCGTGCGTGCTGCCGGCGGCGGCCGTCGGCGACCGGCAAATCACCACCATCGAAGCGGTCGGCGGCACGCCGGCCGGGCAAAAGGTGCAGCAGGCCTGGCGTCAACTGGACGTTGTGCAGTGCGGCTACTGCCAGTCGGGGCAGGTGATGTCGGCGGCTTCGCTGATCGCGAGCAATCCTGATCCGAGCGATGCGGATATCGACGCCGCCATGGCGGGCAATATCTGCCGCTGTGGGACGTACAACCGCATCCGCGCGGCGATCAAGCAAGCCGCGAAGGGGGCCTGACATGTCCCAGGGACTGCTCGATGCACAAAACGGCGCGCCGCCTCCGAAGGGCGACAAGGGCGGCAAGGGCGGTATCACCCGCCGTACGTTCCTGAAATTCAGCGTCACGGTAGGCGCGGCAACCGGCGGGGGCTTGCTGCTTGGCTTCAGCATGCCGGCCGTCAGTCAGGACCAGAAGGCCGGCAAATCGGTGATCGGCGGCGATGCCGATGAAGCGCCACAAACCGGCGTGTTCGCGCCGAACGCCTTTATCCAGATCGACACGGCGGGCAAGGTCACGCTGGTGATTCCGAAAGTCGAAATGGGACAAGGCGTCTACACGTCAATCCCGATGCTGATCGCCGAAGAGCTCGAGGTGCCGCTCGATTCGGTCACGCTCGACCACGCGCCGCCAAACGAAAAACTTTTCATGGACCCGCTGCTCGGCGGCCAGCTGACCGGCGGTTCGACGTCGATTCGCTATGCGTGGGAGCCGATGCGCCGTGCCGGCGCGACCGCGCGCGCGGTCCTGATCAACGCCGCCGCCCAGCAATGGCAGGTCGATCCCGCAAGCTGTCATGCGCAGGCTGGCCAGGTGATTCATCCGGCGAGCAACCGCAGCATCGGGTACGGACAGTTAGTGAATGCCGCGGCGAAGCTGCCCGCGCCGCAGAACGTGCAGTTGAAAGATCCGAAAGATTTCAAGGTGATCGGCACGCCGGTGAAACGGCTCGATTCGCCAGAAAAGGTCGACGGCACCGCCATGTTCGGACTGGACGTGCGTCTGCCCGACATGGTCTACGCGGCCATTGCGAATTGCCCGGTGTTCGGCGGCACGCTTGCCAGCGTCGACGATACCAACGCGAAGAAGATTCCCGGCGTGCGCCAGGTCGTCAAGCTGGATAACGCGGTCGCCGTGATCGGCGATCATACGTGGGCCGCCAAACGCGGTTTGCAGGCGCTGGATATCAAATGGAACGAAGGCGCGGGCGCGCAGATCGGCATGAAGCAGATCGTCGACGATCTCGCCAATGCCGCGCAGCGCAACGGCGCGGTGGCGCGTAAAGAGGGCGACGTCAGCAACGCGTTTTCAAACGCCAAGACGCGCGTCGACGCGGTGTATCAACAGCCGTTCCTCGCGCACGCCACGATGGAACCGATCAACTGCACAGTGCACGTGCGGCCCGACGGCTGCGACATCTGGCTCGGCTCGCAAGTGCCGACGCGGGTGGTGGACGCGGCGGTTGCCGTCACCGGCTTGCCCGCGGACAAGATCGTCGTGCACAACCATCTGATCGGCGGCGGCTTTGGGCGGCGGCTCGAATTCGACATGGTCACGCAGTCGGTCAAGATCGGCAAGCAGGTGTCGACGCCGGTAAAGGTGCTGTGGACGCGCGAAGAAGACATCCAGCACGACATGTACCGGCCGTACTACTACGACAGGATCTCCGCCGGGCTCGACGCGAACGGCAAACCGATCGCGTGGCAGCACCGGATTGTCGGCTCGTCGATCATGGCGCGTTTCGCGCCGCCCGCATTCCAGCATGGGCTCGATCCTGATGCCGTGGAAGTCGCGGCCGACCTGCCGTACGACCTGCCGAATCAACTGGTCGACTATGTGCGCCAGGAACCGCATGCGGTTCCCACTGCATTCTGGCGCGGCGTGGGGCCAACGCGCGGCACCTTCGTGGTCGAGAGTTTTATCGACGAACTCGCCGCGCAGGCAAAAGTCGATCCGGTCAAGTACCGCCAGGATCTGCTGGGCAAAACGCCGCGCGCGCTGAACGTGCTCAATACCGCCACGCAGGCGGCGAACTGGGGCAGTGCGGTGCCGAAGGGGCAAGGGCGTGGCGTGTCGGTGATGCATGCATTCGGCAGCTTCTTCTCGATCGTCGTCGACGTGGCCGTCGATCAGGGCGAGGTGGCCGTCAAGCACGTCGTGTGCGCGGTCGATTGCGGGATGGTGGTGAATCCGAACACGATTGAGGCACAGGTGCAAGGCGGCATCATCTTCGGCATCACGGCCGCGCTCTATAGCGAGATCACGATCAAGGACGGCCGTGTGGAGCAGAACAACTTCACCGACTACCGGATGCTGCGGATCGATCAGGCGCCGCCCATCGAGGTCCATATCGTGAAGAGCAGCGAGGCGCCCGGCGGCATCGGCGAGCCGGGCACGGCGGCGCTCGCGCCCGCGCTGACGAACGCGATTTATGCGGCCACCGGCAAGCGGCTGCGGCAATTGCCGGTCGGCAGCCAACTGCAAACCGCCTGAGCCTGACTGGAGCCCAACATGAACAACACACTCAAGGGTTTCGGCGCGGTGCTGTGCGCGACGTTGCCGTTCCTGACGCAAGCCCCGGCACAAGCGGCGGATCAGGCGCTGGTGCAGCGCGGCGCGTATCTGGCGAAGGTCGGCGATTGCGTCGCCTGTCATACGGCGCCGAAGGGCAAACCGTTCGCGGGTGGCCTCGCGATGACCACGCCGATGGGCCAGATCTACACCACCAACATCACGCCGGATCAGCAAACCGGCATCGGCAACTACACGGAGGCGGACTTTGCGAGCGCGATGCGCGAGGGCGTCGCGAAAGACGGTCACAACCTGTATCCGGCCATGCCGTATCCGTCCTATGCCAAGGTCAACGACGACGACATGAAAGCGCTGTACGCGTACTTCATGAACGGGGTCGCGCCGGTGCAGCAGGCGAACCGCGAGCCGGACATCAAATGGCCGTTGAACATGCGCTGGCCGTTGAAGTTCTGGAACATGGTGTTCCTGGAGAAGGGCGCCTATCAGGACAAGCCAGGCAAGGACGTGGCGTGGAATCGTGGCGCGTATCTGATTCAAGGTCTCGGGCACTGCGGCTCGTGCCATACGCCGCGCGGCATCGCGTTCCAGGAGAAAGCGCTGGATGAAAGCGGCAGCGCGTTCCTGACCGGCGGTTTGCTGGACGGCTGGTTCGCGGCGAATCTAACCGGCGAGCACAACGTCGGCCTCGGCCGCTGGAACGATCAGGATCTCCAGGCGTTCCTGAAGACCGGCGCGAATCGCCATGCCTCGGCGTTCGGTTCGATGACCAGCGTGATCAACAACAGCACGCAGGGCATGAACGACACCGACATCGCGGCGATGTCCGCGTACCTGAAATCACTGCCGCCGGCGGGTGGCAGTGGCGCGCCGCCTTACTCGTACGATCCACAGGCGACGAAGGTGTCGCTCAACCGTCCCGCGAACGATGCCGGCGCCCGCGTCTATACGGCTTACTGTATGCATTGCCATGGTGTCGATGGGCGCGGCTTCGCACCGATGCTGGCGCCGTTGGCGGGGAATCCGAACGTGCTGGAGAAGGATCCGTCCTCGCTGATCAACGTGACGTTGAACGGCACGGAGGATCTGGTGATCGGCGGCATTCCCGCGCCGTATCCGATGCCGAAGTACGCGCCGGTGCTCAACGATCAGCAGATCGCCGACGTGCTGAGCTTCGTGCGCGCCGGGTGGAATAACGGTGGGCCGGCAGTCACGGCGGCCGACGTGGCGAAGCTGCGCAAGTCGACCCAGGCGGCTCGCTAGAAAGCACTGCGTTCAGGGCTCGCAACAAAAAAAGCGGCAACCGTGTAGAACGGTTGCCGCTTTTTTACCGGCTCGCAGAAAGCGTCAGCGGTGCTGCCCGACCTTCTGCCGCTTCTCCAGCACTCGTGCATACCACGTCAGCGGGAAACACATCGCGAAGTAAATCATCGCGACCATGCCGTAGATCGGAAACGGGCGGAAGGCGGCGTTGGTGATCATCGTGCCGGTCTTGGTCAATTCCGTGAAGCCGATGATCGACGCGAGCGCCGTGCTCTTCACCACCTGCACGAGGAAACCGACCGTGGGCGCCACGGCGATCTTGAGCGCCTGCGGCCAGACGATGTAGCGCAGTTGCTGGCTGAACGTCATGCCCAGACTCGCCCCCGCTGCCCACTGGCCACGCGGCACGGCTTCCACGCAGCCACGCCAGATATCGACCAGATACGCGCTGGTATAAAGCGTCAGCGTGACGGTTGCCGCGACCCAGGGCGAGACGTCGACGCCCAGCAAGGGCAGGCCGAAGAACGCCAGAAAAAGCTGCATCAGGAGCGGCGTGCCTTGAAACACTTCGATGTACAGCACCACGATCCGCCGCAGCCACGGCAAGGGCGAAACGCGCATCGCGAGCAGGATCAGCCCGACAATGCCGCCGCCGACAAACGCGATCAGCGACAGCAACACCGTCCAGCGGGCGGCGAGCAACAGATTGCGGGCGATGTCCCACAGCGTGAAGTCGACCATGATCAACGCTCCGTCGGCAGAGTGCGGGCACCGCGCCACATCAGGCGGGTGCGCCAGTTACGCGGCGCGCTCTCACCGCTGCCGCCGCGAGCCACGCGGCCCGCAAAGAGGTTGCGGCCGAGCCGGTTCATGAGCTGCCGCAACACGATCGACAACACCAGATACGTCGCGGTGATGATCACGTAGCTCTCGAACGAGCGGAAATTACGCGACTGGATGAAGTTAGCCGCGTAGGTCAGGTCGGGCACGGAGATCTGCGAGACCACCGCTGAGCCGAGCATCACGATCAGCACCTGGCTCAACAAGGAGGGAAACACGTTGGCGAGCGCCTGTGGCAGCACGACGTAGCGGAACACCTGGCGCCCATGCAGGCCGAGCGCTTGCGCCGCCTGCACCTGGCCGCGAGAAATCGAATCGATCCCGGCGCGCACGATTTCGATCGCGTAGGCGCCGAGATTGACGGTCATCGCCAGAATCGCGGCCTGCACTTCGTCGATATGAATGCCGAGGCTCGGCAGGCCGAAGAAAATGAAGAACAGCTGCACGATGAACGGCGTATTGCGGATCAACTCGACATAGGTCGCGATCACCGCGCGTGCCCACTTCGGGCCGGCCACCGCGATGCTCGCCCCGCCAATGCCGACGAGGCCGCCGAGTACGGTGGATACCGCGGTCAGCCCCAGCGTGACGGCGACGCCGCGCGCGAGCAGCCCCGCATAGAGGCCGAAGCCGCTGAAATCGAACGCATAGGTCATGGCGTGGCGCTCATCGTGAGGTCAAACTCCGGCGCGAACGCCCGAAGGAAGTCCCCTCTGAGGGCGGCCCGAAGGATCCCCCTGGGGGACCGGCTCGGCCAGTCCGCGCAATCAAGGTTTAGAGGTCGGCCGGCAGCGGCGCACGCAGCCATTTCTGCGAAATCGCATTCATGGTGCCGTCCTTGCGGGCCTTGGCAATCGTTTCGTCGACTTTCTGCTTCAGACGCGGCTCGTTCTTGTTCAAACCGACGTGATCCGGCGAACTGAACAGCGAGAATTTCTGCTCGGGATCGTTTGCCGGATGACGCGCAAGAATGGTGGCGCCGACGTCGTTGCCGACTACCATCAACTGTACCTGACCAGAAAGAAACGCCGAAATTGCGCCGTTAGGATCGTCGAATCTTTTTATGGTCGCGCTGGGCGGCGCGATCTTGCTGATGCTCAGGTCTTCCAGGGTGCCGCGCGCGACCGAAATCGTTTTGCCGGCGAGGTCGGCCGCGTTCTTCACGGGCAGCGTCTTCGGACCGAAGACCGCGAGGTAGTAGGGCGCATAAGGCTGCGAGAAATCGATCACCTTTTCGCGCTCGGGCGTCTGGCCGACTGAAAGCAGCATGTCAGCCTTGTGGTCGGCCAGATAGGCCATCCGGTTGTCGCCCGTCACCTGCACGAGTTCGACCTTCGCGTTGAGCGCCTTGCCGATCAGATTGGCCACGTCGATGTCATAGCCCATCGGCTTCATGTCCGGGCCGATCGAGCCGAACGGCGGGTAGTCCTCGAATACGCCGATCCGCACCGTTCCCGACTTGGCGATGTTGTCGAGCGCGTCCGCATGCGCGGCCGGCGACGCCAGGGCGCACAGCGCGCCGAGGCCGGTGAAGGCGAGCGTCGCGGCAAGGGTGGCGAAGACGCGGCGTGCGTTCGATTGGGCAACTTGGGGCTGATTCATGGTCTTTCCTCTGTCGAAAACTCGTTATTGGAATGGGCTTCAGGATGAGCGTTTCAATGCGCCGCGCGGGCCGCGATCAGTTTGCACGCGTGCGGTGGCAGTTCTGCGATCACCGGCATGCCGAGCGTCAGTCCCGGCGTTTCGCGCGGCGTGGTCGCGGCAGTCAGGGTGAAACCCGCACAATCGATCGTGGCTTCAAGCGAGGCCCCCACGTCGCGAATAAACGTCACCGTGCCTGCAAGGCGATTCTGCCCGGCATCGGCGGACGCCGATTTGACGCACACGTCTTCCGGCCGGATCAGGAGGCGGATATCGCTGCGGGAATCCGGCACGCGCAGCGGTTGCGCAACCGCAATGCGCCTGCCGCCCGGCAGGCTGACGCCGCCCGCGCCGTCGTAGCTGACCGGCAGGATATTACCGAGCCCGATGAAGTCGGCGACGAATTCGCTGACCGGGTCGCGATAAATATCGAGCGGTTTGCCGACTTGCGCAATCCGGCCTTTCTCCATCACGACGATCTCGTCGGCCATGGTCATCGCCTCGCGCTGGTCGTGCGTCACCATGATCGTCGTGATGCCGAGGCGTTGTTGCAGCAGGCGGATTTCGACCTGCATCGCTTCGCGCAATTTGGCGTCGAGTGCGGAGAGCGGTTCGTCGAGCAGCAGCAGTTTCGGTTGCGATGCAATGGCCCGCGCAATCGCCACGCGTTGCCGCTGGCCGCCGGAAAGTTGCGTGACCGGCCGGTTCGCCATATGCGGCAACTGGATCAGCTCCAGCAATTCGGCCACGCGGCGCGCTTGCGCGTCTTTCGCGGTCTTGCGCAGCCTGAGCGGATACGCGACGTTTTGCGCGACCGTCATATGCGGAAACAGCGCGAGCGACTGAAACACCATGCCGAAGTCGCGCTGGTTGGCGGGCAGATGCGTGATGTCGCGGCCGGCAAAATCGATGCGGCCCGAGCTCGGCGTTTCCAGCCCGGCGATCATCCGCAAGAGCGTGGTCTTGCCGCAGCCGGACGGCCCGAGAAAGCACACCAGCTTGCCGTCGGGCACGCTCAGATCGACGCGGTCGACGGCGTGGGCCGCGTTGAAACGCTTGGTCACGGCCTGCAAGGTCAGATGGGTCATCGAATGCTCCAGCAAAAAGGCATCGTCGCGGCGGGAATCGGGAAGGTATTCAAAGCGATGCTCAAAGCGCCACGCCTTTGTCGCCGATCAGCTTCTCGAGCAGCCAGATCAGCGCGAAGTCGATTACGACGATGAATACGGCGAAACAGAACACGGTCGGATCGAGCGACGACACCGTGCGGCTGTAGAGCCACACCGGCAGCGTCATCGTGTCGATGCCATACAGGAAGAAGGTCACCGTAAATTCGTTGAACGAGACGATAAAGGCGAACAGCATGCCGGCGAGAATGCCGGGGCGCATGAGCGGCAGAATCACGTCGATCAGCGCGCGACCCGGGCTCGCGCCCATCACGCAGGCCGCTTCCTCGAACTCCGGGCCGATCGAGGCCACCGAGGCGGCACAATTTTTTACGGTGAACGGCAGCGCCAGAATCACGTGCGCGATGATCAGGCGGAATACGCCGAGTTCGATCGGCAGCACGTTGAACACCAGCAGCAGCGACAAGCCGAGCATCACCAGCGGATAGACGAGCGGCAGCGCCACCAGTTGTTCGACCGCGGGTTTGCCGCGAAAGCGGTAGCGGCTCAGTGCGTAGGCGGCGGGCACCGAGACGAGCGTGGCGATGAGCATCGTCGACAGCGCGACGATCAGGCTCGTGCTGAGCGCGGCGCCCATTGAGAGCGAGTCGCTCGCATCCGGCGAGACGAAGCTGTGCCACGCCGCGCGGTACCAATGCAAGCCGTAGGCGTGCGGCGGGAACTCGAGCGTGTCGGCCGCGCTGAACGACATCGTGATCATCGTCAGGATCGGCAGCGCGGCGAGGAACAGCACAATGGCGGCGAGCAGCGCGGTGGCCTTGCCGAGCTGGCCAGGCATGGTGGTCGGCAAACGCGGCAAACGCGGCAGGCGCGGTGAGCGCGGTGAGCGCGATGGCGGCGTCAGGCGCGGAGTCTGGATCGGCGTGCTCATGTATGAGACCCCTCGGCAAGACGTTGTGTACGGCGCGCGAGGCGCTGCGACAGCGCCATCACGGTGAGCGTCGCGATCATCAACACGACCCCCGATGCGGACGCGGCGGGCCAGTTCAGCAAGGGTGCGACCTGATCGTGCACCAGCACGGCGAGCATCGGCACGCGGCGTCCGCCGAGCAGCAGCGGTACGGCGAATGCGCTGGCGTTGTACGCGAACACGAGCAGGGCGCCGGACACGAGACCCGGCATGGCGAGCGGCAGCAACACATGACGCAGCGTTTGCCAACGCGTCGCGCCGAGCGTGGCCGCGGCTTCTTCATACGAGCTCGAGACCGCGCGCATCGCGCTCGACAACGGCAGCACGGCAAGCGGAAACGCCGTCTGAATCAACCCGAGCAACACGCCGTGTTCGCGGTACAGCCACATCACCGGGCGCTCGACCAGACCGCTGCCGAGCAGCGCGTGATTGAGCAGGCCCGCCGGACCGAGAATGATCAGCCAGCCATAACCTTGCAGCAGCAGATTGACGAGCAAGGGCAGCAGTACGCCCGCCAGCAACAGCCGCCGTGCGAGCCGTGATTGGGTGCGCGCCATGGCCAACGCGACCGGAATCGCCAGCAGCACGGCGCAGATCATGCTCTGGAATGCGAGCTTCAGCGTGAGCCACAACGACTTCAGGAAATAGCCGTCGAGCAGATCGGCGTAGTTCTGCAGCGTGAAGCCATGCCATTCGTTGCCCTGGGTGCCAAAGCTCATCCGCAGCACGACGAGCGCTGCCGCGCCGAGTATGGCGAGAAATAGCAGGATCGGCGCGAGCAGAAGCCAGGGGCGCGCCCTTGCGAGCGCCGTGGACGCGGGTTCGTCCGGTGCGTCGGACGCGGCGCCGGGCGAACCGGGCGTGCCCGGCGCATCACCCGACGCCGCGTCCGACGCCGGCGAAACACGCCGCGAAAAGCGCGCGAGCATCGCGGTCATGCCGAGAAAATCTCGGTATAGCGCTTGATCCACGCGGGCTGCACGACAGCGAGCGCCTTGTCGTCATGCAGGATCGCTTTCTCGGCGATCTGTTGCGGGCTCGGCACGAACGCGCGGCTTTCGGCGGGAATCACGGCTTTCGAATTGACCGGCCCGTTCAGCACGTCGGCCGCCATGCGGCCTTGCACGCCGGCGTCGAGCGAATGGTTGATGAAGGCGTGGATCAGATCGCTGTCGGCGGGATGCGACTTCGGGATCACCGTGAACATCAACTGCGTGGCGAAGCCTTCCTTCATGCCGTAGGTCACGCCCATTTTGTATTCGGGCTTGCGGATCTGGTCGGGGAAAAAGGCCGGCGAATAGATGCCGCCGATATCGAGCGAACCGGTGCGGAACAGATCGGCCACCTGATTCGGATTTTCGCCGAGCGTCATCACGCGGTCTTTCAACTGCATCAGCTTCTTGAAGCCGGGTTCGATGTTCTGCTGCGAGCCGCCATTCATTTTCGCGGTGATGATCGCGAGGTCCACCGCTTCGGCCCATTCGGGCGGCGGCAGGAACAGGCGTCCGGCGTACTTCGGATCCCATAGGGCTTCGTACGAAGAGGGCGCCGTTTTGACCGTCGACGTGTTGTAGATCAGCCCATCGGACCACAGCAGATAGCCCACGCCGAAGCCGTTCGCGCCCGTGCGGTATTGCGCCGCGACGTCCTTCAGGTTCGGCAGCTTGTCGAGATCGGGCTTCATCAGCAGGCCCGCGTCGCCGAGACCTGCCGCGCCGACGCCAGCCAGCGTGATGACGTCATAAGTGGGGCGATCGCCCGCGGCCTTGACCTTGGCCACCATGCCGGAAGTGCCGTCGGCGCGGTCGGCGATGACCTTCGCGCCGGTCTTCGCCATAAACGTGGCGGCGATATTGCGCAACGCGGCGGCGCCGGTGTCGTCCGACCAGGTCAGCAAACGCAGCGTCTTGCCGGAGAAGTTGTGCTCCTGAGCTCGCAGATTGACGAATGGCATCGGCAAGGTGGACGCCGCGAGTGCCGCGCCAATCGTCTTGATGGCCTGCCTTCTACCCCGTTTAATTTCCTGCATGGCGGTCTCCTGTGTTGAACGCCGGTTGCTTCGTGATATTCGCGCTGACCGCTGCCGCTGGATCGCCCATTTGCGCTGCGTGTCATACCTGACTTCAGTGCCCAACCCCACGCGATACCGGATGCGTTGCGTGTTGATGCACTCTAGGTTTGCCAAAATCCCCCAACAAACGAAATATGCGCATGGCGCGCATGACGGAATCTCATGGCCTGGTTCTCGTGCGATGCTAGCGGCGGTTTTGCGATGAATCGTGGGAACGCCAATCCAGTGGCGTATCGGGGTTAACGTCCATGATCTTTTTTGCGCCGGCGGGGTGAGGGGAGGTATGAGGAAAGCTCGGTTCTGGTGCGATGCCAGGCGGGATGTGCCCCGAGTCGGTGCAAGCGGCGGCGCTCAGGCGGGAATTGATCGTCGCGACATGAGCGAAACGCATGTGCGTTCGCTTGCGCGCCATTCGTGCAAGAACTTCTGATCGCGTATCCTGTGGGCTCAAGGGGCGTACTGGCATGTAACGCTGCCTGCGCACCCAATGATTTTTTCTGATCCCGGACTGGACTACTCCGATGCGACGTCTCCCGCCGCTCAACGCGCTGCAGATTTTCGAAACCGTCGCACGGCACCGCAGCTTTACGCGTGCCGCGGATCACCTATGCCTGACGCAGGGCGCGGTGAGCCGCCAAATCATCGCGCTCGAGGACTATTACAAGTTTCCGCTCTTCAAACGCCACGCCAAGGGCCTGACGCTGACCGCCGAAGGCGAATTGCTATTGCCGGCGGTGAAAGAGAGCTTCGCGCGTATCGAGGAGATTTCGCTGCGCCTGACCCGGCAACGCACCGATCTCGCGCTGAAGGTGCCGACCTGCGTGATGCGCTGGATGCTGCCGAAGATCATGCGTTTCCAGGCTGAATATCCCGAGTTGCACGTGCAGATCACCACCACCTGGCAGCACGACGTCGACTTCCAACTCGAGCCGTTCGATGCGGCGATCATCTATGGTTCGTCGCCGGGTGTGGGCGTGCAGGCGGTGCCCTTGTTCGAGGAGCGTTTGACGCCGGTGTGCGCGCCCGATCTGCTGAAAGACAAACCGCTCGGCGCGATTGCGGATCTGGCGCGTCATACGCTGCTGCATCCGACGCGCGACCATCGCGACTGGAAGATGTGGCTCGCCAAGGTGTGCGAGATGGATGCCGCGAATGCGCAGGCCATCGACGCGGAGCACGGCCCGAGCTTCGACACGCTCGACATGGCGACCAACGCTGCCTTGCAGGGTTTCGGCGTCGCCATCAGCGATCTCGCCTTGATCGACGAAGACGTTGCAGCGCGACGCCTCGTGCGGCCATTCGATACGGTGCTCAAGACCGGCTGGCGCTATTACTTCGTGTATCCGGATTCAGTCGCGCATCAGCAGAAGCTGAATCTGTTTCGCGACTGGATTGCGGCGCATTGGGAAGAGTAGGAGGCGTGCGTTGCTGGTAACACGCCGCCCTCTTGAGCCGCTTGTCAGGGCGCGAAAGACAGAAACAGATACGCCGCGAACAACGACAGATGGACGGCGCCTTGCAGGATCGTCGTGCGTCCGGAACTCAGCGTCAGGGTGCCGACCACCAGCGTGAGCATGAGCAGGACGGTTTCCTTGCCGTCGATACCGAGGATGAGCGGCTGGGCGGTCCACAAAAACACCGCCGCAACGGTTGGAATGGTCAAGCCGATACTGGCCAGCGCCGAGCCGAGCGCGAGATTCAGGCTGTTCTGCAAGCGATCGGCCCGCGCCGCGCGCACCGCGGCAAGCCCTTCGGGCAGCAGCACCAGCGCGGCAATGATGATGCCGACCACCGCCGGCGGCGCGCCGGCGTTCTGCACCGCCGTTTCCACCACGGGCGAGAGTACTTTCGCCAGCAACACGACTGCGACGAGGCACACCACCAGCAAGCCGCCGCTTGTCAGCGCCACGCCGATGCTTGGCGGGGCGGCATGAACGTCCTCGTCAGGAACGCCGGCAAGAAAGTAGTCGCGATGCCGCACGGTCTGGACGAACACGAACACCCCGTACAGCACCAGCGAGGACACGCCCGCGAACGCCAGTTGCGACGACGACAGGACTGGGCCCACGCTGGTTGTCGTGTAGTTCGGCATGACCAGCGTCAGCACGGACAACGAGGCGAGCACCGCCAGCGCGGCCGCGGCGCCACGGCTCTGAAAGTCCTGCTCGCGATGCCGGATGCCGCCCACCAGCAGGCAGATACCCACGATCCCGTTGCAGACGATCATTACCGCGGCGAACACCGTGTCGCGCGCGAGGCCGGCTTTTTCCGGCCCGGACGTCAACATCACCGAAACGATGAGCGCGACCTCGATCACGGTCACGGCCACTGCCAGCACCAGCGTGCCGAACGGCTCGCCGACGCGATGCGCCACCACTTCCGCATGGTGGACCGCCGTGAACACCGCAGCGCACAGCGCGACCCCAATCAACGCGAGCAGCAGCCCGTTGCCCGGCAAGGCGTAGGCGGCGCCCAGCACGATCCAGGCGACGAAGGGAGCGGCAATGGTCCAGCGGGGTAAAGCGGTCGCGGGCGTGGTCATTCGGAGCTTCCTTTCGTGGCGGGTTCTTGTTGCTTGTATCGGACTGGCGCGCTGCGGACAGACGGGCACCGGCAAGCTATGCGAGCGGGCGTGAGTGCTAAACCATCCTGTCAACAACGCGCCCTAACGCATTAAATTATAAAGGATAGTTTACGGCGGGCGAGGCTTTGTCAGCCTGCGGTACGGATTGCGCCGGCGCAGTGGCGAAGGCAGGCAAGCGGCGGCTGTGCTGCATCCGAAGGATTGGGCCACGCAGCGTTGCGCGGAAAATGCCGGTCGGTTTCGACGGCGCGGTTTCGATGGTCAATCGCCATCGGTCCACAACTGCCGGAATGGAAACTCGGGGAAACACGCTGGATATTTCAGTCCGGGCGCGCCGCTTTGTGAAAAGCATTGCGCCCGGTTGTGGCACTTAGGCCGGTGAGGCGGCTTACTGTCCGACCGGACGGATCGACAGGGCGTTCTTGACCGACGTTACGCCTGGCACGGCTTGCGCGGCCTGGGTTGCCAGGTCGACTTGCGGTTGCTCAGGCACCGTGCCGGCCAGCGTCACCGCGCCGCTACGCGCGCGCACGGTAATGTTGGTCACCGTCAGACCCTTGGTCTTCGACAGCGCGCTGCGCACTTTGCGTCCCAGTGCCCGGTCGGCTTTCTTGACCGACTTGGCGCTGGTTGCCGACGAAGCAGCCATCGGGGCAGTTGTAGCAGTAGCATCGCTGCTTTGCGCGTACGTATTGATGGACGCCAGAACGATCAGCGCGCCGCCGACCATCTTGATTGCCTGGAATGCTTTCATTCAACTCTCTCCTGTTGTCATGAATACGACGGCCCGCGGATGGGGCCGGGGTACTGCGCCAGCGGTACTTCGGGATCAAATCTGAACGGAACGTTGCTGCGAATCGTGCGACTTCCTGCAAACTGCGAGTTGATCAGGCGCGCTTGAACACGCATGCCGGCAAGGGCTGTGCTGCAGGCCGGAAACACACGATACTCCAATTAGTGCCATGGTGATTGCGCCGCTGCCAGGAAGTGAGGTTTTGGTACAACGAATGGGCCGATGAATGCAGGCCGATGGCGCTTTATCACTTTATCGCTTGATCCGGCGCGGGCGACGCGCTTTGGCGTGCCTGCCGGTTGCCCGCATCGCCCATTCATCGAACCTTGCGCTTAACGACCCAACCGGACTGCATGCCGAACAAACCGCTGCCCATCCTCCCACTGCTTCGTGACGATTTGCCACCCGATACGGTCGCGCTGGCGCGCTTCATGGTCGGCAAATACCTGGTGCACGATCTCCCCGAAGGCCGTATGAGCGGCCGGATTGTCGAAACGGAGGCGTATCCGCTCGGCGATTCGACCAGCCATGCGTTTATGGGCCGCCGCCCGTATAACGGCTCGATGTTTCTCGCCCCCGGGCATGCGTATATCCGGCTCACGTACGGGCTGTCGTACATGCTGAATATGTCCGCGGAAGCGGAAGAGGTCGGCGCCGGCATTCTGATTCGCGCGATCGAACCATTGGAAGGTTTGCCGCTGATGGAAGCGCGGCGGCCTGGCGTGCCCCTGCGCGACCTCGCGCGCGGTCCCGGCCGGCTCACCATGGCATTTGGCATTGGTCAGTCATTCGACGGCCACGATCTTTGCAGCGGGCGCGACTTGTGGATTGGCGTGATAGAGACCGGGGACGTGCCGATCGGCGTGACGACGCGCATCGGCTTGTCGCGCGAGATGCATCGGCCGCTACGGTTTTTCGAGCCTGGCAGTGTGTTCGTCAGCGGACCGCGAAAACTGTTGCTGCCGCCGCATGCGGACGCTTTGACCCGCACGCCAGATTGACGATCGAGGCCATGCAATGCGCTAGAACCCGCTCAGTGGCGGTGCTTTACCGAAACATCAGACAGAAGGGTTACGATCCCGACAATTATTACGGTAAAGATCGGACTTCAGTCCTGCCCAGCCGTAAGTTCCGCCGCATTCTTGCGTTTTGAACAATTATGTATCTCGCAATTAAGGGTTTTCCCTTGATGACCGGGTGACTAGACTGAAGTCACTCGCTTCTCACATGGTGTGCCAAGCGAAGCAAAAAACCAGGTCTGGAGGTAAGTCATCATGAAGTCACTCATCAAGGCAGTCGCTATTGCAGCCATTCTCGCCGCCCCGGTCGCTTCGTTCGCTCAATCGAGCCAACAACCCCTGACCCGCTCGGAAGTGCGCAGTCAATTGATCCAGCTGGAACAAGCCGGCTACAACCCGGCAGCGAGTAACGACACCAACTATCCGTCCGACATTCAGGCCGCCGAAAGCCGCGTGCAGGCGCGAAACCCGGCTGTCGCGCAGACCCAGGAACCGGTCGCGGATACCAGTGGTTACGGTGGCGCGGTGAGCGGATCGTCACAAGCGGGTGGCGTGGTCCAGCCGGTGTCCGGCCCGAAGTCGGTCTATTTCGGTAACTGAATTGCGCAGCTGCGGCCGGTCCGCAGCTAAGTGACGTGCGAAGTGATGTGCGAAGTGATGTGCGCGGTGCGTGCATCCACTGAGCGCACGTTGACGATCAGCAAGCAGTCAGCTGGTGTAAATGGATATGCCAATGCGCGCCGCATGCGGCGCGCATTGAAGAAACAGGAACCTCCGCTGCCGCAAGGTAGCTTCGCCCAACCTCTTTCAAGGATTGGGCTTTTTTTGTGCTCCGTTGCGCCTGGCAGCGTTTGATGCGCGGCGCGCGATGGCCGTGGGCCCGCGCGTCAGGCGGCGACCCTCAGGGCCGTTCGCCGTGGATATAGAACTCCAGTTGCTGGATCGTGAATTGCTGCTCGGCGATGATGTTCTTCACCAGGTCGCCGATCGATACCATACCCACCAGCCGGTCGTTTTCGATCACCGGCAAGTGGCGCATGCGCCGTTCGGTCATCAGGGCCATGCAGTCGTCGGTGCTCTGGTCGGGGCGCACGAAGCGCACGGCCTTGCTCATGATGTCGCGCACCGGTGTGGCCTTCGACGAACGGTCCATCAGTACGACTTTGCGCGCATAGTCGCGCTCCGTAACGATCCCGGCGATGCTGTCGCCGTCTGTCACGACCAGCGCGCCGATACCTTTTTCAGCCATCAGCTTGATAGCGTCGTAGACGGAGTCGTCGGCCTCGACAGTAAAAACGGTGGTGTGATTGGGTTTTGTTTTAAGAAGCTGTGCAACGCTTGTCATGGAGCGGCTCCGTTTCGCAGTGCAGCACACCGATGCGGCGTGCTGTCGTGAGGGACAGGCCATTCCAGTATAGGCGCGACGCGCGGCCGAGGTACTTCGGGAATACCTGTGGCGTGCGGCGGGGCCGGTCCCGGTTACCCTCGGGAGTGGCGCGGCGCCAGGGCGGTTCCTTGCGCGGCGCATGGACATCCGGTGCGTCGCGCCGATTAGCGGTAAACTCCCAGTCCGTACTAATCTGTACCTTATCCCCGGTTTGATCGGGTTCATGTCAGCACCATTGTCTAACGCCATGCTCACGTCTCACGATCCGTCGCCAGCAGCAGACGGCGCAATCAACGGCGAGTGCGTCATCCTTGACGCCACCGCCACGCTCCCCACGCGCTACGGCACGTTCACCTCCTACGTGTTTCGCGTGTGCGAAAGCGGCGCCGAACATCTCGCGCTCGTGATGGGCGACGTCGCGAACAAGTCATCCGTGTTGACACGCTTGCACTCCGAGTGCCTGACGGGCGACGTGCTCGGCTCGTATCGCTGCGATTGCGGCGAGCAGCTCGATCTCGCGCTGCGCTATATCGCGGCAGAAGGCTGCGGCGTGTTGCTCTATCTGCGCGGCCACGAAGGGCGCGGCATTGGCCTGTCCAACAAGATTCGTGCGTATGCGCTGCAGGAGCAGGGCCGCGACACCGTCGAGGCCAACCTCGATCTCGGCTTGCCCGACGATTCGCGCGAATACGATTCGGCGGCGGGCATCTTGCGCACGCTCAAGGTCACCTCGGTGCGCCTGATGAGCAACAATCCGGAGAAGTTCGACACGCTGTCGAAGCACGGTATTCCGGTATGCGAGCGGGTCGCGCTGGCGATTCCGATGCGCGAGGAAAATGAGCGCTATATCCGCACCAAACAATTGAAGTTTGGGCATTACTTCGACGAAAACGAATAAGCGCAAATAAGCGGCGCATAGACGCCGGCCGCCTTTTGCAAACGGCGGCCGGCGTTGATGCGTCGATTTCGTCAATGTATTGCGGTGTTATGTCGATCGGCTTCGCCGGCTCTGCGGCGCGCCCACGGCGCATCGGCGGGGCGTCGGCACCGGTGGGTCAGAATAGGCTGAAGTCGTCGTTGCTGTCGGGAATTGCGTTGAGCACGTCCTGAAGCGCTCGCCAGCCGATCAGTCTCGCGAGACCGGCTGAGATTGCCAGGATCGCGGTCCAATTGCGGATGTTTGTCGTGCCGCGCGCTTGCAGCGGACGACGCACGGCGCTTTTCCGTGACTTCATCGATGCGCGCAGCAAAGGGCAGGTATGCATGCCGTTTCTCCAATCACGAGTGCCGTTTAGCGTGCGGCGGCGGTTGCTGTAGACGTTGCGGCGACCCGTGCCAGGATCGCCGCGAAGACGTCCGCGAGGGCAGTCGAACCGAAGCGCCGCTCGCTGATCTCCGTTTCGACGTCGATGCGGCCCGCGTTGTGCGCGTCGTACAGCTCCGTGATGAGACGCGCGTGATTCTCGCCGAGTCCCGCGCCCTGGAGCATCGCGGCCCATTCGCCGCGTGGCATTTCGTAGGCCGTAATCTGACGGTGCGTCAACGCACCGAGCGTGTGTGCCAGGTCTAAAGCGCTGACGCGCGCTTCACCTTCGATACTCACTATGCGGGGCGTCGCTTTCGCGGGTCTCTCGTCGAGTAGAAGTTCGGCGGCCAGCAGGCCGACGTCTTCCGCGGCGACCGTCGGAAACAGCTTGGTCAACGGATGGTGCAAGCTCGGCAGCACGCCTTTCGCGAGTGCGACAGGTAAGACGCGGGCCCAGTTGTGCATGTGTTCCGCGGCGCGCAGAAACGTCAATTGCGAGGCAATGTTCACGAGTCGCGCTTCGAGGGTGTGAAACAGCGTCGTAATGCCCGTGCCGCTCGGGTGCTCGGCGCCGTAATCGGAGAGCGCGAGCAGGCGTTGCGGCGGGTAGTCACGCAATACGTTCGCGCTCACGTCGATCATGCGCCGCATCGTGGTTGCGGGGTCGGCGTCGGCGCGCGGTACCGGACACAGTATCTGCACGGCGTACGCGCCTTTGATCGCGCGCGCGACCGAGACGGGGTCGAGCAGATCGGCAACGGCGATTTCACAGCCGATTTCCGCCAACACCGCCCCTTGCTCATCGTTGCGGACCACCGCGCGCACTTCACGGCCCGCCCGGCGCAATGCCGCGGCAGTCACTCTGCCGACATTGCCTGCTGCTCCAAAGATCACAAACACGTTCAGCTCCTTGCTGGATCGGTATGTCGCCATCTTAGGGAGACGGCGATGGACAAACGCGCGGGCGCGGATCGTTGTGCGCAGATTCGGATGACTGTTTTCTTTGCGGCGCTGCAGCATGCGTATCGAGGCCGCTCGAGGTCAAGCAAAGCCACGAAAAACGCAGCACAATGCACACACGTTGGCCGCCATCCACGAGGGAAGTAATGAATGCCGTGACACCGATACTGCAACCGCACAGTGGTTCTCGCGTCGCCTTGCGCTCCAGCAAGGCGCTCGGCTGGCAGGGTTTTGGCGCGGAGTTAGTGAACGTGGCAGCCGGGCTGCACCGGATTCCGGCGCTTAATCATCATCGCGTGGGTGTGCATGTCGGCGCGCCGGTCAAGGCGCGGTGCATGTGCAACGAGCAGCGCTACTCGCGGATTCAGGCGCATGGCGACGCCGATGTGATTCCCGCGGGCGTCGACGGGCAGTGGACCGATGAATCCGCCTGCACGATTTTCAGTGTGTGGATCGGCGAGGACTTCGCGCAGCGTACCGTCGAACAGCTGGAACTGAAGACGAGCGAAGCGCGGCTTCGTCCACAGTTTCAGATGCGCGATCCGCGTTTTCAGCATCTTGCCTGGGCGTTGCGCGCCGAACTCGAAGCGGATGATGCATCCGATCCGCTCTTCGCAGAGAGCCTGTGCACGGCGATGGTGGTGCGGTTGATCGGCAGTGCGCCGGCGCTCGACAGGCTCGAAAACAAACGCCGCACGCTTGCGCCGAAGACCGCCGCGCGCGTGATCGAGTTTATCGAGGCACATCTGGATCAGCGCCTGACGCTCGGCGAACTGGCCGCGCACGCCGAGTTGAGCGTGCCGCATTTCAAAGTGCTGTTTCGCGAAACGCTCGGTATGCCGGTGCATCAGTATGTGGTGCAGCGAAGGGTAGAGCGTGCGAGGGCGCTATTGCTTCAAGGCAGGTTGAGCGCGAGTCAGATCGCGCTGGAGACGGGGTTTGCGCATCAGAGCCATATGGCGCATTGGATGGGGCGGTTGTTGGGGGTGACGCCTCGGGAGTTGGTTAAGTCGAGTGCGAATCCGGGCAGCATTATCGACCTCGAACCCCTCCATGTCCGTCGCATTGCAACGCTGCGGTAGACCTTGAACCCGCACCGCAACAATCAGTTTGGAGTTCCCGCTCTATTGCCCTAAACCGATTTCCATAGCTAAATGCGGACTTCGCAACCGGAGGCCGCTACATGTCGAAATCGAAGGGTTCTCGCATCGTCGCCTGGGCAATCGCTGCTGCTGTTGCCAACGCGCCGCTCGCCGTGCTTCTGACGCTTGCCACACCGGCCGGCATCGATCGCGCGGTCGCCGCGACGTCGAACACCAGTAGCGACGATTACGCGGCAACCCGCTATCCGATCATCCTCGTACACGGCCTCACGGGCACCGACAAGTATCTCGGCGTGCTCGATTACTGGTACGGCATTCAGTCGGACCTCCAGCAGCACGGCGCAACCGTGTATGTGGCGAATCTCTCGGGCTTTCAGAGTGACGACGGTCCGAATGGCCGTGGCGAGCAACTGCTCGCCTACGTGAAGCAGGTTCTCGCAGCAACCGGCGCGCAGAAGGTGAACCTGATTGGCCACAGCCAGGGCGGCCTGACCTCACGCTACGTTGCGGCGGTAGCGCCGCAACTCGTCGCCTCGGTGACCACGATCGGCACGCCGCATCGCGGCTCGGAGTTTGCCGACTTCGTACAGGACGTACTGAAGAAGGACCCAACGGGTCTCTCGACACCGATCATCGGCGCTTTTGCGAATATATTCGGCATCCTGACGAGTAGCAATCACAATACCAACCAGAACGCGGTGGCCGCGCTGCAAACGCTGACTACAGCGAACGCCGCAGCCTACAACTTGCGTTACCCGAGCGCGGGCCTCGGCGCGCCGGGTTCGTGTCAAACCGGCGCGGCGACTGAAACCGTCAACGGCAACACGCATTTGCTGTACTCGTGGGCGGGCAGTGCGATTCAGCCCACCTCGGTGCTTGGCATTCCAGGCGCCACCGACACCAGTGTTGCGCTAATCGATTCCGCCGACGTCCTCGATCCGTCGACGCTCGTTCTGTACGGCACCGGCGCGATCATGCTGACCCGCAACTCGGGGCAGAACGACGGCCTCGTCTCCGTGTGCAGCGCGCTCTATGGCAAAGTGCTCGGCACCAGCTACAAGTGGAATCATCTCGACGAAATCAATCAGTTGCTCGGCGTGCGCGGCGCGAATGCAGCGGATCCGGTCGCTGTGATCCGCACGCAGGCGAATCGCTTGAAGACGCAGGGCGTCTGAGCGGATGCCGCGACCGGATCGGCAGCGGGGCAGTGCGCGGAGTCAGTGGTTGGCTTTCATCGCGGTAGGCGCGGTGTCGGCGGGCGCTGCGTTATGGCTGAGCCGCACGCCGCTCACGCATGATGCGTCAGCTTTAAACGCGGGGAGTACAGCGGGTTCTCCGAAAGCGGCGCTCGCTTTGAGCAAAGACCCGGCCGTCGCGTCGATGGTCGGCACCTTACCCGCTTCGCTCGACGGTTCGTCGCCGCCACGTTTGCCGACCGATGGCCGTGGTCACCTCGCTCGCACGCGTGCGGTCCGCGACTTCTTCGATTACTTCCTGACGACGCAAAACGAAATCTCCGCCGCGACGCTCGACGCATTAGTGCATCGTCAGATCGCGGCACAACTCGACGGCACGCCGGCCGCTGACGAAGCGCTGAGCGTCTGGCAGCGCTATAACGCTTACCTCAAGGCGCTTGCACAATTGCCGGAAAGCGCCCCGGCACAAAGCCAAGGCCAGAATCAGAGCGGCGCGAAGCTGAATTTCGACGCGCTGCAGCTCTCGCTCGATCAGCGCGACGCGTTAGGCGCCCGATTGATGGGCGAATGGAACGAACCGTTCTTCGGCGCTGAATCGCAACAGCAGCACACGGATTTGGCGCGCTTGCGCATCGCCTCGGATAGCACGTTGAGCGACGCGCAAAAAGCGGCGCGTCTCGCCGCGCTGGACGCCGCGCTTCCTCCGGAAATACGCGCGGCCCATGAGCGTGCCCATCAGCAGCAGGCCGCGCTGGACGCGATCGCTCAGGCGCAGAAGCAGGGCGGCTCACTCGATGCAATGCGTGCGCAGATCACGCAGACACTTGGCCCTGAAGCGGCGCAGCGCGTCGTGCAGATGCAGCAGGCCGACGACGCCTGGCAATCCCGCTATGCGGACTACGCGAACCAGCGCGCGCAGATCGACAGGCAGGATTTGCCGCCTCAGCAACGCGACGCGCAGATCGCGCAACTGCGTCAGCAGTTCTTCAGCAATCCTGCCGACGCCATGCGTGCGGCGTCGCTCGATCGCGGCAGCGGTTCGGCAAACTGAACCGGCTCTCGCGGCCTGGCACGGCCGGTCAACCCGGCGCCACGCCCGTCAGTTGCGCATACACGTCATGCGAGAGTTGCAGCAACACCTTGCGATCGATCCCGCCCGACACGGCATAGCCAAAGTCGCCGTCGACCCAGTAGAACACGTTCACCGGGCCATCCTGATACAGCTTGAACGCAGTGGTATTCGAGTTCACCTGCCGATGCGAAATGCACAGCGTCACGCGTTCGCCGTTTGGCCCGCGATACATGAATTGCGCGGTCGGCCCATCGGTGCCGGGCAACAGGCGGCCGCCCGAGAGGTTGAAGCCGCTTTTCGATAGCATCGGCGGATGCACGTTGGTGCCGAGCCGGTTGGATAGCCACTGCACGAAATCCTGTTCGTGATCCGCAGTCATGTCGGCGGGACGGTCCACGGCGGGCATATAGACCACATGTGCCACCGCAGCCTGCCGCGCGAACATCTCCGAGCTATCCGCACTGACCGGGCGCGTGTCGGAGTGACTGGCGACCGGCGCCACGACGTCCTGCCCCATATGCGTGCCCATGCCGATACCCACGCCCATCACCAGCGCCGCAGCCATGCCGGCAAACTGCGGCCAGTTGGCCGCAATGCGCCAGCGGCGCTCACCGACTGCCGCCGTCTGCAGACGTTTGGGCACGGGCTCGCTCAGCACGCGGTCATAGCGCGCATGGAACATGTTGTTCAGCGAGAAATAGTCGCTGACGCGTGCGGCCAGCTCGGGGTTCTGTTCGAGCGCGCGCTCCACCTCGACGCGCCGTTCATCGGACAGCGTGCCGTCCACGTAGGCGTGCAGGTCTTCTTCGCCAATCGGCGTATGTTGGTCGCTCATCGCACCACCTGTAATTTTGCACCGGGCTGCGTGCCCGCCATCAAGGCCCGAAGCCGCTCGCGTCCGCGTGAAAGGCGCGACATCACCGTGCCAAGCGGAATATTCAGTGCGAGGGCGACGTCGGCGTAGCTCATTTCCTCGAGACCGATCAGCAGCACGACCTCGCGCTGTTCCATGGGCAGGCGCTGCAGTGCGTAGTCGAGGTCGCGCATTTCGAGCGAACGGGTTTGGTCGGAGGGCACGGCAAATTCGCTTTCATGGACGCTGTCGTCGTCGACCGCGACGTGGACGGCGCGCGCCGAAGCCTTGCGCGCCTGATTGGCGAACACGTTATGCATGATCGTAAACAGCCACGCGCGCAGGTCGGTGCCGGGCTGGAACATCTCAGTGCGGCCGAGCGCGCGTTCGAGTGTGTCCTGCACCAGATCGTCGGCGAGATCGCGATTGTTGATCAGCGCTCGCGCATAGCGCCGCAGACGCGGCACATGCTCCATTAACTCGTCACGGACATCCATTTTTATCCCAATCGTGGGGCTGCTCGTGGGGCGCCGGATGGGCGTCCGTCGATTGAACCGCCACGCGTATTCGAAGTGCGAACACACGTGGACGCATTTTATTCCGTTGTTTTTGCGGTGTTGCGCGAAAAACCGGCGGAGCGCTTACCGCAGGGTCATCACATCGGCCGCACGCATCAGACGACGCGTACGAGCGTTGCCGGCGACCACGAAGTGCTGGCGCTGCGCCGTCCAGGTCAGCAGGCGGATCTCGCCGATGCGACGGGCGGCCCACAGCGGCTGCGCCGGTGCAAACAGTGCCAGGGTGGAAATCACCACGACGGGCTGGTTGTCTTCGTTCAGATAGACGAATTCGTTGGCGCGTTGGAACGGGCCGAGCGATAGGACCCTTTGATCCACGAGCCGTAAGCCGATCGCGGCGAGCGGCGGGGCGGATTCGTCGGTTCGCGTCGGCGACGTGGCGGAATACGGTGCGGCTGCGATTTCCGCCAACGCCATCACGGCGGCATTGTTGAGCGCCTGCCGGGATACCTGGGTGGCGGCCAACCAGCCGCTTACGGCCGCCAGCGTCAGAACCAGCGCCGCGAGGGTATTGAGCGCCTTGCCCGGACGCCTCGCGCCCGTCAGTTGGCGGAGTGCGCCGCGCCACCCTCGCGCACGGCCTGAAACAGGTTCGTCGTTTGTCTGGAAGGCCTGCTGCATCTGCGCGTTCAGCCTGCCGTAGAACGCCACCCGGCGTGCTTCCGCCGGATCCTTGCCCAGATAGTCCTGCAGAAACGCCGCGCGCTCCGGGCTCAGCGTGCCATCGGCATACGCCTGAATGTCGGCTTCGGAAAGCGGTGGGTCGGAGGGGGCGTCGGTTGAGGTCATGGTGGCGGCGTTCGTCGGATTTCAGCTAACGGATTTCAGTCAACTACCGGCAAACACGTGCAGAGGTGAGTTTATTCCACGTTCGAAGTTTGTTTTTTTTGAGGCGTCAATGCAGGAATAAAAACCGCCGACCGGTGGTTTTCCCTCATGCGAACCCGCACAAAACTCTCTGGAGTTCATCATGAAGAAGATCGCTTTTGCCGCCTTGTCCGTCGTCATTCTTGCCGCTTCGTCGAGCGTCTTTGCCGAAGGCAAGACACGTGCTCAGGTGTACCAGGAATTGATCGAAGCTCAACAGAACGGCCTTGACTACGTGACCGACGCATCGTATCCGGATGTGAGCCCCGTCTTCGCGCAACAGGTCGAGCACAACAAGGAAGCACTCGCGGCGAAGGCGGCTGCCGCGAACCATGTCGCGAGCGGCAGCGCGGCGGTGGGTAACGTCAATTGACGCGATTGATATCCGGCGCGCGGCGTGAACGGACGCGCCGGATATCGAATGGAATAGATCGCCGCATTGGGTGTTCACCAATGAGTGCATCTTTCCGAGCGTCAAGGAGGCGTCGTGACAAAACCATCCGTTCCCAATGCTGGACCCCTATGCGTGCCATGCCGGCTTGCCGCGATCGGCGCAGTCGTTGCGGCTCTTGCCGGTGGCTTCGCCTATACCGCGGGCTGGCTGACACCCGCGCGGCTCACCGCGCCGCGTTTCATCAATACGTTCGAAGCGGTGGCCGGCCAGCCGCATCCGGGCTACAGACGCAACCATGCAAAGGGCTTGTGCGTGGAGGGCTATTTCGACAGTAACGGCAACGGCGCGGCGCTATCGCGCGCCGCCGTATTCGCCAGCGGCCGCACACCGGTCACAGGACGTTTTGCGGTGCCAGGCGGTAATCCTTCCGCACCCGACACCAGCTCTCCGGTGCGCAGCATGGCCTTGCTGTTTCAATTGCAGAACGGCGAGCAATGGCGTACTGGAATGAATTCGACACCCGTCTTTGCGGTTCATACGCCCGCGCAGTTCTATCAGCAACTGGTTGCAGCGAAACCCGATGCCGCAACCGGCAAACTGGATCCCGCGAAGTTGAAAGCGTTTTATGACGCATATCCGGAAACCCGGCCATTTCAGGCCTGGGTGAAAGCACATCCGCCGTCGTCGAGTCTGGCGAACGCCGCGTACTACAGCATCAACGCGTTCCGGTTTACGGACAGTGCGGGCAGTACTCACGCCGTGCGCTGGGCGATGGTGCCTGAAACGCCGTATGCGCCGATCACCGATGCGCAAAAAGCCGAAAAGAACTTTCTTCAGGCAGATCTCAACCAGCGTCTGCAAAGCGGACCGTTGCGCTGGCACCTGATCCTGACGGTCGCTCAGCCGGGCGACCCCATCGACGACGCAACGATGCAATGGCCCGACGATCGTCAGCATATCGACGCCGGCACGCTGGTGATCGATCGTTCGACGTCGCAAGAAGATGGCACGTGCCGCGATGTCAATTTCGATCCGACCATCTTGCCGGCGGGCATCCAGCCTTCGAACGATCCGTTGCTCGCGGCGCGCTCGGCGGCTTACGCGTTGTCGTATAAGCGGCGCACGCTCGAAGAAACGCTGCGCCCCGCGATCCACCAAACGCAGAAAAACGGAGGCCAGTCATGAAGCAGCGGCAAGCACATTTCAGTTCGCTCGCACGAGCGCTGCATTGGACGATGGCGCCGTTGATCGTCGCGATGCTGTTCATCGGGGTGGGGATGGTTGCGACCGTGTCGCACGCGCATAACACGCTGCTGGCGATTCACAAGCCGCTTGGCATTGCGTTGCTGTTGCTGGTGATGCTGCGCGTAGGCGTGCGTATCAGGCGCGGCACGCCACCGTTGCCGCAGGACATGCCGGCGCCGCAGCGCGTCGCCGCGAAGCTGTCGCATCTTGTCCTCTATGCGCTGATGGCGGCGATGCCGCTGATCGGCTGGGCGATGTTGTCCGCAGCCGGGTATCCGGTCACGCTATATGGTCCGCTGCATTTGCCGCCGATCGCGCCGCATAACGTCGAACTGTTCGCAGTACTGCGCGCGTTGCATACATGGCTCGCATTCGCGCTGTTTGCCACTGTGCTGCTGCATCTCGCGGCGGCGCTCTTTCATGGCCTGATTCGCCGCGATGGGGTGTTTTCGAGTATGGCGCGCGGCGGGCGTTAGCTTTTCACCCGTTCCGAGCGTGGATCGTAAGGCGCTTTCAGATGCACGGTCGCCGGCAGCAGATCGCCGGCAACGTCGATCATGTATTGACCGCCGTTCAGGTAGGCCGCGTCGGCGACGCCGTCCGGATTGTTGATATAGCCCATCGCTACCGGGCAGCCGAGCGTGTGTCCGAAAGCCGCCGAACTGACGAAACCGACTGGCTTGCCATTGCGCAGAATGGCTTCGCCGCCCCACAGCATGCGATTGGCGGCGCCGTCGGCGGTTAGCACCACCATACGGCGGTGAATCGGTTCGGCGCGCAATTTCAGCAATGCATCGCGGCCGCGGAACGGGATGTCCTTGTCGAGTTTGCACGCGAACGAGAGACCCGCTTCGAACGGATTCGTATCCGGCGTCAGTTCCCGGCCCCATGCGCGATAAGCTTTCTCGATACGCAAGGAATCGATCGCGTAGTAGCCCGCATTGACGAGGCCGAACGCTTTGCCCGCAGCGTGCAGCGTTTCGTAGACACCTACCGCGAATTCCACCGGCACGTACAACTCCCAGCCGAGTTCGCCCACGTAGGTAAGACGTGTAGCGCGCACCGTCGCATAACCAAGATCGACCTCGCGGCTTTGGCCAAACGCAAACGCCTCATTGCTCCAGTCCGCTTTCGACACGCTTTGCAGCAAGGCGCGTGAGCGCGGGCCCATCACGGCGAGCACGGCGTATTGACCGGTGACGTCGACCAGCGTGCAGTGTTTGTCGTGTGGAATCGCTTTTTCGATGGTGTCGAAATCGCGCGTGGTTTGCGCGGTGCCGGTGACGAGCAGGTATTGATCGTCGGCGAGGCGCGTCAGCGTGAAGTCCGATTCGTAAGTGCCGCGCTCGTTGAGCATGCCCGTATAGACGGTGGTGCCGGGCGGCACGGCGACGTCGTTGGTGACGATGCCTTGCAGCACGCTCTCTGCATCCCGTCCTTTGACGAGGAATTTGGAGAACGACGTCATGTCGAATAGCGCGACGCCTTCGCGGCACGCGCGATGTTCGGCGCCGCTCCACGGCAGCCAGTTCTGCTGGCCGAACGCGTAGTCGATCTGTGCTTCGGCAGGCGTCGGCGCGAAAAAGTTGGCACGTTCCCAACCCATCTTGCTGCCGAACGAGGCACCGTTTTCACGCAGCAGCGAGTACAGCGGCGAGCGGCGAAACGGCCGTGCGCTGTCGAGCTCGCGATTCGGCCAGGGCATTGCATAGTGCAGGCCAAGCGTTTCCTTCACGCGATCGTGCAGCCACGTGTCGTTACCGTTGAAGCGCGCAAAGCGGCGGATGTCGACCGGCCACAGGTCCATCGTCGGTTCGCCCGCGACGATCCATTCGGCGAGCGCCATGCCCGCACCGCCCGCCGATGCGATCCCCATCGAATTGAAACCCGCGCCGACAAAAAAGCGCCGCAACTCCGGCGCTTCGCCGAGCATGAAGTTATTGTCCGGGGTGAACGACTCCGGGCCGTTGTAGAACTGCCTGACCTGCGCGGTTTCGAGCGCGGGCACGCGCTGCAGCGCATTTTCCATCAGGATTTCGAACTGATTCCAGTCGTCGGGCAGCAACTGGAATTCGAAATTGTCCGGGATGCCGTTCATGCCCCACGGCTTCGCGTTCGGCTCGAAGCCGCCCATGACGAGCCCGCCGACTTCTTCCTTGAAATAAATGAAACCGTCCGGGTCGCGCATTACCGGCAGGTCCGGGTGCACGCCGGCAATGCGTTCGGTGACGATGTAGTAGTGCTCGGCCGAGTGCAGCGGCACGGTTACGCCGCACAGGCGGCCAACCGCCTTGGCCCATTGTCCCGCGCAGTTCACGACGATATCCGCGCCGATCGTGCCTTCTTCGCCGTCCTTGTTGCGCCATGCGAGGCCGCTTACTTCCCGCGCGCCTGTGGTGCCGTTGGCTTTGTCTTCTAGCGCGGTGCGTGTATGGATCGCGGTGACGCGGGTGTTCTCGACGATACGCGCACCGCGTGTGCGGGCGCCGCGGGCGAGGGCCTGGGTCAGATCGGTGGGATTCGCTTTGCCGTCGCCGGGCAGCCAGACGGCGCCGAGCAGGTCGTCGGTGCGCATCACCGGCCATAGATCTCCGGCTTCCTGCGGGCTGATCACGTCGCACGCCACGCCATAGGCGCGCGCGACGGCGGCGGTGCGCTTGAGTTGCGTCATCCGTTCGGCCGTGCGGGCCACCGAGAGCGAGCCACATTGTTTCCAGCCGGTTGCGAGGCCCGTGTCGGCTTCGAGTTCGGCGTAGAGCGCGGTCGAATAGCGGATCAGTCTGGTCATGCTTTCCTGCGCGCGCAGTTGCCCGACAAGGCCGGCCGCGTGCCAGGTCGTACCGCACGACAGTTGTCCCTGTTCGAGCAGCACCACATCGCTCCAACCCATTTTGGTGAGGTGATAGGCGACCGAACAGCCAATAATGCCGCCGCCGATGATGACGACACGGGCATGGGTGGGGATGGATGTGGACATGTGTGGAAGTTGGTTGAATTAACGCGCGTAGATTGCAACAAATTTTGGCAAAAAGCAACGATCGATTTGCTTCGCGAGGGATCAAAGGATGCGGCGGATGCGTCGGCAACAGACGATAACGCTATCTTTTTGATAACCAAGTAGGTTAATATTGATCGGAGGCGAGAGTGGAAAAAAGTACGCCTCATTGCACGCTGGCGGATGCCCAAAGCCTGGCTCGCGCAGGGAAAATCAGAATCACGAAATCGGCGGTAATGGGCGCTGCGGCACTTGGCCTTGGGCCTGCCGCAATTGTCGAGACATTGATATCGCTTGAGCGGGCGAATTTTCGAAAAAGCATGACCACGTACGCGGACCATCGGGTCTGGCAGGACGTCTACTGTGCCGTCACGGAAGCAGGCATGGTCTATCTGAAATTGACGGTGATCGACGACGTTCTCGTCGTGTCATTCAAGGAGTGGTGAGCATGAAATGCCCAAACTGCGGAGCGGCCGAACTGGTGCGCGATACGCGCAATATGCGCTATGTCTACAAGGGGGAGACGGCCGTCTTCGAGGCCGTCACGGGCGACTACTGTCCGGTGTGCGACGAGGCGGTGCTCGGCATGGAGGAAGCGACGCGCACCGGGCAAATGATGCTGGCCTTCAATAAAGAGGTGAATGCCTCGCAAGTGGATCCCGCATTCATTGCTGCTGTGCGTAAGAAACTCGATCTGGACCAGCGCGAGGCGGCGGAGATATTTGGCGGCGGCGTGAACGCCTTCTCGCGCTACGAAAATGGCAAGACGCGGCCGCCGCTCGCTCTGATCAAGCTGTTGAAGGTGCTGGATCGGCATCCGGAATTGTTGGCGGAAGTCAGGGCGAGTTGAGCTTTCCTATCCGGATTGTGGGTTTGTATGGAAATGCGTTGGGTTTTCTTGGCGAATGATGAGGGTGTTTGCTAGACTGGCCTCTGCCATCCCGATCCCCACCCTATGTTCTCCACCCAACGCCAAGCCGAAATCCTGCGGCTCGTCCGCGAGCAGCGCACCTGCACGATCACCGATCTCGCCGGTCGCTTCGAGGTTTCCGACGAGACCATCCGTCGCAATATCAAGCCGCTGATCGCGGACGGCCTGCTCATCAAGGTGCACGGCGGCATCATGCTGCCCGAGCGTCTCGACGAGCCGCCATTCCAGCGGCGCATGGTGGCAAGCCGTGGGGGCAAGCAGGCTATTGGCGCGCGCATTGCCGAGCTGGTAAGGGACGGCGACTCGCTGATCCTCGAGGGCGGCACCACCTGTCTGCATATCGCTCAGGCGCTCAGCGCGCGCTCGCGCCTGACGGTGGTGACCAATTCAATCGAAGTGGCTCGCGTGCTGGCGCCGCGCAACGGCAACCGCGTGTTCATCGCGGGAGGCGAGTTGCGCGCCGACGACTCCGCCGCCTTCGGTGACAGCGTGCTGGCTTTCCTGCGCCAATTTCACGTGCGTTACGCGATTGTCTCGGTTACCGCAATCGACATGCAGGGCCGTTTCATGGATGCACTGCCGGCCGACGTGGCGTTTTCGCTCGCGGCCTTCGCGCAGGCCGAGCAGCGCGTGGTCGCGGCGGATCATGCGAAATTCGGCCATAGCGCGCTGGTGCACGCTTTCGGCGCGGATGCGGTCGATCTGCTGGTGACCGACGAGGCACCGGCGCCGGCGCTCGCTCAGGTGTTCGCGGCGGCGGACCTGGAGGTCCGGGTCGGGGCGCCCATCGATCCCTCACTCTAGGCGAGGCCAGGCCATCGGCCCTTCACGCCGAGGTCAAAACCGTCTCCACAGCCCATTGCCGCCAACGCGTAAAATGGCCGGTTACCACGGGCAATCATGCCAGGCCGCGACCGCGCCGGCAGGCGCCATACGCACAGCCTGCCGCGGCGCTTGCCGCGTCCGCACACGCTTGCCTCCGCCGGCTTGAATAGGGATGGATCCTGATGTCGTCAGTTTTCTTTGATCGGGAAAGGATTACGGAATGGCTGGGTGACCACACTGTCGCCAAGGCGCGTTCGGTCGGCGCCGTCACGAACGTGAAATGGCACGGCGCCACGCTAAGCGGCTACGTGCAAGGCACCCGCGTGCTGCCGTACCACACGCGGGTGCGGTTTCGCACCGATGGCGGCCGGCCATGGGCGCAGAGCGACTGCAGTTGTCCGGTCGGGGGCAACTGCAAGCATGTCGCCGCGTTGCTGCTCGCCGAGCTCGAGTATCACGACGAGATGGACCACATCACCAACGTCGGCAGCGACGCTGATATCAATACCGATATCAACGCACATATCAACGCAGATGCGCAGCCGTTCGCCGGCTACCCGCAGCCGCCGTCTGGAACGACTCTGCCGTCGCCATCCGGCGTGCGCCCGGAGCTGGTCAGCTGGCTGGAGCGTTTTCGCGCGCGCGCCGAGGCCGCCGATGCAGTCGCCCAGAAGGCGGCTGCCACGCGGTCCCAAACGCTGGCTTATCTGCTGAACTGGTCCAGGTTCCATATGCGCCATGAGGTTGTGTTGTACCGGGCGCGCTGCACGCCGGACGGCACCATCGTCGAAGTCGACGAGCCCTGGAGCAACGTGGAAGCGGCCTTGCTCAAGCAACCCAGGTTCGTCTCCGACGAAGACCTGTCGATCCTGCGCGGGCTGTGGCTCGGCCGTTCCCGCGAGGATTTCGGCCAGTTCGTTCTGCGCGGCACGAGTGGCGCGGAGATGCTGCAAAAGTTGATCCTCACGGGGCGCCTGTTCTTCGATCTCACGCCGGCACCGGGGCATGAGGGGCCGACGCCGCTGTCGCGCGGCGCCGAGCGGCCCGGCCGGATCGAATGGGAGCCGCTCGCTGACGAACGCCTGCGGCCCGTGCTGTGCACCGAACCGCGCGCCACCATGGTGCTGCCCACCGAGCCGGTCTGGTACGTGGACGGCGTCGCCAATGAGGCGGGCATCGTCGAATCGTCGCTGCCGTTCCAGCAGTTGCCCGATTACCTCGCCATGCCGCCGATCTCGCTCGCCGAAGCACCGCTCGTTGCCTCGGTGCTGCGTGAAATCGCCCCCGACTTGCCGCTGCCGCCCACGCACGAAACGTCCTCGATCCGCGTGATCGACGTCGATCCCGTGCCGGTGCTCACGCTCAATAGCCACGCACTGCCGTCTACGGCCAAGGCGGGGCAGCGCAAGCCCGAGGCCGTTGAACTGGCCGGCGTCAGCTTCGATTACGACGGCGTGAGTATCAACGTCGACAGCAGCGTCACGCTCGTGCCGATGCCGGGCGGCGACGTCATCCATATTCGCCGGCGCTACGACACCGAAAAAAAGCGCTTGCTCGAACTGCGCAGGACCGGGCTGCAAAAAGTCCCGACCAGCCGCGTGGCCGCCTCGCGGCTTTTGCCCGATACGATGCTCGGCCTGCCGGATGCCGAATCGTGGTCCGCCTTCGTCAACGACGCCGTGCCGGACCTCGTGAACCAGGGCTGGCGCGTGACGATGGCGCCGACGTTCCGCTACAACATCATCGAGATCGACGCGATCGACGGCACCGCGCAGCAGGCGGGCGACGGCTGGTTCGATCTGGAGATGGGCATCCGCATCGGCGAGCGCAATGTACGGCTCGAGCCGCTGCTCGCCGATCTGTTCCGGCGCGACCGGCGCTGGCTTGGCGGCGCGCTCGAAGCGATCGCCGACGACGAGCCGATCGAGCTGAAGACGGAGGAGAACAAGCGCCTGCGTCTGCGTGCCGACCGCCTGAAGCCGGTGGTGCGCGTGCTGGTCGACCTGTTCGATGCGCTCGGCGGCACTCTGGCGGAAGGCGCGCCGCTGCGTGTGCCTTCCGTCGATGCGGGCCGGCTCGAAGCATTGAACAGCACGGGCCGCTGGCAATTCCAGGGCGACGATTCGATCCGCCGACTGGCGCAGCGTCTGCAGGCTGGCCCGGGTTTGCACGAGGTGCCGGTGCCGCGTGGTCTGAAAGCGGAACTGCGCGCGTATCAGCATCAGGGTTTGAACTGGATGCAGTTTCTGCGCGAACACGATCTGGCCGGCGTGCTTGCTGACGACATGGGTCTCGGCAAGACCGTGCAGACGCTCGCGCACATCCTGGCGGAGAAAGAAGCCGGGCGGCTCAGGCGTCCCGCGCTGATCGTCGTGCCGACCACGCTTGTGCACAACTGGCGCGAGGAAGCGCGCCGCTTTGCGCCGGAACTGAAAGTGCTGGTGCTCAACGGCCCGCAGCGCAAGGAGCGTTTCGAGCAGATCGGCGAGCACGAACTGATTCTCACGACGTATGCACTGCTGTGGCGCGATCAGAAAGTGCTCGCCGAGCATGAGTACCACTTGCTGATTCTCGACGAGGCGCAGTACGTCAAGAACGCAACCACCAAAGCCGCACAGGCGATTCGCGGATTGCAGGCGCGGCATCGGCTGTGTTTGACCGGAACGCCGCTGGAGAATCACCTCGGTGAACTGTGGTCGCAGTTCGATTTTCTGTTGCCGGGCTTTCTCGGCAGTCAGAAGGATTTCACCAAACGCTGGCGCAATCCCATTGAGAAAAACGGCGATGGCGTGCGCCGCGCGCTGCTGGCGCGCCGCATCCGGCCGTTCATGCTGCGCCGTCGTAAGGACGAGGTCGCGAAGGAGCTGCCGGCCAAGACCACCATCATCTGCTCGGTCGATCTGGAAGGCGCGCAGCGCGACCTCTATGAAACGGTGCGCACGGCGATGCAGGAACGGGTGCGCGCGGCGGTCAGCGCGCAGGGTCTCGCGCGCAGCCACATTATCGTGCTCGATGCTTTGCTGAAGCTGCGTCAGGTCTGTTGCGATCCGCGTCTCGTGCGGAAAATCCAGGTGGATGGACAAGAGGGCGAGCCGGGCGAGAAATCAGGTGAAAAGCGCGGCAAAACGGAACGGGCCGAAAAAACGGACAAAGGCACGCGCGCCACGCGCTCGGCCAAACTCGATTTGTTGCTGTCGATGTTGCCCGAATTGATCGAAGAAGGGCGGCGCGTGCTGCTGTTCTCGCAGTTCACCGGCATGTTGTCGCTGATTGCCGAAGCGCTCGAGGAGGCTGCGATTCCCTATGTGATCCTGACCGGCGACACGGCGGACCGCGTTACACCGGTCGAGCGTTTCCAGCAAGGCGAGGTGCCGCTCTTCCTGATCAGCCTGAAGGCTGGCGGCGTGGGCTTGAATCTGACCGCCGCCGACACGGTGATTCACTACGACCCGTGGTGGAACCCTGCCGCCGAGAATCAGGCGACCGACCGCGCGCATCGGCTCGGGCAGGACAAGCCGGTGTTCGTCTACAAGCTGATTGCGGCGGGCAGCATCGAAGAAAAAATCGTGGAGTTGCAGGAACAGAAGGCGGGACTCGCTGACAGTATTCTTTCTGAAGACGCCGCCGGTGCCACCAAGTTCTCGGACGACGATCTCGACGCGCTATTCGCACCGATGCCGGAGATTGAAGGCGGGCGGTAAGGGTTCCGGGCCGGCGCATACATGCAAAAGCGCCGGGTTTTCCGCCAATGGGCCAAAGCCTGGGGTTTCAATCAATCGATCTAACAATTCTTAAACGATTTATTTTGAGACTGTTCCTATACTAACTCGCAAATTGTCAAATCGCTGGGGGCGGGGCCACCTACGACGAAGAGCAGACGGGGCCAATCACCGTGCGGGCGAGACCAACCGACCCAAATGACGACCCACCGAGGTCGATTTCAATAACGGGCGGAACCTGAGAGACTTTTGGGAAATATCCCATTGGACGGTTCGCAATGACCGAACCGATCCAGCCGGATAGTCGCATGATCGCATCCGGGAAAGAGCAGGGTCGTTTTCGATTATGATGATCTACCCCCTTGATAATGAGCGCGCTAAAGCCAAAAATACGCGCTAATTTCGAGACAGTAAGACGGTGGAAGCGAACGGGGTGCGAGGCAAGGGACCATTTTCGAAAAAAAACGTGCAGCCGAGATGAAAACAGGAAGCTGGATCGCCGGCGCTCGCGCCGTCATCCCGGTCATCTGCCGGCTCACTGGCCATTAACTACGGACCATGTCGCGTTGCGGGGTTTTATGAGAATTGCAGTTCTGGATGACGATTCGGCGCAAGCCGACCTTGTTTGCCAAACGCTGTCGGCGGCCGGCCACGTCTGTCACGCTTTCGGTGCGGGCCGTGAACTGGTGCGGCAATTGCGGCGCCAGACATTCGACCTTCTGGTGCTCGACTGGAACGTGCCCGACATGTCGGGCGAAGAGGTGTTGCGCTGGGTGCGCGAAAGCCTCTCCGAGCGCTTGCCGGTCCTGTTCATGACGAGCCGCGGCCGCGAAACCGATATCACCTCGATCCTCAACACCGGCGCAGACGACTACGTCGTCAAGCCGGTCTCCGCAGCGGTCCTGCTGGCGCGCGTCGGCTCGTTGCTGCGCCGCGCCTATCACCTCAAGCCGCCGGCGGCGAAAGAAGTCTTCGGCGAATTCGAATTCGATCTGGGCGCGAAACACGTGGTGGTGCGCGGCGCGACCGTCGCGGTGACGCAGAAGGAGTTCGAGCTTGCGTTGCTGCTGTTCCAGCACCTGAGCCGGCCGTTGTCGCGCGCGCATATTCTCGATGTGATCTGGAAGCAGGCCACGGATATTCCATCGCGCACCATGGACACGCACGTGTCGATGTTGCGCAGCAAGCTTGGCTTGCGCCCGGAGCACGGCTATCGTCTGACGCCGATCTACGGCTATGGGTACCGGCTCGAGCGGATCGAATCCGGCACGCCGCCGGCGGTGGCCGAACAGCGCCCCGAAGCGGGGGACGCGTGACGCCTGCTTTCGATGCGGTAGTGCCCGGTTGTACAGGCTTGCCGGGGCGCCGCGCCGGCGCGCTGCTGGCAGCGGCCGGCCTGATCGCGATGACGTGCTTCGCGCCACTATCGGCGGATGCGCAATCCTCCCGCGCGCCGAAGCAACGCACCCGCACGGTTGCGCCGGTCTATGTCTCCTACGTGACCCACGAGGGCGACACGTTGTATGAAATTGCCGGCCGCTATCTGCGCGACGCCGGCGATTGGGCCATGTTGAGCCGTTTGAATCACGTGCCCGCACCGCGCCGTATGCCGGCCGGGATCGCGCTGCGGCTGCCTGCCGACCGGCTCAAACAGGATGCCGAGTCGGCCCGCGTGATCGCGACGAGCGGTCCGGCCGAGCACGCTTTCGGCAAGAATCCTTACACGCCGCTCACGGCGGGCACGACGCTCGGCGAGGGCGATCGCATCCGCACCGGCCATAACGGCTTTGTCACGCTGGAACTGCCGGACGGCTCGCACGTCACGGTGGCGCCGGACGGCCTGCTCGATATCGACAAGCTGCGGCGTACCGTGCTGACCGGCTCGGGCGATCGCGTGCTCGGTCTGCGGCGTGGCGAAGTCGCCAGCGAAGTCACGCATGCCACCAAAAAGGATGACCGCTTCCAGATCCGTTCGCCGTCGGTGGTAGCGGGCGTGCGCGGTACGCGTTTCAAGGTCGCCTACGACGGCGACGCACAAACCACCGCAGTGGAAGTGCTGGACGGCGCGGTCGGCGTCGACCCGGCCGCAGCCGGCGGGGCTTATGCGCCACCGCCTGGCGTGCCGCTGCAGGCGTCCGCGCAACTCGTCAAGGCACGCTTTGGCAGCGTCACGCGCGCCGGCAGCGCGATTGGCGCGCCGGTGGAACTGCTGGCCGCGCCGGCGCTTGCTGACCCGGCCAAAGTGCAGGACGGCAAAACGGTCGCTTTCGACCTCGTACCGGCCGAGCGCGCCGTGGCCTATCGCGTGCAGATTGCGCGCGATGCCGATCAGCTCGACCTGATCCGCGATCAGCGCGTGAGCGCGCCGCACGCGGACTTCGGCGAACTGGCCGACGGCACGTATTTCGTGCGTATCGCCGCGATCGACGCGAACGGACTCGAGGGCCTCCCGCAGGTATACGGTTTCGAGCGGCGCCAACTGGGTCTCGCTGCCTCGGCGGGCTTGCGTGCTGGCAGCCGCGACTACGAGTTCCGCTGGTTCGTCAGCCGCTCCACGGTCGAGACGCGCTTTCGCTTCGTGCTGGCCACGACCGCTGATCTAAGCCATCCGCTCGTCGATCGAACCGATTTGACGGGCGGCGAGGTCGTGGTCAGCGATCTGCCGGGCGGCGTCTACTACTGGACGATCGTCGCCGAGCAGTTCGAGAATGGCCGCTTCTATGAGAAGAGCAGTTCGGTCCGCTCATTTACGCTTGCACGCTGACGCTGGTAGATTCACGGGACCGCGCCGGCGACCCGCCGGTCCCTTAGCCCTCAACCACGTCACGCCTTGCCCAACCCACACACGCGCCTGAGCCTCGATCCGCGCGCCCGCCTCGGGCGGCGCGCCGGGCGCCGCTTCCTGCTCGAATGGGTGGGTATCGGCTGCCTCGGCATTGCGGTGATTCTGCTCAGTTCGCTCGGCCGTCTCACCGCCAGCGTCGACAACCTGGTCTACGACCGCTTTCTGAGCCTGCGCGCGCAACCGCTGCTGCGCGACATCGTGGTGGTTGAAATCGACAACGCCAGCATCGCGCAGCTTGGCCGCTGGCCATGGCCGCGCAGCGTCCACGCGAAGCTGCTCGAACAGATCGCGAAGGCGAAGCCCGCCGCGGTGATCTACGACGTGCTCTTTACCGAAGCCAATCCGGAAGACGCCCAGCTCGCCCGCGCGATTGCCCTGAGCCCCACTTATCTGCCCATGCTGCTGACTCCGCCGGACAGCGCGGGCCGGCGTGTCGTGGTCGAGCCGGTGGCGCCGCTCGCGCATGCGGCGGCCGGCATGGGGCATATCAATCTTGAAGTCGACAACGACGGTATCGTGCGCAGCGTCGCCCGCTTCGAGGGGGGCGCGGACTCGCGTTGGCCGCAATTGATGGTGCCGGTCGCGCGGGACGTCGACCGAGGCACGCTGCGGGTGGACGACTGGCCGCGCAGGCAGTCGTCCGGCGAGGCGGCGAGCTTATCCGGTGACGACGGGAATGACGAAGGTGAAGGCCGCTTCCTGATCCCCTTCGGTCCGAATGCGGAGAATTACCCGAAGCTGAGTTTCGCCAGTGTGCTCGCGGGCGAGGTCCCGGCTGACCGGTTGCGTGGGCGCATCGTGCTGATCGGCGTGACCGCGTCCGGCTTGTACGACCGTTTTGCGACGCCGGTGTCCGGCGAGCTGGGGCCGCTGCCTGGCGTCTATATTCACGCCAACGTGCTCGATACGCTGCTGACCGGGCGCGAGCTCGAGCCCGCCGAGCCGTGGGTGCTGTTCGCGGTATCGCTGGCGCCGCTCGCCGCATTGCTCGCCGGTTTTCTGGTGTTGTCGCCGCGCCGCTCGCTGCTGCTGACCGTTGCGCTGGGCATGGCCGCCACCGCGGGCAGCGCGGTCCTGTTGTACGGTGCGCGGCTATGGATGTCGCCGGTGCCGGCGATCTTCAGTCTGATCGTGGTGTATCCGATCTGGAACTGGCGGCGCCTCGAAATGACGATGGCCTATCTGCGCAAGGAGTTGCAGCGCCTCGCCGACGAGCCTCACCTCCTGCCCGAAACACCTCAGCGCCGCCGCGAGTTCGGCGGCGATGTGCTGGAGCAGCATATGGCGCTGATGGCGCAGGCCGCGCAGCGCGTGCAGGACATGAAGCGCTTTGTGTGGGACAGCCTCGACAGCATGCCCGAGCCGATCCTGGTGAGCGACGTGCAGGGAATCGTGCTGATCGCGAACCATGCCGCGAAGGCGCATTTCGCGCGCCTCGGCGCGCCGCTGCCGGAAGGCCGGCCGATGCGGCAGGTGCTCGGCGGCCTGACGCTGGTCAAGACTATCGACAGTGGCGCGGCGTTGGATGCCGAAAACAATCTGCTGGCGCACGCCCAATGGCCGGCGTTGCTCGATCCCGCACGCCGCGAGTTCGCCGCGCTGATGGCGCAAGGCGTCGAGGTGCGCGATGCCCATGACCGCGACCATCTGCTGCGCTATGCGAACTGTACGAACGAGCAAGGCGAGACCACCGGCTGGATCGCGGGTCTGGTCGACGTGTCGGCCCTGCATGCGGCCGAGCGTCAACGGGAAGACGCCTTGCGGCTGCTCTCGCACGACATGCGCTCGCCCCAGGCGTCCATTCTGGCGCTGGTGGAAATCGAACGGGCGCGCAGCGAGCCGGTGCTCGCGCGCGGCTTGCTGGAGCGCATCGAGCGCTATGCGCAGCGCGCGCTGACGCTCGCCGACGATTTCGTCCAGCTTGCGCGCGCCGAATCGCAAACTTACGTGCTCGAACCGGTGAGCATGACCGAACTGATGATCGACGCCAGCGACGAGGTCTGGCCGCAGGCCCACGCCAAACGCATCACGCTGCAAACCGATACGGACAGCGAGGCAGCCGGCGAGGAAGACGACGGCCACTGGATCTGCGCCGACCGCTCGCTGATGACGCGCGCGCTCGTCAACATTCTGAACAATGCGGTCAAGTACAGTCCGCCGGACACTCGCATCACCTACAGCCTGAAGAACCTCAACGCGGCAGGCGGGCTCGTGCGGGCGGGTGCGCCCGGTACGGTAAAGCGTGTGTCGTGTACGATTCGCGACGAAGGCTATGGCATTTCGAAGGAACAACAAGCAAATCTGTTCGAGCGCTTCCGGCGTTTTCACGAGACGGAGCGGCCGGAAGTGGGCGGTGCGGGATTGGGCATGGCGTTCGTCAAGACGGTCGTGACGCGTCATGGCGGCGAGGTCGAGGTGGTCAGCGCACCGGGCGAGGGCACGGCTTTTACGATTTCCCTGCCGGCACTCGACGACGTGCAGTCCGATTCCGCCGCGACGGCGCGCGGATGACTTATGAACCCTCACCTTATCGAAGCGAGAAGCTGGTGAAAGCGATATTGATCTGTGCCGTGCTGGCCGCGGCGAGTCTGACCGGATGCGCGGGTCTGAACGCCGACGTGCACACGGCGAACCCCGCGGCCGTGCTGCAGGGCGAGCGCACCTATACGATTGCGCGCATACCTTCGCAGGCTGCCAGCGCGGATCATCCGCAATTCGAAACCATGCTGCGTGACGAACTGGCGAAGAACGGCTTCATCGATACGGCGGGCAAGCCCGCGCACTATTTACTGTCGATTGCGTATGACACGCGGCCGGCCACGGTCGGCGTGGGCACGAAGGATTGCGCGCCGGGCGTGTGCGAACGCTCGCCCGAACCGCCGTTTGCGCTGTTCGGTGGACGCGCGTATCAGCACACTTTGACGCTGCGGTTTTTCGAGCAATCGAGTGGGCGGGAAGTCTACAAAGTGAGCGCGGCCAGCAGCGATCGCGATGCCGATCCCTTGCACGCCATGCCCGTGCTCGTGAAGAGCGCGTTGGCCAGATTTCCCTTCGATGCGCCGCAGGACTGGCGCGTGAAACTGCGCATGGAAAAGACGGGGGGCGTGCCCGGGGTGGTTTCGCTCAAACCGGTTCCGCCTTTGCAGCCATAAAACGTCCGACGCCGGCAAACACGCGTTTTATTCCGGCGCTTTATCGTCTTCTGGCCAGCGGTTTTCGAACACACAATCGGCGAGCGGCATACGGGTCGCCCAGCGTTCGGTTTCCAGCATGGGCTCGCAGTAGAACTGATCGACGTGGCCGAGACATAGAATCGCCACCGGCCGCGCACCTTCGGGCATATGCAGCAACTGGCGGACCGCGTCGACGTCGAATAGCGACACCCAGCCCATCCCCAGGCCTTCCGCACGCGCGGCCAGCCACATGTTCTGGATCGCGCAGGCCACCGAAGCAAGGTCCATTTCCGGCAAGGTGCGGCGTCCGAAGATGTGCCGCTCGCGTCCGTCCATGAGCGCCATCACCAGCAGTTCGCCGCATTCCAGCATGCCTTCCACTTTCAGCTTCATGAATTCTTCGCGACGCTTGCCGAGCGCGTCGGCGGTGGCGAGGCGTTCGCTTTCGACGGTTGCGTGCAAGGCCGTGCGCAAGGCCGGGTCGGTGATACGCGCGATGCGCCACGGCTGCATGAAGCCGACGCTCGGCGCGTGATGCGCCGCGTCGAGCAGGCGTTGCAACACGGCAGGATCGACCGGATCGCGCACGAAGTGACGCATGTCGCGCCGTTCGTAGATCGCGCGGTAGACGGCTGCGCGTTCGGAATCGTTAAAAGGCTTCGCCATGGAACAGGGCGGCCGTGAAGGCCGGGTTGGAGGGCCAATAAGCATGCATGTAAGTCGCCACGATCGGCCCGGCACGGAACACGGCCTCGCCCGGGGCATCGCCGTGTGGCCGGGTGGCGAGGCGCAGCGGCGTGAGCGGCGTGGTCAGCTTCGAGTAATGAAACGTGTGGCCCGTCATTGGGCCGTGCAGACTGTCGATCTGTTGCATGCCGAGCGCGGTGAAGCGCGTTTGCATGCTGGTATGGCCGGGCAGCAGGCCGAGCATCGGCGTGCTGACGCCGTGCGTATCGGTGAGACCTTCGAGCAGGTAAAGCATGCCGCCGCATTCGGCGACGATCGGTTTGCCGGCTGCAGCGTGCGCGCGAATCGTTGCGGCACTGCGCGTGTTGCCCGCCAGCAAAGGCGCGTGCAGTTCGGGATAGCCGCCGGGCAGGTACAGGGCGTCGGTATGCTCCGGCAGGGCTTCGTCAGCGAGCGGCGAGAAGTAGTCGACCTGCGCGCCGAGCGCTTCTAGCAGCGTGACGTTGGCCGGATAGATGAATGAGAACGCTGCGTCGCGCGCAATGGTGATGCGCTTGCCTTCCAGAAGACGCGGCAAGGCTTCTGATGCAGGCGCGCCGAATTCGACCGGCGGTGGCAATTCAGCCAGCGCGGTTTGCGCGAGTGCATCGGCGGCGCGCGCGAGACGCGTATCCAGATCGTCGATCTCCGCTGCCTGATGCAAGCCGAGATGGCGATCGGGCAGCTCGATGCCGTCGTTGCCGCTGACGTGCCCACACCAGCGCAGCGCCGGCGGCAACGCTTCTTCGAGCATTTGCGCGTGCCTTGGCGAGCCGACGCGATTGGCGAGCACCCCGTAAAACGGCACCTGCGGCCTGAATTGCGCGAGGCCGAAGGCGACCGCGCCGAAGGTCTGCGCCATGGCTTTCGCTGAAATAACGGCGAGCACCGGCACGCCGAACGTCGTGGCCAGGTCTGCGCTGCTCGGCGTGCCGTCGAACAGACCCATCACGCCTTCGATCAGGATCAGATCCGCTTCGGCCGCCGCCTGCGCGAGCAGGTTTCTGCAGGCGGATTCGCCCACCATCCACAGATCGAGCGACAGTACCGGCGCGCCGCTGGCACGCGCCAGAATCATCGGGTCGAGAAAGTCGGGGCCCGTCTTGAACACACGCACGCGTCGCCCCAGGCGCCGGTGGTAGTACGCGAGGCCCGCGGTAATCGTGGTTTTGCCTTGACCCGAGGCGGGTGCGCTAATGAACAGGGCGGGGCAGCCGGACACCGCTCAGAACTCCACGCCGCGTTGCGCTTTCACGCCTTGCTCGCGATACGGGTGTTTGACGATGCGCATTTCTGTGACGAGGTCGGCGGCTTCGATCAGCGCGTCGGGCGCGTGGCGGCCGGTCACCACCACGTGCAGCATCGGCGCGCGCGCGGTCAGCACCGACAGCACCTCGTCGAGCGGCAGGTATTCGTACTTGAGCACGGTGTTCAGTTCGTCGAGGATCACCATCTGATAGTCGCCGCTCTCGATCATGCGGCGCGCTTCGTCCCAGCCTTTGCGCGCTGTGGCGATGTCGGCGTCGCGATTCTGGGTATTCCAGGTGTAGCCGTCGCCCATCGTGACGAAGTCGCATTGGGCGATTGCGCCGAGGAAGTCGCGCTCCGAGGTATGCAGCGCGCCTTTGATGAACTGCACGACGCCGAGGCGCATGCCGTGCCCCAGCACGCGCACGGCCATGCCGAACGCGGCGGTGGTCTTGCCTTTGCCGGTGCCGGTGTTGACGATCAGCAGACCTTTTTCGAGCGTGGCGCTGGCCTGCTTTTTCTCATGGCCTTCGCGCCGGCGTTCGGTCATGCGTTGATGCGATTCGGGATCGGTCTTCATGGCAGGTCCTGTTCTTCAGAGTCGTTGTTTGTCTGTTCGCGGGCGGGCTGGGCGATGCTCGAGGCGATCGCCACCGTGACGCCGTCGTGAATGGTCTTGCGCACGAGCAGCCGCGCGTTGCGGGAGACGGCCCGATCGGATGCGTCTGCCGCGGCGAGCAACGCACATGGCTCGCACACGCCGTCTATGCCGAGGTGCTCGCGCACGGCCGCCGACGGATCGTCCACGGCTATCGCCGCAATCTGCGCACGGCTGAACAACTTCAGCGGCAGCGCGTGACGTGCGCAGAATTCGAGCAGGCCGGCTTCGTGGGCTTTGGTGTCGACCGAGGCAATCGCGTGGATTTCATCGAACGCATGTGAATCGAGTGTGGCGCGCACAGCCGCTTCGATCTGCTCAGCCGAGCTGTGCAAGCGACAACCGATGCCGATGCTGAGTGTTTTCATGACGGGGTCTGCGAGGATCGCGCCGGTCGAGGCGGCCCGTAGGGGCGGCCACCAAACGCGCGCATACGATAGCACACGGCAGGCCGCGCCGGCACCGCGCAAAGGCCTCGTCGCCGCCCGCGTTTCCTTGACGGCATGGGGCTGGGGGCCTAAACTCGCACGCACTTTGGTGCTCGTGTGCGCGCTCGTGCGCATGCAGTTAAACGGGAAACAGGGTGCCCACCTGCCATGGACCGGGCCAACCTGTGCTGCCCCCGCAACGGTAAGCGAAATGCGGTTCCAGATGAATTGTCTGGCGCCGCGGAGCCGGCTTCGATGTCTACGCGCAAGGCCGCGTCGGCATATCACCACTGGGCGAGAAACCACTCGTCCGGGAAGGGGAAGCGGCGCTTTCGCCAGCCCGGATACCGGCCAGACGACGAAGAACGACCCCGCGGGGATGCGGCGGTGCGTTTATGGCTTCATTGCCGTTTTCTGTTTTCTGTTGCTCCGGCAACGCCGTTGTTCGTCCCCGTGTTTTGCTGTGGTTGCTGCCTGCAGGGCCTGAGCCCCCGCTCGCGTGACCGGTCCGGACAAAACGCGCAGACGCCCCGGCGTGTACCTGCAACTCCTACGGATGGACCTCACGATGCAAACTCAAATGCGCAAGATTCCCGTCACCATCGTCACGGGCTTTCTCGGCAGCGGCAAGACCACGCTGCTGCGGCACATTCTTCAGAACGCGGGCGGCAAGCGCATCGCTGTCATCGTCAACGAATTCGGCGAACTTGGCATCGACGGGGAAATCCTCAAGGGTTGCGGCATCGGTTGCGATGAAAACGGCGTCGAAACCGAAGGCCAACTGTACGAACTCGCGAACGGCTGCCTGTGCTGCACCGTGCAGGAAGAGTTTTTCCCGGTGATGGAAAAACTGGCCGAGCGCCGCGAGCAGATCGATCACGTACTGATCGAAACCTCCGGTCTCGCCTTGCCCAAGCCGCTCGTGCAGGCTTTCAACTGGCCGCAGATCAAGAATAGCTTTACCGTCGACGCGGTCGTCACCGTGGTTGACGGCCCGGCCACGGCGAGCGGCCAGTTCGCCGACAATCCGGTCGCAGTGGATGCGCAGCGCAAGGCCGATCCGAATCTCGATCACGAATCGCCGCTGCACGAATTGTTCGAGGACCAGTTGTCGGCGGCCGATCTGGTGATTCTGAACAAAACCGATCTGCTCGACGAAGCGCATCAGGCTTCGGTCGAAGCGGTCATTCGCGAAGAAATTCCGCCGCAAGTGAAGATCGTGCGCGCGCAGATGGGCCGGCTCGATCTGCATACGCTGCTGGGTCTCGAGGCGGCTTCGGAAGAAACGATCCACTTGCGTCACGATCACCACGGTTCGGCTGACGACGCGGATCACCACCACGACGAGTTCGATTCGGTGGTGGTGCAGGCGAATGTGTCCTCGCGCGAGAACGTGATCGCCGCGTTGCAAGGGCTCGTCGAAACGAAGACGATTTACCGCGTCAAAGGTTTCGCGGCGTTGCCGGGCGCGGCGATGCGTCTCGTGATCCAGGGCGTGGGCCGCCGTTTCGATAGTTACTTCGACCGCCGCTGGCAGGAAGGTGAAGTGGGCGAGGGCCTGCAAAGCCGCTTCGTGCTGATTGGCGAAGACCTCGACCAGGCCGCGCTGCAGCAGGCATTCGATGCTGCGCTGAGCGCGGCGAGCGTCCAGCCGCAACAGGCGTAAGCGCTCATGCATCTGCTGCGCACCACGCCGGGTGGTTTTGTCGACGATACGCAAGGCGTGATCCGTATCGATCAGCAGCCCGCCGATATCGTGGTGCTCAGCTCCGCCGATACCACGCTGTCGCTGCTCGCGAGCGCGTTCCCCCGTCTGGGCGAGGGTTTTCCGAGCGTACGGCTTGCCAACGTCACCTACTTGCGGCAGCCGGCTTCGGTCGATTTTTACGTCGAAGACGTGTTGCAGCATGCGCGCGTAGTGGTGGTCGACCATCTCGGCGGCGAGGCCTACTGGCCGTACGGAATCGAACAGGTCGTCGCGCTCGCCGAACGCAGGCAGCAGACACTTGCGATGTTCTCCGGCGATCTGCAGGAAGATCCGAACCTGCTCGCGCGCAGCACGGCCTGCGCCGATCTGTGCCACCAGTTATGGCGCTATCTGCGCGAAGGCGGCCCACAGAATGCCGAGGCGTTCCTGCGCTGCATCGCTCACCGGGTGTTTGACTGGGGGCGCGAGCCTGCGCCGCCGCGCGCTTTGCCTGCGGCAACGCTTTACCATCCCGGGCGCGATACGCCGACGATGGCCGACTGGCAGGCGCGCTGGCGTAAGGGCGCACCGGTTGCCGCGATTCTGTTCTACAAGGCGCATCTGCAGGCGGCCAACACCGCGGTGTTCGACGCCTTGATCGATGCGCTCGAAGCACAGAGCATCAATCCGCTGCCGATCGCGATTACCTCGCTGAAAGATGCGATGAGCCGCGATGTCGTGCAGCAGCTGTGCGCGCAACACGATGTCGCGCTGGTGCTCAATACCACCGCATTCGCCGCGTCCGCCATCGACGACCCCGAGCCGCTTGAGCTCGCCGGCGACGCGCCGGTGCTGCAGGTGATCCTGAGCGGCGGCAATCGCGAAGATTGGGTCAAGGACAATCAGGGCCTCAACTCGCGCGACATCGCCATGCATATTGCGCTGCCGGAGGTGGATGGCCGCATCATCACGCGAACGGTCAGCTTCAAGGGTCTGGCCTACCGTTGCCCGCATACCCAGGTCGATGTGGTCCGTTATCAGCCGGATCTCGAACGCGTCGGCTTTCTCGCCGAATTGAGCCGGCGCTGGTGCCGTTTGCGCACGCTCGATAACGCACAGAAGAAGCTGGCGCTGATTCTCGCCAACTATCCGATGAGCGAAGGCAGAATCGGCAATGGCGTGGGTCTCGATACACCGGCCTCGGTGGTCGGCATTCTGTCCATGTTGCGCGATGAGGGATACCGTCTCGCCGACTTGCCCGCCGGCGGCGACGCGCTGTTGAAGAAGCTCACCGAAGGCGTGACCAACGATCCGGTTGTGCGTGACTTGCGGCCCGCGCTGCAAAGCCTTGCACTCGACGACTACCTTTTGTATTTCAATGCGTTGCCCGTGGAAGCCAGGCAAGCGCTGAACGCACGCTGGGGCTCGCCCGAGCAGGACCCGACGCTGCGGCGCGGCCGTTTCATGATCGCGGGTTGGCGCTGCGGGCAGGTGTTCGTCGGCATTCAGCCTTCGCGTTCGCGCGAGCAGGGCGATTACGCGAGCTATCACGACGCCGAACTCGTGCCGCCGCATGCGTATCTGGCGTTCTATTTCTGGTTGCGTCATCAGTTTGGCATCGACGCGATCGTGCATGTGGGCAAGCATGGCAATCTCGAATGGCTGCCCGGCAAGAGCGTCGCGTTAAGCGATGCCTGCTGGCCCGATCTGATTCTCGGCCCGATGCCGCATCTGTATCCGTTCATCGTCAACGATCCGGGCGAGGGCAGTCAGGCGAAACGTCGCGCGCAGGCCGTCATCATCGATCACCTGATGCCGCCGCTCACGCGTGCCGAGACTTACGGGCCGTTGCAGGACCTCGAGCGCCAGGTCGACGAATACTATGAAGCGCTTATGGTCGATCCGCGCCGCTCGAAGCTGTTGAGGCGCACGATTCTCGCGACCATCGTCGAGCACAGGCTGCATGACGAACTGAGTCTCGCGGAACCGAACGGTCAGGACGATGAAGATGTGCTGCTGACGCGCGTCGATGCCTGGCTGTGCGAGTTGAAGGAGGCACAGATTCGCGATGGTCTGCACACGTTCGGACAATCGCCCGATGGAGCGCAGCGGCGCGATACGTTGCTGGCTTTGGGGCGTTTTCCGATCGGCGATGGCCAGGGTGGCAAGGCCGGGTTGATCGATGCGTTGGCGCGCGATCTGCAGATGGATCATCTGTTCGATCCGCTTTCGGTGGATTGGTCTGCGGCGTGGGACGGTCCCCGTCCTGATGTGTTACAGCAGGTGAGCGATGCGCCCTGGCGGCACTGCGGCGATACACGCGAACGTCTGGAGCTGCTGGCCGCAGAGATGCTGCGTGAAGTTTGTGGCGATGAAACCGCCGATGCGGCGCCCGCACGAGGAAGCTTGCCGCAAGCCGAACGTGTGATCGAACGTCTGCTCAATGATGTACTGCCGCGGCTCGACGCCTGCGGGCCGCAGGAAATGCGGCATCTGAGGCGCGGCCTCGAAGGGCGGTTCGTGCCGCCGGGGCCGAGCGGCTCGCCCTCGCGTGGACGGCCTGACGTGCTGCCCACCGGCCGCAACTTCTATTCGGTGGATACGCGCGCCATTCCGACGCAAGCGGCCTGGTCGCTTGGCTTGAAGTCGGCGCAGCAACTGATCGAGCGGCATCTGCAGGAGAAGGGCGACTATCCGCGCGCGCTGGGCCTGTCAGTCTGGGGCACCGCGACCATGCGCACCGGCGGCGACGATATCGCCCAGGCGCTCGCTTTGCTCGGCGTGCGGCCGAAGTGGGCGCCGGGCAGCCATCGCGTGACCGACTTCGAGATCATGCCGATCGAGGTATTCGACCGGCCACGTATCGACGTCACCTTGCGGGTGTCCGGTTTCTTCCGCGATGCCTTCGCGAACGTGATGCATCTGTTCGATGCCGCGGTGCAAGCGGTGGCCGAACTCGACGAACCCGAAGACCTCAACCCGATTCGCGCGCGTGTGCTGCGCGAACGCGATGCGCTGATTGCGCGCGGCATGGACGCCGCCGAAGCGCGCAAGCGCGCCGGCTGGCGCGTATTCAGCGCGCGGCCCGGTGCGTACGGCGCGGGCTTGCAGGACATGATCGACTCGCAACAATGGCAAACCGACGCCGATCTCGCGAACGCGTATCAGGCGTGGGGCGGTTACGCGTATACGCAGAAAAGCGCCGGCGAAGAAGCGCGCCACGCGTTCGGCACACGTCTCGCCGCGATGGATGTCGTGCTGCAGAACCAGGACAACCGCGAGCACGACCTGCTCGATTCGAACGACTACTATCAGTTCCAGGGCGGCATGGTCGCGGCCGTGCGGCATCTGGCCGGCAATCAGCCGCAGATTTATCACGCCGATCACAGCAACCCGGCGGCGCCGCGCGTGCGCACACTGCATGAAGAGATCGCGCGGGTGATCCGCTCGCGCGTAGTCAATCCGAAATGGCTCGATGGCGTGAAGCGCCATGGTTACAAAGGCGCCGCCGAGATCGCTGCGACGGTCGACTATCTCTACGGCTACGATGCCACCGCGCGCGTGATCGCCGATCATCAATATGCGCTCGTCACCGATGCTTATCTGAACGACGCCGATACACGCGAGTTCTTGCAGCGGCACAATCCTCACGCCATGCATTCGATTTGCGAGCGTCTGCTCGAAGCGATGCAGCGCGGTTTGTGGCAGGCACCCGGCAACTATCGCGCGCAAGTCGAGCAGCATCTGCTCGCGAGCGAGCAGCAGATCGAAGGAATGCAAACATGAACGCTGCGATCCAACGGCCCGTTTTCCCGTTTTCTGCACTGATCGGCCAGACGCCGTTGCAGCAGGCGCTGTTGCTGGCCGCCGTCGATCCGGGCCTGGGCGGCGTGCTGGTGAGCGGGCCGCGCGGCACGGCGAAATCGACCGCGGCGCGCGCACTCGCCGAGCTATTGCCCGAAGGGCAATGGGTGAATCTGCCGCTCGGCGCGAGTGAAGATCGGTTGATCGGCACGCTCGATATTGAAACCGTATTGCGCGACGGTTCGCTGCGCTTTTCGCCAGGCTTGCTAGCAAAAGCGCACCGCGGCGTACTGTATGTGGACGAAGTGAATCTGTTGCCCGACGCGCTCGTCGATGCGTTACTCGATGCGGCTGCCAGTGGCGTGAATACCGTCGAGCGCGATGGTGTCTCGCACAGTCACGAGGCGAGCTTCGTGTTGATCGGCACGATGAATCCGGAAGAAGGCGAGTTGCGGCCGCAATTGATCGATCGCTTCGGATTGATGGTCGAATTGCAGAACTGTTTTGAGCCGCAGGTGCGTCAGCAGATCGTCAAGGCACGCCTCGCGTTCGATCTCGATCCGCAGGGTTTTCGTGTTCGTTATGCGCCGCAGCAGGAAACGTATGTTCAGCGGATTCGCGCGGCGCGCGAAGCGTTGCCGCAACTGGGCTTCGGCGACGCCGTGCATGCGCATGTCAGCGCATTGTGCATCGACGCGGCGGTCGATGGTTTGCGAGCCGATCTCGTGATGTTGCGCGCGGCGCGAGCACTGGCGGCGCTGGAGCAGGCGGCCGCGGTCACGACGGAGCATGTCGGGCGCGTCGCTGAGGCGGTGCTGGCGCATCGGCGCCACGATCGTGAGACGCGTGCGGGTGGCGACGCACCTGAGCACGAAGCGCCGCGGCAGACGGCCGGCCATGCGGATACCACGCCTTCGCAAGCTTCACAAACTTCACAAACTTCGCAAGATGCGGCGCCAGGGGCCGCTGCCGGCGACAGCGATTGGGGCTACTTGCCGCCGCAGCCCGCCGGCGTCGCGCAGGTCAAAGGCGTCATTGCGCTCGACGCAAAAAAACGCTGAGCCATCGGAAGGGTGCCGCCGCTGACTCGCGCAGCGGTTTTCGATGGCTGCAAGGCGCTGGCGCAGGTTCGCGCGGCCGTTTGCAAGGTGCGCCGGGTAAGCGCATTGCGTGGCTGCCGACACTCACCGCGATGCGTCGGGACGCGTTGCGCGCCGAGCACCTGCGCTTCGTGCGCGAGGCGCCACGGGGCGGCGTACTGCATTGCTTCGTGCTCGATTGTTCCGGCTCCATGCTTGGCGGGCAGCGTCTCGCACTTGCCAAAGGTCTGCTGATTGCATTGTTCGATCGCGCCGGTGCCGCGCGCGCCGAGGCGGCGCTGGTGTGTTTTGGCGGTGCTGGCGCCGATCTGCGTTTCGGTCCCGCCGTGCCGCGTTGGTGGAACGACCGGTGGCTGAGACCGGTGAGCGGAGGCGGTGGCACGCCGCTGGCGTCCGGCGTGCGCGAAGCTGCGCAAGTACTGGAGCGCAGCGCCCGGCGTAAGCCCGCGCAGCAGCGCTGGCTGTGGATCCTGACCGACGGCCGCAGTGGCGATCAGCCGGCGCGGCCTCGTCATGCGGACGAAGTGGTATTCGTCGATTTCGAACGGGAGACGATACGGCTTGGCCGTTGCCGCGCGCTTGCGGATGCATGGGGCGCGGCACTGTTTGCGCCGGACGAGCTGATTGCCTGAATACAGGGTCGCCTGAGCGGCACCCGCGCCATGCGGCGCGTTTTCGTGCGCTTTTTCGTGTGCTTATTTCAAACCGTTGGACCAGTATTCAACGTCATCCTGGCGGTCGAATACGAAGACCTTCATCGCCATCTGCTGCGTGACGTCGAGTTGATCGAATTCGAGGCCATGGGTCGAGGGGTCACCCGGTGCACGGCCTTTCTGCACATTGCGGATGATGGCGGTCGTTTCGATCTCGGTTGGCAGCACCGCCGATCTGAGGCAGAAAGCAACGCGCAGGCGTTCGCCGACTGCACCCAACGTCCACGGCGTGGTCAGCGACATGCCTAGCGCGCTGATGCTTTTGGCGAGACCCAGACCTTGATACGAATCGCCTGTTTCGCCAATGCCGAAGCGCACCGCGAGATGCGCATGGACGCGGATCGACTTGCGTTCGCGCAGGCGGCGGATCACGCCGGGTTTCGATAGCACCACGTAATCGAAAGGGGCGCGGCAAACGGATTCGACCGTGCAGACGAAACGAAACACAGCATGACTTGCTATGGCGACGATCTCGATGTTTTCACCGAGACGTAGTGGCAGGATGCGGCCATCCTGTAGCGGTGGCGTGACGAAGAGCGCGTGGTTGGGCGCGAAGCCGATGATGCGGCACGGATGCATCGGGGCGCCACTGCCGAGTTGGGAACGCACGCCTATCAATGCGCCTATCGTCAGGTGCATGTCTTTCAGGGTGAGGTTGTCGGTGGTGTCGGCTGGGTGATCGTTTTGGGGTTCCGGTTGCGTGGCCGGGTCCAGCAAGTCGCCGCGGTATGGGTGGAAGTTGTCGAACAGGAATTGACGCTCGTCCGTGGTCGCCAGGATTGTGCCGCTCGCGAAGAGGAGGGTGCCGTCGGAGTCGGCGATCGGCCAGTCGAGAGGGATGCCTACGGGGACTGCGTCCAGTGTTAGAGGCGGTGGCGGCGAAGCCGGTGTTGGGTTCGTGGGTTGCGGTTCTTCTGCTTGAGCCTTTGGTTGGTTTTCTGCTGGGTTTTCCATGGTCGGATGCTAAATATGTGGCTGGATTACTTGTTTACGGCCACGGCGGTGGGGGGCTTTAGGGGTTTGGGGGTTTTGTTGCGTTTTTATGTGGTTTGCATGATGGGGTGGGTTGTTTTGGTTGTGTTTTTTGTGGCGTTGGCCTTTCCTTGATTTGTTATTGGTCTATTAGTGTTGCCCCTGTGCGGGGCGGCACTTACTTTCTTTGCCGCCGCAAAGAAAGATAAGCAAAGAAAGCGGCTCACACCGCCAGCTCATAAGCGGGTCCCCCGCACAGCCACGGTAGTGGTGCATCTGGAATCGGTGTTCTCGCACATTCGGCGCTAGTGACAAGGGCGTCATTCTTCCAGCGGCGCTGCGCGCGCCGAAGAGTCGTTCCAGAACTACTCCACTGCATTTGTACTTGTTGCTGTTGGTGATGGTGATGGTGATGTCCTTGCTTGTCTTTGTGGTTTGCGTGCAGCTCCACCGCGTGTCCTCTGTTTGCTCGTTGCCCCTGTCGCTTCTGTTTCCCCTGGTGTTCTTTGTTCTGTCGTTTCTTTTGCCCCCCGGGTTCTTTGTGTCTTTCAGTGTCTCGTGGCGGGGGATCGTTCGATGAGTTGGCGTTCCTCGCTTGCAAAAAATTGCAATCGCTGGTATCGACTGTAAATTAAATCGGATGCCTAAGCATTTAGGCGATGCCTAAACAAGAGGCAGTTTTGGTGTTCCTCAACTTTTTGAAAATAATTGCACAAGAGGGATTGACGACATGCCGACCGTTCTCCATAATCTCGTTTCTCTGCTGCTGATGCAGCGACGCAGAACGAAGCGGTGCCGGTGGTTGCGAAGTGTGCGACACGGTGCTGGTTTGGTAGTGAATGCGTACTCGATCTTTAAAAATTAACAGCCGATAAGTGTGGGCGCTTGATGCGCGGCGCGAGCCGGATTCTTCGGAATCTGGCATAAGCGAAAGTATCAAGTCTCACACTAGTATTAAAGGAAGGTTTTCCTGTCTTCGGATGGGATGATCATTCGTCAGTACGTTGAGTGAGCGACCGGTTCTTAACTGAACCGAAAA
>NZ_MCAS01000031.1 GCF_003610895.1 Paraburkholderia fungorum
GGGGGTGTCAGAATTTCCGTGTTCAAGGCGGGTTGAGAATTACACGGATGGTCGAACGAATCGGTCCTCATAAAGTATGGCGAACTGGTTCATGGCGGCCTTCCAGTCATGAGCCGCACGCCCCCAATCGGCAGTGATGTTACGCAATGCAAGCCAGATGAGCTTCGTCGCAGCCTCGTCGGTCGGGAAGTGGCCCCGCGTTTTGATGATCTTGCGCAACTGCGAGTTGATGTTCTCAATGGCGTTCGTCGTGTATATCACCTTGCGAACCGACGGTGGAAACGCAAAGAACGGAATTACGCGATCCCAGGCGTTGCGCCACGCCGCGCTGACCGGCGGGAATTTCTGCCCCCATGGCCCATCAGCAAATGCATCGAGTTCCGCCTGCGCCGCTTCCGCGCTGGGCGCGGTGTAGATCGGGCGGATCGCTGCGGCCAGGCCCCTGCGGTCCTTCCAGCTCGCGTAATCGAGGCTGTTGCGGATCAGGTGAACAATGCAGGTCTGCAGCGTGGTGGCCGGAAACACTGCCGCCAGCGCCTCGGGCATACCCTTCAGACCATCGGTGACGGCGATCAGGATGTCGTTGACGCCGCGCGTCCTGAGGTCGTTGAACACCTTCATCCAGAACTTGGCGCCCTCGGTGTTCTCGATCCACAGGCCGAGGATATCGCGTGTGCCGTCGGGAAGAATGCCCAGCGCAAGGTAGATCGCCTTGTTGCGCACCACGGCGTCTTCGCGGATCTTGACCCGCAATGCGTCGAAGAACACCACCGGATACATCGGCTCAAGCGGGCGGCCCTGCCAGGCCGTCACTTCGGCCATGACCTCGTCGGTAACCGAGCTGATGAAATCAGGCGAGACGTCGGTGCCATACTGTTCGAGCAGAAAGCCTTGTATCTCACGCACGGTCATACCCCGGGCATACATGGCGACGATCTTGTCATCGAAACCCGTGAAGCGCCGTTCGTGCTTGGGAATCAGCAGCGGTTCGAAACTACCGTCGCGATCGCGTGGGATCTCGATACGGATCGGACCGTCCTCGGTCAGGACTGTCTTGGCGCCCGTGCCATTGCGCTGATTGGTGACGGCCGCGGGCTTTGCAGCACCGGACGTGTAGCCGAGATGATGGCTCATCTCGCCACCCAGCGCCCGCTCGATCAGCGCCTTCTTCAAGGACAACGTCGCGGCGTTGATCGCTTCGGCCGTCATCGGCCCGTTGCCGAACTTCTCAAGCAGCTCAGCGGGGATCACCGGCAGTTCTGCCGGCGTAGCTTTCGGTTTGCGAGGCATAGGTTCTCCTGGGGAGAATGATATGCCTTGAACACGAAATTAATGACAGGCCCGTGTTCTCGCACACTTCGCTCCGGTGACAAGGCAATCATACCTCCGGCGGCGCTACGCGCGCCGAACGGTCATTCATCAAACCACTAACCACGTCCCCCTGGTTTCCCATGCAGACCCATCCACGACGCACGCAGTGCGGAGTGGGAGCGAATGAGCCCTGTGTCGCTAACGCGGAGTGTGCGAGAACACGGATTCCAGATGCACCACTACCGTGGCTGCGCGGGGGACCCGCTTATGGGCTGGCGGTGTGAGCCGCTTTCTTTGCTTATCTTTCTTTGCGGCGGCAAAGAAAGTAAGTGCCGCCCCGCACAGGGGCAACACTAATAGACCACTAACACAACAAGGAAAGGCCAAAGAAGCCAGAACAAGCAAAGACCAACGCCGCAGGCAACCAGACAAACAGACAAACAGACAAAAAACCCCAAATCTATGTGACCATACCCAAACCCAACCCGCACGGAGTGCACCCCCAAGATGCTACAACCAGACCCACTCCACCCCCTGCGTCCCTTTCTGAAAAACTACGTGTGGGAACACGGCCACATCGGCACTCGCTACATAAACTGCGCCACCGGCGAAATCAGCTTCGATGACGGCAAAAAATCCCGCTTCGCGGCAGAAAAATACCTCTACGTTCCATTAGACAAAAACGCCGTAGACGACCCACTGGCCACCGGCCCATCCACTCAAGACGCCGCCCTCGCGCGTTTCCTGCGCGCCGCGCAACTCGGCAAACCCGAAGAAGCCGGCTCCGCCGCGGAAGTCCAACGCGCCGTTCACGATTGCGTCGACCTCGCCATCTTCAGCGCCTATCAGCACGACGCGCTGCAAGCAGTCGAGCACTACACCCAGGAAGCCATGTTCGACGACGAAATCCGCGCGGCGCTCGTCAGCGATATTCGAAAGGTCTATGGCCCCATGCGCGAACAACTCGCGCTCTATGACTTCACCGTGCTGCATGGCCTGCCCACGCCACTTCTCTTCAGCGATTCGCCTTTCATCGACTGGCGCATACGCGTCAAACCCGCCATGCCCTTCGTGTCGCTGCCCCTCGGACCCTACGCCTTGCTGGTCGGCACGCCATCAGGCAGAACCAGCCGCGCCGCACCCGTCGCGTGGAAAACCGCCGTGTCGATGGGCGCGCTAAAGGATCACAATCGTTTGATGGTAGAACGCGCCCGTCTATGGATCGTGGCCACCAGCGACGATCAGCTGGTAGCCATACAGGATCGCTTCAAGAAAGACGACGCATAGGCGGCGTCGCCCTGTCTACCCTCACGCCTCGCCGCGTGCATGCGCTTCGAGCGCAAGCGAAAATGCCAGATGCCCGATTTCAACGCCCATGGTGTTGAACATCGCCGGCGCATGAAACGCGCGCAGTTTCGCGCGTTGCTCAGGACTGCCGATATCGAGCCGCTCAAGCAGTTCGGCAACGCTCGCATACAGCACGCCGATGTTGCCGTCCTCCACCTTCACTGCAATGCCGAGCGCACCGTTAGCGCCGAGCCGTGCTGTCTGCTGCGAAGCCCGCACGCCAATCGCGTAACTGCCGTCGGCGCCGACTTTGCCGATCAGCGCGCCGTCGAAAGCCCGCATCAACGTGGTACAGAAACGCCCCTCGCCTGCCACCCACTCCGGATGCGCCGCCATCGCGCGATAGATGCGCGCGAGCGCAACGGTACGGGGCGAAACGGCGGAAGGAATGCCCGCAGAAGCAGCCGAAGATGCCGAGGTCTCATCCTCCGCGGCAGCGAGCTTCGCGAACAATCGGGCCAGGCGATCAAGGGCAAACGCCGGCGTCGGCAGGTTGCAACCGTCGATCGACCATTGCACCGCATCATCCGGCAAATCGCATACCTCGGCGACAGTGTGCTTCACGCGCACCTGTAACGGATGCCCCGGCAGTTCATAACCCGCTATCGCCGCTCCGATCGAACGCGCGCCGGCCAGCATGCCGGCGTGCTTACCCGAACAATTGCTGCACACCGCGCCCGGTTTGAAATCGCGCTTCAGCCAGTCGACATACACGGCGTCGGACAACGGCGGATGCCCGCCGCAACGCAGGTCGGACTCGCTGACCTGCACCTTCGCCAGCATCTGCCGCGTGCGTTCGATATGGCGCGGTTCGCTGCTGTGCGACGCGCAGATGAGTGCGAGGTCGGCTTCGTCGAAACCGAAACGCTCGAGCGCACCGGTTTCCAGCACCGCGAGCGCCTGGGCGGGCTTGGCCGCGGAGCGGACCAGGGTCATGCGCGAGGGATCGCCGAATGAATACAGCAGTTGGCCATCGGCCTGGACCACCGCAACATGGGCGATATGCGTGTTCTCGATCACTTCGCCCCGATAAACAGTCGCCGCAATCGGCCCGGTTTCACGCAAGGTCATGTCCGTTCTCCTCCTGATCGCCTCAGTCGGTGCGATCACTATGAATGGTGTGGTGAATCGTGATGATGCGAGCGATTCTACGTTCGTCTTGCGCACACAGCCACGACTAGCGAGCGGCGTGCACGGCAAATTGGATCCGCGCTCAAGCCGCTCCGTGTAATTGCTCGACGAGGTAGTCGATCAGCGCCCTCACCTTCGGCGGCAAAAAACGGTTTGGCGGATACAACAGCCACACCGCTCCCACGTAAGCGCGTGCTTCGAGATTCCAGTCGGGCAGCACCTGCACGAGTTCGCCGCTTAGCAATGCACCGGCGGCGGCAAATTCAGGCAGATTCGCGATGCCGAAATCCTGCTGCGCAGCTTCCAGCCGCGCGCCGGCATGGTTGGCGATGTAGCGCCCCTTCACATCCACTGTTTGTGTCTCGGTGCCACGACGAAAACGCCAGCGGTTGTCGTCGGCAGTTTCGCCCAGGTAGATGCACTCATGCTTGAGGAGATCCCGCGGATGAGCCGGCGTGCCGCGCTCACGCAAATAAGCAGGCGACGCAACCAGCAGCCAGCGCACCGCGCCCAGCCTGCGGCCTGCGAGGCCGGGCGGTGGATGCTCGGTCAGACGGATCACCAGATCGACATCGTCGGCAAGCGGATCGACGTCGTGGTCGGTGAACAGCAGTTGCAGGTCGACTTCCTCGTAGGTGCGCAGAAAGCCGGGAATCAGCGGGTGAATCACCGTTTTCGCAAACGCGGTCGGCGCGCTCACGCTCACCTTGCCTTGTGGTCTGCCGGCCAGTTGCCCGGCGGCATCCACCGCGCCGGACGCCGCGCTCACCATGTCGCGGCAAAAACGCGCCACCTGGGCACCTGATTCCGTGACCCGCACCGTGCGCGTGGACCGTTCGAGCAGGCGTGTCGCCAAGGCGTCCTCGAGGCGTTTGATCTGTCGGCTAACCGTGGATGGCGTGCTGCCGAGCTGACGTGCGGCCACTGAGAAATTGCCGGCATCGACAACGCGCGCGAAAACCGCCATGTCCGGCAGCAAGGCGAAAAGGTCGGTTGGGTTCATTGTCGAGCGCCCGAGGGTTGAGCCTATTTATGCATGTCCAGCACAAATGATATGCACAATGACCCGATTATCGCCTCGCAAGCAAAGTTCGACAATATGCGCTCATCTGCCCGAGGTTCGCCATGTCGAAACAAGAACGCCTGCTTCTGCTCTCCGATCTGATGCTGCTCGCAGTCGCCGTGGTCTGGGGCACCAGCTACGGCGTCGTCAAAAGCGCCCTGGTGTTTTATCCGGTGCTGGGCTTGCTGGCAATGCGTTTCGGCATCACCTTCGTGATCCTGTCGCCCACCTTGCGCCATTTACGCGCCGCCGACGCCCGCACGTTGCGCGGCGTGCTGATCGCGGGCACCCTGCTGCTCGGCATCTTTCTCTGCGAGACGTTCGGCATTCTGCTGACGCGTGCGGCTAATGCCGCGTTTCTGATCAGCCTGTGCGTGGTGCTGACGCCGCTCGTCGAATGGTGGATGCTCAAGCGCACGCCGAGCCGTATCGAATGGGCGGCCGTCGCGCTGTCGCTGTTCGGCGCCTGGTTGCTGGCGGGCGACGGCGCGCTGAGTTTCAATCCCGGCGACGCGTTGATTCTGCTCGCCGCGCTGCTGCGCGCACTCAACGTGTGCGTGACGAAACGCGTGATGCGCGACTCCGCGTTGCCGCCTTTGTCGGTAACGGCGGTTCAATCGGGCGTGGTGGCAATCGGTAGCGCGGCGGTGGCGCTGCTGTTTGCGCCGCAACAGTGGCAACCTGTGCCCTCGCTCGCGGGACACGCGATGTTCTGGGGCTACATCGGCTATCTGGTCATTGCGTGCACACTGTTCGCGTTCTTCGCGCAAAACTTCGCCATCAAACGCAGCAGTCCGACGCGCGTGTCGTTGCTGATGGGCAGCGAACCCGCCTTCGGCGCGCTGTTCGCGTGCCTCTGGTTAGGTGAACGGATTTCAACGGCCGCCTGGATCGGCGGCGCCTTGATCGTCGTGGCATCGATTCTCGCGACGGTGCGATGGACGGCGTTGCGTGTGAGTGCGGCAGGCACCTAGCGAATTGAAGCAAGCCGTCCCGATCGCCGCACACGCACCGCCCAATTAGCGCGACGTGACGGTGCCCCGCTCGCTCACCACCTCGCCACGCTGCAACACATACTCGAGGCGCTCGCCCTGCCCGGTCAACACACCGATGTCCTTGAGCGGGTTGCCGTCGACCACCAGAACATCGGCGATCGCCCCTGCTTTGATGATGCCGAGTTTGCCGCCGCGCTCGACGATATCGGCGGCGATCGTCGTGGCCGAACGCAACGCCTCCAGATTACCGAGCACTTCGGCGCGTATACGCAGTTCGTCGCTCTGAAATGTGTGCATTTCGCCTAGCAGGTCCGAACCGAATCCCATCGGCACGCCGGCGTTCGCATAGATCTGTAGCGAGTCACGCCCCGCTTGCCGCACGGTTTCGACCTTGGCGATCGAATCGGCCGGCAAACCGTAGTCTGCGCCGTGTCTGGCCAGCGCGTCATAAGTGACCAGCGTGGGCACGACGAATGCGCCGTGTTCGCGCATCAGTTTCGCGGCGGCTTCGTCTACCAGATTGCCGTGCTCGATGGTACGCACTCCGCAGCGAATCGCACGCGAAATCGCGCGGCCGGTATAGGCATGCGCCATCACGTAGGTATTGGCTGCCTCCGCTTCGGCGACGATTGCGCGGATTTCGTCCTCTGAATACTGTGTGTTGCTGATCGGATCGGTAGGCGAAGCCACGCCGCCAGACGCCATGATCTTGATCTGAGTGGCGCCTTTCTGAATCTCTTCACGCACCGCCAGCCGTACCGCATCGACACCGTCGACAACCCGCGCAATCGCCCCTGCACGAAAGGCACATGAACAGGGTTCGAGCACGTCCCCGCGCGGACGGAAGTCGCCGTGGCCGCCGGTTTGCGACAGCGCCTTACCCGACGGGAAAATACGCGGCCCCGGAATCAATCCGCTTTCGAGCGCCTGCGTCAAACCCCAATCCGCGCCACCCGCGTCGCGCACCGTCGTAAAGCCGCGGCCGAGCATCGCCTTCAGAATCGGCAGCGCGCGAATCGCCGTGAGGATATTCGGCTGCGTCGCATTGACACCAAGGTTCGCGCGCGAAGCCAGCACGTGCACGTGACAATCGATCAAGCCGGGCATCACCGTCTTGCCGCGCGCGTCGATCACGCGCGCATTCGGCAGATCGACAGGACGATCGGTGACTTCGACAATGTGGCCGTTTTCGATCACGACATGATGGTGTTCGAGCAGCGTGCCCTGGACCAGATCGAGTACGTTGCCGCCGCTGATTACCGTAATACTCATCGCTATCTTCCTGACTTGATGAAGAAAACCCGCCGGCTTTCGCCGGCCGGAAACGCTGCCTCAGGCGCGGCTATGGCGCGGATCACGCACATAGAAGGTGCCCACGAGGCTGATCAGCGCGGCGATCATCACGTAGATTGCGGGCGCCATGTTGCTGCCCGTCGACGCGATCAGCCACGTGATGAAGAATGGTGCGAAGCCGCCGAAAATCGTCACCGCGAAGTTGTACGCAACGGAGAGACCCGTAGACAGCACCTTGGTCGGAAACAGTTCGGAGAACGCAGCGAGAATCGGGCCGGTGTAGGTCGCAATCAGCAAACCGAATACGGCTTGAAACACCATCAGCGAAACGAGCCCAGGCGCGTGGTTGATGTAAGTGAACATCGGCCATGCGAGCAGGAAGATCAATGCAGCAGCGCCGGACAGGAAGCGGCGGCGGCCAAAGCGGTCAGCCAGCTTGCCGACCACCGGCGAAAAGCACATGATCATCACGCCACCGCACATGCCGGCGCGAAAGCCCGTCGATTGCGGCAGATGCAGTGTGCGCACCGAATAGGTCGGCATATAGAACAGCAGCACGTAGGTGCACACCGTCCACAGAATTACCATCGAAAAGCTCGCGAACGTCTCACGCGGAAAGCGGCGGAACACTTCCGTGAGTGGCGAATCGCTTTTCGCCTGCTCGGCAACCGCGCTGAATGCCGGCGTTTCGTCCATGCGGCTGCGAATGAAATAGCCCACCGGCCCGATCAGAATGCCGATCAGAAAAGGCATTCTCCAGCCCCACGAATGCAACGCGTCGGCGCTCAGACCTGCTGTCACGAAGGTGCCGACCGCTGCGCCCAGCAGCACCGCGAAGCCAATGCTCGACTGAATCCAGCTCGAATAGAATGCACGCTTGCCGGCCGGCGCATATTCGGTAAGAAACGCGGTGGCGGTACCCATTTCGCCGCCGGCCGAAAAACCTTGCAGCAGGCGGGCCACCACGATCAGAACCGGCGCCCACACGCCGATCTGGTCATAGGTCGGCGCGAGGCCAATGAGTGCAGTGCCGCCCGCCATCAGCAGAATAGTCAGCGAGAGCGCTGCCTTTCGTCCCACTTTATCCGCATACACGCCGAGCACGATGCCGCCCACGGGCCGCATGAAGAAACCCACACCGAACGTTGCGACGGCAAGCAGCAGCGAAGACAGTTCATTGCCGGTCGGAAAGAACAGCTTGGCGATAATCACCGCGAAAAAACTATAAACAGTGAAGTCGAACCACTCGAGCCCGTTACCGAGCACAGTGGCGATAATCGCGCGGCGCCGCTGCCGCGCGAGCGTATCCACGGATATCGTAACGTTGGATGAAAGCGTTCCTTGCATGGTCTCTTTCCTCATCAGGCTGCTTGCACGGCGGCTCATGCTGCCGCTGCATGGCTACGGGTCCGGCGGATCTGCCAGCAAGGCGACGCTTCGGCGTCGAGCGGCGCTTTCGCCTGCATGAAACCGATCGTAGAGAGACCTGATTTGTTTTCGAAACGAAAGATTCGCATGCATGCATGCGCGTAGCGCATGCGAAATGAACCAGACCACGGGCGCGCCGCGCATCTCTGCGATCGGTTGGCCGGCTGTCTACCCGCTTGTTTGTGCGCTTGCCTGCGCCTCGGCCTGCTCGAAAAGCCAGCGTGTAAACAGGCGCGCCGCCTGGTTCTCCGCGCGATCGTTCGGCGAAACGACGTAGTAGCCGCCACCGTGGCTGGCCGACGCTCGTGTGGCGCGCACCAGCAGCCCCTCGTTCAGACACGCATCGATCATATGACGCCAGCCGAGCACGACGCCCTGCCCGAGAATCGCCATTTGCACGAGTTGCGGATAATGATTGACGGCGACAGACTGCGGCGATCCTGGCATCGCCACGTTGTTGAGACGGAACCATTCGGGCCACGACATCCATTGCCGCTGACCGTCTTCCTGCACCAGCAATGTTTCATGCGCGAGATCGGCCGGCTCCAGCACGCGGCCGGCGAGATACCCGGGCGAACATACCGGGTACACGTCTTCGTCGAAAATGCGGCGAGCAGTGAAGTGTGGCGCTGCATGCTGGCGGATGTAGTACAGACCTACGTCGAATTCCGCGGGCGACAGCGATGCAAGTCCGTCGCGCACGATCATCCGGATCTTCACGTTCGGATGGGCGGCGCGAAACGCGCCCAGGCGTGGCGTAAGCCACAACACCGCTACACCCGACGAACACGCGATCGTCAACTCCAGGTCGCCGTATCGCTTCATCACATCCAGCGTGGCTTCCGAGCAATTGGCAAGCAGCCACTGCACATGGCTCGCGTAGCGCTCGCCGGCGATCGTCAGACGTAAGGCGCGGTGCTCGCGCACAAACAGCGAGCGACCGAGAAAGTCCTCCAGTTGCGCGATCTGGCGGCTGATCGCGCTTTGCGTCAGATGGAGCTCCACCGCCGCTTTAGTGAAACTGGCATGACGTACAGCCGATTCGAACGCGATCAGGCATTGAAGCGGCGGTAATGGGGCAATCCGCATGATGAGGGTGGCCGAGTGAGCTTGCCTCCATCATAGCGGGTCGAAGCGCGCTTCAAATCAAGCCTGTGACGCAGCGCGTAAGCGCGCGATTTCCGCTTCCAGCGCCTCGATGCGCTGGTCCCGTTCCGCGAGCGCGGCGGCCACGTCCGCTGCTTCGAAACGCTGCGGGATGTGCTGCGGGCAGTTCATATCCCACGCGTTGACCGTCATTGCGATCACTCGCTCGCCACGCGCCTTGTATCCCTGCGGCATCAGCTTTGCCAGCAGTTCGGGATCGTCTTCGACCACGCGCGCCTCGCCCCAAAGCTTGATGCGCCGCCGGCGCGCGTAGTCGATGAGGAAGAGATACGCCTTCGGGTTATCGGCGAGATTGCCCAGCGTGATGTATTGCCGATTGCCGGCGAAATCGGCGAACGCAATGGTGTGATCGTCGACTACATGCAAAAAACCGGCGGGACCGCCGCGATGCTGAATATAGGGCTGGCCTTCGTCGTTCGCGGTGGCGAAGAACACGCTCGTCTGCTGCTCGATGAAACTCGCGACATCCGGCGTGATACGCGTCTCCCAACCGCGGTCGGTCTCCATGCGCGCATACGCATCACGTGAACCATTACGGGCCTGGATCGCCTTCACCGTCGGCGTGAAGGCGATGTCGCTCGGGTACGGGTGGGGAGGTGCGTGATTCATTGAACGGCTCCTGTCTCGCGGGTAAGCCCGCAGGTTGCACGCTCAACGTTACCGGCTTCCATCTTTAAAGAGAACCCGGCGAAATCGGGAATCTGACTTTCAGAAAGCGAGAGGATGCGATCACGCCTTCGTTGAACACGACGCGCCGGGCGTCTCTACGAATGACTCGGCGCCAACCCCTCTTCCCGCTCCAGCGAGCGCGTGCGCTTGAGTTCCGGAAAGAAGCGCATCCACAGCAGGGCGATGGTGATCGTCGCGATGCCGCCTACCAGCACGGCCGGTTGCGCGCCCCACCAACCTGCGGTCACACCCGATTCGAATTCGCCGAGTTGGTTCGAGGTCCCGATGAAAAGCGAGTTGACCGCGCTGACCCGGCCCAGCATTTCGTCCGGCGTGCGCAGTTGAACAAGCGACAGGCGCACCACCACGCTGATGGTGTCGGACGCCCCCAGCACCATCAAGGCAAGAAGCGACACGAAAAATTCATGCGACAGACCGAATACGACAGTGGCCGTGCCAAACGCAATCACGCCACCGAACATCGCGGCGCCTGGCCGGTTGCGCAGCGGAAAATGCGCGAGCCAGATGGTGCCCGCGAGCGCGCCGATGGCGGTACCCGAGCGCAACAGGCCAAGACCGAGCGGTCCGGTATGCAGGATGTCGCGTGCGAAAACCGGCAACAGCGCCGTCGCGCCGCCGAACAGCACAGCGAACAGATCCAGCGACAATGCGCCGAGGATCACCGGTTCCCTGCGGATAAAAGCGATGCCCGAGAATACCGATTCGAGCGTAACCGGCGCGCGGCTCGCCAACCTGGCCTGCAATGGAATGGCCCACACTGAGGCGGCGGCCGCGGCGAACGACAGCGTGCATGCGAGGTAGGCCACATCCGGACCGATGCCGTACAGCAGGCCGCCCAGTGCCGGACCCGCGATCTGGGCGGATTGATTGGCGGAGGTGGCCCATGCCGTGGCTTTGGGCAATTGCCCGCGCGGCACGACGCCCGGCAACAGCGATGCGACCGCGGGAGACTCGAAGGCGCGGGCCGCGCCCACGCATGCGGCCAATACATAGATGACCGGCGCGCTAATCCAGCCGCCGAACGTGCCGAAGGCGAATAACAATGCAGCGACGCTTTCGAGGCTCTGACAGATGGCCGCGATCCGGCGACGGTCGTAGCGGTCGGCGACATGGCCGACCACGAGCGTCAGCAGGAACATCGGCAGAAATTGGGCAAGACCGACGAGGCCCAGTGCGAAGGCGCTATGCGTTAGCGCGTAGATGTGCCAGCCCATTGCGACGGCGAGCATCTGGAACGACAGCGACGAGAGGATACGGGTACACCAGAAACGCTGGAACGGAGGGTGTTTTGGCAAACTGAAGCTAGAGTCGCCGACGGGGTCGGCCGGAGGTCGGGGCATTGGTTTCTTGCTCTCTACTAGGCTGGCTTGGGCGGCAGCCAGTTTAGAGCAAGTTTATTTATTTTGTTTTTACACTTACGCAGTGCTTTCTTTTTGTAAGGCCGCGAGAGCGGCCCTTCCATGAGAGATGTCACCGATTCTGGCTATCAGGCTTCCATCCCACGTCACGAAGCGCGGACAGCAAGCGTTCAGCGCCGATCGCCTCCACGCGAGCGCCGCGCGCGCTCATATCCGTAGCAGCCAGCAGGGCATTGACGATGGCTTCTTCCACGGCCTCCGCCGCAGCCGAAAACAACGCGGACATGTGATCGTTATTCACCATCTCCACGGCCGTGGTGGGCTTCCCAACGCACCCATAGTTGACCGCCGGCAGTTCCGAATTTCCCACCGAAAAGGCCAGGAAGATGTCACCGCTAGAATCTTCAGTGCCTCCTCCCATGCGGGCGATCCCAACACTCGCACGCTGTGCGAGGCGCGTGCACTGATGCGGCAGCAAAGGCGCATCGGTTGCGAGCGTCACGGCAATCGAGCCCATGCCCGGTTCTCCTGTACGCCCTCCTTGCGTTTGTCTGAACGGTGAATGCATGTCCCCGAGCACTTCGCCCACCGGATACCCCGCCACCCTCAGCGCGTCGCGCCGGCCATAGTTCGCCTGCACCAATGCCCCAACGGTCCAGCCGCCTTCAGCCGGCTTCAACACTCTCGATGCCGTGCCGATTCCTCCCTTGAACTCATGGCAGATCATGCCCGTGCCGCCGCCTACGTTTCCCTCCCTCACCTCCCCCGTGCGTGCTTCGGCTCGCGCTCGCCGCACATGATCCGCGGTGACGTGCTGCCCCCATATATCGTTGAGCAGTCCGTCGTAGGTTTCAAGCACGACCGGCATGCACCAGTACACGTCCCCGTTGGCTTCGTGCCGCTCCGCCGCGACCAGCGCGTCGCGCACCACGCCCACGCTATGGGTGTTGGTGTATGCAATCGGCGTCGTCAGCAAGCCCGCCTCGCGTATCCATTCGAGACCGGTTGCGTCGCCGTTGCCGTTCAGGATGTGACATCCCGCAAAGCAAGGCGCCATGCGCGCACTGCCCGCACGCGGTTCGATGATGGTCACGCCCGTGTGCACCGAGGCATCTCCCGCTTCCACATTCAGCGTGTGATGTCCGACACGGACACCGGCGACATCGGTAATCGCATTGAAACGCCCTGGCGTACCACGCCCGATACGGATGCCGAGTTCCCTTGTACGCATTGCCTGTTTTCCTTCGATTCAAAGTTCGCGAAACGTCACGCTATGACGTGCCCACGCCGCATACATCGCGAGCGCCAACACTAGTAATCCACCAATGATGTACAGATCCGTAGGCTTGGCCGCGCTCTGCATTGTCGTGTACAACGTGTAGGTTGCGCCGACGATCGCCACCAGCGGCGGCAGCGGCCACAACGGCATCCGGTAGTGATGCTCGACATCGCGTCGCACGACGCGGCTGGCCAGCGCCGCCACCGCAATCACGATGTAGATCACGAGCAGCAGGTCCACCGTGAACGCGGTCAGCTCATCGAGGCTCGATACGAAAAGCAGCAGTGCCGACGGAACCGCAAGCGTCAACGTGGCAAGCCAGGGCGAATCGAAGCGCGGGTGAATGCGCGTGAACGCATGATTGCAGCTACGCACCCATAATGCGTGACGGCCGCTGCTATACAGCAGACGTCCCACCTGAATCACGATTGCGATGATTGCGTTGAACACCGACAGGAAAATCCCCGCGCTCACCACCCGCATGATGACCGGATTACTGAGTTCGCGGACCACATAGCCTATCGGATCCGCGCTCTTCGACATATCGATCAGCGAAGGCGCGCCGAGCACGATCGCGGTCAATGGGATCAGTTCGATCAGCAGGATGGCCAGCAGCGAATACATGACGGCTTTCGCGACACTGCGATTGCCCCCTTCGAGGTCCTCAGCGAGGAACACCGCGGCGCCGAAACCGTTGTAGCAGAAGATCGCCGTGCCCACGGCCGGAATAATGGCGGCCGCGGTCGCCGAAATCAGCGTACCGTTGCTCGCGACTTGAGGGTGGACCAACGCACTGATGGCGCGATGCGGCTCCGAGAATCCCAGGTAGGCAATCAGGAGGAGTACTAGCACTTCGACCGTCAGGAACGCACCGGTGATCCACGCGTTGGTCTTGATGTTGAGAATGCCGAGCACGTAGCTGAGTACGACGATCGCGAGCGCCACCGACTGATTGCTGAAGTTCGTACCGAAGGCATTGTTGAGATACGGCGCCGCGCCGCTTGCCAGCACGGCCGGAATGAACACGCTGACCGCCAGCACCGCGATAAAGGTCAGATAGCCCGGCAACGCGCCGAACACCCGTTTCGCCATCACATACTCGCCACCGGCGCTGCGATGCGCCGCGCTCAATTCCGCATAGCACAACGCGAAAGCCAGCGCGAGCACGCCGCCTAGCAGGAACGACAGCACCGCCCCGCTGCCCGCCTGCTGGATCGCAAACGGCGCGATCACGAAAATGGAACTGGCGGGCGTCACCCCAGATACGGTAATCATCACCACATCCCGCACGCTGAGCGACTGCTTCAGCGCGCCGGATGTGCCCAGCCCTGCGGGGACGGCTTGCGCCGCAACCGACGTTTCCGTGATCGCCATCGTCCTCTCCTTTGCAATGATTTTTTCAGCGTCCATACTTGAGCACTGTTCGGCGGAGTGTAGGAAGCCAATTTACACAGCGCTATTACCGCTTAGGGTTACGCCAATTAGGTGGAGACGCATGGATCGACTGTTCACGGAAGTAGCAATGCATCAGGCGCTGGCGCGCGTGATCGACCAATTGGGTGCGCCCAGGTTCTGGCGGAATCTGATACTTCTGCTCAACGAAATCGCGCCGTTTGACAATGCGCTGGCGGTGCTCGTCGGTCAGGATGGCGTGCCACGCGTGCTGGAAGAATTCGATACCGGGGGTACGGACAAGCCTTCGCCGGTGCCGCTTTATCTGAACGGACTGTACGTGCTCGATCCTTTTCTACAGGCCGCACACGATGGCCTGGCCGACGGACTGTACCGGCTCGAGGAGGTGGCGCCGGATCTGTTTCGGCAAAGCGAATACTTCCTGAGTTACTTTCGCGACGCGGTTGGGGAAGATGAGTTGCAGCTGATCGTCAAGATTGCGCCTGCGGGTGGCGTCGTATCGCTGTCGTTGGGCGCGAAGACGCGATTCGATGTGGAGGCGCTCGGGCGGCTTTCCGTTTGCACACCCTGGTTAATTGCGACGATACGACAGCATGTGGCGCGTCTTGCCACCGAGCCCGGCAAGAGCGTGGAAAGCGGCGATCTTTCCGGACGGGTCGAGCGCGCGCTAGCGGGGTTTGGAGCGGAGTTGCTGTCGGAGCGGGAAATGGCGATTGCGCGGTTGGTGTTGCGCGGCAACTCATCCAAAGCGATTGCCGAACGGCTGGCGATTTCGCCGGAGACGGTGAAGGTGCACCGGCGGAATCTTTATAACAAGCTCGGCATCTCGACGCAGCCCGAACTATTTTCGTTGTTTATTCAGGCGCTGGGGCATGAGGCGGGATAGGTATTCTTCAAAGTCGAGTGACAGTCAATTACCGGTGGCATCTCACCCGCCTTCGGAAATCTCATCAACGCGCCGCTTGCCTTCAACATACCCGGCTTCACGGGCCGCTTCTTCACTGGGAAACGGGGCAACCAGTTCCTCGAAGCGAATGCTCTGCCCAGCAATGTGGGCATGCGCGCCATGCCGACAGATGTACGCCGAGTAATGCCACAAGGTGTCAGGCGCCGGCGGACCGTATGCCAGGATCGGAAGAACCCAGACCTCATACCCGTTGTGCTCGATCTTGTCCCACATGGCAGTCTCCAATCGCAATTCGAAGGAATCTTGTTCAAGTGCCGCGGCATGAAAACCGGATGCGCGCGACCCCGCCGGTTGCTTCGTCAAACGTGTGGAAGATCGTCGATGGACTTTTCAACGCTGCCATCGGGCTCCTCCGTGTCGATTCCGTCGGGGCCATTGGTGTGCGGAACGATCTTTATTTTCGGCCCCAGGAATCTCACCCCACCGAGGGTAAAGAGGGACCAGCCTACGTCTCCCGCGCGGATCGCTTTGACCACCTCGGCCACCTCGACGATTGCGGCTGGCGACAGGCAATCGTGCGTCCTCAGGTCGATGGGCGCCCAGCGCACATGCGTGACACGATCAGTTGCAGCGTTAATGCGTACGCCGTCAATAGCAAACGCAGCCATATCTACCTCCATCACCCCGACAAAGGAATCTTCATATTATGCCCCGCTTCTTTTGCGGCCTTCGGCCCCTGCGCGGGACGGGATCGTCCGCGAAGACGACGCCGGCGACGCGCCACACATCGAGCATTTTTCGGTGCACGCGATGTTCGTCAATCACAGCGCGAACAAGCGCCCCAGATGCGGTTCGCAATCCTCTACACCCGCGAGGCGCAACGCATGCCACGCCATCGCGAAGTTGCTCGATATCACGGGTTTGCCGGTCCTTGCCTCGAACTCCGGAATGAGCCCGGCAATGCGCAAACTCGTGCAAGACACGAAAACAGCGTCCACGTCGGGGCTTTGTGCAAGATGCTCGACGCCGGCCCGCAGGGAGGTCGCGTCAATCCGCGCCACTTCGTTGTCGTTCGCATGCTCGAACGAGGCCATGCGCGTGACGCCGACACCGCGCGCCTCGATATAGTCGCGCATGGTGTCGTTGATCGCACGCACATAGGGCGTCAACAGTGCGACGCGCTGCGTACCCAGCGCACGCAACGCAGCGAGCGCGGCGGTGATCGGCGTGGTGCACGCGACACCTGGACGCGCTTCGTGAATGCGCGCGAACACGTTTTCCTCGCCGATCACCATGGATGCCGACGTGCAGCCAAACGCCACGACATCGATCCGCTCGCCTGGTCGGATCAGCGCCACTGCCGCCGCAATGCGGGATTCCATTTCCCTCAGCCGTTCGGGCGTGATGTCCGCCGAGTTGTACACGCGGCTTTCGTAGAACGCCACGCCGTCCTGCGTCAACAGCCTGCGCCATTCATGTTCGATCGTATGATCGGTGGCGAGCACCACGAGACCCACCGCGGCACGCCGGCAGATGCCGTCGTCCAGCGCGAAATCCAGTTTTGCATAGACCGCGTCGTGCAGTGCATTCGTGCTCATTTCAGTGTCATCCCTGTCATGTCGATCTCGGGTTGCCGCCCGGCCATGATGTCCGCCAGCAGTTTCGCGGTGCCGCAAGACATGGTCCATCCCATGTGTCCGTGCCCGGTGTTCAGGTACAGATTCCTGTGACGCGTGCGGCCAATCAACGGTGTGCCCTCCGGCGTCATCGGGCGCAATCCTGCCCAATAGGACGGACTGTCATAGTCGGCGCCGCCGGGAAACAGTTCGCGGGCGGCTCGCAGCATGGTCGTGAAATCGGCGGGGGTATGGCGCGTGTCATAGCCGGCGAATTCCGCGGTTGCGGTAAAGCGCAGCCTGTCGCCAAAACGCGCCCACGCGACAAGGTTGTTCTCGTCGACACCACCCAGATCCGGCGGACGGTGATCCGGCCCAACCGGGAACGTGGCCGAATAGCCCTTTACCGGATACACAGGCAGCCGATAACCCAGGCGACGCGCAATAATCGGCGACCAGGAACCAAGCGCCAGCACGAATTCGTCACCTCGCACGAGTCCCGCTGACGTACGCACTCCGGTTATCTGGTCGCCTGACGCCTCGATTGCGCTGATCGGCGTATCGAACTCGAATTGCACGCCAAGGCCTTCACACGCCTTCTTCAACGCGCGGGTGAACAGGTGCGCATCGCCGCTTTCGTCGGTTGGGCAATAGATTGCACCGGCAATCCTGTCGCGCGCGCCGCCAAGCGCGGGTTCCCGTGTCACGACCTGCGCCGCGTCGAGTGTTTCCAGCGGCAGGCCGTTGTCCTTGAGAATCGACATGTTCTGCGTGCCGCGCGCAAACGATGCTTCGTCGCGATAGAGATACAACAGGCCGTGACTAATACGGTCGTACTGCAGATGCTCGGCGGCGCTCAGCTGCTGCAGTTGCGTCTGCGCGTAGCGGCAGAGCGCGACCTTGCGCGTCGTGTTCACGCGGGAGCGTTCCGCCGTGCAGTTTCGCAGGAACTGGAGGCACCAGATCCACATGTGCGGGTCCGCGTTGAGTTTCAGGCGCAGCGCCTGCCCATCGACAAAAAGCGACTTCAGCAGAATTTTCGGCGCACGCGGCGAGGCCCATGTATAGGAGTGCCCCGGCGCAACCAGGCCGGCGTTGGCAAAACTGGTCTCGAGCGCGACGCCCGGCCGGCGATCGATCACGGTGACCTCGCGGCCCTCTTTCGCAAGGTACCAGGCCGCCGTGACACCTGCGATTCCGCCCCCCAGCACGACGCTTTTCATGCGCGCCCTCCTTACTCATCGCTTAAATATAGCGCCGCTGGCGCGTCGAAAGGAGGTTTATACGCGGATACCCTAGCCCGCCCAATCGGCGGCGAGACCTATCATGAAAGGAACACTTTCGTAACCGCCGCGCGATAGGCCTGTCAGCCGATCCATTGGGCTGGCGAATGCTGCATTGCACGCAATGCGCGCGTTTTCGTCCGTTTTCTGATGTCACCGGTCTATCCGCGTGGCGGATCGCTTTGATCCCTTTCACAATAAGGAGTCACTAACATGATTGCTCAGAAGAATGGCGCAACCGACGCAACGTGCGTCTCGCGGCGCACGACAATCGCGGCCATGGCTGCGATTGTCGTGCTCGCCGGCACGGTCCCCGGTTCGGCGCGTAGCCAGGGCGCCACCATCAAGATCGGCGTGCCGGTCCCGTTGTCGGGCAGTAGCGCTAACGCCGGTCAGGACATCGTCAACGGTGCCAAACTGGCCGCCGCCAAAATCAATGCGGCCGGCGGCGTGCTCGGCAAGCAGATCGAACTGGTGCCGGAAGACGACGCCTGCGACGCGCAGACGGCTGTACAGGCAGCGCAAAAACTCGTCGACGCAGGCGTTGTCGCGGTAGCAGGCGGTTACTGCTCCAGCGCGGCGCTGCCGGAATTGACAACCTTTCATCGCGCCGGCATTCCCTACGTGATGGACGCGTCGACCAATCCCAAACTGACCGAGATGGGCTACGAGAACGTGTTCCGCACGATCGGCCGTGACGACGAACAGGGTCCGTTTGCCGCCAATTTCATCAAGAACTTCCTGCACGCGAAACGCGCGGCTGTCATCAACGACAACACGACCTATTCCAAGGGCCTCGCCGACAACACAGTGGAAGCGCTGAAAAAGAACGGCGTCGACGTTGTCTACGACGATGCGATCACACCCGGCCAGATGGATTACTCGCCGACACTGACCCATGTCGCCGCGCTGAAACCGGACGTCATCTACTACACCGGCTACTTCGCCGAGGCCGGCCTGATGGTGAAAGAGGCGCGGCAACTGGGGATGAAAATGACGCTGATGGGCGGTGACGCCACCAACGACCCCACGCTGATGAAAACCGCCGGCCCCGCAGCCGACGACATGGTCATCACCACGGCGCCACTGGCGCAGTTCCTGAGTGCCGCGCACGGCTACGTCGACGACTATACGAAGGCTTACGGACAAGGTCCCGGCCCCTATTCCGTCTATGAATACGATGCCGTCGGGGTCACTGCAAAGGCGATCGCGAACGCAAAATCGACGACACCCGCTGCGATCAGTGCTGCTCTGCACAAGATTTCGGGCTATCAGGGCGTGACCGGAACAATCAGCTTCAATGCGAAAGGTGACCGCAGCAACGCGGTGTATATCGTCATCACGGTGCGCGGCGGCAATTTCGCGCCTTATCAGCGTCTTGATTCGGGCGGGCACTGGGTGGCGATGAAGTAGGCCCTGTCGCGCACCGGGCCCGGTCATGAGCACCTTTTTCCAGTTCGTCATCGAAGGGCTGACGACGGGCTCGTTCTATGCCCTCGTCGCCCTCGGCTACACGATGGTCTACGGGATCATCCGGCTGATCAATTTCGCTCACGGTGATCTGTTCATGGTCGGCGCATTCGTCGGCTGGACCGCGTTGACCGCGCTCGCCGCGGCACACCTGCCGCTCGCACTGACGCTGCTGATTGCGCTCGTGGCTTCGATGGCCGTGACCGGCGCCCTTGGTCTCGCCATCGAGCGGCTGGCGTATCAACCGTTGTTGCGCGCGCCGCGGCTGTCGATTCTGATCACCGCGCTCGGTGTTTCGCTCGCGCTGGAAAACGGCGTGCTGCTGCTCTACGGCGCCGGCTTTGATACCTATCCGCACGTGCTCAGCCAGGCAGGCCTGGATCTGCTCGGCGTGCGGGTCAGTTTCACGCAGATCGGCATCATCGTGGCGAGCTTTGCGCTGATGCTGGCGCTGTATTTCTTCGTTCATCACACCTTCCTCGGCACGGCCATGCGCGCGCTGGCAATCGATCAGGACGCAGCGCGTCTGATGGGCGTGAATGTCGAGCGGCTGATCCAGTTGACCTTCCTGCTCGGTTCCGTGCTGGCCGCCGTCGCAGGCGTGATGGAAGGGCTCTACTACACGCAGATCAATTTCTTCATGGGCTTTGTGCTGGGTCTGCGTGCTTTCACCGCCGCTGTTCTCGGCGGCATCGGCAACATTCCGGGTGCGATGGCCGGCGGCATTCTGATCGGCCTGCTCGAAGCGTTCGGCGCGGGCTATGTCTCGTCGCAGTGGACCGATGTGCTGGTCTTCGGTGTGCTAATCGGTGTGCTCGTCATCAAGCCGACCGGCTTGTTCGGCGAACGCGTCGTCGAGAGAATGTAGGCCATGCGTGCGGCGCAAGCTTCAGCGCGTTGGCGCCGTCCTGCAGCCGGCGTCGGCCTCCTGATCGCCGCCGTGGCGCTGCCGGCTGTCGCCAGCAGCTATATCGTCGATGTCGGCCTGACTATCGCCACCTATTCGATCCTCGGCCTGGGGCTGAATATCGTAGTCGGCTATGCCGGGCTGCTGGATCTGGGCTATGCCGCCTTCTTCGCCATCGGCGCGTACACGACGGCGCTGCTGGAAACCCTGCTGCACTTCTCGTTCTGGGAAACGCTGCCGTTCAGTCTCGCGTTTGCCGGCGCTTCGGGCATCGTGATCGGCTACCCCACGCTGCGCCTGCGCAGCGACTATCTGGCGATCGTCACGCTGGGATTCGGCGAGATCACGCGCATCATTGCCACCAATCTGCGGATTACGGGCGGGCCGAACGGCATCTACGGTATCGACAGCCCGAACCTGTTCGGCTACGAAATCAGCTCGCCTCATGCGGTGTACGAACTGGGTATCGCGTTCCTCGTGGTGGTGCTCGTGTTTGCGATCCGCCTTGGTCAGTCGCGGCTCGGCCGCGCCTGGACCAGCATCCGCGAGGACGAGGCGGCGGCCGAGGCCGTCGGCGTGCCGACGCTGCGCGTCAAGCTGCTGGCCTACGTCATGGGCGCATTGATCGGCGGACTGGGCGGCAGCCTGTTCGCCGCGCGCTTCGGGACCATCGACCCGACCGGCTTCACCTATCTGCAGTCCGTCACGATCCTGATCATCGTCGTGCTGGGCGGCCGAGGCAGTATTCCCGGCGTGATACTCGGCGCCGTTATCGTTGCCGGCCTGCCCGAGCTGCTGCGGTTTCTCAACCTTTGGCGCATCTTCGGCTTCGCGATCGGGCTGGTGATTCTGATGCTGCTCCGGCCGCAAGGGCTGTGGCCGGCGCCACTGCGCCGCGTCGCGCCGCCGCGCGAGGGCGCCGGTGCCGCAAAGCCCGCGCGCCGTCAGATCGTCACCGATGAAATCCTGCTCGATGTGCGCGACATGCAGCGCCGCTTTGGCGGGGTGCGTGCAGTGGGCGGCGTCAGTTTCACCGTGCGCGGCGGCGAGATTCTCAGCCTGATCGGCCCGAACGGCGCAGGCAAAACCACGGTGTTCAACTGTCTCACCGGGGTGACGCGCCTGAGCGGCGGTCAGGTTCTCTGGCGCGGCGCATCGCTGGTTGGCGGCGCACCGCATCGCATCGTCCATCGCGGGATGGCGCGCACGTTCCAGGGCATCCGCCTGTTCGCCAACATGACGGCTTTCGAGAATGTGCTGATCGGCATGGACCATCGGCTCAGAATGCCATTGATCGCAGAACTGCTTGCACTGCCCTCTGCTCGCTCCGAGGAGGCCGATCACGCAGCGGAAGGCCTCGGCTGGCTTGGCTTCGTCGGCCTCGGCGCCCGGGCGGGCGAACGCGCCGCCGACCTGCCTTATGGCGATCAACGCCGCCTGGAGATTGCTCGCGCGCTCGCCAGCAACCCCTATCTTCTGCTGCTGGACGAACCCGCAGCGGGAATGAATCCGACCGAGAAGCACGCATTGATGGAGCTGATCCGGCGTATTCGGGATCTTGGCGTGACGGTGCTGCTGATCGAACACGACATGATGCTGGTAATGGGCGTGTCGGACCGGATCATCGTCATGGACCATGGCGTCATCATCGCCGAGGGAACGCCCGGCGAGATCCAGGCCGACCCTCGTGTAATTGATGCCTATCTCGGTACAGCCGGGATTGACGAAGCGGCCGACGATGCCGCCGGGGAGACCTCGCTGTGGGACTCCTAACGATCCGCGATCTGCATGTCAGCTATGGGAACGTGGAGGTTCTGCACGGCCTCTCGCTGGACGTCGGAGAAGGTGAGATCGTGGCCTTGCTCGGCAGCAACGGCGCGGGCAAGACCACGACGCTACGCGCCATTTCCGGACTGATTCGCTCGCGCGCCGGACAGATCGTGATGGCCGGGCAGCCGCTCACCGAACTGCGGGCTCACCAGATCGTGGCCCTGGGTCTTGGCCACGTACCGGAAGGCCGACGCATGTTCGGCGCGCTGAGCGTCGAGGAGAATCTGCGGCTCGGTGGTTATCTGATCCGGACCGACGGCGCGTTGCTGGGAGAGCGGATGGCCGGGGTCTATCGGACTTTCCCGCGGCTCGGAGAGCGGCGCGGTCAGTTGGCGGGCACGCTCAGCGGCGGCGAACAGCAGATGCTCGCGATCGCACGCGCGCTGATGCTGCGGCCTCGCGTCGTGCTGCTGGACGAGCCGTCCATGGGATTGGCGCCGAAACTGGTCCGGGTGATCTTCGGCATGATTGCCGACATCTGCAACGAAGGCACCTCGATTCTTCTCGTCGAGCAGAACGCAAGGCAGGCACTGCGTATCGCTCATCGGGCCTACGTGCTGGAAAGCGGCCGCATCGCGCTGGCCGGTCCTGCCAGGGATCTGGCGCAGGATAGCCGGGTTCGCGCGGCGTATCTGGGTGGGAGTGCGGTTACGACGAAGTGATATCAGATCGAGCGGATGCCATACCAAACCGGAGGTGCTTCGCGCGTAATCGAGTAGATATATTCCGTGTTTCCCAGAACAACAGATGGACGCCACTAAGGTTGCGCCTGACGGACCCAAAAACAAAAAGCCGTTGAATCCTTTTAGATTCAACGGCTTATCATTCAGTTCTGGCGGAGAGACGGGGATTCGAACCCCGGATAGGTTATTAACCTATACACGCTTTCCAGGCGTGCGACTTAAACCGCTCATCCATCTCTCCGGCGGGGAGCCGAATTATAGCAAACTTCGCGCCCTGCGCCACACCCATGCGCAAACACGCTTAAGGATGCCGGATGTAGTCCACCAGCGCCCTCGTATAAGCGTCCGGTTTCCGGTCGATCAGACTCACTGCGATCGCCACCAGAAACCCCGCCGGTACGCCGAACACGCCTGAGCTGATCGGTTCGATCCCAAACCAGCGCGCACCCGCGAAGCCCGTCATCTGCGTGAAGAACGGATACGTCGAGACGATGTAGTAAATGCAGACCACGAGCCCCGCCACCATGCCCGCGACTGCGCCAAGCCGCGTGGTGCGTTTCCAGAACACGCCCAGCACCAGCACCGGAAACAGGCTCGAAGCCGCCAGCGAAAATGCCGCCCCAACCAGAAAGAGAATATTCCCCGTATTCAGCGAAGCTACATACGACGCGAAAAGCGCGACCCCGAGCAACAATATCTTCGAGATCGTCACGCGCCGCTGGCTCGATGCCGTCGGATCGACCATGTGATAGTAGACGTCGTGCGATAGCGCGTTGGCAATCGTCAGCAGCAAACCGTCCGCAGTCGAAAGCGCCGCAGCCAGCGCACCGGCCGCGATCAACCCCGACATCACATACGGCAGCCCCGCGATTTCAGGCGCGGCGAGCACCACCATATCCGGCTGCATCTGGATCTCACTCCAACGCACGATGCCGTCGCCATTCGTATCGGCAAGGCTGATCAGACTCGGCTCGACCTTGCGCCATTGCGTAAGCCACTGCGGCAAATCGGCAAAGTGATGGCCGACCAGGTTGCTCAACATCTCATACTTGATCAGCACGGCCAGCACGGGCACCGTCAGATAGAACAGCGCGACGAAGAACAACGTCCAGCCGACCGAGCGTCGCGCGGAGGCCACCGAGGTCGTCGTGTTGTAGCGTGTCAGGATGTGCGGCAGGCTCGCCGTGCCCAGCGACAGGCACAGCAGCAGTGACAGGAAATTGCGCTCGTGGGTGCGCCGGTCCTCTTCGCTCGTCACGGGAAATGCTTCGTGCATCGGCACCGGCGCGGCCGCGCGCATCAGCATCTCGTCGCGGAGTTGGGTCCAGACGATCTGCGCGGCGGCGGCGTCGCGTGGAAACTGTTCGAGCGCTTTCTCACGTTCCTTGATATCGCGTAGCGGACCGTTGTGGCGGCGCAAGTCCGCGACTTCCTGCGTGAGGCGCAGCTTCTCGTCAACGAACGATTGCGGCAGCGTATCGAGCCGCATCTGCATCAGATCGGCGCGCCGCCGATAGTCGTCGCGTACGGTCTGTTCGAGCGGTGCGTCGCGCACCTGCTTCTCGAGTCCTTCGACGCGCTCCATCAAGCGCCCATAGTTGAACTGCGGCACCCAGCCGAGGCCGTCCTTATGCGCGATCATCGACACGGGAATCAGAATCGCCGCAATCAGGATGATGTATTGCGCGACCTGGGTCCACGTCACGGCACGCATGCCGCCCAGAAACGAGCACACGAGAATTCCCGCCAGCCCGCAGAAAATGCCGATCGCGAAATCGACGCCGATAAAACGCGTCGCTATCAGTCCGACACCCTGAATCTGCGCGACCAGATAAACGAACGAGCACAGGATCGCCGCTAACGCCGCAAGCCCACGCACCGCGTTGCTCGAAAAGCGCGTGCCGAGAAAGTCGGGGATCGTGTAGCGCGCGAGCTTGCGCACATACGGCGCGAGCAGAAATGCGACGAGACAATAGCCGCCGGTCCAACCCATCAGGTACGCGAGACCGTCATATCCGGTCGCATAAATCGACCCGGCGAGGCCGATGAACGATGCAGCGGACAACCAGTCGGCCGCAGTCGCCATGCCGTTGAAGAAGGACGGCACGCGCCGCCCGGCCACGTAGTATTCGACGAGGTCCGATGTGCGCGACAGCAAGCCAATCACCGCATACACGGCGATCGGCACGAACAGGAACACATAACCGATCCACACACCCGGGCCGGTGGTCCGCTCGATAAGCCACATCACGTAGATGAAAAGCAGGAAACCGAGCGTATAGAGCGCGTATGAACGAATCAGCCGGTTCGTGAGCTTCATCGGCTCAGCTTCCCGGCGCGATGGGCGCGCGAGCATCGGCACCGGCGCCGCCGATGCTCGAACCCGCATCGGCATCCGCATCGAAAGCGCGCTGCAGACGGCGGTCGGCACGCTGCATCAGCACGATGTAAACGACGATCAACGCGACGTAAATCAGAATCGCCCCTTGTGCACCGAAGTAGAACGGCAACCTGAAGCCCATGAAGCGCACGTGCTCCAATGCCGGCGCCACCAGCGGCAAAACGAACGACACCACGAAGCCCACCGTCATCAACGCCGCGATCAAGGCGAGATTGAAACGCCAGTACTTCTGATGCGCGCGCGCCATCGCAACCGAGACCGCAGGGGGTTCAGGCACGGGATTGAGCGTAGCGTGAGAGGTGTGGTGCGGCGCGGCCATGCGCCTATGTATCAAAAAGCCACCGGGCAGGCAATCGGGATTGTCCGCGCGGTGGCTTTAACAGCCTGACTTCAGTGGTCGATACCTGGGTCTGGTCAAGAGCGCATCGTCCGGGACGCGCTTTCCGCAAACCCTGGCAAACCCAGGCTCAGAGCGACTCGCCGAGCTGATCGAGAATCGCCGGGTTCTCCAGGGTCGACACGTCCTGGGTGATGGCCTCGCCCTTCGCGAGCGAACGCAACAGGCGGCGCATGATCTTGCCCGAACGCGTCTTCGGCAGATTCTCGCCGAAGCGGATGTCCTTCGGCTTGGCGATCGGGCCAATCTCCTTGGCGACCCAGGCGCGCAGTTCGTTGGCGAGCTTCACCGCTTCTTCGCCTTCCGGACGCGCGCGTTTGAGCACCACGAATGCGCACACGGCTTCACCGGTCGTATCGTCAGGGCGGCCCACCACGGCCGCTTCGGCCACGATCGGGTTCGACACCAGCGCCGACTCGATCTCCATCGTGCCGAGGCGGTGGCCCGATACATTGAGCACGTCGTCGATACGCCCCATGATCGTGAAGTAGCCGGTGTCCTTGTCGCGCACCGCGCCGTCGCCGGCGAGATACAGCTTGCCGCCGAGCTCTTCCGGGAAGTAGCTCTTCTTGTAGCGATCCGGATCGCCCCACACGTTGCGCAGCATCGCCGGCCACGGACGCTTCACCACCAGAATGCCGCCCTGCCCGTTTGGCACGTCCTGGCCGGTTTCGTCGACCACCGCGGCCATGATGCCCGGCAGCGGCAGCGTGCACGAACCCGGCACCAAAGGCGTCGCGCCCGGCAGCGGCGTGATCATGTGGCCGCCGGTCTCGGTTTGCCACCACGTGTCGACGATGGGGCAACGGCCGCCGCCGACGTTCTCGTGATACCACACCCAGGCTTCCGGATTGATCGGCTCGCCGACCGTGCCGATGATGCGCAGCGTCGACAGGTCATAGCTCTTCGGATGCACTTTCGCGTCTGCTTCGGCGGCCTTGATGAGCGAGCGGATCGCCGTGGGCGCGGTATAGAACAGCGTGACCTTGTGCCTCGCGATCATGTCCCAGAAGCGGCCGGCGTTCGGATAGGTCGGCACGCCTTCGAACACGACCTGGGTGCCGCCGAGCGCCAACGGACCATACGTGATGTAGCTGTGCCCGGTGATCCAGCCGATGTCGGCGGTACACCAGAACACATCCGTGGGCTTCCAGTCGAAGGTCCACTTCATGGTCTGCGCGGCCCACAGCAGATAGCCGCCGGTGCTGTGCTGCACGCCCTTCGGCTTGCCCGTCGAACCCGAGGTGTAAAGAATGAACAGCGGATGCTCGGCGCCGACCCACTCCGGCGCGCATTGATCCGATTCGGCTTGCGTGAGTTCGTGCATCCACAGATCGCGGCTATCGTTCCACGCGATCTTGCCGCCGGTGCGCTTGTAGACGATCACGCTCTTCACGGCGTCGCAGCCGCCCATGGCGATGGCTTCGTCGGCGATGTTCTTCAGCGGCAGTGCTTTGCCACCGCGCATCTGTTCGTCGGAGGTCACGAGCGCCACCGCGCCCACATCCACGAGGCGCTCATTGAGCGACTTCGACGAGAAGCCGCCGAACACCACCGAATGCGTGGCGCCGATCCGTGCGCAAGCCTGCATCGCGACGATGCCTTCGATCGACATCGGCATATAAATCACGACGCGATCGCCCTTCTTCACGCCGCGTTTTTTCAGCGCATTCGCAAAGCGCGACACACGTTGCAGCAGATCGTTATAGGTGAGGTTGGTGACGGTGCCGTCGTCGGCCTCGAAGACGATCGCCACGCGCTCGCCGTTACCCGCTTCGACATGACGGTCGATGCTGTTGTACGAGGCGTTCAACTGGCCGTCTTCGAACCAGGTGTAGAAAGGCGCCTTCGACTCGTCGAGCACCTTGCTGAAAGGCTTGTTCCAGCTGAGCGTCTCGCGGGCGAGGCGCCCCCAGAAACCCTCGTAATCGCGTTCCGCTTCGGCGGCCAGCGCCCGGTACGCATCCATGCCGGAAATCGTAGCGCCAGCCGCTGCTTCAGCGGAGGGCGGAAAAACACGGCGTTCGTGAAGAACCGATTCAATCGCAGACATCGACAACCCCTTGGTGAAGATGAAACGTAAAACCTGTGCCGGCGCACCTTGGGTGCGCCATGTCATGCCGCGCGCAATGACCCGGCGCGTGTCTCCTGATCCACGAACAACATGGCACGCGCGTTGTTTCGTCTACGCAACCCATTGCCAGCTTACAAGCACGATACCGGCAGGAACTTACCCGTCACTTACACAGGCTGCTCTACCCCCGTATTGCCTCGCGTTCGCAGGTTTGCCATGTTAGCTGAAGCACTCGCACCCTGTCATGAACTTCACCCAGCCATGACCTGCCATGGCGCGCGGTCATGCAGCATCGACACCCAGGGTTGTACCTGGGGTATTCCATGTCCACGCATCACAATTGGCGGTCATCCGCGGGTTCCGATCGCGCAGGCTCTTTGCCATGCCGGCAAAAGGAGCACTCATACGACAACTACGTCCGTCGGCAGCGATGCCGGCGCCAGGTTGCGGCGCAGCGTCGTGGTCCGGAGCCACTTCAGGCGCACCATCGCACGCCCCCACCAGCGGCCGTTGCCTACCCGCGGCGACCCCAACCCGCCACGACCGTCCATGGCGTGACATCAATTCGATCACGATGGGTGCTCCTGCGAAGAAACCCCGTCGCATGTGAAAACCACTTCGCCGGACGGTGTGCAGTTGCAGTTCTATACATAAGTATGGCCTTTCGCTTCCGCTCCGCCCCTACTATTCATACGCGGGACCCACCTCATGCCGTCGGCCGCGAGGTTCCGGCTGTAAAGCCAAGGCCGTCTCTTTTACTTCAGGAATATCGACATGCAAGCTGCAACTCAGTTCAACCTTCCACAAATCAGCAATCCTTATCTATCGCTGCAGGGCAACGTAAATACCCTCTTCGGCGGGGGCGCGCAGTCACAGCTCGCGCGCGGCGCAGGAACGGCCAGCCAGATGTCGAATATGCTGAGCGGATTCTCCAAGGCATCGTTCTCTGTGTTCAGTCAAACCACCACGGCGAATGGTCAAACCAACACATTCATCGCGCAAGGGAGCGTCAGCAATCGCGGTCAGTCCGCGAATCAGCAACCGACAAATTCTGGTCACAATGACGGTCGCGGCGGCAACAGCGGCCCAACGGGCGGCAACAGCACCACAGCAGGCGGCAATCGCTGCAATGACAACTCGCGCGCGGACAACCGTGCGCCGTCGCTGCCGTCACGTAACGACTGCGGCAACAAGGACTCCGGCAAGAGCAACCCGACGCCACCGCGTAACGACTGCGGTAACAAGGACTCCGGCAAGAGCAATCCGACGCCGCCACGCAACGACTGCGGCAACAAGGACTCCGGCAAGAGCAACCCGATGCCACCGCGTAACGACTGCGGCAACAAGGACGCTGGCAAGGGCAATCAGCCGCCATCGCGCAACGACTGCGGCGGCAAGAGCAACCAGACGCAGTGGACCAACACCGCGGTGTGCAACGACAAGGCGAGCATCAACCTTGGCAACTACACGCTCGACTTCAACAAGGCCGATTCGTCGATGGTCATGACCAATACGAAATCCGGCGACACAACGAAGATCTGGGGTGATCCGCACCTGACCCAGCACGAGAACGCTGCCAACTCGTCGACTGCGATGTTCAACGGCCCGATGACGTTCATGCTGCCGGACGACACCAAGGTCACCGTCAGCACCCAGGCGGCCGCAAACAACAAGAATGTCTCGTTTGCGGACCAGGTGACGATCACCCACGGCAATCAAGCCTACCAGGTCACCGGGCTGAGCGAGCAGAACAAGTCCGGCCTCAACATCCAGAAGAGCAACAACGGCCGTGCGCTCGACGCCGCCACACCGGACGGCTATACCGTCCTCGCCGCTCGCAACGGCAGCGGCTGGATCGATCCGGTCACAGGCAAGCAACCGACGGCTGACAACATCCAGAAAGCCAACACGTAAGCAAACCGCAGGATGAGGGGGCAATTGCGGCAGCCATTGCCCCCAACGGATGCCGCACGCACGTTTCGCCGATCGAATGCGGCATCCAACCGCTCTCCCGAGCGCCCCCTTCCCCGTTCGCCTTCCCTGTGGACCAACCGCCAGCACGCCCTTGCAAGCGAACTGCTTGCTCCGCCGCCCGTAGTCGCGGCGAAAATCGTCAAGCGGACGTTCAAGTGCCGCGGTGGGTCCCGCCCCAGCGATCACTGTCGCCGTGCTGCTCAAGCCGCCCCTCCATTCATTTGTCATCCTTATTGGTCGTAGGTTGGAAACCCTACGATACGGTCTGCGCCGGTTACAAACTGAAAAAATACGTAGCGATAGATACGACCTTGCAACGAAGCCTAAGCGTTCAAATGGACTCGCACCTCTTCTCTGGAGAGGTGTTCGGCAAAGCCGATTCCGATGTCTAACTTCAGCAAGGTACGCAAAATGCAAGTCGATTCATCCAACAGTCAACAGAACGTTGTCACCCCTGTCACAGCGGACCAGAACGGTGGCCAAAGTACCAAAGGTGTCCAACCACAGGCACGGCCCGCGGTGTACGACACATCAGCTGCCGGCAACACGCAACAGCTAGACTCAGGTGGCGCAGGGTCCGACCAGGTTCAAAAAGGGCCGCCCCCTGCCGATCTCAATGCCAAAACCTATTGGCATCTGGGCCCTAACGGCGAACACGTGTATGACGGATACTCTCCAGCACCGAACCCACACCCCGCAAATGCAGGGCACGAGACGCCAGCGGATGTCTTCGGGCGCGGCTTCACAGACGGCATCACACATCCGGGACAAACCATAGGCAAGATCGTGGATATAAAGAAGGGCGACGGTACCCATGACGGTGAGATACTCGGCGAGAAGATCGATCATGTGTTGGAACAACTGCCCATCTTCAAGAACGCAGAATCTATCACTCGGGCTATCGCCGGCCAGAAAAAACCGGACGGCACCCCAGAAGTGCCGCAGATTACGGACCTTGTGCAAGGCGGGCGCGAAACCCTACCGACCGGCGAGGCTCCCGGGGCCCCCGCGACCGGAGCGCCTTCGACGGCGAAACCAGGCGAACCGGCCACGGCTTCGACGACGAAACCGGCCGAGCAGCCCCCAGCTTCGACGGCGAAACCAGGCGAGCAGCACGCGTCTGCGAGCAGCTCGAACTTCGACGCCGTGCCCCAGCAATACGCCGGCAAGCCAAGCGGCAACCTGGAAGCGGACCCGAACAGTCCCGGCGTTTTCAGGGACGAGAAAGGCCAGGCTTACATCCAGGCAGCTGATAAGGACTGGCCAGTCAACTACGACAAGGACAACGGCACATGGCGAGTCTACAATCCCGCCGACGCGTCGAAGCCTCAGCAGCCTGTCCAACTCGACCAGCAAGGCAACTGGCAAACCCACGACAATGTCGGCCTCAAAGGCGGGAACCCCGGCGATACCGCGGCTGGCGGCAGCAATGCGAACAACCGGGAGCGGCTCAACACGGAGACGCAGAATTCGCCAACCGGCAATCAGCCGGGCTCGTACACCAACTCCGTCAACGCGGTCAACGGTTTACTGCAGCGCCTCGGTATCAATCTTTCGGACCAGTCCGCGGAAACCATCATCAACAATGTGCATCATGTGGATGCCGGGGAACTGTCTCACGCCGGTGCGTCAGCACGCGAAGCCTGGACCTTCGCACGCGATGTCGCGGACCCCCACCTACCGATGAAAGACCGCTATGCCGCAGCATTCGGCATGGTCCTAAACGGCATTGTGTCGCCGGCTTACCATGCAGAGTTCGATCTGGAGAACTACCACTTCGGAAAAAATCAAACGCAGGATCTGCGCCAGGCGATGCAAAGGTTCATTCAGAATGACCCCCACTCCTAACCAGTATTGAAGGTGAACGGCGGTGGAGGGGCGCCCCTCCACCGCCGCTCGCCGCAGCTTTCTCAGCACGGCGGTGCTAACCATGCTCACGACTCTCGCGCGCCCCGCGTGCGAGAGCCGCCCGCCAACGCTCTTTGGCATCGTCATGCCGGATCCGCTCGACATTCCAGTCCCGCAACGCTTCCCCCACATCGTGGCGCGCCCGCGCGTGCGCGTACTGCGCGTCGCTCAGTTGCTGCTGCAGCATGGGCGTCTGTCCATCGTGCGCACGGAGAGTCGCATGCCATTGCCCTCCGGCCCTCTGATCGCGTCGACAGAACGCGAGCACGTGTTGCCGCGCGGTTGCGTGCCGCTCCAGCACGGCGACCTTTTCAGCCACCGCCGCAGCCGCCCCCCGCTCACGTCGGCGCGCCTCCGCCAGCACACGAAGTCTGCGGCGCACCCGCAAACCGCGCACCCTCGCGAGCAGCCGCCAAAGATCCGCCTCCTGCGCCGCGCTGCGCATCACACCGGGGACGCATCCGCGCACAACACCTGCAACAGCGCGCGCGTTTCGGCCCACGAACTGCAGCGGTCGTACGGCTGACACAGAAAGCGCTGGATCGCCGGGCGCTGGTCGATCGCGCGGTCGGTCTCGGCGTCGTTACCCCGCTCGTATTCGCCGATCTGCAGCAACATCTCGACCTCCTCATACCGCGCCAACCAATCGCGCACGCGGTTGGCATCGGCGCGCTGCGCGGCATCGGCAACACGATTCATCAGGCGGCTGCGGCTGCGCAGAATGTCGATCGCGGGATAGTGGCCGGACGCGCCCAGTTTCGACGACAGCTGGATGTGCCCGTCGAGCAGCGAGCGCGCCTCTTCGGCAACCGGATCGGACAGATCGGTTTCGTCGGCGAGCACGGTATAGAAGGCCGTGATGCTCCCTCGTCCCGTTACGCCCGCCGATTCGATCAGCCGCGGCAATTGCGCGAACACGCTCGGTGGAAAGCCGCCGCGCAGGGGCGGCTCCCCGACCGCCAGGCCGAGCTCGCGCAGCGCCCGCGCATAGCGCGTCAGCGAGTCGAACAGCAGCAGCACATTGCGACCCGTCGCTCGCAAGTCCGCCGCGACTTTCGCCGCGAGTTCCGCCGCTTTGATCCGCTCCGCAGCGGGACGGTCGGACGTCGAAGCAATCACGATGGTCGAGGCACGCCGGTGTGCAAGATGGTCATGAATGAATTCGGCCACCTCGCGGCCCCGCTCGCCGATCAGCGCCACCACGACCGCATCGGTCGACGCGCCGTTGGCGATCATGCCCATGATCGTGCTCTTGCCTCCGCCTGCCGGCGCAAAGATGCCTGTGCGCTGGCCAACGCCGCAGGTGAGCAGGCCGTCGATCGCGCGCACGCCGGTAGCAAACGGCGTGGCGATCACTGGCCGTTCGAGCGGATTGAGCGTCGCCCCGGCATCGACGTGCGCTGCCGCGCCCGGTGCGAGCGGCTGTGGCGCGGGGCCGCCGTCGAGCGGATTGCCAAGCCCGTCGACCACCCGTCCAAGCAGCCTCGCTGCATCGAACGTGCCCCACGCCGAGCCACAGCCTTGCACCTCGGTGATGTCGGAAAGGCCCGTCAAACCGGCGAGCGGCATGACAAGCGCGCCATCGTGCGCAAAGCCGACCACTTCGCCGTATTGCGCCTCGAACGTATCCGGGCGCACCAGCCGCACCTTCTCGCCGATCCGTAACGACACCCCCACCACCCGCGCAACCACGCCGCGCGCTTCGACCACCCGGCCGCGCAGCGCCGGCGCAGAGGTCAACACCGGTACGTTATTTCCGGACGAACGCAGCATGTTCCGGGTCATGCCGCCCCCAGCGTCGCGACTGTCTGAACACGGTAGACATCGAGTGGAATCTCTTCGATCGCCAGCACCGGAACACGCCAGCCGAAGTCGCTGAACACACGTGCAAGATGCGGACGCAGCACAGCATTCGTGACAACCAGACGGATCCAGGACAGGTCCGCTGCAAGGATCTGCTGCACATAGGTGAGTTGTTCTGCGGACAGCACGCACTGCGGTTCGCCGTCGACGCCGCTTCTGATCTGCGCTTCGAGGCTGGCCTCCCATGCCGGATCCAGCACGGCCGCCGAGATTGTCCATGTCTCAAGATCCGCATAACCACGCGTCATTTGCCGTCCAAGCTGGATGCGCGCTTCCCGCACCATCCGGTCGATCGTGCGCTCACCCGCCGGCACGCGCACGACAGCTTCGAGAATCGCACGCAGGTTGCGAATTGGCACGCGCTGCTGCAGCAGTTGCCGCAGCACGCTCGCAATCTGCACTGTGCTCGCCGCCTGCGCCGCCTGCGCGACCAGCTCGCGAAATTCGATCGCCAGTTGATCGAGCAGGAAGCGCGTCTCCTGCGTGCCGAGAAAATCGGCCGCCGAACGTTCGCAGATCTCGGCGAGGTGATCGCACAATGCTTCGTCGACACTCGCCTTCTGAATTCCCGGATCGCTGATCGACGCCGCCGTTGCGCTCGGCACCCAGACCGATTTCGCCATGCGCGGCCGGTAGCCTTCGACTCCTTCGAACACAATCAGGCTTTCAGCGCCGCTCACGAGCGTGTGGGCTGCAACCAGCGTGCTGCTCGCAAACGGCACGTCCTCGATATCGACGATATAGCGCTCCGGCGCGAGCCGTGCATCGCGCAGCAACGCGAGACCGGGAAACGGCACACCCAGCTCGACCATCAGGCGGCGGCGCAACTGGCCGAGCTGCCGGTTCAGCGCCTCGGGCCGCAACGCATCGAAAGCTTTCAAGCCGAGCCGTAGCCGCAATGTGGCGCTGGTGCCCAGCTCGACGTCGTCGAGGATGCGCGGCACGTAGTTGCCGCCGTCGCGCGTCATCTCAGGCATCAGCGCGCGCTGCGAGTTCGTCGCGAGCGCGGCGTTGCGGATCAGCGTAATCGCCAGCGCAAGCAGCAGTCCGCCGGCAACCAGAAACTGAATGTGCGGAAAGCCAGGAATCGCGGCCAGCAGGAGACAGGCGACGCCGGCCATCGCCAGCGCTTTCGGATGCAGCGCCAGTTGCCGGTAGATGTCCGCGCCCAGATGCGTATCCGCGCTATCGGCCGCAGCTACGCGGGTCACGAGAATACCCGCCGCCACCGACACGATCAGTGACGGAATCTGCGACACCAGGCCATCGCCGACCGTGAGAATCGTATAGGTGTGCAGCGCGTCGCCGAACGGCATGCCACGCTGCGCGATGCCGACCGCCAGCCCGCCCACGATATTCACCAGCGCGACGACGAGTCCCGCCACCGCGTCGCCCTTGACAAATTTCATCGCGCCATCGAGCGAGCCGTAGAAGTACGTCTCACGTTCGAGCGCCGCGCGCATCCGGCTCGCCTGCGCCGCCGTGATCACACCGTTGCGCATGTCGGCATCGATGCTCATCTGGCGGCCCGGAATGCCATCCAGCGTAAAGCGCGCGGCCACCTCAGCCACCCGGTCCGCCCCTTTCGCGACCACGATGAACTGGATCGCCGCGAGCACGACGAATACCACCAGTCCGACCGCAACGTTGCCACCCACCACCAGTTCGCCGAATGCGGTGATGATCTGGCCGGCGTGCGCATGCAACAGGATCATTTTGGTCGACGCGATCGCCAGCGCAAGGCGCAGTAACGTGGTGATCAGCAACAGCGACGGAAAACTCGCGAGTTCGGCGGCCTTCGAGACGTACAGCGTGGCGCTCAACATCGTCAGACTGGCGGCAAAACTCGCGCAAATAAACAGATCGAGCACGAACGGCGGCACGGGCACGATCAGCAGCGCCAGCACCGCCAGGATGCCGATGCCGACGGCGAGGTCGGCGTGACGCGCGAAAAAGGCCGAGAGATCGTAACGGCTGAGAATGGAACGGTTCGACATTTTATTGACCAAGCTCCCGATGAAGCGTGCGGCGACGGTTTTTTACGTAGAGGTCGCCTTCGTCGTCGCGGAATTCCCGTTTGATTTCGCTCTTGTCCATGCGCATTTCGCGCAGCCACAGAAAGCGCTGGATGAAATAGTCGGCGGCGGCGGGCACGATCTGCGATGCGGTTATCCAGGCCAGCAGATGCGAGTGCGAGATCGCCGTGTAGCCCAGGTGAACCGGCAGCGAGAAAGCCCAGATGGACGCGAGTTGCCGCAGCCATGCGGCGAGCGCCTGCGCGAAAAGAAAGAGCAGGATCGCGAACTGCAGCAGCGTGAGTACCGTGTCCCACAGCAGTCGCAGGCTGAACATCTGCTTGAGCCCGTTGACCGGGTTCAGACGCTTCACGTCGGGTGTTACGCGCTTCCACGCGAGCAGTCCGCGCGTCTGCACCAGTTCCGGCACCAGAACGGCGAGCACGCCGACGCCGACCGTGCTCAGTACCAGCGCCATGAACGCGTTCAGCGCGGCGAGCGTCGATACAAGCCGGTCGCCGAACACAAGGTTGGGGTCCAGTGTCGTCATATGCACCATCAGCCTCGCGCACAAGGCATACAGCCGCGGGGCCTCGATGAATAGATACAGCCACCAGCACAGACCGCTGAACGCGACCGTCAGGTGCATGCTCTTCGCGATGTCGCCGTCCTTTCGCGCGCGGCGGATCCGCTTGGGGGTCGGAGCTTCGGTCTTGTTACTCATCGCAGATGGATCACATGATCGAAGGCGATACGCAACTGGGCAAACAGCACCGGCACGCTGAGCATCGCAGCAAACGGCAGGATCATTGCCTTGACGGTGCGCGCGGTCGCGAACGGATTAAGCCGTCTCGCGTGCCGCGACATCAACCCGAAGGCGAGATCGATCAGCAGCGCAAGACCAAGCAATGGACTGGCGAGCCGTACGCCCTCGGTCAGCGAGCCCGGCAGGTCGCGCAACGCAAGATTTCGGAACAAGTCGCTCAGATCAGGATGCAGACGGCCCGGCGGCCAGAGCACCCACGCATCCGTGAAATAGCCGAACAGCAGCGGCAGCCCTGGCCCCGTAAAGAGCGTCAGGGCGGCAAACTGCGAAAACATCGTTTCGAATATCGCCGCTTCTTGCTGGAAGTGCGGATCATAGATCGCCGCGCTGGAGTAGCCACCCTGCTGATCAAGTATCGCGCCCGCTGCTGCCGCCGCGTGAAAGATCGTGCCGAGCAGCAAGCCGAGCGCAGCACCAGTCGCCGCTTCGACGCAGATCGCGGGCAGCAGCGGCGCCGGCCAGCCGATCTGTTGAGGCAGCATGGCAAGCGCTAGCAGCATCGGCAGCCGCAGCAGGATGCCAAGCGAGCCGCTTTGACCAAACGGGATGAGAAACAGCGCCACTGCAGGCCTGATCGCACAGAACGCAAAACCCTCGAAGTAGCCGGTGTAGTTCATGTTCAATGCAGGCGTCCCGCGGCGATGAAGGTAAACACATGAGTGAGAAAGCGCGTGAGCTCGCGGCTCGCCCAGGGAGCGGTAACGATCAGCACCGCACCGACGCAGATGATCTTTGCACCGTAAGGCAGGCTCTGGTCCTGTATTTGTGTGATCGACTGCAGAAGGCCGATCAGCAAACCGACGACCGTCGCCACAGCGAGAGCGGGCAGCGACAACCAGAACACCAGCATGAGTGCATCACTGGACAACGTGGCAAGAGACGGAGCACTGTTCATTTGGCATAGCCGACAATAAGGCCGTGCATCAGCTTCGAGATACCTGACACCGACACGAAGACAAAAAGCTTCAGTGGAATCGACACCGTGCTGGGCGACAGCATCATCATGCCCATGGCGCTCAGCACGTTGGCGACGACCAGATCCACCACCAGAAAAGCGATGTAGAGCAGAAAACCCGCCTCGAACCCGCTCGCTATTTCGCCGATCAGAAACGCAGGAATCAGCAGCTGAAAATCGGTCTCCTGGGCATCGTGCCCGGGATCGATCCGCTTCGCGGCGCCCACGAGGAACTTGCGCTCGTCGGGCCGCGAATGCTTCAGCATGAATTCACCGAGCGGACCTCGAACCGCCTGCCACAGCTCGGAGGGACGCGGCATCACAACATCGCCGCTGTCGTTGGCCGGCAGCGCGGCTTCAATCTTCGTGACGGTAGGCGACATCACGACCAGCGTTGCCGCGAGCGCGAGCCCCGAAATCACCAGATTGCTCGGTGCCTGCTGCACACCGAGCGCCGAGCGCAGCAGCGTCAGCACAATGCTGAACTTCGTGAACGAAGTCGTCATGACGACCGCAAGCGGGAGCAGACCGAGCATGAAGAACATGCTGACGGTCTGCAGCTGATCGAGTTGAGCGGTCATGCCGGCAGATCCTCCTGGGTTAGCCGGGTCACGCGCACGCCCAACGAACCCTCGATATCGATCAGCTCGCCACGTGCGAACGGGATGCCCTGACACAGCAGCGTGACCGTCCGCTCATTCGCGGGTAGCCGGAAGCCGACAATCGATCCCTGGCGCAGATGGGCCAGTTCGGCAACCGACAACGACAGCGTGCCGAGCATTGCGTCGAACGCGAACGTCAGGCTATCGATAGGCAACAGCTCGCTGGTCACTTCAACGGGCGGGGTTTCATCATTCAGGACATGGTCTATCAAGGTGTACTCCTCAGTGAACTTCAACAAAATCCGGCACGCGCCCAACCGCAACGGCACGCGCAGATAACACGAATGACGGTCGAACAGCAGGGCGTGCCCCACCGCGATCTTGCGCAGCCGCGGCAGCGACATTGCCGGGCCGGCCATACAGATCGGCAAGCGCACATACAGGCGACGCAACAGCGCCTCGCTGGACGGCGCCGGCGCCGGCAGGCGTCGTTGCAGCCAGGCATCGACTGCAGGGCTGCAAAACGCGAAATGAGCAGCACGACCGCTTGCCGCGTGCGTAACGGCGAGGCCGTACGCGCCCGGTTGCGTGAGCCCATCGAAAGCGACGGCGGTGATGTCGATCGTGAAACCGAACAGCCCTTCCAGTGCGCACAGCCAGTCGTTCAGCGCGTCGACAACGTGCATCACGGCTGTGTCACCGCGCTCGGCGATCACTGATGGCGTCAACTCCGGCAGCAGCGCGCCGGCATCGCATGCGGCGCTGAACGGTGCATGCGCCGCCGTACCGGACACCAGCAATGGATAACGCGCGCGGCACGGCTCGAACTCCAGCGTGAAACGTCGTGTGCCAACGCGTACTGCCTGTGGCCGGCCGAAGTGCCGGATCGCCAGGTTGTGGCGCTCGGCGTCGGACCGCGCGAGGATTTCCAGATCCGGCCAGAGACTCATGCCACCTCCCGCGCGAGCCGGCGTTGAATTACCCGAGCCGGAATCGGTGAAGCGGGTGCAGGCGGAGGGGATGGAGGTGCAGGCGACCGTGGACCGGCCAGCACGGCCAGCGTCAGCCTCACGCCACGCTCGACGTTGTCGAGCGCTGTACGCCCCGACCCGTCAGCAAGATCGTAAGTCCGCAATACGTGCGCCACGCCGTCACGGATGCCGCGCTCCAGCGCCCGCAGTTGCACCTTCAGGCCCCCGTCGATCACGCCCGCCTCGGTTTCGATGACACACGAATGCGCAGGCAATCCCGCATCGGCCAGAACCGTGCAAAGCGGTGTGCCGAGTTCCTGCTCGATCGTTGCGATCAGTTGCGCGGCGTCCTTGAACACCGGCCTGGCAACACGCACAGATACGAGTCGTTGCGACTGAGACACGGCGACCGCGCGGCGCAACTGATTGGTCAACGTGGCCGATGGCGGCAGCCCGCCGACAATGTCGCTCACCGCGCTCAGCACGATCTGCGTCAACCGGTCCTGCAAGCGATGCGCGGCAAAAGCCGCGGCAGCCGCACAGCCGACGTGCTCACGCAACACAGCGGCCTTGCCGGCTGATTGGCCGCGACGCCACGCACGGCGTTTGAGTTCACGCACCTGCGAGGCGAGACGAGCACGTTCTTGTGCCGCCTCGGCTGCGCGCGCCGCTTCGACTGCACGAAGACCGTCGAGCGACGTCAGTTCGAGCGCGCTCAAATGACCGTCGGATTCGATCCGCCACGCGCCCATTCGGCAGATCAGCATGAGTGCGCCTCCATCAAACGCTGCGCGTCGGCAACCAGTTCGCGCGCGTCGAGCGCCGAGAATCCATGCACCCGATAATGGGCAGCGGCCTCGGCTATCTCACGCGGCAGGCGCAGGCTCCACCAGAACGCATAGCGGGAGTCCACCGCCTGCATGGCCAACGCCAGTCCGAGCGCCGTCATGTCGCGCCGGCTGGATAGCACCGGTGCCGGCTCGACTTTCAGGTCGGCCGCGCCGGCACGCGGGTGCCGCTGAATCGCAGCGAGCAGGCGCGGCGCGACGCTGAGCGCCAACGCAACACGAGCCCGGGCAGTGACTACACGGCGCAACGAACGGGCGAACGCGAGCGCGGCAACGATCCGGCACAGGCGCGCGCACGCCGGCCTCGGCCAGAGCGGCAGGACTGCCGGCACGTCGGCAAGCGCCACCTGAACGAGTTGCGGGTAACGACTGAACAGAAAGGCATGGGCAGCACGCGCGGCACGCTCGTGACGAATCGGTTGCCCAGTTTCGAGCCAGCTGTGATGCGCCCAGTGAGCGGGTGCGCAGGTATAGGCGTGCTTCATGCGTCGTCTCCGGTGCGGGTCGTGGATTTCGACGGACGGATATCGGCGTCCGCAATGTCCACGGCGTTTGCGTCAGCGGCGTCGCGTCGTGTTTGTGGCGCAGAAGGGCCGGAGTCCGCGGGCGGTAATCCGGCATTGCGCGTGGGCGTCTTCCGTTTGAACCAGGTGCGCGTTTCCGAGCGCCACAGCCACATGAAGCCGGCCCCCAGCAGCACGAGCAAGGTCATCACACCTAGCATCGCCGTGGTGCGCATCGACGCTTTGCCGCTGTCCTGCGCACAAGTCGTTGCTTCGACCGCGCCCGCGGCACTGGCAACGTCGGCGCCGTCGCTGCAATTGGCTGGGAAGCTCAGCACCGGCGTCACCGGCAGCAACGTCAACGACACGCGCGCGGGCGTCAACCCTTCCACACTGCCCGCCACCAGTGCGCGAATCCTGTCGCGCATCAGCTCGATGTTGTAGTCGCTGCGGTAGCGCATCATCACGGACGCCGAGGGCAACGTGTCCTGCGCGGGGTCCATCGGGTCTTTTTGCGGCAGCACAATGTGCACGCGGGCAACCAGTACGCCGTCCATCTTTTCAAGTGTTTCGGACAGCTCCTGTGACAGCCCATACACGTAGCGGACGCGATCCTCCTCGGGGCTCGAGATCAACCCCTGGCGGCTAAACAGGTCGCCGAGATTCGCGTGGCCGCCGCGCGGCAGTGCGTACGCGCTGGCAAGCTCGGTGGCGACCACCGCGTCGGCGTCGTCGACCGAAACGTTCCAGGTCCGGTCCGCGCTGCGCTCCTTGTAGCCGTTAATGCCGTGATGGCTCAGCGCGGCGACGATGCGATTCGCCTGGTCCTCGTCCAGGCCTTCAAAAAGCGAGGTTCTGCAGCCGGCGAGGAAAAGCAGGACCGGCAGCAGGATCAGGGTGCGGCGCATCAGCTTCGTTGCGTCAATGTCTGGATGGCGCGGCCGATCTCGTCGGCCACACGTACCGTCATCTGCACCTTCACTGCGAAGGCGCCCATGTCGGCCTGCAGACGCAGCATGTCGGACGTCGAGATGCGGCCTGAGTCGAGTTGATCGAGGTGCTGCGACAGTTGCTGTGACGACTTGTCCTGCATGCCCTCTGCATGCGCCATCAGACGCTCGAATAGCGACGCGCCGTCGCCCGAATCGTTAGCGGACAGGCCCATGACGGGAGCCACAGGGGACAACGAGCCGGCTTGCGTCGGCGTGGTGGTGACGGGAGGTTGCAACATATCAATGCTCGCCTAGATTGGTCAGTCGTTCTATGGTTGAAAGAAAAGCCGCAGCTGGCGCAGCCTGCGCGGCGTGAGCAGCGCGCGCGTAAGGTGCGCATTCGGGCAGATTCAGAAATGCCGCCGCCATCGAACTCGCAGCAGGTTCGTCGGCATCCGTCACCTTCATCAGCGTGCGTGCGCCGAGCGCGTATTGCCCTTCGAAAATCTGGCACACGCCGAGCCAGGCACACGCCAGCGCGCTGTCCGGCACAATCGCGAGCGCCCGGCCGAACAACAGCGACGCGCCGCGGTAGTTCGCACGGTCGAGTTCGACAAGACCCTGCCCGAGGTACGGAAAGGCTCGCTGCGGATACAGCAGGGCCAGCCGGTCGAACAGGTAGTGCGCCTCGTCGAAGCGTCGATGGACGCGAGCGTAGTGACCGATTGAAATCAGCAGTTCCAGTGTGTCGTCCTGCATCTGCAATAGCTCCCGAAGACGCCACAAGGGCGTCTCCGTCCTGGTTAAAAAAACGTTACTTGGAAGAGCGCGCCGTTTCCTTCTGCGCGTCGGTCAAACCCTGGATGCACGACGTTGCTGCACTCTGGGTCGTATTGACCGAGCCCATCGCCTGCTGGACCTTCAGCATTGCGACGTTCTGCTGCTTGTCGTCGGCGACTTCGGCCTGCTTCAATTTGTTGTCGAAGTCCTTGTTCTGCTTCTCGAGAATCTTCGCCAGCACTTCGACAACCTTCTGGGCCGACACGCCTCCTGTGTCGCCGACCACCGAGCTGCCACCGCTACCACCGCCGCCGGAGAAACTGCTGCCTCCCGAATTCGGAGACATGGTCGTATTAATCTCACTCATTTCTGGATTCCTAAATTTAATCCCGAGCGTTTGTGAAGCTCGCGCTTCGTTCCACCACCAGTCGAGCCGCTCGCAAACACTCGACAAGCAGAACCAGTTCATTTTTCACGGTCGGCGCCGCCGTCACGAGCGCATCGCTAACGCGACTGATCTCAGCAGTCAGCCGCGCCGCGATCAACTCACGACCGGCTCCGCCGCCTTCGGCGAGTTGAGCTTCCAGCCGCAAATCGGCGCACGCGCCAAGCGTGCTCTTATTGGCATTGTTTTGGGGCATGAGCAGCATCCATAAAAAATTCGTAGATCGAACCATCGTCATCGCGCAAGATGTACGCAGAACAGGTCGATAGTCGCGTGATCCGTCCTATTGGCAGTCGTGCGCCTGGGAAGTAGCGCACGCCCTGCGCATCGGTAAGCCAGACTGCGTGACGGCCGCTGAGCAGATTCAGGCCGAGTGCTTCGAGCGGCACGCGCACGCGCTCGCCCTGCTGCACGTGGCCGGGAAAAGTGAGACCACGCAGTCCGCTGATCTCGGCACTCGCCAGGCGGGCGATGCGCGCGTAGTCCCACGATTCAGGCGATATGAAGCCCTGGGCCACCGGCAGCGTCGCCGTGAACGTACCGGGCCCCGCGGGGTGCACCTCCGCGCCGCGGTAGTAGCGCGCGAGAAACTCTTCGACCTGTTCCTGCAACTGCGCGAGCACGATCACGTGCATCACCAGCGCCCGCTTCTGTGACCACGCACTGGCGGTTAGTGCGGCCAGATCAGCGGGCGACTGTACATAGCCCTCGTAGACGAGTGCGCCGGTCCTCGGGTCGAGATGTTTCGTCACCAGACGGAATGCGTCGTTGGGACGCGTCGCGCGCGGTACGCCAGACCACTGGGTAGACGAGATCCAGGCCAGCAGCGCCAAGGCAAACGGCATCCCGAAGACCACTGCTTTGGTGACGCGCGACGCATCCGACCAGCGTTTGCCGAGATACACAAGCTGCGCATGACGCAGCAGATAGGCGCGCTCGGCGTCACGCGTCATTGCCTCACCCGGCGCATCGCGGCCGCTGAACTGAAAAGTAACGACGCCCGCTGAAAACCGTGCGCCGCGCTCCACTGTCACGCGCCGCCCCGGCGGCAGGGGCCGGCCGAACACCGTGACTTTCGCCTGGTGGGCAACCAGCACGAGTCCCGTGCCGTGCAGCTCGACGGTAACGTGCAGGGGTTCGACGCCCTCGTCTATCACCATCAGGTCGGCATCCGCGCCACTGCCTATCCGCAGCGGCCGGTCAGCCGGCAGCACCACGCTCGCGCCGGTGTGCACGCCCTCCATCACCACAATCAGCGCATCAGCGTTCATCGCGACGCTCCCACGGCATCTTGCTCACCAGCGGCAAATCGGATGACGACCAATGTGATCGCGATGGGTACGGTGGCGGTGGCGGTGGCGGTGGCGGTGGCGGTGGCGGTGGCGGTGGCGGTGGCGCGGCGCTCGCAGCGGCTTGCGTCAGCGTCCGCGATACGACGTCGGCGTTCTGCGCAACCGCTGCCGTGGCCCCGGCAGGTTTCGCGGGTTCCGCCGCAGCACCGCCCGTTGGCGGTGCCAGCGCGGACAAGGCAGCCACTACGCCAGACCGCTGCGCGAGGATCGCGTCGGGATCCGGGCGAACGGCGCCCACCGGCATTCCCGCTGCGGCCTGCGCCGTGTCCGGCTCAACGTCACCCGACAGACGTTTGAGCCGCGGCGTAATCAGGATCAGCCGTTCGAGGCGCTCATGCGTCGTCTGGGTATCCCGGAACAGCGCACCGAGGTACGGCACGTCGCCGAGCACCGGCACCTTCGACGTCGTGCTCTCGCTGCGCTCATATTGATAGCCGCCTATCAGCAGACTGTCACCGTCGCGCACGATCGCCTGGGTGACGACCGAATGGTTGTCGACCTTCGGAATACCGTCCACCGTCACCAGCGTGTTGAATGTGCCGTCTTCGATCTGGATGTTCAGCCGGATATTGCGGCGAGGCTCACCGCCCGATTCAACGCTCGGCGTCACCTTCAGGGTCATCCCGGTGTCGATGTTGAAGAGATCGACGGCCTGATTACCCGCCACGCGCACATAGACCGAACTGCGCGAAGTCAGGGCCGCTTCCGTGTTGTTCAGCGTGAGCACCTGCGGGCGCGACAGCACACGCGCCTGACCGGCATCTTCCAATGCATGGATCTGTGCAAACAGGTATTGCGCCGAGTTGCCGACCAGCGTCGCGAGGTTCAGTCCGGTTAATGCGCTAGCCGGCGTCGCCAGCTTCGGAGCGCGGAACGCCAACGGCGCGCTTGCGGTCCCGGAAGCGCCGTTGATACGTCCATTTGCGCCGCCCCATTGCACGCCGAGCGAGCGTGCGGCATTCGACGATACGTCGATCACCACGGCGTCGATTTCCACCAGTTCCTGAGGCTGGTCGAGCATCGCGATGGCGCGCTCGTAATTCGGCATCATCGAGACGAGGTCGCTGATGACCACCGCGTTGGTGCGCTGATCGGCGACGATATTGCGCCGCGCGGGGGTCACGGGGGGCTGCGCGGTGTCAGCGTCTGGCAGTGGCGGCCGCTCAACATTGCCTGCGGGCGACGCGCCGCCAAGACCGAGACCGAGCAGGCTTGGCAGCGGCGGCGGGCCGCCGCGCGCGCTGCGATCATCGGCGCGCTGCTCGGCCCGCGCATCGGTGCGCGCACGCGTTGTGCGCGACGCAGTCGACTGCCAGGTGTCCGTCATCAACTGGCGCAGCAGCGAAGCGACGCCAGGCACGAGCTGCTCCTGTGCTCCCACGCTGTAGTGAACGTCCTGCGCCTGCGCGTAGCGCAGCGGGAAAACGCGGATCGCGGTCTCGTCGAACGACGGCTCGACCGTAGTCTGCCGCTGCGCCTTGTCGATCGCCTCCGTCACCGCGTCGACGAACTTCGACGGACCCGCAACCTTGACCGTGGTCGCCGAATATCTGATCGGCAGGCGCGGGTCGTCGAGATCGAGGTTGCGAAGCAGCGATGCAACCGCTTCGCGGGTCATCGGAGCAAACGGAATAACCCGGCTGCGCACGTCCGAAGCCGTCGCGACGTGCATCACCTTGCCGTCGAAGTACCAGACGAGGCCGTACGCCTCCGCCAGTTGGGTGAAGACGTTGCCAGGCGTGTCGTCGAAGCGGCCGTTGACCGCTCCTTTTACGTCGCGACCGATGTCGGCGCTCAAGCCTTCGACGGCGAGCACATCACGCAACACGTCGGGCAGTGGTGCGCCGTTCACCGCATAGTGAATCGGTGCACCGCGCCAAACGGGAGTCGCGGCGTCGGCCGTGGACATCAGCAGTGCCGGACAGGCCACGCCGAGCAGCCCCGCGATATGGCGCACGGCGCCCCGGATCGCGTACGGCTGCAAGGACGAGGGTTTGCCGCCCTTCTTGATGATCGAATCGTTGCGCCACATCATTAGCATTAAAAATCCCTGGCTGCGTTTATTGACTACGTTAGCCAGAAATTTAATGGCGCTTCAACACTCCATGGTCATACACATATACGACATCCCCGGAATGTCGAGCGCGCCACGCCCCTTACCGAACAGAATTTCAAGACCAGGATTTCATCTTCACCTCAAATTAATCAAAATGAATTTTTTATCCCAAAAATAGGCTGAAGATACACATTGTCGCAAGTCTTATATCTGTATGACCTTCTGCGTTAGCAAAGGAAGAGGATTGACGAACCGACAATTCGATTAATTCGCTTATGACAGGTAAACCATTCAACCCAAACCACAACTCTTTGACTTTCTCGATCTTGTTCAGGGCCTTGGTGGGCTTCGAGATCTTCATGGATGCTTCGCTCCTGCCGGTTCCTACAGAAGCGTCGACATGCGGATGACACGGTATTGCAACTTCACGCCTCAGCTTGCAAAACCAAGACTACGCTCAATCAGAATTAACGGTTTTGCAACATGTCTGCGACTCGAGGAAATTTACTGGCGAATCATCGAAGAAATTGCGCGTCAGGAATCTCTGACAGTCGGCAAGTTAATTTCAAAATGGGCTATCGATATTGATATGACGCAAGAAACCGTCTGCAATTTCACTGGACTTATCAGAATTATTTGCGTCACTCAAATAATAGAACAGAAGCATCTGATCGATATGAGGACACTCGATCCAGACGCGCCGGTCAACGCATTTTAATAACCTGCAAGGAGGTTCATCGGAATAGACGCATCCATTCCCTTATATGTCGCGACGCGCAATTACTCACGCGAAAAAAACAACTGATCAGTTTAAATTTTTAATCACAAGGATTTGATCATGACGAATGCGATCAACAACATGGGCAACAGCACGCAGCTCCACATGAGCAGCACGTCCGCACCGGCTCAAAGCGGCATGCAGACCGAGGCGCACTTCGCCTCCGTGCGCACGTTTTCCACCGACAAAACCGGGGATGCCGGCAATACGTCTTGCGCGGGAGCGGGTGGTGACGGCCAGGCAGCACAGGGCGCCGACTCATCGGCGCAGGGGAGCGGAAGTGGCGGCAGCGAGATGATGAGCCAGATCATGGACCTCATCAAAACAGCCATTTCCGCCGCGGCGCAAGTGGTTTCGCCACTTATGAGCATGTTCACGTCGATGATGGGCCAGGCAGGTTCATCGGGTTCGTCTGGCTCATCGGGTTCGGGCGCCGCTTGACGGCACCCTGAACGGTCTGGCCGTCGCGCAGACTCGGCCGGTCTCGGGGCGGCATCCCGTATACCGCCCCGCTTCGAATCCCGCCTTTCTTTCAGGACGCAATGATGAATTCTCTCGGGCCGGGTCCCGTCGATCGCAAGCGAATCGACGGCCTCGCGCGACACTCCAATGCAGGATTGCACTCGGCCATTACCGGTTTTGTCGGCGATAGCGATAGCCATCGCCATATCGGCGAGACGCTGCGCAGCGCCTCGCCGCCAGACGCAGTCGTGCAGCGTTTCCTCGACGAATTGCAGTTAATGCAGGATTACGTGGGCACCTCGTACCGGGTGTCGCAGATCTCTCGCGAAGGACTCGCCATGCTACAACACGGCCGAGGCCGGCATTTTGTCGACCTCGGAGCACAGTGCGCCTTTGTCCTGCCGTCCAATGCGGCGGCATGGGCAAGAAATGCGGCACAACCGCGTGCCGGTGCCTACCAGCTGTTCTCGATCTTTGACGAGTCGGTCCCACAGAAGAATCTGTCGACAGCCCTGCTTGCCGATCATGTCATCGTGCCGCCAGGGACCCCGCTGCGCCTGACGGGTCTGCGCATCATTCGGAGCCAGGATGCAGCGGGTCCTGGCCGCCCTCGTATCGTCGCGCATTTCGCCCGGGCCAACTCCGCATGCGGCACACCCTATGACCTCTACAACGGTGCCCGAGGCGCCTGACACAGGCAGCCGGTGTGTGCGGTTGACCGACCGCTCCGGTAAACTGCAAGGCTGATGCGCGCTCTTATCCGGATCTTCGAATTGAATCGTTACTCCCTGCTTCTCATTACCTCGATGCTGCTGGTCGGCAGCAATGTCGGAATCGGTAAATCGATCGTCGAGTTTGTCCCCGTCCCCCTGTTCGCGCTGCTGCGTTTCGTGATCGCCATGGCGGTGCTGTGGCCGCTGCTGCGCGTGGCCAAGCTGCGCCGCGTCAAACGCGATGAATGGCTCAACCTGTTTTTGCAGGCGCTGTTCGGCACCTTCGGGTTCACGCTTCTCATGCTGGGCGGCGTGCAACGCACGAGCGCGGTCGCAGCCGGCGTCATCACCAGCACGATTCCCGCTGTCGTCGCGCTGCTCTCGTGGCTGATCCTCAAAGAGCGTCCGAACGGTCGGGCACTCGTGTCGATCGCGCTGGCGATCGTCGGCGTGATCGTCATCAATCTGGCCCATGTGGATGAGAATGCGAGCGGCGAGACTTCGTTCACAGGCAATCTGATGGTGCTGGGCGCCGTGTGCTGCGAATCGCTGTACATCATCCTGTCGCGCCGTTTAACGCAGACGCTGGCGCCGATCGACATCTGCGCCTATACGCATCTGTTCGGCCTGCTGCTGATGCTGCCGCTCGGCGCCACCGCATTGGTGCACTTCGACTATCGCGCGGTGCCGGTCGGCGTCTGGACGCTGGTGCTGTGGTATGGGCTGTCGGCGAGCATCTTCTCGTTCTGGCTGTGGATGAAGGGCATTCGTCATGTGCCGGGCAGCCTTGCGGGCGTGTTCAGTGCCGTGCTGCCGGTGGCCGCGGCCATCTACGGTATCGTTTTTCTCGATGAACGGCCCACGCTCGCGCACGGCATCGCGCTCGCCTGCGTGGTGGCCGGGATCGGGCTGGCGAGCCTGAAGGTCAAGCGGGTACCGCCGGTAACGTCGTAAGGGACCAGGCTGAGCACCCTGGCGGCGCCACCCTCCCGCACTGCCCGCCGCGCCGCAGCAAATCCATCTGACGCGGTACAATAGCGCGCCTGACGCGAGCTTCTCTGGCCTTTCTGGCCGCGTACCGCGCTGTCTGCGCCCTGGTTTGCGTGCTCGATCGCGCGTTTGATTCGCGCTTCGGGTCAGCACATTTAGTCCGTGTTCTGTCACCTGCGTTTCATCTGACTCTTGCCCATGTCCGCACCGCGCCCCACCTCCGCTGGTAACACGCGCCGCCCGATGCGTCCGCTGCCCGTCATCATCTTCATGAGCCGCTGGCTGCAAGTGCCGCTCTACCTGGGCCTGATCGTCGCCCAGGCGGTCTACGTCGTTCTGTTCCTGAAAGAAGTCTGGCATCTGGTCAGCGCGTCCATGACGCTCGACGAAACCAACATCATGCTGGTGGTACTCGGCCTGATCGACGTGGTGATGATCTCGAACCTGCTGATCATGGTGATCATCGGCGGGTATGAAACTTTCGTATCACGCCTGGGCGTTGAAGGTCATCCGGACGAACCGGAATGGCTCGACCATGTCAACGCCGGCGTGCTGAAAGTCAAACTGTCGATGGCGCTGATCAGTATCTCGTCGATCCATCTGCTGAAGACCTTCATCAGCCCCGACCAGAATTCGACGCATGCCATCATGTGGCAGGTCATCATTCACGTTGCGTTCCTCGTCTCGGCGCTGGTAATGGCGCTCGTCGACCGGCTCACCACGCATACGCACCCGAAACACTTTCAGGAACCCGCGGCGCTGCATGTCGTGAGTTCCCACGATTCCACTCCCCTGAAGGCGCACGACTGACCGCACTGCCCTGCGTGTCGGAATAACAAGCGCCATTGTCCCCACTGAGCTAGCCATGACCGTCATCAAACAGGAAGATCTGATTCAGAGCATTGCTGATTCGCTTCAGTACATCAGCTATTACCACCCGCTCGATTACATCCAGGCCTTGGGCCGCGCTTACGAGCTCGAAGAGAGCCCGGCCGCGAAGGATGCGATCGCGCAGATTCTCACCAACAGCCGCATGTGCGCCGAAGGCAAGCGCCCGATCTGCCAGGACACCGGTATCGTCACGGTGTTCGTGAAGGTCGGCATGGACGTGCGTTGGGACGGTGCGACGATGGGCGTCACCGAGATGATCAACGAAGGTGTGCGCCGCGGTTATCTGAACCCGGACAACGTGCTGCGTGCATCGATCGTGAGCCCGCCTGAAGGCGCCCGCAAGAACACGAAAGACAACACACCGGCCGTGATCCACTACGAGATCGTGCCGGGCGACAAGGTCGACGTGCAGGTCGCGGCCAAGGGCGGCGGCTCGGAAAACAAGTCGAAGTTCGCGATGCTGAACCCGTCGGACTCGATCGTCGACTGGATTCTGAAGACCGTGCCGACCATGGGCGCAGGCTGGTGCCCGCCGGGCATGCTCGGCATCGGCATCGGCGGCACCGCTGAGAAAGCGATGGTGATGGCGAAAGAATCGCTGATGGACCCGATCGACATTCAGGACGTGATCGCACGCGGCCCGCAAGACTGGATCGAAGAACTGCGCGTCGAACTGCACGAGAAAGTCAACGCGCTCGGCATCGGCGCACAAGGCCTCGGCGGTCTCGCCACGGTGCTCGACGTGAAGATCATGGCCGCACCGACGCACGCGGCGAGCAAGCCGATCGCGATCATCCCGAACTGCGCGGCGACCCGTCACGCGCATTTCACACTCGATGGCTCGGGCGTGGCAAAGCTCGAAGCGCCGTCGCTCGACGCATGGCCGAAGGTGCAGTGGGAACCGGACACGGAAAAGAGCCAGCGCGTCGATCTGAACACGTTGACGCCGGAAGAAGTCGCCAGCTGGAAGCCGGGTCAAACGCTGCTGCTGTCGGGCAAGATGTTGACGGGCCGCGACGCTGCACACAAGCGCATCGCCGACATGCTCGCCAAGGGCGAAAAGCTGCCGGTCGACTTCACGAATCGCGTGATCTATTACGTCGGCCCGGTCGATCCGGTACGCGACGAGGCAGTGGGCCCCGCAGGCCCAACCACCGCCACGCGCATGGACAAATTCACTGAGACCATGCTGTCGCAGACCGGCCTCATCTCGATGATCGGCAAGGCCGAGCGTGGCCCGGTCGCGATCGAGGCGATCAAGAAGCACAAGGCCGCGTATTTGATGGCGGTGGGCGGTGCGGCTTACCTCGTATCGAAGGCGATTCGCAGCGCCAAGGTTCTCGCGTTCGAAGACCTCGGCATGGAAGCAATCTACGAGTTCGACGTGCAGGACATGCCCGTGACGGTTGCCGTCGATTCGAACGGCACCTCGGTGCACCAGACCGGCCCGAAGGAATGGCAAGCGAAGATCGGCAAGATTCCGGTCGCGACGGCCTGATCGCTATTGACTGAAGTGCGCTGAATAATTTAAAGCCGGGGCCTGAAACCCCGGCTTTTTTTATGATGAAATGAGAACGGTACGCATCACGCGAAAAACCCTCTGAAATCAGGCGAAAATCTGTTTTTTGCCTTGGCTTTTTGCGTTTCGCCGTTTATTGTTCTGGGAAATTCAAATCCCCTACAAGGACACATCATGCAAGGCGACAAGAAGGTCATCGAATATCTCAACTCACAGTTGAAAAACGAACTGACCGCGATCAACCAGTACTTCCTGCACGCGCGGATGTACAAGCACTGGGGTCTCGAGAAGCTCGGCAAGCATGAATACGACGAATCGATCGGCGAGATGAAGCACGCCGACTGGTTGATCGAACGTATTTTCATGCTCGACGGCCTGCCGAACCTGCAAGATCTGCACAAGCTGCTGATCGGCGAGGAAACCAAAGAAATCCTCGAATGCGATTTGAAGCTCGAGCAGATTTCACAAAGCACCTGTAAAGAAGCGATTGTGTATTGCGAATCGGTTCGCGATTTCATCTCGCGCGAAATCTTCGTGAAGATTCTCGACGACACAGAAGAACACATCGACTGGCTCGAAACGCAGCTGGACCTGATCGACAAGGTCGGCATCCAGAACTACCAGCAAACTGCAATGGGCTCGATCGAATCCTGATCGAACCAGTCTGAGAAAAACCGCGCGCCGGCCCATGGGTCTGCTCACACGCCATCTGACCTGGCTGTCTATCGGACGGCTCATTTGTCAGGGTGGGCGCCGCGCGGGCGATATACTTGCGCACTTCCCCGTTTTCGTGAGTTTCCCGTGACCGGTGTGCCGCACGTCCCCTTCTCGCCAATGTCCACAGAATCGCCATCTTCGCGTACTCCGATTGCCACCTCAGGCGGCGGTTCGCAGGCGCCGGTCGGCATTTTCGATTCGGGTCTGGGCGGTTTGTCGGTGTTGCGGGCGGTCCGGGCGCAACTGCCCGGCGAAGCGCTCATCTACGTCGCCGACTCGCTTTACGCACCCTACGGCGAGCGTGACGACGACTTCATCGCCGACCGCACCCTCGCAATCGGAGAATGGCTCGCGAAGCAAGGCGCAAAGGCGTTGGTGGTTGCATGCAACACGGCAACCGCGCAGTCCATCGCGCTGGTCCGCGAAAAACTGGCGATTCCGCTGGTGGGGGTCGAGCCAGGCGTCAAACCAGCCTCCCTGCAGTCGAAAACGCGTGTTGCCGGCGTGCTCGCCACCCAGGTGACTTTGCGCAGCGCCCGCTTTCAGGGGCTGCTGGAGCGCTACGCCACGGATTGCCGCTTTCTTTGCCAGCCGGGCCATGGGCTCGTGCAGGCGGTGGAACGCTGCGATGTGGGATCCGCGGAGCTGCGCGCGCTGCTGCGAAGCTACCTGGAGCCCATGCTCGGCGCCGGCGCCGACACCCTGGTGCTCGGCTGCACCCACTATCCGTTTCTCGACGCGGCGATCCGCGATATCGTTGGCGACCGGCTGATGCTGATCGATACGAGCGTGGCTATCGCGCGCCAGCTGGAACGGGTACTCGACCAGCATGGATTGCGCGCCGCCGCGGAAAGCACCCATGCTGCTCCGACCCGCTTTTATTCGACCGACGACGGCAGGCATCAGCAGCAACTCGCCGCGACCCTGCTGCATATTGACGCAACGGTCGACCAGGTCGTGATCCCTTCGCGCCGCACGGCAGCGCCGGATTCCCAAGCCGCATAAAACCCCTCCTGCGCTGCGTTTCAGGCCGTCCTACGGCCTTTTCGCGTGCTTTTTAGGCGGCTTTGCGCCCTTCCCGCCACTCGCACCCAATCCCCGCCGGTAGACGAAACCCTTCTAAGAGTCTGGTTTTGTTACAAAAAATGATGCAGGACGCTTGCCAAACCGGCCAATCAAAATGATAATAGTTCGCATTAACGTTAGCTATGACGCCCTGCCATGATTGTCTGTGTCTGCAAGTCTGTTTCTGACCGAAAGATCCGTGCCTCGATCGCGGAAGGCGTCGATTCGTTCGACGAACTTCAGTTCGAGCTCGGCGTCGCTATCTGCTGTGGCAAGTGCGCGGATTCCGTGCGCGGCGTCATGATGGAAAGCGGCGTATGTGCAAGCCGCTGCGGCTTCGATCATCACTCGCAGGTCATGCCGTTGACGTTTTACGAACGCAAGGCTGCCTGAGCCCGTTTTCAGGGCGCGGCCCACGCCGCGCCTCGAGGCTTACGGCCTCACTGCCTCACGCGTTATCCCACTGCCGTCAGCAAGCCAGTATCCGTACCAGCCAGCTACCCGCTCATCCGTTAAAAGGAGTTCGAGATGGAATTGCTGATAGGTTTCGTGACCACTTTGTTCATTTCGCTGCTGATCTTCCGAACATGACGATGTCTTGTCTGACGTGCCGCATCGGCGGCACGCCTCCCCGCTAACATGCAGGCCTCGCATACCGCTTTAGCCAGCACCACGCTGGCTTCGTCCCTCCGAATGAATTCCCGTGCCCTGACTGCGACTGCCGCGGTCGCGGCGATTCACGTCGCTTTGCTAGCAGTGATCCTGACGTTGCGTCATGAACCCGTGCAACCGGTAATCGAATCGCGCGTCATGACCGCACAACTGCTGCCGCCGGCGCCCGTGGCCGCGCCCGTCGCGCTGCAATCGATCGCGCCGCCACCGCCCAAGCCGACGCCGCCGGTCCACACCAAGGTCAAAGTCCCGTCGAAACCGACACCAACACCCAAGCCAACGCCTACGCCGCTGCCCGTGGCCGCCGCGCCGTCGGCCACACCGGTCGCGGCGGCTGATCCAACGCCGCCCGCGCCGGCTGCACCGCCTGCTCAGACCGCACCCGCAGTCGGCCGTCCGACGATGGAAATCACCGCGCCGAAAAACGTCTCGCATATCGACTGCAGCATGGTCACGCCGGAGTACCCATCGCTGTCGAAGCGCCGCGGTGAAACCGGTACGGCTTACGTGAAGTTCGTGGTCGGACTGACGGGCAAGCTCGAAAACATCGAACTGAAAAAGAGTAGCGGCTTCAGCCGTCTGGACGATGCCGCAGTCGCCGCCGCGCACGCGAGCGCCTGCAAGCCCTATCTGGAAAACGGCCAGCCGATTCGGGCCGCGTACACCCAGCCTTACAACTTCAATCTGAACGATTGAGGCAGATTTTAAAAAAAGAAGGAATTGCAATGCAAAACTACGGACTGGCGCACGTGTGGGCGCAAGGGGATTTCGTGACGCGCGGTATCGCGCTCGCGCTGTTGATCATGTCGGTGATGTCGTGGAGCGTGATCATCATCAAGGGCTGGAATGTGATGCGTCTGAACCGCCTCACGAAGAACGCGGAGCAGCAGTTCTGGCATTCGGACGACCTCGCCGACGGCGTGAAAAAACTCGGCGCCGGTTCGTCGACGCCGCAGGACAATCCGTTCCTCGCGCTTGCGCTGTCGGGCCAGGAAGCCGCCGATCACCATCATCAAACCCAGCCGCATCTGCACGACCGCATGGACGTGTCGGACTGGGTGACGCGCTGCCTGAAGGACACGATGGATGAAAGCGTCGCGCGCATGCAAAGCGGCCTGGCGATTCTCGCTTCGATCGGCAGCACGGCGCCGTTCGTTGGCCTGTTCGGCACGGTGTGGGGCATCTATCACGCACTGCTGGCGATCGGCGCGAGCGGCCAGTCGTCGATCGATCAGGTCGCGGGTCCGGTCGGCGAAGCGCTGATCATGACGGCGTTCGGCCTGTTCGTCGCGATTCCGGCCGTGCTCGGCTACAACGCGTTGACGCGCGCCAACAAGGCGGTCGTCGCCAAGTTGAGCCGCTTCGCGCACGGTCTGCACGCCTTCTTCGTGACGGGTGCCCGTCTGTCGTCGTCCAAGCGCGGTGACGGTCTGCGCCTCGCTACGCGCGCTCACTGATCGACGAGGCATTCCGATGGCAATGAGCCCTTTCGCCGGCGACGATGACGACGGCCTGATGAACGAAATCAACATGACGCCGCTCGTCGACGTGATGTTGGTTCTCCTGATCGTCTTCATGGTGACGATTCCGGTTATTCGTCACGCGGTCAAAATCGATCTGCCGCATGCAAGCAGTCAGAAGGAAGATACCAAGCCCGCGCAAGTAACGGTCGCGATCGACGCAAACGGCAACGTATTGTGGGACGACAAGAAGGTCGACCAAGCAGCGCTGAGCGCGAAGATTGCCGAGGCTGCTCAAGCGAATCCGCAGCCGGAGCTGCATCTGGATGCGGACCGCAAGGTCGCGTACGAGAAAGTGGCCGAAGTGATGTCGGCGGCGCAGGCCGGCGGTCTCACGAAAATTGGTTTCGTCACGCAGCCTAAGGCGAAATAAGCGCAAGCGATCTGTACATCGCATCGCGCCGCTGTTAAGCGGCGCCTGCCAAAAAAAAGCAGAATAGCGCTTGAAACAAGGGCTAAAAGTAAAAGGCCTTCATCGTCAGATGAAGGCCTTTTTTTGTGCGCACTCGGCGCCTTCGGGCGGCGGGATCACTTACCGTCAGAAGATGACTGATAGCTCGAATCACCGCATGCGACAGCCGTGTTCAACACGGACAGCGCGGTCAGCCCTATCAGGCCCACTATCATAGAGGCCATGAGTTTTCGCATAAGAGACTCCTTAGCGAAGGGATTTCACTATAGGCCCGCAAACGCGCGCATTCAAGCAAACGGTCATTGAAAGTACTCATGACAGACGGCGCTTAAATGCTAAAAGCGATGTTGCCGCACGAAATAAGTGCTATGACGCGATCGCGAGAACGGGCCGCGCCGCATCCTTCTCAGCACGCGTCGGACACTCGCCCATGATGTGCTTGCCTTGGTCAGGATCGAGCATTTCAACCAGATAGTCGACGAACGCGCGCACAGCCGGCACCATTCCCTGCCGCGACACGAATACCGCATACAACTGCGGCGCCGGGAAGGTCCAGCCCGGCATCACCGGCGACAACTGCCCCGCGCGCAACGCGCTGCCGTACATCATTTCCGGCAACGCGGCGATACCCACGCCTGACAACACCGCTTCACGAATCGTCATCAGATCCGCTGTGACGAGGCGCGGCTCATGTTCGTGCGCATGCTGCGTGCCGTCGGGAGCGATCAGATTGAAGACGTGGCGGCCGTCGCCAGTCGGCACGTCGAGCGTTTCGAAACGACTCAGATCGGCCGGCAACAGCGGCGGCGCATTCTGCTGCAACAGGCTTGGCGCGCCGACCAGCATCTGCTGCGTGCGCCACAACGGACGTACGACGATGTTGGCATTTTGCGGCGGCTCAGAGCGTATGCGCAGGGCGATGTCGATCGAATCCTCGAACAGGTCGACCACCCGGTTCGTCACACGCATGACCACGCGCACCTCCGGGTAGCGATGCATGAATTCCGGCAGGATCTGCGACAGGATCGTCTGCGAAATCGTCACCGGCACGCTGACGCGCACCGTACCGCGCGGCGACGAACGCAATTGCTGCACCACGTTGACCGCCGCCTGCGCCTCGCTCAGCATCGCCTGGCAGTGCTGGTAGAAGAGCTGACCGGCTTCGGTGAGCGCCAGCTTGCGGGTGGAGCGCTGCAACAAACGCACGCCCAGCGACGCCTCCAGTTCGGTCAACCGGCGCGACAGGCGTGACTTGGAAATGCCCAGCACGCGTTCAGCGGCGGAAAAACCGCCATGTTCGACGACCTGCGAAAAATACATCAGGTCATTCAGATTGTGTGAATCGATCTTCATCTCATCGTTCCAGTAATAGAACAATCCATTGCGTGACAGCGGCTGGCGCCTAGGAAAACGGTCCCTATAATAGCTCTATGTTTCAAAAATAATGCTATTCCCCATTTTTCAAGGTGACTTTGATGAGCACGACGCGCACGATCGAACGCACGTTTCCCGCCATTCGCACGATCGAAGGTGGTGGCTTTATCGTCCATCGCCCGTTTCCGACCCGCCTGCTGATGGATTTCGATCCGTTCCTGCTGCTCGATGAAATGGGGCCGATCGACTACGCGCCGGGCGAGGCCAAAGGCGCGCCGGATCATCCGCATCGCGGCTTCGAAACGGTCACGTACGCACTTGAGGGCCAGTTCGGCCACAAGGATTCGGGCGGCCATTCGGGCACGCTGCGAGCCGGCGACGTGCAATGGATGACCGCGGGCGCGGGCGTCGTGCACAGCGAGATGCCGGACCCGTCGTTCGTACGTACCGGTGGACGCGTACATGGCTTGCAACTGTGGGTGAATCTGCCGCGCCGGGACAAGATGATCGAGCCGCGTTATCAGGAGATTCCATCGGCCAGCATTCCAGTCGCCACCTCCGCGGACGGCAAGGTGCGCGTCAAGGTCATCGCGGGAGAAGCGCTCGGCGTGAAGGCGGCGATCGAAACACGCACGCCGATCCTCTATCAGCATTTCTCGCTGCAACCCGGCGCGACGATCCAGCAACCCGTGCCGGCCGACTATCGGGTGTTCGCTTACGGCCTGTCGGGCAAGGGCTTTTACGGCGAAGGCAACGCGCGCCAGGAAATCGACGCGCGGACGATGGTGGTGTTTCAGAACGACGGCGAGTCGGTCACGCTGACAGCCGGCGATGAGCCGCTCGAAGTGCTGCTGCTCGGCGGAGTGCCGTTGAAAGAGCCGGTCGTGCGTTACGGCCCGTTCGTGATGAACACCGAAGATGAGATCCGCCAGGCCGTGATTGACTATCAGGCCGGACGCATGGGCGCGATCACGCACTGATTGACCATGCCGATGCATGCGTTGCCGCTTGCGATCACGGTGACACGACGCTCGTCGCACCGCCGCGCATAGGGCACGAAGGCCGGTAAATTCGTTCACAATAGCAACTTATGCCGCGCGCCACGCCGTCTGACCATGACGGACCGTGGCGCGTGGCGATTTCCGTCCCTGTTCAGGAGCGCGCATGGCAAAGTCCACCGTCACTGCCCACATCGGCTCGACGAATTTCCAGGTTCTTTTAGACGACGGCAAGCACACGTGGCTCGCCGACGAGCCCGAGTCGGCAGGCGGCGGCGATCGCGGACCTTCGCCCGTCACGATGCTGTTGTCGAGTCTCGGCGCCTGCACGTCGATCACGCTGAAGATGTACGCTCAGCGCAAGGGCTGGCCGCTGGCCGACGTGCGCGTGGCACTGGAGCTGGAAACCGGCGACGCGGGCTCGACCATCGACCGCAAGATCATGCTGGAAGGCGATCTGTCCGACGAGCAGCGGGAACGGCTCTTGCAAATTGCCAATGCGTGCCCGGTTCACAAGATCCTCACGCATTCGATCACGATCCGTTCGGGTCTTGCTGCCGTCGCCTGAAGCAGGAAAAGTGCGGCACCAACTGGCAAGGCCGCACTTATTGCAACGCTTTCATAGGAAGCCGTCGTTTTGAATTTCGAACACCTTATCCAGATCAACGATCCGTTGAATCCGTTTGTCGACTCGATGACCCGCGAGCAATTGTGGGAAGGTCTCGTGCTGCGCGCCGAACAGCCGCAATTGTTCGTGATCGGACTCGACAGCTGCACCATTCTTTCGCGCGAAGGCGACACGCTCGAACGGGAACTGCACTACGGCCAGGCCACCGTGCGCGACCGTGTCACGTTGCAGGATCGCCAGAGCGTGCGCTACGACATCCTGCCGACGGCTGATTATGTCGGCGGCTCGCTGACAATGACGATCGAGCAGCCCGACGAACTGCAGTTGTTCCTGCGTTTCGAATACACGACCACCCTGCCCGTGTCCGACGATCAGGACGCCGTGCAGACGCAGGAAATCGTGAAATCGGCGTACCGCGAAAACGATATCGATACGGTGCGGCTGATCCGCCAGTATGTGCAGGCCAAGCAGGAACCCGGTTCGTTGCATTGATGTGGGTGCGGGCGCCCTGCCCGCGTCGTTGTGCTGCGCAAGGCCGCCACGTGAAAGGCGGCCCGCCCTCCTTTGTCGCTCTGTTCCCCTTGCCCTTCGACTATCGAAAGCTTAATCCGATGAATTTCTCTTTCTTGTAAATGGGAATAGTTATCATTTAGAATTAATCCATCGAATCGACCAACAGCAAAAACGAATGACCGATCTCAACCGCTCTTCCACCCTCAGCCTGCGCCGCCCGGCGGCCGCGCTGACCAGCCGTCCGAAAACATCGACGGCGACGGCTACCGCCGTGAAGCCAGCAGTGGATCGCGCCAGCGGTACGAGCGAAAAAGCGGATCGGGTCGTGCGCAGCGACGCACTGCTGCAGGGGCACAGTCACGTCAGCATCGTGCATAACGGCGAAACCTATCAGCTGCGAGCAACGCGCTTAGGCAAGCTGATTCTGACGAAGTAACAGGCATCAACGAATAGCAGTCAGTACCGGGTATTGTGGGGACCACCTCCTCGAGAGGTGTTGGGCATTAGCCAGCCACGACGGCTTGCACGTGAGAACTAGACCCCTTCGTGCAGACACCAAGCCAGCCGTCGCAGCCAGCCAGGCCGCTTTTTTGGTTCTCACTCAATGCGGATAGACGAAAAACATCGTGTATCGCAAACAGGAAAGGAAAAGCCGTGGGATGGCATCATCTCCACGGCTTTTTGTTTGGGCGGCGCCGATCAGGTTTGACAGCACCGCGAAGCGTTGGAACCCCGGTTGGAACCGCGGTTGGGACGCCGGTTGGAACCGCGTTATGACCTACTTCGAAGCCCAGCCCCAGAACATCAGCCACCACGCACTATCGACCACAGCCAGCGCCGCGGCGAACCACATCATCGCGAGGCCGCGTTGAACGAAGCGCTCGCTATAACGGCGCGTGACGAGCCAGGCGAGCCAGGCGCTCCACAGATTGGCAATCGCGAGAATCGCGATACGCATATCCGACGCCCACCACAACGACACATGTTCCGCCCGCAGCAACGACAGTGTGGTCGCCGACAAGCCGAGGAACACACCCGCGCCCGCGATCGGAATCAGGCCTTGCGTCAAATGATGCAGGCGCACGGCGTTGAAGCGTCCCAGCATGCGCGTCGCGCCCATCAGCAGCACCAGCAACGCTGTGCCGTACACCAGCGCCGTAGCGAGGATGTAGCCGATCACCATCGTGCCGTCGAGCCACGAAAATACATCGTTCTGCTCAGGGTAATGTGTGAACAGAAACCACGGCGCGTTGGTGTCCAGCGGCCAGGTAATATCGTGATCGACCAGCCACGTGGCGAAGAACATCTTCAGGTCGATGAACCAGCGCGAAGCGGTCCAGTGGAACGCGCCGATCGCAATGCCAAGCAGGCCGTACAGGATCAGCGCGGTGTCCCACGGATTCGCCTGTTTGTCGCCGAGCTGCACGACTTCCGACGACGGCGCGCGCCAGGTCAGTGCGATTGCGTCGCGATGTCCGCTGCAACGGCCGCACATATGGCAGTCCGACGCGCCCTTCATATTGCGCAGCGGCACCAGCGGCGCGCAATTGATCGGAATCACACGATGCCCGTGTTCGCCGTTCTTGTACGAATGGCGCCACGCGTCTTCATCGACCTTGTAGTGAAACGGTGCGAGACGCGCCAGAAGCGAAAAAACCCCGTTGACGGGGCACAGATACTTGCACCAGACGCGCTTCTCGCGCCCGTACAGCAAGCCGATGATCATCGCCGCAAAGGTCGAACCGCCGAGCACCAGCAGCACCGCTTTCGGATACTGGTAGACACTGACCATCTGACCGTAGATGGTAGTGATGCCGAACGCGACGAACGGCCAGCCGCCCCAGCGCATCCAGCGCGGAATCGCCCAGCCGCGCCCATATTTGCTGGCGAATTCCGCGAGCGCGCCCTCCGGGCACAACACGCCACACCAGACGCGGCCGAGCATCACCATCGACAGCAGCACAAACGGCCACCAGATGCCCCAGAACACGAACTGCGCGGCAAGCGTCAGATTGGTCCACAGATGCGCGGTGTCGTCCGGCAGCGGCATCACCGCCGGCACGAGAATCAGGAATGCGTACACGGCCACCACAACCCACTGAATGCCGCGGATCAAGCCGCCATGACGCTGCATCCACCGCCCGGCCGCCGCGAGGCGGCCCGGACGAGTCATGACGGCACTCATGCTGCGCGTCCGGCGGCCTGCTGCGCCGGCTTGCGATTCGCACGGCGCACCAGCAGATAGACGACCAGCCAGTACACGGCGTAGGCAATCAGATTCATCAGCGCCGGATGAGCACGATAACCGGTGAGCGTCGCAACCAGCGAACCGAAGGTGCTCGAGTCGTCGAGAATGGCCGACGAGTTCCACATCTGATCGATGATCGTCGGCAGAATTTCTTTGTCGATCAGCTTGTCGACACCGGTCTGAAACAGGCCTGCGCCGAGGAACAGCAGCATGATTTCGGTGACGCGAAAGAAGAGCCGCCACGAGAAAATCTTGCCGCCCAACTGCAGCACATAGAAGGTCAGAAGGGCGAGACCGAGGCCGATCGCCACTGCGAGCATCTGGCTGCCGTCTACGTGACCCGATTGGCCGAAGCCGAGGCCGTACAGGAAGATCACCGTTTCACTACCCTCACGCGCGATCGCCAATGCGACCAGCAACGCGACGCCCCACCAGTTCGAATCATGCTTGCTCTTTTGCAGCGACTGCTCCATGTCGCGCTTAAGCGAGCGGCCGTGCTGCTTCATCCACAGCACCATCTGCACAATCAGCACACACGCGACCAGCACCATGGCAGTCTGGAAATAATCCTGCGCGTCTCCGGAGAGCACTTCGGTGAAACCGACCAGCGCCGCGCCGAGTGCAACCGCCGCGATCAGACCGGCCGCGACGCCGCCCCACAGGTACGGCAAACCGCGGCGCGCATCGTCGTCGCCATTTTTCAACCATGCGTACAGGATGCCGACGACCAGCAAGGCCTCAACACTTTCCCGCCACACGATGAATAGAATCTGACCCATCCAAGCTCTCCCCTCTACCCTGCTACTGCGATGGCGAACGCGTCACCTGTTTGCCCAAAGCGGGCGTTCGCACCCAAGCCGCTATTTCGCGACGATCACGCCCTGCGCCTGCTGATGAAAATCGTCGAAGAACTTGTACTCGCCCGGCTCCAGAGGAGCGATCACGACGAACGAATCCCCGCCTGGCGCCAACACTTTTTCCTTACGCAATTGCACGCTTTCGAACTCGGCCGCGCCCTTGCCGGTGTTGCGTATCGCAATCTTGATACGCTGCCCCGCCGGCACTTCGATACGTGCCGGATTGAGCTTGCCGTCGTTCATCTCAAGCTTGAAGGTGGGCAGATCCGCGGCGTGCGCGGCCCCAACTGCCAAAGCTGTCATGGCAAGGATTGCGATCTTTCGGTTAATTCTCATTAGCCTTCCCGGAAAACGCGGCGCGGCGGGTTTCATCGTCCGCGCGCCGCCTGCTGCATGCACTCACTCATTCGCTCACTCTTTCGCTCACCCAGGCCCGGCCACGCAGCCATGCGTGACGAACCGCGATGATCCGCGCTCGCGGCGATCGACGATCAGTAACCGCCCTTCTTGCCAATGCCCGCGAAGGTGAAGTCGTATTCGAGCGTAATCGGCTTGAACCACGGGCCCACGCCGGTTTCCTTGTCGACGTGACGGCCGAAAGCCATGTGACCGGTTTGCATCGGCGCTTCGACGATCAGCTTCAGGTGATACTTGCCCGGGCCTTGCAGCTTGACGTTGTCGCCGTAGTGCGGGCCGTCGTTGGCGACCATCGCCATCATGTCGCCCTTCTGCGTCTGATTCGAACCGGCTTTCGTCAACTCATAACGCACTTGCAGATACGGCATCCAGTCGCCTTCAGCAAAACCCGTCGGGTTGTTCTTGACCGCGTGGATATCGGCCTCCAGATGGACATCCGAATCCGACGCCTTGCGCATCATGCCTTCGGGTTCCATCGTGATCGGCTGCAGATAGACCGCGCCGATTTCCATGCCGCCCTGAATCTGGTGCTTGCCGATCGGGTATTCCGCGGCCGTTGCGGAAAGCGCCGCTACTGCGGCCACCGCTGCTGCGCCACCGCGCACAAATGAAGAAATCCGCATTGAAACTCCTTGTTTTTATCTGACTGGAATCAAACCCATTGGAACAGTGCGCGGTGCTTGCCTTGCCTTGCCTTGACGCAGCCGCGCCAACGCGCCGCTGCCGGCAAACATGATGGACCGTAAGTTGCATTACGAACGTTAATGCGAACCATTCTCAATATTGAGCAAGTTTATCATTGATCGGCAGCGAGAACAAACGCGAACGCACGCAAAGCCTTATGGGATCAGGGCCTTAAGGCGGTCTTAAGGAAACGCGGGGGAAGCGCCGAGCGAGGGTGTCAGCGGGTTGCAAGGCGGGGGAAAGCCAAGGCGCGGCAGATCGCCGCGCCTTATCTGGCAGGAAGGCGTTATTCGACGCCGGGTACGTGGTCGCCCACGTTCGCACCGAACACGCGCTGGCGCAACAGCGCCAGCTGGTCGCGGGTTTGTGCGGCTTTTTCGAACTCGAGATTCTTGGCGTGCTCCATCATTTGCTTCTCGAGACGCTTGAGCTCCTTGGCGAGCTGCTTCTCGGACATGTCCTCGAATTTCGCGCGAGTCTGCTGTTCCTTCAGCTCGGCACGGGCGTCGTCAACGTTGTACACCCCGTCGATGATGTCGCGGATGCGCTTGACCACGCCGCGCGGCGTAATGCCGTGCGTCAGGTTGTAGGCAACCTGCTTGGCGCGCCGCCGCTCGGTTTCGTCGATGGCGCGGCGCATCGAGTCTGTCACCCTGTCCGCATAGAGAATCGCCTTGCCGTTCACGTTACGTGCCGCACGGCCGATGGTCTGGATCAGCGAGCGCTCGGCGCGCAGGAAGCCTTCCTTGTCCGCGTCGAGGATCGCGACCAGCGAAACTTCGGGAATGTCCAGCCCCTCGCGCAGCAGGTTGATCCCGACCAGCACGTCGAACGTGCCCAGTCGCAGATCGCGGATGATTTCCACCCGCTCCACCGTATCGATGTCGCTGTGCAGGTAGCGCACCTTGACGCCGTGGTCGGCCAGAAACTCCGTCAGCTGTTCGGCCATCCGCTTGGTCAGCACCGTGACCAGTACCCGGTCGCCCACCTTGACGCGCTCGTTGATCTCGCCGAGCACGTCGTCGACCTGGGTGCGAGCCGGACGCACCTCGATTTCCGGATCGACGAGACCGGTCGGGCGCACCAGTTGCTCTGCCACCTGCCCCGCCGTTTTCTGCTCGTAATCCGCCGGCGTGGCTGACACGAACACCACCTGACGCATCTTGCGCTCGAATTCATTGAACTTGAGCGGGCGATTGTCGAGCGCCGACGGCAAACGAAAACCGTAGTCGACCAGATTCTCCTTACGGGCCCGGTCGCCGTTGTACATGCCGTTCAGCTGGCCGATCAGCACATGCGACTCGTCGAGCAGCATCAGCGCGTCGGGCGGCAGATAGTCGACCAGCGTCGGCGGCGGCTCGCCGGGCGCGGCGCCCGAGAAGTGCCGCGAATAGTTCTCGATGCCCTTGCAGAAGCCCAATTCCTGCAGCATTTCCAGATCGAAGCGGGTGCGTTGCTCGAGCCGCTGCGCCTCGACGAGCTTGCCGCTGCTGTAGAAGAACTCGAGCCGGTCGCGCAATTCGGTCTTGATCGTTTCGACCGCGCGAATCACGGTGTCGCGCGGCGTCACATAGTGCGACGACGGGTATACGGTGAAGCGGGTGATCTTCTGCCGCACACGGCCAGTGAGCGGATCGAACAGTTGCAGCGTCTCCACTTCGTCGTCGAACAACTCGATACGCACCGCCATTTCGGCGTGCTCAGCCGGGAAAATATCGATCGTGTCGCCGCGCACGCGGAACGAACCGCGCTGGAAGTCGGCTTCGTTGCGGTTGTATTGCATGGCGATCAGCCGGGCGATGATGTCGCGCTGGCCGAGCTTGTCGCCGGTACGCAGCGTCAGAATCATCTTGTGATATTCCGACGGGTTGCCGATACCGTAAATCGCCGACACCGTGCCGACAATGATCACATCGCGCCGCTCCATCAGGCTCTTGGTGGCCGACAGCCGCATCTGCTCGATGTGCTCGTTGATCGACGAATCTTTCTCGATGAAGAGGTCGCGCTGCGGCACGTACGCTTCCGGCTGGTAGTAGTCGTAGTACGAGACGAAGTACTCGACCGCATTGCGCGGAAAGAACTCGCGAAACTCCGAATAGAGTTGCGCGGCGAGCGTCTTGTTCGGCGCGAACACGATCGCCGGCCGGCCGAGCCGCGCGATGGTGTTCGCCATCGTGAAGGTTTTGCCGGAGCCGGTCACGCCGAGCAAGGTCTGGAACGACAAACCGTCCTCAACGCCTTCGACGAGCGTGTCGATCGCCGTGGGCTGGTCGCCGGCGGGCGGATACGGCTGGTAAAGCTGGAACGGCGAGCCTTCGAACTTAACGAATTTGGATTCGTCGAGCGCCTCGTCGAGTTCAGTCAGATGGTGTTCGGACATGGGGAGCGGCACCGGGCCTTGGGCAAAGGACTATTCTAACGGGTTGCGGGAACCCGGGCCGAACGGGTCCGCGTAGGGATTGAGCGAGCTGGGCACAAAAGCCAAATGGCGCCCTTGTGCCTGTTTTTCAAGCAAAAAAATCAGTTCAACGGGCTTGGACGCCCGAAAAATGCCCGCAGATTCGCTACAATGGCAAGTTGCGCTCGCTCGCCGATGCCCGCCCACCGTCCGAATCGTCCGTCAGACGCCTTTGGCCGGGCCGCCCGCGCTCGAAGCCGCCCTCTTTTCACTACTGCTGCCCACCCATCATGTCTCTGTTCTCCGCCGTCGAACTTGCTCCCCGCGACCCGATTCTGGGCCTGAACGAAGCCTTCAACGCCGATGCGCGCGCCACCAAGGTCAACCTTGGCGTTGGCGTGTACTTCAATGAAGAAGGCAAGATTCCGCTGCTGCGCGCCGTGCGCGACGCGGAGAAGGCACGCGTCGAAGCCGCGCTGCCGCGCGGCTATCTGCCGATCGAGGGCATCGCCGCCTACGACGCCGCCGTGCAAACGCTGCTGCTCGGCAACGATTCGCCGCTGATCGCCGCGGGCCGCGTCGTGACGGCGCAGGCACTGGGTGGCACGGGCGCGCTGAAAATCGGCGCTGATTTCCTGAAGCGCCTGAACCCGTCGGCCAAGGTCGCGATCAGCGATCCGAGCTGGGAAAACCACCGCGCGCTGTTCGAAGGCGCCGGCTTCGAAGTCGTGAACTATCCGTACTACGACGCGCGCACGCAGGGCGTGAACTTCGAAGGCATGCTGAGCGCGCTGAACAGCTACGCAGCAGGCACGGTCGTCGTGTTGCATGCGTGCTGCCACAACCCGACCGGCGTCGACCTGACGGTCGACCAATGGAAGCAGATCGTCGAAGTGGTCAAGGCACGCAATCTGGTGCCGTTCCTCGACATCGCTTACCAGGGTTTCGGCGACAACATCGAGTCCGACGCTGCAGCGGTCCGTCTGTTCGCGGCATCGGAACTGAACGTGTTCGTGTCGTCGTCGTTCTCGAAGTCGTTCTCGCTCTACGGCGAACGTATCGGCGCGCTGTCGATCATCACCGCAAGCAAGGAAGAATCGGCTCGCGTGCTGTCGCAACTGAAGCGCGTGATCCGCACGAACTACTCGAACCCGCCCACGCACGGTGGTTCGGTGGTCGCAGCGGTGCTCGCGTCGCCCGAATTGCGCGCCACGTGGGAAACGGAACTCGCCGAAATGCGCGACCGCATCCGCGCAATGCGCAACGGCCTGGTCGAACGCCTGAAGGCAAGCGGCACGGATCGCGATTTCAGCTTCGTGAACGCACAACGCGGCATGTTCTCGTACTCGGGCCTGACGGCACCCCAGGTAGACCGTCTGCGCGAAGAGTTCGGCATCTACGCGGTAAGCACGGGCCGTATCTGCGTGGCTGCGCTGAATACGCGCAACCTCGACGTGGTCGCTAACGCGATTGCTCACGTGCTGAAGTAAGGCATATCAGGGCGCGGGCGCTTGTCGCGCGCGCTCTGTCCGGCTGAAGCTGCTTGAAGAAACGGCGCCCAATTCGGGCGCCGTTTTCATTGGCCGGCTGCTTGACGTACGACTGTCACCTGCCGATGCGGCTTGCTGCCGTTAATTTGCCGTGAATTGCTGATATGGCCTGCTGCTGCCATTCACGGCGACTTCAGCGCGCATCCCGATGGATATCGTGCGTCACAAAACCTGCGTCGTTATCAGGCATGTCGAGCCAATCGGGTTGGGCAAGCGAATGGCGGATATCTTCAAGGCCACTACTCCAATGTTCACGCATTGTAGAGAGGCCAAACTGGAAGTCTTTGAAGTGCCCTTCGTATTCCTTCTGCCGATAGATGAGGTGGATCACGTTGTAGCGCTTCGAACACGAGAGATCCTCCGCAAGCTTGCACCACGGATCGTTGCGCTGATCAGACGGCACGCGATCGAGCACCTCTCGCAGCACATGCCGGAAACGCTGCGAACGCTGCAGCATATCGGTCACGAGACGCGTGCGGCTCGAATACTGGATGTCCTTCATGCGCCCTTGAACATCGGTGATGTTGTCGGGCACCGGTCCGATCGCACTCCAAAGGTCGACCTGGAACGCAAGCGTATCGCGACGCGGCGTGGTCTGAATGACTTCATAGAGCGGCGTGTTCGACATCAAACCACCGTCCCAGTAGTACTGGCCGTCGATCTCGACCGCCGCAAAGCCCGGCGGCAACGCACCTGACGCCATGAAATGCTCGGGCCTCAGTTTCGTATGCCTGTTATCGAAGTAGGCGAAATTGCCTGTGCCGCAATTCACCGCGCCGACCGACACGCGCATCTCGCCGGAATTGATGCGATCGAAGTCGCACAGCGCCTCCAGCGTGGCCTTGAGCGGTGTGGTGTCGTAATAGCTCGCCAGTTGCGGCGGCCCGGAGACGGTGGGCAGCGGCGGCGGGAAACGCGGCACGAAGAAGCCCTTTTGCCCTTCCACAATCGCGCCCATCGCCTGAGTTGCCGTGAAGGCCTTACGCACGGCTTCACTGGAATTGAACAAGGCGTGCTCGATAAAGGCCGGCAACGGCGGCCCGAACGCCGGTTGACAGATCGTTTCCCAGAACTGCAGCAGCCGCTCGACACGCTTCTCCGGCGGATTGCCGGCAATGATGGCCGTATTCAGCGCACCGATCGAAATACCGGCGAGCCAGTTCGGCTCGATGCCGGCTTCGTAAAGTCCCTGAAAGACGCCGGCCTGATAGGCGCCCAACGCGCCACCGCCTTGCAGCATCAACGCGACGGTTTCGTAGTTGGGTAACTGGGCATGCCGGCCGGGATGCGCGGAGGGCGCCGGACCGGCGCCCTCGCCTTCCCCGCCGCCGGGCGCACCGGCGCGCGCCCGTTTGAGATTGCGTTGCGCCATGGGCGCCTCCTTATTGCATATACCAGCCGTGGCTCACAATAAAGGACTGGCCGGTCAGCGCCGCAGTCGGGAAGGTGGACAGGAATAGCACTGTCTGCGCGACGTCTTCCACCGTGGTGAAGATGCCGTCGACCGTGCCGCCCAGCATCACGCGCTTGATCACGTCTTCTTCGCTGATACCGAGCTCTTTGGCCTGCTCCGGAATCTGCTTGTCGACCAGCGGCGTACGCACGAAACCCGGGCACACCACATGCGAGCGCACGTTATGTTTCGCGCCCTCTTTGGCCAGCACGCGTGAGAGCCCCAGCAGTGCATGTTTGGCCGTCACGTAAGCGGACTTCAGCGGCGAGGCCTCGTGCGAATGGACCGAACCCATGTAGATCACAATGCCGCCGCGATCGTCTTTGTACATATGTTTGAGCGCGGCCTTGGTGGTAAGGAAGGCGCCGTCCACATGGATTGCCTGCATCTTCTTCCAGTCGGAAAACGAATAGTTTTCGATTGGATTAACGATCTGGATGCCCGCGTTGGAAATCAGAATGTCGATCGAGCCGAACTCGGCTGCGACTTTGTCGATACCCTGGTTGACGGCGTCTTCGTTCGTGACGTCCATTGCCACGCCGATTGCCTTGCCACCAGCCTGTTTGATTTCCTCAGCGACGGCGTTCGCGCCCTCCTGGTTCAGGTCGGCGATCGCGATCGCCGCGCCCGCTGCGGAAAGCGTAAGCGCAATCTGCTTGCCGATACCGCTCGCAGCGCCGGTAACCACCGCGACCTTGCCATTCAGATTCGTGTTCAGTGACGACATCCAGAACCTCCATGCAGTTGATGAGCAATGAGACCACGGGCCGCAGGCGGCGTGAAGTCAGCCAAACGGCATAGGCCGTTTGGCCGAATGCTGCACTGCGGCCAACGTTGCTATTGTGCATGAAGCGTGTGAACTACATCCGTAAACCGCGCATCGAGCCTTATCTCTTTAAACTAGACGTTTCAGCGGGATTCCGGCGGCATCACTACCAAGGAGGAATGCATGAATTATCGACGTCTGGGCCGTTCCGGCCTGCAAGTTAGCGAACTGTCCATCGGCTCATGGGTCACCTACGGCAATCAGGTGGATCACCACGCGGCGCGCGAGTCGCTCGCGGCCGCACGCGATGCGGGAGTCAACTTCTTCGACAACGCGGAGGTTTATGCCGCCGGCCAGTCCGAAGAAATCATGGGCCAGGCGCTCAAGGAACTGGCGTGGCCGCGCGTGAGCTACGTGGTATCCACGAAATTTTTCTGGGGACTCAACGAAGCGCCGAATCAGTACCACACGCTGAACCGCAAATATCTGCTGAACGCGATCGATACCTCGCTCAAACGCCTGCAGCTCGATTATGTCGATCTGGTGTTCTGTCATCGTCCTGATCCGAACACGCCGGTCGAAGAAACCGTCTGGGCCATGAGCGACATGATCACGCGTGGCAAGGCACTGTACTGGGGCACGTCAGAATGGAGCGCCGACGAAATCCGCGCGGCTTACGAGATCGCTGAGCGGCATCATCTGCACAAACCGGTCATGGAGCAGCCACAGTACAACCTGTTCCACCGCAAGCGGGTCGAGCAGGAATACAAGCGGCTGTACGAGGATATCGGCCTCGGGCTGACCACCTGGAGCCCGCTCGCATCCGGCCTGCTCACCGGCAAGTACCGCGCTGGCGTGCCTGCCGACAGCCGCGCGCAGCTGCAAGGCTACGACTGGCTGCGCAAGCAGGTCACCGATGCCGGCAAAAACAACGTGGTCGGCAAGCTGGGCGAAGTGGCTGACGAACTGGACTGCACGGTCGGCCAGCTGGCGATTGGGTGGATTCTGAAGAATCCGAATGTGAGCACGGTCATCACCGGCGCGTCACGCGTCGAACAGATCGGCGAAAACATGAAATCCGCCGAGGTGGCCGAGCGGATCACCCCGGAGATCAAGCAGCGGATCGAGGAAATCATCGGCGACGCCTACGACTAACCGGTCGCGCGCCGAGCCTCGGGGCATGGCCTGCGCGCCATCCGGGCCCTGTTCCGTACAACGCATTACGGGACGCAACGCGCGGTCGCGTACAATACGCGACCGCGCTGCACTTCGGTTGTGCTGCCGCATTGCATTCGCATCGCCGAATCCGCCCTGGACCGGCACGCCCTCTTTCAGCGTCTCCTCATCATGCTCAGCTACCGCCACGCCTTTCATGCAGGCAATCACGCCGACGTTCTGAAACACGCCGTCGTGTTACAGCTACTGCGCTACCTCGGCCAGAAGGACAAAGCCTACTGGTATATCGACACGCACGCGGGCGCCGGCGTCTATTCGCTGAAGGAAGGCTACGCGACCAAAACCGGCGAGTTCCAGACCGGCATCGCCAAACTATGGGGGCGTAACGACCTGCCGTCGGTCTTCGCGGATTACGTCGACGAAGTGAGCGCGCTGAATCCGGACGGCCAGTTGCGCTTCTACCCGGGTTCGCCGTATATCGCGTGGCGGCAGATGCGCGAGCAGGACCGCATGCGCCTGTTCGAGTTGCACACTACGGAAATCGACGTGCTGCGCCATAACTTCCGCGACGCGGGCCGCCGCGCGATGCTTTATGCGGGCGACGGCTTCGACGGCATCCTCGCATTGCTACCGCCGGCACCGCGCCGCGCGCTGGTGCTGCTCGATCCGTCGTACGAAGACAAGCGCGACTACACGCGCACGCTGCGCTGCGTCGAAGAGAGCCTGAAGCGCTTCCCGACCGGCACCTATGCAGTCTGGTATCCGCAGGTAAGACGCCTTGAGTCACAGCGCTTCCCCGATCAGTTGAAGAAGCTGCAAGAGCGCAACTGGTTGCATGTGAGCCTGACCGTCAGCAATCCGCCGACCGACGGCTTCGGGTTATTCGGCAGTGGGATGTTCATCCTGAATCCGCCGTATACGCTGGCAAAAACGCTGAAAGACCAGATGCCCTGGCTGGTTCAGGCGCTCGGCGAGGACAAGGCCGCACAGTTCAAGGTGGAGTATCGAGGCGATTGAGCCTATTGTCCGCGAGGCACGGGACGAGGTTGCGGGTACGGCGTTCCACCGCCAACAGGCACCGGGACGTAGGGCGCGACAACGAATGGGATCGATGAATTCGGCGCCAGCTCGGTAGGCGTGGCGATGGGCTGCGCCCCTACAATCGGCTGCCGCGAGAGCGGCGCGGTTTGCAGCACCGTACCGCTTTGGCCGTCGCTAATGCCGTTCTGCGAATCGAGTATCACGGGTTTGCGGACGTTATTACTCGTTGCGGCGAAGCTCGCCGTTACTGCGAAAACCGTTGTCAGCGCGGCTGCAGCAGCCATGACCAGGGCGGATTTGAGCAAGCGGACAGGAGACATAGGCGGACCGGTTGAGTTTGAAAATGCCGGATAGCGCGGTAAACCGCTTTACCTTACCGCGACGACGCCCGTCAGGCTAGCTGTTATTGGCCACAAATCGCCTTGAAGCGCCACTTGCCGTGAAATTTCGCGGTCCAGATGTGACAAAGCCCCGTCTATACGGGGCTCAACACTTTACCGCTTCACTACGCTGGCCGCGCACAAGCGCTGCCGGGTCAAACTTGATGCAGTTGAAACTTACAGCGAGTAGCCGTTGGTTTCGAGCGAGCGGATGCGTTGTTCGAGCTGAACGATATCCGACGACGACGCCAGATAGGCTTCACGACGGCTACGTTCTGCGGTTTCAAACCAGGTGCTCAGCTTTTCAAGTACGTATGCAAACATGATGTTCTCCAAGGATCAGATTGAATCCCCGGTGAGTTCTGCATCAGGGATTTCCCGTAAAAGGGTTAACCCGGATTATAGCCCTATGGTGCAACCTTGCTAGTGAAATGCCCGCATGACGTGCATTCCGTTTTGGAATGGTGCACGCGCGTGGTGCACTTAAGTCTTTGATTTATCTAAATTCAAGATGCTTGTCTCGAGGCGAGTGATGTTACCCCAAATAATTTTGCACTATTTTAGTGCTTTTTGACGCTCCGCCGCGATAAATCCCACAACGGGTTGCACCTGGCCTCTTCAAATCGGATGGCAGCCCTTCCCTGACACCAGATCAGTGTCGGCCAGCCGCTCGATAATCGGGCAATCCGGGCGCTCGTCGCCATGGCAATGGTCCGCCAGATGCGCCAACGTGTCGCGCATGTCAGTCAGTTCTGCAATACGGCGATCGAGTTCCGCGACGTGCTCCAGCGCAATCGTCTTTACTTCTGCGCTGGCGCGCGACCGGTCGTGCCACAGCGCCAGCAAGCGGCGGATGTCTTCGACCAGAAAACCAAGACGGCGCGCCTGCCGGATGAAACGCAGCGAATGGACCTCTTGCGGTCCGTATACACGGTAGCCGGCGCTTGTGCGCGCCTTCGCCGCCAGCAAATCTACGCTTTCGTAGTAGCGAATCATCTTCGCCGTGACGCCCGACGCGCGGGCCGCTTCACCGATATTCATGACTGTTTCCCCAGTGTGTGCGTCGATCGTACACCTTCCCACGGTGGGAAGGTCAGGCACTCAGTTGCGTATCGGCAGGCATAATTCAACCATCGCAACATTCATTTTTTCGAGGCAATCCCGATGACGATCGAATTCCAGGTGGAAGGCATGAGCTGCCAGCATTGCGTGGCGGCAGTTACGAATGCAATCCGTGAACACGATGAAACCGCTCAGGTCCGGGTCGATCTGGCATCCGGCCGCGTGGCGGTCGACTCGGCGCAACCGGCTGGCACGCTACAGGCTGCAATCGACGAGGCCGGTTACACGGTAACCGGCGTGACCACCGGCCCGGCCCGCTAAGCGGGCGACCGTCATGTTCAAGGTTGCCGTCATTGGTGCTTCCGGGCTGCTCGGCCGGGCTCTCGTCGACGAACTGGCACAGCAGGCAAGCTGGCAAGTCGTCGCTACGGCGTTCAGCCGGCCAGGTCCGAACACCGTTGCCCTGGATATTCGCGATGCGCGAGCGGTCGAGCAATTTGTCGAGCGCGAGGCGCCGGACGCGCTCGTCATTGCCGCTGCGGAACGTCGGCCGGATGTGTGCGAGCACGATCCGGCGCTCGCCCGCGCGTTGAACGTGGATGCGGTGCGCACCATTGCTGCGGCGGCAAAACGCCGCAGTGCATGGACGCTCTCGATCTCGACCGATTACGTGTTCGACGGCGCCCACCCGCCCTATCAGCACGATTCCGCGCCCGCGCCGCTCAATGCCTATGGGCGCAGCAAACTCGAGGGCGAACGCGCGCTGGCCGAATCCACCGATCTCGGCTGCGTGCTGCGTTTGCCGCTGCTGTATGGACCGATCGTCGATTGGGCGGAATCGGCGGTGACGAGTCTCGTGCCGGCGATCGCCGCGTCGGCTTCGCGTGGAGGCAAGGCCGCTGTCATGGATGCATGGGCGATTCGTTACCCGACGTTTACACCCGACGTCGCGTTCGTGATCCGGCAGATGCTCGAATGGCACGCACGTGGCGAGGCAATCCGCGGCATCGTGCAATGGTCGGGGGACGAGCCGATGAACAAGTATGAAATCGCCGTGCGGCTCGCCGCTGCACTGCAACTCGATGCGCAAATAACGCCACAGTACACGCCCACGGACGCGACGCCGCGTCCGCATAACTGTCATTTGTCGTCGGGACGGCTCGAGGCACTCGGCATTGGCCGCCGCACGCCGTTCAACGCGGCGATCCGGCAAGTGCTGGCGGAATTTCCATGGCGGGGCGAGACGACAACGTAGCGCCCGGCAACGAGAGCGACCGCGGCAGGTGCGGGCCCCTCGCTGCTACGCCCCGGCACTCTGCCTGCCAGCCGCCGGGACCTGGAAGCTTGGCCACGGCAGGTCCGTATCAATGAAAATCGCGACTTGCCGTGGCCAGTTCGCCGAGCCAGTCGCTGTGGTCTTCGAGCCGATGCGCGACGAGGTGGATCACCTCGCCCTTCTGCTTGCGTTTCACGTTCCCTGCATTATTGGCGTCCGCCACGTGGCCGGCACTGTCACCTCCGGTAGAAACGCCGTCATCACGCTGCAAGACGCCATACACCGCCAGCAACGATGAACCCAGCAACACTTTGCGCTGCTTTTCCACCAGCGCTGGCCAGACGATCACGTTGATCGAACCGGTTTCGTCTTCAATGGAAACGAACACGGTACCGTTTGCCGTGCCGGGCCGTTGCCGCACGGTGACAATGCCGCAGGCACGCGCCAGCGTGCCGTGCCGGCACACCGCGAGTTCTGCCGCCGTACGAAAACGCTGCCTGGCAAGACGTTCGCGCAATAGGGCGAGTGGATGACGATTGAGCGTGAGACCGATGCTCGCGTAATCGTCGACGATCTCGCGACTTTCGGTTGCCTGCGGCAAGGCCAACGGCGCTTCGGCGATCGGCGCATCGCGCAGCAGCCTGGGCACCGCGTGCTGCGCGGTCACCGCCCACCACGCTTCGCGCCGATGGCCCGCGATGCTGACCAGCGCATTCGCCGCCGCCAGCGCTTCGAGATCACGCCGCGTCAATGCCGCACGACGCGTCAAATCGTCGACGTCGGTAAACGGTGCCTCACGACGGGCCGCCATGACGCGTTCGGCAGCCACCTGTGAAAAACCTTTGATCAGATGCATGCCGATGCGTACCGCCGGACCGCGCGCACCATAGGTCTTCGACGATTGAAATACGCGTGCGGTCAGCTGTTTTGCGGCGCGCCGGATCGTCCGGGCCACGGTAAAGCGCCGCAACGACAGATCACGGAATTGCTGTGCGGACAATGCGCCCTGCTGACGACGCAAACAGGTCTCGCCCGATGAAATCCGCTGCCCTTCATGGCCGCGTCGTTCGAAGGTCGATTCCCAGTCGCTCAAGGTCACGTCGGGAGGCAATACCGGGACACCGTGACGCCGGGCATCCTGCACGAGTTGCGATGGCGAATAAAACCCCAACGGCTGACTGTTCAGTAACCCGGCCAGAAAAGCGGCCGGCTCATAACGCTTCAACCACGCGCTGAGGTAGACCAGCAAGGCAAAGCTCGCGGCATGGCTTTCAGGAAAACCATATTCGCCGAAGCCTTCGATCTGTTTGCAGATGCGTGCAATGAACTCTGGTTCATAGTCTCGCTTGAGCATGCGCTCGGTCAGATCCTGTTGATACTTCGCCAGATTGCCGGTGCGCCGCCACGCGGCCATCGCGCGCCGCAATTGATCGGCCTGCTCCCCGGTATATTTCGCGGCAACCATCGCGAGGTGCATCACCTGTTCCTGGAAAATCGGCACGCCGAGCGTGCGCTCCAGCACGGGCCGCAACTCCTCCTTCGCGTAGTCCACCGCCTCCAGATTCTGCTTGCGGCGCAGATACGGATGCACCATGCCGCCCTGGATCGGTCCGGGCCGCACGATCGCGACTTCGATTACAAGATCGTAGTACTTGTTCGGTTTCAGCCGCGGCAACATGCTTTGCTGCGCACGCGATTCGATCTGGAATACGCCGATCGTGTCGGCATGACCGCACATTTCGTAGACGGCCCGATCCTCGCGCGGAATATCCTGCATCCTGAATTTCGGCAAACCGCGTCGCAATGCGACGAATTCCAGAGCGCGCCGGATTGCCGACAACATGCCTAGCGCCAGCACGTCGACTTTTAGCAGCTTGAGCGCATCGATATCGTCCTTGTCCCACTCGATCACGCTACGGTCTTTCATCGTTGCGTTCTCGATCGGCACGAGCCGTGACAGCTTGTCTTTCGCTATCACAAAGCCACCGACGTGTTGCGACAGATGACGCGGAAAACTGCGCAACTCTTTGGTGAGGCGAATCAGATGCTGCGTGATGTGCGAATTGGCAGCGAAGCCCGCTTCGGCAAGATATTTGGCGACCGCATCCGCGCCGTCCCACCACTGCTGCGACTTACTGATCCGCTCGATCAGCGACGCTTCGAGCCCCAATGCCTTGCCGACGTCCTTCAACGCACTGCGTGCGTGATAGGTAATCAGCGTTGCAGTGAGCGCAGCACGATGACGGCCATACTTCCCATAGATATATTGAATCACTTCTTCTCGACGCTGATGCTCGAAATCGATGTCGATATCAGGCGGTTCGTTACGCGCGCGTGAGATGAACCGTTCGATCAGCATGTTCATGCTCGCCGGATCGATTTCCGTTACATGCAGGCAGTAGCATACGATCGAGTTTGCCGCCGAACCTCGCCCCTGGCACAGTATGTTTCTGGAGCGCGCGAAGCTCACGATATCGTGTACCGTCAGGAAATACTTTTCGTATTTCAGGTCGGCGATCAGTTTCAGTTCTGTCTCGATCTGACCGATTCGTTTGAGATCCATCCCTTTCGGCCAGCGCTCCATCGCGCCGGCCATGACCAGTTTGCGCAGATAGCTTGATGGCGATTCACCGGCGGGCACCAGCTCTTCCGGATACTCGTACTCGAGTTCGCTGAGCGAGAAGCGGCACAGGGCCGCGATACGCAGCGTTTCTTCGAGCGTGTCGCGGGGATACAGTTTGCCGAGCCGCACGCGAGTGCGCATATGCCGTTCGGCATTGGCCTCGAGCGCGTGGCCACACGCCGATAGCGGCGTGACGAGGCCAATCGCGGTCAGGGTGTCCTGCAACGGCTTGCGTGATCGCACGTGCATCAGGACGCCCCCTGCTGCGACCAAAGGCAAACCACTCGCTTTTGAAATCATTCGCAATGCGTCGATCTGAAGATCGTCGCTGCCTGTTTGCCAGAGTTCGAGTGCGATCCATGAGCGTTGCGGCGCGAACGAAGCCAGCCAGTGTGCGCAGCGCAATGTGTGCGAGAGCGTCGCCGTGCGCTGCGGCACGAGGATCAGGACGCAATCGGGCAAGGTCTTGAGATGCCCAAGATGCGGTAGCGAGTCGGTGAAGTCGGATGGACTGAGGCGATAGCTGCCTTTGTCCGCACGCGAACGGGCAAGAGTGATCAGCTCGGAAAGATTGCCGTAGCCATTGCGGTTGGTTGCGAGCGCAACCAGTGTGCAGAACGGTTCGCCTGCATCGTCGGTCAGATTGAGTTCGCTGCCGATGATGAGCTGAGGGATTGGTTTTAGCGTCTCTTGGTTTGTGGCTTCTGGCTCTGTGGTTTCTGGCTGCGTGGTTTCTGGCTCTGTGGTTTCTGGCTGCGTGGTTTCTTGTTGTGAGCACGCTGGCTTCTCGGCCACCGGCTCCGTTGCTTCTTCTAAAGACGTTCCTGCCTGCGCGGCTTTCGCCTTGTCATCGCGCTCCTTCCGTTGGCGCTCCCGCTCCTGTTCGATCTCTTTCACCGCCGTGTGCGCGCGCACGACGCCCGCCAGAGAGCATTCATCGGTGATTGCGAGCGCGCTATAGCCGCACGACATCGCCCGCTCGACCAACTCATGCGGATGCGAAGCGCCACGCAGAAACGAAAAATTAGTCAGACAGTGCAGTTCTGCGTAGGGCGGCAATTGAGCCGCAAGCGCCGGCTCCAATAAACCCGAGACTTGGGAATCTGCCATGATGCTCAGCCGAACAAACCCTGCAAATACCACTCGCCAGAACGTTCCCGGTACACCCAGAACATATGGCCACGATCGTCTGCCGCAACGTAGTAATCCCGCTCGACGAGGTTACCGTCCCACCACCCTGCTTCAATCCGTTCGGTACGCGTGAGCATTTTCAGTGGCCGACGATAGATCGGCCGCTGGTCTCGCATCATCAGGCGCAGCGGTTTGTCCAGCATCCAGACGGGACGAGGCTGCGATGGCAATGCACTGTCGGGCAGATCGAGTGAGGCTTGAGCATCGGCTGGCTGTGCTGCGAATAGGTGGCTGTTTTTAGCATCGCCTGCTTTTTCGGGCTGTCGGGATATGTGCTCTGTGCATCCTGCCTGTTCTGCTTGTCTCGCCGTGGCATCGTCCGCAGGCACGCTCTCCATCTCCAATGCAGCGTTCTGCAACTCATCGCTCAGCCAGGTTTTATCCGCTTTGATTTTTGTCCTGGTCTTCGCAGACGAACGCTTCTTGCGCGAAAACGCTTGCGCCTGGTAGGCCTCGACGCGCATTGCCCGCTCAGGCCTAGGATCGTCCTGCACCGACATCTGCAGCACATTCTCCGGCCCCAAACGTGCGCTCAAGCGTTCGAGCAGACGTGCAATCGAATCGCCGTCCGATTCGGGCATGGGAAACAAGGTGTCCGACCGCCCTGCACACTCGCTGATCTGATCCGCGACCAGCTTTAACTCGATCACGGGCGCAGCCAGAACCGTCTGATTTAACTTCTCACGCAACAACCAGATCAGATGCTCGGCGTCGCGCGACGGTAGGGCCCACGCGACCTTCAGATTCGACGTCTTCGGCGCATGACGGGATGCCAATTCATGTTCTAGCAACAACGTATAGGCACTGAGCGCGGCATGATGCGCACTCAACCATCCGGCCAGTTGCACAATCAGCCGACGCGCGGCGAACAGTAATGCATCGGCGTTATCGACTCGCGACGGCAACTCCAACTGCGCATGAAACGATGCCGGCGCACGAAACGATTCGCGCGGATCCGGACGCGTACCATATGCTTGTGCCATCAGATCCAGAATGCCGCTGCCGAAACGCCGCACGACACCCGACCTTGGCAACTGACGCAAATCGGCCAGCGTCGAGCAACCGACATGCGTAAGCGCCTCGCGATGCGCCAGCGCAACCGGCAGCAACGACACGGATAGGCGGTCGAGAACCCGCGCAAGCGACGTTTCCTTTATCACATGCCAACGACGCCCCTGCCGATCGGCGTGCGCCTGCGCCAACAGCCACGCACCCCATGCTGTCGGTGCGCACGCGATGCGTGCCGTATAGCCGAATTCAGCCACCGTCGCGGATACCTGTGACAACAACGCGCGCAAGCCGCCAAACAGCCGCAGACCGGAACCGACTTCCAGCAACAAGGTATGCGCATGTGCGAGCGATACCTTCGGTGTATACGTCAGCAAAGCGAGCGCCATCGCTTCGAACGCCTGGGTTTCGCGAGTCACGTCTGCGGCAAGCATCTTAAGACCAGGAGCCAAAGCCAATGCGTACGAGCGCGAATGGCCTACCTGCACTCCGGCACGCAATGCATCGAAATCCGGCATCAGGACGTGCGCGTGATCAGCCAGCGCATAGCAGCGCACCCCAGTGACGCCTTCGACGCCTGGAGGTTGGCTTGCCTCGTCGCCGGACTCACGCCGATTCGGCTTCGCGAGCGAACCATCCCGGAGCAACTCGAGAGGTTTCACCGCTTCCAGCGACAAGAGTGGCAATGTGACTGCGATCCACAACATGTTTGATCTCTTGTCCTTGCCTGCTGCCGGCTCCGTTTTCCGGCAACACGACGCTTTGTAACGGCAAAATAAGGCGCAGAGGCTCCGCTAACGGCGGCCCGCGGCGCTTGAAGATGTCGATCGAGATACCAATCTCCTGCAACCATTGGCGACGATTAATCGTCTGCGCATTGGCCGGCAAGAGCGGCTCGCAGATCATTCGCAAAGGTGCCGGCGAAGATTGCGTGGCTGCCTCGACAGGCCGGATCAAAAATGCCAGCGAGGCCGACTCCTGAGCCGCCACCTGCAGACGTCGAACCTTATCGGCGCGCGCATTCGACAGCCATACCAGCACTGCCCCCATGCCATCCTGTTTCAATGCCTGAGCAGCGGCCCACAAGGCCTGGTCTTCACTCGAACGCACCCATAAGACACGCTCAACATCGATACCCCAAGCCCTCAGAGTCGAAGCACTGGGCTGGTAAGGGGGCGCCACGAACATGACGTGCCGTTCGGTTTGTGCCGTGAGATGCTGAAGCGCACGAGCCAGCAGACGCAGTTCACCGACGCCCCCGTGTTCAATCAATAATTCCGTCAGACCGCCAGCCGACCAACCCTGCCCGGGCAGTAGTTGATCCAGCGCGGCATAGCCGCTGGAAATCACCCGCGAGTCCGCCTCGGCAAGCTCATTGCCCTGCCACACCTGTCGTCGTAATTGCGACGACAGCGCGGTTGCTGCCAGATGAATCGCTGCTGCCATAGACACGCTCGTTCCGTAGGGAATACTCCACCCGGCCCGGCATCGGGCAAGCATGGGGTGACGAGTTTTCACTGTATATTTATACAGTATTTTGAGGGGGATGTTAAGAAAACAAGGCGAGGCGAGGATGCGCGTGCCGGAGGAAATGAAGGCGGTGATGAAGGCGGTTTTGCTGCTGGTTTTCACCTGCGGGAGCAGTTGCACTTGGCACGGTGGCCAAGCTGATAAAACTTAGCATGCCCGGGAAAGATGGGAGCGGAGAGTCGTGCATGCATGCCGCGGATGTCGTGCAAGAGTCAGAACCGGTGCGCTTACGTGGCACCTCGATCCCCTGATGGACGATCAGGAACTTGATTCGCGGCAGTCGACCGGCGCGGTGTACTGGGAAGGTGCGGTACGGGTGAGTCGCGATGGCGCGGACGTCGGGAATGCCTACCTGGAGCTGACGGGTTACGCGAACGCGCTGCGGATCGGGAAGGAGTGAGCGGTGTTCCTGACGGAGATTCCGTGGCCCGTAAACGCAGAAACCCCACCGTTGTGGGGTGGGGTTTCTGGTGCTGCTGGGGAGCCTGACGATTACCTACTTTCACACGGGAATCCGCACTATCATCGGCGTGGAGTCGTTTCACGGTCCTGTTCGGGATGGGAAGGGGTGGGACCGACTCGCTATGGTCATCAGGCATGACTTGTTGTCGTGCTGTCTTTGGGGACAGCACAACCAATCTGGAAGAAGTAGTTTCTGGTGATGCTCACCAGAGGGAGATTCGGGGGTTGTGTTGTTTCTGGCACAACACTGATCTCAACCTGTGTGTTCTGCGACCCCATCTGGGGTTCACACGTATCCCCTGCGGGGATCGGACCAGAGTAAGCGCTAAAGCGCTAACTCTGGTCGAGACACACCTGTTATAGGATCAAGCCTTACGGGCAATTAGTATCAGTTAGCTTAACGCATTACTGCGCTTCCACACCTGACCTATCAACGTCCTGGTCTTGAACGACCCTTCAAGGGGCTCGAAGCCCCGGGGATATCTCATCTTAAGGCGAGTTTCCCGCTTAGATGCTTTCAGCGGTTATCTCTTCCGAACATAGCTACCCGGCGATGCCACTGGCGTGACAACCGGTACACCAGAGGTTCGTCCACTCCGGTCCTCTCGTACTAGGAGCAGCCCCCTTCAAATATCCAGCGCCCACGGCAGATAGGGACCAAACTGTCTCACGACGTTTTAAACCCAGCTCACGTACCTCTTTAAATGGCGAACAGCCATACCCTTGGGACCGGCTACAGCCCCAGGATGAGATGAGCCGACATCGAGGTGCCAAACACCGCCGTCGATATGAACTCTTGGGCGGTATCAGCCTGTTATCCCCAGAGTACCTTTTATCCGTTGAGCGATGGCCCTTCCATACAGAACCACCGGATCACTATGACCTGCTTTCGCACCTGCTCGACTTGTCGGTCTCGCAGTTAAGCACGCTTATGCCATTGCACTATCAGCACGATTTCCGACCGTACCTAGCGTACCTTCGTACTCCTCCGTTACACTTTGGGAGGAGACCGCCCCAGTCAAACTGCCTACCATGCACTGTCCCCGATCCGGATTACGGACCAAGGTTAGAACCTCAAACAAACCAGGGTGGTATTTCAAGGACGGCTCCACGCAGACTGGCGTCCACGCTTCATAGCCTCCCACCTATCCTACACAGATCGGTTCAAAGTCCAATGCAAAGCTACAGTAAAGGTTCATGGGGTCTTTCCGTCTAGCCGCGGGGAGATTGCATCATCACAAACACTTCAACTTCGCTGAGTCTCGGGAGGAGACAGTGTGGCCATCGTTACGCCATTCGTGCAGGTCGGAACTTACCCGACAAGGAATTTCGCTACCTTAGGACCGTTATAGTTACGGCCGCCGTTTACCGGGACTTCAATCAAGAGCTTGCACCCCATCATTTAATCTTCCGGCACCGGGCAGGCGTCACACCCTATACGTCCACTTTCGTGTTTGCAGAGTGCTGTGTTTTTATTAAACAGTCGCAGCCACCAGTTTATTGCAACCCCTTCACCCTTCTGGCGCAGGCCAGTCAAGCTACAGGGGCGTACCTTATCCCGAAGTTACGGTACCAATTTGCCGAGTTCCTTCTCCCGAGTTCTCTCAAGCGCCTTAGAATACTCATCTCGCCCACCTGTGTCGGTTTGCGGTACGGTCTTGTTAAACTGAAGCTTAGAGGCTTTTCTTGGAACCACTTCCAGTTGCTTCTTCACCTAGGTGAATGGCCTCACACCCTTGAATTCCGCGCCCGGATTTGCCTAAGCGCCTTCTCCAATGCAAGGACCGGGACTTCCAACACCCGGACAACCTTCCGCGATCCGTCCCCCCATCGCATTTAACAATGGTGCAGGAATATTAACCTGCTTCCCATCAGCTACGCATTTCTGCCTCGCCTTAGGGGCCGACTCACCCTACGCCGATGAACGTTGCGTAGGAAACCTTGGGCTTACGGCGAGGGGGCCTTTCACCCCCTTTATCGCTACTCATGTCAGCATTCGCACTTCCGATACCTCCAGCGCACTTTTCAATGCACCTTCGCAGGCTTACGGAACGCTCTCCTACCATGCACATAAATGTGCATCCGCAGCTTCGGTATATTGCTTAGCCCCGTTACATCTTCCGCGCAGGACGACTCGATCAGTGAGCTATTACGCTTTCTTTAAAGGATGGCTGCTTCTAAGCCAACCTCCTGACTGTTTTAGCCTTCCCACTTCGTTTCCCACTTAGCAATATTTGGGGACCTTAGCTGGCGGTCTGGGTTGTTTCCCTCTTGACACCGGACGTTAGCACCCGATGTCTGTCTCCCGTGATTGCACTCTTCGGTATTCGGAGTTTGCTATGGCGTAGTAATCCGCAATGGACCCCACAACCATGACAGTGCTCTACCCCCGAAGGTGATACACGAGGCACTACCTAAATAGTTTTCGGAGAGAACCAGCTATTTCCAGGTTTGTTTAGCCTTTCACCCCTATCCACAGCTCATCCCCTAACTTTTCAACGTTAGTGGGTTCGGACCTCCAGTACGTGTTACCGCACCTTCATCCTGGCCATGGATAGATCACCTGGTTTCGGGTCTACACCCAGCGACTGAATCGCCCTGTTCGGACTCGCTTTCGCTACGCCTGCCCTAATCGGTTAAGCTTGCCACTGAATGTAAGTCGCTGACCCATTATACAAAAGGTACGCCGTCACCCCTTGCGAGGCTCCGACTGTTTGTATGCATGCGGTTTCAGGATCTATTTCACTCCCCTCCCGGGGTTCTTTTCGCCTTTCCCTCACGGTACTGGTTCACTATCGGTCGATCACGAGTATTTAGCCTTGGAGGATGGTCCCCCCATCTTCAGACAGGATTTCACGTGTCCCGCCCTACTTGTCGTACACCTAGTTCTTCCTCGCTGTTTTCGTCTACAGGGCTATCACCTGCTATGGCGGCACTTTCCAGAGCCTTCGACTAACAATGAAGATAAAGAGTACAGGCTGGTCCCATTTCGCTCGCCACTACTCTGGGAATCTCGGTTGATTTCTTTTCCTGCGGTTACTTAGATGTTTCAGTTCACCGCGTTCGCTTCACGTAGCCTATGTATTCAGCTACGGATGACCCATACGGGCCGGGTTTCCCCATTCGGATATCGGAGGATCAAAGCTCGTTTGCCAGCTCCCCTCCGCTTTTCGCAGGCTACCGCGTCCTTCATCGCCTGTGATCGCCAAGGCATCCACCACATGCACTTGTTCGCTTGACCCTATAACGGGTGTGTCTCCTGTGTCATTCACTCGGAATGCCACGCTCGCCACAATCGCTACAGGTTGAGTATTCGTGTTGCGCCGTATTCCAAAGCAATCTTTCGATCACCTTTTCATACATTGATACAATCACAACCCTGATTCACCTACTCGCACACCCATCTCTAAGTATGCTTTCGTGAATCTCTTTACTACTTCTTCCTGATTGTTAAAGAACGACAGCCGATATCGCGGTTGCTATAACCACGTATCACTCTGACTGGCTCAATCGCCAATGC
>NZ_MCAS01000032.1 GCF_003610895.1 Paraburkholderia fungorum
GCAACCTCGGCCCTTGGGTTGGTCGCCCTCGGCGCGCACGCTCAGAGCAGCGTGACGTTGTACGGCGTCGTCGATACGGGGATCGGCTATCAGAGCAGCCAGACGTCGCTGGGTTCGACGTCGGGGGGCCGTTCGGTGATCAAGATGGTGAACGGCATCTGGGCGGGCAGCCGCTTCGGCCTGAAGGGCGGTGAAGATCTGGGCGGCGGCACGAAGGCGATCTTCCAGTTGGAAGAGGGCTTCAACAGCGCAACCGGCGCGCAATCCGTTTCCGGTCTGGCGTTCAACCGTCAGGCGTACGTCGGCGTGACCAATGCCACCTACGGTTCGCTGACCGCAGGGCGCCAGTACACGTCGTACTACACGCTGCTGTCGCCCTATAGCCCGACTACGTGGCTGACGGGCGCTTACGGCGCACACCCGGGCGATATCGATTCGCTGGATACGCTGTACCGCGCGAATAACTCGCTGGTGTACACGTCGCCGAGCATGCATGGCCTGACGGTGAGCGGTTCGTACTCGCTGGGCGGCGTGGCGGGCAGCACCAATGCCGGTTCGACGTACAGCGCGGCGGTTCAGTACCTGAACGGCCCGTTCGGGATCGCGGCAGGCTACCAGCGCATCAATAACGCGGCGGTGGGCGGCGGTGCGTGGGATCCTAACTCCACGACCTCGAATGGCGGTGCGCAGACGGCGGTGTCGGGCATCAACAACGGCTATCAGACGGCGCAGGCGCAGCAGCGCGTTGCCGTGACGGGCGGCTATGCGTTCAGCTCGCAATGGGACATCTCGTTCTCGTATTCGAACGTGCAATACATCCCGGGCGTGAACTCGGCGTTCCACAACGAGGCGATCTTCAACACGGCTGGCGCAGTGCTGCACTACAAGCCGCTGACGGCACTGGATCTGGCTGCCGGCTACAGCTACACGCGTGCGACGCAGGCGAACGGCATTACGAGCGCGGCGAGCTATCAGCAGTTCAATCTCTCGCAGTACTACAGTCTGTCCAAGCGGACCGGCCTGTATGCGCTGGAGGCTTACCAGCGTGCGGGTGGCCAGACTCTCGCGCCGAACAAGGCCGGCACGGCCACGAGCATCATCAATGCAACGGCCGATATCGGCGACGGTCAGAACGGCGCACCGTCCTCGTCACGCAGCCAGTTCGCGGCAGGCGTGGGCATTATTCACCGCTTCTGATTGCAGGGTGGCGTGGCGGCGTCTTTCGACGCCGTCACAGCGACGTGTTTCATCGACGCGTCGCTCAGTAGTACCCGCTGCGCGCGCAATGCGCGCAGCATTTTCGCTTGTCTCACGCGTCCGCTTCGGACCACAAACGCCCACCCGTTGCCCAATTTTCGCGCTTGACGTCGGTCAGGATGATATCTACCGAGTTCGGCTCGACGCCGAGCGATTCGCAAGTCGCCTTGGTGATGGCTTCGACGAACTGGCGTTTCTGTTCCAGCGAGCGGCCTTCGAATAGTTCGATATGAAACGTGGGCATTGCGTGACTCCGTGATGAGTGGCGTTAAAAAGTGAATTCAGTCGCGATACGTACGGTCGAGCCGATCGAGTTTGCGCAGCAAGGCAGGCCATTCCAGCACGCCTTCGATCGCACCGCCGTCGTATAGCTGGTCGGCCGTGCGTGCGGCTACGGCATCGCCAGGCACAACCAGTTCGCTGCCGCAAGCCTGCGCCTGCAACTGGATTTCGCAGGCCTTGATCAGTGTTGCCATCAGCACATAGGCTTCGGCGACGGTGCGGCCGGCGGTGAGCGTGCCGTGATTGCGCAACAGCATGGCCGGTTTGTCGGCGAGATGTGTGACGAGGCGCTCGCCCTCGGCCGGCGTAAAGGCGAGGCCCTCGTAAGCGTGATACGCGAGGTGGCCGTAAAAGCGCAACGCATGTTGCGACGCCGGCAGCAAACCGGCCGGCTGGGCGGAAACCGCCACGCCGGCCGTATTGTGCAAGTGCATCACGCAGAACGCGTCGGCGCGTGCCGCGTGCACGGCGGCGTGCAGCGCAAAGCCGGTGGCGTTCACCGGATGTTCGCTTGTGCCGACGATATTGCCTTCGATATCGATCTTCACCAGGTTCGACGCGCACACTTCGTCGAACGCGAGACCGAACGGATTGATCAGGAAGTGGCCGGGTTCGCCTGGCACGCTGGCCGAGATATGCGTGTAGACCAGGTCGTCCCAGCCATTGAGCGCCGCGAGGCGATAGGCGGCGGCCAGATCGACGCGCGTTAGCTGCTCGGCTTCGGACCTCGGTCCCGTGTCGGCAACACGGCCGGCGGGCGTGTGGGTGAACGACATGTGTGTCTCCAGAGATTGCCGGGTGGATTGTGGCTTACGGCCTGAGTGTATGGACTAAACCCGTGGACTGCGTGCGTACCCACACCGACGGCGTGAGTCTGCGCCCAAACGTGCCGCCTAACCCGCGCGCCTCGCCGATGCCGACGCCGATGTGACTCGCCGCCCGGCGTCGGCAGGTTGCGCCGGTTCGGGCACGGCCATATCGCGCGTGAACCGGCCGGCGAGCCACTGCATGCTCCACGTCGCAAGGACGAACGGCGCGGTCATGGCCGGTAGCGCATAGTAAGTGGCCGCCACCTGCAGCGCCACTGAAACCACAATACCGCCCAGCGTTGCCGCGATACCGGAATCGGCGAGCGCGATAGCGGTCAGTACGCCGTTGAATCCTAACAGGCCCGCATCGAGCGAGCCTGCATTCGCGCCGAGCAGCAGATGCGCGACGCTCGTGATAGCCGAGCCGACGAGAGCCCATAGCGCATGCCGTCTTGACGCTGCGGCAATGCCGATCAGTACAAGCAAACCCGGCAGTGCGCCGGATGCAAACCCGGTTTGCGCGAATCCGGCGAGTACGCCGCCGCTCAATTGCATGGCGCCAGGCACGTGCTCAGCGAGCGGACTCGCGGGCTGCGCCGCGCGTGCCACCAGCGGCAGCCAAAGCCACGTGAGGATCAAACAGGGGCTTGAAAAACAGCCGAGCCCACGCGCGCGCAGCCAGCGCGACCACGGTTCCAGCAGCCACGCAGTGCCCGTCGCGGCCAGAATCGCCACGGCGGCGGCCGTCGCGTTGTCGGCGATGAAGCTGAACGCGGCGAGACCGGCCAGCGCGCCGTTAAAGCCATGCAGTCCGGCTTGCGTGTCGTCTTCCCGATAGCCGGCCAACACCGCGCTCACGTTGGCCGCGATTGCACCCATCAGCGCCGCGCATGCGAGGCGTGGATCGCACAGTAGCCACGCGGCAAGAAGGCACGCGCCGGTGAGCGCATTCGGCTGCAGCACGATCTGGCCGAAACTGCGCAACAAGGTGCGCAAGGCGGCGGACTGTGCTTCGGTTGCAGGAGCGTGCATGGTTTGAGGACGGCGAATTCGATGCGGCGCGACTTTGCCGCGTGCAGTTCGGGCGCCCGCGGTGGGTCAGATTGAGTGTGAACCGCGAGCATAGGCCACTTGTGCCGCGCCGGGCATTGCCAGGCCTTGATAGTGGCTATTTGCGACACACGCGCGGTATCGCTGCCATTAGCCCAAAAGCGGTGTGTCGGCAAACCGAAAGCTTTCGCGCTACGATAAGAACCCGGCGCGCTTGCCGTGCCGTTCCGTTTCTTTCCAGAAGGAGACAGACTGATGCGTGAATTACGGTGGGCATCGGAAGAGGGCGACGGTTTCGAACACCTTGTGTTCGACGCGCGCGCGGATGGCTTTGCGGTGGAAAGCGTCCTGGTCGGACAGCGCTACGGCAAGGCATATGGTCTGCATTACAAGGTGCGCAGCGATGCGCAATGGCGTACGACCTATGCGTGGCTGAAGATCGTCGGCGGCGGGGAGCTGGAACTGCATGGCGACGGCGCGGGCCATTGGCATGATGGCCATGGTCAGGTGCTGAAGGCGATTGAAGGGTGCATCGACATCGATATCGCTGCCACGCCCTATACGAACACCTTGCCTATTCGTCGCCTGCAACTGGCCGAAGGCGAGCGCGAGCCGATTTCCGTGGCCTATATTTCGACGCCGGATTTGCAGGTCACGCGTGCCGAGCAGGCGTATTCATGCATCGAATTGAATCGCGTGTATCGCTACGAAGGCATCTTCCGCAATTTCACCGCGGACTTGACGGTGGATGAAGACGGTCTCGTGATCGACTACCCGACGCTATTTACTCGCCTGCCGCTCGCGCGTTGACCGTCGAGGTGCCGGGGCCGCCGCCTTCGGCAGGCCGCTGCGTGCGGTGCAGCTCGACAAAGCGCTCGATGCCTGCCGCGATACGCCTGGGTTCGCGCAATACGACCCAATGGCCGGCATCGATTTCGCTGCGGCTATAGGCGCCGAGCCAGCCTTCGAGTCCGATGGAGAGTTCGGGCCCGACGTAGCGATCGCGCAGCGGCACGATGAACTGCACCGGCGCATGCGCATGACGCACGCGCGGGTGCAGCAACCTGTCGATGAAATTGGCGCGATAGAGATTCAGTCCATTGATCGCGTTGCGTATTTGCGCGGGATCGCGTTCGGGGCGCACCCGTTCGGTCAGGCGCAGCCATAACGGCCACATGCGTGCGCCGCCCGCGCGCCACACGAGTTCTGGCAGAAACGGCAGGTGAAAGAAGACGATGTACCAGGATTTGAGCGTCTGCCGAAGACTGCTGCCGAGCGGACGCTTTGCTGCCCGATGCGCTTGTGGCTGTTCGGCGAGATCAACGCCGGCCGGAGCGTCGGCGCCGCGCAGGCCGAACGCAGCGTGATCGAGGCACGGCCCGCAGATCGACGTATACGACGCTATCCTGCCTTTGAAGGCTGGGTCGGTGACCGCTTCCCAGCTTTGAATCGAACCCCAGTCGTGACCGACCAGGTGAAACGGCCGTGCGCCACACGTTGCATCGGCGACGGCCGCGAGATCGGCGGCCAGCCGATCGAGCCGGTAAGCCGCGCGCGATTCCGGCGCGCCAGACGCTCCCGCGCCGCGCACGTCATAGCTGATCACGCGGTAGCGTGCGTCGAGTTGCGCGCGCACCGGTTCCCACACTGCCGCCGAATCCGGATAACCGTGCACCAGCACGATCGGCGTTGCGTCGCGCGGTCCGCTCACGTAGACCGCGAGCCGCACGTCGCCGGCGTCGACCGACAGCGTATCGCGTATCACGCGGCCGCCTGCACGCTGCGTCGCGCGGCTTTGCGTGTGCCCGGCGTGGCCGCGTTGGTGGCGTCGACCGCGGCGACGAGGCCGTCGATGCGGGACAGTTGCGCGCGATTGTCGTGATCCCACGGATGGAAACCGGGCCGGAAAAAGCTCAGCCATTCGCCGGCAATACGCGGAAACACGCCATGACGCGGGCCGTACAGATACTTCACGACGCGCCACATGCCGCGGATATGGCCGCCGCGCTTGCGATCGGCGATGAGCAGACGCACGTGGTAGTCGAACACGATCAGCCAGAATGTCAGCGTGGTGGCCAGCATCGTGCCGGTGCGCAGCAGGTAGCGGCCAAGGCCTGGCTTGAGCACGGCATTCCACACATCGTATGAAACCGATTTGTGTTCGGTTTCTTCCAGCGCATGCCACGTCCACATCTGCGTATAGCCTTCCACTGAGCCGCCGATGCGCGACGCGTCTTCCAGCAGCAAGCCGGCCAGCATCGCCGTGTAGTGCTCGAGGCAGACGGTCACCGCGAGTTGATACGAATGGGGCAGCGTCTTGCGGCCGAAGTTGAGAATCGCCCACAGCCGTTTGTCGAGCTTATGCGCGGGCAAGCCGGCTTCCTGCAGCAGATCGTTGTATTCGATGTGCTCGCGCGTATGCATCGCTTCCTGGCCGATAAAGCCGAGCACCTGCTTTTTCAGCACAGGGTCGTCGATCTGGTCGCGGTAGTTGCGCACGCTATCCATGAAGAAACGCTCGCCGGCCGGAAACAGCAGCGAAAGCGCGTTGAAGAAGTGGGTCACGTGCGAGCCCTGGACGTGCCAGTCGCAGGCACGTTCCTGCGGTAAGTTGAAGCGGAGGTCGCGGCGAACCGGCATCATGGCCTTTCTCCTTGTGATTCCTGATGTGCTGCTGAGTGTGCTGATCGGGTGGTTTGCATGGCATTGGATGACGGCCTGGGCATCAGGCGCGCCGGCCGTCTACTTGCGCGGCGCGGCGCGCGCGCTTTTCCGCAATGCGCTTCATACGGCGCGTTTGCATCACGACCAGCGCCTGGTAGGCCGCCGGCAAAGTGCGCGCCAGCCAGTCGGCGGCGCGGGCATCGCGGCCGATCAGCACGCGCCGTTTGTTTTTCCGCACGCCGTCGAGAATCACACGTGCGGCTTCGTCGGCGGTGGTGATGAAAAACTTCTCGAAGTCGTCCTTGCCCTGCTGTTCGTTTTCCAGCATGAAGCCGACCATGTTCGACGAGATGCGGCTCGACTGCGCGATGCTCGTGCGAATGCCGCCCGGATGCACGCAGGTTGCCGACACGCCGCATTTCATCAGATCGAGTTCCTGGCGCAACGCTTCGGTAAAGCCGCGTACGGCGAATTTGGTCGCGTTGTAGCCGCTCATGCCCGGTTGCGAGAAGAGGCCGAACACGCTCGACGTATTGACGATGTGCCCCGCGCCCGATGCCTTGATATACGGCAGAAACGCTTTCGTGCCGTGCACCACGCCCCAGAAATTGATGCCGACGATCCACTCGAGGTCGGCGTATTCCATGCCTTCTATGGTGCTCGACAACGCCACGCCCGCGTTGTTGAACACAAGGTTCACGCGTTGATGCTGCGCGGCCGTTTCGGCGGCCCAGTCGAACATCGCGGCGCGATCCGAGACGTCGAGCACACGCGTGGTGATCCGCAGCGGCGAGCCGACGATATGCGGTGCGGCGGCTTGCGCGAGTTGCGCGGTTTCGGCAAGGCTCGCGGCATTGCGGTCGGCGAGCGCGAGGTGACAGCCTTCGCGCGCGAGCCGGATCGCAAGCGAACGGCCCATGCCCGAGCCTGCGCCGGTAATGGCTGCTACTCTGTCAGTGAAGTTTTTCATTGGTTTGTCTCCAGTCCTCTCTGAACGGTGCCTGTCGTTATTTTTTTCAGGTTGCTTCCGCGGACGTCGCGGCGGCGTTGCCATGCGCATGCACAGGCGGTTGCTGCGAACCCGCGTGGTTGCCCAGCGGTTGCGCCGTGGGCGAGTAGGCGAGGTAGTCGTCCATGCTGAAGGTGCGGGTTGCCTGGCGGAATTTGTAGGCGAATCCTGGCCACAGCGTGGTGTTCTTGCCGGTCTTCGGATCGAGATACCAGCTCTTGCAACCGCCCGTCGACCAGATCGCACGGCCGAGTTTTTGCTGGATCTGTTCGTTGTAGGCACGCTCGACATGCGGACGCACTTCGATCGCATCGGCGCGTTCCGTATTCATCGTCTTCAGTGCGCGCAGGACATATTCGACCTGCGACTCGATCATGAACACCATGGAGTTGTGACCGAGACCGGTATTGGGGCCAACGATCATGAAGAAGTTCGGATAACCAGGCAGTGTCGTACCGAGATACGCGTGCGCACCATCGCGCCACGTATCGACGATATCGACGCCGCCACGCCCGCGCACCACGCCTGCCGGAAACGGATCGGCCACCTGAAAACCGGTGCCGAAGATCAGGCAGTCGGCTGGATGACGGGCGCCGTCGGTCGTGATCACCGCGTCTTCTTCCACGCGGGCAATGCCGGTGGTTGTCACCGACACGTTCTGGCGCGACAGCGCGGGGAAGTAATCGTTCGAGATCAGGATGCGCTTGCAGCCCATCGTGTAATTCGGTGTGAGCGTGGCGCGCAATTGCGGATCGGGCACCTGGCGGCGCAGATGCCGCTCGGCGACTTTCTGTGCGGTCTTCATGAGCGAAGGATGAATCGCGAAACCGAAGGCGCGTGATTCGAGCATGCAATAGAGCGCCGAGCGCATGATCTTCTGCGTGAACGGCAGATGCTTGAACAACCACTGTTCGAACGGCTTCACCGCCCGGTCGGCCTTCGGCATGATCCACGGCGGCGTGCGCTGGAACAGGTTCAGATGCGAGACGCGCGGCGCGATCTGCGGCACGAACTGGATCGCGCTCGCGCCGGTGCCGATCACCGCGACGCGTTTGCCTTCGAGCGGATACGTGTGGTCCCAGTGCTGCGAGTGGAACGCCTTACCCTTGAATGTTTCGATGCCCGGAATGTTCGGCATGGCCGCACGCGAAAGTCCGCCCATGCCCGAGATCAGCACGCGCGCCGACCATCGCTGGCCGTTGGCGAACGTCAGTTGCCAGCGGTGGCGGGTTTCGTCGTAGATTGCGGAGGCAAGTTCATGGCCAAAGCGCAGATGACGCTGGATACCGAACCGCTGCGTGCATGCTTCCAGATACGCGCGAATTTCCGGCTGACGCGCGAACATGCGGGTCCAGCGCGGATTCGGGGCGAAGGAGAACGAATAGACGTGGGATTGCACGTCGCAGGCGCAACCGGGATAGTGGTTGTCGCGCCAGGTGCCGCCGACCGACTCGGCTTTTTCAGCAACGATGAAATCGGTCATGCCGGCTTGCCGCAGCCGGATCGCCATGCCGAGCCCGGCAAAGCCCGAGCCGATGATGGCGATATCAGTGTCGATGGGCGCGGATGCGTTGGGCGCCGCGTCGTCGAGGGGCATCATGCGTGCGTTCATCCGATCCGTCTCCTTTTTTCGCTCTTAACTGTTACATTGGTTGATGTAACAATAAAGGCTGTCAACGGATGACGCAAGCAGCGGGTTAGACGGGTAACTCTATGGAGTGGAGAGGGCCGTGGCGTAAGGTCCGAACGGCTGCGCCGCTGGCCTGGCAGGGCTTCAAGACTGACGTGAAGCGGGTGTCATTCCACTATGTGAAAAATCCCGGGCGGATTCGCGTCGCAAACCCGCCCGGCTGATGCCTTTGGCGCGTTACTGCACTGAAGTTCGCGGCGCGGCAGGCACGTGAGTCGCTGCAGACTCGTCGGTACCGATGTTCTGCACGATATGCAGTTCACGTGTGCGAACCGGCAAGCCACATTGCGCGTTGTTGAGCGTTTGACGCACCTGGCGGGCGAGATCCCAGCGCATATCCCAGAACACGTCGATGTTGGCCCACACGCGAATGTTCAGGACCACGGTGCTGTCGTCGAAACGGGCCACCATCACCTGTGGCGCCGGTTTATCCAGCGCACGCGGGTCGGCAGCGGCGAGCTTGCGCAAAGCCGCCAGCGCCCCGTCAACGTCGTCGCGCACCGAAATTTCCACTTCCAGGTCGAGACGGCGGGTCGGGTTGCGGTTGTAATTGCGAATCGAATTGCTCCACAAGGCGCTGTTCGGCACGTATTCGCAGACGCCGTCGGACTTGGTGAGACGTGTCGTGAACAGGCTGATTTCATCGACCGTGCCCGAGACGCTGCCGGTGCCGGAGTCAATGTAATCGCCTACCTTGAACGGTCGCAGCAGCAAAAGCATGATGCCGGCTGCGATGTTCTGCATCGTGCCCTGCAGCGCGAGACCGATAGCGAGGCCGGCGGCGCCAAGCACGGCGACAATGCTGGCTGTCTGGATACCCAGTTGCGACAGAGCGCCGATGATCGAGACGACACGAATGCTCCACAGACATGTGTCGCTGATGACCGGGCGCAGCGTGGCGTCCATGCGCGATTGGCTCGTGAGCAAGCGGTTGAGCGAACGTGCGGCGCGGCGCGCGACCCACCAGCCCACTATCAATATCAATGCGGCTGCGCACAGGTGCATCGTGATCGTGGTGAGTGCGTCCCAAAGGAAGGTCCACCGGGTGGGGTGAATCTCAGCGAGTAAATTCTGCATGGCCTTGACGGTCCTGATTGTTTCAGCGACGGCGTGTTGTTCGCCGCATGGTTGATGAAAAGCATGAGACCCGCGCGGTCGTGCAACGCGGGTGACGAGCGGACATTGGGGGAGTGACGCGAGTAAAGCGTGCAGAGAACAGACTGCTTCGCAACAAGAAAGTTCTACCGGTGCAAGCTTTTTGACAGATTGGTTTTCCGGATACGAAAAGGCGAGGGGCGCGAACCAGGAGCGGGAGGGGTGTGCTGTTATGGCCCCCGTCAGGGATTGAATGACGGGGGCCAGTGAAAGGTGACGTTGACGTGAGAAATTATTCCTCAAGCTGATGTGGCGTCATGATATGCATTTGATGCGGATAACGAAGTAATACGCCATTCTTCGCTTTCGAACTGCCAACGCCTATTGTTTCGCAACACTGGCTGCCACCTCGCGGTTCTGCCAGACGTTGTCTTTCACCGTGATCTTTTGCGGAATCAGACGCGCGCCGTAAAACGCATCGGCGACGATCTGCTGCGAGCGCACGATCTCGTCGGTTACGGCCGTGGTGCCGTACGGGTAGCGGCGCACCCAGGTTTCGACCAGCTTCTGATCCAGACCGACCTTCGGCGCAATCAGCGCGGCGGTTTCCACCGGATGGTCGTTCACCCACAGGCCGGTGATGCGCAATTGCCCGAGAATCGCGCCGATCACGTCGGGATGCTGCTGGGCGAAGTCGCGCGTAGCTTCATAGAAGTTATAGGGGCTGTTGAGGTCCGAATAATCGGCCAGCGCGCGCGCCTTCAGCGCCTGCTGCGCGGACGCGTAGTAAGGGTCCCAGATCACCCATGCATCGACGGTGCCGCTTTCGAAGGCGGCGCGCGCGTCAGCGGGCGCGAGGTACACCGGGCGCACGTCTTCGTAACGCAGGCCGGCTTTTTTCAGCGCTTCGAGCAGCAGATAGTTCGAGCTCGACCCTTTTTGCAGCGCGACGCGCTTGCCCTTCAATTCCGCCACGCTATGCAGGGTCGAATCGCTTCGGACCAGAATCGCTTCGGCATGACGCCCTGACGGTTCCGCGCCGACGTACACGAAGCGCACGCCACCCGCCTGCGCGAACACGGGCGGCGGCGCCCCGGTGTAGCCGAAGTCGAGGCTATTCGCGTTCAGCGCCTCGAGCAATTGCGGGCCGGCCGGAAATTCGAACCATTTGATGCTGTAGCCGAGCGGCTTGAGCTTTTCGTCGAGCGAGCCTTGCGCCTTGAGTATCGCGAGCAGGCCCGACTTCTGGTAGCCGATGCGTAGCACGTTGGCCGGCTCGCTGCCATTGCTGCTGCCGTTGCCGCTGGTGCTCTGCGCGCTCGCGCCCAGGGTGGTGAGCGCCGCCAGCAGCGCGGCGGCGATGTGAAGCGAAATAGGGGTATGACGGGCCATCCAGCGAATCTCCATTGCGTTCGATCGGTCGAAGATCGTCGCATGGACGTCCCGCCGATCAAACGAAGCAATGCAGATTTGAATATGACGCGCGCGCGAACGCCGGGTGGCTACTTCCTGGCTTTATCTTTCTTTGCCGCCGCGCCCTCGGGTGCATGGCCGAGCTTCTTTTCCATGATCGCCGCGACCCGATCGCCGAGATAATCGCCGGAGGCTTCTTCCAGCGCGCGGTTCATTTCGCTTTCGACCAGCACCATGGCCAGCGGCCGCACACGCCAGATCGCGTCGACGAGAGCAGGCACGTCGGCGGGCGGCGGCAATGCGTCGGCGTCGTAACGGTCCAGCTGGCGGACCACCAGATCGACCAGCGCCTTGGCGACCGCATGGAAATGCGGTCTTGCGATGCCTACGGCGTCGAGCAGGTCGGCGAGCGGAATGCCTTCCTTGGCCATGGTCGCGCCGGCCGCCAGCGCGGTGGGGTTGCCGGACACGAAGGAGAGCCCGTCGCGTTCCAGCAGGCCGAGATCGACCGCTTTGCCGAGCGCGCTCGGCGAGGCCTTGTCGCCGAACATTTGCAGCAGTTCGAGCAGCGAGTATTTCTTTGGCCGTTCGCGCGACCAGCGTCCGCCGATCGCGGTCTCAAGGCCGAGGATCGAGCGCAGATCGTGGCCTTCGTCCACGGCCATGATCAAATCCTGGATGTTCGCGAGGGTGTAGCCACGCGCGAGCAGATGGTTGATCAGCTTCAGACGCGACACATGCGTGTCGTCATACACGCCGACGCGGCCACGCTTTTCCGGCGGCGCGAGCAGGCCGCGGTCCTGATAGGCGCGCACGTTGCGCACCGTGGTATCGGTGACGCGCGCGAGTTCGTCGACCGTGTATTCGTTGCGCGGCGCATTGCTTGCCGGGGCGCTCGAGGCGCCGGGCAAGGGCGGAAAGGGGGGCGGCGTATTGGGCATGGGGGGATTTTAACGCGGCCGGCCAACGCGACGGTCAATGCCGTGGTTTGCATGGCCACCAACACGGCGGTGAACGCGACGCGCAGCCCGCGGTGCTGCGCAAGCGGCTTCGAGGGACCGACTGAAACGAAAGGCTGGGCTTCAGTCGCGTTTCTGCGCGACGTCGTCCGGCACGGTCGAATCGCCACGTCCCAAAGTCCGCTGCATCAGCGTGGTGTCGAGCCAGCGGCCGTGCTTGAATCCGACCGCCTTCAACGTGCCGGTCAGTTCGAAACCCAGTTGCGCGTGCAGCGACAGTGACCCGCCGCTGCCGCCGTCGGCGATCACGGCGACCATCTGGCGCCACGGTCCGGTTTCGCAGCGCTCGATCAGCGCCTGCAATAACACGCGGCCCAGGCCTCGCCCGCGATACGCGTCGTTCACGTAGATCGAATCTTCGATCGTATTGCGATACGCGGCGCGCGGGCGGTACGGCGTCGCGTAGCAATAGCCGGCGACTTCACCATCGATCTCAGCCACCATGTACGGTAAGCCGTGATTGCGCACCGACGCGAGCCGCGCGCGCAGATCGTCGACGGAGGGCGGGATTTCTTCGAACGAAGCGACGCCGGTCAGCACGTGGTGGGCGTAGATCGCCTGGATCGCCGTCAGATCGGCGTCGGTGGCGTCGCGGATCAGCGGGGCGGCGAGCGGGGCGTTCAGCGGCTTCGGGGTGCTTGTGTCAACGGAATGGGGCGTGGAGGGCGCGGGGCGGGTGGTGCTCATACGTGTTCCTGTCGTGGCCAGTGAGTCTGCGGATACGTTTTACTATGCCCGCCGCGCGCGCGAATTTGAAGCGCGTCAAAAATCGGCACGATTTACAGGCGGTATCGGTCCACGCACAGGTGACTGGCGCGAGCCGGGCCTGGCATGGCGCACCCGCCGACATGGCCGCGCGGCTGGGCGGGGCACTACGGGTTTTCGTCGCGAAGACGCACGCTCGTGGGCATGCGTTTCACCGGTCGGGTCAGTTGTGCGAGTACGTATCCGGCTGCTTCACATGGCCACGGTAATGCCGGTGGCGCTTTGCCTTGTGCTTCGGCCTGGCTTTGGCCGGGGCATGCTCCGCAGGTTGCGCTTGCTGCTGGGCTTGCATCGGTTGCGGCTGTTGGGCCTGTGTGCCCGGCGCGGGTGCCGGATGGACATTGCCGGACGGCAGCGTGCTCTGGCCTTCGCCGAAGCGAAAGGTTTGCGAGGTTTGCGCGTACGCGGTGGCGGACAGCGTCAGGGCGGCGATCGCCACGCAAATCGAAAACTTCATGAATCCATTCTCCTTCTGAACGAGCCGGTGAGGATACCGCAATGCAGCCTTTGGGTCCTTCGGCACGGGCAGGCTAGCGTGGCTGGACGTACTGATGCGTGAATTCGCCTGCGAGGCGCGTGTTTCAGGACGCCTCGATTCGAAGAACCTGAGCATCAGGTGCCAGGTGGCCCGAAGCACGGGTTCGTATGGGTTTGCTATGCCGCGGTATCACGCGGCCGCTTGCGCAAACACCGGTTCGCCAAGCGTGAGCATCAACCGGTTGGCCCATGCAAAGATCGCGATTGCGTGAGTCAGGTCGAGAATCTCCGCATGCGTGAGTCCATTCGCTTCGAGCCGCTTGATCGCGGCGGCGTCGACATTTTCAGGGTGGTCGGTCAACTCGATCGCATACTGGATGATCGCGCGCTCACGCTCTGTGGTGCCGGCATTCGACGGGTCGTCGAAAACCTGTTCGATCGCGTCGGTCCGTTTCGCGAGCTGGCCGAATCGTTGCGCATGCACCGAAGCGCAATACACGCAGCCGTTCACTCGTGAGACGACGGTGCTGGCGAGTTCGCGCTCCGCGCGCGGCAGCCCGCCTGGCGCATACATGATCGCGTTGAAGACGCCGGAGCGTTGCCGCAGAATTTCCGCCTGCTGGACCAGCAGCAGATAGTAGTCCGAGGTCCTGGCGTGGGGATGGCTCGCTTCGAGCACGGCGATCTGCTCGGGCGTGGCTTCCTCGAGGCTTACCGTGTCGAGCCACGCGCGCCAGCCGAGCGTATCGAAGGTGAAGCCGTTGAGCCGGTCGACCGGCGCTGCACTGGAATTCACTTGACTCATACAGCCTCCTCGGCGGCGCGCAATGCTTTCAGACCCGCCACCACGCGCAATTGATAAGTGACGAACGCAATCAACTGCGACAACGCGACGATGCCGCGCGTCGTGATACCGGCTTGCTGTAGCGTTTGCAAATGCTCGGGGCGTGCTTCGACTGGCTGGAGAGTCAGCAGTCTGGTGTGAGCGAGGATGGCGATCAGGCGCGCGTCGGTAGCGGGTTCGAGTGTGCCCGCTTCGATTGCATCGAGCGTGACGGGCTGCGCGCCGGCGGCGATGAGCTTCGCCGTATAGGCGTCGGCGAGATCGTCGGCCCGCGAGAGGCGCGCGGCATACCATGCGGCAAACAAACGCTCGTGCAGCGACAGATCGGGCAAGGCAGGATCGAACAACGCGTCTTCGCTGCGTTGCGTGTGCTGCACGACTTTGTCACGGGCATGGCGGATGGCGGCAAGCGGGCTGCCGGCGGGCAGGCCGGCGAGGGTGTCGACGGTATCGATGGCGTCGGCGCCTTCGGTACCTGCAAATGCGGACGATTCTGTCAGTGGCGCGAGGTCGGTCATATCTGCTCCGGCGGGTTAAGCGGTGTTTTTAGCGGTATTTTCAGCGGTGTTTTTAGCGATGTTTTCTGCTTGCGGGTGAGCGCGCGACGTGTCGGGCAATGCATCTGCATCGGTCCATTCATCCCCACGCAGCTCCGCTGTGTCGAAAGCGAGCAGCGCCTGGTAGTGGCGCTCGCGATCCGCGTCGAACAGGCGGCTCGCGATGCCGCGCGCGAGGCGCTGCGCGCCGTCGCTGATCGCCGGGATGTCGCCGGACAGCTTTCCATGGCTGAGGCTTGCCGCGTGATTGAAGCAATGAATCTGCGTCAGCGCCGCACAGGTGCCTGGCTCGCGCTCCTGAAACGCGAAAGCGGCGCCCAGATCAGGCGACTCGGCCAGTTCGTGCGAGGGCAGTGACGGGTCCGCCCGATAGCGGTCTTTCCAGCGCCGCACAAAGCGGGCGAACGGCGCGAATTCGGCGCGTGTGGCGATATCCGAGTGAAAGCCGGTCGCGAAGATCAGAAAGTCCACCACGTAGCGGCCTTTGGGTGTTGTTACCGCGAGCGCGCCGTCGAGTTCGTCGAGCGCCGTCACGGGACTGCCGACATGAAAGCGCGCACCGGCATGGCGCGAAACCCGCAGCACGCTGTCTCGCGGCGGTGGCGTTTGCTCACTTTGCGCGTAATGCAGAAAACGCCATCTGGACGCGTCGTCGAGATCGGCGAAACCATGTACGAGGCCCGGACTGCCGATCCCGGTGAGTTTGTTCACGCGTGGAATGTCGTCACGGCGGATAAACAGATCGACACTGGCCGCACCCGCTTCGAGCGCGGTCGCGGCATTGTCGAAGGCGGACGCCCCTGCGCCGACGACGCCGACGCGCTGGCCGGCCAATGCGGCGAAGTCGATTGCATCCGCGGAATGCGCCCAGTAGCGGCGTGCAACGGTGTTGGCGATAGCCGGTACGGAAGGGCCGCCCAGGCCGTCGCGCCCGGTGGCGAGCACGACGTGACGCGCGAGCAGCGTGCGTCGCGCATCTGCCTCTGCATCTGCGGCTGCGGGATCGAGCAGGTCGAGTTCAAGCAGGCCGTCGTCGCGCGGGCGCAGCGCACTCAAGGCGATATCGTTTTGCACCGGCAGATCGAGCACCTTGCGATACCAGCGCAGATAGTCCATCCACTGTGTGCGTGGGACCTTGTAGAGCGATTCCCACGCGGCGCCGCCGAATTGCGCTTCGTACCACGCGCGAAACGTGAGGGCCGGCATGCGTAAGGCGGGACCCGTGAGCTGTTTGGGCGAGCGTAGTGTTTCCATGCGTGCGAACGATACCCACGGGCCTTCACGCCCTGATGGCGCGCGATCGAACACCTGCAGATTATCGATGCCGAGCCAGCGCAGTTCGGCCGCCGCGGCGAGCCCCGCCATGCCGCCGCCGATCACGGCGACATCGAGTACGCGTTCAGCGCCGGCCAAACGCGGCGGGACCCATGAGGGCGCGGGCAATTCCAGCCAGCGCAGATCCTCACGCAAGCGGGCTTCGAGTGCGGCAAGGCGATTCATGCTGTGTGTTCCGGATGTTTGGTGCGCGCACGGGGCACGCGTGTTTCGCGCTGCAACAGCGCGTCGTGTTGCTGGGCTGGATGCAGGACCACGCCGTCGAGCAGTTCGCGGGTCGCCTGTTCGATGGATTGCAGCAACGCGTCGACGGCGGCGCGGCGTGGTTTGCCCGCCGGCGTTACCACACCGAAGAAGAACGGAATCGCGCAGTCGAGCGGCCGCGCCGTCACGCCTTCGATCGGCAGGCCGAGTCCGGTGGCGGGGTCCACGATCGCGACACCGGCGCCCGCGCGGGCGGCCATCACCGCGTTCAACGATGCATTGGTTTCGAGAAACACGTCGGCGGCAATGCGCGCGGCCGCGAACGCCGCGTCGATCCGATGCCGCAGCCGAAAGCGGTTGGCCACCGTGACGATGCGCTGGTTCGCCAGATCGCGCAGCGTGATGTGCGGCAGGGTGGCGAGCGGGTCGCTGCTTTGCACGAGCGCGACGCAAGGCGCTTCGGCGATCCAGTGGATGTCGAGTCCCGCATGGCCGATCGGCAGCGTGACCAGACCGATATCCGCGCTACGGGTCAGGACTTCATGCACGACGTGTTCCGCGGACAGGCTGCGTAACTGGAATTGCGGTGTGTGGCCGAGCGGCGGCAGCGCGGCGATGGCGGGCGGGACGATCGACGCGGCCAGCGCGGGTGTGGCCGCCACGCGCAGCGGTTCGGCTTCGCCGAGACCGATGGCGCGCGCTCGCTGCTCGATGGTTTTCAGTCCGACCAGCGAACGCTCGACTTCGTCGTAAAGCAGAAACGCACGATGCGTCGGCGTGACACGCGGGCCATTGCGATTGAACAGCGCATAACCGAGATCTGCTTCGAGCTCCTGAATCTGACGCGTGACGGCTGGCTGCGAGCGTTCGAGCAGACGACCCGCGCCGGTGATGCTGCCGGCGGACATGACCGCCGAAAATGCTTCGAGTTGATGCAACTCCATGTCGCGCCCCGGCAATTCGATCTGCGCATTGTAGGGGCGTCTGAATGCGCGATTTATATAATGAATTTCGATATCGACAGCGGAAAAAATGCGAAGCGAAGCGGCGGTCGAACGTATGGCGTCGCGGGTTTTCTGCTGTACGGGACGCGTCAAAAGGAAGAAAAATCAATTGCTTCAATGAGATGTCTTGACCTGTCCGCGTGTGGCGATGAGCTCGGGCCGAGCACGTTGCCTTGCGCGAGCAGAGGCATGCTCGTCAACGTGATAACCATATTCCCAAAACTTCGTTGGGTCGCCGGAATTCACCGTGGTTACATGGCTCCACTTTGAAGATGAGAGTCGGGGCAAACATGAAGCACGTATCCAAATCGTCGCGAACCAGTTGGTCGCGCTGGCTGAAAACGCTGCCGGTGCTCGCCGCAGTAATGGGTATCACCGCAAGCTTGCCGGCCCATGCCGGCGCCGCGGCGGGCGAGCCGTATCTGATCGGCGTGAGCGGGCCGCTGACCGGACAGGATGCGCAATATGGCACGCAGTGGAAGCGCGGCTTCGATCTCGCGCTGGAGCAGATCAACAGCCAGGGCGGCATCAAGGGCCGGCCGCTCGCCTACGATTTCGAGGACAGCCGTGGCGATCCGCGCCAGGCGGTCTCGATCGCGCAGAAGTTCGTTGGCGACCCGCGCATCCTGCTGGAGCTCGGCGACCTGTCGAGCACGACGTCGATGGCGGCCTCGCCGATTTATCAACGCGGACAACTGGTGCAATTCGGCTTCACCAATTCGCACCCCGACTTCACGAAGGGCGGCGACTACATGTGGAGCACGGCCTTAAGCCAGGCTGAGGAGCAACCGCTGCTCGCGCACTACGCGACGAAGGAACTCGGTTTCAAGCGTATTGCCGTGCTCTATCTGAACACCGACTGGGGCCGCACCAGCAAGGACATTTTCGCCAGGGCTGCCGCGCAGGATGGCGCGCAGGTCGTCGCGGCGGAAGGCTATCAGCCGACTGAAAAAGATTTCCGCGCGACGCTGGTGCGTGTAAACGAAGCGAAACCCGATTCGCTCGTGCTGATCTCGTATTACGCGGACGGTGCGCAGATCGTGCGTCAGGCGCGTTCCTCCGGGTTGACGCAGCCGATCGCGGCCGTGGGGTCGGTCTATTCACCCAAGTTTCTCGAACTGGGCGGCGAGGCCGTCAACGGCGTGTTCACCGAGTCGAATTTCTTTCCTGGCGACAAGCGGCCTGAAGTGCAGGACTTCGTGCAGCGTTATCGCGCGAAGTACAACGGCGAGCCCGATACGTTCGCGGCGCGCGCTTACGACGCCATGATCGTCTCGGCGGAGGTCATGCGCCGCTACGGCGTGACCCGTCAGGCGGTGCACGACGGCCTGAAGCAGATCAAGGACGTGCCGAGCCTGATCTTCGGCAAGGTGCAGTTCGATCCGGCGACGCGCCGCGTGGCCGGCGCACGCAGCGTGTACCTGGTCGTCAAGGACAATCAGTTCACGCAATGGGACGGTGCGAAGCCGCTGGTCGCTTCGAAATAACACTTCGGCAATGCGCCGGCAACGCCTGAGCAACGCTCACGTGTCTGCTTGTGCGTTCGCTCTCGCGTCTGCTCGTCACCGGATCTGAATGCTATGGCTTCTTGGCTCGACTACACGATCAACGGTCTGATCGTCGGGAATATCTATGCTTTGCTGGCGGTCGGCCTCGCGTTGATCTTCGGCGTGTCGCACCTGATCAACTTTGCGCACGGCTCGGTGTATATGATCGGCAGCTTCATCGGCTGGTTGTGCCTGACGCGGCTCGGCTTGCCGTTGCCGCTCGCCTTGCTGGCGGTGGTGCTCGGCTGCGCAGTGCTGGGCATCGCGATCGAGCGCATTGGTTTGCGGCCGCTGCAGGGGGCCGCGCGCATCGCTCCGTTACTCGCCACGATCGGCATCAGTTTCGTGCTCGATCAGTGCGCGCAGTTGCTGTTCGGCGCCGATCCGCGGCCGGTGCCGAGTACGCTGCCCGATTGGCACTTTCGTCTTGGCGGCGCGACGATCGGTTCCCTGGACCTGCTGATTGCCGGCATCGGTGTAACGGCCGCAGCAGTGCTCTATGTGTTTTTGCGTTTCACGCGTCTGGGTTGGGCCGTCCGTGCAACCGCGCAGGACCGGGACGCGGCGCAGCAGATGGGCGTCAACGTCAATGGCGTCAATCAGGCGGTGTTTGCGATCGCGTGCGCGCTCGGCGGCGTGAGCGGGCTGCTCGTCGGCATGTATTACAACAGCATCGATCCGGCGATGGGCTTCCAGGCCACGCTCAAGGGCGTGGTGGCCTTGCTGATCGGCGGTCTGGGCAATGTGCCGGGCGCGATTGTCGGCAGCCTGCTGCTGGGTCTGGTCGAGAGCTACGGCGTGGCGATCTTCGGCACCAGTTACCGCGATCTGTTCGCATTCGTTCTGTTGCTGCTGTTTCTGGTGTGGCGTCCCAATGGGCTCTTTAGCGGCAGCCGCCGTTTGCCGCCCGAGCCTATGACCGGCACGTTCCTGTCCGCGGGTAAGGCCGTGAAAGTGCCGCGCACTCTGGTGGTCGTGCTCGCGCTGGCGGCGATCGCGTTGCCGTTCGTCGCCAGTTCGTCCTATCTCCTGCAAACACTCACCAATGCCTGGTTGTACGGAATGTTGGCGCTGAGCCTGACACTGGTGGCGGGCACGGTCGGGCAGATTTCGCTCGGCCATGCCGCGCTGCTGGTGATCGGCGCGTACGCGTCCGCATTGCTGTCGATGAACCTCGGCTGGTCGCCGGTCGTGACGATCTTTTGCGCCGGTCTGATCACCGCCGCGCTCGGCACGCTTCTGGTCTATCCGGCATTCCGTCTGCGCGGCCACTACGTGTCGATCGCGACGCTTGGCATCGGCGAAGTCGTGAGCCTCGTGATTCTCAACTGGGACAGCCTGACGCGCGGCCCGCTCGGCATCGCGGGCATTGCGCCGCTGTCGGTGTTCGGCTGGACGCCGGACAGCGCCCGCGCGATCTACTGGTTCGCGCTGGGCGTGCTGATCGTGCTGGCGCTGCTGCAGACGCGGCTGCTGGGCTCGCACCTGGGCCGCACGCTGCGTGCGATTCGCGAAGACGAGGTGGCGGCACGCTCGCACGGAATTCGCCCGAATCGCTACAAGGCGATCGCGTTTGCGTTTGGCGGTCTGGCTGCCGGGATCAGCGGCGGGATCGCGGCACATCTGTATAGCTACATCAACAACCAGACCTTCGACTCGCAAGTGTCGATCCTCGCCTTGACGATGGTGATTCTCGGCGGGCTCGGCAACGTGCTGGGCGGCATTGTCGGCGCGGTTGCGCTGATCGGCTTGCCGGAGATTTTCCGCTGGGCCGCCGATTACCGGATGCTGATCTACGGGCTGGTGTTGCTGTTGCTGGTGCGGTTCAGGCCGCAGGGTTTGCTGGGAACGGTATGACGGAGCGCACATGACACAGACTCTTCTCGACGTGCGCGGCGTGACGCGGCGCTTCGGCGGACTGACCGCGGTGAACGGAATCGATCTGTCGGTTTCGGAAGGCGAACTGATCAGCGTGATCGGGCCGAACGGCGCGGGCAAGTCGACGCTGTTCAATCTGATCACCGGGCTCGATACGCCGGACGCGGGCAGCGTGCGATTCGAAGGCCGCGACATCACCGGCGTACGGCCGGAAAAACTGGCGGCGCTCGGACTGGCGCGGACGTTTCAACACGGCCGGGTGTTCGGCAATCTGAGCGTGCTCGATAACGTGTTGATCGGCGCGCACGCGCGTTTGCGTGTCACGCGCACGGGTTGGCCGATCGTTGGCGCCATCGTCGAAGTCGCGCGCGCGCTCATTGGACCAGCTTCGGTTCGCCGTGAAGATGCGGCGTTGCGCGATGAAGTGCGCGAGATTATCAAGGGGTTCGGCGAGCGCCTGACGCCGCGCATCGATCATCCGGCGCATAGCCTGTCCTATGCGAACCGGCGGCGTGTCGAGATTGCCCGCGCGCTGGCTTTGCATCCGCGCATCCTGCTGCTCGACGAACCGACGGCGGGCATGAACGAGTCAGAGACTGCCGAGATGCTGGTACTGATTCAGCAACTGAAAGCGCGCGGGCTGACGATCCTGCTGATCGAACACAAACTCGACATGGTGATGCGGCTCTCGGACCGCGTGATCGTGCTCGACAACGGCGGAAAGATCGCGGAAGGCTTGCCGCGCGAGGTGCGCAACGATCCGCGTGTGATCGAAGCGTATCTTGGCCATCGCAATGTCGGCGGCGCGGCGACCGTGCGCGTCGCGGCCTGAAATTCTGGAACATCGACGATGAGCGACGCTTTACTGAAACTCGAACACATCGAGACTTTTTACGGCCCCGTCCAGGTGCATTTCGACGTCAACTTCCAGGTGCGGCGCGGCCAGATCGTCAGTCTGCTCGGCGGCAACGCGAGCGGCAAGTCGACCACCATGAAGCTGATTCTCGGTTTGCACAAGCCGCGCGCCGGCAGCATTACGTTCGAAGGCGAGGCGATCACCGGACTCAGCACGCCGCAGATCGTGCGGCGCGGCGTCGGCTCGGTGCCCGAGGCGCGGCGGCTCTTCGGTGACATGACGGTGCGCGAAAATCTGCTGATGGGCGCCTATACGCGGCGCGACCGCGTGGCCATCGACGAAGACTACGAGCGTGTGCTGGGTCTTTTCCCACGTGTGAAAGAGCGTTTGACGCAAAAAGCCGGCACGCTTTCGGGCGGCGAACAGCAGATGCTGGCGATGGCGCGCGCGCTGATGAGCCGGCCGAAGCTGATCTGCATGGACGAACCCACGATGGGTTTGTCGCCGCTCTACGTCGACAAGGTGCTGGAGTTGATCGAAGCAATCAACCGGCAGGGCGTGACGTTTTTCATGGTCGAACAGAATGCGAGTCTTGCACTGGAGATCGCGCATTACGGCTATGTGTTGCAGACGGGCCGCGTCGTACTCGAAGGCACGGCTGAATCGCTGCTCGGCGACGAGCGGATCCGCGACGCTTATCTCGGCGGCGAAGCGGCGGCCACCACGGCATCCTGACGTGACTGGCGCTCGGCGTTCGGCGCTCGCCGTTGCGCATGGCGGGCCGCCGTTGGCGTTGCCTTACGACGTACGGAAATCCGCGGCTTCAAAGGTCGAACTGGTCGAACTCGCTTTGCAGTTCGCGGTTACGCGCGACGCGTTCGTCGATACCGGGCCCGAGCCGTTCGACAATCGCGGAGATCAGCAGATTGAACAGGCAGGTGAGCGGGGCCAGCGAATCCCAGAACTGACCGACATCGGTCTTCACCTGCAACAGATCGCCATCGAAATCGCGCGCCCACGGACAGTAAATATCGGTGACGAGCGCGAAGGGCAAGCCACGACGCGTGGCGGCCTCGCAATAGCGGCGCGCGATCATCGAATAGGCGCGTGTATCGGTGACGATCAGATAGGGCGACTTGAACTCGGAATTCAGTGAATCGACATACGAACCCGACATGCCGTCGGAATAGAACACGCGCGGGCGGATGTATTCGAGGTAGCTGTAGAACGCGTTGCTGATGCCGCGCGTCGACTGAATACCGAGGATATAGACGGCGTCCGCGTTCGAAATGCGTTCGGCCACGCGGGCGAACATCGGCGATTGCGCCAACTGGTAGACATGCTGGATCGCGCCGATTTCAAGCTCGAGCGAGTGGGCGAGAGCCGGATTGGGGGCAGGATGGACGGCGTCAGGCCCGCTCGCTGCGGATGCGGTTTCGTCGTGCTGGCCGGCGGTGCGGCGAAACGCATCGAGCCTGTCGGTGATCAGCCACGGGCGCTCCTGCGCGCCGCGCAGTTCGCGCTTCAGGTCGTCGAGGTTCTGGTAGCCGATGCTGCGCAGGAACCGGCCCACCGAGATGCCGCTGGTGCCGGCTTGCTGGGCGATCTGATCGGCGGTTTCGAGGCCGAGCCGTTCGAGATTCGCCAGCATGTAACTGGCGACACGCTTGGAGGTGGGCGTGAGTTCGGCAAAGCGGGCTTCGACGGTTTGGGCAAAAGCGGTCGGCATCGTAGTCGCGGTGCGAGTGGTGGGTCAATCATCGAGATCATGACATATTCGACCCGCACTCAACTTGCATTCGACCCGTATTCAGCCGATGGCGGACCTGCGCGAGATCCTGAAGCTGAGGATGCGCACGCCTGCATGCGCCATCGGCGAGGCGCCGTTCAGACGGCGGGCCGTGCCGGCGCGGCCCGCGAGAAGCGTCGCGCACCCGCCACGCACGCGACCACCACGACGGTCACGAGGATCATCGCGGGCGGTATCTCCTCGTGCAGCAGCAGGCCGGCGAGCAGCAGGCCGAAGAACGGCTGCAGCAGCTGCAATTGCCCGACCCCGGCGATGCCGCCGAGCGCGAGACCGCGGTACCAGAACACGAAGCCGATCAGCATGCTGAAGAGCGATACATACGCGAGCCCCCACAGCGCGGCGTGGCTCACCCCTTCAAACGACGCCGGCCGGGTCCACCAGGCGAGCGGCAGCATCAACGGCAGCGACAGCACCAGCGCCCACGAAATCACCTGCCAGCCGCCGAGATGGCGCGACAGCCGCGCGCCTTCGGCATAGCCCAGACCGCAGACGATGATCGCCGCCAGCATCAGTGCGTCGCCGAGCGGCGAGGCGCTGATGCCATGGCGCAAGGCGAACGCGACCACCGCGCCGCTGCCGAGGGCGGAAAACAGCCAGAACGCCGGTTGCGGGCGTTCGCCGCCGCGCAGCACGCCGAAGATCGCGGTGGACAGCGGCAGGAGTCCGACGAACACGACGGCGTGCGCGGCGCTCACGTGGCGCAGCGCGAGGGCGGTCAGGAGCGGAAAGCCGACCACCACGCCGAGCGCGACCACCACCAGCGGAATCAGATCGCGCTTCGCAGGCCGGGCCTCGCGAAACACCAGCAACAGCAACAGGCCCAGCGTGCCCGCGATGGTCGCGCGGGCGACCGTCAGAAACACCGGATCGAGGCCCTGCACGGCAATGCGGGTGGCGGGCAGCGAGCCGCTGAAAATCAACACGCCCACCATGCCGCTCACCCAGCCGTTCGTTGTCTTGTCCATCGAAAGAGTCCATGCGGATTGAAAATGGTACGCATAGCATCCGCTTTCTGGCAACAAAGGGTAAGCTACGGATCAGTACAATTCGTACAAACTGTACCGAACATGGAGCAGTACAGATGGCGGAAAGTGATAGCAACCGGGCGGCCTCGGGCGCGCAAACCGGCACCCGGGTCGGCGCGGTGATGGACAACTTGCGCGAGCGCATCGCGAGCCGTTCGTTGATGCCGGGCGCGCGCGTGCCGTCGATCCGCATGATGACGGAGACGCTGGGCGTGTCGAAGTCGACCGTGGTGGAAGCGTACGACCGGCTGGTCGCGGAAGGCGTGATCGTGGCGCGGCGCGGTTCCGGGTTTTTCGTGTCCGGCCATGCGCCGCCGCTCGCACTGGCCGATCTCGGGCCGCGGCTGGATCGCGAGGTCGATCCATTGTGGCTCACGCGACAGTCGCTGGAGGCCGGTGCGAAGGTGTTCAAACCGGGCTGCGGCTGGATGCCGGCTTCGTGGCTGCCGGAAGACGGCATACGCCGCGCCTTGCGTGCCGTGGCGCGCGATCCGCAGTCGCTGCTCGCCGACTATGCGAGCCCGCTCGGCCTGCCCGCGCTGCGTCAGCAACTCGCCTGGCGGCTCGCGCAGCATGGTGTGGAAGCGCCCCCCGAGCAGATCGTGTTGACCGACGGCGGCACCCATGCGCTCGATCTCGTCTGCCGTTTTCTGCTGGAACCGGGCGATACGGTCCTGATCGACGACCCATGCTATTTCAACTTTCAGGCGCTGCTGCGCGCGCATCGCGTCCGTATCGTCGGTGTGCCTTATACGCCGACCGGGCCCGATCTGGCGGCGTTCGAGCGGGCCTTGATCGAGCATCGTCCGCGCCTCTACGTGACCAATTCAGCGATTCACAATCCGACCGGCGCCACGCTTGCGCCGGCCATCGCGCATCGGCTGCTGAAACTGGCGGGCGAGCACAATCTGCTGATCGTCGAGGACGATATCTTCGCCGACTTCGAGGACGAACCGGCCCCGCGTCTCGCGGCGTTCGACGGTCTCGCGCGGGTGGTGTCGATCGGCAGTTTTTCGAAAACCCTGTCCGCGGCCGTGCGCTGCGGCTACATCGCGGCGCGCCGCGAGTGGGTCGAGCCGCTGGTCGACCTGAAGCTGGCCACGTCGTTCGGTAATGGCCAGCTTGCCGCGAGCTTGGTGCATCGTCTGCTGGTGGACGGCACGTACCGGCGGCATCTTGAATCGATGCGAGCGAAACTCGCAGACGCGATGGGCGAAACGATCAGAAGGCTGGGTTATGCAGGTCTCGAGGTGTGGACGCGCCCACGCGCCGGTATCTTCGTGTGGGCGTGCCTGCCGGATGCGCTCGATGCGGCCGACGTCGCGCGTCATGCGCTAGCCGAGAGCGTGGTGTTCGCGCCGGGCAATGTGTTCAGCGCATCGCAATCGGCGGCGGGTTTTCTGCGCTTTAACGTGTCGCAATGCAACCGGCCGAAGGTGTACGAGGCGCTGCAACGGGCGATGGACGTGTCGGCCGTATCGAAGGAACACGCCTGAACGCGCGAGCCTGGCAACCGCTCGCCACCGTCATACGGCCTTACTTGCACAGCAGGAGCAGACGCTCCTGATCCGTGCAGACGGCGCGCGGTTTTTGCGCGGCTTGCGCCGCCGTCGCGCTGATCGCCGCGCTCTTGTTCGCGAGACACGCGCGCAAATGTTTCTCCACCGGGCCGTAGTATTTCCACCCGCGCACGAGCGTGGGCAATTCGAGTTTGACCTGCTTCCACTTCGGATGCCCGTGTTCCTGAAGATTGTCGAAGTTGGCGCACAGCGAGTCGGCAAAATGATTCAGATTGCCGACGGTGTCGCGCAGACCGTAATCGTAGGTGACGAGAAAGGCCTTCACCGTCAACGTGGGGACGTCTTCCTTCAGCCAGTTCGGATAGCTGGTCGCGCGAATCGTGGCGGGAAAATAGGTCTGTTTGGCGCGGACGGTTTCGGGCGCGGCGGGGTCGGCCTTCAGAAGGCGGATCTGTTGCAGCAGTTCGGGGTTCATTTCGTTGAACAGGTTGGCCGGCTGCCCGACCACGATGATCGCCACGTCCACCTTCTTTACGATCAGCGCGGCCAGCGCGTCTTCGTTGCTCAGGTGCTGGACGTTCTGCTCGGGAATGGCCTGTCCAAACATCAGGTGATAGAGGGTCGTGGCCGATTGGGCGGTGCCGCTGCCGATCAGGCCGACGCTGATGCTCTTGTCCTTGATGTCGGCGAGGGTTTTCATCGGCGAGTCCGCGCGCACCACGACGTTAATTTCCTCGTCATAGAGCGGCATGATGAGCCGTAGCGGCCGGATTGCCGTGCCGGCGTCGGCATTGCCCGCGTTGGCCATATCGATGTAGGCCTGATACACGTCGGACTGCACCAGCGCGAGCTTTACGCCCGGCTCGAAGCGCATGCGCTGCACGTTTTCGGCCGAGCCTTTCGACGCCAGCACCTCCAGGTCGATGCCGGCCGGCTGGGCCACCCATTTCGACAGATCCTGGCCGATCTGAATATACGTACCCCGTTCCGGGCCCGTGACGATCTTGTAGTGCGCAGGCTCGGCGCTTGCCAACGAAGACATGAGCGTCAGCAACAGCCCCAGCGATCCCGCCAAAAGTCTCTTCAGCATGGTCTATCTACCTGTCGGTCGGGTTGAACTGCCTCTCTCGCCCGCACACATGAAGCGCCGATGAGCCGGGCTGCCATCACATGTTCAATGCGCTGCGCATGCCGTGTCCGTCTGTTGCCGCTCAGAGGACACGCGATCACCGATTGCAATCGGGCTTGCCATGATTCAGGCAGGCTCGCACGCGGCTACGAAAAAAAACGGCTATGAAATTCGGTATCCAAACGATTTATCGCCGACCGGACTGTCCAGCGCGGCGTGCGGCTTGAGCGGCGCCCAGCCTGTCTCGCGAATCACGAGTGCGAGGATCGTCTTCGCGGTGTCGTTGCCGGTGTCGATGGCGAGTGCCTCGTTGGCGTGCTGACGCGCGCAGTTCCACGATTGCTGCGCGGCACATGCTTGTGCTGCCTGCAGCGCCGTGTCGCGGCGCGCCGCGAGTGGCTTCACTTGCGCCGCCAGATCTTGTGCATCGGCGTTGCCGGGTTGCAGCGTTTGGATCGCGCCAAGCGCCGCTTGTGCCGCGGACAGATTGTTGGCCTGCAGCGCAAGACGCGCTGCCTGCAGTGCTTGAGCGGCATCGCGGAACTGCGGCACTACCGGTTTGGCGGGCGCGGCCACTGGCGGCGCGATAGGTGTGGCTGGAATCGCCGGTGCGGTTTTGCTGGGGTTGGCCGGATTGGTGAGAGCAGTGGGCCGGTTCGCGCTCGACTGGGTTGTCGACGAAGCGGGTGTGTACAGCGCAATCGTGCCGGTCGCCGTCCTGGCGTCTTGCGGATTGTCTGCCGTCTGCTCGGTGTTGCCGTTCTGCGATTCGCGCTCACCGCTGAATAGCGCATAAGCGCCATACGCTAGTCCGATTGCGCCAATGATCGCGATCGCGACCAGCACGCGGCGTATCGGGAACATGGTGCGTCCGTCGGGCTGCGGTGGATGGGTGAGCGGTGGATCGGCACGCGGGGGCAGCGACGCGAGAACCGGCACTTGCATCGGCGGTTCGACAGGAACGGCTTCATCAGTAATTGCAGTCTTCGCGGCGAGGTCGGTTTCGCTCGGGCGGGCCGGATCGAAGCCGCTTTTTTGCGCGGTCTTGCTCATCGCGCTGGCCCGGCTGCCGGGAATCACGGTGCGTTTGTGTGGGTCGCGCTCGAGTGGATGCACCGCGCCGCAATACGGACAATAGTCGACTTGCCGGTACAGAGCGCCGCCACAGCGTCTGCAGGGCATCGGAAAATCATGGCCGAGTATTGTCTGGGTGGACATGCTGTGGACCCACCTGTGGAAAACAACATCGTTACGGCATGCTCCAGATCGCATTCAGGCAGGCATAACACCTGCGAAAGCCTGCGAAAACACGATCCACATGCGCTGGAGAGCCTTGGGACGCAAGTCCTCGCTTGCGGTGCCGCTGCTTGCAATATGTGGCGTTTCGCTGAGAACGTCAATCGACGTTCTCACCTACATCAGGTGCGGGAGAGCCCATTTGTAGGTACGACGAAACACTTCATATGTCGGCAGAACGAACAGGCAGTGCGTTTTTTTCATACCGTTCGCGAAGTCATGGCGCGCAGACAATGGCGCGATCGCGGAATGGGCGGAAAAGAATGGGCGGAAAGGAAGAGGGAAAAGAAAGGACGGCGATGAAACGGAACGAGGTCGAAGCCCATGGCGTTCGACCTCGTTATCAAGCGCTTGCAGAAAACGCGTGCTGCGAACGTGATACGGAATCAGCGCTTGCGCAGCGGATGATCCTTCAGAAGCCACGCGAGTACGAAAGCCAGCACGACCACACAGGCCGCCGACAGATACACCGTGTGCAACGCGCCGGCAAACGCCTGCAGATAATCGTCTCGCAGCGCTTGCGGCAACTGGTGGATGGCCGCCGGCCCAAGCGCGTGCGGCAATTCGGTGTCGGGCGGAATCAGCGTTGCGAGGCGCGCGGCGAGCCCGTTCGAAAACACCGCACCAAAACTGGCTACGCCGATCGAGCCGCCGATAGACCGGAACAGCGTAGCGCCCGACGTGGCGACACCCATGTGTTTGAATTCGACCGTATTCTGCACGGCGAGAATCAGCACCTGCATCACCATGCCGAGGCCGCAACCCAGAATCCCCATGTCGACATACATCACATGAATGGGCGTGCTGATCTGCAGGCGCGCGAGCAGCAGCATCGCCACGGCCACGAGGAACGTGCCGGCGATCGGGAACATTCGGTACCTGCCGATCCTGCTGATCAGGCGGCCGGTCACCATCGACATCACGAACAGGCCGCCCATCATCGGCAGCATTTGCATGCCGGCTTGCGACGGCGTCGAACCTTTGACTACTTGCAGGTACAGCGGCAGGAACGTGACCGAGCCGAACAGCGACACGCCGATAATGAAGCCGATCAGGCTGCTCAGCAAAAACGTGCGCTGTTTGAAGAGTTCGAGCGGCATGATCGGCTCGACGGCAGTGCGCTCTTCATGGATGAAACCCCAGATCGCCACGAGCCCCATCCCCAGCGTGAACCACAACTGCGGCGACGACCATGGCAGGATCGTGCCACCCTGGCTGGTGAACAGGATGATGCAGGTGAGCGCGCCGGCGAGAAACGCGGCGCCCATGTAGTCGATGGTGTGCTTCACATGCCGCACGTGCGGTTTGAAAACCACGCCGATCACAATCAGCGAAATGATGCCGAGCGGCAGGTTGATATAGAAAATCCAGCGCCATGACAGGTGCTCGACAAGAAAGCCGCCGAGCAGCGGCCCGACCACTGTTGCGAGACCGAACACGCCGCCGAATACACCCTGGAAGCGTCCGCGTTCCGCCGGCGGAATCACGTCCGCGATAGCGGCCATTGTCACGACCAGCAGACCGCCGCCGCCGAGTCCTTGCAGCGCGCGCAGCAGGATCAACTGGGTCATGTTCTGGGCGATGCCGCACAGCGCGGAGCCGACGAGGAACACCACGATCGCCGTCTGCAGCACGATCTTGCGGCCGAACAGATCGCCGAATTTGCCGTACAGCGGCACGACGATGGTCGAGGTGAGCAGGTAGGCGGTCACCACCCATGACAGGTTGTTGAGCCCGCCCAGTTCTCCGACGATGGTCGGCAGCGCGGTCGAGACAATTGTCTGGTCGAGCGCGGCGAGCAGCATCACCAGCAGCAACGCCGGAAACAGCAGCCGGATCGGCGGGTGGTCGGCTGCCTGTGGGCCGGACTGCACGTCCGGCTGCGCGTCTGGCTGCATGAGCGCGGCGGGTTGAGTCGTTGTCGATTGGGTCATGGCACCACGGTGTTGAAATTAATTAATTCGGAGATTAATATATGCGACATCCAGTCACTAGTCAAATTGCATGCAATGGCAAGGATTTCGCCAGATGAACAGGAAGTGAAGCGCGCGCCGCGTAGCAAGGTCGCTGCGAAGGCGCGAAAGCCTTCACAGCCGGGGGCGCCGGCCGCCGGGAGCGAACCGGCGCAGGCTGAATCCGCGCGGCGCCCCGGCAGGCCTTCCGGCTCGGCGCGTGGCCCGGAGCAGCGCAACCGCCTGCTGGACGCCGCGCTTGCCTTGTTCGCGCGGCAGGGCATCGTCGACACGACGCTTGGGGAGATTGCCCGTGAAGCGGGTTTCACGCCGGCGATGATGCATTACTACTTCAAGACGCGCGATCAACTGCTCGACGTGCTGATCGACGAGCGCTTCGCGCCGCTACGCGCGACGTTCGGCGTACCGTTTCAGGAAAACCCCGACGATCCGGTGGCGGCAATTACGCAACTCGCGCAGCGTCTGGTGCTGGTGGCGCGCGACTATCCTTGGTTTCCATCGCTGTGGGTGCGCGAAGTGATCAGCGACGGCGGCCTGCTACGCCAGCGCATGCATGAACGGTTCGGCGACACGCATCAGAAGGCGTCGCTGTCGGCCATCGCGCGCTGGCAGAAGGAAGGGCGCCTGAATGCGGGGCTGGAGCCGTCGCTGGTATTCGTCACGCTGCTAGGTCTGACGATTCTGCCGCTGGCCGCCTCGAAGCTGTGGCGCAACGATCCCGTGCGACGCAACATCGGCGGCGAGGAGATCGCCCGGCACGTGGTGGCCTTGCTGATGCATGGCGTCGGTCCCGGCAAGGCGGACTGACGCGTCAACTGACTCAATCAGGCGAGCTTGGTTGCAGTGGCTCGCGGTGGCTTGCAGTGACTGAACGCAGCCGCTGCGACCTCGCGCACACGATGCCGTCATCGCTGCGAATCACGTATCAGGTTCGCGCCACCCTTCCGATGCGGCGACAAAACGGGTGGACCCGACGAAAGCGCTGAGGCACGCAACGTGCTACCTGTGGGGTGGATGTGAACGCCGCGCGGGAAACACAACAGCGCGAGCGTCGCAAGAGAAACGAATGTCAGTAAGACGCCAGGCGGCCAGCGTGGTGCACACGGGTTGATATCGGCAGCCGCGGCGAATCGGGTATCGGTATCTGGCTGCCGGAGCAGGGGTGCCGAGGGTGGTTTTTTCATCGGCGTGCAATTTTGGCGCGTTACCTTGCGCACGCGTTGCGCTCAGCTCACGTTTTACAATCGCGGGCCTGTATGCAACTCGACGCACGAAATCGAGTCGGAGCCATGGACAGCAATACCGCAGCCGCGCAAATCGGCGGCACACAGCAGGACGATACGTTGGCCGCGTCTAACGGCCTAACCGGTTTTATTGAGCAACAACAGAACATGAACGGAGTATTGAGACTCGATCAGGCCACGATCGTGCTCGTCGAAGACGACCCGGACAGCCGGGAATCACTGACCTTGCTACTCGAGGCGGAAGGGGCGCATGTCGTCGCGGTGGCGGATGCGGAAGCGGGTGTCGAAGCGGCGCTGCGGCTGTTGCCTGATGCCGTGGTGTGCGACCTCGAATTGCCGGCCATGGACGGTTTTTACCTGATCCAGCGGCTGCGCGATCACGAGATTCGCGGCGACCATGCGCCTTCGGTGGCCGTGGCGCTCACGGGCCATACCGACGACGCTTACCGTTTGCGCAGCATCGGCGAAGGCTTCCAACATTTCATGACCAAGCCGGCGTTGCCGGAAGACCTCGTGACCCTGTTGCACGACGCGATCGACGCCCGCGCGGCGGGCTGACCGATTTCGGGTGCGGGTGGCGGTGGCTTGCCATGCCGCCAGATCTTCGGGGGCGGCAGGTTTTCGCGCGGCGGCAAACTGTCTGCAATCAGGTGGCAAATCCAATTGCCACCGTTGCAGTTTGTTTCCGTTCGTTTTCTGTTATTTCGCGGCGGCGACCGGTGCTGCGGCACCTGCGTTGACCGCCTCCACTGCCTGACAGGCGGAACACAGTCCCTTCAGTTCGATTTCGTCGCTGGCGAGGCGGTAGCCTGCGTCTTCGATTTGTGCGACGAGCGCCTGGCGCAGTTTGGGTTGATGCAGTTCGGTGACGTTGCCGCATTGCTGACAGACCACCAGAATGCCGTGCTGGCACTGGGTGAGGTCGTGGCAGACGGTGAACGCATTGATCGACTCGATGCGGTGGACGAGCCCTGCCGAGAGCAGAAAATCGAGCGCCCGATAAACCGTGGGCGGCGCCGAGCCGGGGTGGATCTGGCGCATATCGTCCAGCAAGGAATACGCCTTGGTCGCGCGGCCGGAATTTAACAGCAATTCGAGCACTTTGCGGCGGATTGGCGTGAGTTTCTCGCCGCGTTCGCGGCAATATTCTTCCGCAAGAGTCAGGGCGGCTTCCTGCGATGCGCCGTGGCCACCATGCGTGTGCCCCGGCTCATGATGATGAGCGGATGCGGCAAGGGTGGCTTTTTCGGCGGTCGCGGCGGGCTTGGCGGTCTTCATGCGTCGATTATAAAGGCCATTGTGCTTCGCTGTGCCGGCGCGCGGTGCGCGTGCCGGTCACGCTCGGGCGCCGCCGCGCGGCATGAGGCCGTGGTTGGGTTCAAGTCAGCGGGAAATCGACGTATTTCCTGAAACCCGCGCGCGTCGCAATCCGCGAATACCAGCGCTCCAGATTCGGCAGCGGGGGACGCTCGACGCCGTCCAGCCCGAACCAGCGTTTCGCGTACGCGCCGATCACGATATCGGCGAGCGTGAACTTCTCGCCTTCGAGGAAGAAGCGGCCTTGCAGATGGTTATCCAGCAGGCGCCACAGCAAGGTGACCGCGTCGATGTCCGTGGCGAGTCTGGCGGCGTCGCGCTTGTCGGCGGGCGTGCGTACGAGAGCCCAGAACACCGGCTTTTCCGTGGGTTGCAGCGTGGTGAGCGACCAGTCGAGCCAGCGGTCGATACTTGCGCGCAGTTTCGGCTCGGACGGATAGAGCAGGCTCGATTCGCCGTATTGCAGCACCAGATAGCGCAGGATCGAGTTCGATTCCCACAGCACGAAGTCGTCGTCGACCAGGGTCGGAATCTTGCCGGTCGGGTTCATTGCCAGATAGTCGGGCTCGTTATTGCGGCCGAATTGCAGGCCCGCGTCGATGCGTTCGTACGGCAGCACCAGTTCGTCGCAGCACCACAAGACTTTCTGTACATTGACCGAGTTGGCGCGTCCCCAGATCGTAATCATCCGGCAAATCCTTTTTTTACATTTACGGTTGGCAAGCCGCGCGAGGTGCGCGGCGTTCAGCCAGTAACGATACACGATGCGGCTCGGTTTGCGCGCCGGCAACGCGTGGGCGTTGCGTACAATGAGCGCACCCGAATACGACGAGGCACCGCATGGCCCGCATTGTCCCCGACGACTGGAAGAGCCTCGCCGCCACCGGCGCGGCGGCACGCGAACGCGAAACCCTTGCATTACTGGAGGAAGCGCTGCCGGACGGCTACACCGTCTATCACGGCGTGCACTGGACCCGCCTGAATCAGAGCTTTTCGGTGTTCGGCGAGGCCGATTTCGTGATCGTCAGCCCGGCGGGGCGCGTGATGATCGTCGAACAGAAAACCGGTTTTCTGCGCGAAACGCCGAAGGGGCTCGTCAAGGTCTATCTCCAGACGCAGCGCAACGTGGCGATCGCGCTCGCGCACACTGTCGAAACGCTGCACCGGCGCTTTACTGCCGCGTTCGGCGCGGGCACGTATTTCATCGAAGAGTTGCTGTATTGCCCGGACCACATCGTCAAGGACGCGGCTATTGCCGGCGTCAATCCCGCGCGGATTGTGGACGCGACGCGTAAAGACCGGCTTGCCGCGATCATCCGCGAAGCCTTGCCGGCCGACGAACCGCGCCTCGCTTGCGCCCCGAAAATCCATCACTTTTTCGCCGACGAACTTGCGCTCACGCCCGACGCCAGTGCGCTGGTCGGCCAGGCCGGCACGCTCGTGACGCGCCTCGCGGGTGGCCTCGCGAACTGGGCGCGGCGGCTCGAGTTTGCGCCGTTCCGGCTGCGCGTGATCGGCACGGCCGGCTCCGGCAAAACGCAACTGGCGGTGCAGGTGATGAAAGACGCGGTGGCGCGCGGCCAGCGGCCTTTGTATGTGTGTTTCAACCGGCCGCTGGCGGATCACATCGCACGGGTCGCGCCGCCCGAGGCGAAGGTGGCGAACTATCACCAGCTATGCGACTGGGTCGCGCGCGACGCGGGCCGCGAACCGGATTTCCAGTCAGGCGACGTGTTCAACCAGCTTGAAACGACTTTCGCCGAAACGCCGATCGACGCGCGCTGGCAATTCGACGTGCTGATCGTCGACGAAGGGCAGGATTTCCAGCAGCCGTGGGTGGCCGCGCTCGAGCGCCTGTTGCGGCCGGGCGCCGCGTGGTGGTGGCTGGAAGACCCGCTGCAGAATCTGTATATGCGCGAACCGGTTGAGCTGCCCGGCTGGACCACGCTGAAGGAAACCACCAACTACCGCAGTCCGCGCGACATTCTCGATTACGTGCGCGACGTAGTCGGCGCTTCGGTGCCGGTCGCGTCGGGTCTCGCGTCGGGTAGTCCGTTTGACGGCTCCGATATTTCGCTCTCCGTCTACGACGAAGCGAATGCCGCCGAAAGCAGCATCGAAGCAACCAAGCGGGCGATCACGCAGGCCTTGTCGCTTGGTTTTCGCAAACAGGACATTGCGGTGCTCTCGTTTCGCGGCCGCGAAGGCTCGGCGATGACCGCGCAGGATCATCTCGGACCGCACCGGTTGCGCAGTTTTACGGGTAAGTACGATCTGTTCGGCAACCCGGCGTACCGCGAAGGGGATGTGCTGTTCGAGTCGATCTATCGCTTCAAGGGGCAAGCGGCGCCGTGCGTGATTCTCACCGAAGTCGACTTCGAATCGTTCGACGAGCGGATTGCCCGCAAGCTGTTCGTCGGCGCCACGCGTGCGACGATGAAGCTGATCATCGTCGCTTCGCAGCGGGCCGCGCGGCATCTGCATCTGCGCGAAGGCAGAGAGCTCAGGGAAGGGAAAGAGGTAAAAGAGGTGTGAAAGACGCCTCGCGCGCCATCAGGTCCACGCGCGCGCCCCGACCAGCATGCCCGTTTGCGTGAGCGCGTCCCACCAGATCACGCGCAGCAACGGCGCCTGCTGCGCGATCAGCAGCGCCTGCACCGGGTCGCTCTCGACAAAATGCGTGACGCCGCCGCGCAAGGCGGCAGCGGCCTTGTGAGCGGCAGCGCCGGCGGGACTTTCGTCGTGCATGCCGGGCGTGCGCATCACCAGTTGCATATGACCGAAGCCATGCCGCGCGAGCCATGTTTCCGTGCGCGCGCGATCCGCTTCCGGCCGGCCGGTGATGATCGTATGCACGCGTTGCAGATCGATGCCCGGCAGCACGCTGAACGGCAGCAATGCGTCGCGTTCGGCGAGCGCCGCGTCGAGATCCTCGTCGTAGCGCGTGAGCGGGACGTCGGGCAGCAGAATGCCGTCGAGGTCGATTGCATAGGTGGCGTATTCGTGATCGTCGGCCATGGCGGGCGCAGCGCCCGCTTGCACGCGCTCCCAGTCTTCGCGATAACGCTCGGTGTAAGCCTGGCGCTCCCACGGAAACTGCGCGAAGTAGCCGCGGGCGTCGATCGCGTAATCGGGTTGCGTGCGGCTCAGATCGTCGACCGCGGCGGTCAGCGTCCTGACGTCGAGGCCATGTTGCTGAAGGAAGGCGATGCAATCGGTCAGCGTAAAGCCGCGTCCCGCGATGTCTTCGCACAGCAGCACTTTCGAACCCGCGGGCGGGATCGGCAGCGTCGAATCCCATGCGACCGTGCGTGACTGGCGGTCGTAACGCAGAAATGCGACCGGCGTGCCGGCCGCGTGCGAAACCATCAGGGCAAGCGGCGCGCCGCCGCGCAGAATGCCGATCGCGATCGTGAACCGCTCCGCCAGCAAGGCGGGTTGCAGCGATTCGATCCAATGATCGAGTTGTTCGTACGTCAGGGGCAAAACCGGCTTGTTCATGACTCTCAGGGCGTCGCGTTGCGCGCGTAGGGCGAGTGTCCCGTAGACGGAGAGCAGAGAGCGGCGTGCGGCGCAGCGCGGCGGCAGACTCCCGTTTTTGAGACGAAGAATTTTGGCGATATTATGCATGCGGATCAAAGATCGCGCGTCGGGGTGACGCGCGTCGCCGGGCGGGGTGTCGCAAGGACCATCGCCGCGGGCGGAAAAAAGTGAAGATGCGGGGTGAAGACGCGGCAGAGTTGCCGGCAGGTTGATCCGGTGCTGCGCGTCGCCGCCCGGGAAAATAACAAACGATGGAAAAACCAGGCAAATGACCAAGGTGAGCGGCAGCAACGGCGGGTACAGGAGCGCATGGTGGGGGCTGAGTCTGATCCTCGCTTTCGCCGTATGGAGCATGCAGGCACACGCACAGGCACAGGTGGCGTCGTTGCCGTTGTCGCTCGACGTGACGGGCAAAATCAGCAAGACCAACGACGCCGCGCACAAGTCGTATCACTTCACCGAGGCACAACTGCTGGCGCTGCCGGCCCATTCGATCACGACCGCCACCACCTGGACGCCGCGTTCCACCTTCACAGGACCGCTGCTGGCGGATATCCTGAAGATAGTCGGCGCATCCGGCAGCGCCGTCGAGATCCATACGCTCGACGACTACACGTACACCGTTCCGGTGTCGGACTGCGATCGCTACGGCGTGGTCGTCGCGTACAGCATGAACGGCCGGCGCCTGAAGATCAGCGACTTCGGGCCGCTGTTTCTTATTTATCCGCGCGACGCATTCCCCGATGAACTCGCGGGCGCGGCGGGCGACTCGAAATTCGTATGGCAGATCAAGGCACTCATCGTCAAATAACGCGCCGCCCCTGGCGTCGTGTCCTCTATGTGCTGATCTGGCTGACCGCGCTCGCGGCGCCGGCAGGCGCAATTGGCTATCTGTTGTATGCGAACCTGCTCAATCCGCGGGCGACTGAGCCGCTGACCGGACAGTACGACGGTTTCTATTGGGACGCCGCGCAACTGCAGATCGCTTACGCCCGTTTCGAGAATCAGTTGCTGCTGTATCAATCGGGCGTCGACGACGACTATCCGCGGCTCATGCTGCGCTATCAGCTGCTGCAATCGAAGCTGCATGTGATGGCCGGTTCGACACGCAGGCTGACCACGCAGCTCGCGCTGCTGCAGCGGCAAATGGACGAGATCCACTCGATCGATCATTTGCTGGACGGCATTCAGCCTGAGGTCGACGCCTTGCCGAAGGACCGCAGCCGCGCCAATCAGATCGTCGTGGAGCTGCGCCAGCATTGGAATGAGGTCAACGATCTCGCGTTGAGCCGCCGTTTCGCCGACGTGGCCGACCGTGAGGCGATGAACCGCGATTTCATCGACAAACGCCGCATGCTGTTTGCGGGCGGCCTGTTGCTGCTGCTGCTCTCGGCGGCCGCAACCACGTTGCTGGTGTTCAATGGCCGGCGCCGCACGCGCCTGATGCGTCAGCAGCATGCGGCGCTGGAGGCGGAACATCAGGCGAGCCGCGCGGCGCGCGAGGCGAGTCTCGCGAAAGATGCCTTTCTCGGCATGATCAGCCACGAACTGCGCACGCCCTTGCATGCGATCGTGTCGTCGATCGAGTTGCTCGGTTTCAACTATCACTCCGAGGCCGACCGCAAGGTCATCCAGCGGCTCGAAACGGCGGCGCGGCATCTGGAAGCACAGATGAAAGACCTGACCGACTACGCACGCCTCGGCGCCGGCAAGCTCGAGCTGCGCCATGAGCATTTCGAGCCGCGTGAACTGCTGGCTTCGATCGTCGACGAACATGCGATGTCCGCCGCCGCGCGCGGCCTCAAGCTGGAAAGCGAGGTGAGCGGCATGAGTGGCCTCGTCGATTCCGATCCCCACCGCATTCGCCAGATCGTCAACAACCTGGTCACCAATGCGATCCGTTACACCGAAACCGGCACGGTACGCGTGCAACTGAGGCAGCGGCCGGCGCTGCTGATCTTCGTCGTCAGCGATACGGGGCCGGGCGTGCCGCATGCGCAGATTCCGCTGATCTTCCAGGAGTTCACGCAGCTGGATGCGTCGCGCACGCGCCGCTTCGAGGGTGCGGGGATGGGGCTCACGATCGTGCAGGGGCTGGTCAGGCTGTTCGGCGGCACCGTTGAAGTGGCGAGCACGGTAGGCGAGGGCACCACCTTTACGGTGACGATTCCGGTGACGCCCGTCTCGGCAAGCACGCCGTCCGGCGTGGCGGCCCATGCCGAACCGGGCGGCGCGCGCCCGTGCGTGCTGATCGTCGACGACAACCGGCTGATTCGCGAGTCGCTCAGCGAAATGATCGCGCACATGGATTTCGACGCGCACGCGCTCTCCAATGCCGACGATGCACTCGCGTGGCTCGACGCGCATCGCTGCGACGTGGTGCTGCTCGATCTGCATATGCCGGATCGCGACGGTTATACGTTCCTTGCGGATTTTGCGGCACGCGGGGGGGCCTCGGCGGGGGTTCCGGTGATCGTGGTGAGCGCGTACGCGCCGGAAGCGGCGAGTACGAGTCATGCGGAAACTGCGGGTGGTGTGGCAGGTGAAGCGGCAGGGGCGGGTTCGCAGCCGTTCTTCGACGCGTTATTAAAGCCGGTACATTACGAGGAACTGCGCAGCGCGTTGCAGCGCGCTCTGGTTTCCCGGCATACGGTGTGACCTGACACCCGGGAAGACGCAGATGGAGGAGGGCTCAAGCTGAGCTCACACCTTCAACTGCCTGTCGGCACGTCAGGGCCGGTTCAGACGTTTCGACAGATCGGCGACCAGGATCGCCATGCGCGCGGGCTTCTCATAGCACGCGACGTCGTAATTGCGGATCACCTGGCTGATCTCCGATTCGCTGGCCTTACCGGTCAGCAATTCGCCGGTCAGCACGAAAATCGGCGCATCCGGATTTTCCGACGCCCGTACCGCGCGAATCGCCTCGGCCGAGGTCTGCGAGCCGAATAGCCAGTCGATCACAACGCCGTCGAAGACCTGCGTTTGCAGTTGCTCGGCGAACGCGGCGAGGCCGTAGATCGCCACCGCCGCGAAACCGCTGCGTTCGAGATAGTCGTGCAGGTTGTCGGCGGAGGCCCGATCGTCGTCGACCACGGCGATGGTCGGCTTGTCGGTTTCTGCGCGGCGCGGATAGATTTCGATCTTGTGGACTTCGTACGCGCTTTGGTAAAGCGTGCCGTCGTGACGCGCCACGCGCCACTGGCCGAGCTTCGAGTAGGCCACGAATTCAGGGCGGCTACCCGGTTCGAGCGCGGCGCCGACCCATGCGGTGCAGGCCAGTTCGATCGCACCGATGCTGAACACCGCTTCCTGGGCGATGGCGCCGACCATGCCCGGATCGAGCGACTGTGCGCCGAATAGCTGAGCGGCCGGTTCGCCGAACACTTCGGCAACCTTCTTGATCTGCGACAGGGTCCACGGGCTATTGCCGCGCAGCTTGCGGTGTCCCTGCGAAAAACTCAGATCGAGGATGCGGCATAGCTCAGTGGTTTGCTGGCGCTTGCCGATTCCATGCCGGCTCATCAATTCGCGCACGCGCTCGGCAACTGCGATGGCGTCAGGAGAGTGTGTTTCGTTGGTCATACTGCGTGAGAATCTGCCTTCTTGAAAGGTGGCTGTAGGGCGTGCAATACGGCGCCCGCAGCGCGGCCATGCACCTTGAATGCGCGTTGCCGCGGCGACGCAGGGGACAGCGAATGTACCGTAAAACGTATCGCGGTCTGTTTTGTATGACCGCAGCCGGACCTGTCAGTGCGAAGTACGAACGGACAAACTCGGTAATCTGTTTATGCTTTTAGCATCGAGCCAGACTATTTTACCGATGAAACTGCACGGTACCTGTAAAGAAATATGACCAGACAGGGTATCCCGCTGCGAGACTAGGCCGGCGGCATGGCGTCGAGCCTGGCCGCCGAGGTTTTCAGGCCTTTGAAAATCCGCTCGGCGACCTTGCCCGGAAACCGTTCGGGCAATTCGGCCGAGACCCGCGCGATCACCTCGGGCGTCTGTTCGATCAGCCGCTGGATCAACGGTTCCGCGTTCGCGCCGTATGAGCACCGCGGCGCCATGGCGTTGAAGTGGCGCCGCTGTACATCGCGGAAGGCGTCGTGTTTGCTGCGCGACCACATTGCCATGGCGAGTTTGGCCTTGAACCACGACCATTGATTCGGGCCGTTGCCTTCCACCGGCCAGATGGACATCACGTCGTAAAGCGGCGTCAGACGGTACTGGCCGCCCGCCAGCAGGCGAATGCTGAAATTCTTGGCGTGGCCGTCCGGCGCCGCCAGCATCCAGAACAGGATCTGGCTTGCCAGCAGCGTCTCGATATCCTGTTGTGCCGACACCGATTGCTGGAGAATCCGCGCGAGGTCCAGCACGCCCGGGCCGCCTTCGTTTTCATACTTGCGATGCGACGGCACGCCGTACACCTGGCAGAAGTCTTCCTGCGGCAGGCGCAGCAGCCATTGCCCGCTCGAATGCAGTTGCCGGTCGAAGCGCTCGACGCTCAGCACACGCTGTTTGCCGAAGGTCATGATCTCGGCGTTGGCCACGGGCAGTCCATAGGCTCGCAGGATCCGCAGACATAGCCATTCGTTTTCGACCGAGGTGCTGAGGTCCGCGAGTCTGTTGCCGACCAGCCCGAGCGGCAGTTTGAAGATATGCGTGGTAGGCGTGGCGCCATGCGGACGTTGCCATTTGCCCTCATGCCACAGCAGCGCGGTTTTCTCCTGTGCACCGGCGAGCGAGATGCGGAAATCGTCCGCTTCGTCACGCGTGCCGAGGGTCGGATTGCTGACGGTGCGCGCCAGCATGGCCTCGATCTCGCTGTCGGAAAGCGGTGTGCCGTCGATACGTTCGACGCCGGCCGGTGCGTCGTCTTCGGCCAGTAACTGGACGGCGCCCACGCAATCGCGGCCGATGGCTTGCAGCAGGTCGAACGCGTCGAGCGTATCGGTCTGGTAGCGCTGGGCGATACGCTTTCTGATCGCCTCGCTATCGGGCAGCAGGTTGTCGAAATAGTTGAGCACCCCCGACCCTTTGTGCGCCACGTTGCTCGGTACGAACGGCAACGAGAGCGAAAGGGGCCGGCCCGCGGGCGAGGCAAGCCATGCCGGGTCGTAAGCGAACTCCATGGGGCCGCGGGTGGGCAGGCGCCAGACGCCGACGCGCTCGCCGTTGGCCCACACCGAAAGTGCCCGTGAATGCGTCTGGCGGCCCATGCTTACCACTCGACCAGCGGCGCCGGCTCAGGCGCCAGCTGGTTCTTGTCGCGCACCTGCAATTGCAGGCCGTAGGCGCCGCACAGCGCCAGCAATTGTGCGAGAGTGAGGGCGGTGGCATCGGTCTCGAGCGCCGAGATGCGGCTCTGGCTGACGCCGATGCGTGCGGCGGCATCAGCCTGGGTGAGGCCGGCCTGGCGCCGGCCGGCAGCCAGTAGCTGGGCCATCTGGTCCGGCGTGGCGACGAGGTGGATCATGGCAAATTATCCGCAAGACGAATAAATGCATTTTATGCGTCACACAGATATCTGTCAAATATTCGTGTGACACATATTTTGCAAATATCTGTATGGCGAATAAACGACGAATATCCGTGTAGCGAATAAATCCCGTTTGCCCGCTCATCGGCCTCTATCCTTGCCGGGATGGCCGTGTAGCATGCGGTGAAAACATCTTCTACCGACTCCGCGCGACACATGAACCCACTGACGCTACGCCACACCGACGTGCCCTACTACACGCAATGGGGCAGCCCCGACTGGGTGCGCCACATCGTCGAACACCAGGGCGACCCGTGCGACGACCCATACTGGCAGCGCAGCGGTTTCGCCGACCCGGAGCGTTATCGTTTCTGGGCCAAACGCCTGTGCGGTCTGACCTGCCTCGAATCCGCGCTCGACTACTGGGGCATCGAACACGCCCCGCGCGCCGCGCTGCTCGATGAAGCGTTGCGCCACGGCGTGTACCGGCTGCGCGACGACGGCGGTGTGGACGGTCTGATCTACCGGCCGTTCGCCGAGTGGGCCGGCGAGGCATTCGGCATCGAGGTCGACGTGTTGCCGCAGGCGTCGCTCGAAGAGATCGCCGCGCGCATCGACGGCGACACGCTGGCGATTGTCTCCGTGAGCCCCGAGATCCGCTATCCGGAGCAGCCCAATCAGCACCAGGGCGGACATCTGATCCTGCTGCACGGGCGCGATCGCGATGGCGTATGGTTTCATAATCCGTCGGGCATAGCGCCTCATCAGGCGGACGTGTACCTGCCGTTCGCAACGATGGCGCGTTTCTACGCGGGGCGTGGCATGACGCTTACCCGCACGGTGGGCTAAGCACGGCAGCAGGCAAGCCCTACGCGAGCGCACTGATCGGGCCCGTTTTCTGCTGAGGAGCTTGACACCGACCTTAGCGATACTGGAACGCGTCATGAACCGAAACTTCGCCTTGCTCGCCGCCGGCCTTGCCGTGCTCAGCGCCGTCACCGCGGCGAACGCAGCCACCGAGGACGACCAGGCCAAAGCCTGTCGCGGCGACGCGATGCATTTCTGCGCCGCTGATATTCCGAACAAGGAAAAAATCACCGCCTGCATGAAGCAGCATGTCGACGAACTCAGTCCGGCGTGCCGCGCGATGTTCAAGGGCGGCAAAAAGGGCGACGCCAAGGCTAACGCCGCTTCGCAGTGACCCCGGCGGCGGTGCCGGCGCGCCGCGGTTAGCCGGGGCCTCATGACGGTCCCCGCAGCAGCTACGTTCCTGCGATCCGGCCCCACGGCGCGCCGGGCGTCGTAGAATCGCTTGTTCCCGATTCCCGGAGTAGCCGCGTGTCTGATCAGCCACATCCGCAGCCACGCCCACCGCGTTTTCGTCTGCCGCGCCGTGCCCGCACTCCCTGGCAGCCGCCGCGCGCCCGCACGCTGTTCACACGCCCGGCGGCGTCACCGCAGCGCGTGCTGCTGCATCGCATCTACCTCGTGCTCGGCCTGTGCGTGCTCGCCTTCGCCGTGCTCTATCTCGACCGTGACGGTCTGCGCGACGCCAACCGCAAGGTGCTCGGCATCGTCGATCTGATGTACTTCACGATGGTGACCGTCGCGACCGTCGGCTATGGCGATATCGTGCCGGTCACCGCCCGCGCGCGGCTCATTGACGCCTTCTTCATCGTGCCGATCCGTATCGTCATCTGGTTCGTGTTTCTGGGCACCGCCTATCAGTTCGTCATTCAACGCGTCATCGAGGAATTCCGCATGAAACGCCTGCAAAAACAGCTGCGCGATCACGTTGTCGTGTGCGGCTACGGATTGAGCGGTTCGGTCGCGGTGCGCGAGCTGCTGGAAAGCGGTTTTGCGGCGGACGCGATCGTCGTCATCGATTCCCAGCAGGAGGCGCTCGAAGCGGCCACGGCGTTGGGCGTGGCGGGTCTGCTCGGCGATCCGTCGCGTGAAGACCTGTTGCAGCAGGCACAGGTGCGCATCGCCAAGGCGGTGATCATTGCCGTCAGCGACGACGCCATCGCTATCCTGCTCACGCTGACCGTGCGCAGCGTCGCGCCGGACACGAAGATCGTCGTGCGGATTCAGGAACAGACCTACCAGCGCCAGTTGCGCCAGGCCGGCGCCGACGTGATCGTTTCGTCGACCAAGATCGGCGGATTGCTGCTTGCCGACGCGGTGGACAGCAACTACATCGTGCCCTTCATCAACGATCTGCTCTCGGCGCGCGGCCGTGTCAATCTGGTGGAACGTCCGGCAACGGCGCTGGAAGTCGGCCGCTGGAGCAATGCGCTGCCGGGCGCGGTGGTGGTCGGGCTGATACGCGCGGGGCGCATGCTGTCGTTCTATGAAGACGAGCCGTGTCCGATCGAATCAGGCGATCTGCTGATGGTGATCCAGTCGGCGCGCCATGTGGATGAACAGTCTGAACAGTCAGGAAGGCCGCACGCATGAAACTGAACCGAATGATCAGCACGGTCGAGGTGCACACCGCCGGCGAACCGTTTCGCATTGTCACGAGCGGCTTGCCGAAGTTTCCCGGCAAGACCATTGTCGAGCGGCGCGCGTGGCTCAAGCAGCACGCCGATCACCTGCGCCGTGCGCTGATGTTCGAGCCGCGCGGCCACGCCGATATGTACGGCGGGTATCTGACGGAGCCGGTGAGCGAAGGCGCGGACTTCGGCGTGATCTTCGTGCACAACGAGGGCTATAGCGATCATTGCGGCCACGGCGTGATTGCCCTCGCGACCGCGGCTGTCGCGCTCGGCTGGATCGAGCGCAGCGAACCGGAAACGCGTGTCGGCATCGACGCGCCGTGCGGTTTCATCGAAGCGTTCGTGCAATGGGACGGCGAGCAGGCGGGGCGCGTGCGCTTCGTCAACGTGCCGTCGTTCATCTGGCAGCGCGACGTGACGGTGCACACGCCCAGTTTCGGCGAGGTGCGTGGCGATATCGCGTTCGGCGGCGCGTTCTACTTCTACACCTCGGGCAAGCCCTTCGATCTGAACGTGCGCGAAACGGAGATCGACCGGTTGATCCAGTTCGGTGACGAAGTCAAACGCGCGGCGAACCTGGCCTTCAAGGTTGAACATCCGCTGATTCCGGAAATCAACCACATCTACGGCACAATCGTCGACAACGCGCCGCGTCATGCCGGCTCGACGCAGGCCAATTGCTGCGTGTTCGCCGACCGGGAAGTGGACCGCTCGCCGACCGGTTCCGGCACCGCGGGCCGCGTTGCGCAACTTTATCTGCGCGGCGAGTTGGGACGCGACGAGACGCTGGTCAACGAATCCGTGATCGGCACGATTTTTCGCGGCCGCGTGTTGTCGGAGACGACGCTCGACCGGTTCAACGCGGTGATCCCGGAGATCGAAGGCGATGCGCATGTGCTTGGTTTTGCGAACTGGATCGTCGACGAACGCGATCCGCTGACTTACGGTTTTCTGGTGCGCTGAATCGAACCTACCCACTTGCCGGAACAGGGAACGCCCGCTTATGACTCGCCCGACCATGCAGATTTTCGACGCCGCCGCCACCGCACGGCTGATCCCGTACGCGCCGCTCGTCGACGCGTTGAAGCGCGCGAGCATCGACTACGCGCAGCAACGTATCGCGAGTCCTGAGCGGCTCGTCGTGCCGCTCAACGAAGGCGGCATCATGCTGTCGATGCCGGCCACCGCGCCCGATCTCGCGATCCACAAGCTGGTCAATGTATGCGCGAGCAATGGAGCGCGCGGCATCCCGACGATTCACGGCCAGGTAATGACCTTCGATGCCGATACCGGCGAAACACTTTTCATCCTCGACGGCCCGACGGTGACCGGGCGTCGCACGGCGGCGATGTCGATGCTCGGCGTACTCACTTTCGCGCAGGCCAAGCCGCGCGAATTCCTGCTGATCGGCACGGGCACGCAGGCAGCGAATCATCTGGAGGCGATTGGCGAACTGTTCCCCGACGCGCGCGTGTGGGTGAAGGGCCGTGCGCCCGCGCGTGCCGCGGCGTTCTGCGCCGCCCATCGGGCGCCGGGCGGCAAAGTGCGCGACCTGCAGCCGCTGGCCGACCCTGACGCGGCCATCCCCGCCTCGATCGACGTAGTGATCGCGCTGACCACCAGCAAGCAGGCTGTCTACGACGAAGCGGCACGCGTGAACCGGCTCGTGATCGGCGTCGGCGCGTTCACGCCGGCTATGGTCGAGATCGGGGCACGTACGATCGCGGGCAGCGCACTGTTCGTCGACGACGAAGCCGGCGCAAGGCACGAAGCCGGTGATTTCATTCAGGCCGGTGTCGATTGGGGGCGGGTCGGTGGAATTGCCGCCGTGGTGGAAAACGCTGCATTGTTGCCGTCCGAACAAGCGATTGTTTTTAAAAGTGTCGGCTGCGCGGCGTGGGATCTGGCGGCCTGCCGGGTGGCGCGCGAAGCCTTGTCGGGCGGCTGATCGCACACCGTTTGCCGCGCCCGGCGCATGGCGCCTGGCAGGGCCGGGTTGGCATCTTGCGCCAACCTGCGGCACATGTTGCCGTGCAAACAATCTCAAAACGTTGCACCATAGGCGTTTGCCAGAAAAAAGGCGCCGGCTGCCGGCGCTTTTTGCCCCTTTGTCCTTTGACTTGACGCTTATCACGACGCCGCGACCGCGCTATGACGACCCAACCCGTTTCAGCTACTCCCGACCTGCCGCTCGACATGATCATCTTCGGCGGCACCGGCGACCTGTCATTTCGCAAGCTGCTGCCCGCGCTCTACATGGCGCATTTGCACTGCAATCTGCCGCCGGATACCCGCATTCTCACGATTGGCCGCAAGCCGTGGTCGCGTGAGGAGTACATCACCGAGTTCATGGAAGCGAAGGCGAAACCCTTCATCGAAAAGAAGGCGTTCGACGCCGCCGCCTGGGACAAATTTCTGGCGCTGTTCGAGTACGTGCGCATGGACGTCGATTCGATCGAGGACTACCAGCGCCTGAAGGAGACGTCGCGCGAAGGCGTGCGGCGCGTGTTCTATCTCGCGACCTCGCCGGATCTGTTCACGAACATCTGCGACAACCTGTCGGCGGCCGGACTGATCGACGAGAATTCGCGGGTCGTGCTTGAGAAACCGCTGGGCCACGATCTGGCGTCCGCGCAGGAGATCAATACGGCGGTCGGCAAGCATTTCAGCGAAGCGCAGATCTACCGGATCGACCACTACCTCGGCAAGGAAACCGTGCAGAACCTGATGGTGCTGCGCTTCGGCAACGCGATTTTCGGCCCGCTGTGGCAAGCACCGTATATCAAGCGCGTGCAGATCACGGTGGCCGAAGAGGTCGGCGTAGGCAGCCGCGCGGGGTTCTACGACAAGACCGGCGCGCTGCGCGACATGGTGCAGAACCACTTGCTGCAACTGCTGTGCATTGTTGCGATGGAGCCGCCGGTGTCGCTCGATCCGGATGCCGTGCGTGACGAAAAGCTCAAGGTGCTGCGCTCGCTGCGCCCCATGACACCCGAGGATATCGCTCGCGATACCGTGCGCGGCCAGTACACGGCCGGCGCGGTGGGCGGCGAACCGGTGAAGGGCTACCTCGAGGAAGACAACGTGCCGCCGGGCAGCCGCGCCGAGACTTTCGTCGCGTTGCGCGCGCATATCAACAACTGGCGCTGGGCCAATGTGCCGTTCTACCTGCGCACGGGCAAGCGTATGCAGAAGAAGGTGTCGGAAATTGTTATCGAGTTTTCCGAATTGCCGTTCTCGATCATTCCGAGCGGTGGGCGCAACTACGGCAACCGTCTCGTGATCCAGTTGCAGCCGGAAGAATCGATCCAGTTGCAGATGCTCGCGAAGGAACCCGGCAGCGGCATGCACATGCTGCCGGTCAATCTGAATCTGGATCTGCAGCAGGCTTTCACCGAGCGTCGCGCGGAAGCGTACGAGCGTCTGCTGATCGACGTGATTCGCGGACGCCTCACGCACTTCATGCGCCGCGACGAACTCGAAGCGGCATGGGCGTGGGCCGAGCCGATTCTGGAAGGCTGGGCCAGGTCGGGCGACAAGCCGCGCGGCTATACGGCCGGCACGTTCGGACCGGCTGCGTCGACGGCACTGATGGCGCGTGAAAACGCCGTGTGGGCGGAGGAGTCGCAGTAAGCGAGATAAGCGGGCAGGTGTGAAGCGCCGGCGGCACGTCGGCGCTTTGACGTAGCCGATTGAAAAAAGGGCGGCCCGTTTTTGCGGGCCGCCCTTTTCGTCAGGTGCGTATGGATCTGTGACCCGTGCTGATCTACGGCAAGGAAATCGTCAACGTGGCCGATTGCGGGCCGAGCTTGACCACCTGCGAATACGGCGCGAGCGTGCGCAAGGTCTGATCGCGCAGATAGGTGTTCAGGCCGAGATAAGCGAGCAGACCGACCAGCGCGAACACCGCGCCGATCGACCACAACGGCACCTCACGCTTGAGGCGGTGAGCGACCTGATCCGGCAGCGGCCAATGCGGCGCGAACGGTGCGCGTTTGCCCTTCATATGCGCGATTTCGTCGCCGATGCGCGCGGTCAGATACGCGAGCTTCTCCGGTCCTTCGAGCAGATACTTGCCCTGAAAACCGAGCAGCAGACACATGTGGAACACTTCGAGCGACTGCAAACGCGCGGCGCCCTGTGCACGGCATTCCTCCAGATACTGAAAGAATTTCTCGCCTGCCAGTTGCTCGCCGAACAGCACCAGCTGCAGCGGCCGGCGTTCCCACTCCGTGCGGATTTTAAAGGTCGACGACAGCACCGATTCGTCGATGGCCGCGCAGAACGCAAACTTGGATGCGTAGACATCTTCCGCCGACGCGTTGAGTTTTTTCGCACCGCGTTCGAAGTCGCCGAGAAACTGCTGGATCCGCTGGCTGAACTCGTTCGCGTCGCCGGGCTCGCGGCCGTTCTTCAGCAAAAACAGCATGAAGAAGCCGTCGTACAGCAGGTCGAGCAGCGAGCGGACCTGGTAGCTCGGCTCGGTCATGGGGGCGGGCGACGCAGCAGGCGTGCTGCCGCCAAACAGGGAAGGCGCGTAGCTCATGATGTGACGGCGATCAGTTCGAGTTGAAGATCGTTGATGCCCGACGGCGCGTAGATCATTGCCGATTGGGCCTGCAACATGCGGTCATACAATGCCCCGCGCGATTCGCACGAGAAGTAGCACGCGCCCGGGCGCACCGGAATGGCCGGCGGTACCTGCGGCGTGTAGACGAGGCGCACGCCCGGCATGGCCGAGAGCACCAGCTTGTCGACGTCGTCCGGCGCGCCGACCTTGAAGCGGGCCGGTACGGCTTCGACAAGCTCGGCGGTCGGCATGTCCGCGGAGACGGCAATGTAGAACTGGGTCTTGTCGTCGATCTTGCCCGAGTCGAGGCGGCCCGCATGGAACGACGGACGCACTTCTTCGAGCGCGATTGCGAAGTAACGCGTGGAGATCACGGTTTCGAGCAGATCGCGCAGGATCGTATCGAGGCGTGCAAAGCCGGGGCCTGGATCGTCGTGCCGGTAAGCCGGCAGGTCGGACAATGCATAACCTTTCGAAAAGGTCATCAACTGGCCGGCCAGGCGCAGCAGTTCCTGAAACAGGCGTTCCGGATGCAACGCCGAATGCTGGTACAGATGCGCAAGCGAGGCAAACGCGGCGCTCGCGGTGTGCAGCAGCCAGAACGATGCGATGTCGCCTGAGCGGAACTCGATGATGTTCTTGGTCGGCTCGCGGTGAAAACCGTACAGCGCGTTGACCTTGGCCTGCAGCGCGTCGATCAGCTGACGCAGCCGTTGGTGCAGGATCGGCGAGGCGTCGATCGCGAGGCAGGGCGGCACGAAGGTGTCGTCGAATTCAAAGCCGGAGGTGGCGGTGCGGCGCACGCGCGCAAGCGGCACTGACAACAACTGGTCGCGCGGTTCGCTATGCGCAATGAGTTTGACGCTGGTCTTCAGGAAGGTGATGTCGGCTTCGGCGGCGTCCGTGAAATGATCGGCCACCGGCGTTTGCTCGCTGACGTAACGCGATACGAAACCCGCGTTGCTATCCTGCGAATAGTTCGCGCCGGTTTCGCGCAGCGGATGCAGCGCCAGATAAAACGTGAATTCATTGATGCCGTCGGGCAGCGTGTCGAGCGCGATCGGCGGCGGCAGGTCGTCGGCTTGTGGCGCGGAGTAGAGCGCCCCATCCGGAAACACCAGCGAGAGTTCGCTCACGCGCAGCACGTTGCTGCCGAGCGCATCACGGTCGAAGCGCGCCGAACGCACGCCCCAGTTGTATGGCTGGATCGCCTGGATCGATTCGAACAGGCGCGCCTCGTGATAGGCGTCCTGACGCTGAAAATGCTGCGGCCTCAGAAACAGGCCTTCCCCCCAAAGCACTTTTGCGGAATAACTCATCTCAAACCTGTTATATGCGTTCAGCGTGTGGCGCGCCCGGAGATAAACGATTCGAGCGCCGCATTGTTAATTCTCTAAAAAATGTTAAATCGTATATGCCCGGCATCTTTAACCACAGCTTACCGAAGAAAGCATATTCAGCGGCTGGGCAGGCAATCCCTGTTCAGGCGGGATCACAGTGCCGTTAGTCACCGTCATTGCACAGTTATGCAGGCCGATCATTATGCCGGATTTCTCCGACTTCGCCGGGTCGAAGGCGAATTTCCAACGCTGCATCGCCGGGTCGCGAAATAGCGCGACGATACCGAACGCCTGAGCTTCGCGCGAGACTTTTTCGGTGACGGTGTAACGTTGACCGGGGATCAGCGTGACTTCGCGCACGCCCAGCAAATCGCCGCCCAGTGTGGTTTTTTCCTTGGCCGGATCGGTAAAGGCGTCGAATGGCGCCTGCTGGAATGAGGTGGGGTCTTTCAGCACATAAAGCCGCACGATCAGCGCCAATGGGCGGTTGTCATTGGCGGCATTCAGATTCTGCGCCGCGTATAGGGTCAGGCCGACGTTACGGGGCGGCTTCTGGGCGTCCGGCACGTCGGGCTTGCCGAGGCCGCTCGCCTGCAAAACCGCGTTGGCAGCGGCTCCCAGCGCCGGCACGGCGGCCGCGCAGCCGCCCAGCAGCGCACACGCCGCGACGCTGGCAATCAATAGCGATGCATGGCGAACAAGACGCGAATTCATATACTTCGACCGGCTCGGCGCCGTCCCCCGTCAAAACAACAATAACGAAATCAATCCGGTAAATTTGCAGTCACGCTATACCGTGTAATGCCGTTTGATGCAAAGCGCATTGCGCTCCGGTACTCACGCATTCGCATGCCTCACACGCGGAAATTTTTTCCGCTTCTCACATTTCCACTATTGCATCAGGAAACAATTTCTGCATGTTTCGTTTAAATCATCCACATGCATTTTTTTTGTGCAATGCTTCTTCACACGAAAGTTGAATTATCGAAAATTGGCCTGTACTATACCCGCGCAGTTGAAGCAAAGCAAAACTCGGGTTTCTCCTTGAATTAAAAAAATCGCACGTCGGTGAAAAACGATGAATCAGCGTCTGTTAGTAAAACTATCTGGGGTAGTGTTGGCATGCGGCGTGATTGCCGGTTGCGCGACACAGGGCAACAACGTGGCGACCACACCGGAGGCTTTTAATAAGCAACTCGCGGACGCGGACACCGTCGCGAAGGGTGGTGATCAGGACCGCGCCATCTCGCTTTACCAGCAACTGGCCAAATCCGATCCGACGCGTGAGGAACCGTGGTCGCGCATTGCGCAGATCCAGTTCACGCAGGGTCATTACGGTCAGGCCATTGTCGCCGCGCAAGAAGCGCTGCAGCGCGATCAGACCGATCGTCAGGCCAAGAGCGTGCTGGCAGTAGCCGGCCTGCGCGTGGCCACGCAGTCGCTTGGCGAGCTGCGTCAGGATGCATCGCTCGCGGGCGATGCGAAGTCGGACGCGCAAGCGCTCGCCAAACAGTTGCGCGACACGCTCGGCGAAGCGACCTTGTTCCCGCCCGACCCGAACGACAAGCCCGTCGTGAAGAAGAAGCGCATCATTCGCCACGTCGCCAAGGGCAAGGCCACGGATACGCCGGAAGTAACTCCCAGCGCCGCGGCACCGGCGGCCACGGCGGCAGCTCCCGCCGCCCCGGCACCGGCGCCTGCCGCGCCCGCCAAAGCTGCGCAAAGCGGCGGCGCGTCCGATCCGTTCAGCGCGCTGCGCTGATCCACACGCCTGATCTATCTGCATCCGGGAGCCGACGATGGCGAAGAAAGAAAGTATTCAAAAACGTTTGCAAAAAGTGCGGCCGCCGCGCGTTCAACTCACGTACGAGGTTGAGCGCGGCGATGCGATCGAGGTGAAAGAACTGCCGTTCGTCGTCGGCGTGGTTGCCGATCTGGCGGGGCAGTCCGAAGTCGAGCAGCCGAAGCTGCGCGATCGCAAGTTCGTCAACATCGACCGTGACAATTTTGACGACGTGATGAAAGCGATCGAGCCGCGTGCCGCGTTTCAGGTGGAAAACCGCCTGAGCGAAGCGGGTGGCAAATTTGCCGTCGATCTGCGCTTCAAGTCGATGGCCGATTTCAGTCCGGATGAAGTGGTCGCGCAGATCGAACCGCTGCGCCGTCTGCTCGAAGCGCGCTCGAAGCTGGCCGACCTGCGCAACAAGCTGGCCGGCAACGACAAACTCGAAGACCTGTTGAGCGAAGTGCTCAACAACACGCAGCAGTTGCAGACACTGGCGAAAGACCAGGGCAACGCAGCAGACCAGCACGCCGGCGCGCCGGATCACGACAAGCAGGGCGAATAAGTACGCACGGGGTGTGAGATGAATCAGCAAACGGCAGCAGCCCAACTCGCCACCGCGCAGAGCGGCACGGAATCCACGCTGCTCGACGAAATCGTCGAGAAAAGCCGCGTGGCCAAATCCGAGTCGGAACACGCGCGCGCGAAAGATCTGATCGGCGAACTTGTACATCAGGTGCTCGACGGCACGGTAGTGGTGTCCGATAACCTGTCGGCCACCATCGACGCGCGTGTCGCGGAACTCGACCGCCTGATCTCCGCGCAATTGAGCGCGGTGATGCATGCACCGCAATTCCAGCGCATGGAAAGCACGTGGCGCGGTCTCGACTATCTGTGCAAGGAAAGCAATACCGGCTCGACGGTCAAGATCAAGGCGCTGCACGCGCCGAAGCGCGACCTCGTGCGCGACTTCAAGAACGCGATTGAATTCGATCAGAGCGCGCTCTTCAAGAAGGTTTATGAGGAAGAGTTCGGTACCTTCGGCGGTGCACCGTTCGGCACGATCATTGGCGATTTCGAAGTGACGCGTCAGCCTGAAGACGTGTACTTCATCGAGCAGATGGCGCATGTCGCGGCTGCGGCGCACGCACCGTTCATCGCTTCGGCCTCGCCTGAGTTGATGGGCCTTGAAACGTTTGCCGATCTCGGCAAGCCGCGCGATCTCGGCAAGGTGTTCGACACCGTCGAATACGCGAAGTGGAAGTCGTTCCGTGATTCCGAAGACTCGCGCTATGTCGGTTTGACCTTGCCGCGTTTTCTCGGCCGCCTGCCTTTTAATCCGAAAGACGGCGCCACCGCGGAAGGCTTTAACTTCGTTGAAGACGTGGATGGCACGGATCACAGCAAATACCTGTGGTGTAACGCAGCGTGGGCATTTGCCGCCCGCCTGACGGCCGCATTCGACGACTTCGGCTGGTGCGCGGCGATTCGCGGCGTGGAAGGCGGTGGTCTGGTGGAAGACCTGCCCACCCACACGTTCAAGACCGACGACGGTGAAGTCGCGCTGAAATGCCCGACGGAAATCGCGATTACCGATCGCCGCGAAAAGGAACTGAGCGACCTGGGTTTCATTCCGCTCGTGCACTGCAAGAATTCGGACTACGCCGCGTTCTTCGCCGCGCAGTCGGTGCAAAAACCCAAGAAATACAGCACCGATAGCGCGAATGCGAACGCCGTGCTGTCTGCGCAGCTGCAGTACATCTTTTCGGTGTCGCGCGTGGCGCACTACCTGAAAGCGATGATGCGCGACAAGATCGGCAGCTTCGCATCGGCACAGAACGTCGAAGTATTCCTGAACCGTTGGATCTCGCAGTACGTGCTGCTGGACGACAACGCGACTCAGGAGCAGAAAGCGCAGTTCCCGCTGCGCGAGGCGTCGATACAGGTCTCGGAGACTCCGGGTAAGCCTGGTTCGTATCGTTCGGTCGCGTTCCTGCGCCCGCACTTTCAACTGGATGAGCTGTCGATCTCGTTGCGGCTTGTCGCCGACCTGCCGAAACCGGCAAATTCATAAACCAAGTCAGAAAGCCCGTGCCGGCCGCGCGGGTTAGCTGTTAAAACCACCTCTTTGGGGAGTCGATGAGTTATGAAGGACATCTATTTAAAATTCGGCAATCCGGCGATCAAAGGCGAGTCTGCCGATAAGGATCATGCTGGCTGGATCGAGATCGATTCATGGAGCCACTCGATTACGCAACCGCGTTCGGCAACGGCTTCGACGGCGGGCGGTCACACGTCCGAGCGTTGCGAGCACGCTGACATGCAGTTCACGAAAGATATCGACGTGGTCAGCCCGCTGATCTATCAACACGCATCGGGCGGCACGACGTTCGACGAAGTGACGATCGACTTCATGCGTTCGGACGGCGAAGGCAACCGCATCAAGTACCTGGAAGTGAAGCTCAAGTACGTGATCATCTCGAGCGCTACGCCGAGCGTGGTGGGCGAAGGCCTGCCGACCGAACAATTCTCGCTGAAGTACGCTGCAGTCCAGTGGAAGTACACACAGCAGAAGATCGGCGGCAACCAGGGCGGCAACGCGCAAGGCGCGTGGAGCCTGACGAAGAACGACAAGACGTACGCGGTCTGATGCCGGGGCGCTTGCGGCGCGCGCGGCCTGAAAGGGCTGACGCATACCGCGCGCGCCTCGCGTCGAACCGGTTTTTCGGACGCTGATGAAACGCTTCGAACCCAGCTTTCTCGACAAGCTGTTCGACGACGAACCGCATCTGCCGGCTTCTCCGGCGATGCGGCAATTGTCGTTGGACGAGTTGAAGGCCACTGTCGCGCGCGACGTCGAGGCGATCCTGAACACCCGGATCGCCTTGGCCGAACACGAACTGGCGGCGCTGCCGGAATGTCAACGCTCGTTGCTCACGTATGGCCTGAACGATTTCGCGGGTCTGAGCCTCGCGAGTCACTACGACCGTACGTTTATCTGCAAATCGATTCAACAGGCAATCGCACGGCATGAGCCGCGCTTGCAGCAAGTGGCGGTGACGCTCGAATTGAACGAACAATCCACCAACGCGCTGAACTTTGCGATTCAGGCGTTGCTGGTTGTGCACCCGGCGGAAGAACCGGTGAGTTTCGATGCGATGCTGCAGCCTTCCACGCTGCAATACTCGGTGACGCGCGCCCGCGCGAAGCTTTAGTACCTGATTTTGATGGCTGAATTTTAGTACCTGTGTTTTAGTATTTTGAGTACCGCTTTGCCGCCGCTTACGCGCAGCGGTGGCGATGAAGTGAGCGGAGAGGGTTCAGGTCCGGGGATAGATTGATGGAAGAATTGCTGCCGTACTACGAGCGCGAATTATCATTTCTGCGGCGCTATTCACGCGATTTCGCTGAACGCTACCCGAAAATCGCGGCACGTCTGGCGATGTCCGGCGAGCACTGCGAGGATCCGCACGTCGAGCGGATGATCGAATCGTTCGCGCTATTGGGCGCGCGCATCAACAAGAAGCTCGACGACGACTACCCCGAATTCACTGAAGCGCTGCTGGAAGTGCTGTATCCGCACTACCTGCGGCCATTCCCATCGTGCTCGATCGCGCAGATGGGCACCTCGGGCGCGCTCAGTCATTTGACCGAGCCGGTTCTGATCGAGCGTGGCACCGAGCTCAAGTCGCGCCCGATTCGCGGCGTGCAATGCCGTTTTCGAACCGCCTACGACGTGACGCTCGCGCCGATCCGCATTTCGGAGGCGAAGTACACGTCCGTGGCCATGGCGCCGAGCGCGACCGTGCTGCCGGGTAACGCCACGGCGATCGTGTCGATCACGTTCGAATCCACCGCGGCGCAACTCGATCTCTCCGCACTGAAAGTCGGTACGTTGCGCACGCACCTGCACGGCGAGCAATCGTTTATCGCGGCGCTGGCGGATTGCCTGTTCGTCAACGCAATGGCAACGTATGTCGAAGCCGACCGGCGTGGCGTGTGGAAGCAACTGCGTGAATCACCCGTCGTCCAGGCCGGTTTCGACGAAGACGATGCACTGATCGACTATCCGGCCAAATCGCATCCGGCGTACCGGTTGCTGACCGAATACTTCGCGTTCCCCGAAAAATTCAATTTCGCCGATTTTGATCTGGCGGCGATGACGCGCGCGAGTGGCCGCTGCCAGCGTCTGACGCTACACGTCGTGCTCAAGGAAGTGCGTAGCGATTCGCACATCGCACGCTTGCTCGATTCGTTGTCCGCGCATCATTTCCGCTTGTTCTGCACGCCGGTCGTCAATCTGTTCGAGCAGCACGGCGAGCCGATCCGCGTCAGCCATCAGGCGATTTCGTATCCGGTGATCGCCGAGGCGCGCCGCGCGTTCGCGTACGAGGTCTATTCGATCGACTCGGTAAAACTTGTCCGGCAGCAGGCGCATGAAGAATCGGTGATCGAGTTTCGGCCCTTCTATTCGCTGCATCATGGCGAAGCGGCGCGTGCGGGGCACTACTGGTTTGCCCGGCGCAACGATTGGGTCGCGCAGAAAAGCCCGGGATATGAGACCGAGATCTCGATTGTCGATATCGATTTCGAACCGGCTGCGCCGCAAACCGACACGTTGAGTCTTGATCTCACGTGCACCAATCGCGATTTACCGGCTGGCCTCGCGGTGGGGCTCGAAGGTGGTGATCTGTTTCTGGAGGGCGGCTCGCTTGCCGGCAGCATCTCGATGCTGCGCCGGCCGACACCCAGCGTGCGTTTTGAGCGCGGGCGCGCTTCGCACTGGCGGCTGATTTCACATCTGGCGTTGAATCACGTGTCGCTTGCCAGCAGCGGCCTGTCGGCGCTCAAGGAAATGCTGGTGCTTTACGATTTGCGGCGCACGGCAGTGTCGGCGCGGCATATCGACGGCCTCGTCGGCATCGAACAGCGTGCCGCGGTGCAATGGCTGCCGGGCAAGCCGTTCGCGACTTTCGTACGCGGTATCGAGATTCGTTTGACGATCGACGAAGAACATTTCGTCGGCACGAGTCTCGCGTCCTTCGTGCGGGTGATCGATACGTTTTTCGGGCTGTACGTGCATCTGAACAGCTTTGTGCAACTGGTCGTCGTGTCGAAGCGCACGGGTGAGGAGATCTTGCGATGCAAACCGCGCAGCGGCGAATCGATCCTGGCGTAGTCGAGCAACTTCTCGACGAACCCCACCGCTTTGAATTTTTTCAGGCGGTGCGCATTCTCGAGAAGTGGTTCGCGCAGCAAGCGCCTTCGAGTAACGGACGTCCCGGCGAAATCGTCGCCCAGCGGATTGGCTTTCGCAATTCGCTGTCGCTGTCGTTTCCGCCCAGCGAAATTCACAGCGCGCAGTCTTACGACGATGAAGGCGCGGCGCTGAAAGAGAAGCCGCAGCGTACTGCCGCGCTTAAAGCGGGTTCGCTTCACACGGTCGATATCACGCCGGCGTTTTTCGGTTTGCTCGGTGGACAAGGCGCCTTGCCGCTGCATTACACCGAGCAGATCATCGCGCGTGAGCAGATCAAGCGCGACCGCGCGGCGCGCGAATTTTTCGACATATTTTCGAGTCGCGCAACGGCGCTCTTCTACGCGGCGTGGAAGAAATACCGGCTGCCGTTTCATTACGAACTGGATCGCGACGAACGTTATTTGCCGCTGTTGCTCGCGCTGGCGGGCGTCGCCGACGACGACACGCGCAACAGTCTGCAAAGTGGCGACGGCGCGCTATTCGACGAAGCGATCGCCGGGTATGCATTGGCCGCGCGGCACCGGCCGGTTTCAGCAGCGTACCTGCAACGCACGCTCTCCGAATACTTCAAGGTGAGGGTGCGCGTCGAACAGTTCGTCGGCAAGTGGTACGACGTGCCGCGCGATCAATTGACCGTGCTCGGCGGTGTCAACGCAACGCTCGGCGCCACGGCGCTGGCGGGTGAGCGGGTCTGGCAGCGCGACATGCGCGCGCGGCTCGTGATCGGGCCGCTCGACAAGGCTGACTACGAAGCTTTTTTGCCCGGCGCCGACCGCGCCGTGGCGCTTGAACGCATGCTGACGCTGCTGGCCGGCGTGACGCTCGAATATGAGGTCTCGCTGGTGCTGCGCCGCGCGGAAGTGGGGCCAAGCATGCTGAGCGGCGGTGCGCGCCTCGGCTGGGACGCATTTCTGTGCACCCGCGAAGCCGATCAGGACCGCGCGGATGCCCGCTACGAATTGCACGTGATTCACTGACCATAACGATAGAACCAGGACCCGGATCGCACGACATGAGCACGTCCCTCAATACCCTGATCGCCAAACTGAACCCGACCTGCCGGCAGGCGGCTTTGCTCGCGGCGAACAACTGTCTCGCGCGCGGTCACTACGAGGTCGATCTCGAACATCTGTTGCTGGCGCTGCTGGAAGAACCGGCGAGCGACGTCACACTGGCGCTGCGGGCGAGCAGGGTCGACGCGCATGCTTTGCGCGCGGATATCGAGCGCGAATTGCAACGCCTGAAGACCGGCAATACGCGTACGCCGGTGTTCTCGAAGCATCTGATCGATTTGCTCGAACAGGCGTGGTTGATCGCGTCGCTCGATTCGCGGATTGGCCGGATTCGCTCGGGGCATTTGCTGCTCGCGTTATTGACGGCGCCGGACCTCGCGCAGTTCGCCGAGCGCATGTCACCGCTGCTGCGCGACGTGCGGGTGACGGATCTGAAGCACAAGTTCGACGAACTGACCGCGGGGTCGCGGGAAGTCGAACGCAGTAACGCTGCGGAGAACGAAGCAGAAGGCGCGAGCGATGCCGTTACTGCCGACACGGTACCTGGTGCGCCTTCCAGAACACCCGCGCTTGATACCTACACCAGCAATCTCACGCAGCGTGCGCGCGAAGGCAAAATCGATCCGGTAATCGGCCGCGAAGGCGAAATTCGCCAGACGATCGATATTCTCATGCGTCGCCGGCAGAACAATCCGATCATGACGGGCGAGGCGGGGGTCGGTAAAACCGCGGTGGTCGAAGGCCTCGCGCTGCGCATTGCGGCGGATGACGTGCCCGTGCCGCTGAAGGGCGTCGCGCTGCACGTACTCGATATGGGGCTGTTGCAAGCCGGCGCGAGCGTCAAAGGTGAGTTCGAGAACCGCCTCAAGAATGTGATCGACGAGGTGAAGAAGAGCCCGCATCCGATCATTCTGTTTATCGACGAAGCCCACACGATCATCGGCGCGGGTGGTCAGGCCGGGCAGAACGACGCGGCGAATCTGTTGAAGCCGGCTCTGGCGCGCGGCGAGTTGCGCACCATTGCGGCGACCACGTGGAGCGAATACAAGAAATACTTCGAGAAGGACGCCGCGCTTGCACGGCGTTTCCAGGTCGTGAAGATCGAAGAGCCGAACGAGACGCTCGCGGCTGCAATGTTGCGCGGCATGGCCGCGTTGATGGAAAAGCATTTCAACGTTCGCGTGCTGGATGACGCGATCACCGAAGCGGTGCGTCTGTCGCATCGATACATCAGCGGGCGCCAACTTCCGGACAAGGCGATCAGCGTGCTCGATACCGCCTGCGCGAAAGTCGCGCTTGCACATAGTTCGACGCCCGCCGCGATCGACGACACGCAGAAACGGCTTGAACGCATCGACGCTGAAATTTCCGCGCTGGAGCGCGAAGTGGCGAGCGGTGCGCTGCACGACGAGCGCCTCGTGGCGCTGCGCGAGCTGCGCGAAGAAGACGTGAAAGACCTTGCGGAAGACGAAGCGCGCTATGACAAGGAACGCGCCCTGGTGACGGAGATCGTCGGCTTGCGCGCTGAAATCGACGCCGCGCGCGTGAGCAGCGCGGACGCCGCGCAAGCCGACAAGGCACAGCAGGCACGCGAAACGCTGGCTACGCGTGTGGCGGAGTTGCACGCGCTGCAGGGCGGGCAGCCGATGGTCCCATTGCAGGTCGATGGCCATGTGGTCGCTGAAATTGTCGCGTCATGGACCGGCATTCCGCTTGGTCGCATGATCAAGGACGAAATCCAGACCGTGCTGAATCTGCAGCCGCTGCTCGCTGCTCGCGTGATCGGGCAGGACCACGCACTCGAGGCGATCGCACAACGCGTGCGCACCGCGAGCGCGAGTCTTGAAGATCCGAACAAGCCGCGTGGCGTGTTCATGTTCGTCGGGCCATCGGGTGTCGGCAAGACCGAAACCGCGCTGGCGCTCGCCGACGTGCTGTATGGCGGCGAACGTAAGATGGTCACGATCAACATGAGCGAGTATCAGGAAGCGCATAGCGTGTCGGGCTTGAAGGGTTCGCCGCCGGGCTACGTCGGTTATGGCGAGGGCGGTGTGCTGACCGAAGCCGTGCGTCGCAATCCGTATTCAGTGGTGCTGCTCGACGAAGTGGAAAAGGCCCACCCAGACGTGCTGGAAATGTTCTTCCAGGTGTTCGACAAGGGCACGATGGACGACGCCGAAGGGCGTGAGATCGATTTCCGCAACACGCTGATCATTCTGACCTCGAACGTCGGCTCGCAGGCGGTCATGCAGGCATGCCTGAACAAGAGCGCCGACGAGTTGCCGGATGCGGACGAACTGGCCGAGACGCTGCGTCCCCAACTGTACAAGGCGTTCAAGCCGGCCTTCCTCGGCCGCATGAAAGTGGTGCCGTACTACCCGATCACGGACGACGTGCTGGCCGAAATCATCGACCTGAAGCTGGAGCGGATTCGCCGCCGCATCGAGTCGAATCACAAGGCGGTGTTCGAGTGGGACGAATCGCTTGTCGAGGCTGTGCTGGCGCGCTGCACCGAAGTGGATTCCGGCGCGCGCAATGTCGATCACATTCTGAATGGCACGCTTTTGCCCGAAGTGGCGCAGCAGGTGCTCGAGCGCATTGCCAACGGCGCCGCGATCGAACGCATCGCGGTACGTGCGAGTGAAGCGGGCGAGTTCGAATACACGGTTGTGTGAGCGGGGATGTCCCACCCGCTTGCCAATCTGTTTTAATGCCGTACCGGAACCTTATTGCTTTCTGTCATGCCGACCAATCTGAACACGCTGCTGGCTCCGCTCAGCGAAACCTCGCCCTGCGGCGAAGACCTGCTGTTTTCAGCGGATTTCGACGCGATCCAGCATGCGCGCCGTTTTGAAGACCCGTCACTGGATCAGGGCGAATGGGTCACGGATATCAAGGAAGCGGACTGGCCGTTCGTAGTCGAGCGCTCGAGCAGCCTGCTGCAGACGCAGACCAAGGACTTGCGCCTCGCAGTCTGGCTCACCGAAGCGCTGGCGATCGAAGAGGGCGTAACTGGCCTCACGCAAGGTTATGCGCTGCTCACGGGGCTGTGCGAAAAGTACTGGGATCACGTGCATCCGCTGCCGGAAGGCGACGACACCGAGTACCGCCTCGGCAACGTCGCGTGGCTGGTGGGCCGCACCGGCGATCTGCTGCGGGCGATGCCGCTCACCTCATCGCAAGGCAACTCGTACAGCACGATCGATTGGGACGTGGCCACGCATGTCGCGCAGGCGGTCAAACGCGATCCGGATCACGCCGACGATATCGCGCGCGGCAAGCCTTCCATTGAGCAGATCGAGGCGTCGAAGCGCGCTACGCCGGTGGCGTTCTATGCAACGCTGCTGGCGGATCTGAAAGCATTCGAAGCGGCGCTGCTCGCACTCGAACAGGAACTGGACCAGCGTGCGGCCGATTCGGCGCCCAGTTTCCGTCAGGCGAAAGATGCCTATGAGAGTGTCTACCGGTTGGCGGAACGTTTCGCACGCGAACTGGGTGTCAGCGCCGACGCAGCACCGCCGAAAGCGCCGAAGCCGGAAGAGCACGAGCGCGCCGAGCCTACTTTCAAGACTTCACCGCAACGCGAGGAACCCGTGTTGACGACCAGCCCGACCATCCAGACCAGTTCGATCGCAGGCATCCAGAGCCGCGCGCAAGCCGTCGCGCAGTTGCGTGCCGTGGCCAGATTTTTTCGCAGCACCGAGCCGCACAATCCGGCTGCTTACCTCGCAGACAAGGCGGCGGAATGCGCTGATATGCCTTTGCATCAGTGGCTCTCCTCGGTCGTGAAAGACGACGGGTCGCTCGCGCATATTCGCGAGTTGCTGGGCGTGAAGCCCGAGGAAAACAGCTAGCACTTCGGTCGTGCAAGTAAAAAAGCCTGGCATCGAAAATCGGTGCCAGGCTTTTTTACTCCTGCGCTCGTGCTTGGACAAACAACAACTCAAGAGCCAGCGCGGAACTCAATGCGCCGGTTACGTGCGCGCCCGTCATTCGTATCGTTGGTCGCAATCGGCTGATCCGGACCCACCCCGGTGGTCGTCATCTGTTCGGGCGCGATGCCCTTGGCGACCAGATAGCCTTTCACCGCGTCCGCGCGCGCCTGGCTCAGTGCGATATTCGAGGTGCGGTTGCCCGAGTTGTCGGTGTGCCCAATGATCGCCACCGTTTTCGTCTGCATCTTCGAGAGGACCGCCGCCATCTGATCGAGAATCGCGCGGCCTTGCGGCGTAAGCGTCGCGCTGCCCGTCTCGAACTCGATCGTGCGATTCGCCAAAGTCTGATCGAGCAGACCTTGTTCCGATGCACTCACACGCAAGCCGTTCTTGATCGTATAGGTCGGATTCAGTGCATTCGCCATATCGCTCGCGAGCTGCTGGCGCTGCGATTCGTTGCGGACTTCGCCTTTCACATCGATCTGCGTACCGTCGATCTTCAGCTGGCCTTTGCTGATCTGCTTCAACTGCGGGCCGATCAGTTTCTGCACGTTGGCGGACCAGTTCGGCGGCGTTGCGACGTCGGCGACTTCGATCTGATCGACCACGTTGGCCGCACCGTAGGTGTCGCGCAAGCGCGCGAGCACCGCGGCCTTGGTGGCTTCATCCGGCACCTTGCCGCCTGCCACGACCTGGCCCGGCGTTGCATTGGCGGGCGGCGGCGACGCGCTGATCGCACCGGTGCCGGCACCGGTGGTGCCGCTGGCGAGTCCGGCGGTATTGACTGCCGGACCGGCGTTGCCTGATTGTGCCGATGCAGGCGCGGGCAAAACCGTCGTTCGAATCGTAATGCCGCTGTTGTCGACCGGCGTGACGCGTGCCGGGCCGTCGCCGTCGGCATGGGCGAGTGCGCTGATGAGAAGGCCCGCCAGAAGCGAGGCGATACGCATGGGTTGGCTCGACATCATGTCACGCTCCGGTGAATGCTTCGCGGAACGTGTCGATGCTGACACGCAACGACAGTTGCGGTTGGTCGAGATAGCTGACGAGCTTGCTGATGCCATGGTCGTTTTGTGCGTGTTCGTCGATCCACTCGGGATCGTCGATATCGATGTTGTGTGCCGCGTACGCCTGCGGGTCGACCACGCTATGCAGCGTTTTGGCCGAAGCGCCGTTAAAGCCGATGATGAGCCGCTCGCGCTCGGCAATCGTGCCGATAAAAATCGCCAGTTCGAAATCGGCCTGCGAAACGAACGGTGCGATCAGTTCCAGCCAGAATGCGGCGACGAGCGAGCGATAGAACGGATCGTTCGGCAGCGGCAGGGTCAGCCCGCGCTCTAGATGCGATGAACCGCTTTGCATGACCGGGCGCAGCAGCGAACCCAGCGCCAGCATGGCGCCGCGCAGGCGCACCGGATGGCCGCTTGCCAGCAGCATCTGTTCGAGGCCGGAAAGTGTCTGGTGCTCGACGAAGTCGTTGAAGGTGCCGTCGTGTGGATTGCCCGGACCACCGCCGATTTCGATCGGCACCTGCGTTTCGCCGAGCGCCTGCAAGGCACCTGCTGGCTCGCTCACGCCGAGCAGCGGTTTCATCTGCGAGGCGATGCGCGACCACAGGCGCGCAAAGGCGAGCGGGCTGTGCGCCAGAAACGTCAGCGGCTTTTCGACTTCCAGCGCGGTCGCGGCAAGAAACGGAAAGCGCCGTGACGATTGATCCTGGCTTGCCACCATATGCCCGGCAATCGCCAGCTTGCTGCGCGAGCCGAGGAATGCGAAGTGCATCGGCTTGGCGTTTTCGTAGACGATTTTCCAGCGTGGATCGTCGGTCAGCAATTCCATGGCCTCGGCGATCCAGCGGTCGAGCGTGGCCAGCAATTGCGGGTTATGCGCGCTTTTGACAAAGTCGCCGCGCGACGGAATCTTGCCGAAGTAGGCGATTTGCGCCTGCACGGTTTGCGTCATTGCGCACCCCCTGTGTTCGAAACCGCGGCGGCAGCCGTTGCCGGCCGTGCCGCGGGCGTTGCCGGCGCGACGCCAGGCGAGGCCGTTGTTCCTGTTGCTCCCGTCGGTACTGGTCCACCCGCGGCCGTCGCATTGACTGAATTCGCCGCCGCGCTCACATCCGCCACCGAGGAAGGCAGCCGCAAGCCGCGCAGGCTTTGCTGTTGCGGCGCGTCGCTGCTGCCGCCCGAGGCCTGCGAGGTGCTGATGATGCGCATGCTGACCGCCACCGTGACATTGCCTTGCGTCCACGACAGATCGAAGGTGCCGTCCGGACGGCGCTTGCGCTGCGCCGAGTTGATCAGCTTCTCCAGACCGTAGCGGCCCGGTTCGTTGACCAGCTGCAGCGTACGGCCGTCGAAGGTCGTCGCGCTCAGCGTCGCGCCAGGCGAACCGGACGGATTCGGCCACACGAAGTTGGTCCACTGCGGCGGCGTATTGCGGTAACGCATCTGCTGACCGTCGATCGCGAGCGTGTACTCGGTGGTGCCGCTGCTCGGCTGCGGCAGGATCTGGAACACAGTCTGCGGTTCGGCCGAGCTTTGACCCGACGAGGTCGCCGCACCGCCGGCAAGCGGCGCCACCCAGCGCGCGAAACCGCTGGTGAAGTCGGGCGTCAGCGCGAGGCCCATATCGCCCCATGTGCGCGAGCTCAGCGTGTCGCCGCGGCGCACCGCGAGCGGCCCGAGCGTGGTGCCGACGAACTTGGCGATCGCGCCGTCCGGCCCGAACACCTGGGCGATTTCTCCGGCGCCGGCTTCGACCTTCGCATCGCTGGCAAACGGATACTTGTTCGCGAGCGAGCTCTGGAAGGTCTGATAGACCTGCGCGTTCCACACCTTGTTGACTTCGACGCTGGCCGGCTGGATCACCACTGCATACGCCGCCATGAGCGGGCGCACCAGCAGCGGGCGCAGTGCCTTGCGTTGCGAATCGGTGAGGCCCGTCAGCATCTGTTCGTCGACGTACTTCAGCGAATCGGCCAACTCGGAGCCGCTGCCGTCGAGCGTCTGTTGCATCAGCTGACGCGCGCCCGGTCCCGGATCGCCCTGATTCTTGATCACGTTAAAGCGCGTACGGACCTTCGAGAGCGTGTCCATATAGCCCTTCAGCATCGAGCCGTTGTCGCCGGAGACGACGATGCGGCCCAGCGCCGAGAATTCCTGACCGATCGGCCCCATCGGCACTTCGACCGGATTGCCGTTGATGTCGATGTTGGCGTTCAACTGACCGGTCGGCGCACGCGAGAACCAGTTCTTGAACCAGCTGGTCATGCCGGTTTGCGCACGCTTCAGGTTCGCGTTGAAGAGCGACGGGTTGTCCCACGAGGTCTGGTCGTACGCGGTTTCGAGAACCTTGCGGATCGGCGAATCCTGCGGGTCGCCAAGACGGTTCATCGCATCCACGGCCTGACCGAAGCTGCCGAAGTTCTGCACGGCAATGCCTTGCATGAACTTCTGCCAGTGCATGGCGTATTCCGTTTTGTACATCGCCACGAGCGCTTTCTGGATCTGCTCGGGGCTGCCTTCCAGCGTCAGATCGTCATGCGCGGAGGTGTTGAGCACCCAGTCCTTGGCCTGCAATTCCTTCGTGGCGGCGTCGCGGATCGCGGGCTGCACGTACTGGAACCATGCTTCACGCGTGAAGGTGCCGGGGATCGCGTAGCTGCCGGCCACCAGCGCGGTATTGCTGTCGCCGACGATGCGCGCGATTGTCATCGGCGCGAAACGGGTCGACGCGCGTGCCTTGATTTCCTCGTAGACGCGCTGACGGGCCGGCATGCCGCGCACCACGCGGCGCAGGTTTTCGCGGGTCTGGTCGACGAGGCCGAGGTTCTGGTCGATCATCGGCCAGTCGTTATCGGATACGCGCGACAGATAGAAGGTAATCATGCGCTCGGCGCTGCGGATCATCTCGTCGCGGGGCATGTTGCCACGATTCGTTTCCAGCCAGCCGCGCCAGAAGCGGGCCACCTGATCGGTCAGGTGGGCGGTTTCCACGTGACGCTTGTCGCTCAGCATCAGGTAGGTCTTGAGCGCGTTGTACGCATCTTCGACGTTGGTCGGCGACGCGTCGCTATACAGGCCGCCCTGGCTGTTCGCGGCCATCGCCGTATGCGCGGACACCGGAATCGCGGCCGCATCCGGCGTGCGGTTCAGTGGCGCGAGTTGGTCCGGGTGCGCGTTGACGTCCTTCAGGAACGACGCGAGATTCTGCGAGACCGGGTCGAGCAGGATCTGACGCACGCCGTTGTAGTACTCGGTCAGCAGATGCTGTTCGAGGCGGTCGCCCTGATACAGCCCGAGCGACACCGCCAGCGGCTTGTCGCGGCGGAATTGCTCGAGCTGGTCGATGCGGTCTTCCAGAATGTCCATGGCCTGCAAACGCGATTGCAGGTCGTTGCGGTTCTGCTGCAGACGCACCACGTTGTCGAGGTCGGCCTTGACGTTGTCGGCAAGTTGCTGATTGCCGATCGTCGACCACGTCCAGCCACCGAGCGCCAGCGCGAGCACCGCGACGAAGCCGAAGAACGTCGCATAGCGCATGCGTGTCTTGGCGGGGCTGGCGAACTGCTTGACGGTCTGCCGGTCGGCGAAGATCACCTTGGAGAACAGATCGCGCAGGAAGAAGCCGTTCTTCGAGAACGCGCTGTGCGGCTTGGGCAAGCTGTCCGCGGAGAGGCCGAAACGGTTTGCGATGCGCGTGGCGGCGGCGCTGTTGGTTTCGCCTTCCTGCAAAGCGCTGGTGAAGTAGAAGCCGCGGAAAATCGGCTTGTGCTGGAACGGGTTGGTTTCGAACAGCGTGGCGAGGAACGCGCGCAACGCGGGCTTGATCGTCGAGAATTCGAGCGGGAAGCTCAACTGACCCGGCGAAAGCTTGTTGCCGCGGTTGATCGACATCTGCGCAACGCTGATTTCTTTCAAACCGTCGTAGAGCTCTTCAAAGTGTTCGTCGAAGAGGCCGACCACGTCGCGCTTTTCGTCCGGCTCGTAGGGCAGGGTGGCGCCCCACACGCGGTCGTATTCATGACGGTCGCTGCCGCTGAAGAATTCGGTGAAGCCGGTGATCAGGTCGGCCTTGGTGAACATCACATACACCGGCGCGAACACTTCGAGCTTCTCAGTCAACTCCTGCACGCGCTGGCGCAGATTCTTCGCGAGATTGATCGCGAACTCAGGCTTGCTGCTGGTCAATTCAGCGATGCTCGCCGTGACGATGATGCCGTTGATCGGCGCCTTCGGCCGGAAGCGCTTGAGCAGGCCAAGAAAGCCGAGCCATTCGGTGCGGTCTTCTTCGTGCACGGAATAGCGGCCTGCGGTGTCGAGCAGAATGCCCTCGGTCGTGAAGAACCAGTCGCAATTCCGCGTGCCGCCGATGCCGTGAATCACCGCGTTGTTCTTGTCGGCGAAAGGAAATTGCAGGCCGGAATTGAGCACGGCGCTGCTTTTCCCTGCGGCCGGGTTGCCGATCACGATGTACCAGGGCAATTCGTACAGTGCCGAGCCGCCGGACATCTGGCCGATCTTCGAGGTCTTGATCGTTTTCACCGCGTCCACGAGGCGCGTGCGCAACACATCGAGTTCGGCCTGGCGCGCGGGGGTCGGCGCGGGCCCGGTTTCGGTCTGCTTTTCGGCCTGTTGCTCGAGCATTTCGCCGAGCTTGTTATTCGCGCGCCGCGCGCGCAGGCGGCGTACCACCCAGACCAGCAGCCACAACGCGATCACCGCGGCGAGCACGACGGCTGGCCACATCAGGTCGATCTGCAAGGTGTCGGCGCCGATGAATAAAACAGCAGCGAGCGCTAGCAAGCCGATGATCGAAAGCGTGCGTGTATGGGTCAACACGTTAAGAATGCGTCGCATAAGCCGTTCAGGTCTTGGTGATGTGTGTTGTGGTGCGTGTGTGGCAAACAGCAATACGCGAGCGCGGGCAAAGTCTGTCCGCGCCGCGTTTGAAACAAAACGAAAGCATATTCAGACGAAGATGAATGCGGCGGGATTGTTAAATCCGCTATGGGGTGTTCCGCCGCTGGCACATGGACGAATGCCCTTATGCATGCGGCATTGCCGATTTTTACCGGAAAAATTGATTGAACGCCCCATTGCAACCTCTTTATTACCTGCTTCGCCTTAATGACCACGCCCCATGACGAAGCCGGGTTTGTGATATTCAACGTGCCCGAGATCCATCATTTTCCAGCGACCACCCCACGTCAGGCCGACCTGTTCGGCCGTCTGTCCGTATAACTGATAGCCTCGCATGGCCCAGGGATCTTTTTCTGAAATGACGAGCTTGCCGTCGCGCAAAAACGCGTTGTCCGCGGCAAGGCCGTATTGGTGATAGCTCTGAAATGCTGCGGCATTTGTAACGTTGCCCCCCATTTGCGCCAGGCGGTTTTGCCGCTCCGGGCTGCGATAACCTTCCAGCAATGCCATCTCATAGCCGTACTGCTCGTGCATGATTTTGTAAACGAGCAATAAACGCGTTCTGAAATCGGCGTCGAGCAAATTCCAGTCGCGGCTCGCGTCTTTCAGCGCAGGCCGAATCTGCTCCACTTCCTGCGTTGCAAATACTTCAGGCGGCAGCGGCGGCGGGGGCACAAGCTGTTCGCCATTCAATAACGCGGCAATTTTCTCGTCCGGTACTCGTGCAGTGTCATCGAATTGGAATAATTGCCGGCCGCGTAATGCCAATGCCACCAATGGCGGCGTCGCAAGAATACCTGTGGTGGTAAAAATCAGCAAGCGCCGCTTTGCGAGTAACTTTTGCATATCGACTGCGGTCGATTGCGAAATTTTTGCCGAACGCGCTAATTGACTTCGAGCACGCGATGCACCTTGCGATGCTCCGCGCATCACGCGGCCATGAATGGCGAGTGCGGCGCCTAATAAAGAGGCGCGTACCGCCGGCAATAGCAGCATTGCGGCGATCACAACGGCGATAGCGAAATAGGCGAGAAGTACTACGGCAATCAAAGTCGACCCCGGAAATTGGAAACAATTGTATTTTGTAATGCTTGCTCTTAGAATCAGGCCTGCTCGGAGAGGAGCCGGAACGGTATTATCACGGCGAAATAATCCAGGATTCAATGAGACAGTGAATGAGTGCGCCGGAAAATTCGAATTCCAAAGCCCCACCTAGCCTGTTATCTGATAAGGCTAAGGGCGCCGATGGCAATGGTTCGCGAATTCTTGCGAACCTGGAAGGCCGCGTCGCGCCGCCTACCGATAAACCACGCCGGTCGAAAACACCGCTCGTGCTGGTCGCCTTGCTGGTGATCGCGGCCGGTGGTTGGGGCGCATGGCATATGCAGCAGCGTGTGACGTCGGAGTCGCTGGCGTCAGCCACGCCCGCCAACGCGGAGAAGGCCGCTGTGCCGGCGCCCGCCGCTAGTGGTGCGCCACAGGTCACGGCGAAAGCAGAAGCGCCGGCTGCGGCGTCTTCGCAAGCAGCGACGATCGTTGCCGACGACAGCGACAGCAAGACGCCGGCGGCATCCGCGAGTGCGCCCGCAAGCGCTGATGAAAGCCGCTTATCGCGCGCGCTTGCCGATGGCGCAGAGCCGAGCAATGCGTCTGCGCCGGTCGCATCCGCAACGGTGGCGTCGGCGGTTGAGGTGCCGGCGGCAAAGCATGGCAAGAGCGCGACGGCCGTCGCGAGCAGTGCGAAACACGACACGGTGGCCCACGGCAAGAAGGAAAGCGTGAGCGCAAGCAATCATCACGCGAGTGCGCCTACCGCCGTCGCGCAAACGAAGAAATCGCGCACTGCCGGCAATGCGTCGAAAGATGATTCGGATGCCGATCTTTTGGCGGCGCTTGTGGCGCGCACCAAGCCGGCCGACGCGAAAGCGTCCGACGATAAAACGACCACCAAGGTCAGTGCATCGGCTACGCCTGGGAGCGCCAAGCTGGCCGAACGCGTGAAAGAGTGCGGGCAACGCGGCTTTTTCGAAGACCAGTTGTGCCGCTGGCGCGTGTGCGACGGACATTGGGGTAAAGACCCCGCCTGTCCGGGGGCGGCGCCGCAGGCACGCCAGCCGTAAATCCAGGCAACGTGCGTCCTAGTGACGCACTATCCCATCAAACGCGGCGCCGGGTTGACTTGAGTCAATTCGACGCCGTGTCTTATCTTGCGGTGGCGCATAAAATCGTTGAATGCGCTCCGTCTCCTCCTGGCCTCTCGCCACCAAACTCGCTGCTCTTGTCGCCACGTTGCTTACGTTGGCGCTGGCGTCGATTGGCCTGACACTGTGGATTACCTGGCAACTCGATGGTGGCGCAGCCGCGATCAACGAAGCTGGGCGCATGCGGATGCAAACCTACCGCGTCGCGCTGATGCTGCGCGATTCCCCGTCCCAGGTCGGCACGCTCGCGCGCCAGTTCGATGAAAGTCTTACGTTGCTTGAGAAAGGGGACCCCGCCCGTCCGCTGTTCGTTCCATGGAACGACGAGGCGCGCCAACGCTTTGCTCAGGTGCAGGCGCAATGGCAGGCGCTGCGCCCAGTCTGGACCGGGGACAATCCACCCACCGCTGACAAGGTCGAAGAGCAGGCGAGGCAATTCGTATTACTGATCGATTCGTTCGACAGTTCAATCGAAGCACAGCTTGCGCGCTGGACTTCGATCCTCAATGCCGTGCAACTCGCGCTGCTCGTGCTGGCGATCGGCAGTGCGCTGGCGTTGCTGTACGTGGGCCATTTGAGCGTACTCGCTCCCGTTCTCAGGCTGACCGGTGGTCTGGCGCGAATCGAGCGCGGCGACTTCGACACGCGCGTGGAAGTCGCGACGCAGGACGAATTCGGTGAGCTATCCACGGGTTTCAACCGGATGGCGCAGAACCTGCAACAGCTTTATGCCGGTCTGGAACAGAAGGTCAGCGAGAAAACCGCCAGCCTCGAGACGGAGCGCGCGCGTCTTGCCGCGCTCTATGAGGTGAGTGCCTTTCTTGCGAACGCCAATACGCTGGATGCACTTGCGCAAGGTTTTGCGCAACGCATTCGCCGTATTGCCGCGGCGGATTCGGTGGCGATCCGCTGGTCGGGCGAGGCCAATGACCGTTACCTGCTGCTCGCAGGAGACAGCCTGCCGCGCTTCATCACGGAAGACGAACAATGCCTCACGTCACGCAGTTGCCTGTGCGGTCATCCGCAGAGCGTGCCTGGCGCGCGAGTGATTCCGGTCCTGGCCGCGGGTCCCGGCGCGGCGACGCTTGGTCATTGCGCACGCGCAGGTTACGCGACGCTCGTGTCGGTGCCTGTGATTCTGCATCAGCGCACGCTCGGCGAGATCGACCTGTTTTTTAGCGAGACGATCCAGTTGTCCGCTCAGGATCGTGATCTGCTCGATACACTCGCGAGCCACCTGGCGGGCGCCATGGAGAATTTGCGTGTGAGTGCGCTGGAACGGGAAACCGCGGTGTCCGATGAACGTGCTTTGCTTGCTAGCGAACTGCACGATTCGATTGCGCAGTCGCTGGCGTTTCTGAAGATACAGGTGCAGCTATTGCGCGATGCGCTGCCGGCTCCTGTTGATTCGTCGGTGGCGCGTATTGTCGATGAACTGGACGCGGGCGTTCGCGAAAGCACTGGCGACGTGCGCGAATTGCTGATGCATTTTCGCACGCGAGGCAACACCGAAGACATCGAGCCTGCGTTGCGCACTACGCTGCGCAAGTTCGAGCATCAGACCGGGCTGGCTACGAATCTCCTGATCGAAGGTCACGGTTTGCCGCTCGACGCGGACGTGCAGGTGCAGGTATTGCATGTATTGCAGGAGGCGTTGTCGAACGTGCGCAAGCATGCTCACGCGCGTGAGGTCTGGCTGGAAGTGCAGCAAAGTCCGGCATGGAGTTTTGAAGTCCGCGATGACGGCGAGGGTTTCGACGCACAGCAACACACGCCCGGCGAGACACATGTCGGAATGCGCATCATGCGCGAACGCGCGGCACGTATCGGTGGGACAGTCGTGGTCGACTCCGTGGCTGGCGCGGGAACCTGTGTCACGTTGACCTTGGCGCCCTCGCAGCGTGCTGCCCCGGAAGCGGTTCAGGAGGAGCGGGCCGAGATTGCCTCGGCATCGGTCCAGGAGAGGGGTAGCAGATGATGATTCCAATTCGTTTGTTGGTGGTCGACGACCATACGTTGTTCCGGCGCGGCCTGATCGCCCTGTTGCGTGAAGACGCACGATTCCAGGTGGCGGGCGAAGCGGGCGACGCTGGCGAGGCGCAACGGCGCGCGGGTGAATTGCAGCCCGATCTGATCCTGCTGGACAACCATTTGCCCGGCGTAAGCGGGATCGACGCGCTCAAGGATTTGCGTGAGGCCGCGCCACGGGCTCGAGTGTTGATGCTGACCGTGAGCGAGGACGAGCGCGATCTGGGTGCGGCGTTGCGCTGTGGCGCGCAGGGGTACCTGCTGAAGACTGTCGATGCGGACACGCTCGCCGAGTCGATCATGCGAACTATGCGTGACGAGGCGGTTGTGAGCCCCGAGATGACGGGCAAACTGGTGTCGGCCTACCGGGCTGCGGCGGCGAAAGACGCGGCAACGGACACGAGAGCCGCGCCTGAGATCATGACGGCGCCGCCGGTCGTTGTCGATGCATCTCTGGCGCAGCCTGCGCCGGACGTCGCGCTATCGGCTCGGGAGCTGGAAATCCTTGCGCATATCGCTCGCGGCGCGAGCAACAAGGAGATTGCTCGCGCGCTGGCGATTGCGGAGACCACAGTCAAGATTCACGTGCAGCATATCTTGCGCAAGCTCAAGTTGGGGTCGAGGGTACAAGCCGCTGTTTATGCGACAGTGAATTCGATCGTCATCGATTAACGATCGATTGGCAATACTCCCAAAGAACTACGTCTCAGGAATCTTCCTACTTCTTCTGCATCCAATCGAACCTCCGTCAGAAGGATACCGACCCCGCGCCTAAAACGGCAAAGTCAGAGTCATGGAAAAGGAGTAATTCCCATGACAAAGACCACGGTCGGCAACAGTGCCGCAACCCCACCCAAGGCCTGGTCGGTCCTGATCGCGAGCACGTTCGCGTTCACCGTATGCTTCATGGTGTGGATGATGTTCGGCGTGATCGGCATCCCGATCCGTCAATCCCTTCATCTGAACGAAACCGAGTTCGGCATGCTGGCCGCGTTGCCGGTCCTGACCGGCTCACTCGTGCGCGTGCCGCTCGGTATCTGGACCGATCGCTACGGCGGCCGCATCGTCATGGCCTGTCTGATGCTCGCCACGGTGCCGGCAATCTGGCTCATGGGCTACGCCACTGCCTATTGGCAGTTCCTCGTGATTGGCCTGTTCGTCGGTCTGGCTGGAGGAGCGTTCTCGGTCGGCACGCCGTATGTGGCCCGCTGGTTTCCACAGGAACGCCGCGGCTTTGCAATGGGCATCTTCGGTGCGGGCAATTCCGGCGCGGCCGTCAACAAGTTCGTCGCACCCGCCATCCTCGTCGCTTTCGGCTGGGGCATGGTCGCGAAAACCTATGCCGTTGCCATGCTTGCCGCGGTCGTGCTGTTCTGGCTTTTCTCCGCCAGCGATCCTTCGCATCGCGTGCCGAACAACCAGCGTTTCGTCGATCAACTGCGGGCACTCAAGGATCCACGCGTCCTCAAGTATTGCCAGTACTACAGCATCGTGTTCGGCGGCTATGTCGGGCTCTCGTTGTGGATGGTGCAGTACTACGTCGGTGAATATGGACTCGACATTCGTGTCGCGGCTTTACTTGCCGCATGCTTTTCGCTCCCTGGCGGCGTTCTGCGCGCCGTGGGCGGCTGGCTCTCGGACCGCTATGGCGCGCATCGCGTGACGTGGTGGGTGATGTGGGTGAGCTGGATCTGCCTGTTCCTGCTCAGCTATCCACAAACCGTTTTCACGATCGCCACGGTCGACGGTCCCAAGGTTTTCCACATCGGCCTCAACGTGGTGTGGTTCACCGTGCTGATGTTCGTACTCGGTATCGCTTTCGCGTTCGGCAAGGCCAGTACCTTCAAGTACATCGGCGATGAATTCCCGGACAACATCGGAGCGATTTCCGGAATTGTCGGGCTTGCCGGCGGACTGGGCGGGTTTGCGCTGCCGATTCTGTTCGGATTGCTGGTCGATCTTACGGGTATTCGGTCAAGTGCCTTCATGCTGCTTTACGGCGTTGTGTGGGTATCGCTGATCTGGATGTATCTCACCGAAGTCCGCCGCACCGACGTGATGACGGCAGGCGCAATCGCCACCGGCGTCACGCGCAATCAGCCTTCAACTCAGGCTTCTTCTCAAGCAGGAACCCAATCATGAATATCTCGACTACGCGCGCGCGAGCCGGCCGCACGCTGACGCTCTGGACGCCGGAAGACAAGGCCTTCTGGAAGCAGGAGGGCGAATCCGTCGCCAAACTCAATCTATGGATTTCGGTGCCCGCGCTATTCCTGGCATTTGCGATCTGGCAGGTGTGGAGCGTCGTGGCGGTCACCTTGCCGTCACTCGGTTTTCGCTATTCGACCAACCAGCTGTTCTGGCTGGCTGCAGCACCGGCTCTCTCTGGCGCAACGCTGCGTATTTTCTACTCGTTCATGGTGCCGATCTTTGGCGGGCGTCGCTGGACGGCGCTCTCCACCGCGTCCTTGCTGATTCCCGCGATCGGCATCGGCTTTGCGGTTCAGGACAACACCACGAGCTATCCGACCATGCTGTTGCTCGCGCTGTTGTGCGGTTTCGGTGGCGGTAATTTCAGTTCCAGCATGGCCAACATCAGCTTCTTCTTTCCGAAGGAGCGTAAGGGTTCGGCACTCGGCGTGAATGGCGGATTTGGCAACCTCGGTGTGTCCGCTGTGCAATTCCTGTCGCCACTGGTCATTACGGCTGGCGTGTTCGGCGTTTTCGGCGGCGAGTCGCAACTGATGACGAAGGCCGGTCACGTATCTCAGGTGTGGATGCAGAATGCCGCGTTCATCTGGGTGCCCTGGATCGCCATCTCCGCACTCGCCGCATGGTTCGGCATGAACGATCTGGCCGATGCCAAGGCGTCCTTCGCCGCGCAAGCGAGCATCTTCCGCAGTCGTCACAACTGGCTGATGTGCACGTTGTATCTCGGCACGTTCGGCTCGTTTATCGGTTACTCCGCGGGTTTTCCGCTGCTTATCAAGAGCCAGTTTCCGGATATCAACCCTTTGACGTACGCATGGGTCGGACCCTTCGTCGGCGCGGCGATCCGCCCAATAGGCGGTTGGCTTGCCGACAAGCTCGGCGGTGCGCGTGTCACGTTCTGGAATTTTGTCTTGATGGTGCTCGCGGTTGTGGGTGTTCTGTACTTCCTGCCGAAGACCGGCAGTGCCGCGTTTCCGTGGGGGCCGCAAGCCGGTGCGTTCGGCGGTTTCTTCGCAATGTTCATGCTGCTTTTCCTGACCACTGGTATCGGCAACGGCTCCACCTTCCGCATGATTCCGGTGATTTTCCTGAACCTGCGACTGCGCGGCGTACCGCCCAACGACCCGGAGGCACTCGCCCATGCAAATCGCGAAGGCAACACAGAAGGCGCAGCCGCGATTGGCTTTGCCGGTGCGATCGGCGCATATGGCGGGTTCTTCATTCCGAAAAGCTATGGCAGCTCGATTCTCGCCAGCGGTGGCCCCGAACTGGCTTTGTATGGGTTTATCGCCTTTTACGTTCTGTGTGTCGGACTGACCTGGTGGTTTTACGCGCGGCGCAATGCCGGGATGCCGTGCTGAGCACGGCGCTGGAAAGCATTAGATAAGGATTGAAATCATGAGCCACTTTCTGGACAGACTGAAATACTTCGCGCAGTCGCGCGAGCGTTTTGCCAAAGGTCACGGCGTGACCACGGGGGAAGACCGCACGTGGGAAGACGCATACCGTGCGCGTTGGCAGCACGACAAGATCGTACGTTCGACACATGGCGTGAACTGCACGGGCTCGTGCTCGTGGAAGATCCATGTGAAGGGCGGCATTGTCACGTGGGAAACGCAGCAGACAGACTATCCGCGTACGCGCGCTGACTTGCCGAACCATGAGCCGCGTGGTTGTGCGCGCGGCGCGAGTTATAGCTGGTATCTGTATAGCGCAAACCGCGTCAAGTATCCGCTGGTGCGCGCGCGTTTGCTCAAGCATTGGCGCGCTGCGCGCGCGGTAGCCGCGAGCCCGGTCGACGCGTGGGCCAGCATCGTTGAGAACGACGCGCAGCGCCGCGACTATCAAAGCCAGCGCGGTTTGGGCGGTTTCGTGCGGGCGGACTGGAACGAAGTCAATGAGATCGTCGCGGCGGCCAACGTCTATACGATCAGGAAGCATGGCCCCGACCGCGTCGTCGGCTTCTCGCCGATTCCGGCGATGTCGATGGTCAGCTATGCAGCGGGGAGCCGTTATCTGAGCCTGATCGGCGGCGTCTGCATGAGTTTTTACGACTGGTACTGCGATTTGCCGCCGTCGAGCCCACAAGTGTGGGGCGAGCAAACAGACGTGCCGGAATCGGCTGACTGGTACAACTCGAGCTACATCATTGCGTGGGGCTCGAATGTGCCGCAAACGCGCACACCCGACGCGCATTTCTTTACCGAGGTGCGCTATCGCGGCACCAAGACCGTCGCGGTGACGCCGGATTATTCGGAAGTCTCCAAGCTCGCCGATCTGTGGATGCATCCGCGTCAGGGTACCGACGCGGCGCTGGCAATGGCGATGGGTCACGTGATCCTGCGCGAGTTCTACTTCAACAAACGCAGCGCGTATTTCGACGACTACGCACGCCGCTACACCGATCTGCCGCTGCTGGTGCAACTGAAGCAACATACGCTGCCGGATGGCCGCGAGGTGCTGGTTCCTGACCGCTATGTCCGTGCCGACGACTTCAACGGCAAACTCGGGCAGGACAACAATCCCGACTGGAAGACGGTAGCCTTCGACGAGCACGGCAAGGTCGTTTTGCCGCAAGGCTCGATCGGCTTCCGCTGGGGGCCGGACGGCCGCGCCGATGTCGGCCGCTGGAATCTCGAGGCGAAAGAAGCGCGCCACGGCGACGCTGTAAAGCTCAAGCTTTCGGTGCTGGAAGACAGTGCGCAGCAGCATGAAGTCGTGACGGTCGGTTTTCCGTATTTTGGCGGCATCGACACGCCACATTTCACCGCCAGCAAGCAGGGCGATGTACTGGCGCGCTCGGTGCCGGCGGTACGCATTCCGTTGGGCAAGGCAGGTGAAGAGCGCGAGGTGCTGGTAGCCACCGTGTTCGATCTGCTGGCTGCGAACTATGGCGTGGATCGCGGCTTCGGCGGCGCCGTGGACTATAACGACGACGTGCCGTACACCCCGGCGTGGCAGGAAAAGATCACAGGCGTTTCGCGCGACCAGGTGATCACCGTCGCACGCGAATTTGCAGAGAACGCGGACAAGACGCATGGTAAGTCGATGGTGATCATCGGCGCGGCGATGAACCATTGGTATCACGCCGACATGAACTATCGCGGCGTGATCAACATGCTGATGCTGTGTGGATGCATTGGCCAAAGCGGCGGTGGCTGGGCGCACTACGTGGGCCAGGAAAAACTGCGGCCGCAAACCGGCTGGACGGCACTTGCGTTCGCGCTCGACTGGATCCGGCCGCCGCGGCAGATGAACTCCACCAGTTTCTTCTACGCACACACGGACCAATGGCGCTACGAAAAGCTGGGCGTGAATGAAATTCTGTCGCCGCTCGCGGATAAACAGCAATACAGCGGTTCGCTGATCGACTACAACGTGCGTGCGGAACGCATGGGGTGGCTGCCTTCAGCACCGCAACTGCAAACCAATCCCTTGCAGGTTGCCGCCGACGCTCAAGCCGCTGGACTCGATGCAAGGGACTACGTGGCGCGCACGCTGAAAGACGGTTCGTTGAGGATGAGCTGCGAGGACCCCGATCATCCGGATAACTGGCCGCGCAACATGTTCGTGTGGCGTTCAAACCTGCTCGGTTCGTCGGGCAAGGGGCATGAGTACTTTCTCAAGCATCTGCTCGGCACCACCCATGGCGTGCAAGGCCGCGACCTCGGCGACGACGACGCCAGGCCGGAAGAGGTCGTCTGGCATGACAAGGCGCCGGAGGGCAAACTCGATCTGCTCGTGACGCTCGACTTCCGTATGAGCACCACCTGTCTGTATTCCGACATCGTTTTGCCGACTGCGACCTGGTATGAAAAGAACGATCTGAACACGAGCGACATGCATCCGTTTATCCACCCGCTCTCGAGCGCGGTCGATCCGGCGTGGCAGGCGCGCAGCGACTGGGAGATCTACAAAGGTTTCGCGCAGAAGTTCAGCGAGGTCTGCATCGGCCATCTGGGCGTCGAGAAAGAAGTGGTGCTGACGCCGCTGATGCACGACACAGCCGACGAACTGGCCCAACCCTACGACGTGCGCGACTGGAAGCGCGGCGAATGCGAACTGATTCCGGGCAAGACCGCGCCGCAAGTCAAAGTGGTCGAGCGTGACTATCCGAATGTGTATCGGCGCTTCACGGCGTTGGGACCACTGATGGACAAGGTCGGCAATGGCGGCAAGGGTATCGCATGGAACACCCAGACTGAAATCGGGCAACTGGCCGAACTGAACGGCACGGTGCGCGATGCAGGCGCGACGCAGGGCATGGTGAAGATCGACAGCGACATCGATGCATGCGAAGTGCTGTTGATGCTCGCGCCTGAAACCAATGGCCACGTCGCGGTGAAAGCGTGGGACGCGTTGTCGAAGATCACCGGCCGCGAGCATACCCATCTGGCAATGCATCGCGAGGACGAAAAGATCCGCTATCGCGACGTCCAGGCGCAGCCGCGCAAGATCATTTCGTCGCCCACCTGGAGTGGCCTGGAAAGCGAAAAGGTGTCGTACAACGCCGGTTATACCAACGTGCACGAGCTGATTCCATGGCGCACGCTGACGGGCCGTCAGCAGTTCTATCAGGACCATCCGTGGATGCGCGACTTTGGGGAGGGCTTCGTCAGCTATCGGCCGCCGGTCGATCTGAAGGCGGCTTCGCCCATGCATGGCCGCAAGCCGAACGGGCATAAGGAAATCGCGCTGAACTTCATTACGCCACACCAGAAGTGGGGCATTCACAGCACGTACACCGATAACCTGATCATGCTCACGCTCAACCGCGGCGGCCCGGTGATCTGGCTGAGCGAAGACGATGCGAAAGACGCGGGCATCGAAGACAACGACTGGGTCGAGCTCTTCAACATCAACGGTGCGATCGCCGCGCGGGCGGTGGTGAGCCAGCGCGTCAATCCGGGCATGGTCATGATGTATCACGCGCAGGAAAAGATCGTGAACGTGCCGGGCTCGGAAATCACCGGCACACGCGGCGGCATTCATAACTCGGTGACGCGCATTGTGCTCAAACCCACGCATATGATCGGCGGCTACGCGCAGCTTAGCTACGGTTTTAACTACTACGGCACCATCGGCACCAACCGCGACGAATTCGTCCTCGTGCGCAAGATGGCCAAGGTGGATTGGCTCGACGACGAACCGGTCCACGCAGCAAATGGAGGTCAGCAATGAAAATTCGCGCACAGATCGGCATGGTGCTCAATCTGGACAAGTGCATCGGCTGTCACACCTGTTCAGTGACGTGCAAAAACGTCTGGACCAATCGCGAAGGCGTCGAGTACGCATGGTTCAACAACGTCGAGACGAAGCCCGGTATCGGCTATCCGAAGCAGTGGGAGAACCAGGATAAATGGAACGGTGGCTGGAAGCGCAACGCGGACGGTTCGATCGAGCCACGCCAGGGTAGTAAGTTGAAGGTGCTCTCACGCATCTTCGCGAATCCGAATTTGCCGCAGATCGACGACTACTACGAACCGTTCACGTTCGACTACGATCACCTGCAAGCCGCGCCGGAAAGCAAGGCACCGCCGGTTGCACGGCCGCGCAGCCTGCTGACCGGCAAGCGGATGGAGAAGATCGAATGGGGTCCGAACTGGGAGGAGATTCTTGGCGGCGAGTTCGAAAAGCGCAGCAAGGACAAGAATTTCGACGACGTGCAGAAGGACATCTACGGTCAGTTCGAAAACACCTTCATGATGTACTTGCCGCGGCTTTGCGAACACTGCCTGAATCCGGCCTGTGTCGCGAGTTGCCCGTCGGGTTCGATTTACAAGCGCGAGGAAGACGGCATCGTCCTCATCGATCAGGACAAGTGCCGTGGCTGGCGCATGTGTGTTTCCGGCTGTCCGTACAAGAAGATTTACTACAACTGGCAGTCCGGTAAGGCTGAAAAGTGCATCTTCTGCTACCCGCGTATCGAAAGCGGACAGCCGACCGTGTGCTCGGAAACCTGCGTGGGCCGGATTCGCTACCTCGGCGTCTTGCTCTATGACGCGGATCGTATCGAGGAAGCTGCGTCTGTCGAACGCGAAACCGATCTGTATCAGGCGCAGCTCGACGTTTTCCTGGATCCGCATGACCCGAAGGTGATCGAGCAGGCGCGTGCCGACGGTGTGCCGCAAGCATGGCTCGATGCGGCAAAACATAGTCCCGTCTACAAGATGGCGATGGAATGGCGCGTCGCGTTGCCCTTGCATCCGGAGTACCGCACGCTGCCGATGGTGTGGTACGTGCCGCCGCTTTCGCCGATCACCACGGCGGCGAGCGAAGGGCACATGAGTCTGAACGGCGAAATTCCGGATGTCACGCAGTTGCGTATCCCCGTCAAATATCTGGCGAATCTGCTGACTGCCGGCGACGAAGCGCCCGTGATCAGCGCGCTCGAGCGGATGCTGGCGATGCGCACCTATCAGCGTGAGAAACATGTGGACGGTCGTGAGAACGCGGCAGTACTCGCGCAAGTGGGCTTGAGTCAGCAGGAAGTGGAGGACATGTATCGCGTGATGGCGCTTGCAAACTACGAGGACCGTTTCGTGGTTCCGAGCACGCATCGCGAATATGCGGAGAACCTGTACGACCTGAAGGGCGGCTGCGGCTTTTCGTTTGGCAACGGTTGCTCGGACGGTGCGAGCGAAACGAGTCTGTTCGGCGCGAAGAAGAGGCGCACGATTCCGATCAAGGCAAAGGTTTGAGAGGTGCAGTGATGAATAACGAGCCCATTTATGAACCCCACAGCCCGGCGACGCGTGTGCTCGCCGCTTTGCTGAGCTATCCGGATGCCCAGTTGCGCGCGTTACTGCCGGAGTTGGCCGTTGCCTTGCTACGCGACACGGTGCTGTCGGCCGAGCGCCGCGAGGCGGTCTTTGCGCTTACTGCGGACTTGCAGCATAGCGAACCGCTCGAAGCGGAGGCGCGCTATGTCGACACGTTCGACCGTGGCCGCCGTACGTCGCTCCATCTGTTCGAGCATGTGCATGGCGATTCACGCGATCGTGGCCCGGCAATGATCGATCTTCAGCAAACCTACGCGCAGGAGGGGCTGTTGCTCGCCCCCGGCGAGCTGCCGGACTACTTGCCGGTGGTGCTGGAGTTCGCGTCGACGCAGCCTTACGAAGTTGCGCGTGAATTCCTCGCGGAAATGGCGCATCTGCTGCAGTCGATTCATGCCGCTCTGGCGCGTCAGGATAGCCCTTACGCAGCGGCCGTTGCTGCAGCGCTCGATCTTGCGGGCGAGCCGGTCCAGCCGCCCGAAACCGTGCCGGAGGCACCCGCCGAGGCTCCGCTCGACGAGCAATGGGCCGAGCCCGTTGTTTTCGACGGCTGTTCCGTGGCAGGGCAGAGCACCGCGCCTCGTGCTCAGCCTATTCAGATCGTTCGGCGTGACGCCGCATCGCCACGCCGCCCCAAGGAGGCCGTTGTATGAATTACCTCGATACTTTCTTATTCGGCATCTATCCGTACATTTGTCTGGCGGTGTTTCTGGTCGGCAGTCTGCTGCGTTACGACCGCGATCAGTACACCTGGAAAAGTGATTCGTCGCAGATGCTGCGCACCGGCACGCTCCGTTGGGGCAGCAATCTGTTTCACGTCGGCGTGCTGTTCCTGATGTTCGGCCACTTCTTCGGCATGCTGACGCCGCACGTGGTCTATGAATCGTTCATCAGCGCCGGCGCGAAGCAGGTCGTGGCGATGGTGTCGGGCGGCGTAGCGGGCACGCTGGCGTTTATCGGTGTGACCATGCTGCTGATTCGCCGCCTCGGCGACCCGCGTATCCGTGCTCATTCGAAATCCAGCGATATCATGCTGCTGGTGCTGTTGTGGGTGCAACTGGTTCTGGGTCTTGGCACGATCCCGATGTCAGCGCAGCATCTGGACGGCAGCATGATGATGAAACTCGCCGGCTGGGCACAGCACATCGTCACCTTCCAGGGCGGCGCCGCTGCGCTCATCGCTGAAGCGAGCTGGGTGTTCAAGGCCCATATGTTCCTCGGCATGACGCTGTTTCTGGTGTTTCCGTTCACACGCCTCGTGCATATCTGGAGCGGTTTTGCATCGCTCGCGTATCTGTTGCGGCCGTGGCAGGTGGTGCGCGATCGGCGTCTGAACGTACCTGTGGGGCAGAATACGCCGCAGCGGCGTTCGTGAATGGGACGTTGCGCGCCTGCATGGAATCCGCCTCAGGCGGGATGCAGGCCGCGCAACAGTTGGCGGACTCGCGACAGATCCTGATCGACGTGTTCGGTCCGCTCGAACAATTCCGCAAGCCAGTCGACGAAGGCACGTACGCGGGGCGACACCCGGCGATTCTTCACGTATGCGACCGAGACCGGCATCGGCACGGGCTTCCATTGCGGCAGTACTTCGCGCAATAGTCCCGAGTCGAGGTAGGGTTGTGCGGCGATTCGCGCGGGTTGGATCAGGCCCAGGCCCTGCAGTCCGCAGGTGAGGTAAGCCTGTTCGTCGCTGACTTTGACGAAGCCTTTGACCTTGACGTTCTGCGCTTCGCCGTCCACTTCGAAATCGAAGTCGACCTCGCGGCCGTTGTGGGGCGACATGCAGTTGACGGCTGCGTGTCCGCGCAGGTCATCGAGGTCGAAGGGTGTGCCCTGGCGGGCCAGGTAGGCAGGGCTTGCGCATGTCACATGCTCGAGCGTGCCGAGTTGCCGTGCGATCAGATTTGAGTCGGGCAATTCGCCTAGCTGGATACTGCAGTCGATGGCTTCCGAGACCAGATCTACTGTTCGGTTGCTGATGCCGATTGCCAGATCGAGATTCGGGTAGCGGGTGTGGAAGTCGTCCAGTGCCGGCAGGACGATGGCGCTCGCTACCGCGCCGGGCATTTCAATGCGCAGGCGGCCCGTCAGGTTATCCGTCGAGTGACGCAGGCTCGCCTCCATTTCGTCGATGTCAGCGAGGATTTGCGCGCAGCGCTCGTAATAGGCTGCGCCTTCCGGGGTGATGCTCAGACGCCGTGTCGTGCGGGTTAGGAGGGCGGTGCCCAGCAGGGCTTCCAGATTCTGGACAATCGTTGTTGCTGTCGCGCGGGGAATGTCGAGGGATTCCGCTGCGCGGGTGAAACTGTTTGTGTCCACGATTCGGATGAATGTCCGCATTGCAGTTATTCTGTCAATCACGATTCAAACTCCAGTTGGTGTTAGGGGTGTTTTTTTTGCCTGCGCGGCGCTTTGGTTGTTTGCTTATGGCGTTGGCCTTTCCTTGAATTGTTAATGGTTTATTAGTGTTGCCCCTGTGCGGGGCGGCACTTACTTTCTTTGCCGCCGCAAAGAAAGATAAGCAAAGAAAGCGGCTCACCCCGCCAGCTCATAAGCGGGTCCCCCGCACAGCCACGGTAGTGGTGCATCTGGAATCCGTGCCCTCGCACATTCGGCGCTAGTGACAAGGGCGTCATACTTCCGGCGGCGCTGCGCGCGCCGACGCGGTAGTTCACTAAACCGCCTGTCGTTTGCACCTCAGCGGTACTTGCTAGTGCGGCATGTCGTACCTGAGACCCGCTCGTTTCACGAGCGGTGTGTCGTACTCGAGTACTTCGCAAAGCGGCGTGGCGCTGGCACCCTGCAGCACCTGCGTATCGTTAGCTATGTTTAGCGTCGACCACGCTTCCAACGCGCAGAGCCGGTTGGTCTTTCGCCGAGGCGAAGCCGATGGCCCCCGCTGCGTGAAACGAAACCAAGCCAATGGCCCCGGCCACGCGAAACGAAGCCTCGGGTTTCCCTGGCAGACCCATCCGCGACGCACGCAGTGCGGAGTGGGAGCGAATGAGCGCTGTGTCGCGAACGCGGAGTGTGCGAGAACACAGATTCCAGATGCACCACTACCGTGGCTGCGCGGGGGACCC
>NZ_MCAS01000033.1 GCF_003610895.1 Paraburkholderia fungorum
ATCCCCTTCCACAATCACGCAGGCCTGATGTCCCGCGATGGGACATACACACATGTCGCCGATTCGCGCGACTGGTCTGCCCATGACCTCACTCATTGTGCTGCCAGTCGTCACCCGGCCGCCATGACTGGTTGCGTCCCCCACACGAATGATGCCGCGCATCCGACCCGCTCCTAGTACGAGTAGCCCTGCTGTTTATAATCCGTGTCATGACGACGCCCCCACCACGGAAGATAAGCGTTGTTCTCGCCGCGGGCGCGAAACCAGTCCTGATCCGCAACGATGGGCGTGAGTTTAGACGGTGGTGAGACCACGACCGCAACCGGATGGTCTGGATCCGTTGTCCCTGCAACAAGTACGCTGCCGCCGAGATGGTTTGCGCGCGCGATTGCCAGCGCCACATTTGTCAGCGCGCTACCCGCGCCCATATCTCCAAGCAATCCCGCCGTATTGAACGTCTGTTTCTGATAGTCGAACTCAGGCAAGTTCTCCGTTAACGTACGCGACAGAGAACCGACACGTTCAGACGCCGAATCCGAGCCTTTCCCCGCATCGTGGATGATGTATTGAATATCATCCAGATTTCTTCCGGCGTTTTGCGCTGCGACCTCAATGGTCGATTTCCACGCCTGTACAGCGCGCGTCGTGCCTGCCTTTGCTTCGAAATCCTTTACATTGCCCGTTGCCGCCCGACCGATCCACGCGAGTGGTTCGCGCTCGGTTTTCAATTCAGGTCCAGCAAGAATCAGCAACACCAGGTTCTCATTGATTTGACGAAACTTCGGCGGGTAGCTGGGGGCGTCCCAGTTCATCACCCAGACGCTCTGCTGGGGATGCGCCTGAAGGTAGTCGAGCGCAGCGTTCAAGGACGTGAAACCTGCGTTGGGGCCGCCGGACGTAACGCGTACGTCTGGAGGCGTATTGCGGCTCCAGAGATCAGTGAATTCGTCATTACCGATATTGAACTCGCTGATGATGCCCTTGCGCAAATATTGTCCCGCCTCAGCCGGATCGAGCCGCCCGGATGGAATCGCAAACTCGACATGCATACCGGCCAGTTCACGCCACTTCCTGCGATCCTGTGCTTTGACGGAATAGAAGTACTTCGCGTTCATGACGTAAGGATCACCAAACAGCACAAGCAACTGATCTATGTATTTTTCGTAGTAACCGTCCAGACTTTCACGACCGCCGTTTGCGTCCGCGATAGATGCAACTGGTTGGAGTGTGGTGAACTTCTTTGCATCAACTTTCACCATGTCGTCGTTCCTGTTCGGCTTAACAAGGCCCAGCGTCCACAACAACTGCCATTCGGTTGGATAGTCGCGCCGCTGAAGTGGGTTCAGCCATTCGACTCCAACGACTTGGGCACCGAATGACTGAGCAGGTCCAGTTGTCGAGACGGGCGCAATGGCTGGACTCGTGGAACTCGCCTCCGCCCGCTGACTGGCCACGGCAGTGGCCAACACAAACACGGCTAGGGCCAGCAAGCCGGGCAACACGACCAGACGTTTCATTAAATCCTCGCTACTTGAAAGTTGCAGAGCTGCTCTATCCGAACTAATCACGAATACTGCGGACAGCGCTATGGCCAACAGCATGACGCAAATCGCCAACCACACACGGCGCCGTCGCGTCGCTACGACTGCGTTCACAGATAACCCCCGACCTTAAGGAAGAAACCGCCGTCGCGTTGATCACGAATCTTCTCCGGCATCTTCGCATCTGGGTCAGACTGAATCCATCGCTGAAGAGAGTGCCCGTCCATTACGCCATCCTTGAAATATTCCGCGAACTTCCTGCTCGGATTGTCTTTGCTCAACCCACTAAGGAATCGCCAGTCAGCTTCTACGCGCAAGTCATGCAGATCGATATCAGATAGATAGCACAGACCAACTGCTACGTCATAGGTCAAAGCTTTCTCCGCATGCATCGGATTAGTCATGATCGTTGAGTGGTTAGTTGGATTGTTTTCTTCGCCCTCTTTAAGGATCTCCGTTATCTGTTCATCTCGCCATTTCGTATAGCTAGCCGATGCCCGGGTAGGATCATCCTCACCAGCCACATTGCCCTGTTCGTCAACCCAGCCATCGTTCTTGGTCCGTCGTGCTTCCATTCGCAACACCGCGTGGTCTTCATACCTCTGCGCCGCTTCGGTCTGCTCGTTGCCCTGCGCAGCTAACGCGCCAGTTCCTTTGAAGCTGTCATAGGGGTCGCTGTCCTGAAGGTTGGTTTTATCCGCGTTGCGTGCAGCGGCAGACGGGTCGTAACCCTCGTTAAAGTCGCTAGTATCATCGCCGTCTTTCACTTCGGACACTTTTCCGTACCGAATCGCCTGCGGCTTGAATCGGGTCGATTCATCCAGCTTGGGTGCTGTCACTGGCACGACCCAATCCTTTGGCGGATCAGCATTTACGGCTACGCTTGTAAAATTGAACAAATAGAGAACCGGACTGGTGATAGCCGTCATCACCTTGGCTCCAGTTGATTGATTCGAATGCAGCGCGCGCCCCAACGCAAAGCGCGCCTTTGGCGATGGCGGGTACCAAAACCCTTGCGTCTGGTTCTTGTCCTTGCGCCAATCATTTTTCCAATAGCTATAGGAAGGTGCGTCGCCGCCCACCTCAAAACCCGAGGCGAACACGCGCTGCGTGAACACGCCATTTCCTCCGGTCTTCTCGATCTCGTCTTCGTCCAATCCTCTCCAACCAATGCCTTGTACCGTCGTTGCCGAAATCACCTGGTCGTGAGGACAGCAATAGAGCGTCACTCGCCCGTAGGTCTTGTTGTTCAATCCGTGTGCAGCACGGTCTGTCGCTGCAGCGTACGGTTTGCCGCCATTTTTTGAAGGACGTGAATTCGCCATCGCCTGGTCGAGTTCCGCCGCTTCCATCTCGAGATCTGCTCGCGCTCGCAAAATATTGAAATACTCCTTCAACGTCTCTTTGCGGGCCTCGAATATCTCCCGCCCTACATTGCCTGACGAGTCGCGAACGCCGCGTTGCGCCCAGTTGTCAGTGCCCAATTCAGCGACGAGACTATACGGCGGATTGGCGAGGACGTAGCTATCTGCGACACAGCGACCGCTCTTCCCAAGCGGATCAGTTACTTCGGGTAGCCGATCGCCCAGAAACGCAGCGGCAATTCCCACCATGTTCCCCTGGCTGTGACATACCACTGTGATCGGTACATCCGCCTGTTTCTTCCGGATGGATTCGATTAGCTTAGCGAGTCGCAGCGCCGCTAGCACGCCGTAGGTGCGAGGTGGCGTGGCGTATACCTTCCGGGCATTGACCGAGTTCAGATGCTGGACTGTGATCCAGAGAAACAGCCGGTCGTTCAATCCTTCGTGCCACAGATCCGGAAGACTCGAGCAGCCGTTCGCAAAGGGACCACCTCCCCAATAGTTCTGCTCATTGAGCATAACCTTATCGCCGTACCTCTTCAGTTCTTCCTTGTTCGCCTTGTATCCCCACCTGAAATGGATCACCGGTGAGAACGACGGATCGGGATTGATGTAGGTATCGGGTTTCATATTGGGATTGATGAAGCCGTCGGCGGTCAAACTCTCGATGTAACTAGCCGGCGACATTTGTCCCGCAACGGGGCCGAAGTGAAACAGCTGGTCGTCATAGCGGCCCATCCGGCGATTCAGTCCGGCACACAGGCCCTCTTCGCTCGCCTTAAACCATTCGCCATCTGAATTTACGCCGTGCACGAAGATCACGATTCCTGGCAGCGGCATTTGCATGATGCCAATCAGTTCATTCTGGGTATCGAAGAGCGTGGTTCCTTGGCACGACCCTACTTGCACTCGATTGTCTGGATTCAGGAACGCCATATTGTTGTGATGCCCCGAGGTTCAATTAGGTAGGTTTCTTGAAGAATTTCACGGCGAGTTGCTGGAATTGGTCGCTGCTGATCGGCGACAGCTTGCCGGCCGCATCGGTTTGACCTTTGATGACGTCGCCAGCGGCTTTCTGCACTTCCGCGTCAATGCCTGTCACAGCCTGACCATCGGTCGCGCGTACAAGCTTCGGTACTCGTCCGAGCGGCGCGTTGTCGAACTTCGGCATGTCGGCACTCATACTGGCAGGACCCGCCCACGTATGACCTGCTGCCTTGACAGTGAAACTGCCTGGACAGCCGAGCTCAATGTTCGCCCCCTGTAGCTTCAGATAGGCGCCGCCGGAAGTAATCAGCACGACCTGATCGCTTGCCATACCTGACAGCTTTCCACCCGCTGCGGTGAGCATGATGTTCTTCGCCGAATCAATCTGCGTATCGTCGGCTTGACTCTGTAGACGCACCTTGCCGAGATTCGCAATCGCCGACACTCCGTTTTGATGTGCGAACAGCGAGACGCCCTGGCCTGCGTTGACATTGACGCGCTGCCCGCCAGTCAATTGAAGATGGTTCTGTGCCACGGTATCCACGTTGCCGCCGGCATAAGTCGCCACGGTCTTTGGCGTCGCCATGCTGATCCCTGCTGGCGCCGTCACACCGACAACGGCTTGTGACGACGCGTCACCACTGCCGCTCGATGTCTTCCCGTCGCTCCAGGACTTCACCGCAGTCGCGAGATCGGTCTGCGGCTGCGTGTCCATTGCGACGCCTTGATGCTCCGCGGCATAGTCGCCAAGACTCTTGAACAGCTCGATGCATTCCTGCATCAACTGCAGATACTCGTCGCGCGCTAGTTGCCCATCCTTCGCGTTCAACCGCTGCCACGCCGAAATCAACATCGCCTTACCGCTGCGAATTGCGACGTTCGCGTCGCTGCGCAACTCTGCGCCTTCGCCACGCGCTTCGCCGGTGCCGTTATCGCGGGGCTGCGTCAGATAGCCGAGGTTCAACTGACTGTAGGTGTGCTCGCTCGCCAGTTGGCTACTGATCTCTCCCGCCGTGTCGTCAAAGCGGAGCTGGTTATAGCGGGCACCCTTAATCTCCTTCGTCTTCACTCCAGACAAAAACCGATTCCCTGGCAACGTTCCGGTATGACTAAACGTTGCCGGCATATTCGGCCCGTTGTGCAGCACACCGGTGACAAACATCTTGTCCGGATCGCCATTCAGGAAATCCAGCGCAACCTCCATCCCGATGCGCGGCAACGTATCGTGCCCATAGTTCGTCCCGGCCCAGCTGCTGCTCACGCGCACGAACGCGCTGTCTTTATCCGTCCCGCTCGTACCTGCGCCCTGAGCATGCGCATGATCATCCGGATCCAGGCCCTGAAGCTGCACCTTGATCCGCCCGAGCGAATCGCAATACACCTCCTCACCCTCTGGTCCGACCACCAGCGCGGTAATCGGATAAACCCGCGGCAAATCGATTCGTGGATCGTAGGCCGGCGTCAGCGGCACACCACGCCTCACGCAACTGAAGGTGTTTTCATAGCGGCTCTCTTCCTCATCCGCGCTACTCGCCGCCCTTCCTTGCCCAGTCGACGATGAAGGCGAGGCAACCTTCGAAGGCCCCTCAACGCGCCACCGATTCGCCTCAAACAACGCCTGCGCGCGCTCATTCAACGTTTTGGGAAGACTATTCTCCCCACGATGATGCAGCGTGGTGACAATAAACTGCCGCTCCTCCTGCGGATGGGTATCCACCTCCGGATGCCCGGTCAACTCGAACCATCTGCCGACTGCCAGATCCCGCACGCCGCTCACCGCATCGACATTCGCCGAGCGCAGTTCATGGGCGAGCATGCGCGCCTTGCTGACGCGCTCATAGTCCGACCACGAATCGCCCGCGTGCGGCACGTCGATGACCGCATCGCGCAGCAGTTGCGCGAGGTCGTTGCCGGCTTCGCCCTGATCGACGATGCTCGTCTCCGACGCCTGCGCCACCGTCGCGCTTTTGTAGTCCCAGCTCGCGCGCTGCACGTTGCCCGGCACGAGCTGACGCGAGGCCGACCACAGCGTGATCGAGTCGCGCGCTTCGGTGGCGGCGTCGCGGTGATAGCGCACCGTGCCGGCCGACGACTTCGGCAGCTTCATTGGGTCGTCCAGCAACACCAGCGTGTGCACCGGCGACTCACCGGCGCCGTCGGCCGATGGGGCCGCGCCCCGCTTGCCGGCCGCCGTGAACCACGCGATGCCCTCGCGACGGCACAGCCGCCGGATGAAATCCGCGTCCGACTCGTGAAACTGCAACAGCGTCTCGCGCACCGGATACTTCGCGCGGTCCAGCGACGACAGGTCGAAATCGAACGCGCGCGCGAGCGCCGGACTCTTTTTCTGCCATTCGCCCAGCAGCCTCTCAATCACATCGGGCACACTCAGCGTGCGGAAGATGCGCGTATTGGTTCGCCCCTCCAGCACCGATAATGCATCGCGCATGGTCAACTGGTACGTCGCCAGCGACCCGTCCGACTGGCCCGCGCGCGCGTCGGTGACGATCGCGCAGATCGGGTGCAAGGCGCCACGGTCGGTGACCATCTGCACCGACAGCGGCAAGCCGATGAACGCATTGAGTGGCAAGTCCGCGCGCGTCGACAGACACGTCACGTGACCCACAATGCCTGAGCACAGGCCCTCGCTGATGTCGATGCGATGCGCGATCAGCACTTGCTCAAGGCTCGACTGGGCTGAGCCCCAGTGCAGGCGGAAGGCGCGATTGGCTTGCGTCAGGGACGGGGAGGCAAAGGCGCGGAGCAGGTCGGCGGAATTCACGGTGGTCTCTTTGGGTGTCGCGTGGTCGCGATTGTTTGGTTGGCTCGCGGGTTCTTCTGGCGGGTTTCTGGTTTGAGGTTGGTTTTGTTTTTTTGTTATTGGTGGATTTGCGGTTCGGATTTAAACGGGTGATTTATTTGGGTGATGCGTTTGTTTTGGGGCGCGGGGCTTGGGTCGCCGTTGACGCTACCGATTATGTGATGCGCTCGCATGTGTCGCCTCTTTTAGTTTGCTTTGCTTTTCACGCGCCCCGGCGTAATCGCGCGATTTTACAAAGTATTTATGGGATGAGGCAAATTGAATTATTGAAGAATGTTAAATGTTTCTTATATTGGCACTCTAATATGCATTGGGCATTGTTGTGGGGTTTATAGAGGCTTGGATGGGTTTGCTTAGGGTGGAAAGTCAAGCCATGCCGGGCGTCGATCGGGCTTCAACGAGCTCAATCTCATAGGACGTCTGTGAGGGCACAGTCTGTCTCAAATCTAGCGATGAAATGTATATTCTGTTTTGTTGTTCATCGAGCGTTCGACGTTGTTGCACAACCCTCGACAATGCGCGAAAATACATCGGATGCCTAACAACATAACCGACGATCACAACGTGTTAAGTTTATGAAGCATTACTGAGCGATTGGATCGTTGGAGGATAGAACAGGAGGCGAAAGCGCCGAGCCGAGCATCAAGGAGAACGAGGAAGGAGATGAAGCGCGGGACGCATGGGCTGCCACCCACACGACCCGCTGACCACAAACAACCCTACGGTAATAGGAGTTGATCATGGCTGACGCCAATCATAAAGCAGTTGCGCCAGTAACCCAACGCATCTTGACCATTTCGGCACAAAGACGCCCGCGGCCGATGAAAACGTTCGCACCCGCCCATGTCAAATTTTTTCCAGACTTGCCGCCGGCACCGTGGATTCGGCTTTCGGGGCGATGGCTGGAGGAGGCGGGGTTTGAGATTAGTGGGCGGATTCGGGTGGAGGTGGAAAGGGGGAGGCTAGTTATCACGCCAGAGTGAGAAGTTGCGATACCGATCGCTACACAAAGGGGGACACACGGCTCGTGTGTCGAGACAATCCGGTCAGCAATCGTGGGGTTTCGAAATTCATGTTGCCCAACCCTAGAAAGCTTTGAGTATCGATGAGATGCAAAGCGCGCGGACCATTTTCCTGACTCCGGGAAAATGGTCCGCGCGCTTTGCACACGAAGGTGTCACGTTGACGATCAAGAATCTATTGTCTTCCTTCGTCGTTGCGCGCCGGTGGCCGCTTCTTCTTCGCAAATAGCTTCTCGTAGTGGTCATGCGTCGCTGCGATGCCGGATCCAATGTCGTCAGCTGTTTTCACCAGCTCCGCAGGGAAAATCGTCAGCACAACTATCACGACTTGCCACAGAGTTAGCAAGACGAGAATCAAAAAAGACACTCCGCGGAAGAAGGGCAGGTGTGGTTGCACCGCAGGTAGCTGTTTGATCAGCGGGGCGCTAACTCCAATCAATAGTAGGGCAACCAACAGGAAAGTCGAATGGACGACCGGCGTCAGAAGAAGCCCCATGTTGTCGCCATTTGCCCGTTTCTGTCTCTGACCGCGCATCGATAGTTTGAGCCGCTCGGGATAAATGATTGCGAGCCAAGCCCCAACCACGGCAAAAATGATTGATGCAGTATTGCGGAGTGCCTCGAATAGCGGCCATTGTTGAGCGAACACGATGCCTTGGCCGAAGTAAAATCCGGCCGTGCACAATCCGATGGCTGACAGGCCAACTAACAAAAAAAATATGACTCGGAGGAGTTTCACGTCACAAGTTGAAGTAAGGCTGCTCGATGGAACGCTACGGCGTCGGCAAGAGATTTTAGCGTGACCGTTGCTTCGTCATTGCGATCCACATCCATCGAGCGAGTTTCTGTCGCGACAGCTCTTGCGAGCCAGTGGATGTTTGGATCGCCTTCGAAGGCAAAGCCCATGTCATCCCAAACACCCTTGTCCTCGTCCTTCTCTTCAGACTCGATCATCGTGCTGAGTTCCTCGACCGTAGGCTGATACTCCAACTCCATATAGACCCGGCGCTCGACCGGGTTTGCAGCGCCAGCGTCGAAATCACCCCGTACAAAGCTCACGAAGTGCTGCCAAGCTGTGCGGCTAGGTTTGTTCGTAGCTGTAAAGTGTCCGCGTCGCACGACTTTCTTGATCTTCGTGCGGTTGTCCATGAACATTTTCTTGTGGCTGGGTTTTACAAAAAGGTTGGTCCGAAAGAAGGGTCTCGCGTTTAGGACATCGCTGTTTTCGTCTTTCTGATAACCAACGATGTTTAGCTCTCCATCGGCGTCTTCATCAGCGCGAACCACGTGATTGCTCGCCATACCCATGAAACGCTCAATGTAGGCACGCATCTCCTGTTGCCCGCCAACTCGCTTGCCCATTTTCATCGTTGCGAGAAGGCCGCGCGCGGGCATAAACCAGAAATACGTGGGGAAGCCAGGAATGGATCCATCGACTACCTCATTCATATGTATCTTTGGCGCACCGACTTTAGACGTGGCACTTACCGAGGCAACTCCGCTTTCAAACGATGGAACTTCGTTCCAGCAAGCCAAAACGAAATCTTCTCCGCGCTGCAACGTATCAAGGACATAAATAGGGAAAAGCTCTTCATCGCCCTCCGATAGTTTCGTCTTCGATAACTCGATGCCGGTGGTCCAATCGCGGAGCTGTCCAAGGATGCTAGCAAGATCTCCAAACTCCGGCTCTTCCGCGCCATGCTTATAGAAGCCGCATTTATTTACTCGGTAAAACGTAAATCGGACTTCTTCTCTGACGATCATCTTGGCCCCCGCGCCTTTTTATTGGAGCTGCTTTTATATCCGAAAAGGTTCACGCAGGGTAAACGCCGTTATGCGGAGAAACCCTATAAACTGTTTTTCGCTATAGTTCGATGTAAAAGGCATTAAAACCTACGCGGGAGGTATCAACAATGCCGCCCCATGCGTTGATACGTAGCAGATGACAAGCTGTTGTCTCAAGCCTCGAAACTTCGGCGTCCGGTTCGCGCTGCTCCGTCCAAGGAGTCGCGTGTCATCGTCCCTCTGAATACTTTCTGAGCGGAGGCAATACGTGGGCTCGCGCAAAAGAGCTGCAACTTTCCCGTCCAACTCCGCAACCTCGCCGTAAAAATCGTGCCCGTCTGTCAGTGTTGAGCACAATTTCCCCAGAAGTGTTGAAGTAAAAATCCCCGTCCTGTGTAACCGGTGATTAGCCGACGTTATGATCGGGTGAGCTCCTTCGAGGACGGCCCGGCCGTCGAAGGACGGTCGGCAGGTGCAGGATTGGGTGATGACGGGCGGTTACGTAAATGCTCCGGAAGCAGGTCGGAACGCTCACGCACGCCAGTGCCCGCAGCATATGTCACTCGCTCCAGCTCTGGTGTCCCAACGGCAAAGCGTTCAACTCAGCACGCGACTCACGCCATTGAGGCCAGTACTGGTCGATCAATGCGACAAAGCGATCGCTGTGCTTCGGCTCCAGTAGGTGCAGCATCTCGTGCAACACGACATATTCAATCAGATCCTTTGGCTTCTTCACCAATTCAGTGTTGAGACGGATGTTACCGGCACGGTGATTGCAGCTACCCCACTTGGTCTTCATGCGCTGCAAGAAGTAGTCCGAGACGCGCACGCCCAACTTGGGTTCCCATTTGGCGATCAACTGCTGCACTAGGGCATGGAGCAAGGACTTATGCCAAGCGTGGATTACCTCGGCTCGTTTGGCCAGATCGTGACCTGGCCGGACCGAAAGCGTGATGCGCTTGTGGTCCAGTTTGACGAAGGGCTTTACGTCCGCTTCCACCACGGTCATCAGATGGCGGCGGCCCCATAGCTCATGACTCTCACGCTCAATGAACTGGCGCGGTGTCTCACGAGCTTGGGCCTTCAGCGTATCTTGCTGTTGGCGAATCCACGCGAGCTTGGAGATAGCATAGGCCCGCGCCACCTCCGTGCGGATACTCTGCGGCGCCACCAGGGTCACGCGCCCGTCCGGCGGATGCACAGTGAGGTGCACATTCTTTACCCCTTTGCGGATCAGATTGATCCGCAACGAGCCCAAGGCAATCTCTTCACTCATCAATACCCTGACTGATTCTTGATGATCTCGAAGATAGCCATGGTGGCGGCCTTATTCTTCTTCATGATCGGGTAGATCGCGTTCAGCACTTGGGCTTCCCTCGCGGAGTCGCCCTTCCAGCCTGCCGGCGCTTTTTCACGAACAGCTTTGTCCAGCATCAGTGCCAACGTCAAATACTCGTCACCATAGGGTGGAATAGGTTCTTCGGCGGTGTTGTCCTGCGCTGCGGTGGCCAACAACACGTCGGGCAAGTTGTTGTAAAGAACCGCTGCCTCCTTATTTCCGCGCAACTCGGTCGGCAGCTTGCTGCTTTCTTGCCCTTGATTGCCTAACTTTACGGCCAGGGCCTCGGCGTTCTTCAAAAACTGCTCGTAGCTATCGGTATCGTCACGCTTTTGCTGTATCAGGTCCTCAAGCAGCTTGGACATTTGCTCGTAGAACTTGGGATCGGTCAACTGATCCCGGATGATGGTTCTGCGAACGTTGTTGATGATGCCTTCAGCAATCGCGTTGTGGGACAGATTGCCTTTCTCATTGAGTTTCTTGGCAATCGCATCATGGATGCCTGTCTCGATGATCAACTCGGTCAGGGACAGTGAGCTCAGGTTGCCTAGCAGGTCCGCTGGGTCGGCCTGGATGTAGGTGTTAATGAGGTGGCGCATATCGGCTTCGAAGGGCTTCGTGTCCAGTTCTTCGCCCGAGTAGTTCTTGATCGCAGCGCGAATTTCGGTGTAGAAAGCCGTTTCCTTTTCGAAGGTTTCAATCTGCTGCGCGGAGTAGCCAGCCTCGTCCAGATTTTGTGCCAGATCCGCATAGGCGCGCACATAGGCCGCCACGGCCTTGTAGAACGCTATGCGCAGCGGCTCGGTGTTATTCAGCGCGGCGGCATCTGCCGCACTGCCGCAGAAGTAGTGAATGTGCTGCTCAATGCCCTGCGGTTGGTTGACCGGGGCACACAGGTAAATCAACACCTCGCGTGCTGCATCGAGCTTGGCCTTGCCCTCGTCGCGCCAGTCCTTGACGATCACGTTGCTGTCGTCGCCGCAGCTTTCTGTGTCCAGCTCATCCGAGGTGTAGACAGCAATCGCGTCCTGAACTTTGCTGAACAGCTCTTTGTAGTCGACGATATGACCGTAATTCTTGTCTTCGCCATCGAGCCGGTTGGTACGGCAGATGGCCTGGAACAGGTTATGGTCACGCAGCTCGTTGTCCAGATAAATGTAGGTGCAGCTGGGCGCGTCAAAGCCGGTCAACAGTTTGCTCACCACGATCAGCAGTTTGAGGTTGGCCGGCTCCTCGATGAAACGACGCTTCATCTCCGTCTCGTACTGCGTGGTGGTCTGGGCCGCCTTCAGCACATGCTGCGTGTAGGTGTCGAATTTGTAGCGTTCGTCGCTGTCCTTGGGCTCCTGGGAGATCGCGTTGTGATTCGGTTCAAACGACGTGATGATTCCACAGAGCTTGCCAAAGGTCGTGTTCTGAAACAACCGAAAGTAGTGGCAGGCGTCGTAAATTGATGCCGCCACGAGGATGGCTGTGCCTCGGTCGTCGTTCAACCTGGGCCGAACGCCAAAGTCGTGAATGATGTTCGCCAGGATGCGCTGCTTGCGCTCGCCCGAGCTCATCAGGTCTTCCATCGTGGCCCAGCGCTTGCGCAGCACGGACTTCTGGTAGTTGTTGAGACCTTTGGCAGCCTTCTCAAACCAGTCGTCCACCGCCTTGGGCGAGGTCAGGCGTTGCGGCACCGCGCGGGCCTCGTACTTCAGGTCCAGCACGACCCCGTCGGCCACGGCCTCGTTAAACTTGTAGGTGTGGATGAAGCTGCCAAACACCTCGCGGGTGGTCTGCCTGTCGCGGCGCAATAGCGGCGTTCCGGTGAAGCCGATGAAGATCGCCGTGGCTAGCCAGCGCTTCATCTGCTTGTTCATGTCGCCACCCTGGCTCCGGTGGCATTCGTCCACGAACACGTAGAAGCGGCCTGCCATTTTGGGTGGTTCACCCTTCAGGTCGGATGCGTCGATCTTGTGAATTAGTGCACACATCAGCCGCGGCGATGCAGAACCAAGCTTTTCCACCAGATCCTTGCGCGACTGGATGCGGGGCGACGGCGCCTCCGCCCCAATCACCCCGGCGTTCTTCATGACGCCCTCGATCTGCTTGTCTAGCTCATCCCGGTCCGTCACAACCAGAATGCGCGCATCTGGGTCGTGCTCCAGCAACCACTTGGCGATCAACACCATCAGGATGCTTTTACCACTGCCCTGGGTATGCCAGATCACGCCACCTTCCTGCTTCTTTATGCGTTCCTGCGCGGCCTTCACGCCTTCAAATTGATGCAAGCGCGGCACCTTCTTCTGGCCCGCATCAAAGATCACGAAGTTGCGCAGCAGGTCCAGCAATCGGGTTGGGTCCAGCATCTGACTGAGTGGCCCGTCCAGTAACTCACCTTCGGAGACCGCAGTGTTGTCGCCACCCAATTGGTGGTGCTTCCACTCGACGAAGAACTTCTCCGGCGTGCCCGTGGTGCCATAGCGCAGCCCCTGCGAATCGCTGCCTGCCAGCACCAACTGCACCGTGCTAAAGAAGCCTAAATTGAAGATCTCTTCTTGGTTAGTTATGAGCTGGCGGATACCATTGGCCACGTCCACCGAGCTGCGCTTGAGTTCCACTACCGCCAGCGCGATGCCATTCACGTAAAGCACGATGTCGGGGCGGCGCTCATGCCCACCTTTTAGGGTGACCTCCTCGGCCAGTGCGAAGTGGTTGTTCGCTGGAGTGGCCCAGTCGATCAGGTGAACCGTTTCATGCGGCGCCCCCGCCGCCACCTGCACGGGTACGCCATAACGCAGCAGTTGGTAAGTCCGCAAGTTGGCTTGATAGAGCGTGATACCCGTGGCGTCTGCTGCAGCCATCAACTTCTGGATGGTCTGCGACACGTGGACATCCGAATAGCCGCGCTCCTTCAAGTTTGCGCGCAGGTACTCCGACTCGATGCACCGGTTATCCGCCCGCTTGCTCCACTCGCCCAGGTTGACGTAGCCGAGGCCACCATCCGACACAGGCGTGCAGATCCACTTGACGATACGGTTTTGAGTCACGCGTTCGGGACGAAGTGGCTGGGTCATATCGTGAATTCCTGTAACCGTTGTGGTGCCCATACCTGTTCCACCAGCGCTGCCACTAGCTCGCGCCGGGCCAGCTGCTCTTCCTTGGTGAACTTGTCGAAGGCCTTAAACGGCAGTTGATGGGCTACAGCAAACTGCTTGAACTGGGGCTGGTGCAGGTACGCGCTCGTGTCCATGCTCGCCGCGTAGAAGTTCTGCTTGGCATAGTGCGCACGTTTGTCGGCGAACGGCTTGGCCTGCAGACTGCGGTTTACGTCGGCCGGCAGCAACAGCAGTGAAGCAACGTGGTTGCGCCACTCATCGAACTCATACTCGTCTGCAAAGTGCGTGGCTACTGCCTCAAAGTCATCGGCCCAGATGTGCTCGATGTCGAACGGATTCTTGACATCCCGATTGACCAGCTTGTCAAACGACTCGGTGCGCCCCGCGCCGGCCTCGGTCGTCGCCGTAAGGCGTGCCAACAGGTGGGCGATGTACCGGCGGCTGAACTGGTTCAGGCCCAGCCCATCGATGCCGGTACGGCCCCTCGCTGCGCTGCCCGCAAAGGTCACATCGTCCTCCGCCAACTTGCGGGTCAGAACGTCGATTAATTCACCTAAAGGCTTGCGACGAATGTCACGACACAGCAGCCACATGGCATACGACACGCTGGAGTATCCCACGCGGATGTAATTCACTACGCGGCGCATCAACCAGATGTCAAGGTAGGTGGCTGTCACCGCGAGCTTGCGGCGTACGGTGTCGTCATCGTCCGTTTCCACCAACGGCGCCAGCAGCACGGTGCCCTGCCACGTGAAATCGTTGTGGGCGTTATAGAAGATCGCTTCCAGGCCCGCAGTGTATTGCCTGCTTGCATCCAGGATGCGCCGATAGGCCTTGGCAAAGAAAGGAAAGCTCTCCGCCATCAGTTTCTGGTTGGCCAGGGCGCTGCCGAGGCCAAGTTGCACGCTGTGATCGCGCACCCAGCGGTGAAAGACTGAACCGATTAGCTCCCAGTCCTTGTCGACGGCGCCGGCCTTGCGTTCGCGCGTGGTCTCGGCGTACTGCGCGCGCAGCCACGCCTTGATGCAATTGGCGTCGCGCTCAGGCTCGTGGCTGCCGCCCCAGGAAATCAACTCCAGCACTTGCTGCTTCCAGGTCTGGTTGGCTTGCACGCGGGCTTGGGGCTCTTCGATCGGAGCCAGCAGGTAAGCCTTGAGCATGTCTACCGGGCTCAGCGGCTTGCCACGATCGTTCATGGTTTCGAAGATCGCGTAGGCGTAGTTGTCGTTGTCGGTGGCGATTTCAATCAATCCCACTCGCGTCAGCAACCAGTAGATGAAGTGCGGCAGCGCGTCGCCGAGATCAACCAGCAGGTCGTTGGCCTCGATGTCGCCGTAACGGGCGTACATGGTCTGGATGGACTCGTCTTTTCCGTCGGGGTTGTAGTCCTGGCCCTGGAACAACGCCTGGATGACCGGCAGGCGCTCGGGGATATCGAGGTTGAATTTGGGCTGGCCCAGGTTGTCGCTAAAAATCAGCGGCGCCATGGTCTTGGACACCGGCAAGTCCTGCACTTCCGCCGCACGGTACAGGCAGATCAGCAGCAGCGTCAGCGAGGTCACCCGCTGCTGGCCATCGATCAGGTAGTTCTTGCCGTTGCGCTTGCTGACGATGATGGAGCCGAGGAAGTATTCACCGTAACCGCTGACCGCAGGGGTTTCGTCGCCAGTCTTGTAGTGACTGGAGAACTTGGCCTGCAGGTCCGACAGCAGTTCGTCGATGTTTTCCTTTTCCCACTTGTACTCGCGCTGGTACTCGTCGATGGAGAACGACTGGCTTTGCAGCAGCTGCTGTACGCTCCGGTAATGCGGTGTGATGGCGCTCATGGCGTGTCCTCACGCGTCTTGTTTTTGGGCTTCTGATTTCTTTACTACTGCCTTGGCATGGGCAACGGTCATATTAGCCTTGTCCTGCCGGTTAGTAGTTCTTGCATCATCCCTTGCTTTAGGGCTCGGGTTTTGGCCAAGCGAGATTCGAGGGCGGAGAGGTCGGTGTCCATGTCGGAGAGAACGGTGGCGATGGCTGCTTGTTCCTCAACATCCGGCAATCGCAACTCAGCGCTAACAATGTGGGCGCGATTGGTAGCGTAGACTTTCGTCCCGGCGGCCAATCGCTTCAAGTGCGCCCTGAATGCCGGGACGAACTGCAAATAGGCCTTGAAACCGTCGACAAGTACACTCTTGTCGAAACGTACCGCGATGGTGTGCTGGCCAGAGACGAGTTCACTCTCGGTCAGCCCTTGTACTTCGACCGACTTGCCAACTCCATCTAAATCCTCTGACGCGTCCGCAAACACCAGATCGCCGTTTGCCAATCTATCAAGCTTAGAAGCTTTAGCTACTGGCAAGAATGGCATCGCTGTCATCGAGGGTCTTACGAATACACCTGTCGATCCATGAATGTCGCCGTAATGCAGGTATTTAACACTGCCGGTTTCTCTAAGTTCGGCACGAGAATTAACGCCATTTTTCAAGAGCGTCAAATGCTCTCCAAGCGGCGTCAACTTCCACTCCTTACTGAACCTTGGCAGGCGAGTTTCGCCGGTGAGGAGCTGCTGCATCGCGGCCTGTTTGATGTCGCGCTTCTTGGCGATCAGCCGCTCCAGCGCCGCAATCAGGGTATCCACATCAGAGAGCGCGGCGGCGATGGCACGTTGTTCGGAAAGGGGGGGCAGTGGAATAGGAATCGAGTTGCAGGCATTCTTATTGAGATACGGGACAGCTGTTTTCGTACCCCTGCTCTCAATCAATTCCTTCAGGTGATCGAGGGCATTTAGTAAGAACGAGGCATCAATACACTCCGTTGGAATGAAAGCATGAAGCTGCTGATTAACGACTAGCTCTTTCGCGGTTATCGATACGATTCCCAGTTCACCTGCACATGACATGAGGACCGCGCCGACCGGAACGATCTTCGAACCAACCGATTGCGCTTCGGCTCTGGAGACACAAAGGCCGAGCCTTGATCTGCTTACGGACCTCCCGACCGCCAAGTCTGGGGTTGTAATCCACGGAATATCGCCGTCAAAGAGAGTGGGTTTGTTTCTGCCCGGGACAATGCATCCGCATACGTCGCCGACTTTCGGCGTCTGCCATTCCTCAGGGATAACGCCCACTGCCGTCTGCCTATATCCGGTCCTCAATTCCATGCCACCCCCATCCGCTTTAGGTGGGCATCCACCTGGGCCGACGCAACCGCCACCTCGTCCACCAGCACCGGCAGCGGAGCTGCATAGCGCTCAGCCAATTCACGGATGCGGTAGGTGAGGGTTTGGCTGACGCGGTCAAGTTCGCCTTGTACATCACTGGCCAAGCGCGCCAGCCACTTGTCATTTGCGACAAGTGATTGAATCTCTTCCACGCTGAGCTTGTCGTACTGGTCATGGGCCAGTTGGTCGAGCTTGGCATCCAGCTCCTTGACCGCTTTCTTCAGGGCCGCTTCATCGTTGGTGAGCTTGACCCACTCTCTCAGCACCTTCAATTCGGCAGCGCCGTCCGGGTCGGTGCCAATCTCCTTGATGCGATCCTTAACGGCAGCTGCGTTGATCCTGTCGAAGCCGCCAAACGCGGCGTCTTCGCCACTGTGCTCCTCCTCCAGTTCGGCCAGCGCGCTGCCCGTCGCGTCCATTGCAGCCTGCTTGGCGCCCAGCGTCACTTGCTCCTTCGCAAAGTAGCGCCCCACGATGAGTGACTTGGGTACCAGCTCGCAAGCCCAGCCCTTGTCCTTCTTCTTGCCCTTCTTGTCGGTCTCGATAATGCGTGCCGGCTTGGCCACCCAACCGTCGAGGGCGATCGCATACGCGTCGTCCTGCATTACTTCCGCCCAGTAGTCCATCAGGTGCTGATAGACGCTATAAGCGTCGATCAGAGGCGCAGACTTCACGCTGGCAAGCAGGTCTTCCGACAGCAGTTCGAGGAAGGCCTTGGGGTGGTCACCCTGCGTGAAGCCTTTCATGCGCGGCTCGTGGCGGGCTTGCCAGTCGTCAAATAACTTCGTTACGGTAGCCTGGAAGGCGCGGAACTCGGCATGCTCCAAAATAGCGGCCTTGATTTCGGCCAAGGGTTGCTGGAGCTTGCGGTAGCCCTTGCGGTGTGGCGCGAATAGAGTGGCGCACAGCGCGGGCATCACCTGCCAGTAAGAGGACAGAGCGCTAGTGGCGCCGAAAAGATCGCGCTCCGGGATGCCACCATTCAGATGGGCGCTGAGGTCCTGGATGTCTTCGACTTCCGTGCCGTCGATGTAACGCGGCAGGTTAAGGTTGTAGTCGTTCTTCTCGCTGGCGATGTCGCTGAGCGGCACCATGCGGGCATAGCCGGGCACGTCGTCCAGTCTATGAAAGCTATCCACGATGCGATGCAGGTCTTGCTCGCGCAAGCGGTTCTTGTTGCCGTCCTTGATGAAGCCCTTGCTGGCGTCGACCATCATCACGCCCTTGCGCGCGGCGGCGTTTTCCTTGTCCAGCACCAAGATGCACGCAGGGATGCCGGTGCCATAAAACAAGTTGGCCGGCAAACCGATGATGCCCTTGAGGATGCCGCTGCTCACAAGTTGCTTGCGGATGACGGCTTCCGCATTGCCACGGAACAGTACGCCGTGCGGCAAGATGCAAGCAGCCTTTCCGCTGGCCTTCATACTGCGAATGATGTGTAGCAGGTAGGCGTAGTCGCCCTGTTTGGCAGGAGGTGCGCCCCAGGTGAACCGCTTGTAAGGGTCATCAGTGGGGATAAGGCCCGTGCTCCAGGCTTTGTCGGAAAACGGCGGGTTGGCCACCACATAATCATAGGTGCGCAGTTGCTCGCCATCCTTAAACTTGGGGTTAGCCAACGTATTGCCGCTGAGGATGTTGGCCGTGGGGAAGTCGTGCAAGATCATGTTCATCCGTGCGAGGCCGGCCGTAGTTACGTCCTTCTCCTGACCTTCCAGCGTGATGTGCTTGCCGGCCTCAGCGGCCACCTTCAGCAGCAACGAACCCGAGCCGCAAGTGGGGTCGTAGGCGGTGGTGTTGCCTTTGGTGTTGGTGGGCGAGATGCCGATAACTTTGGCGATGATGCGGCTCACTTCGGACGGCGTGTAGAACTGCCCCTTGCTCTTGCCACTTTCTGTGGCGAAGTGGCGCATCAGGTATTCGTAGGCGTCGCCCAGAATGTCATCGTGCTCGGCTCGGTTCTGCGAGAAGTCCAGCTCGGGCTTCTGAAAAATGCTGACCAGATTGGTGAGGCGCTCGACCATCTCGGCGCCGGTGCCTAGCTTCTCGGGATCGTTGAAATTGGGGAAGTCGCTACGCGCGAGGCGGTTATTGTTATCAATCAGCGGCTGGATGATCTGGGTGTTGATCTTGTCGCCGATATCGCTCTTACCCTTGAGGGCGATCATGTCTTTGAAGCTGGCGCCCTTGGGAATGACAACCGGCGGCGCGATGTCATCGCTATCGGCGTACTTGTCACTGATGTACTTGATGAACAGCATGAACAGGACGTAGTCCTTGTACTGGCTGGCATCCATGCCACCGCGCAGTTCATCGCAAGAAGCCCAGAGGGAGGAATATAGGTCCGACTTCTTAATTGCCATAAGTTTCGAAAGTGATGTTGAAGCCGCTTTTGTTTAACGTCGCAGCTACACAGTTTCTGAAGGGGGCTTGCGCACAGCCGAAGCAGCTAGGCCGGCTCAAGGTCGGCCTTTGGCAGCCAGCCTTGGGCGGGTGATGGGATAGCTCGCTACGGGTGGCATTTGCTAGTCATCCGATTCGGTTAGGGAGCGTGAAATTGCCTCAATCAGCGCAAGTTTGAGGACTTCGGAATAGTCATCCTCGTACAAAATAGACGCAATCAGTTGACGCAATAACTCTTTGCTTACGACGTTGTCCGCCACGTACACCGCAATGTTTTCCATTTCGCGAACAAAGCGCGTAACGACATAGTCGTATCCGTTTAGCTCTAGAAAATAGGCCCCAAGACCGATGGACGAACGTTTGTTGCCGTCGTTAAACGGGTGGTTTTTGTTGATGGAGAACATCAAGTGCGTGAGCTTATCCGCCATTTCTGGGTAGTACCGGTCATTTTGGATATGACCCAATACGCTTTCAAGATGCTCAACGTGCTTGACGCCAGACAAGCCGCCAGATTTGACGATAATCCAGCTCTGAGTTTCGATGGCATGCGTCACATCGAAGTAGAGGAAGCGAATGCCTTGGTGCTCGTCCATACTCACCGGTCTTTCAGACGTTTAAACACGGCAAGAGTGGCGGGGTCGCTCAAGCGCTCCTCAAGGGACTTACTAGTTTCGCCCAGGAAACGGTCAAAATCCGCCTGTGGTACAGACTGGATGTAGGCTTCCAGTTTCTGGTGAAGCGCATCCCTGAACCCCAAGTCGCGGCTGGCCATCTTGGTGCGCGCATCCATAATCAGCGGTCTAAACAGCGGATGACTCTCGAACTGGCCGAACAGCGTCTCGGCTTCCTGCATCGTCAGCTTGCGGCCTTGACGAAGAACGGCGGCGGCAAATTCGTGAGCGACACCGATTTCGTAACTTGCGATCAGGTTAAGCACTTCCGCGTACATGGTCTCGCGGATGTTGTCCTTGCCAGCCAAGTTCAATACCTTGCGGTACTCAGCGGCGTTTTCTTTGAAAATACTCTGATAGATGAGATTGGTAAAACGGACGTATTTCCACTTATTCTCTACAACATGTTGGTCTAAGGCGTCTGTGAACTGTTTGCGGTAGCTCTGTTCCTGAAACGCAGCTGTCAGAAACTGATCGTCGCGCTGATTGATGTACTTGGTGTGTCCGCCTGTGCGCTCGGCTAGCACGTCCATCACAATGTCAAGCAATCTGGAGCGGATGGCCTTTGCCCGCTCACTCTCCGTGAGGAGCATGGCCAAGTTAAGTACCGCGCGGAAGCTAAAGACCCCTAGGACGGGTGCCCTGTTACCCTCGCCCGTGAGGGTAACATCACTCAAGTCTTTGAATTCTTTGAGTTTTTTACCCTTGAGGAGCTCGTAGCCGTTTGCTTTAAGTTCCTCGCCATGACTAGCGATGTAACGCTCGACAGTGGCATCGCTTACCTCGAGCAGCGCCGTTACCTGCTGCTTCGTGAATACCATTTCGCCTTGGTACGCGATACCACCCAGCTCCAGATGTTGCTCGGCCGCCTGTAACGCATACCTGTTGTTCAGGATATTCTGTCGCTGATACTGAGCAGGGGTCTGATCGCTCATTCAGAGTTCTCTACAAAACAAAAGGCGCAGTGTTGGAGGGAGCCCTCGGCAGGAATGATCGCTGAGGTGAGATCGCACCAATTTTAGCAAGGTGCAGCAACTGAGGAGTGGCGTATCAAGCGTTCAGTACCGACTTACGCCAACACCAAAAACCCGTCTCCCGCTCTGCACAATGCACGTTCTGGCAAACGGTCGAAAACTGCTGAGAATGGGCATTGGCGATGGTATTTTCAGCGCCCAGATAAGTCTATCAAGCTGGAGCGCAGCCGATCCTCTCCCCCAAGCAAAGCCCCGAAGCCGCCTCCTTGCTCGAGCCAAGAAAGCGGTCGCGCGCCGCTAAAGTAGCGCGGGCGGAGTGCGCCGCTCATCGGCATGTCCATACCGAGAGGGCGCACAACTAGAAGCAATTGTCCTCAAACGTCAATATTCCCCGCCCTAAGCGCATTCGACTCAATGAAAGCCCGACGCGGCTCCACATCATCCCCCATGAGCGTCGTAAAGATGCCATCAGCCGCAATCGCATCCTCAATCTGCACACGAAGCAAACGACGCACCGTCGGATCCATCGTAGTCTCCCAAAGCTGCCCAGGATTCATCTCGCCGAGGCCTTTGTATCGCTGCTTGGAAATATTCCGTTCAGCATCAGCCAGCAACCACTTCATAGCGCTCTTGAAGTCGGTAACGGCCATACTCCGCTCACCACGTTTGATCACCGCCCCACTACCAATCAACCCCTTAAACGTATTAGCGGTATTGATCAGCTGTTGGAAATCCGCCGTCAGTTGAAAATCCTGATCCAGCACGGAAACCTTCTGATTGCCGTGATGTGTCCGAGCGACCTTCAGCGAGCGCAACTCCCTCACCGGGTCATACATCGTCGAAACGGTAACCTCAGGCTTCAACGCATCATCCCGCAACTTGGCCTCAAGAGCCGCCGCCGAAACCGCAGCCGCCTCTTCGGAGGAAAGGTCAATAACAACCCCATCCATCACAGCCTCAAGCGCCCCAGCGTCATACAACCGGCTCAGACGGTTGACCACAGCTTGAGCCAACAAATAAGCCCGAGCCAACTCGCCAAGCGCATCGCCGGTGATAGGCGTAGCGCCTTCGGAAGCCAACAACTCCGACCCCTGCAAAGCCAGCTTCAGAATGTGAGCATTAACCTCAGCCTCATCCTTCAAATACCGTTCATCCTTACCCGCCTTGATCTTGAACAGCGGCGGCTGCGCGATGTAGATATACCCACGCTCGATCATGTCCGGCATCTGACGATAGAAGAACGTCAGCAGCAGCGTGCGGATGTGCGCGCCGTCCACGTCAGCATCGGTCATGATGATGATGCGGTGATAACGCAGCTTGTCGAGGTTGTAGTCTTCCTTGCCGATCCCGCAACCCAGCGCAGTAATCAGCGTCACAATCTGCTCCGAAGAAAGCAGCTTGTCATAGCGCGCCTTCTCCACGTTGAGCACCTTGCCGCGCAGCGGCAAGATCGCCTGAAACTTCCGATCCCGCCCCTGCTTCGCCGAGCCGCCTGCCGAGTCGCCCTCGACGATATAAATTTCCGACTTCGCCGGATCCTTCTCCTGGCAATCCGCCAGCTTCCCAGGCAGACCAACCCCATCCAGCACACCCTTACGACGCGTCATTTCACGCGCCTTCCGAGCCGCATCCCGCGCCCGCGCCGCATCAACAATCTTGCCGCAAATGATCTTCGCGTCGTTCGGCGTTTCCAGCAGGAATTCCTCGAGCGCCTTCGCGACCACATCCTCCACCGGCGCGCGCACTTCCGACGACACCAGCTTGTCCTTGGTTTGCGCGCTGAACTTCGGCTCCGGCACCTTCACCGACAGCACGCACGAGAGCCCTTCGCGCATGTCGTCGCCGGCCGTCTCGACCTTCGCTTTCTTCGCGACTTCGTGATCGGTGATGTACTTGTTCAACACGCGCGTCATCGCCGCACGCAACCCGGTCAGGTGGGTGCCGCCGTCGCGCTGCGGAATATTGTTCGTGAAGCACAGCACGTTTTCGTTGTAGCTGTCGTTCCACTGCATCGCCACTTCCACGCCCACGCCGTCTTTCTCGCCGCTGATGTGGAAAATGTTCGGGTGCAGCACAGCCTTGTTCTTGTTGATGTACTCAACAAAACCCTTCACGCCGCCCACGAACGCGAAATCTTCTTCCTTGCCCGTGCGCTGGTCGGTCAGCTTGATTCGCACGCCGTTATTCAGGAACGACAGTTCGCGAATCCGCTTGGCCAGAATGTCGTAGTGATATTCGACATTGCCGAAGATCGTCTCGTCGGCGAGGAAGTGCACTTCGGTGCCGCGGTTTTCGGTGTCGCCAATCAGCTGAATCGGCGAGACAGCCACGCCGTCGATCTCTTCGATCACGCGGTTCTGCGGCACGCCACGGTGAAATTCCATGAAGTGCTTCTTGCCGTCGCGGCGAATGGTGAGGCGCAGCCATGCCGAGAGCGCGTTCACGCACGAGACGCCCACGCCGTGCAGGCCGCCGGACACCTTGTAGCTGTTCTGGTCGAACTTGCCGCCGGCGTGCAGTTCGGTCATCACGATTTCAGCGGCGCTGCGCTTCGGATCGTGCTTGTCGTCCATCTTCAGGCCGGTCGGCACACCGCGGCCGTTGTCGGTGATGGAAATGGAGTTGTCCGCGTGAATGATCACCTGGATATCGTTGCAATGCCCCGCCAACGCTTCGTCGATGGAGTTGTCCAGCACTTCGAATACGAGGTGATGCAAACCGGTCCCGTCTGACGTATCCCCGATGTACATCCCCGGCCGCTTGCGCACCGCCTCCAGACCTTCGAGGATCTGAATCGAGGAGGCGCCGTAGCTGTTATCGGGTTGCGAATTGTTCGTTTCAGTCATGGATTTTTTCCGGTTCTGCGTTGCTGCTTGGTTGCTGCTCGGGACTTTTCAAAACACCATAAAAACGCCAAAGGGGCGCTGCGCCCCTTGGTGTGTTCTTTGGTTTTGGACGCGTTAGATGCGCATTGGCATCACGACGTATTTGAATTCGTCGTTCTCGGGAATCGTGATCAACGCGCTGGAGCTGGCGTCGCCAAGGCTCACTTGCAACATGTCGACCTTCAGGTTTGCGAGCACGTCGAGCAGATACGTGACGTTGAACCCGATATCGACGCTGTCGCCGTCGTACGCGATTTCCAGTTCTTCCTGCGCCTCTTCCTGATCGGCGTTGGTCGACATGATCTTCAACTGGCCCGGCTCGATAATGCAGCGCACGCCCTTGAATTTGTCCGACGTCAGAATCGCGGCGCGTTGCAGCGAGCGCTGCAGTTCTTCACGGCCGATCAAGAACTGATTCTTGTGCGACTTCGGAATCACGCGCTGGAAGTCGGGGAATTTGCCTTCCACCAGCTTCGACACCAGTTCGACCTGGCCGAAGGTGAACTTCACCTGCGTCGGCGCGATGTCGATCTTCAGCGTGTCGTCGATGTCTTCCAGCAGACGCTGCAGTTCGAGAATTGTCTTGCGCGGAATGATCACTTCCTGGCGCGCAAACGAGCCTTCGATCTTCATCGACGAGAACGCCAGACGGTGGCCGTCCGTTGCGACTGCCATCAACTGGTCGCCATCTACCACCAGCAGCATGCCGTTCAGGTAGTAGCGGATGTCCTGCTGGGCCATCGAAAAATGGACCATGCCGAGCAACTGGCGGAACGTTTTCTGGGGAACCACCAGGTTCGCGCCGTAGTCTTTAGCCTGAGCGACGGTCGGGAACTCGTCGGCCGCCAGCGTTTGCAGCGCAAAGCGGCTCTTGCCGGATTGCACGGTCAAACGCTTGTCGTTCAAGGTCAGCGTGACTTGCCCGTCGGGCATGGCGCGCAGAATGTCGAGGAGCTTTCTTGCTGCCACCGTGGTCGCGACCGAATCGCCGCCCACGCCGAAATCGGCACGCGTGGTGATCTGCAACTCGAGGTCGGTCGACAGGAACGACACGTCAGGGCCGTTCTTGGTAATCAGCAAATTGGCGAGGATCGGCAACGTATGGCGGCGTTCGACGATGCCGCTCACGGTTTGCAGCGGCCTGAGGAGGTTATCGCGTTCGGTCTTGACCAGTTGCATAGAGTTCCTTCGTTGATATAACGGCCTGCGCGCCTGACTTGCCAGCCTTACAGCGCGCAACCGCGGCTCCCCGCCGGCGCCACGCAGCGCCTGTCACGGCGTGAATTCCGCCCGCGGCCGCCGGGCGGTTAAACCTGTATTGTGCCTGAAAACAGAACCGCTCCCCTAAAATGGGGGCGAGTTCCGAAATAAACAGGTCGATTTTTACGTTCGGCCTGCTTAACCCTTAAGCGTTTGCTCCAGCACGTGCAGTTCGTGGTTCAGTTGCGCGTCCGTGCCGCGCTCGGCGGCAATCTTGCGCACCGCGTGCAGCACCGTGGTGTGGTCGCGCCCGCCGAACAGCTCGCCGATTTCCGGCAAACTCTTCTGCGTCAACTCCTTCGCCAGATACATCGCGATCTGCCGCGGCCGCGCGATGTTCGCCGGACGCTTCTTCGAATACATATCCGCGACCTTGATGCTGTAGAAGTCAGCCGTGGTCTTCTGGATGTTTTCCACCGAAATCTGCCGGTTCTGTACCGTCAGCAGGTCTTTCAGCGCTTCTTTCGTCACTTCGATCGTGATTTCGCGGCCGTGGAACTTCGAGTACGCGAGGATCTTGCGCAGCGCGCCTTCCAGTTCGCGGACGTTCGAACGCAGATGCTTGGCGACGAAGAACGCGACGTCTTCATTCAGGCTCACGAACTCGGATTGCGCCTTGCGCATCAGAATCGCGACGCGCATTTCCAGCTCGGGCGGCTCGATCGCCACCGTCAGGCCGGAGTCGAAGCGCGAGATCAGGCGGTCGTCGATGCCGGAGATTTCCTTCGGATACGTGTCGCTGGTGATGATCACCTGCGCCTTGTTCGCGACCAGCGCTTCGAACGCGTAGAAGAATTCCTCTTGTGTGCGCGACTTGCCGGAGAAGAACTGAATATCGTCGATCAGCAGCAAATCGAGCGAATGGTAGTAACGCTTGAAATCGTCGAACGCCTTGCGCTGGTAGGCCTTCACCACATCGGACACGTACTGTTCCGCGTGGATGTAGCGAATCCGCGCGCCGGCCTTATCCATCAGAAGCTGGTTGCCGATTGCGTGGATCAGGTGGGTTTTGCCCAGACCAACGCCGCCGTACAGAAACAGCGGGTTGTACGAGATGCCGGGGTTGTCCGCGACCTGAATCGCCGCGGCGCGCGCCAACTGGTTGGCCTTACCGGTCACGAAGTTGTCGAAGGTCAGCACGGGGTTGAGCTTCGAGCGCTCGTACATCGAGTCGTTATCACCGTTGCCATTCGAGCTGGCGCTTTGGCCTGGACGCCACGTGCGGCGTGCGGCCGCGGCTTCATTCGCATCGAGGCTGGGCAGATCGAGGTCGGCGGCGTCATCAGCGGCCGCACGGGCGTTTGCGTTCTGGTCGGCCGCGGCGCGTGCATTCGCGTTGAGGTTCGCCATCGCGTTGTTCGCGCCATTGCTGCGCGCGGCCTGCGACGCTTGCACGGCGCCGACGGCCGCGTCCACGGCGGCAGCGCCACCGTTCGAGCCAGACGCGTGAGCGCCACCCATCGAACCCGCCGCGGAAGACGGACGCGACTGCGCCGACGACGCTGCCGCAGGGGCGCGCATGCCGGCTTTCGGGTCCAATACAAATTGCACGTCGACCGGGGTGTGCCAGAAATCGCGGGCCATATCCGCGATGCGGCCGGAGAACTGGCTCTTGACCCAGTCGAGCTTGAAGCGATTCGGCGCGGCGATGCTAAGCGTGTTCGCAGCGGCGTCGAAGGCGACCGGGGCCAACGGTTTGATCCACGTCACGTACTGCTGGGGCGTCAGCTCACGCTCCAGCAATGCGGAACAGTGTTGCCAGAAATCGTTCATCGAGTTGCTGTCGTTATGTATGCACGGCGGTTCGCCGCTGCCCCTGTCGCGTGTACGCAACAAGGCCCTGAGCAGCTAGGCCGAACCAGGCGCAATGGCTCCAGGCGCTTGTGCCACAAGGGTTTGCGGGGCAAGCGAGCCGGAGCGGCGTGCAGGATTTTTGGGAAGTAAGGCGAGATTCTACCGCCAAAACGTCGGCGAAAGGGAGTTATCCACAGGGACGGATCATCCTGTGAACTCTTCTCGGAGACAGGCCGAACCAGGCTAAACTATTGACGGTCAACGAAAAACCGGTTTAAATAGCGGGTTCCGCGAAAACCAATTCAGTAAACCTCCGGCCATTGCGCTTTCAGCGATGATCGCGCGGTTATTTTTCGATCAAGTGAGAGCAACATGAAACGTACTTACCAACCTTCCGTTACCCGTCGCAAGCGCACCCACGGCTTTCGCGTTCGCATGAAGACCGCAGGTGGCCGCAAGGTCATCAACGCACGTCGCGCGAAGGGCCGCAAGCGCCTCGCCATCTAAGGCAGGCGAGCGGATTGCGCGCTCCGTCTGTGCCAGGCGAGGCCCGCGGTGAAGCGGGAGCGGCAGGGGCGCCGCGGCAGGGCTCGGTTCCGTTGCGAGCGCAAGCCGCCTTCCCCAAAGCCGCAAGGCTACTGAAAACGGATGAATTTTCATCCGTTTTTCGTTTGCGCCCGTGGCGCCGCACCGCGCACTTCGTGGTGTACGGCCGGCCCACCGGCAATGACGCGCGCCTGGGTCTCGTGATCGGCAAGAAGTATGCGCCGCGCGCGGCCACGCGCAATCTGGTACGCCGACTCGCGCGTGAAGCCTTCCGGCTGCGTCGCGCGGAATTCGGCGGTTGGGATGTGCTGCTGCGTTTGCACACGCGCTTCGACAAGAAGGCTTTGCCGAGCGCCTCGTCGCCGCCGTTGAGGGCGCTGTGCCGCAGCGAGATAGAGGTGCTGCTCGACAAGGCAGCGCGCGAAATTGTCCGTCGCGAGGCGCCGCCCGCGGAAGCGCCCAAGACGGAATGACGCTCAAGTGACCGCCCGCAGTGCAGCCAGGCTGCGCGGGCGTCGCCCGGTACTCCACGTTGCGCGGCGCCGTCCGGCCGCACCAGCCATGCAAACGGTACTCATCGCTTTACTGCGTTTCTACAAGGTTGCTGTGAGCCCCATGCTCGGCAACCGGTGCCGTTTTTACCCTTCCTGTTCTGATTACGCGCGCGAAGCAATCCAGTATCATGGCGCCGCGCGCGGGACTTATCTCGCCGCCAGGCGTATTTGCCGCTGCCACCCGTTTTCCGCTGGCGGCATCGATCTCGTCCCGCCTCCCACTTCTGAAAAGCGCTGACGCGCCGTTCCATCGACACTGAGACAACGCATGGATATCAAACGCACCGTCCTATGGGTCATCTTTTTCATGTCAGCTGTCATGCTGTTCGACAACTGGCAACGCGACCACGGACGCCCGTCGATGTTCTTCCCGAGCGCCAACCCGACCAAGACCGTCGATGGCGCCGCTCCGGGAACCACGACGCCGGGAACCCAATCCGCCGATCTGCCGGCCACCAACGCAGCAGCACCGGGCAACGCGCCGGCCGCAGCGGCCCAGGGCCAGTTGATCAGCTTCAGCACCGACGTCTATAACGGCGAAATCGACACCCGCGGCGGCACGCTGTCGAAGTTGTCGCTCGTCAAGCAAGGCGACGGCAAGACGCCCGACCTGGTCATCACCCTGTTCGACCGCACCGCGAACCATACGTATCTGGCGCGCACCGGTCTGCTCGGCGGCGATTTCCCGAACCATACCGACATCTACACGCCGCTGCCGAACCAGCCGCACGATCTGACGGGCGACGCCAAGTCGTTCCAGCTCAGCTTCGAATCGCCGGTCAAGGGCGGCGTGAAGGTCATCAAGACTTACACGTTCACGCGCGGCAGCTATGTGATCGGCGTCGACACGAAGATCGAGAACGTCGGCACCGTGCCGGTCACGCCGTCGGTCTATATGGAACTGGTGCGCGACGACCAGCCGGTGGAAACGCCGCGCTTCTCGCACACGTTCATCGGACCGGCCGTCTACACCGACCAGCACCACTTCCAGAAGATGACGTTCAGCGACATCGACAAGAACAAGGAAGACTTCGTCAATTCGGCCGACAACGGCTGGATCGCGATGGTGCAGCATTACTTCGCGTCGGCGTGGATTCCGCAGCAAGGTGCGAAGCGCGACATCTATGTTGAGAAGATCGATCCGACGCTGTATCGCGTTGGCGTGAAGCAGCCGGTTGCAACCATCGCCCCGGGCCAATCGGTCGATGTGTCCGCGCGCCTGTTCGCCGGTCCGGAAGAAGAGCGCATGCTCGAAGGCATCGCGCCGGGTCTGGAACTGGTGAAGGACTACGGCTGGGTCACGATCATCGCGAAGCCGCTGTTCTGGCTGCTCGAGAAGATCCACAGCTATGTCGGCAACTGGGGCTGGTCGATCGTGCTGCTCACGCTGCTGATCAAGGCCGTGTTCTTCCCGCTGTCGGCCGCGAGCTACAAGTCGATGGCGCGCATGAAGGCGATCACCCCGCGTATGCAAGCCCTGCGCGAACGCTTCAAGGGCGATCCGCAGAAGATGAATTCGGCGCTGATGGAGCTGTACAAGACCGAGAAGGTCAATCCGTTCGGCGGCTGTCTGCCGGTCGTGATTCAGATTCCGGTGTTCATCTCGCTGTACTGGGTGTTGCTGTCGTCGGTTGAAATGCGCGGCGCGCCGTGGATTCTCTGGATTCACGATCTGTCGCAGCAAGACCCGTTCTTCATCCTGCCAGTGCTAATGGCCGTCTCGATGTTCCTGCAGACCAAGCTGAACCCGACGCCGCCGGACCCGGTTCAAGCCAAGATGATGATGTTCATGCCGATCGCGTTCTCGGTCATGTTCTTCTTCTTCCCGGCCGGTCTGGTGCTGTACTACGTCGTGAATAACGTGCTGTCGATTGCCCAGCAGTACTACATCACGCGGATGATGGGTAAGCCGAAGACGAAGGCAGCCTGATCGATGTCTTGCCTGCAGCGGGCGGCGGTAGCGCCCGCCGCTGGCTGACTGGCAAAAGCAGGCAAAGACAGACAGAAGCTGGTTGTAAAAAAGCCGCCCGGTTTGCGCCGGGCGGCTTTTTTTATGATTCGGCCGATGGTGGGCCCTTATCTTTCGATGCGTCTTCAGGCGCGGCACCGGCTTCCTGTTGCGCACCGCCATCAAATTCAGTGATCAGTTCTTCCACCAGATTGCGCTGACGCGGCGACAAACCCGCGAACCGGTTCGCCATCTGCGTCACCAGCTCGATCGTTTCCGGCGTCATCGGATATTTCTCGCCACGACCAAGCGGCTTGGCCTTGCCGGATGGCGCAGGCCCGTAATGCAACCAGTGGATGTCTTTTTGCAGCCACGTTGCTAAAACCTGCAACTTATCGGGCTTTGGAATCGTCGTACCCGCGAGCCATTTGTGCGCGGTTTGCGGCGAGACGGCAGGGCCGCTTCTGTAGAGCAGATTGAATTCACGGGCTAAATCGGTCCCACCCTGGACGTCGTTGGGGAGTGAGTCTTTCAGCCGTTTGGCGAAAGCTGCTTTTTCTTTGGAGGTCGGCATGGGCCCGATTGTGCAATTCGGCGCATAATCAGTGGACAACCAATTGCGCTATTTTGTAGCCTAAATAAGCTATTTTTAGCCTGAAATCGCCACCTAATAACGCATTTCGCGATTTCATCGAACCCCGTCTTTTCCTTCTGCAGTCTGCGTTGCAGGCATCCCGACACGCCCATCTGGCGCAAATGTGTCTTAAGCTATCTTAGCTTATGCGAGATAAATCCTTATTTGTCTGATGAAAACTTGAGCATGCTAGGAATTCGCCCCTGTCTAGAGACGGAGGAGGCCCGCGTTACAATGCCCGGCGCCCATTCGTGCGCACTCAATCCCGCATTCACCCGCTTCTGATAGCCTCGCTCCCATGCTCGCCACTGATTCCGATCCGATCGTCGCCATTGCCACCGCACCCGGCCGAGGCGGGATCGGGGTCGTGCGGATTTCGTTCGGCCGCGCGGGAGAAAGCGCCGCGCAGCCGCTGATGCAAGCGCTTACCGGCCAGGCGCTTGCGCCACGGCATGCGAGCTACGTACCCTTCCTCGACGGCGCCGGCAACGCGCTCGACCGCGGCATCGCGCTGTACTTCCCCGCACCGCACTCCTACACCGGCGAGCACGTGCTCGAGTTGCAAGGCCACGGCGGTCCGGTCGTGCTGCAACTGGTGCTGCAGCGTTGCATCGAAGCCGGCCGCGCGTTTGGCCTGCGCCTGGCCGAGCCGGGCGAATTCACGCGACGTGCGTTTCTCAACGACAAGCTGGATCTGGCGCAAGCGGAAGCCGTCGCGGATCTGATCGAGGCCAGCACCGAGGCTGCCGCACGCTCGGCCGGCCGCTCGCTCGACGGTGCGTTTTCGCGCGACATCCACGCGCTTGTCGAAGAAGTCATCACGTTGCGGATGCTGGTCGAAGCGACGCTCGATTTCCCGGAAGAAGAAATCGACTTTCTCGAAGCCGCCGACGCCCGCGGCAAGCTCACGCGAATCCGCGAGCGCCTCGCGCACGTGCTGAGCGAAGCGCGCCAGGGCGCGTTGTTGCGTGAAGGCTTGTCGGTGGTGCTGGCGGGCCAGCCGAACGTCGGCAAGTCGTCGCTGCTGAACGCGCTCGCCGGCGCGGAGCTGGCCATCGTCACGCCGATCGCCGGCACGACGCGCGACAAGGTCGCGCAAACCATCCAGGTCGAAGGCATTCCGCTGCATGTGATCGACACGGCCGGCTTGCGCGATACCGAAGACGAAGTAGAGAAGATCGGCATTGCGCGCACGTGGAGCGAGATCGAGCGCGCGGACGTCGTGCTGCATCTGCTCGATGCCCGAACCGGCATGACCGCCGAAGATGAAAAGATCGCGGACCGTTTCCCGAGCGGTGTGCCGGTGGTCCGCGTGCTGAACAAGACAGATCTGACCGGGCTCGCGCCCACCGTCACACCGCTAGACGCTGATCTTGATCTCAGCGAAGTGCGGCTGTCGGCGAAACAGGGCGATGGCGTTGCGTTGCTGCGCGAGGAGTTGCTGCGCATTGCAGGCTGGCAGGCGGGTGCCGAGAGCGTCTACCTCGCGCGTGAGCGGCATCTGATTGCGCTACGCGCGGCTGAGGACAATCTGGCGACAGCTGCGGCACACGCCGATCAGAACGCCCAGGCGCTGGATCTGTTCGCGGAAGAACTGCGTCTCTCGCAGGACCAACTGAACTCGATTACTGGGGAATTCAGCTCGGATGATCTGCTCGGAGTGATTTTCAGCCGGTTTTGTATTGGCAAGTAGAGCGAATGCGGAATTCGCTACGAGAGACTTGCCCATTAAAGCTGAGAGAGTTATTCAGCGCTGTCTGCTGTGCCCATGTCAAATACCCTCTGTCGACCAAAAGCCGGCAATTTCTTTGGTACACAGAATACCGTCGGCCTGATACATCGTGCCACGCCGCTACCTGTATAAAAACACAGTACAATCTTCCGCAGGCGCCGATCAGGTTCGGGCAGCCATCGTCGTCGACCAAGTTGGTCCGGGAGTCGTCCGTGTTGAACAATAAGCCCATAGCTGCGCAGCATCACCGTACCTTTGAAAGCATCAGGCAGGTCAACGATGACGATTCCGAGTTTTGGTTCGCGCGCGACCTTGCGCCATTGCTCGAATACCAGGACTGGCGCAACTTCCTGCAAGTAATCGAGAAGGCGAAGACTGCCTGCGAGCGGTCGGGACATCCCGCCCAGGACCATTTCGGTGAAGTCACCAAAATGGTCCCCCTTGGATCCGGAGCAACGCGCGGGATCACTGACTACACGCTATCCCGTTACGCCTGCTATTTGATCGTACAGAACGGCGATCCATCGAAATCCGTTATCGCCAACGGGCAAACGTATTTCGCACTGCAGACGCGTCGCCAGGAGTTGAGCGACGATAAGGCGTTTGCGGGGATGCCGGAAGATCAGCGGCGCTTGATGCTCCGAGGTGAACTGGTCCATCACAATAAGGCCCTTAGTGCCGCCGCCCGCGACGCTGGTGTTGAAACCGGAATTGACTACGCCGTTTTCCAGGACCATGGATACAAAGGCTTGTACGGCGGCATGGGTGCGAGAGACATTCATACGCACAAAGGGCTCAAGAAGAGCCAGAAAATCTTGGATCACATGGGCAGCACTGAACTGGCCGCCAACCTGTTCCGGGCAACACAGACCGAAGAAAAGCTCAGGCGGGATGGTACAAGCGGAAAGCAGAAAGCGAATCAAACCCACTTTGAGGTGGGTAGCAAGGTGCGCCAAACGATCCGCGAACTGGGCGGCACAATGCCAGAGTCGCTTCCGACTCCGGACACAAGCATTCAGCAGCTTGAGAAGGCACAAAAGAAACTCGAAAAGTGAACGGTAGCCTCGACCGTCGACAAGTCAAACCACACCTCGACCGATCCCCGAAAACCAGGCTTTCTCATCGGCCATCATGATGGGTTGCGCGCACGGCAGACGGCATCCGGGATGCCGCCGAATTCCGCGGCGAGGTGCTGGCGGACAAGTAACGCACTCGGTCCGATAAGGCCTTGAACATCCATCGCTAGGTTATGTACTTGTGCCGAAGGTTTATCCAAATGTAGTTGGGTAGACTTCTGTAGCCCGTATAGCGTCCATCGAACGCTATACGCCGACCCAGTCCAAGCTTTTTCTTTGGTACACAAAACACGTCCGGTTTAAAATCCCCGCCGTCCCCGTACCAAACGCTCCGCCATGCCCAAACTAGCCGCCCCCCTCACCGAAGCACAGATCCGCGCGCTTGAACCGCGCGCTACCCGGTATTGCGTCGCAGACGGCAACGGCCTCGTCATCGAAATCATGACCACGGGCACCAAGGTCTGGCGCTTCCGCTATTCGCTCGACGGCAAGCGCCAGCCGCTCGTCACGATCGGCGACTACCGGATGATTTCGCTGCGGGTTGCGCGCGCCAAGGCGCAGAAGTACGCGGAGATGGTTACAAATGGCGTCTCGCCCGTGGCGACAGCCAGACGCGACCGCGGCGCGGAGGACAAGATCGACGTACTGCGCGAGGGCGCGGAGCTCTATCTCGCCACGGAGATGGTCGGCAAGTCGGCGGAATATCAGCGCACCACGCGGCGCGCGCTCGAAAAAGACGTGCTCCCCGCCATCGGCGGCAAGCCGATCAAAGCGGTGACCGACGACGACATCCGCGCGATTTGCGATCAGATCAAAAGCCGTGGCTCGCCCAAGATGGCGCTGCACACGCGCAACGCGGTCAAGCGGCTCTACGAGTACCTGATAGCCCGGCAACTCGCCACGGCCAATCCGGCCGCGCTCATCCCGGCACGCTTCATCGCGACGCCGGACAGCCGCACCCGCGTGCTCGCGCCAGAGGAAATGGGCGCCATGCTCCGGGCGATCTACGCATCCAACATCCGACGTCCGTTGAAGTTGGCGCTGCACCTGCTGGTGCTGACCATGGTGCGCAAATCGGACATCGTCGAAGCGGCCTGGTCCGAATTCAGTCTCAACGCCGCGCGCTGGACAATCCCCGCCGCGCGGATGAACAAGGGCCGCGACCACGTGGTGTACCTCCCGCATCAGGCGGTCACCCTGCTTCGCGAGCTCCAGGACACAAAGACCAGCCGCAATTTCGTATTTCCGAGCGTCAGGGGCGACGACCGGCCGATCGCGAAAAGCACGCTCAATCAGGCCGTCAAATCGCTCGGACTCGACGTCGAGCATTTCGTCCTGCACGACTTTCGACGCACCGCCGCGACCCATTTGCGTGAAATGGGTCAGCCTTCAGACACCATTGAAAATGCACTGGCGCATGCCGTCAAAGATGCCTCGAGCGGAGTCGACCACGCTGACCATGCCGCCGAACAGCGGCGGACCTTGCAACTGTGGGCGGATTTCGTCGACACGCAGATCGAGAGCGGCCGGCAAGGCGTGATCGGCTGAGTACAGCGGGCGTGTCAGACGCGTCAGGCGCCAGATCGGTAGTCGCGCCTCACTTCACCGCTGGCCAGCAGTGTGCCCAATGGTACACAGTCAAACAAACCCCATCCTTACTTCCCAACCGGGAAAAGGAAATCACCTTTTTCACTAGGTTCTCAATCGCCCCGCTCCACGCGCACTCTGCCGATTCGCGTCAATCCCGCCGCGTTGCCGGCCAAGCCATCACGGCGTCCTTTTTTCCCGCCGTTCATCGCCTAAACTGAAGGATGGATGACGGCCGGGACGGAGGCTCCGATGTCTGAATCGTTGATGGCGTATTTGTTAGGACCGTTGGTGATGCTGATGGTTGGCGCGGTGATCTGGGCTGCGTCACACTATCGCGACAAGACAAAGCCCGAGCGCCTTGAGCGCTGGCTGGATACGCACTATGCGGAGTGGTTGCATCACAAGCACTGAATAGAGACACCCAACACGACAAGGCCGTCGCATAGTGCGACGGCCTTTTTCTCTGTGGTGCGCGAGCGTCCAGATTGCGCGTGCCCGTTCAGTGCGTTTTTTAGTTCGTTTACCAGCCCGGCTGAGGCCCCTGCGGATACCCATACTGTCCGGGCGGCGGCGCACCACACGCGACGTACGCGCGCTGGTACTGGTCATAGCAGTATCCCGGCGGCGGCCCCGCATACACGGGCGCCGGTTGATACGCCGGCTGTGCATACACCGGTTGCGCATACACCGGCTGCTGGTAGGCGACCACTGGCGCCGGATTCAGCACCGACGTCACCACTGCGCCCAGCACGGCACCGCCGATCAGCGCGCCGACCACGTCGCCGCCATTGCCATGAGCTTGTGCTTGACCGGCCACGCTCAGGCTCCCCACCATCAACAACGCCACCGCAATCTTTTTCATGTTTCGCTCCCGCCGTTCAGGCATGGAACAGATTGTGTAGGGCGCGCACGGAAATAGATGCTGCAGTTGGTAACCGGGCATTACGGGTGTAACCCCTAGGCGGAAGACGCCACGCCGACCGCCATCCACTCCTACGATCAATGTAAAATTCGCCGCAGACCCGTCGGACAAATCCGACGACCTGTAAAGCCTTCCGATCCTTCGACCCCGATACGCAAAAGCCGACGTCGGCGTCGAAATCAAGCCAAAAAGTTAAGGGGCGTGCGCGTGAAACAATGGACCATCCGGCAACGGATTCTGTGCAGTTTCGGGATCGTGCTGATCGTGATGCTGACAATGGCAATCGTCACTTTCGAGCAACTCGGCGGCATCGACCACGACGCGAAGAGCCAGCAGCAGGATTCGATGCCCGGCCTCTACTACGCGACCGCCATGCGCGCGGCCTGGTTCGAGAATTACTCGGTCACGCAGCGCCTTATCTACGTCGATGCGGATAAAGAGGCCGAGAAGCGCGACAGCACGCGGCTCATCGAGACCCAGCAAACGCTTCAGAAGCTGCTGAGCGACTACGGCAACACGATCTTCCGTCAGGAAGACCGCGATCTCTTCAATGACTTCCGCCAGCAATACACGCAATATTTGCCGATCCAGGCGTCGCTGATCGCCGTGCTGCCGGCTTCGAAAGCGAATGCCGCACAGATTTTCAACGCACAGCTCACGCCGGTCTGGGAGACGGGCCGCCTCTCGGTGCGCAAGCTGGTCGAGAACAACAAGACCTATGCCGACCAGTCCGCTGAAAGCATCCGCAACTCGGTCGAGACAACGCGTATCGTGCTGCTCGTGATGCTGCTGCTCGCCGTCATCGCCGCCATACTGGCCGGTTACTGGCTGCTGCGCGCGGTCACCACGCCCATGGCAAAAGTGTTACAAGTCGTCGACGTCATGCGCACGGGCGACCTCACACAGCGTCTGCAACTGAATCGCGCGGATGAGATCGGCGCGCTCGAAGCGGGCTTTAACCGCATGACCGACGAGCTCACCGCGCTGGTCGGCCAGGCGCAGAAGTCGGCGGTCCAGGTGACCACCTCGGTGACGGAAATCGCCGCGACATCGCGCGAGCAGCAAGCCACCGCGAACGAAACCGCGGCGACCACCACCGAGATCGGCGCCACGTCGCGCGAAATCTTTGCGACCTCGCGCGATCTGCTGCGCACGATGAATGAAGTCTCCGAAGTAGCCGGGCAATCGGCGGCGCTCGCCGGCACCGGTCACGCCGGTCTCGCCCGCATGGAAGAAACCATGCGCCTCGTGATGGAAGCAGCCGGTTCGGTCAACGCGAAGCTTGCGATCCTCAACGAGAAAGCCAGCAACATCAACCAGGTCGTCGCCACCATCACCAAGGTTGCGGATCAGACCAACCTGCTCTCGCTGAATGCGGCGATCGAAGCAGAAAAAGCCGGCGAATACGGCCGCGGCTTCGCGGTCGTGGCAACCGAAATTCGCCGCCTCGCGGATCAGACCGCCGTGGCGACCTACGACATCGAACAGATGGTCAAGGAGATCCAGTCGGCGGTGGCGGCGGGCGTGATGGGCATGGACAAGTTCTCCGAAGAAGTGCGCCGCGGCATGCTCGACGTGCAGAACGTGGGCGGCCATCTCACGCAGATCATCCAGCAGGTGCAGGCGCTCGCGCCGCGCTTCTCGATGGTCAACGAAGGTATGCAGACGCAGGCCACCGGCGCCGAGCAGATTACCCAGGCGCTGACGCAGCTTTCGGAGGCCGCGCAGCAAACAGCGGAATCGCTGCGTCAGTCGACCCAGGCGATCGACGACCTGACGCACGTCGCCAATAGTCTGCGCACCGGCGTATCGCGCTTCAAGGTGGTGGCCTGACGCGCGGCAACGCGCTCATTCAGGCACACACGCTGAAGCAGACCACTCCGCACGCCACTCCACCCAGCCCACGCCGATGCTCTTCATCCTCTTCACGCTCGATAGCGAACGCTACGTGATCGACGCGACGCAGGTGGAGCGTCTGATGCCGCTCACGCCGCAGTCGCCGCCGAAGACGATCCCCGGCGCGCCCTCGTGGGTCGCGGGCGTGCTCGATTACGAAGGCACACCGCTGCCGGTGATCGATCTGCCGGCGCTCGCGCTCGGCCGCCCCGCCGCGCAGTTGATGTCGACCCGCGTGGTGCTGGTGCGCTATCCGCATGCGGGTACGGTGCGCCTGCTCGCGCTCCTGCTGGAAGGCGCAACGCGCACCCTGCGCCTCGCCGCCGACGCGTTTCAGGATGCCGGCATCGACATGCCGCACGCGCGCTATCTGGGTCCGGTCGCGCGCGAAGCAGACGGACTGGTGCAATGGATTCGCGTCGAACATCTGCTGCCCGACGACGTCAAAGCCCTGCTGTTTCCCGAGGCGCACGTATGAACGCGCATCACGACAACGCGCCGCTCTATCGACGCTTCAGCGATCTGCTGCATCGAACCATCGGGCTCGATGCAGCGTCGCTCGGTCATAGCGCAATCGAGCGTGCGGTCGATCAGCGCGCCGCCGCCTGGTGCGCGGACGGTCACGCCGACGCCACGCTCACCGACTACTGGGAAGCCGCGCAGGCGTCGCCCGCGATGGTGCAGGCGCTGGTTGAAACGGTGGTGGTGCCGGAGACCTGGTTCTATCGCGACGCCGACGCGTTCAAAGCGCTCGCGCGTCTCGCGCACGAGCGCCTCGACGAGCGCGGCACCGCGTTGCCGCTGCGGATCCTGAGCCTGCCCTGCTCGACTGGCGAAGAGCCGTACACGATCGCGATGGCGCTGCTCGACGCCGGTATCGAGGCGGCGCAGATGCGCATCGACGCCATGGATATCAGCGAGCGCTCGCTGGCCTTCGCGCAACGCGCCGTGTACACCCGCAACTCGTTTCGCGGCAATGCGTTCCCGTTTCGCGACGCCCACTTCGCGCGCACTGAAGACGGTTGGCGTCTCGCGCCGCGCATCGTCGACGCGGTGCGGTTTTCGCGCGCCAATCTGATGCAGCTCGATGCCGCGGCGCTCGGCGTCTACGACTTCGTGTTCTGCCGCAACGTGCTGATTTACTTCGACCGCGATGCACAACAAACGGCCCTGCATGCGCTCAATAGCGTGTTGGCTGAAAGCGGCACGCTCTTCGTCGGCCCCGCGGAAACCGGACTGTTGATGCGTTACGGCATGCAGTCGGCGAAGATTCCGCTGGCGTTCGCGTTTCGCCGCGCCGCGCCGACAGAAACGCAATTCGACGGCTGGCACACCGCGCCGCTCGCAACCGCTGCGGCACTCGCGATGACGCATTCGCCGGTGCCCGCGCTCGCGCCGCTGCAAGTGTTTTCGGCAAAGCCTTTCGCGTGGCCCGATCCGGTTGCGCGCCCGCCGCTCAACGCTGGTTCGCCGCAGCCGCTTTTCAATGGTACGCGGCCTCACGCGACACCAGCTCAAGCTATGCCGCCCAACGGTATATCCAGCCACACGGCCAATCCGTTGAAGCCCGCCTCCCCATCGGACGATCTGATGCAGTTGCACGTCGCCTCGCCGACCAACGCCGCCCGCGACACGCTGCAATCCGCGCACGCACTGGCCGATGCGGGTCGCCTGACGGAAGCAGCGAACGCGATCAACGCCTATCTGGAACGGCACGCACCGCATGCCGATGCGTTCTACCTGCTCGGCGTGCTGGCCGACGCCGGCGGCGATACGAATCTCGCACGCAGCCAGTATCGCAAGGCGCTCTACCTCGATCCGCAGCACACCGAAGCGCTCGCACATCTGGCGACGCTGCTCGAACTCGAAGGCGATCGCAACGGCGCGCGTCTGTTGATGGAGCGCGCGTCGCGGGCGCAGGGAGCGCAACGTGGTTGAAGACCGCCCGGTGACTTTCGACGATTGCTGGAACCGCATTGGCGTGCGTGGCGATTCGTCGTGTGAACGGCTGGTCGAATACGTGCGCTGTCTGAATTGCCCCGTGTTCGAAGCGGCTGCGGCCAAATTGCTGGAGCGTCCGATTCCGCTGGTGGACCTCGCGCTGCATGACGCCGGCACGCCGGCGCAACAGAGGGAGCAGCGACACGATCCGCAAGGTGTGAGCGAATCGTTCCTCATTTTCCGGATTGGCCGCGAATGGCTCGCGCTGCCCACGCCGATCTTCAAACGCATCGTTCAGACGCGGCCGATTCACACGTTGCCGCACCGGCAGCATCGCGCGGTGCTGGGCGTGGTGAATGTGCAGGGCGACTTGCTGGTATGTCTGTCGCTCGCGCATCTGCTCGGTTTCGAGGCCGACACCAGCGCAGGCGACGCTCAGTCGCGCCACGATCTGCCGCGTTTGCTGGTGGTTTCGCGCGCCGAGGAGCACGCGGTGTTCCCCGTCGACCAGGTCGACGGTGTGCATCGGATCGCGCTCACCACTTTTTTCGTGCCGCCCGCAACGCTCTCGCATGCAGCAGCCGCGCATACGCGCGCCGTGGCCCCGTGGCGCGGCGTGACGGTCGGACTGCTCGACGCCGACGCATTGTTCAATACCTTGAACCGGAGTCTCGGATGACGGACGACCCGCGCCGCCCGTCGCTGATCGATCTCTTCCGCGAAGAAGCGCGGACCCAGGCGCGCGTGCTCAACGACGGCCTGCTCGCCCTCGAACGCACGCCGCGCGACGCCGCCGCGCTCGAGGCCTGCATGCGCGCGGCTCATTCGCTGAAGGGCGCGGCGCGTATCGTCGGCGTGCAGGTGGGTGTCGAACTCGCCCACGCGATGGAAGATTGTTTCGTTGCGGCGCAGGAAGGGCGCGCATTGCTCGATGCCGCCTGGATCGATGAGTTGCTGCGCGGTGTCGATATCGTCGCGCGCATCGGCAATGACGAGGACGAGTCGGCGCGTGACGCGGTGAGTGTGTGTGTGGGAGCGTTGCAAGCGCGTATGGCGGGTGGCGCGGCGATGCGCTGGGAGGCTGCGCAGCAGGCCACCGCGACGCCTGCCGCGGGTCTTGCCCGCGCCGGCGGCTCTGCATCCAATGCCACCGCCGGCGCGCAAACGGCATCCGCGGAAGCCGACGCCGCATTCAATCTGCTGGCCAACGCCCTGCGCGCCGAAGCGACACCTGTTTCAACCGTTTCAGCCACACCGGCCAGCACGGCGGCAACGTCGATCGAGCCCGACTCCACCAGCGCCCCTGCATCCACCGCCGCAAGCGTAGCCCCCGCGAACGAAGCAGGCCGCATGCTGCGCGTACGCGCCGACAACCTTGACCGGCTGCTCTCCTTGTCCGGCGAATCGCTGGTCGAATCGCGCTGGCTCAAACCCTTCGCGCAATCGATGCTGCGCGTCAAGCGCGTCCAACGCGACGGCTCACGCGCGCTCGATCAGTTGCACGAAACGCTCGCCGACCTGAAACTCGACCCGCGCGCACACGCCGCGCTCGAAGAGTTGCGCCGCCTCACCGCGGAATCGCAGCATCTGCTCGCCGAGCGCCTGGCCGATCTGGAGAGCTTCGACCGCCGCTCGACGCATCTTTCGCAGCAGCTTTACGACGCCGCGCTGCAATGCCGGATGCGCCCCTTCGGCGACGGCACCGGCGGCCTCGCGCGCATGGTGCGCGACGTCGCGCGTTCGCTCGGCAAGAAGGTGCGCTGGCAGCTGATCGGTGAATCGACACAGGTGGACCGCGACATCCTCGATCTGCTCGAAGCGCCGCTCGGCCACCTGCTGCGCAATGCGATCGACCACGGTATCGAAGCACCGGCGGACCGTCTCGCGCACGGCAAGTCCGAAGAAGGCACGCTCACGCTCGACGCACGCCACACCGCCGGCGCGCTGCTCATCACCGTCACCGACGACGGCGCGGGCATCGACCTCGACGCCTTGCGCGCCTCGATCGTCCGCAAGAAACTGGCGAGCGCTGAAACCGCCGCGCGCCTCTCCGAAGCCGAACTGCTCGAATTCCTCTTCCTGCCCGGCTTTTCGCTACGCGATCAGGTCACCGATGTTTCGGGCCGTGGCGTCGGACTCGACGCGGTGTACGACGTCGTCAAGCGCGTGCGCGGCGCGGTGCGCATCACCCACGAACCCAATGCCGGCACGCGCGTGCAGTTGCAGTTGCCGCTCACGCTCTCGGTGATCCGCAGCCTGCTCGTCGAAGTCGCGGGCGAGCCGTATGCCGTGCCGCTCGCGCATGTGAACCGCACGCTGCACGTAAGCCGCGCGGAGATCGAGTTGCTCGAAGGCCATCAGCACATTGCCTTCGACGGCCGCCGTATCGGCGTCGTCACCGCGCATCAGATTCTCGACACGGCGCCGCCCGCCAATGAAGCCGAACTCGTCAGCCTGATCGTGATCGGCGACGGCGAAGCAACCTACGGCGTGGTGGTGGACCGCTTTCTCGGCGAGCGGATGCTGGTCGTGCAGCCGCTCGACCCGCGTCTCGGCAAGATCAGGAACATCACCGCGGGCGCGCTGATGGAAAACGGCGACCCCGTGCTGATCGCGGATGTCGACGACTGGCTGCGCTCGGTTGAAAAACTGGTGGCGGGCGGCGATCTGAAACATACCCAGCACGGCGCGACCCTTGCTGCCCGGCGAGTCACGCGGCGCGTGCTGGTGGTCGACGATTCGCTCACCGTGCGCGAACTCGAACGCAAGCTGCTGACCACGCGTGGCTACGACGTGACGATTGCCGTCGACGGCATGGACGGCTGGAACGCGGTGCGCAGCGAGCGCTTCGACCTCGTGATTACCGACATCGACATGCCGAGAATGGACGGCATCGAACTCGTCACACTCATCAAGCGCGATCCGCACCTGCAGGCACTGCCGGTGATGATCGTCTCCTACAAGGATCGCGAAGAGGACCGCCGCGCCGGCCTGAACGCGGGCGCCGATTACTATCTGGCGAAAGGCAGTTTCCACGACGAAGCACTGCTCGACGCAGTGCGCGATCTGATCGGCGAAGCTTACGGTTAAATGCACGGGTAAAACGGATGAAAATCGGAATCGTCAATGACTTGCCCCTCGCCGTCGAAGCGCTGCGCCGCGCACTCGCCGCGCGCCACGACTACGAGGTGCTGTGGGTCGCGCAGGACGGCCAGCAGGCAGTCGATTTCTGCACCGCGCAGCGGCCCGACATCGTGCTGATGGATCTCGTCATGCCGAACGTGGACGGCATCGAAGCCACGCGCCGCATCATGGCGAAAGCGCCGTGCGCGATCCTGATCGTGACCGTCGACGTGGGCGCGAATGCGTGGCGCGTCTACGAAGCGATGGGCGCGGGCGCGCTCGATGCGGTGGATACGCCCTCGCTGAGCGGCCCGGACGCGCACAAGAGCATCGCCACGCTGATCGCGAAGATCGACCGTATCGCCGCGCTGGTCGCGGAGCGCAACGCGCCTGGCGCCACGGCGGCCGCGGAACCGAAAAGCGTGACGAGCCGCGACACGCCGCTGGTGGCGATCGGCGCCTCGGCGGGTGGCCCGGCGGCGCTCGCCACGCTGCTCGCCGGTTTGCCGAAGGATTTCCCGGCGGCGGTCGTGATCGTCCAGCACGTCGACGCGGCCTTCGCCGCCGGCATGGCCGACTGGCTGAACCAGCAGTCGGCGCTGCCGGTGCGGATCGCGAACGAAGGCGACCGGCCGCAAGCAGGCGTCGTTCTGCTCGCCGCTACTGACGATCACCTGCACCTGAAATTGCCCAACGTGCTTGGCTATACGAAGGAGCCGGCCGAAACGCCCTACCGGCCTTCCGTCGACGTTTTCTTTCACAGTGTGGTGGCACGCTGGCCGGCGCGCGCGATTGGCGTGCTGCTGACCGGCATGGGCCGCGACGGCGCGATCGGGCTCAAGGCGATGCGCACCAAGGGCTACCACACGATTGCGCAGGACGAGGCGACCTGCGCCGTGTACGGCATGCCGAAGGCGGCCGCGGCGCTCGACGCCGCCGCCGCGATTCTGCCCCTGCCCCGTATCGCCGCCGCGCTCGCCACCGCCGTCGGCGCGCGCTAGGGGCCCGGCAAGCGCACACTAGCCACACATTAGCCCGCTACGACTCACTGACATTCATTCTGGCTGACCAATATGGACACTTCCAAACCGCATCAGAACGCCACCGCGCCGGATCTCGCAGAGCACGACGCGAACGCGCAGGGGTACGCGGAGGACGCGCCCAACAGCGCCATCGACGACGCGTTAGCGCGCATCCTCGATAGTCCGCCCGCGGCCGAATGCCCAATCATGGTGCTGCTGGTCGACGATCAGGCGATCATCGCCGAGGCGGTCCGGCAGGCGCTGGCCACCGAAGGGAGCGTCGACTTTCACTACTGCGCGTCGCCTGAAGATGCGTTGCGCTGCGCGGAGGAAACCCGCGCGACAGTGATCCTGCAAGACCTCGTCATGCCCGGCACCGACGGCCTCACTCTCGTGCGGCAATACCGGCAGAATCCGGCAACCCGCGATATTCCGATCATCGTGCTGTCGACCAAGGAAGAGCCGCTGGTCAAGAGCGCGGCCTTCGCGGCCGGCGCCAACGACTACCTCGTGAAACTGCCGGATCGCATCGAGCTGATCGCACGCATTCGCTATCACTCGCGCTCGTATCTGAACCTGCTGCAGCGCGACGAGGCCTATCGGGCCCTGCGCCAGTCGCAACAGCAGTTGCTCGCGACCAATCTCGAACTGCAGCGGCTCACGCATTCGGACGGCTTGACGGGTTTGTCGAATCGACGTTACCTCGATCAGTACCTGGCCGCCGAATGGCGTCGCGGCACGCGCGACAGCACGGGCCTCGGTTTTCTGATGATCGATGTGGATAACTTCAAGGCCTACAACGACACCTATGGGCACGTCGCCGGCGACGAAGTGCTGAAACGCGTCGCGCAAACCATCGAGTCGTGCCTCGGGCGCGCGCCCGATCTTGCGGCGCGGTTCGGCGGCGAGGAATTTGCGGTGGTGCTGCCGGGCGCGTCGTCGGGTGGCTTGCGCCTGCTTGCTGAAAAGATCCGTCTTGCAATCGAAGGACTCGACATTGCGCACGCCGGTTCGGCGAGCGGCGTCGTGACGATCAGCATCGGCGCGGCGGCCATCGTGCCATCCGCCGCCGAACCGGTGACGACGTTGATCGAAGCCGCCGACGTCGGACTGTATCGGGCGAAACGGGATGGCAAGAATCAGGTGGCGGTGAGTAGCTGATTGCCGGCGGTCCGCACCAGATACAGGGACAACGCAGGGACAACACGGGGACAAATACGGCGCGTTGTAACAGAGGTGGTGGACAATATCGCTGACAGCATCTCCACCTTGAACCGTAGGGCAACCCAAAGGACGCGTGATGAACTACGACGACAGCAATCCCTTCGCGAAGATTCTGCGCGGCGAGCTACCCTGCATCAAAGTGGCGGAAAGCGATGCCGCGCTGGCCTTCATGGACTTGATGCCGCAAGCCGACGGCCACATGCTGGTCGTGCCGAAGGAAGCGGTGGTCGAGATTTTCGAGTTGTCGGACGCCTCGACGGTGGCCTGCATGCGCATGGCGCAGAAGCTCGCCATTGCCGTTCGCGCGGCCTTGCGCCCCGACGGCGTATTCATCGGACAGTTCAACGGCTCCGCCGCGGGGCAAACGGTGCCGCACGTGCATTTTCACGTGATCCCGCGCTGGGAAGGACAGCCGCTGCGCATGCATGCGCGCGATGTCGCCGACGCGGCCACGCTCGAAGCGCTCGCCACACGCATTCGCAACCATTGGCGCGCCCCCGCTGACGGCGCGAGGGCCGACGACGACGCAACTGGTCATGCCCCGTAATATGTGTAATGGCTGGTGAAACCAGCCGCACGCGCTGTCCGGCTAGACTGGTGTCTGCCTTGTACCCGCAAGGCATTGAGTGTGGATCTCTTTTTAGCCTGCCCGAAACGGCAGGCTTTTTTATTTGCGGGTTATGTGCGGCTTATTTGCGGGTTATTTGCGGGTTATTTGCGCGTCCAACCGCCTCAAAGCCGATGCCGGGCGCGGCGCAGCGGATGCCGCCAGTCGATGCGGCGCGGTTTCGCTGGTTCAAGATGCATGTCGTGTAGATGCCGATGCTCCTGCCACAATTCGTCTGAGAAAAGAAATGCGACGATGAGTAGCGGGATGACCAGAAAGGCGCCTAGTATCAAGTGCTCGATCACGGTAGCCTCCATCGCAAGAGCATGATTTCATTGTAGAGCACGGTATGTACCTCGACGGTGCCGGGCCCCTCACAAATTTGCGATAAGCGCGTGAAAAGTGGCCTGCGACAACGCGCCACCCCACCCTCGCCGAACCCGCGCGGCGCCTCGCGCCTTGCAGCAACGGTCTGCACCGCCGACAGACGTTGTAAGAACTCCCCGCGCTGCGCCCGGACTAACAGGAAACGCGGGCCCCGGTTCTCACCTCGGGCTTGCGCGCTCAAACCAATAATTCTCAAGGGGAATCCAATGACTATCGAACGCAGCAGCGAACTCACCCTGCGCCCGCTCGAGCGCACCGATCTGCGCTTCGTCCACGAAGTGAACAACAACGCAAAGATCATGCGTTACTGGTTCGAAGAACCCTATGAAACGTTCTCTGAATTGACCCAGTTGTACGACCAGCACGTACACGATCTGCGCGAGCGCCGCTTCGTGGCGATCGACAATGAGGGTCAAACCGTTGGCGTCGTCGAATTGATCGAGCTGGACTATATCCACCGGCGCGGCGAGTTTCAGATCATCATCGCACCGCACGCACAGGGGCGCGGCTACGCCACCGTCGCCACGCAACTCGCGGTCGACTATGCGTTTTCGGTGCTGAACCTGCGCAAGGTCTATCTGATCGTCGACAAGTCGAATACCGCTGCCATCCATGTCTACGAGAAGTGCGGTTTCCGGCACGAGGCCGAGCTCATCGAGGAGTTTTTCGGTAACGGCCGCTATCACAATGCGTTACGCATGTGCATGTTCCAGGCCGAGTTTTTCAAGACCGATCGGCACGGCGAGTGACCTCGGCAGGTGCCGTCAGGGACGTCATGCGACGTCGCCTGGTGCACCTGGCACCGTTTATCTTCTGTACACACACCGTTATTTCGTGATTTTTGATTAGTCGGGTGAATGACTTTGTGTGCAATGCACCAAGTGCGCCCGCTAATTGTATTAAATCACTTAATTGGTGCTTCTCGTTTACGCCAATACGCACCGCAAAGCTTTACTGGTTAAAGCGATGCGCCCTGCCCGTCTTTTAGTTATCCGTTTCAATCCGCCCGGTTTAAGTGGCTGCTCAAGGTTTAAGCAGGTGTGACAGGTGGTGCGACAATTCGCCGCTGTTGCGACCGCACACAAGATGTGCTTGTCGTTCTCTCGCGTTCTCCTAAAGTGCAAGGTGCGGGTTCGACGTTAAAGTTAAATACATAGCTAACCTGAGTATTCAACCCGCACCGGAGGAAAATATGAAAACGCGAATCGCCCTTGTTTTCGCCATTGCGGGTTTAGCCGCCGCTTCTGTTCAGGCGCAGGACGTAATGGTCAAGCCGTCGCAAACCATTCAGTTCAAGGCCAACGCGTATGGCTGTCTGTCGAAGGATAAACTCGACGCCGCCGATCAGCACGCGCAAGCCGGCGAACAGCAAAAGATGCAGGAATTCTTCTCCGGATATCAATGCGTTTCCACGCCAGAGAATTCGAGTTTCCGCGTGGTGCGCGTGGTTGGCCATGATGTCGAATTCGTGAACGCCGGCAATAGTGATACGCAAGGCCTCTGGGCAAACGATCGATTCATCAAACAATAAGCTGAACGCCGATGCTCCAGTGAAACGCTGGGAGTTTTAGGGTTTTAATTTACGCCTGCCACCCGACTTTAAAATCGGGTGGCGGTGAACCTGCGAGTTAAAAAACGGCTGGGCATTACGCGCCCGGCCATTTTTTATGTCCGCTCGCTTTTCCCTCACGTGAAGTCGAAAAAAAAACCGATGCGGGCTTTCGATCCGCATCGGCAATACGCCTTCTCGCAAAGCGCAGGGAGAAACGCCCAGTCGTTCAAACGGCGATCAATGCGAATCGCGCGGCACCGGCGCGCCGCTCGACCCGACCAGAAAGTCGAGATCCGCGCCCTGATCCGCCTGCAGCACGTGTTCGACGTAGAGCTTGTAGTAACCGCGCGCGGGCGGCGCGGGCGGCTGCCACGCGGCACGGCGGCGCGCGAGTTCCTCGTCGGTGACATCCAGATGGAGACGGCGCGCCTCTACGTCGAGTTCGATCATGTCGCCGGTTTGCACGAACGCAAGCGGGCCGCCCGCAGCGGCTTCAGGCGACACGTGCAGCACCACCGAGCCATACGCCGTGCCGCTCATGCGGCCGTCGGAAATGCGCACCATGTCCGTGATGCCTTTTTGCAGCACCTTCTTCGGCAGCGGCATGTTGCCGACCTCCGCAAAGCCCGGATAACCCTTTGGCCCCGCCCCCTTGAGCACCATGATGCAATGCTCGTCGATGTCGAGCGAATCGTCGTCGATCTTCGCGTGCAATTCCTCGATGTTCTCGAACACCACCGCACGACCGCGATGCTTCAGCAGCTCTGGTGTCGCGGCCGACGGCTTGATCACCGCGCCGTTCGGCGCCAGATTGCCCTTGAGCACCGCAATGCCGGCCTTCGGCTTGAACGGCTCGGCGAACGTCGTGATGACCTTCTCGTCATGATTCGGCGCGTTGCGCACGTTGTCCCAGATCGTCTTGCCGTTCACCGTCAACGCTTCGCGGTGCAGCAGGCCTTGCTCGCCGAGTTGTTTGAGCACGGCGGGCAAGCCCCCCGCGTAGTAAAAGTCTTCCATCAGGTACTCGCCCGACGGTTGCAGATTCACGAGGCACGGCACGTCCGAGCCGAGCTCCCAGTCCTCCAGCGACAACTCCACGCCGATGCGCTTGGCGAGCGCAATCAGATGCACGACCGCATTGGTCGAGCCGCCGATCGCCGCATTGGTGCGGATCGCGTTTTCAAACGCCTGGCGCGTGAGGATCTTGTCCATCGTCAGATCCTCGCGGACCATATCGACGATGCGCCGGCCCGCCAGATGCGCGAGCACTTGCCGGCGCGCGTCGACCGCCGGAATCGCCGCGTTGTGCGGCAAACCCATGCCAAGCGACTCGACCATCGAAGCCATCGTCGACGCCGTCCCCATCGTCATGCAGTGACCACGCGAGCGATTCATGCACGACTCGGCTTCGGTGAATTCTTCCTGCGTCATCGTACCGGCGCGCACTTCTTCGGACATCTGCCAGACACCGGTTCCGGAACCGATGTTCTTGCCACGGAACCGTCCGTTGAGCATCGGGCCGCCCGAGACGGCCAGGGCCGGCAGATTGCACGACGCCGCGCCCATCAGCAGCGCGGGCGTGGTCTTGTCGCAGCCGACCAGCAGGATCACGCCGTCCATGGGATTGCCGCGAATCGACTCCTCGACGTCCATCGAAGCGAGGTTGCGAAACAGCATCGCGGTAGGCCGCAGATTGGTTTCGCCGAGCGACATCACCGGAAACTCGAGCGGCAAGCCGCCCGCTTCGTGCACGCCTTTTTTCACGTACTCGGCGAGCTCGCGAAAATGCGCGTTGCAAGGCGTCAGTTCGGACCACGTATTGCAGATGCCGATCACGGGGCGCCCGTCGAATTCGTCGTGCGGAATGCCCTGGTTTTTCATCCACGAGCGATGCAGAAAACCGTCGCGGTCCTTAAGACCGAACCACGCCTGGCTGCGCAGCGGCTTTTTAGTCTGGTTGGAATCAGCCATGAAATCTCCTGTTGGCAAGCATGTAAGAAGGCGGAGCGCCGGGCATCGGTCAATGCACGCGCTTGCTGCGGCGGAACTGATCGAACAGCACCGCGAGCAGCAGAATCCCGCCGCGAATCAGGTATTGGTAGAAGGTCGGCACGTTCCTCAGGCTCATTGCGTCCTGCACGGAGCCCATGATCAGCACGCCGACCAGCACACCGGAAATCGTTGCGACGCCGCCCGTTAGCGAAACGCCGCCGAGCACGCATGCGGAGATCACGCCGAGTTCGAGACCGACTGATGTCTTCGGGTCGCCGAGACTCATGCGCGATGCCAGCATCACGCCTGCAAAGCCCGTTACGAGACCCTGCAATACGAACACTGTGATCTTGATTCGGGTGACGGGCAAGCCCGCGAGCAAGGCGGCCTCGCTATTGCCGCCGACGGCCAGCACGTTCTTGCCGAACACGGTTTTCTTCAGCAGAAAGCCGAACAGCACGAAGCCGACGATGTTGCTCCAGATCGGATACGAAATGCCGAGGAATGCGCCGCCACCGAGGTCGAAGAAACGCTCCTCCGAAATCATCACCGCGTCGCCGTTGGACGTGATGTAGGCGAGGCCGCGCACGACCTCCATCATCGCCAGCGTGACGATCAGCGAATTGATCTTGTAGCGCGCGACCAGCACGCCGTTGACCAGCCCGACCGCGCCACCCGCAAGCACGCCCGCGGCGATGCCGAGCGTCACGCTATGCGTCGCGGTGATCAAGGTGGACGCCACCACGCCCGCGAATGCCACGATCGACGCCACCGACAAATCCACTTCGCCCAGCGCGAGCACGAACATCATCGTCACGGAGATCGAGCCGATCAGCGTGACGGAAAGCAGCAAGCCCTGGATATTTCGCGAGCTCAAAAAATCCGGCACGGTGAATGACAAAGCCGCGAACAGGATGATGAACACCATCACGATGCCGGACTTGTTGATCAGGTCCCAGGTGCGTGCGGCGCGTGCGCTCAAGCCCGAGGAAACGGCGGCTGGCGTAGGGGAGTCGGTTGAGGGTGTGTGCATAGTGTTTGTTCCGTTTTCAATGACGCGATTCGCTTCGGTTGCGTCTCTTCGCCATCGGTTGCCTGATAAGTTCGGCGTTCCTAATGAGGCAGCGCGAGCTTGATCAACGCATCGGGCGTGGCCCGCGCTTTCGGCAGATCGCCGACAATGCGGCCTTCCTTCATCACGATCACGCGATCCGCCACGCCGATCACTTCGGCCAGATCGCTCGACACGACGATCACCGTGCGGCCGGCTTCGGCGAGCCCATATAGCAAGCCGTAAATCTCACTGCGCGCGCCGACGTCGATGCCGCGTGTAGGCTCATCCATCAGGAACACGTCGATGTCTTCGGCGAGCCAGCGCGACAGAATCACCTTTTGCTGATTGCCGCCGGAGAGGGTGCCGATCGGCGTGTCGCCGTTACGCGTTTTGATCGAGAGCTTGCCGATAAACTCCTTGGCGGTCTGTGCTTCCTTGCGGCCGTTGAGCACGTTGAAGCGGCTAAAGTGACGGCGGCAACTGATGTTGAGGTTGTCCGACACCGAAGCAATCGACACGATGCCTTCCTGCTTGCGATCTTCCGGGCACAGCGCGAGACCTGCACGCACGGCATCGCGCGGCGTGGCGAAGCGCACGCGCTGGCCTTTGAGCATGATCTCGCCGGCGGCCGGTTTGACCGCGCCGTAGATGAGCTTCATCAACTCGGAACGTCCCGCGCCGACCAGTCCGAAGAAGCCGAGAATTTCGCCTTTGCGGGCTTTGAACGAAGCCGGTTCGCGCAAGCCGCGGCCCATCAATTCGCTGACTTCGAGCTGGACGCCACCGAGCTCGCGTGAGCGATAGCCGTACACGTCCGCGATCGAACGGCCCACCATGCAGCTGATCAGGCGATCGCGATCGAGTCCTTCACCGGCCTCGAACGTATCGATCCGGCGGCCGTCGCGAAACACCGTCACCCGGTCGCACAGCTCGTACACTTCATCCATTCGATGCGTAACGTAGATGATCGCGCGGCCCTCGGCCTTCAAGGCGCGGATGATGCGGAACAGCTGCATGGTTTCGCGTGACGACAACGAACTGGTTGGTTCGTCAAAAGCGATCACGCGTGCATCGCGCATCAGCGCCTTGCCGATTTCGATCATCTGCCGCTGACCGATCGAGAGATTTTTCACCTGCTGCGCAGGGTCGATCTTTTCGCCGAGTCTTTCCAGCTCGCGCACCGCGCGTGCAATCAACGCCTTTTCATCAAGCAGACCGAACCGATTTGGCAGGGCGCCGAGCATCAGGTTTTCCGCAACCGTCAGCTCGGGCACCAGATGCAGTTCCTGATAGATGATCGCGACACCCGCCGCGATGGCCGCCTTCGTGGTGACGAACTGCTGCTCGACGCCATCGAGCGACAGCGTGCCCACCGCAGGCTGATTCACCCCGGACAGCACTTTGAGCAGCGTCGACTTGCCGGCGCCGTTTTCTCCCATCAGCCCGTGTACTTCGCCGCGCCGCACGTCGAGCGACACCTGGTCGAGCGCCAGCACGCCGGGAAAGCGCACGGTGATGCCGTCGAGTTGCAGATACGGATCAGCCGACGTAAGGGGAGGTGAGGGCGCTTGCGCGGACCGCGCCGTTTCACCTGTGTGAGAAATCGTCATCGAAAGCCTCTTGCTGATGGACAGGCTGTGCAGCCGTTTTTCGCGTGAGCGCTAGCCTCAACGCAAAAAACGGCCTGCAGCGTGCGGACTCGAATACCGCTTAAATACCGAGCTCTTTACGCACGTCCTGCCAGTTGCCGCGCACCATCAGCTTGCCGGTGGTTTGCGTATCGGCCGGCGGCTGCTTGCCGTCCTTGATCCACTCCACGAGATTTTCCGTGCTCTCCTTGCCGTGCATCGTCGAGCTCACGGCGATGGTGCCGTAGAAGCCTGTCGGTTCCTTCTTCTGGAACTCGGCAAACGCTTCGCCCGCACCGTTGATGCCGACACCAATCACGTCGGCCGCCGGAATATGCAATTGCTCGGTCGCGCGAACGCCGCCCAGCACGCTTTCCTCATTGAGCGCGAAGATCACCCACTTCTTGATGTTCGGATGCTGTGCGAGCACCGGCGACGACGCGTTGAAACCGCCTTCGTCATCCGTGGTCTTTTGTGGCGCGTCGAAGATGTTTTCCTTTTTGAAGCCGCCGGCCAGCAGCGTTTCCGTTGCGCCGTCGGTACGCAGCTTGGCAGTCGGCAATTCGTAGTTCGTGATGCGCAGCGCGCCGACTTCTTCCGGCTTCCAGCCGCGGCGCTTCATCTCTTCAGAAATTGCCGTGCCGACCTGATTGCCGATCTTGAACGCGGACATGCCCAGATGCGGCACGTTCGGCAGCGGCTTGCCGGTGGAGTCGACCAGTTGATCGTCGACGGTGACGAACTTCATGTTGTAGCGCTTCGCACGCGCCTGGATCGCCGGTCCGAGCCGCACGTCCGGCGCGCAGATCACGAAACCTTTGGCGCCTTGCGCGCCGAGGTTGTCGATCGCGGCCAGCACTTTTTCGCCGTCCGGCGTGCCGATGTTCACCACCGAAAAGCCGTCCTTCTGACCGAGCGCCGTGGCGGCTTTCTGTTCGTTGATGAACCAGGCCTGTTCCGGCATCTTCACGAGGAAGCCGACTTTGAGCGGCTGATCGGCATGCGCGGAGAATTGCACGGCAAAGGGTGCGGCGAGTGCCGTGGCGGCGATCGCGAATAGCGTCAAACGGCGAAGCTTGCTGGTCATACCTGTCTCCTGAGGTTGAAAAGCTGCATTGGTTTCGTTTATTTGCAGCGAAGGTGCACGGCGGCGTCAGCCGGAACGTGGATAAGCGTTGAGGTGGGCAACTCGAATCGCGGCACTCCGCGGCTCGCAGTGCACGGCATGCCAGGCGCCGAGATTCGCCGCCGGGCGGACCGCAAGATGCACAGCAGCTACGGCGCCATAACGGGCGGCGGATTGCGCCGTGGGCGATGTGACCGGGTAAGCACGTCTCATGGCCGTCATCCCGCGACATAAGCCGTTTTCACGGCTGTCCAGAACGCTGCGTCGGTTGCGCCATAGGCGGATGCCTTGCGCCCGCCGCCGGGCGTGTGATGTTCGACAGCTGTCGTCGGCAGATTGATCGTGACGAGGCCGCACTGCGCGTGGCGGCGGAAATGCCGGGCGCGGCTCAGCGAGCGCGTACAGATGCCGGCGCATAACCCGTAGGCGGTGTCGTTCGCGAGATGCAGGGCATGGTCGTAATCGTCGGCGCTCAGCACGACGGCAAGCGGGCCGAAAATCTCTTCTCGCGCGATGCGGTGTTCCGGTTCGGCGACAAACAACGCGGGTTCAAAAAAGTAGCCCCGCGTCGCGCGTTCTGCACGCTCAAGCTGACGGCCGCCGTACAGCAAGTGCGCGCCTTCCTGCTGACCGGCGCGCACGTAATCGAGACTGCGCTCCAGCTGCGCGGCGTTGGCAAGCGGGCCGATATCCGTGCCGTGCTTCAGTGCGTGATCGACGCTGAGCTTCGCGAGCCTCGTCTGCAACGCGTCGACGAACGGCTCGAACACCGCGCGCTCGACGATCAGCCTCGACGCCGCCGTACTGCGCTGGCCGGCGCAGCCATAAGCGCCGCTGAGCGCCGCGTCGACCGCGCCGTCGAGGTCGGCATCGGCCAGCACCACGAACGGATTTTTGCCGCCCATTTCCAGCTGCACACGCGCCTGTCTCGCGGCCGCAACCTGCAGGACGCGGGTGCCGGTTTCGGCCGAACCGGTGAAGCTGATCGCCGCCACCAACGGATGCGCGGCGACCCGCGCGCCGACCTGCCGCCCGCTGCCCATCACGAGATTGAATACGCCGGCCGGCAAACCGGCGCGGCTCACTATCGAGGCCAGCGCCGCCGCGCAAGCCGGCACCGATTCGGCCGGTTTGAACACCACGCAATTGCCGTGGGCGAGGGCGCCGCCGATCTTCATCGCGGCAATCGCCAGCGGCGCGCTCCACGGCGCGATGATGCCGATGACGCCGAGCGGTTCGCGCGTCATTTCGATCTCGACGCCGGCGCGCGCCGACGCCCCGGGCTCGGCAGACACGCGAATTGCCTCGGCGGCGAAGAACCTGAAAATCTGGCCGGCTCGCGTTGCTTCGGCCAGCGCTTCCGGCAGCGTCTTGCCGACTTCGCGCGCAAGCAGACGGGCCAGTTCGTCACGCCGCGCCAGCATCTCGCTGCCGATCGTATCGAGCGCATCCGCGCGGCGCTGCGCCGAACTGAGCGACCATTCGCGGAACGCCGCGCTAGCCGCTTCGATCGCAATGTCGGTCTGCCTCGCGTCGGCCCGCACGTATTCGCCGACCGGCTCATCCAGGTCCGACGGATTGAGCGACACACCCGTCGTCGCGCCCGTCTCCCAGCCGCCATTGATGTAGTGGCGGAACGGGCTGGCAACAAGCGGGACAAGCGGATCGCGGTTCATCGAGGGAAGGCCGTCATCTAGGGACGCTCATCAGGAAATTCATGAGGAAGCTCACAAAGTCCACGAATGGTATGAGTCGCCCCAATAACTTTCCAATCCCTTTTTCGGCCATCCCGATATCAATTTCGATATGGCATGATGGAGTCTTCACGACGTCAAATCGTCCGATAGACGGCTTCAGGCCGCATAAGGAAACAGGCCATGACGACACGTAGCTACTCGAACTGGTTCGTGCGGGCGCGGCTCAAGACACGGCAGTTGCTGCTGCTCGCGGCGATGGAGGAGGAGGGCAACGTCCGGCGCGCCGCAGACGTGCTCGGCATGACCCAGCCCGCGGCGTCGCGGCTCCTGAAGGAGCTCGAGGACATGCTGGAGGTGAGTCTGTTCGACCGCACGCCGCACGGCATGCACGCCACGCTGTATGGCGAGGTGATGATCCGTCACGCGCGCATGGTGCTCTCGAACCTCAGCCACGCGCACGACGAAATCTCCGCGCTGCGCGCCGGTCTGGCCGGCCAGGTGCGCATTGGCGTGATCGCCGCGGCCGCTGCGACGATGGTGCCGCGTGCCATTGCCAGCGTGAAAGAGCGCTATCCGCAGTTGCAGATCTGGGCGGAAGTCGAAACCTCAGACGTCATGCTGCCGAGACTGACCGAGGGCGAACTGGACATCATGATCGGCCGGGTGCTGGAGCGGCAAAACCAGTTCAAGGCCGAAATCCGCTACGAACCGCTGGCCGACGAGCCGTTGTGCGTGGTGGCGCGTCCCGGCCATCCTCTCGAAAATGAAACAGGTTTGACACTGCGCGGAATCGTCAACGCAAGCTGGGTTTTGCACCCGCCAGGCAGCGTATTGCGCCATCGCTTTGATCTGATGTTTTCGCAGATTGGACTGAATCCGCCGCAAAACGTGGTCAATACGAACAATTTTCTGGCAATTTCGAGCTTATTGCTCCAAAGCGACATGTTGGCGGTTTTGCCCGACGAAGTGGCGCGTCAGTACCAACAGTACGGTGTTCTCAAGCAGGTTCCGATCGATTTACCGTGCAGAATGGATACATTCGGTATCATCACGCGCCAGTCGCACCAGCTTTCGCCGGCGGCCATCATCGTGCTCGAAGCCTTGCGGGAAGCCGCAGGCGAGGTCTACGGCAGCACTTTCGAGCCGCCCGTGGCGCGATAAATGCTTCTCCCATTGCAATAGTCGCAATTGCAGCCGGCCTACGGCTCGGGAGGATCACGCGATGTACACCAAACACCGAACACGGCAACGCGCCGTCGACGATTCTTTTTCTGTTCGCTCCGCCTCCGGCGGGGTGAGCGCCTGGTTTAGCAACGGCATGGCTCTCAAATCGACGATTTACAAAGCAGAACTCCAGATCGCCAACATGGACCGGCACTATTACGCCGACCATTCGCTGACGATCGCCCGTCATCCCTCGGAAACCGACGAACGGATGATGGTGCGCGTCGCCGCGTTCGCGCTGTTCGCGCAGGAACGCCTCGAATTCTGTAAAGGTTTGTCGGACGTCGACGAACCAGACCTCTGGCAGAAAGACTTGACCGGCGCGATCGAAACCTGGATCGAAGTCGGCCAGCCGGACGAACGGCGCATTGCCAAGGCAAGCGGCCGCTCGAACGAAGTGATCGTGATCGCCTATGGCGGCCGCACCTCGGACATCTGGTGGCAAGGGGTGCGCAGCAAGGTCGAACGCATGCGCAACGTGACGGTATGGACGCTCGCCGAAGATGTCGCCGCCGCGCTCGGCTCGCTCGCCGAACGGACCATGCGTCTGCAATGCACGGTGCAGGACGGCGAAGCATGGCTCGGCAGCGCCGACGCCGACGCGGTGAAAATCGAGTGGACGGTATTGAAGGCGCCTGCCAACGCCTGATAGCCTCGACGGGCGCCAACACGCGCTGGCAGCCTGAGTCCGTCTACCGCAGTGCGCGTCTATCCGGCTCGACGCGTGCCTGCCGCGCCGGCCGGGAGGCCGCACTCACCTTGGTCACAACGACGTCGCACGCGCCGCTTCGGGCGGCCCTTTGAGTTCGACCATATTGCCTTCCGGGTCGAACAGATACAGCGACTGCCCAAACCCATCCGCGCCGTAGCGCACAGCCGGCTCGCCAGGCTGCGCGCCGTGTTCGGCCAGATGCGCCTTGAGCGCCTCGGCGTCGAACGGCTCAACGCGCAAACACAGGTGGTCCATATTCCGCCCCGCACCCGGCACACCGTTGCCGGGATGATCGAGCTTGGCGCCGACCTGCAACAGGTCGATCAGCGAACGCCCCGCACGCAATTGCGTCAGACCCAGATCGAGCTGCTCCTTTTCGATGCTGCAACCGAGCACGCCGCAATAAAAGCGCGTCATCTCCGGAACGTTCGACGCCCGAATGACAATGTGATCGATCTCGCGAATGTGGATTTTCATGTAGAACGCCCCTTGGCTGGCTGGCAGAACGGATGAACAGCCACCAGTGTAGGAGATAGGAAGGGGCGGCGGGCGCGCTGATCAGTCCGTATGAGGGGCAGATCAGAAGCGTACAGACGAAAAAAAGCCCGCTCTATGTGGAGCGGGCTGAATCCATATCAGGAGGAGACATGGAGGAGACAAGTACTAATATACACATGGGGTTGGTGCGACGCAATAACTTTTTAAGGGAAAACCCGATATCGTGCCAAATTGTCGCAGTTTGAGGCGAAACGAGCGCCTGGCGGGCGTCCGGCACCTACGAGGAAGTGCAATGACAGAGCAAGAACCGGAGCGTAGTGTGTCCGCATGCGGCCTACATTGGTGAGCATCGACAGCACCTTTCCGGGACCATCATGAACCCCACCGTTCACAGCAAGCGTACCGATACCGGCAGCGAAACCACCACCGGCGACAGCCGCTGGGACACCGACGCCGAGCGTTGGGACGCCGTCACTCGCCGCGCGCCGCAGGCCGACGGCGCGTTCTTCTACGCCGTCAAGACGACGGGCGTGTTCTGCCGCCCGTCATGCGCGTCACGCCAGCCGCGTCGCGAAAATGTCGCTTTCTTCACCGACGCCAACGCGGCACGCGCCGCGGGTTATCGCGATTGCAAGCGTTGCCAGCCCGGCGGGCTGCCGCGCGAACTGGAAATCGTCAATCGCGCGTGCGCCGCGCTGGATGCCGATCCGCAGCAACGGCTCACGCTCGCGCAATTGAGCGACGCCGTACACGTCAGCCCATTTCACTTGCAGCGTCTGTTCAAGCGCGTGGTGGGCGTGTCGCCGCGTCAATATCAGGCCGCACAGCGCGGCGCCGCGTTGCGCGATGCACTGCAAAGCGGGTCGGATGTGACGCGCGCCACGCTCGACGCCGGCTTCGGCTCGCCTTCGCGAATGTACGACAGCGCTTCGGCGGAATTGGGCATGGCGCCGTCCGCGTTCCGCCGCAAGGGCGCGGGCCTCACCGTGCGCTACGCCAGCGCACCGACCTCGCTCGGGTTCGTGCTGGTTGCCGCCACCGACAAAGGCATCTGCAAGATCGGTTTCGGCGACGATGCCGCGACACTCGCCGGCGATCTGCGCGGCGAGTTCGCCAACGCCGAGCTGGTCGAAGACGCAACGCGGCTCGCCCCGTTCATCGCCCAGATCGACGCCTATCTGCGCGGCACGCGGCAGGATTTCGAACTGCCGCTGGATATCGCCGCCACCGCGTTCCGGCAACGGGTATGGGACGCGCTGCGGCGCATTCCCTACGGTGAAACGCGCAGCTATTCGGAGATCGCGGAAGCGGTCGGCTCACCCCGCGCCGTGCGCGCGGTGGCGAGCGCGTGCGCGACGAATCCGGTCGCTCTGGCGATTCCCTGCCATCGCGTGGTGCAAAAGGGCGGGGCGCTCGCGGGTTATCGCTGGGGTCTGCCGCGCAAGGCCGCACTGCTCGATAACGAAGCCCGGCACGCCGGCGACGTTTCGCTCGATGAACCCAAACAACGCCGCGAACGCGCGGCCGCTATTGTCACCACTGCCACTACTAAACTGGACCACGCCGCGTGAGCACGCTTGACGATGTTGCAACACTCGAACTGCCCTTCAAACCTCCCTTCGACTGGCCGCGTCTGCTGCGCTTTTTCGGCGGACGCGCAACCCCCGGCGTTGAAGCGGTCGAAGACGGCGCCTATCGCCGCGCGATCGACTGGGCCGGCGATAGTGGCACGCTGACGGTACGCCTGCATCCGCGCAAGCGCTGTATCGTCGCGAACATCGAAGGCCCGGCGAGCCGTCATGCCGACGCGCTCGCCGCGCCGATCTCGAGGATGTTCGATCTGCGCGCCGATCCGAAGAAGATCGGCCGCGAACTGGCCGCCGACCCATGGCTCGCGCCGTTGATCGAGGCCGTGCCCGGTCTGCGCGTGCCGGGCGCATGGTCGGGCTTCGAGCTGGTGGTGCGCGCCATCGTCGGGCAGCAGGTCAGCGTGAAGGCGGCGACCACCATCATCGGACGATTGGTGCAACGGGCCGGCGAGCGCATCGAGGGTCATCCGTATGAGCACACTGCGTGGCGTTTTCCAACGCCCGCCGCACTCGCCGCGGTCGATCTGGAAAAAATCGGCATGCCGGGTAAACGCGTAGCCGCGTTGCAAGGCTTCGCCCACGCCGTGGCGTCGGGCGACGTGCCGCTCGACAGCAGCGTCGCGGATGCCGACAGCCTGCGCGCGGCGTTGCTCGCACTGCCTGGGATCGGTCCATGGACGGTCGAGTACGTGGCGATGCGCGCATGGCGTGACGCGGACGCCTGGCCCGCATGGGACCTCGTGCTGATGCAGTCGATCTGCGCGCGCGACCCGTCGCTGGTGCGGCCCACGCAGCAACGCACGCGCACCGACGCCTGGCGGCCGTGGCGCGCGTATGCGGCGATGCATCTGTGGAACGAAGTGGCGGACCGGGCCGGGGCCGCGCGCGGCGGCTGAACCCCGTGTGGCTATCGGACGCGTGCAGGGTAGTGGGGTGCAGGGCGAGCCATTTGTCCTGAAATTAGGCCAGGTTGTGTCGCCTGGAGGCCCGCCGAAGCGGCCTCAAGCAGCCGTTCTGGCGAGATGTTAAAGTGCCCGCTACCCGAAAATTCCGCCGAACGTTGTCAACCGCGCAGTGCTGCACGTAAGCAGTGCAGCGGCACATGGCGGCCGACAACGCCCGACACGCATCAATGCCAAACACGACACCTTCCCGTACCAACGGCGCGTTAGCGCAGCGCCTCTCCCTGCTGACCTCGGGTCCGCAGCGCGACGCGCTGATACGCGGCCTGCGCGGCATCGAAAAGGAAAGCCTGCGCGTCACGCACGACGGCGAGCTTGCCATGACGCCGCATGCGCGCGCGCTCGGTTCGGCGCTTACGCACCCGTCGCTCACCACCGACTATTCCGAGGCGTTGCTCGAACTGATTACGCCGGCCGAGCACGACGTCGCGCTCACGCTCGAGAAGCTCGATACGCTGCATCGTTTCGTCTACGCCGAACTCGGCGACGAGATCCTGTGGAATAACTCGATGCCGGGCCTGCTGCCAGACACGGACGAAGGCATTCCGATCGCGCACTACGGCACCTCGAATATCGGCAAACTGAAGTACGTGTACCGCATTGGCCTCGCGCTCCGTTACGGCCGCACCATGCAGTGCATTGCGGGCATCCACTACAACTATTCGCTGAACGAAGAAGTGTGGCGGACCTTGCATGCGGACCAGCAATCCACGGCAAACGCCGTCGATTTCCAGTCCGACCGCTACCTCGCGCTGATCCGCAATTTCCGCCGCACCAACTGGCTGCTGATGTACCTGTTCGGCGCGTCGCCGGCACTGGATCGCCGCTTCTTGCGCGATCGCCAGCACACGCTCGAAACGTTCGACGCCGACACGCTGTATCGCCCGTATGCGACCAGCTTGCGCATGAGCGATCTCGGCTACTCGAACACCACCGCACAAGCCGCGCTGCACGCCGACTACGACACGCTGCCGGGCTACCTCGACGCGCTCGCGAAGGCCGTGAGCCAGCCGTATCCCGCGTATGAAGCGATTGGTACACAGCGCGACGGTGAGTGGGTGCAGATCAATACGAACGTGCTGCAGATCGAAAACGAGTTCTATTCGACGATCCGCCCAAAGCGCGTCACGTATCCGGGCGAGCGTCCGCTGCATGCACTGGCCGCGCGCGGCGTGCAGTACGTCGAAGTGCGCTGTATGGACATCGATCCATTTGAGCCGACCGGTATATCGCTGGAGACGTCGCGTTTCCTCGATGCTTACCTGCTGGTCTGCGCGCTCGACGACAGCGCGCCACTGCCGCCGGACGCCTATGCGGAGGCGAATCAGAATTTCGGCCGCGTGACGATGGAGGGCCGCAAACCGGGCCTCGAACTGACGCGCGACGGCAGCCCGATCGCAATGACGGATTGGGCGAACGAACTGTTCGTCCAGATCGACGCTGCGGCCGCGACGCTCGACGCATTGCACGGCGGCGACGCACATGCCCGCGCCGTCGCGGTTCAGCGCGCGAAACTGGCGGATGCTTCGCTGACGCCGTCAGCGCGCGTGCTGCAGACCATGCGCGACAAGCAGCAAAGCTTCCTCGCGTTCGGCCTCGAACAGAGTGAAGCGCACGCTGCCTATTTCCGCTCACGTCCGCTGGACGCCGCGCAGACCAGGGAATTCGCCGACCTTGCCGTGCAATCGCTTGCCGAGCAGGCCAAACTGGAACGGGAAGAGGTCGGTTCATTCGACGCATTTGTCGCAGCGTACCGGGCGTACACACTGAACCGGTTTAGCGTCTGAGCGACAAGCAGACAGCATCAAAAAACGGCCCCGCGCCCATGCCGTTCAGTCAACGCTGAACGGCATTTTCATTTGTGACATGGAAAACGGCCTCCCGGGCCGCTTTTCAATTGCGCACAGGTAACGTCTACGCGCAGCGACGCTAGCGCCCTGTTCATGCCGGCAAAATCTCCCCACGTCATGACGATTCGCTGACGCGTATGAAACACCTTGTCAGGAAAGCGGTCCAACTTTCACGACCCGCTCCGGAGAGGGAGGCTTGAACGTGATGAAAAAGGATCTGTTGGCCGCGCTGTGCCTGATGGCGGTGGCGGGATGTTCGACGCAGGGGCAGGTTGATCCGGACGTTATGCAGATTGCGACCACGCCGTTGACGTGTTCGACCAAGGCCGAGTGTGATGTCTGGTGGCAGCGCGCGCAGACGTGGGTAGCGGGTCATTCGAAGTACAAGATCGAATCCGCGACGGACACATTGATCCAGACTGCCGGTCCGGACGGCGGCAAACGTGCGCTCGCGTACCAGATAACGCGCACACAGAACCCGGACGGCACGGCAACGATTGGTTTCGCGGCGCATTGCGACGGATCGATGGGCTGCAAGCCGAACCCATGGGAAGCGGGCGCCGATTTCAAGGAATACGTACGAGGCACTACAACGGGCACGCCGCAAAGCGGCGAAAAACCATCGCAGCCTGGACCAACGGCGATGCACCCGGACGCACCGGGACAATCGATCCAGGGGGACGCAGTAACGCAATAAGGGAAAGAAAACGCTCACGTAGAAACCGCGAAGAAGCTACGAGCGCGACACCACTCGCGGCAAAAACCGCAGCGAGTGGTGTGAAGACCCAGGCATCGGCGCGCGCAGCGCCGCCGGAGGCATGACGGCCTTGTCACCAGAGCGGAGTGTGCGAGAACACGGATTCCAGATGCACCACTACCGCAACTGTGCGGGGGACCCACTTAAGAGCTGGCGGTGTGAGCCGCTTTCTTTGCTTATCTTTCTTTGCGGCGGCAAAGAAAGTAAGTGCCGCCCCGCACAGGGGCAACACTAATAATCCAATAACACAACAAGGAAAGGCCAACGCCGTAGGCAAAAAACCCACATCAATGCCCCATAGAAGGCCCAACCCCTTTACGGGGTTTAGTCACCCAAACAAGCACAGCCAACACCAGAAACCCCGCACACGAAATCCGAAAAAAATCGTTAGTGGCCATCATATAAGCCTGCGCGGTCACGACCTGATTCAACTGAGCGGTGAGGCTATCTCCAGAAAGCCCGATACCAGCCAGCGCATTGGTATAAGCATTGGTATTAGCCGAATAGACGCTCACCGAATCGGTCAACATCGCATGATGATAGATCGTGTCATTTTCCCAATAAGTCGTACTAACAGCCGTCCCAATCGCCCCCGACAGAGTCCGAAAGAAGTTGGACAATCCAGAAGCACTGGCAAGCCGCTCATCCGACACACTGGACAGCGTAATGGTCGTCATCGGCACAAAGAAGCAGGCAACGCCAATACCTTGCACCAACCGCGGCCAGATCACATGATTGAACGGCACATCGAGCGTAAAGGTCGAGTTCCAGAACGACACGAATGCAAACACGACGAACGCAAAACTCGCCACCATGCGCAGATTCAATCGATGCATATTCCTGCCGATCATCGGCGACAGAAACAGCGCAAGAATACCGACGGGCGCCGTCGCGAGGCCGGCAATCCCCGCGGTGTAGCCCATCACCGTCTGCAACCACAGCGGGAAAATCACCACCGACCCGAAGAACGCCATAAACCCGAACGAAATAATCACCACGCCGAGCGCGAAATTCCGATCCTTGAAGAGCGAAAGATCGACGACAGGCTCCGCATCCGTCATCTCCCACACCAGCAGGAATGCGATCGACACCACGGCGATAATCGCCAGCGTGACGATAAACGTCGAGTTGAACCAGTCGCGATCCTTGCCCAGGTCGAGCACCATCTGCAGGCACGACACGCCGATCACCAGCAACGCAAGGCCGACCGCATCGATACGCTGTTTGGTCACCTTGGTCTCACGGCCGCGCAGCAACAGGAACGCGCACACGGCCGAGAACAACCCGATCGGCACGTTGATATAGAAGATCCACGGCCACGTGTAGTTGTCGGTGATATAGCCGCCCATCACGGGCCCGAAAATCGGCGCGCAGATCACGGTCATGGCCCACAGGCCGAGCGCGAGCCCGCGCTTTTCCGGCGGGTATGAGCGCATCAGAATCGTCTGCGAGAGCGGGACCATCGGCCCCGAGACCAGCCCTTGCAGAAGCCGGAACGCAATCAGCGATTCGAAATTGTGCGCGAAGCCGCACAGCGCCGAGGCGATCGTGAAAAGCAGAACGGAGAGGGTGAACAGCCGCACCTCGCCGACACGCCGCGCGAGCCAGCCGGTCAGCGGCACCGCGATCGCCGAGGCCACGGAATAGGACGAGATGACCCAGGTGCCCTGGCTGGTCGCCACGCCAAGGCTGCCGGAAATGGTCGGCACCGCGACGTTCGCGATCGACGTGTCGAGCACTTCCATGAAGGTGCCAAGCGCAAGACCGACAGTAAGCAACGCCAGCGTCCCGCCTTTGAGCGGAGCGGGTTCGGCGGCGGGTAGGGCGTCGGCGGAAGCCGTAGCAGCCATGTGTGATTCTCCTCAGCCGGGAAAGCTTGTCGCGGCAGCTTTATCGCACTCATCTGACAGCGCGCTTACATGCCGGATCACCCTCTGCCCAGACAGACATTTTCAAACAACGGCGCATTCAAAAAGCGCCTCCTGGTTACTGCTCGCCGTGATCTGGCGATGGCTCTTCGGGTGAGTCTTCCAGCGATTCCTGCGTCGATCCCAGTCCACAACACCCGCTTGCGCCCTCACCGATGCCGTTCGCAATGAAACGGCTCAGCAGGCTGACCAGAGTGGCGTGTTCCGCTGCGGAAAACCCACGCAACTGCTCGTTCAGCACGGCGGCGCCCAGACTGGGCAATTGCCGCGCGGCTTCGTAGCCCTGCGGCGTCAGTACCAGCTTGACCATCCGGCGGTCGGCGTCGCTGCGTGTGCGCACGATAAAGCCTTTCTTTTCAAGGCGATCGAGCAAACGCGTCATCGATCCGCTGTCGTATGACATGACACGCGACAACTCAAACGGCGTGTTCGCGCGTTGCGAGGCCAACATCAGAATCACACCGATCTGCTGAGCGGTCAGTCCTAACGGTTTCACCGCGCGGTCAGTTCGTTCGACAAGCACGTTTCGCGCTTTCGTCAGGTAGTAGCCAAGACTCGATTCGAGTTGAATCTCATCCGCTTTGTAGGGGCCGTCAGTCATCGTGTATCCGGGAACATCGCCAAGCAGAACGAATTCTAGCTGCCTAAGCAGACAAGTCAAACTGGATTTCGCGGGACGCGAACAGCGCAAAAAACAACATCGCCCTCGCGAACGACCAAAGTATCTTGAAATTTAATTGCATGGTCAATATTATGATAGGCAACGAGTTACGCGCGACCCGCGCCACCCGAGACCATGTTCTGACCGATTGTCTGCACGCCGCAACGGCGCCGTGCGAAAAGGATTTCCCCCATGCTGTACCTCAAAAACACCCTCGGCGGCTTGAGCCGCTCCCTGACCGATTCCGCACTGAGCAGCTTTCAAGGGCCGCATCGCTGGTGGAAACTGGCGCTGTTCGCGGTGCTGTTTGTACTGCCCGGTGGATCGGTAGGCGTCGCGGTGTTTGCGTGGTTTGAGCATCGGCGGGTGCAGAAGGACGCTAGGCGCGTCGCTGCAGCGGAATCAGTGGGGTCGGTAGGGTTGCCGGCTGCGAGCGGGGGCGTCATCGCCGTGGCGAAAGCCGTTCCGGTGCTTGCCGGAAGCGCGGCGGCCACCTGCCACGCACGAGGCGATGCGCCGTGCCGGGCTGCGGCCGGCAAGCTGGCCCGGCAGACCACGTCTTCGGATTCGCGGGTCTAACGGTTCTCCCCGGCTGTATTCTCTTCTCACAGAGCCGGGCCTGGTTGCCCGTGCGGCGCGCTTGCGTCGCCAAAGGCAACGAGGCTGGTAACAGCACGTAACCATCCCGACACCCTAAGTAACACACCTCCGCCTTCCCTCGCATTACCCTTTCAGTTTGCCGCGCTCATGCGGCCCCATACGCTAACATTCCGGCAGAGCCATGATCTCGCCCGGCTGGCAGCGCCGCCATTGGCCGCGCTGCGGCGTCCTGAAGGAATCCATTGCATGCAGTTTGATCGAACCTCGCGCGCGCGGACGCTTGCGCCCCGCGCCCTGACTATCGCCGTGGCCGCGGCGCTCGCCGCCCTGCTGGCCGGTTGTGCGGTCGGCCCCGACTACAAGCGGCCGGCGGCTGAAATCCCCGCTTCCTACAAGGAAGCCGCGCCCGGCTGGAAAGTCGCCCAGCCGGCCGATCGTCAGGACCGCGGCGACTGGTGGACCATTTACCAGGACCCGCAACTCAACGCGCTCGAAGACAAGCTGAACACGTCGAACCAGACCATCGCCCAATATGCCGCCGCCTACCGGCAGGCACGCGCGCTGGTCGGCGAGGCTCGCGCGGCGTATTTCCCAACCGTTGGTGCGTCGGCCGGCGGCACACGCTCCGGCTACGGCTCGTCGTCCAGTAGCGGCGCCACGACCACGAGCCGCTCCGGTATCAACAACAGCTACAACGTGCAACTCGACGCAAGCTGGGAGCCGGACCTGTGGGGTTCCGTCACGCGCTCGGTCAATTCGCAGAAAGCCGGCCAGCAGGGCGCCGCCGCCAATCTGGCCAATGCGCGGCTGTCCGCTCAGGCCACGCTCGCGCAAACCTATTTCTCGCTGCGCGCGCTCGACTCCACCCAGAAGCTGCTCGACGACACCGTCGCGGCCTATCAGCGCTCGTTGCAGCTCACGCAGAACCAGTACGCGGCAGGCGTCGCCGCGCGCTCGGACGTGATCCAGGCGCAAACGCAGTTGCAATCGGCGCAAGCAGCCGCAATCGACAACGGCGTGCAGCGCGCGCAAGACGAGCACGCGATCGCGGTGCTGGTTGGCGAGCCGGCCTCGACCTTCTCGATTCCGCCCATGCCGCTAACCGCCACGCCGCCTGCCGTGCCCGCGCAAATGCCCTCGGCGCTGCTCGAACGGCGTCCGGATATCGCGGCGGCCGAGCGCACGGCGGCAGCCGCCAACGAACAGATCGGCGTGGCGATTGCCGCCTTCTTCCCGTCGCTCACGCTGTCGGCCACCGGCGGCTTCCAGAGTTCGGCGTTCTCGCAACTGCTGACCTTGCCGTCGCGCTTCTGGACGCTCGGCCCGCAACTCGCCGCCACGATCTTCGACGCGGGCCTGCGCGAGGCCAAGACGGAAGCCGCTCGTGCTGTCTACGATCAGGACGTCGCCACCTACCGTCAAACGATTCTGGCTGCGTTCCAGGATGTCGAGGACAATCTCGCCTCGCAGCGCATCCTCGAGCAGGAAATCGTCGTGCAGCGGCAAGCGGTGGATTCCGCGCGGCAGGCGCTCGCCATCGTCACGAACGAGTACAAGGCGGGTACGGTCGGCTACGTCAACGTGTTGACCGCGCAGACTACCGCCTTCACCGCGGAGCAGAAGCTGGAGAACCTCGCCGGGCAGCGCATGGTGTCGTCGGTGGGTCTGGTGAAGGCGCTCGGCGGTGGCTGGGATGTGTCGCAGATGAACCGCGAAACGGGCGATGTGGCCGCGCCTGCGCCGTTGCCGGCCACGCCTGTGGCGCAAAACGGCGCCACGCCGCAACCGGCGCAGAGCAACTAGCCGCGCGGCGCGCCAGGAAAACGCAAAAAAGGCATGGCCGCGAAATGCGGCCATGCCTTTTTTATTGCAGCCCGAGCCTCAGTGCACAAACGTCAACGCGACGCTATCCGGCCCGCTTGGCCGGCCCAGCAGATTCAGCAATCCGGCCAGATTGTCGCGTGCTTCCGGCGCGGAGCTGGCCGTCCCGTGAAACGACGTCGAGGCTGACGACACGCTGCCATTGCCGGTCAGCATCAGCGGCCCCTTGAGGGTCGTCAGATCCAGCGTGGACGATGCGCCCTGCGCCTGGAACAGCAGCCGGTAAGAACCCAGCGGCTTGACCAGCGAAACGCGCGAACTGACATCGTTCAGAGTCACGGTCAGCTGGCCGAACGCCTCCTGATTGAAGCTGCGCCAATCGGACCATGCAAGGCGCACGTCGCCTTGCAGATCAAGCGTATTGAACGGCGCGCCGAGGCCGCTCAGGAGCGATGCCGGCACCGCCATGGCCCCCGGCGTCACGGTCGCGGTGCGCGGGGTGATGTCGACGGTAATCGGGTCGGGCATCGCTTCGCTGTGCCGCATGGTCATCCGCACGCGGCCGGTAAAGAGCGGCCAGAACGCGGTGCGCCATTCGATCCGCCCCGGCAGCAGGGTGGCGGCGCTCATGTCGGAACCGGCAGCGAGCATCAGCGTGGCCGAACCGTGCCACAACGAGCCGGCGGGATCGACGAGATTGACGTGGCCACGGGTCTGTTTGGCGAATTGCGGCGTAATCCAGGCGGCCGGCAACAACGTGAGCATTACGGCCGCGCTCGCGAACACCGCGACCGCCAGCCAGGGTAGCGCCACGCGCAGGCGCCGCATCCAGTAAGTCATGCGAGATCCTGTATCGGCGCGGTCATTTCGCGGTAGACGGCTGCAACGATGCCGTCAGGTCCACCTGGCCGTCTTCCTTGAGGGCGCTCACGTGGGCCTCGGCGACCTGCACCTTGAATTGCTTGCGCGCGTCGTCGACCCAGCTCGTCCACGCCGGGAACGACACATTCTTCATCTGGATCTGCACCGCGTTGCCGATCACCTGCACCTGGGTCGCGGCGAGCCCGTGATCGCTGAGCGAGGCGCTGAGCGCGTCCTTGAGCGCCGCGCCAGTCGGCGCGACCCCTTGAGCCGCGGCGGAAAGCTGGCGCGCTTCATTCGACTGCGCGGTCATCTGCGCCAACTGACGTTGCAAAGTGGGCAGCGACTCACGCAGATGCGCGCGGCCCTCCTGCGCCGGCGCCCACAGCACCGACCACGCGATCACCACGGCCAGCACCCCGCCACCCCACGCCAGCAGCGTCTTTTCGCGCTCGGTGCGCTGGTCCCAGAATCCAGCCCAGCTTTGGGCGAGTTCAGCTTTCATTGTCCGTTCCTGATGGTCCACTTACCGGTGTTGCTGTCGATCGCGCCGGTCAGGCCGTTGCGCGACAGACGCTTGGCAAAATCGGCGTCGAGTTTCACCTCGGGCTTGAAGGTCACATCGAGCCGCCGGTCGTGATAGTCGAGCGCGGCGATGCCGTTGACCGGCACCGGCGCCAGCGAACGCGCGAGCCCGTCGGCGAGCGAGAGGAAATCGTCGGGTGAAAGCTCACCGGCCGCCACCCGCAGTTGCTGCAACTGGCGCGACATCTGGTCGGGCGCATCGAGCACGACCGTCGTCTTGGGGAAGCTGTTGAGAAACAGTTCGGTCATCTGCGTGCTGATCGCGTCGCGTTGACGCGCGAGCATCAGCCATTGCACGTTCGCGCTGACAATCGCGACCACCAGCGCGCCAACCGCCAGCATGACCGGCAGGCGCAGGCGCCGCAGCGTCGCGCGGTCGAGCCGCCACGGTTGCGAAGCGAACTCGAACTGGCACAGGTCGAAGCGGCACGCCAGCGCGCGGCGTGCGAGCTGCTCGAACGGCAACGGGCTGGCCCCATGCACGTAGGCCGCGAGTTTCGCCGGACTGGTTGCGGCGAGACTCGGCTCGTTGCCGGGCACTTCCGTCAGCATGTACAGCGAGACCGGCGCGGCGCCGGCGAGCGCGCTGAGCGTCGCGTTCACGGCGCTGGCCGGCACCGCCAGCCCCTCGCCCTGCACGCCGCGCGCGACAGCCAGTTCGACGCGTGGCGCACCGTTGTCCACCACGCGTTCAACCGCACCTTCAAGCAGCAGCGCGGGCGAAGTGTGAGTCACGGCGCCAAGCACGGCAGCCACCATCGGCACGGCCGCAGCGACCTGTGGCGCCACCACCGGCGCGACGCCCGGCAGCGACGTCGCCACGCTGGCGGTGCCCGCCATGACCGGTTCGCCCGCATTGACCATTTCCGCGACTTCGGCGGGCGTGTCGAGCGCGACAGCTTGCGGCAGACAGCGCGTAACCGGCACGGCGCGCACGCTGCGGTGGCCGGCTGCGGCAAAGCCCTCGCAGATGAAGCGGAACCAGCCACGGTCGATGATCGCAAGCAGCTGACGGCCGCCTGCGACCGGTTGCGGATCGACGGCGATGTGACAGGTTTGCGGGTCCTGGATCAGTTGATCCTCGACGATATTCGGCAATGCCTGGCGCAGCCGCGGACCGCGCAATGGTGGCAGCTTGGCGGGCATCATCAGCAGGTCGCGGGCGGCGACCATCAGCACCGTCGACGAGGCGCGCGGCAGCAGCGCGAGCGCCGAGCGGCCCGCGCGTTGGGTCCGGCCCGATTTGTCGAGCAGCACGAACGGCAAGTCCGGCAGTTGCCATTCCTGCGACGGCACCGCCGGATCACGCGGCGGCAATAGAACGATCAGCGTGCTCAAAGGCCACTCTCTCTGGGAAAGGCGTTATTCATAGTTGGTCTTGTACCCGCACGATACGCGTAGTGTGAGTCAAAGCATCGCGATAGACGAGGGTTGTTCGATCGACTTCCGCGCGTTCGTGCTGCACGCGGCCGTGGATCAGAAAGTAACTCGTGTTGACGTCCATTTCATTCGGATCGATCGAGACCGACTGGACGCCGGCGCCGCGCAAGGCGAGCTGCACGTCGGCGACATTGTGGAAAAACACGGTCTGCCGACGCGCGACGAAGGCTTGTGCGGAGGACAGGTTCATCCCCGGCACGATGGCTGCGACCACTTCGGCGGAGGCCGTATTCATGTTGACCGCCGACACCGTCGGCAGCACGGTGACGAACGGCCGCAAGCGCGCGATCATTTCCGGCGTGTAGCCGGGGATATCGAGCAATGAATCGACGCTCGTCATTTGCAGCGGCGCGACCGCTGCGTTGTCGTCGCCGTCTTCGATACCGGGTTTGTCGGTGAAGCCGCCGCCGATAGCGCCGCCGCCCGGGGTGATCGGGGTCGCCGTGGTGCCCGCGGCGGAGGTGACCGTCTGGAAACGTGTCGCCGATTGCGCGAGACTCGAGCGCACCTGCAGGGCGGTGGTTTTCGCCAGCTGGCTGCTCATGCCGAGGGACACGAGCAGACGTTGGTAGGCGCCGACCTGCTCCATGTTCAGTTGCATGACGCCGGGCGCCGGGCTCGAGACCAGATTACGGAGGTTGAATTTCGCCTGGGCGTCTTCGATTGAACCTGAGAGGTAGGTCGCCTGGCCTTGTTCGGCTCGGACTTCACCGATTTGTCCAAGGAAATCCGACAGACGTGTTTTGGCTATGGGGACACCCCATAAGCCACCCAGGTAGGTGATGCCTGCTGAGGTGTCGCCCTCCGAGCGGAGGATCAGGCGCGTCCAGTCGAGCGCGCCTCGTCCGATCCATTGCGCCTGGGATAGGAGGCGTTGGTTTTCTATCCTTCGGATTTGGACTTGCTGGCGCCAGAGCATGCCTGATACCAGGATCGCTGATAGCGCGACTACCAGGAGGGCGCTGATGATGGCTGCGCCGCGCTGGTTGTTTGCTTGTTTGCCTGTGGCGTTGGCCTTTCCTTGTTCTCCGGTGTTGGCCTTTCCTTGTTTTCTTATCGGTTTATTAGCGTTCCCCCTGTGCGGGGGGGCACCTACTTTTCTTTGCCTGCTGCAAAGAAAAGTAGGCAAAAGAAAGCAGCTCAAACCGCTAACTCTTAAGTGGGTCCCCTGGCTCGCAGAGGGCAGTGGTGCATCTGGAATCCGTGCCCCCATGTCCCCAACCCGAAGTGACAAAGCAGTCATACCTCCCGACTCGCGCAGCGCGCTCGCCGGACGGGTCCGCTTTGCAAACCCATGGCTTCGGTTTAGGGGAGGGGGGGCCATCGGCTTCGCCTCGGCGAGGCGCTCAACCATACGCCGTGCGAATGCTGGCGCGTCGGGACTCGTGTGTACGGCCGAAGCGCGGGCACTGGAACACTCGCTTGTTTGTGATATACCGTTCGGCGCGCGGAGCGCCGCTGGAGCGGATGACTGCTTTGTCACGGACGGGGAGTGTGCGGGGGCACTGATTCCAGATGCACCACTACCGTTAGCTGTGCGGGGGACCCGCTTAGCATTAGCGGTTTGAGCCGCTTTCTTTTGCCTACTTTTCTTTGCGGCAGGCAAAGAAAAGTAGGTGCCCCCCCGCACAGGGGGAACGCTAATAAACCGATAAGAAAGCAAGGAAAGGCCAAAACCGGAAGGAAACAACGAAAGACCACGAGAAGAGCGCAGACAAAAGCACTGCCAGAGGCGCAAAACCACAGAGCGTCGCGGAGACAAAAAAGAGAACCTCATACTCACTCTCCGACGAGAAAAACCCGCGTAACAGGCCGCGCCAACGACTTAGCCCCAATACTCACTTCCAGCCCAGTCACCGACCGCGGCAGCGGCGCATTCCCCAGCTGGGGCACCTTCAGATTATTGTCGTTCTCCGTAATGGCACTCTGCACATCCTTCATCTGCGTGGTCCAACCAACCTTGGGCACATAAAGACGCGCCGAAATAGCCCCGACGCCGCCCATCAAAGGCACCGCCGTCCAACCATCTCCCTCGCCCCCGCGCAGTGCACCACGCAACTCGCCCACGTTCCCCAGCGGCGGTGACGCATACCGGATCACACGCCCCTCGGATACGCGATACCTCACCACCTGCAAGCGCGGCGCCGTCCCCGGCAACAGAATCTGCCGCACGATCTGCAGCACGCTGCCGCTAATCGACACTGCCGCCTGTCCGGATTCGTCATCCGATACAGCCTGACGCGCGTCGATCCGCATCTGGTCGAATAACTGCGCAAAAACGCGCTCGTCTTCCATCGCGTTCGTAATCGTCTGGCGGCCACGAACGATCTGGTCCAGCCCGCGCCACGACAGCACGGCAATCACCGCCATGATCGCGATCGCGACCAGCAATTCGATCAGCGTGAACCCACGCGCGCCCGATCGGCCGCGGCGCTCAGAGCGAACGGTTGTTTTCATTCGCGACCACCGTAACCATCTGGGCGAGATTGCCGGAACGCCCAGGCATCGTCACCATCACTTCCACTCGACGAAACACCGGATTCGGCGTCGCCGTCACATTCTCTGTACAAATCAGCTGCAAATTGCCCTGCGAACAGTCAAAACTCGTCGAGCCGACGTTCGGCCAGCCATGCGTCAAATGCAGTTGCGCCAGCGTATTGTCCGCGCTCCATCCGGCCAGCAACCGTCGATGCAAATCGGCTTCGCCGCTCGCCAGACTCCCCACGGCACGCAATGACGCCGCCAACGCAATCGCAATGATCGCCAGCGCCACCAGCACTTCGATCATCGTAAAACCGCGCTGCGCGCTGTGGACCATCTCGCGAGCGCTCATGTTCCTGCAACGACGCATCTCAGTGCACCTCATAGCGGCCGTTGCCGGTGCTGACAATCGTCGCGCGCCCCACCGCCGAAAACAACGTGATTTGCACCGGCACGTCGATCGCTTCGGTACCGAACACGACTCGGCTCGGATGCGAATCCGACCCGGGATAATTGATCGTCACGCCGGTCACGCCACCTTCCCAGTTGCGCGGCCCGAGCAGATCGTCGCGCAGCGGACGCCAACCGTCTTCGGTACGCACATCGAAACGAAAACCATCGTCAAGCGGTTGCCACGCAATCGGCCGCGCGCGTACCTGGGCTTCGTCGCCGGCCGATTCGAACAGCAGCGCGAGACGCTGCGCCTCCTCGTTCAGATCGGTGCGCGGATTGCGCGTCATCGTCAGTGCCGTCAGCGATACCAGAATGCCCGCGATCACCAGCACCACCATCATTTCCAGCAGCGTGAAACCTGCCGCGCGCTTCGCGCGGGCGGTGCCGCAACCGTGTGCGCCACGCATGCCGCGCACGCGTGCGCCGGCGCACGCCGTACACGGAGTGTCCACAGGGGACTTGCAAGCGGACAGTCGCATAGTGCCGGCCACAAACGATCAACCAAAGATCAGAAAAACAATGAGTCGATACGACGCGCGGTGGATCGCCAACGAGCTATGCGATCCGGCGCGCCTGACAATCAACAGCGCTTAATGAATCACCGAACAGCCAGGGGCTACTGCCACGAGCCGATGTCGGCGTCGTTGCCTTCGCCGCCCGGTTTGCCGTCCGCGCCATAGCTGAACACGTCGATCTCGCCATGCACGCCCGGATTCAGGTACTGATAGGTATTGCCCCACGGATCGTTCGGCAAACGTTCGAGGTAGCCACCGTCCTTCCAGTTGTTCGGCACCGGGTCGGTGGTCGGCTTTTCGATCAACGCGCGCAGGCCTTGCTCCTGCGTCGGATAGCGGCCGTTGTCGAGACGGTAGAGTTTCAACGCCTGCATGACCGTGCCGATATCCTGCTTGGCGGCCACGCGGCGCGCTTCGTCCGGACGGCTCATGATTTTCGGCACGATCAACGCGGCCAGAATGCCCAGAATCGCGATCACGACCATGATTTCAATCAGCGTGAAACCGCGCTGGCGACGGCTGCGCGGGCCCGCGATTTCCATACGTCGAGTGGTCGACAGTTGCATAGCTTGCTACCTCTTTTCAGGTGAAATTTTCGATCGGGCGGGATTCGCGTGTCAGCCAATCAGGGCTGCCATTGAACACGCCGGGCCGGTCATTTTAATGTCATGTTGTTGAAGGGTTGCGACAAAACGCCGGGTCACCCCAAGTTTCTCGCGCTCCCTCCGGGGCCTCGCACTTTTCGCGAGATTAGGAGTACTTTCCCCCAACGCAATTTTCACAATAGTCCGTACAATATGCGCATGAACGCCATTCAAATCCGCCTTCTGTCGCTCGCACTGTTCGCCGTGTTTTGCGCGACATTGACCTACTGGGTCATCACGCTCGCCACCACGTCCGGCGCGCCGTTGCCTGCCGCCGCCGCACATGCGCAGGTCTCGACCGACCAGGCCGCCACGCTGTTCGGCGGCCAGCTCACCCGCAGCGCCAATCAGGACGTGCATCTGTTCGGCATCCTCGCTTTGCGGGAAGGCGCCGCGGCCATCGTCAGCGTCGGCGGCGAACCGCCGCACGCGGTGTCGCTCGGCAGCGCGCTCATGCAGGGCGCCAAACTCTCCGAAGTCCGCGCCCGCTCGATCATCATCGACCGCAATGGCGCGCATTCCGAAGTATTCCTGCCGGCCAACCCGGCAGGTCCCACCATCTACGTGCGCTAATCTACGTGCACTAATCCAGGCGTTCTGCCTGGCTTCAGCGGATTGCACGGCGGTTCTCAGGGCCGCCCCTCGCATGCGGCCGTAGCAGCGCAGGCACCGCAGTTGCCACTCAACCCCTGCCGCCTCGCAACCGAAAAACGCCTGCGCCTTACTGCACCAGGTTGTTCAATTCGATGATTGGCAGCATCACCGCCAGCACGATCACCAGCACCACGCCCCCCATCGCCAGAATCAGCAACGGCTCGAGCAGGCTCGTCAGGAACATCGTGCGCCGCTCCAACTCACGTGCTTCGCCGTCGGCCGCGCGGTCGAGCATGGTCGTCACGTCGCCGGTCGCTTCACCCGACCGGATCAGGTGAACCAGCACCGGTGGAAACGTCTTCGTATTGCCGAGTGCACGCGATAGGGACGTACCCTCACGCACACGCACGATCGCATCGTCGATGTTCTCGCGCATCGCGTTGTTGCTGAGCGTTTCAGCAGCGGCCTGCAACGCGCGCAGGATCGGCACGCCCGCGGCAGTCAGAATGCCCAACGTGCTGGCGAAACGCACCGTGTTGTAGCCGCGCACAAGCTTGCCGAGCAGCGGTGCGGTGAGCAGCCAGCGATCGAACGCGAGGCGCGGCCCCGGCTGCTTCAGGACCGAGCGCACCAGATACACCAGCACGGCCACGCCGATCAGCATCGCCCACCACCAGTTCCGCACGAAACCGGACAGCGCCATCATCATGATGGTGAGGATCGGTAGTTGCTGTTTGGTGCTGGCGAACACGTTCACCACTTGCGGCACCACGTAGCTCAACAGGAACGTGACAATGCCGAACGCGATCAGCGTGACGATCGCGGGGTAGGTGAACGCGAGCACGATCTTCTGCTTGAGCGCGTTGCGCTGCTCGATGTAGTCGGCGAGCCGCGAGAGCACGAGACCGAGCTTGCCGGTATGTTCACCGGCCGCCACCAGCGCGCGATAGATCTCGGGGAAGTCTTTGGGATGCTGCGTCAGCGCATTCGCGAGCGAATGGCCGCCGAGCACTTCGGCGCGAATCGACGCCATCAGCTCACGGATGTAGTCACGCTCCGATTGCTCGGTCAACACCGACAACGCTTCGTCGAGCGGCAAGCCGGCGATCAGCAGACTGGCCAGTTGCCGCGTGAGAATCGCCTGCTCGCGCTGCGACAAACGCCGCCCCAGCGACAGACGCTGATTGCGCTCGCCACGTGTGCGCGTCGCGGCCGGTTCAACGACGAGTGGCGTCAGTCCTTGCGAACGCAGATTGGTTCGCGCACCGCGCGCGCTGTCCGCGTCGAGCACGCCCTTTTGCGCTTTGCCGGCCGCATCGATCGCTTCGAAACGAAATGCTGGCATGCGCTTATGCTCCGCCCGTCACGCGGATCACTTCTTCGAGCGACGTCAGCCCCGACGCCAGCCAGCGGTCCGAGTCCTCGCGCAGCGTACGCATGCCCTGCGCACGGCCCGACGCCAGAATTTCCGCATCGGACGCGTTGCGGTGAACCAGCGTGCGGATCTCGTCGTCGATCAGCAGCAGTTCGTACACGCCGCGCCGTCCCGCATAACCCGACTGTCCGCATTTGTCGCAGCCGACCGGATGCCAGCGCACGCTGCCATCCTCTTCAACACGCTCTTCGCGGCACACCGGGCACAAACGCCGCACCAGCCGCTGCGCCAGCACGCCAAGCAGCGACGAGGCCAGCAGATACGGCTCCACGCCCATGTCGGTCAAACGCGTCACTGCAGAGGCCGCATCGTTCGTGTGCAAGGTCGCGAGCACAAGGTGACCGGTCAGCGACGCCTGCACCGCGATCTGCGCAGTTTCCAGGTCGCGGATTTCGCCGATCATGATGACGTCCGGGTCCTGCCGCAGAATCGAGCGCAGCGCCCGCGCGAAGGTCATGCCGATCCGCTCGTTGACCTGCGTCTGGCCAATGCCGGACAGGTCGTACTCGATCGGGTCTTCGACCGTCATGATGTTGGTGGTCGCGGTTTCGAGCCGCGACATCGACGCATACAGCGTGGTCGTCTTGCCCGAGCCGGTCGGGCCGGTCACCAGCACGATGCCGTGCGGCTTGCCGATCAGCTTGTCGAACTTGACGAGCGTGTCGGGCGCCATGCCGAGCGCTTCGAGATTCAGGCGCGACGC
>NZ_MCAS01000034.1 GCF_003610895.1 Paraburkholderia fungorum
GCGCCTTCAAACCGAAGAAATCCGTCGCCCTGTCCGGCGTGACGGCGGGCAACACGGCGCTGTGCACGGTCGGCAAGACTGGCAACGATCTGCACTACCGCGGCTACGACATTCTGGACATCGCCGGCGCCTGCGAATTCGAAGAGATCGCCTATCTGCTGGTCCACGAAAAGCTGCCGACCCAGGCCGAACTGAGCGCCTACAAGACGAAGCTCAAGGCGCTGCGCGGCCTGCCCGCGAACGTCAAGGCCGCGCTGGAATGGATCCCGGCCGCCGCGCACCCGATGGACGTGATGCGCACCGGCGTCTCGGTGCTCGGCACCGTGCTGCCGGAGAAGGACGATCACAACCTGGCGGGCGCGCGCGATATCGCCGACAAGCTGATGGCCTCGCTCGGCTCGATGCTGCTGTACTGGTACCACTACTCGCACAACGGCAAGCGCATCGAAGTCGAAACCGACGACGACTCGATCGGCGGCCACTTCCTGCACCTGCTGCACGGCGTGGAGCCGTCGAAGGCGTGGGTCGACGCGATGCACGTGTCGCTGAACCTGTACGCCGAACATGAATTCAACGCCTCGACGTTCACTGGCCGCGTGATCGCGGGCACGGGCTCGGACATTTACTCGGCGATCACCGGCGCGATCGGCGCGCTGCGCGGCCCGAAGCACGGCGGCGCCAACGAAGTCGCGTTCGAAATCCAGTCGCGCTACCAGACGCCTGACGAAGCCGAAGCGGACATCCGCAGGCGCGTGGAAAACAAGGAAGTGGTGATCGGTTTCGGTCACCCGGTGTACACGATCTCCGACCCGCGCAACAAGGTCATCAAGGAAGTCGCGAAGAAGCTCTCGAAGGAAGCGGGCAACCTGAAGCTGTTCAGCATCGCCGAGCGGCTGGAAACCGTGATGGCGGACGCGAAGAAGATGTTCCCGAATCTCGACTGGTTCAGCGCGGTGTCGTATCACATGATGGGCGTGCCGACGGCGATGTTCACGCCGCTGTTCGTGATCGCCCGTACAGCGGGCTGGAGCGCGCACATCATCGAGCAACGGATCGACAACAAGATCATCCGGCCGAGCGCGAATTACACCGGTCCCGACGATCTGCCGTTCGTGCCGCTCGCCAAGCGCGTCTAAGGGTATGAGCCTGTTAGCGGCGTAAGCGTGAAGCCGCAAGTGTTTCTCCTCCATTGCGTCTCATGAGCGCGGCGCAATGAAGTTGGGCCTTGGCTCGCTGGAACCCCGAGCCAAGGCTGTTTTTTGCGGCGCAAGTTGCAGTACGCGTTGCCGTGCGAGTTGCAGCACGTTGTGCGGCGCATCAACGAAACACGCTGCAAGCGGGCGCGCCACCGCAAGCTAAACTACACAGACTGTCCGATTGACGCGCTGACGCGCAAGCGTTGCGCCGCATGAAAGAGGGGTAGCGGATCGTGAAATACGGCTGCCGCCATTGTCCCCGGATCATTATTGTTTTGTCCCCTACGCCATGAATACTGCCAACCGCAAACGCCTTCCCGGTACCCAGCTGGATTTCTTCGACACGCGTGCCGCCGTCGATGCGATCCAGCCCGGCGCCTATGACAAGCTGCCGTATACCTCGCGCGTGCTGGCCGAAAACCTCGTGCGCCGCTGCGATCCGGTGACGCTCGTCGCATCGCTCAAGCAGATTATCGAACGCAAGCGCGAACTGGATTTTCCGTGGTTCCCGGCGCGGGTGGTGTGTCATGACATTCTTGGTCAGACCGCGCTGGTCGACCTCGCCGGTCTGCGCGATGCGATCGCGGCACAAGGCGGCGATCCGGCCATGGTCAACCCGGTCGTGCCGACGCAACTCGTGGTGGATCACTCGCTTGCCGTTGAATGCGGCGGTTTCGATCCGGATGCGTTCGCGAAGAACCGCGCCATTGAAGATCGCCGCAACGAAGACCGCTTCGATTTCATCAACTGGACCAAGCGCGCGTTCAAGAACGTCGACGTGATTCCGCCGGGCAACGGCATCCTGCATCAGATCAACCTCGAGCGTATGAGCCCGGTGGTGCAGGTGAAAGACGGCGTGGCTTTTCCCGATACCCTGGTCGGCACCGATTCGCATACGCCGATGGTGGATGCGCTCGGCGTGATCGCGATCGGCGTGGGCGGTCTTGAAGCGGAGAGCGTGATGCTCGGCCGCGCGTCTTATATGCGGCTGCCGGATATCGTCGGCGTGGAGCTCACGGGCAAGCCGGTTGAGGGGATCACGGCGACCGACATCGTGCTCTCGCTGACCGAATTCCTGCGCAAGGAAAAAGTGGTCGGCGCATACCTCGAGTTTTACGGCGCAGGCACGGCCAAGCTGACGCTCGGCGATCGCGCGACCATCGCCAACATGGCACCCGAATTCGGCGCGACGGCGGCGATGTTCTACATCGACGAGCAGACCATCAAGTACCTCAAGCTCACCGGCCGCGACGACGAACTCGTCAAGCTGGTCGAGACCTATGCGAAGGAAACCGGCCTGTGGGGCGATACGCTGAAGCACGCCGAGTATGAGCGCGTGCTGACATTCGATCTGTCTACCGTGGTGCGCACGCTGGCGGGGCCGTCGAACCCGCATCGCCGCTTGCCGGTTGCCGATCTGGCTGCGCGCGGGATCAGCGGCAAGGTGGAGAACGAGCCGGGCCTGATGCCGGACGGCGCTGTGATCATCGCTGCGATCACGAGCTGCACGAACACCAACAACCCGCGCAACATGATTGCCGCCGGTTTGCTGGCGCGTAACGCCAATCGGCGTGGATTGACCCGCAAGCCGTGGGCCAAGACGTCGCTCGCGCCGGGGTCGAAGGCGGTCACGCTGTATCTGGAAGAGGCGGGCCTGTTGCCGGAACTGGAGCAATTGGGCTTCGGCGTGGTGGCGTATGCCTGCACGTCGTGCAATGGCATGTCGGGTGCACTGGATCCGGTGATCCAGAAGGAGATCGTCGATCGCGATCTGTATGCGACGGCCGTGCTGTCCGGCAACCGCAACTTCGACGGACGTATTCATCCGTATGCGAAGCAGGCTTTCCTTGCCTCGCCGCCGCTGGTGGTGGCCTACGCGATTGCGGGCACGATCCGCTTCGATATCGAGAAGGATGTGCTGGGCGTCGACGCTGAGGGCAACGCGATCAGACTGAAGGACATCTGGCCTTCGGACGAAGAGATCGACACGATCGTTGCGTCGAGTGTGAAGCCGGAACAATTCCGCAAAGTCTATGAGCCGATGTTCGCCGTTTCTGTCGATACCGGTGAGAAGGCCGATCCGCTGTATGACTGGCGTCCGATGAGCACGTACATTCGCCGTCCGCCGTATTGGGAGGGCGCGCTTGCCGGTGAACGCACGCTCAAGGGCATGCGTCCGCTGGCGGTGCTGGGCGACAACATCACGACCGACCACCTGTCGCCTTCGAATGCGATTCTGGCCGATAGCGCGTCGGGCGAATACCTCGCCAAAATGGGCCTGCCGGAAGAGGACTTCAATTCATACGCAACCCACCGCGGCGATCACCTGACCGCGCAACGCGCCACCTTCGCGAACCCGACGCTTAAGAACGAGATGGTGCTGGAGGACGGCAAGGTGAAGGCCGGTTCGTTGGCGCGTGTCGAGCCTGAGGGCAAGGTGACGCGCATGTGGGAAGCGATCGAAACCTACATGGAGCGCAAACAGCCGCTGATCGTGATTGCCGGGGCCGACTACGGCCAGGGTTCGTCGCGTGACTGGGCGGCGAAGGGCGTGCGGCTGGCCGGCGCGGAAGCGATTGTTGCCGAAGGATTCGAGCGGATTCACCGCACCAATCTGGTGGGCATGGGCGTGTTGCCGCTGGAATTCAAGCCTGGCGTGAATCGCCTGACGCTTGCGATCGACGGCACCGAAACCTTCGACGTGATCGGCGAGCGCAAACCACGCGCCGACCTCACGCTCGTGATTCATCGAAAGAACGGTGAGCGTGTGGAGGTACCGGTAACGTGCCGGCTCGACACCGCGGAAGAAGTGTCGATCTACGAAGCAGGCGGTGTGCTGCAGCGTTTCGCGCAGGACTTTCTTGAATCGACGAAGGCCGCGGCTTAAGGCGTTTGAGCTTCTCTCATCAGGACATTATTTTCATGGCTCACAAACCTCAGATCAGGATTGCCGCAACCTACATGCGCGGCGGCACCAGCAAAGGCGTGTTCTTTCGGCTGCAGGATTTGCCGGAGGCGGCTCAAGTGCCGGGTGCCGCGCGCGACGCGCTGCTGATGCGCGTGATCGGCAGCCCCGATCCGTATGGCAAGCAGATCGACGGCATGGGCGGCGCGACTTCGAGCACGAGCAAGACGGTGATCATCGCGAAGAGCAGCAAGCCGGATCATGACGTGGATTATCTGTTCGGCCAGGTTTCCATCGACAAGGCGTTCGTCGACTGGAGCGGCAATTGCGGGAATCTTTCTGCTGCCGTGGGGCCGTTTGCGATCAGCGCGGGTCTCGTCGATGCGAGCCGGATTCCGCATAACGGTGTGGCCGTTGTGCGAATCTGGCAGGCGAATATCGGCAAGACGATCATCGGGCACGTGCCCATGACCGACGGCGCCGTGCAGGAAACCGGTGATTTTGAGCTCGACGGCGTGACGTTCCCGGCTGCCGAGGTTCAGCTTGAATTCATGAACCCCGCTGCTGAGGAAGAGGGCGCCGGCGGTGCGATGTTCCCCACAGGGAATCTGGTTGACGACCTCGACGTGCCAGGTGTGGGCACGCTGAAGGCGACCATGATCAATGCGGGTATTCCGACCATTTTCGTGGATGCGGAAGCGATCGGTTATAAGGGCACCGAACTGCAGGACGCCATCAATAGCGACGACAAGGCGCTGGCGATGTTCGAAACCATTCGCGCGCATGGCGCGGTGCGCATGGGGCTCATCAGGAATATCGATGAGATTGCGACGCGGCAGCATACGCCGAAGGTTGCATTTGTCGCGAGGCCTGCCGACTACGTTGCTTCCAGCGGCAAGCGGGTTGCCGCGAGCGACGTCGATCTGCTGGTGCGGGCGATGTCGATGGGTAAGCTGCATCACGCCATGATGGGAACGGCGGCTGTTGCGATTGGTACGGCGGCGGCGATTTCAGGGACCCTGGTGAATCTCGCCGCGGGTGGCGGGGCACGCGATGCGGTGCGGTTCGGGCATCCGTCCGGGACGTTGCGTGTGGGTGCCGAAGCTCGCGAGGAAGGCGGCGAATGGACGGTCACCAAGGCGATCATGAGCCGGAGTGCGCGGGTGTTGATGGAGGGGTGGGTGAGGGTGCCGGGGGAGTGAGTTGGCGGTTGCCCCTGGCACGACTGCTGACAGATCGTCTTTTCACCCAGTCTGGACGCGCTAGCCGCTTGAGTTCCGGCTTGAATTCCGGATTGAGTTCGGTTAGCCGCGCCAGACCATCAAACCAGCACCCCACCGCCATCCACGACGACAGTCTGTCCCGTGGCATAGCGATTGGTCATCAGATAGAGGTAGGTTTGCGCGAGGTCCTCCGCCTCGCCGACACGACCCACTGGCAGGGCCGCGCCACTTGCGGCATAGAGCGCTTCGCGCTCGGCTTCGGGCAAGTCATCCCACAGCGGCGTGCGCACCAAACCGGGACTCACGAGGTTGACGCGAATGGGCGCCAACTCCACCGCGAGTGCCCGTGTGAGACCTTCCATCGCGCTGCAGACGCTGGCCAGCGCAGCCCACCCCTTTTGTGGCCGCAAGCTCGCAATACCGCTGGTCAACACCACTGAGCCGCCGGGACGCAGATACGGCGCCGCATGTTTGACGGCGGCAATGGCGCCGAAGACTCGCACGTCGAAAACCCGGCGGACCGTATCGAGGCTCATGTCGGCGAGCGCGCCGGTTCGCAACGAATCCCCCGCGCTGTAGACCAGGTGGTCGAAAGCGCCGACCTGCCCGAACAGTGCGCGCACCGCGGACTCATTATTCAGATCGACCGTATATCCCTTGACCCGGTCGCCGAGTTTGGCAACGGCCTCGGCGACTCGCTCGCTGCGCGATGAAACAACGCTCACCGAGGCGCCGGCCACCAGCGCGGCTTGGGCCGTGGCCAGGCCGATTCCCGAGGTGCCGCCCAGCAGGACGACGTGTTGATGCTGAAGGTTCGTGCTTGCAATAGTCATGGTGAGTGCTCGCTGTAGATGTGAATGGTGAATCAAGCCATGACCCGAGTATTATTCTTTAGTCTGACTTGATAAACCCACCATCTCTTCGAACACTCCTTAATAGAGCTTGCGAATGGATCGATTCAGCAGCATGGCGATATTTGCACGCGTGGTCGAACGCGGCAGCTTTACCGCGGCGGCCGAAGGCTGTGGTATGACGCCTACGATGGTCGGCAACCATATTCGCGAGTTGGAGCGGCGCCTCGAAGGCCGGCTGCTGAATCGCACCACCCGGCGTCAAAGCCTGACCGAACTCGGCAAGCGCTATCACGCGCGATGCCTCGAAATTCTGGCGCTGGTGGATTCCGCCGAGCTGGATGCGCGAGAAATGCAGAGCAGTCCGCGTGGCCGCTTGCGGGTGAGTTGCCCGGTTATCTATGGCACGCGTGTGCTCGTACCGGCGCTTGCCGCGTATCTCGATCGCTATCCGGAGGTTCAGGTCGAGCTGTCCCTTAGCGACCGCTTCGTCGATCTGGCGGAAGAAGGTTTCGACGCCGCCATTCGCGCCGGTGTGCTGCCGGATTCAGGCCTGATCGCGCGGCCGTTGAGCCATTCGCCGCGTATCGCCTGCGCGTCGCCGGCCTATCTGGCGCGCCATGGGCACCCGCAAGCGCCCGCCGATCTGGCGCAGCACAACTGCCTGGCTTTTATGGTCGCGACCGGCCCTGAACGGGAATGGCGCTTTCCGCGCCCCGACGGCAACGGCGTGGAGCGCGTTACGGTGCGGGGCCGTCTCGATGTCAATGGCGGCCTCGCGCTTCGCGAGGCCGCGCTCGCAGGACTGGGGATTGTTCTGCAGCCGCAGGTGATGCTGCAGGAAGATCTGGATGCGGGCCGGCTCGTTCGTCTTTTTCCCGACTGGCCGGCACCGACCTGGCCGCTCCAGGTGGTGCATTTGCCCGATCCACATATGCCACCGAAACTGGCGAGTTTCATCGCTTTTCTGCAGGAAACGCTGGGGCAGAGCGGCGAGCGGTAGAACGCGCCTACTGCGTACGATTCGCCTCGATCACGGTCAACGCCGTCATGTTGATGATTCTTCGGACTGTCGAGCTGGACGTGAGAATGTTCACCGGCGCGTTGACGCCCAGCAGAAACGGGCCTACTGCCACGTTGCTGCCCGCGCCGGTCTTGAGCAGGTTGTAGGCAATGTTGCCCGCATCCACGTTGGGGCAGACCAGCAGATTGGCGGCACCCTTGAGGGGCGATGTCGGCAAGATCCGCGAGCGCAATACTTCGTCGAGCGCACAGTCGCCATGCATCTCGCCATCCACTTCGAGTTCGGGAGCCTGCTCCCTCACGATCTCCAGCGCCCGGCGCATTTTCACGCCCGACGCCGCGCCGCCTGCACCGAAGTTCGAGCGTGACAGCAATGCAGCCTTGGGTTCGAGGTTCAACCACGCCATCTGCTTCGCCGCGCTAATCGTAAATTCGGCAATCTGTTCGGCGCTCGGATCGTCGTTGATGTGGGTATCCACCAGCGCCACGGTGCGCTGATCCAGCAGCAGAATATTCATGGCCGCGTAGGTTCGCGCGCCGCGCTTCTTGCCGATCACCTGATCGACAAAGCGCAGATGGTCGTGATACGCGCCAACCGTGCCGCAGATCATGCCGTCCGCGTCGCCGAGCCGTACCATCATCGCGCCGATCAGGGTCAGACGGCGGCGCATCTCGACACGCGCCATCTCCTTGGTGATACCGTCCCGGCACATCAATTCCCAGTACGTTGTCCAGTACTGTGGAAAACGCTCGTCGTATTCCGGATTGGTCACTTCGACGTCCTGCCCGAGGCGCAGGCGCAAACCGAATCGCTCGATGCGCGCCAGCAGCACCTCCGGACGTCCCACCAGAATCGGCCGCGCCAGCTTCTCGTCGACGATCACCTGCACGGCTCGCAGCACGCGCTCGTCTTCGCCCTCCGTGAAGACGATGCGCGCGTTGCCGCCGTCGCGCACGAGCCGTCTCGCGGTCGAAAACAGCGGCTTCATGAAGGCGCCGGAGTGGTAGACGAACTGCTGCAACTGTTCGACATAGGCGGCGAGATCCGGCAGCGGACGCGTCGCCACCCCGCCTTCCATCGCGGCCTTCGCGACTGCCGGTGCGATCCGGACGATCAGGCGCGGATCGAACGGCTTGGGAATCAGATACTGCGGGCCGAATGCCACGTCATAGGCACCGTACGCGGCAGCGACAACGTCGTTCTGTTCCTCTTCCGCGAGACCGGCGATTGCATGCACGGCCGCAATTTCCATTTCGCGTGTGATGGTCGTCGCGCCGACGTCCAGCGCGCCGCGAAAGATGTAGGGGAAACACAGGACGTTGTTGACCTGGTTCGGGTAGTCCGAGCGGCCGGTGGCGATGACGACATCGTCGCGCGTTGCATGAGCGAGCTCAGGAAAGATTTCCGGCGTGGGATTGGCCAGCGCGAGAATGAGTGGGCGCGGGCCCATCGTCTTCAGCATCTCCGCGCTCAGAATGCCTCCTACCGAGAGTCCGAGGAACACATCCGCTCCCTGGATCACTTCGGCAAGCGTGCGTGCACCGGTTTCCTGGGCGAAGCGCATCTTGTCCGGGTCCATCAGCGCGGTGCGTCCGCGATAGACGACACCTTCAATGTCGGTTGCCCAGATGTTTTCCACCGGCAGCCCCAGATCGACCAGCAGGTCGAGACAGGCGAGAGCCGCCGCGCCCGCGCCGGACGTCACCACCTTGACCTCCGAAATGGTTTTGCCCACCACCTTCAGCCCGTTGATAAAGGCGGCGGATACGGTGATGGCCGTGCCATGCTGATCGTCGTGGAAGACGGGAATCTTCATGCGTTCGCGCAGCTTGCGCTCGACGATAAAGCACTCCGGCGCCTTGATGTCCTCGAGATTGATGCCGCCAAAGGTGGGTTCGAGCCCGGCGATGATGTCGACCAGCTTGTCCGGATCGGTCTCGTTGATCTCGATGTCGAACACATCGATGCCGGCAAACTTCTTGAATAGCACGGCCTTGCCTTCCATCACCGGCTTCGAGGCCAGCGCACCGATGTTCCCCAGGCCCAGCACGGCGGTGCCGTTGGTAATCACGCCGACGAGATTGCCGCGGCTCGTGAAGCGATGCGCCTCCAGAGGGTCCGCTGCAATCGCTTCGCAGACACTGGCGACGCCCGGCGTGTAGGCAAGCGCCAGATCACGCTGGGTTACAAGTGGCTTGCTTGCCACCACGGAGATTTTTCCGGGTGTCGGAAACTCGTGGTAGTCGAACGCGGCTTGCTGATCGGTCTCTGTCTGCTTCATTGTGTTTTCCGCCTGGTGAGTGTGCCTGGGGAGTGCGCCGGGCGAGTCCCGGCGCGATCCATTGAGGCGATTCTAGGGCGCTGCCATAACCGGATGATTTTGTTTTAATATCGGTCCATCACTTTTTTATGATGGGTGCGTTGACGGTCAATGACATTCGAGTCGAACGACATAGTCAGGCGGCTGAGCGCGCGGCTGAAGATGCGGCACCTCGTGCTGTTGCTGCAAATCCAGCAGCACGGCTCGCTGACGCGCGTCGCGGAACACATGGCCAGCAGTCAGCCGGCCGTGACCAATGCGCTCGCCGAACTGGAAAGCATGTTCGGCACGCCGCTCTTCGAGCGCTCCTCGCGCGGCATGCTGCCCACCGCACTCGGGGCGGTTGTACTCGAACGGGCCCGCGCGATGATCCACGATCTGGATCATCTTGCCCGCGACATGAAGGCCGTGGCTTCGGGGCATGCGGCGCACCTGCATATCGGCGTGATTCCGTTTATTTCCGGCCAGATGCTCTCGGCAGCACTCAAGCGGCTGCAATCCGGCATGGAGCGGCGCCTGACCGTGACCATCCACGAGGGGACCAGCGATCAGCTATTGCGGCAGTTGCAGGACCATACCGTCGACATCGTGATCGGACGGGCGGCGGCATCGGTCGATCTGAAACAGGTCAGCTTTCAGGTTCTGTTCCGGCAGCAACCCCGGCTGATCGCGAACCGGCGTCTCGCGGCAAAACTGGCGCGCACGAAACTCGACTGGAGCCGGCTGTTGACGCTGGACTGGATTCTCGGCGCACCGCATACGCCGATGAGAGAGCAGGTGACCGACCTGTTCCTCACTGCGGGCACGGCCCCGCCGGTGCCGGTGGTGGAGAGTTACTCGTCCAAACTCATCGGCGAAATGATTGCTTCAAGCGAAGAGGCGGTGTCGATCGTGCCCTCGGATATCGCCGAGGAACTGGTTCGCATTGCTGGCGTTGCAATCGTGCCCTACTCATTCGAATGGACGCTTTCGCCTATCGCGCTGTTCACCCGTTCAGAAGGGGCGCACCCGGCGGCGCAGACGCTGTTCGTCGACGCGTTGCGCCAGATCTGCAAGGAAACGTACGCTGAGGCGCGGGGTTGAGATCGGTGGTGCACGCAGACCTGTGAGGTTGCCGCGCAATAACTGAAGGCAAATGGTGCGCCGATATGGTTAGGCGCTGCAGAACCGGCCTTGCGCGTGTTCATCATGTTTCATGACTCACTTCTCGCCGACGGCAACTCGCTGCGCTTGCTTTGCAGGAATCGGCGCACGGCCGGATCGTGCTCGAGTCCGATCGCGAGATCGTATGCACCGAGCGCCTCGGCCGTTGCGCCGGTCCGCGCGAGCAGATTGGCGCGCGTGGCCCAATACGGCTGGTAGTCGGCGAGGCGCGGGTCGTTCGCATACGGTTCGAGCGCGTCGAGCGCCGCTTGCGGGCCGTCCCGTTCCGCCAGCGCGAGCGCGCGGTTCACCGCGACCACCGGCGACGCGGCGATCGCGAACAGCGCATCGTAGAGTTGCACGATTTCGTCCCAGTTCGGGCGATGCGTCAGGCAGCGGTGGATGTGTGCCGACTGCAACGCGGCTTCGAGCTGAAAGCGTCCGATTGTGTTGAATGCGCTCGCGCGCCGCAGCAGCGCGTTGGCTGCGGCGATCATCGGCACATTCCATGTGGCCGGATCCTGAGCCGACAGCGGCACGTAGTCGCCGGCCGCATCGCGTCGCGCATCGTTGCGCGACTGCGCATACAGCATCAGCGCGAGCAGGCCGAGCGTCTCCGGCTCCCCGGGCAGCAGCTCGACGAGCAGATTGGCAAGAAACAGCGCCTCGCCGGTGAGATCGCGCTGCTCGGTGTCGCCGCCAACCGGATCGGTCCATCCGTGCGCGTAGGCCGCATAGACCGCTTCCAGCACCGCGGCGAGCCGGCCGGGCAATTCCTCGCGCTCCGGTACGCTGAACGGAATGCCCGCTTCACGGATCTTGTTCTTGGCCCGCACGAGGCGCTTGCTCATCGCGGCGGGCGACATCAGGAACGCGGACGCAATCGTCTTCGCTTCGAGCCTCAGCACCACCTGCAGCATGAGTGGCGTGCGAATCGCGGCCTCCAGCGCAGGGTGTGTGCACGCGAACAGCAGCGCAAGCCGCCGGTCGGGCAACATGCCTGCTTCACGTTCGTCGATCTCGTCGGCGAGGATCGTCAGCTGGTTCGTCACATCGTCACCGATACGGCGATGACGCACGCCATCGATCGCCCGGCGGCGCGCAACCGTCATCAGCCACGCTTCGGGATTCGCCGGGCAGCCGCGCTCCGGCCAGTCCGCGAGCGCGGCTGCAAACGCGTCGGCCAGCGCGTCCTCGGCCGCGGCGACGTCGCGCGTGCGCATCGCGAGCAGCGCGACGAGCTTGCCGTAACTGCGGCGCGCGACCGCCTCGGCAATCGAACGCGCTGCGCCGCCAGCGTCACGGTCGACGCCGCCGGACGGACTCATGCCACTGATGGCGCGTGGTAGGGGGCCGTCCAGACCGGGCGCACTTCCATGAGGCCGTGCGCCGCGCCGGGACAACGCGACGCCCACGCGATCGCTGCGTCCAGGTTGGGCACGTCGATCAGGTAGTAGCCGGCGAGCTGCTCCTTGGAATCGGAAAACGGTCCGTCAAGCACCTGCGGCTTGCCGTCGACGAGCCGCACCGTGGTGGCCGTGCTCGTGTGTTGCAGCCGGTTGGCGCCCACCAGCACCTCCGCTTTTTTCAAGGATTCGGTGTATGCCTGATAGGCGGCAACCCCTTGCTGCCGCTCGCTGTCGGTCATCCGGTTCCAGCCGTTTTCTTCCGAGTAGATCATCAATAGGTATTGCATATGAGCCTCCGTCATGGGGTTAGGGCGGATGAATTAGATCGGCCGCCATCACAATGACGCTCGGGCCGCATGCTGACGGACAGGCAGCGTCGAAAAAAATCGCGAACGGCGCATCCGCTGTAAGCGTTCGCCTCTGTCGAGGATATAGCAAGCGGACAGGCGAAACACAAAGGACGGCCTGCGGCAGCCGATGATGCATTGGAAGGACCGGCCCGTTGCTGGCCCAGCAAGGCGTACTGGTCTTCGATTACACGGACGGGGTAAGTCCCTGAAGAAAATCGGGGACCATACTTCCAATCGAGGCAAGATATCCCGCCATGGCACCGGCAACTTTTTGCACAGCAGGACGTGCGGTCATCCGTTCACGCCAGGCCAGCAGATTAGGTGTCTCTCCTGTCATCGGCGCGCCCTTGCGCGCGCCGAACAACTGCGCCATGTAAAACGCAATGTCGGCATAGGAATAGGTCTCGGCCAGGAATTCCCGATTCGCGAGAACTCGTTCCATGCGTCGATAGTATTGCAGCGCTTCGCTGCGCGCAGTCTGCGCCGCGGGATCATCCGGCGTATCTTCAAGCCCCATCAGCCGGATAACGTGGGGGAAATAGATTTCATCGCTGCCGTGTTCGAGTTGACGCGCTATCGCGCGCGCCTTTGGATGCGCCGGCCATAAGGCAGGATTGGGTTTCAGGTCTTCAAGATACTCAAATATTTGCGTGGAATCGAAAATCTCCAGGTCGCCGTCAATCAGTACCGGCACCTGACGCTTCGGATTGACGCGCAATACATCCGGATGCTTGGGATCGTAGCCACGCAGCGGGTCAAACGGAACCATCACCAGTTCAAAGTCGATGCCCTTCTCGTGCGCCGCGATCTCGACCTTGGCGCCGAACATGCTGAGGGGGCCGGAAAGTATTTTCATGTGTTCATCGTCCATGTTTGGCCTTCGCACCGATCGTGCAGATTAAGGATGTGGCAGATAGTAAGTCCGTTAACATGACACCTCATGTCATGTATTTGAGGTGAGGTGTCATTTATGAAGGCCAGCCGCCTTTTGTCGATCATGATGATGCTGCAAGCGCGCGGGCGTATGACCGCACCGGCGTTGGCTGAAGCACTGGAGGTTTCGGAGCGCACGATCTTGCGCGATATCGATCAGCTCTCCACGGCTGGCGTGCCTATTTGGGGGGATCGGGGCCGCAATGGGGGATTTCAATTGCGCGAGGGTTGGAGTACCGATCTCACCGGGCTCACGGCGCAAGAAGCGCATGCGCTGTTTCTGGCAGGGCTGCCTGGGCCTGCCACAGAACTGGGCCTGGACGGAATGGCAAGCTCCGCGCGGCTAAAGATGATTGCCAGCCTGCCTCCGGACTCGCGCGAGCAGGCTGATCGCGTCGCCAGCCGGCTGCACATAGACACTGTGGATTGGTACCGTGCGCAAGAAACACCGCTATATCTGCGTGAAGTCGCCAATGCCGTGTGGAGCTCGTACCGTATCGAAGTGAAGTATGAGAGTTGGCAAGGTTTGTCTCACCGCGAACTTGAGCCGCTCGGTTTGGTGCTCAAGGGCGGTACCTGGTATCTGATTGCCAGGGTAGTAGGCAAGCCCGGCGCACTGACCTTCCGGCTGGCGAATATTAGTGAACTCAAGTCCTCCCGCCGCCGCTTCAAGCGGCCTGCGCGATTTGATCTGGCGAAGCACTGGCGTGATGCCATGAACCGGTACGAGACCGATCTTTATCGGTTGACGGCCCATATCGCCGTGTCGCCGCGCGGCGAGAACTGGTTGCTCAACGCGCGGATTAAAACCGCTCCGGTTTTGCAGGGTGCGGGTAGCGCGGAGGTGCCGTCAGGATGGAAAGAGTTTTTGATGCCCATCGAATCTATCGAGCACGGCGCGCGGAAGCTGCTGGGATACGGTTCAAATCTGAAAATCGTAGGGCCGCAAGAGCTTAAGAAGAAATTTATGGAGGAGTTGGCGCAGTTGAAAGCGCTCTACCGTGCTGCGTAACTCTTGCGTTGTCGGAAGAAAGCGGTTGGCCGCTCAATGAGAACGATGCCGGCAACGGGAATGATTCTGTGCCATTCATGCAGGCAGAAATGCTTGTCAATCTCGTTCAGGGTATTTAACAACGATAGTTTTATAAGGATTGCAAATAATTGACGTTTAGAATCGCATTAACTTTACTGAATTACTCATCCGAGAATCGTTGATTGCGACATTTTGACTTTGTCTTGAGGTCATGCCGGCGTCATTTTCCATGGATAGTCTGAAGGTGCGTTAACGCGGATCCACAAACGTTTTACACATCAAAACAAGGGTAAAAATGAAACTCCTTTCGGCTTGCCTTGCGAGTCTGATCTTAGTCACGAGCGTTCAAGCTGCCGAGCCACCGATGGTGCTAGCCTACTATTCAGGCAGCCGAAATAACTACCAGTCGCTGACGCGGTACTACACTTATTTCAACGCTGTCTCCATGGATTTCCACATTACGAACGATGGCACCGTAATCGGCAATGGCGCACCTGATCCCGCCGATGCAATCGCATTTCTCCAATCAAAGAACATCCCGACTTACGGTAGCGTGGCCAATTTCGACACAAAGTGGAATTCATCGACCGCGCACGACATTATCTATACAAATCTCAACAAAGCCGTCTCCAGCCTTGTCGCATTTGCACAAGCTAACCAGTTTGCGGGTATCAATATTGACTTTGAAGCAGTCCCGCAAGGCGACCGGGACAACTTCAGCAATTTCGCGCAGGTCCTCGGGCGCGAGCTTCACGCGAACGGCCTGAAGCTGATCATTAGCGTCCCGGCATTCTCCGCAACGGATGCCGCGCATCCGTACAATTACGCCTACGATCTCCGCGCGCTGGGCGCCGCAGTCGACTATCTCCAGATCATGACGTATGACGAGGCGATTCCCTCGTGGGACCCGGGCCCAGTCGCCAGTTCAGCGTGGATGGAGCGTGATCTCGACTACGCTGTTTCGCTGGTGCCGGCTACAAAGATTCTGAACGGCATTCCTGCCTATGGCTACAACTGGCGCGCTGACAACTCCGGATCGCAACTGCCGTGGTTTGCCACTGACTCGCTCATCAGCACATATGGCATTACGCCGATCTACGATGTGGGAAGCAATTCGGTAAAGTTCACTTACGTTGCCAACGACGGGAGCGGCACTCACACTGTCTGGACCGAAAACGCACGCAGCGTTGCAATCAAGGCGGGCCTGGTTAATTCATATGGGTTGGGTGGAACGTCGATGTACGCGCTTGGCATGGAGGATGTCCGCTTCTGGATGGCGCTTAAGTCTGGTTTGGACGGCAGCGGGCAGAAGGACTCCAATTGATGTAGAGCTTGACCGCCGGGGACGCAGACGGACTCGATTCACGCGACTGGAATTGCGAACACAGCGCTCCTCACTACGCAGACTTTCTTTCTCCAGCTCTATCGCACCACGCTGAACGGTCGCCTGGTTTTGAAACCAGGCGACCGCCTGATCGCCACTGTCGCGATCACATCAACCTGTACTTCGCCTCCGTGCGGAGGTTACGGTGAGGAGACAAGGATCAGCCACCCCCCGGCAATGTATTTGCGAGCGCCTGCGAGGCTTTCTTCCAGCTCGAAACCGTCATGCCGAACTGCTTTCTGAACCAGAAAGCGAAAGCGCTGGGACTTGAGAAGCCGAGCAGATCCGCGAGCTCGGCGAGGGAGCGATCGCTGTCGAGTATTTGACGGGAGGCGAGTTCGGCTCGAACCGACTGGTGCAGCGAAAAATAGCTCGTGCCTTCTGCGGCCAGATGGCGATGCAAAGTTCGGCGATCCACGCCAAGGTGCTTGGCTACCTGTTCCGATGTGCATCTGCCGCCGGGCAACATGGCAACCACGATCTGCCGGACAGTGTGCGTCACACTTTCATCGGATCCGGACAGCGCGTGATCGAGAAAGCGCCGAACATGGGGCGTCATGCGGTAGTCGTCGGCCGAAATGGGTGCAGCGAGGTCCTTTGCGCTACAGACGATGCCGTTGAAACTTGCATTGAACTCGACCACCGTCCCGAACAGCGCTTTGTGATGCGTAGCACCGTGCGGCCGACGATGCTTGAAACCGACGCTCCGGGGTCGCCAGGCCGGCCCCAATAATTCCTGGATCGCGCGAAATACCACGCCCACCGCCATCTCGACGGACTGCCGCACCGAGCGCGTGCCGGTCACGAGGACTTCTTCGCGAATCAGTACGCAATCGTCAAAGTCTTCGAGGCTGGTTAACAGCGCCGCGTTAATCAGGCGCATGTATCGACACAGGTTGTCCAGCGCCTGCCGGACATTCGGCGCTTCGCGCATCACAAAACTGATCGGACCCAGGTTTGCCAGCCGCCGGCCCTCGGCCAGTTGCAAGCCGAAGTCTTCCACGCCTGCCATCGAGGCGCTGTCCTCGAGCAGCTGGCTCACCGCGATGGGATTGACCGGCATGTCGGGATCGAGAAGGCTCCGGCTACTCAACCCCACCTTGCGCAGCATCGCCTCGGGATTGAGCCCATGGTGGCGCGCCAGTTCGGCATAACCGGTAAGACTGGCGCTTCGGATCAGGGGGGTGTAATCACGCATCGCCATGTCCCATTTTAGACATCGAATGTCCCAGATAATACATTGCATCCGATCTTGTAGCGATAGTCTTCTACTGTGGAACTGGCCTCACCAACCGCATTCCCTTCCTATTCCAACCGACGGAGACACGCCATGAACTTTCTCGACGGACATCTATTCCCCGAAAACCAGCAGCCGCTCATCATCACGGCCGCGCCCTACGCACCCTCTTATGTCCCGTCCGATTTTCCCGAGGACATTCCGGTGACGATGGAAGCGCAGATCCAGAAGGCGGTGGACTGCTACAACGCGGGTGCCACGGTGCTGCATCTGCACGTGCGCGAACTCGATGGACGCGGCTCCAAGCGTTTGTCCAAGTTCAACGAACTGGTTGCCGGCGTTCGCAACGCCGTGCCCGACATGATCATTCAGGTGGGCGGTTCGATCTCGTTCGCGCCAGAGACTGATGGCGCTGCCGCCAAGTGGCTTTCTGACGACACGCGCCATATGCTGGCCGATCTCGATCCCAAACCCGACCAGGTCACGGTGACCGTGAATACCTCGCAGATGAATGTGCTGGAGCACTTCGACTTCGAAGACCTGCGTGGCACGTCGATGGAAGATCCGGCCATTTTTCAGGCCTACAAGGAGATGACGGTGCCCGCGCAGCCCGGCTGGGTCGAGGAGCACATCCGGCGCCTGTCGGCCGCGGGCATTCAGAGTGCCTTTCAGTGCTACAACATCAACAGCTTCGAGTCCGTCGAACGCCTGATGCGCAGGGGCATCTACAAAGGCCCATTGGTCATGAACTGGGTGGCCATCAGCGGCGGCATGGACGCGCCCAACATATACAACATGGCTAACATAGTGCGTGCCGTGCCCGATGGCGCAGTGCTGACGGTGGAGAGCTCCGTGCTCAACGTGCTGCCGATCAACATGATGGGTATCGCCATGGGTCTGCACGTGCGCTGCGGCATCGAGGACAACCTCTGGAACCAGCAACGCACCGGCAAGTTCAGTACGGTCCAGCAAATCGAGCAACTGGTGCGCATTTCGCGCGAGTTCGGGCGCCCGATCGCTACCGCGCAGCAGGCGCGCGAGATCTCCAGGATCGGCGTGTCCTATGACACGGTGGAGGAGTCCCTGGCGGCCAACGGCTTCGCGCCTAACCGCACGGGCCGCCAGCAGGGCCATCTGCGCAAAGTCGCCTGAACGCCCGATGAGCGGCCAGGCCGACGCTATGTGCAACGGCGCCGTGACTCAATAAAAAAGCTGGACAGGAAGGAGACAACTCATGCTTACGCATGCGGAGCCCGGGACGGGCAATGATTCGACGACGCAATCCGACGTCAGCGCCTATGCCTGGGTTGTCTTTGCACTGACGGTCGGGCTGCTGCTCTCCGATTACATGTCGCGGCAGGTGCTGAACGCCGTGTTTCCGATGCTCAAGATCACGTGGAATCTTTCCGATACCCATCTGGGTTCGCTGAGCAGCGTGGTCGCGCTGATGGTTGGGGTGCTCACCTTCCCGCTATCAGTGCTCGCCGACCGCTGGGGCCGCGTCAGGAGCATTGCCCTGATGGCCGCGATGTGGAGTCTCGCGACGCTTGGCTGCGCGTTCTCGACGAACTATCACGAGATGCTGCTCGCGCGCGCGTTCGTCGGCATCGGTGAAGCAGCCTATGGGAGCGTCGGTATCGCAGTTGTCCTCAGCATTTTTCCGGCACGGCTGCGCTCCACGCTCACCGCCGCGTTCATGGCCGGGGGCGCGTTCGGTTCAGTGCTGGGTATGGCACTCGGAGGCGCAGTTGCGGCTCACCTTGGCTGGCGCGCGGCATTCGGCGCAATGGCAGGCCTCGGGATCGTGCTGCTCGCTTGCTACCGGTTCGCCGTGACAGAAAAACAGTTGGCGCGGTTGCGGCCCGCAGATACGAATCCGTGTGCGCGGGGCCAAGGCCTGCGTATGAGCTTCCGTGCGCTGATGAAAGGGCTCTTTTCGACGAAATCGGTCGTGTGTGCCTATGTCGGCAGCGGTATTCATCTGTTGACTCCGGCCGCCGTCTGGGCCTGGATGCCAAGCTTCCTGAACCGGTACTACGGCATGTCCACCGGCAAGGCAGCCATGAGCGCCGCCCTGTTCGTGCTGGCCACCGCTTTCGGCATGGTGGTGTGCGGCAATCTGGCCGATCGGCTCAGCAAGCATGAGCGGGGGAGGAAGTGGAGCACGGCCGTTGCCTTCTGCCTGATCTGTTTCGTGCTGCTCACAATCGGTTTCCGGATGCCGGCGGGGCCGGCTCAGCTCGTCTTGATCGGCGCCGGCATGTTCTTCAGTGCAGGTGCAACCGGTCCCTCAGGCGCAATGGTGGCGAACCTCACTCCGCCGGCGATCCATGCGTCGGCATTTGCCACCCTGACGCTCGCGAACAACCTGCTGGGGCTGGCCCCTGCCGCCGTCCTGACAGGCATGGTGGCTGACCGCATAGGACTGCTCGGTGCGTTGCAACTCGTGCCGTTCGCACCGCTGGTCGCCGCGGTCGCATTCTTCATTGGCAAGCGCAGCTATGGCGTCGACATCAATCGCGTGAGTGCCTTACGCGAACAGGCACGGCGCTGATCTATCGCTAACCCGCGGCTAACCCGCGCGCTGGTATTCCGGGAGAGCGCACCCGGGAGCAGAACAGACAGTCCAGTTCAAAGGTAAATAAATCTGTAGTACGAATAAAAGACAGGAGTTTAGTATGGCAAAAGCAGTACGTTTCCATGAAACCGGCGGTCCCGAAGTCTTGCGCTATGAAAGCGTTGAAGTGGGCGACCCGGGGCCCGGACAGGTTCGTTTGCGGCACGAGGCTGTGGGCCTGAATTTCGCCGACACCTACTTCCGCAGCGGCCTGTACCCCGTGCCGCTGCCCTCGGGCATGGGTGTCGAGGCTGCAGGCGTGGTCGAGGCAATCGGCGCGGATGTGACCAACGTCGTGGTGGGTGATCGCGTGACGTACACCGGCTTTCTCAACACACTCGGTGCCTACAGCACTGAACGCCTCGTCCCGGCCGCACCGCTCATCAAGCTGCCGGACACGATCTCCTGCGAAACGGCAGCGGGCATGACGATGCGAGGCCTGACCTCGTCGTACCTGATGCGCCGCATTCACGATTTCAAGGCAGGTGACACCATCCTGCTGCATGCTGCCGCCGGCGGTGTCGGCCTGATTGTGTCGCAATGGGCGAAGCTGATGGGTCTCACCGTGATCGGCACGGTTTCGAGCGAGGCCAAGGGCGAGGTTGCCCGCGCGCATGGTTGCGACCACATCGTCTACTACAGCCGGGAGGACGTCGCGAAACGTGTGCGCGAACTGACCAATGGCGTCGGCGTGGACGTTGTGTTCGACAGCGTCGGCAAGGATACTTTCGAGTCGTCGCTCGATTCGCTTAGACGCCGTGGCTTGATGGTCTGCGTCGGCACGGCGTCCGGGCCGATTCCGCCGTTCAATCCGCAGATGCTGGCGATGAAGGGCTCGCTCTATCTGACACGCCCCGCGCTCGCGGACTATATCGCCGACCCCGCGGAGAAGGACGAGCTCGCCGGCGAACTCTTCGGGCATGTCGCCGCGGGCCGCATCAGGATCGAACTCAATCAGCGCTACGCGCTGGAGGATGCGGCGCAGGCCCATCGTGACCTTGAATCGCGCAAGACGACCGGTTCGTCAGTCTTCGTCATCTGAGGAGAACGCCATGCGAGTCGAACAATTGACGTGCACCATCGGCGCCGAACTCGTTGGGGTGAATCTCGCCGATGCCATCGACGATGACGGCCTGTTTGCCGAGATCCGTGCGGCGCTGCTCAAACACCGGGTGCTGTTCCTGCGCGACCAGGATATTTCGCGCGCCGAGCATGTTGCATTTGCGCGCCGTTTCGGCGAACTGGAGGATCATCCGGTCGCCGGCAGCGACCCGGACTATCCGGGCCTCGTGCGCATCTACAAGAACCCGGAGCAGCCTAACGACCGGTATGAAAACGCGTGGCACGCGGATGCTACCTGGCGTGAGGCGCCGCAATTCGGCGCTGTCCTGCGCTGTGTGGAGTGCCCGCCGGTAGGCGGCGACACGATGTGGGCAAACATGGCTCTCGCCTACGAGAAACTGCCCGAGCACGTCAAAACCCAGATCGCTGACCTGCGCGCTCGCCACAGCATCGAGGCGAGCTTCGGCGCCGCGATGCCGGTCGAGAAACGCCTCGCTCTCAAGGCGCAATTCCCGGACGCGGAGCATCCGGTTGTACGCACGCACCCGCAGACCGGGGAGAAGGTGCTGTTTGTGAGTGCCTTTACCACTCATTTCACCAACTACCACACGCCGGCGCGCGTGCGCTTCGGGCAGGACGCCAATCCCGGGGCGGGTGACCTGCTGCGCTATCTCGTGAGCCAGGCCTACATTCCCGAATACCAGGTCCGCTGGCGCTGGAAACCCAACAGCATCGCAATCTGGGACAACCGCAGCACGCAGCACTATGCAGTGATGGACTACCCGCCGTGTCACCGCAAGATGGAGCGCGCCGGAATTATCGGTGACAAGCCGTACTGATCAGGCAGGAGACCGTTTCATGACTTTCGATATGACACCAACCATCCTGATGGTGCCGGGCTTGCGCGACCATGTCGCGGACCATTGGCAAACGCTGCTTGAGCAAAAGTTGCCCAAGGTGGCCTCGGTGCCGCCGCTCGAGCACGACAAGCTCAGTTGCGCGGCACGCGTCGCCGCGCTCGATGCAGCGCTTGCGAAAATCGACGGCCCGGTGATCCTGGTCGCGCATAGCGCGGGCGTAATGATCACGGTGCATTGGGCCCAGCAGCACAGCCGCAGGATTCACGGTGCACTGCTTGCAGCTCCGGCCGATCTCGAGACGCCGCTGCCGGCAGGCTATCCGACCATGGAAGCACTTGCTGAGAACGGTTGGCAACCGATTCCACGAACGCCGCTGCCGTTCCCTTGCATCGTCGGTGCGAGCCGCAACGATCCGCTCGCGCAGTTCGAGCGTGTCGTTGCGATGGCGAACAGCTGGGGTAGCCGGCTCGTCGACCTTGGCGACGTCGGTCATCTGAACCCGGCAGCAGGGTTTGGCGAATGGCCGATGGCGCAGACACTAATCCATCAGCTCGTCTGATCGAGCGACGTTGAAAACGTCGCGTCGCCGTACCTGGAAGTCACGACGCTGGTCCGCATCGGCGCGCGGCATCGGCAGTGGGATGAGCGATCACTGCAGTTGAGTATGAAGAAGCCCGGTAGCGCTCGCGCCGTGGACGAACTGCTCAGGAATCCGTTACAAGACTGGTTCAACGATTACCGCCTTTCGGCCTGAGACACCGGGGTGGCGGCAACACAGTTCCATTCGAGCAACAAACCATAAGCTGCCGGGCCCACCCGGCGCACCCGATCCTGGAGGAGACACAATGAAATTGAAATCAGGCAGCCTGGCAGTGCTGATAGTTTTTGCCTCAGCAGCCCACGCGCAATCGTCTGTCACGCTCTATGGCGTGCTCGACAGTGGCCTGCTGTATCAAAGCACCGCGGCGGCATCGTTCGCCCCGAATGCGCCCAATCTGGGCCACACCTTTCAAGCGAAGGACGGCGGCATCTTTTCCAGCTTGTGGGGGCTGAAGGGCAGCGAAGACATCGGCGGTGGCTACAAGATCAACTTCAAGCTGCAGGGCTCGTTCACCTCGACGAACGGCAAGCCGGGTTTGTCCGACACGCCGGGCGCGACCGCGCTCTTCAACCAGTATGCGAGCATCGGCGTGTCCGGGCCGTTCGGCACGATCGACGCAGGGCGGCAGATCGTCCCGATGATCTACGCGATGGCGGACACCGATGTACGCGGCGCGCAGTATTTCGGCAGTATCCTGACCGCGTGGCTCGGTCTTAATCAGGCGGCCGGCTGGCCTGGCACCAACACGAATGCACCGATCGGCGCCCTCTATGACAGCAACGCGCTGGTCTACACATCGCCGAAATTTCATGGTGCGTCCGTTTCGCTCGAGTTCGCACCGGGCGGCGTTCCGGGGCAGCCCCAGGGCGGCACGCGCGAGTCGGCCGTGCTCAAGTACTCGAACTATGGACTGAATCTGGCCGCTTTGTACTACAACGGGCACGACACCAATCCATACCCTGCCAACTATCCGGCGGGTCCGGCCGTACCGACGACAGGCCTCGCCAATAACCGCTTCTATTATTTCGGCGCGATGTACACAATCAGCGGATTGTCGTTATCCGCCTCATACAGCGTGGGCAAGAACCCGGCGAAGAGCAACGCCTACGACTTCGAGATGATTTCGGGCGGCCTCGGCTATCAGTTCAATCCGCTCTTCAAGATCACGTCCGGCTACTACTACCTGAAGGACCGTAACCATTCGGCGAATCATTCGAGCGAAATCGCCGTGGGCGCGGAATACAGCCTGTCGAAGTCGACCAGGGTGTATGCGCAGGTCGGCTATGTCGACAACAAGGGAACCATGAACCAGACGATCGTCTACGGCACACCGGTGGCGCCAGGTGTCTCCACCACTGCGGCGATGGTCGGTATTCGCCATAGCTTCTGATTCCGTCACCTTCATGAACTGGAGAAATCCATGAAAACAAGCAAGGCAATCGAACTGGTGGTCGCCGCATGGTTCGTTGCAGCGTCCGCAAACGCATGGTCCCAAACCGCAGGAGCCGCCAGCGCAGCCAACAGTGCGCAAGGTGCGCAAGGTGCGTCCGGGACGGTGGCGTCGGGCGCCGTGGCCCCCGTGGGCAGGAAGGCGGACCGCGCCCTGCGCCGCAGGGTTTATGCCGCCATCGGGAAGGACAAGGAAATCAGCGCGGGAGACATCAGTGTCATCGCGAAAGACGGCGCGGTGACACTGAATGGCACGGTCACGGATGCCGCTCAGATCGGCGAGGCCGAAACGATCGTTAGGGGCGTGTCCGGAGTAACATCGGTGACCAGCAAGCTGATGGTGAAAAAGCCGTTGGGTGGCATGTAAGCGGCTATAGTCAGGCAGGGAGTGCGGTGAGGTCGAAGACAGTGGGTCACGCCGACGTCGGCCAAGCAGTGGCGATGCCGGATCAGGCAGCCTCATGCAGTCACCGCCTCCTTGTGAGCCCGAAGCGGACGCTCAAATGTCCCGGGCTTCGTGAAGAATCCATTTCGCAAATGCCTGCAGCGGCCCTTCACTCAACTCGATCGGCTCCGGAAGAACGAGGCAGAAGTTTTTGGTAATCGCCTTGCCGTCCGGCCAGGGCGCGACCAAACGGCCTTGTTCAAGCTCTGCCCCGATGTAAAGACGCGGCACCAATGCGACACCCAAGCCGGCTACAGCTGCCTCTATGAGCATGGAATGGAGATCGTAGCGTGGGCCAACTGCCGAATTGGTCAACACGATGCCGGACTCCTGTGCATAAATCTGCCACGCGTCCGGATTTTGTCGCCTGTGAAGGCGCGGCAGTTCATCCAGGGATAGGTTCGCATCGGCGTCGGCGAGGAGCGCCGGACTACAGACGGGCACCAGCACCTCCTCCAACAGGTGATGCAGATGCATACCCGCCCACGCGGGATGCTCAAAATGAATCGCTGCGTCGAAACCGCTACCAGCAAGAAGGAAGGGTTCCATACGCTCGGCGATATGCACGGTAATGTTGGGATGCTGATTCTGAAAGCGTTTCAGCCGGGGGATAAGCCAACGGGTGGCGAAGGTTGGAATTGCGGCGATATCTATACTCGCGCCTTCGATGGGCTGCCCCATCAGATATAGGCTGTCCCGTTCCAGCCGATCCAGAATCTCGCGAACCTGCACCGCGTATCGCGTGCCGTTGGGCGCAAGCCTTACCCGATTTCCAATGCGCTCGAATAGCGCGACTCCCAAAAACTCCTCCAACCGACCAATCTGACGGCTAATGGCGCCCTCGGTCAGCGCGAGTTCCTCGGCCGCGCGGGCGAAGCTGCCGTGCCGAGCCGCCGCCTCAAAAGCCTGGAGCGCGGAATTGCTTGGAATCTTACGTCGCATTGGAATCTCGTCAGTTGGTGTGCGTTCGACGCCAGCTTGAGTAAACATCACTGAAGGCTGATTTTATATCGTTATATATGCGGAAAATGTCAGATTAGCATTACGTTACTGCACTGAACATGAATTGTTCGCTGTATTACGCTCATCTGTCACGAAGGACAATCTGATGATCTACACCGTGGAATGCAGCTTCGCCGATCGCAGCAGCGAAGCCGAATGGAACGACTTCTACAGCCTCGAAAAGCTGCCCGCTCTCATCTCGGTTACCGGCTTTCACACGTCGCAGCGTTTCAGGTCATTAAGCAATGACTGCCCGGTCTACCTCGCCGTCCACACGATTGACGGTCTCGATGTCCTGACGGGAGAGGAATATCGCCAGAAAGGCGGCGGCAATTTCGCAAGGTGGCAGCAACACATCACGGACTGGCATCGAAATCTCTATAGCGATATCGGCCTTGCGCCGGCGGTAAATGCAGACGAGCTCCTCGTGCTTTGTGAAAGCGGCCCCGATCCTTTGATCCGGATGGGCCTCACACCGTTGGCCATGCGTGCAGTTGCGCTGGAGCAGTTTCCGGAACGCCGCTGGCTCGCAAAGCAGGCTCGGCAAAATGCTCAGCTTGTCGGGGGCATGTCTGAAGGCGTCCACCTCTACGCACCGATGACCGAACAACTGACAAGCTTTCGCACCGTTTTGACCGGGCACTCAAAGTAGATCCGCGATGCCCAATGTCACTATCTATATTCCTGCGGGGCAAATGCCGTCTGACGAGAGGCTTGCCGAGCTTTCCCGCGACTGCATCAAACTCTGTACGAGTGTCCTTGAAGCGGCACTCAAGAACGTCCACGTCGTCTATGTCGACGTTCGGCATGGGCACGGACATCCCGTCTTCGCGGAAGTCCAGTATCGACTTGAGACGTTTCGCACGCCTGCGGTAATGAACCAGTTCACGGAAGCCCTTGAGAACGCCATCGCTCGCTGCACGGGTCTCACGGCGCGCATCCGCTGCTTTGGTTATGCCGCGTCGAACATTTACGCCCGAAATTAGTCGGTCTGGAGAGGAATTGTGTCCACCTTTACCGTTCCAAGTCAGCACGTTGGGGATTTCACGATTACCGCGATTAGCGATGGCTACCTCACTGCCAGCCTCGACTTCCTTTCGAATATCGACACGTCCGAGGCGTCCAGAATGCAGCGTGATGCCGGGCAGAAGGAGCCGGCCGCTGTGCACATCAACTGCTACGTGGTACGCGGAGCGGGCCGCACAATTCTCATCGACGCTGGGGCCGGCGGTATCAGGCAATGGGGTGGGCGCCTGAACACGAATCTATTGCTTGCCGGCATCGAACCATCCACCATCGACACAATCCTGCTCACACACGCTCATCCCGATCATGTCGGCGGGCTGGTGAATGCAGCCGGACAAATTGCGTTTCCGAATGCGGAGCTTATTGCTCATCAGCGAGAGGTCAAATTCTGGCAGGATGACGGCAATCTCAGTCGTGCCAGCGAGCGGGCTCGCGGTAACTTCCTGATAGCGCGTCAGGTGTTCGACGGCTACAGCGCCAGGCTCCGTACTTTCGATGAGGGGGAAGTGCTACCCGGTATTAGAGCGGTGGCGCTACCAGGACACACTGATGGACACACCGGATATATCCTCGAATCCCGTGATCGGGGTCTTCTCGTTTGGGGGGATATTGTTCATTTTCCTCACATCCAGATTAAACGGCCAGACGTATCGATTGCATTCGATCAAGACCCGTCTCTCGCAGCCACTACACGCTCACGGCTTCTGGACCTGGTCAGTTCAGAGGGGCTCCTGGTCGCCGGCATGCATTTGGGCGAACTCGGTTTCGCGCGAGTCAAGCGAACGAGAGGGGAATACGGTCTGCTTTACGAGGCCGAACATGGAGCCACGAGCGGAAGCAGCCCTGTCTGATACCGCTGCGGCACGCTACACGGGAGCGACTACGCGCGCTGCGATGCCGTGACAACTGCCGTGGCCGCTTTAGAGAGTGCCGGTCGATCCTGCCGTATGCCTAGCATGTCATGCTGTCTTCTGAAAATCGCTTACGATAGTCATCAGCCACTGCGGCGTCAGCCGACGTGCATCTGTTCCGACTTTTATCATCCAGCCAATAGACTACGTGCAGATTCGATCTGCCAGCAATTCGATGAGTGACGCCATGCAAGCGCTTTTTTCCATTCTCTTCGTCGATGACGACGAGATATCGCGCAGCCACTTCGCACGCGCAATCCGTGAGGATTACCGAGTGCATGTCGCTCAAGGCGTAGACGAAGCAGTGAGCGTACTGAGTGAGCACGCAGCAGAGATTGCCGTACTGGTGACCGATTTCCGCATGCCGGGGCGCCATGGTGGTGATCTGCTGCGTCAGGTAGCGCGGGAGTATCCGCAGATCGTGCGGATACTGGTGACCGCCTATGCTGATAAGGACCTGCTGTTGCAGACGGTCAATACGGGTGATGTATTCCGCATTCTCGAAAAGCCGCTTCGGGTCGAAACGGTGCGTGAGGTCCTACGGCAGGCCACCGCGCGCTACACCGAACGGGAAACGCGCCAACAGCGCCTGCTGGCAATGGATGAGACGCTTGCTTTCCTCGCCCATGAACTGAATACGCCTTTGGCGACGATCTCGCTTTTTGCACGCGCCGTCGAAACCGACGTTGCCGAACAATACGATCCGGAGCGTCAAAGGGCGATCGGTCAGGCTGCGACCTCGATGCAGAACAATGCGCAATACTGTCTGACACTGATCTCATCTTTCTGGGCGGCCGTGCACAAGAATGGAGGTCAGCCGTTCGCCTCGGGCGTTGGAACGCGCAAGGTCAAGGCGGCACAATTGATCACAACCTTGCTCGACACCTATCCGTTTACCGCCTCGCAGGATGACTGGATACAGGTCGACGTACAAGGGGATTTCGTCGTGCACTCAATGCCCAATTGCGTCGCACTCGTACTATCTTCGCTATTGTCCAACGCGTTGCGTGCGCTCGATGGTGCAACCGCGCCTTCGTTGCGCTTCGAGGTCGTGGACGCCCCCGAACCTGAGATCCGCATTCGCGACAACGGTCCGGGCATTGCGCCAGAGATCAAGGCGCGTCTGTTGCAGGACCCTGTCACGACCTACGCAGGGTCTGGCGGGCACGGCATGGGCATGATCTTTTGCAACCGCATCATGCAATCCTTAGGTGGACGCCTCGGGATCGAATCCACCCTGGGTTCGGGTACCACGGTAACGATGAGTTTTCCACGTTTCAGAAGCTGAACACGCAGCGCCGATGCCGGGCAGTCACCCGACGGCTACCCACCGCTCAGCACGTCCCGATGATCGCGACGTGCGTTCGCCGAAACGAAATACGTCTGGAGCGCGTCAGTTGAGCGCTCCCCCAGCATGCAAATCCATTCAAGCCATTCAGGCTCTGAAGGCCATTCGCCTCCAACCACTCGCGGATAGATCTGCCTCGTGAACTGGTACAGCGCCTTCGCGCCCATATTGCCGCTGATGCCAAGCAGGCGGTGCAATACATCGTGTGTCGATTCGAGGTCGCGTGCCGTCACACTGGCCGGGAGTCGCGCCACGAGCGAGCGGATCTGTTCAATGCCATTGAGAAACGACTGATCCAGCAAATCAAGCGTCGCCAGCTCTTCGAGATGTTTCTCGTCAAGCAGGCTGCTTTCTGCGACTGTCGCAAGCTTTCCGGTCGGACCAGGCGACGTTTGCGATAGATCCGCCTTCGCCGAAGCGTTCGACGCACGTTGCTGGGCAAACTGTCTTGCAAGCGAGGCATACAGGGAACTGATCTGCACCGGTTTAATCATGACCTCGTTCATTCCCGCCGCGAGACATGCCTGTACGGCGTCCATATCGGACTGGCTGGTCAAGGCAATGATGGGGACTTTGGCGTACGAGTCGGCACGATTGCGAATCAACGCCGTCACTTCCACGCCGCCCATGCCGGGCATATTCAGATCCATCACGATGGCATCAATGGCGGCGTTCTCCTCCAGCCCGGCCAGCACCGCCTGCCCATGTTCGGCCTCGACGACGCTCGCGCCGCATCGCTCCAGATAGCCTTTCGCAACCAGCCTGCTGTAGGTGTCGTCGTCTGCCACCAGGATCGTTTTGCCTGCGAACCCGTCGAATCTTTCGTTCAGGTGATGCCGGCTGCCGTTTTCGAAGAGCGTCTGCAGGGTGCTGATCAATTCCACCACACTGCAGGATTTGCTGATGAGTTCGTCCATGCCGGCTCGCCGTGCGAGGATGCGTGCCACATTGCTGGGCTCTACCGTATGGGCAACGATCAGAACGTTCCAGTTAGGATCCTGATGACCGGCGCGGATTTTTTCGCTGGTCGTGTAGCCGTCGAGAACCGGCATGTTGATGTCCATCAGCACAAGATCCCACGGTATTGCCTGTCGAAGCATGCGCAGCGCCGTCTCGCCGTTTGCGGCCTCATTTACGTCCGCACCCATCTTCGAGAGCGCGCGATGGATTCGCGCGCGTTGGCCGGCATCGTCGTCTACGATGAGAATGCGCTTCCCACTGAAAAATGGCGTGGCACGTTCAAAGATCCTGTGCTCATGGTCCAGGACTTCGCTTTCCTGAACGGCCGGAAATTGCAGCGTGAACTGCGTGAATTTCCCGACCTCCGAGCGGCAACTGATGGTGCCGCCGAAAGCGCGCATCGCGCGCTGACAGTAGGCGAGCCCTAACCCTGTACCCGCCGAATTTCCCGCTGTGCGGAAGGGCTCAAACAGATGCGGCAGAATCTCGGGCGAGATTCCCGGACCTGTGTCATGAACGATAACGGACTGCCGGTCGATCGTGAGTGTGAGCGTTGCTAACGGATGCGTGGCAATGTGATGAAGTGCGTTCTTGATCAGATTGAACAGGGTGAAAAGATAGACGGTCTCGTCGACTTTGAAAGTGAAATCTTCCAGTACCGCGAGTCTGACCTTGCTGCGCTCCTTTTCATCGCCGAAGCCGTATTCGTCCAGCGCTTTACGCGTGGTGTTCGCCGCACTCAGATAGGCAAGGTAATCTGAGCGAATGGGTTTGGCGCTGACTTCGTCCAGTGTCATCGCGATAATGCGCAGGCCTCGTTCAATCGACAGTTGGCCGTGAGCGACTTGACGGTACAGCAGCGCTGCATGGTCGTGCGGCAAGGCCGGTGAGCGGTGGGATTCCGTGGTTGCAGGCAGCGCCTCTTCCACGCGATCCAGAACGTGTTTTAACTGGCTGAGAGGATTCCGCATTTCATGGGCGATCGAGCCTGCGAGGGCTTGCAAAGCCCGGTTTCGCTCGACAAAGATGCGCCCTTTGCTGATTGCATAGCTGAAAGCCATACTGCACAGCACGACGACGGGCAGCACGGCGAGATCCGACTGGTTGGCAGCGCTCAGAACGATCGGCGCCGGTGAGGTAGCCACCGCTGCCAGCGTGCCGGAAAAAATACCCACGCCTATGCAGGCCATCAGCAAAAGCGGGTTGTCGATGCACAGCGCCATGATGAAAAGCATCATGACCTCGGTCATCATCCACATGGTGGAGAATGAATTTCTGATCGCAAGGAATGTGCAAACAAATGGCAGCACGTAGATCAGACAGCAATGCCAGTAGATCAGCAGGTATCTGTTAAACCGCGTGGGCCAACGCGCCTGAAAAATCAAGGGAATGCAGATGGCCGCCGCACTCAACCGGAGGAACAGGTTGTCGTACGGCTGCGGCAGGACATAGGTCCAGACAACGTAGTAAATGGGGTGGCACAGGAGGCCCAGTATGCCTCCCCATCGAATTGCAAGCCGGCTTCGTTCCAGCAAATCCCGCATACTCTCGCGCGGCATCACCATCTGGCCTCCAATGACGTTCACGACCCCATCAGTTCGTGTTTGCCACGACGTTGGGTATTTGGGGCGATTGTCGAACCGTCTTTGCCGTGAAAAGGTCCGACCGAAAAACCGTACTTCTTCAAAAGACCGTGCGTATATGAAACGGACCATACAGGAGGGCTGCCGATGATGAAATCGGAAACAATGCCTTCCTGCCAGGCTGCGTAGCCTTCGGCGAAACAGGTGTAGCAATCGCGGGTGGTCGGCAGTCTGAACGGAAACACGGTGTTGAGTCCGGCCGGGCCACGCGCGAAGCACTCAATATATAGCGTGTGAGCCCGTGATGCGAGTTCAGCCTCGACGCTCGCCGCCCGGGGATGAGAATCGTCAATCCAGAACTGCGCCCGCTTGAGGTCAGAAGCTGTCAGGTAGGGAACGCTGGTACTGCTGGCGAGGATTGCACCGTCGAACTGCGGCAACGGCGTGTTCGGACTGAATGTGTGTACCGAGACCCGGGTGCGTCCCAGCAGATCGGTTGCCAGCAGTTCCTTTGCTTGCTCCGCGAGCAGGTTCACCTTGTCCGGTAGATCGATCAGAACAAGTTCCTTCGGTGCATCTTTGTAAAGCAGGTATTTAGCCACCGTGGTGCCGAGCCGGCCAGCAGCCCCGAATAGAGCGAGCTTCGTCTCGCCGAATTCGACGGCAAGTTCGTTGCAGCAGTGGATGGCCCAGTCTTTCAGCATCGCTGCGGTGGCGGCATGGCCCGTGGTGATATAGGGCGGCTTTGTATGCCGGGGCAGTGCGCCATACTTGCAGGCGTAGGGCGTGGAGGCGCCCATCGCCACCATGCTCAATCCCGCCTGCCTTGCCAGTTCCAGTGCCGGAAAAAATTGCGTCTCCCGGAATCGCTTGATACCGCGCGGGCTCCCGAGCCACAACTCGAGGGGAACTGGACAGGCAATATTGGCCCCTATGACCTGGGATCCCGAATAGATAGGCGAAGCAATAAAAGGCTTTGCGTTCCAAAGTTCTTCTTCGAATGACGCATGTCTGTGTTTCACATTGTGAAAAGAAAATGAAAGCGTATCCCAGTCCGTCGCGTGAAATAGAAATCCGATGCCGCCTTGGCCGGCGGGCAGGTTGTCCCGTATTTCCTCGGGATGAATAGTGTGTTTGAGCGTCAAGGGCGCATTGCTGGAGGGCAGGCCTGGATTGGCCTGCTCATCGAAACTGGTCGAGATTTCCCTGTGAAGATACGTTCTCATTTGTTTTCCTCTAGGTTGGACTAACGCTGAATGGCCAGCGCAGCGTCGCAAGTCAGGATTGACCGACGATCCGTCAACTCTAGAGAAATCCGGGACAGTGTGTCCGTCTGTTCGGTCGCATCGCAAAGGTTGCGCGATTAGCCGGAAACAGTTGTTGGGACATAAGCGGGGTGCTGCCACGAGGCCTGCGTCGATAACACTTAGGGTATCGAACGTGCCGGCAGGAGAAGTTGCCTTATCGGGCGAGTGCGACGTTGGAACCATGCCGGTGAGTTAACTGGCTGGACCGCACCGCATGCGAGCAGCAGGCAATGGAAGAACCAGCATCGTCCACATCGTAGTGCTCTGTTCCGGCGAGGATCGCGGCGTCCAATCACGTCCGCATTGTTACTCCTGACCCTGCCGCTTACCGGCACCGCGCACAACCGGCGCGCACGTAGTGAGGAATCCTCCTGTTTCGCGATGCGGATGGCCACGTCGAGCCCGTTGGCCACCACATCGACCAGATGATCGCTGAGCGACAGGTCAACGCCGACATCCAGGTAGCGGTCGAGGACGTTCCTTCGAGTATTGCAGCAAGAAACGGGGGGCCGCTGACTGTCCGCGCGAATATTGTTCACGCAGGGAGGGGCGATCGTGCATCTCTCTTTCAACCACAGTCAATGAGGAATTCACCATGTCCAAGGAAGATGACAACAAGGCCATCGTGGGCCGATGGTTCACCCACTTCTGGGGCGAGACCTGCAACCTTGAAATCGTCGACGAGCTTGCCGCCCCCGACATGCTTCTGCGCTACTCGCTGCACGAGCCGCGCCGGGGCCGCGAGGACATCAAGGCCTTCATGACCGATTTCCGCGAAGCATTCCCGGATCTCAACTTCTGGGGCGCCGCCGATCTCATCGCCGAAGGGGACTATGTAGTGGGTCGTTGGGAAGGTGGCGGCACGCATACCGGTCCGGCGTTCAGCGATTTCCTCGTTGGATCGTTGCCGGCTGCAACCGGACGAAAAATGCGCTTCACCGGCACGACAGTGCTCAAGCTAAAAGACGGCAAGATCGTTGAAGAAATCGGCCTGGATGACGGCGTGACTGCTCTGCAGCAACTCGGACTCCTCAAGGCAGCGTGATCGAAGGTGCGGTGCGTCCGACATGCTCGGGCAACGCCGTTTGCATCTGACGCTACAACGGGCCGGCTACACCTGGGCCCGTTGTAGTGTGCGGCGCCAACCGCGAAGATCAATTCCGGGGGAGCAGTTATTCGCGGCGACAGCGCTGGCCGTCGCCCCCGCTCCAGATTCGATGCATGGGTAGCACCGCGTGCTTCAGCGATAGTCGATCGAGGTTGATGCCACGGCATCGCGTTCTGCCTTCAGCAGATCGATGAAGCGCGCCGTGAGGCTATCAGGTGGCCTCCCGCCCGGCCGGGTCAGCATCGTCTCAATCGGCAAGCGAGGCTGAAAAGGCCGCAGCACGATGGGCAAACCGGTCAGTTCGCGAGCCGGCAACGGATCGACAATGGCGAGTCCCAGTCCTTCAGCCACGAGGCCGCAGCGCGCTGCGGTGTACTGCGCCATCAGCGCAAAGCGTGGCTCAATACCCGCCTGTGCAAATGACTCCTCAATCGCGCGCTGGAAAACACCCGGGGCACCCGCAATCAAAGGGATACCCGCAAGATCGGCCACGGAGATGGTTCGTTTGCGCGCCAGCGCGTGCCGCCTCGGCAGCGCACAGACCGCGTCGATGGTGAGGAAAGATTCGCACTCGACGCCGGCATAACCGGCGCGCGGCCGCACGAGGCCAATGTCGCACTGGCCGCTCATTACCCATGACCAGATGGTGTCGGGGCCCGGCACGTGAAGCGAGACACGCACCCCCGGACTTGCCAAACCTAACTGCCGGATGACGCGTGGCACGAACCGGGAGGCTAGCGATGGCTGACACGCCACACGCAACAAGCCGGTTCCTATCTCCCGTATCTGGCGGCCCGCCTGCCGAAGCTGATCGAGCCCGGCGTAGGTCCGCTCGACTTCGCGCGAGAAGGCTTCTCCCTCCCTGGTCGGCAATGCGCTTCCATGCCCTCGTACGAACAGTGCAAAGCCAAGGTCCGCTTCGAGCTGCGCAATCGCGCGACTGACATGAGGCTGGCCGATGCCAAGTGCATCCGCCGCTCGCGTCATGCCGCCGTGACGCATCACGGCACGAAACAGGTCGATATGAGCCGGGTTCATCATGCCTCATTTGCATGGATACGGTGATTTGCAGCATTTGACAGCATGGACCGGCGTGCCGTCAAATCGTAGTGACGGATCCACATGGGACCCGAGCAAGGTAATCGTCGATGCCTAACGTGCTCTTCTTTTCGATTCTCGCCATCCTGAGCGGGGTCAGCGTCGCCATCCAGCAGGTGCTGAACGCAAACCTGCGCATGGCGCTGGACTCGGCCGCATGGTCGGGCTTTGTGAGCTACTTTGTGGGAGTCGCCTGCATGGCGCTGCTCGCGCTGGTTCTGCGCGATCCGATTCCCGCCGTTGCCGTAACGGGGCGCGTTCCCTGGTGGGCGTTCAGCGGCGGACTGTTCGGCGCAACCTTCATCGCCCTTGCGATTTTCCTGATCCCCAAGCTCGGGGCTGCGAGCTTTATCGTCCTGCTTGTTACCGGGCAGATGCTCGCATCGGTGATGGTCGACCATTTCGGATGGTTTGGCCTCCCCGAACACCCGATCGATCTGCCTCGACTCGTTGGGGCTACGCTTTTGATTGGGGGCTGTGTCCTCATCCGGCGGTAGAGAGCACCATGAATCGACACCAACGCTATGACGCGCACGGGCTGCTTGCCCTGATCTGCGCACAAGGCGCACCAAGCGCACCAAGCGCACCAAGCGCACCAAGTTCACCAAAGCACCTGTTCGAGGAGGCGCAATGACCGACGCTCAGGCACGTCCGTCCTTCATCGGCTAGCGGCTGCCAGGCCCTCCGGAAACGCAAAACCGTCGTCAGCCCACTAGCGCATTTCGGCACGCAACTCCCGCACCCCGCGACCGAGCTTGCGACGCAGCAGAGTTCGCAATGTCGCCGTGTCGGCGTAGCCAACCTCGCTTGCAATTGTCTCAAGGTCGTAGCCAATCGCGACGAGGTTCTGCGCCCGTTCGATTCGCAGGTCCTGGAAGAACGCCAGTGGTGACTTGCCAAGCACCGCCTCAGTACGCCGCTGCAAGGTGCGTGGTCCAACGCACAACGCAGCCGCCGCTGCCTGAAGCGAAAACCCCAGGGAGAGATTCTCGCGAGCCCAGCGCTCGAATCGCGCGACCAGGGGATCGGCGTGCGCGAGGTGATCGGGGATGATGTAATCAGCCTGGGATGAGCGCTTGTCAATCAGCATGAAGCGGGCCACGAGCGTCGCAAGTTCGGGACTTGCCTGACGCAAAAGCCATAGCGCAAGATCGAGATGGCCCATTGCCGAGCCGGCTGTGACGACACGTTGCGAGGCGACCACCATGCGCGAATCATCCAGACGGACAGCCGGATAACGTTGGCGAAAGAAGGGCGCGAGTGACCAGGTGGTCGTCGCCTCACGATTATCCAGAAGGCCGGCTTCGGCCAGCAGGAACGTACCGATGCACGCGGCCGCGACACCGACGCCCTCGGCATGCCAGGTGCGAAGGTACGCCATCGCGTCGCACACGTCCCGGCGCTCCAGCGCCTCGGTCAGGCGCTCTGGCTGCCTGACACCCGGCGCCGGCACCACCACCCAATCCGGGTGGCGCACGGTACTGGCCGGCTCGACCAGCGTCGACAATCCATGCGCGGTACGAATGCGGCTGCGCACGCCAACCAGCCTTACGTCGAAGGGCGGCGCGGCAAACCCCTGAGCAGCGGCCAGTTCGTTGGCCATCGCGAACGTATCCAGCAACACCGTAAGCCCAGTGTCGAATACACCGTCAAGCGCGAAGATGACCAGTCTCATGTCGTAAATACCTCTATTAATGTCATTTGCGACTATAGTCTGGTTCGAGTCGAAGGCCTAGACTGCATAGCAATGCGGCGAAGCTATGCGCTGTATGACAAAAGGAGAGAGCATGAGCGGTTCGATACAAACTGACCTAGATCGTCCGATCTGGGCGGCCCTCACAACGAAGCAGGCGCACCTCGGGCAAGGGGACGCGCTCGCCCGTCGATACCATCCCGACGTGGCGCCTTTTGCCGCGCTCGCCGCCGAAACGCCCGCTGCATACCAGGCGCTCCATCAGCTTTTGCGGCCTCACGAGCAGGTCGCCTTGCTGTCCGCGGAACCGGTGGGTCCAGTCGACGGCTTACAAACGACGTATATCGGCGTGATCCATCAAATGATCGCTCCGCGCCCCGAAGCAGGAAGTACGGACGACCAGGCGCCAATCCGGCTCGGTAAGGCGGATGCGGACGATATGCTCGAGCTGGTCCTGAAGACCAAGCCTGGACCTTTCGGCAAGCGGACTGGCGAGATGGGCAATTACATTGGGATTCGCGACCAGGGGCGTCTGATTGCGATGGCCGGTGAACGGATGCACGTCGACGGCTACGTTGAGATCAGCGCGGTTTGCGTGGATGAAGACCATCGCGGAGAAGGTCTTGCCGGGCGGCTTGTGAACGTCTTGCGTAGAGAAATTGAGCAACGGGGGGAAACGCCGTTTCTGCACGTGCTCAGCGACAACGTTTCCGCGATCCGGTTGTATGAGCGCCTTGGTTTCCAATTGCGCCGTACGTTTCATCTTAGCCGGATCGGACTTGCCGATCCGCGTTAAGAACGGGGATGGAAGGCATGGACTAGTTAAACGCCATGCCGCCTTCAGCCTCGCTCCATCTCGCAACCCATTCAGGCAATTCGGGCGACGGCTGCGTAATCTCAGACAGTTGCAGCAATTCCGCAGTCGTCACGACGCCGCCACTGCGCTTCAGGAATCGCGCCCGCACAACGGACAATGCGACTTGCACGTCGTCGCGCACGAACCCTTGTTCGATGAAGATGTGCTTCTCATCCCAACCGATAACCCGCGTGTGGACGTTATAGGCGTTGCCAAGTTCGAGCGACCGGTGAAAACGCATCGTTTCCAGCGTGACGACCGGATACCAACCCCGCGCCTTCAATTGCCGCCATAAGCCGCTACGCAGCATCAGATCCACGCGAGCCAGATCGAGGATCGTGAAGTAACGGCCGTTGTTCATATGGAGCAATACATCGAGGTCGTTTAGCCAGACGCGAAAAGGCGTGACACAGGTATCGAGCACCTGCAGCCGGCTCCGGCGACGACTGGTGAATAACAAAATCAGCAAGCGAATTAATAGACTCATGCGGAAACCTTCGTGATGGAAACACGCCGCGTGCGGCATGGAGACCCGAATGGTAGTCGCGCAGAGAAGATCCGAGGCGCGGATGGCCGCGCAAATCTGTAGAACACTCCCTCGAAAAGATGCGACATGCCCTAGCGAATCACGACATGGGAATAGGGTGTCTGCGCATGTCTTTCGACCAATGCCAGGCTACTATCGCTCTGACGCGTTAATCAAGGGCAACCCAACATGACCAGGCCTTCAATCGCAAAACGCCGCAGCGGCGTGTTCAGAACATTGGCAGCCTCAATGACGTCAAGTGCGGTCTTGTCCGTGTGTGTTTTGACACCCGCTGCCGGACAAACGAAAGACCCGGCGCCGTCGATGGCGACGGTGTTCGCGCCGGGCGGCACGCTGCGCGCATCGATCAATCTCGGCAATCCGGTACTGGCGAGCCTCGATCCGGCGACAGGCAAACCGGTCGGCGTGTCCGTCGATCTCGCCACTGAATTCGCCAAACGGCTCGGTGTGCCGCTGCAACTGGTCGCGGTCAAGTCGGCGGGAGATTCGGTTGAAAACGTCAATCAGGACAAAGCGGATATCGGTTTCTTCGCCGTCGATCCGAAGCGTGGACAGGAAATTGCGTTCACCAGGCCGTATGTTCTGATAGAAGGGTTTTATCTCGTGCGTGACACTTCGCCGATCACCCGCAACGAGGAGGTCGATCGATCTGGCGTGACGGTCGCGGTCGGCAAGGGCAGCGCTTACGATCTGTTTCTGACGCGCGAACTCCATCACGCGACAATCGTGCGGATTCCAACCTCACCGGCGGTTGTGCAGGGCTTTCTGGATCAGCATCTGGACGTGGCTGCAGGCGTCAAGCAACAGCTCGAAAAAGACGCGGCCCAAGCGGGCGGACTGAGAATACTGGATCAGCGCTTCATGGTGATCCGTCAGGCGATGGGCGTGCCAAAGGCCCGTGGCGATGAAGCGGCCGCGTATCTGTCGAGGTTCGTTGAAGACATGAAGGCGTCGGGCTTCGTCGCGGCGTCGCTCGCGCGGCATCACATCGCGGGCGCGACAGTCGCGGGCAATGACAACGACGAGTAGCGCGTCAAGCGTTTGTGCCCTTGAGGTGCCCAACCTGATGCAAGACTTTCGTGCTGGCGCTATTCGCCCGCGACGTCGGGCATGACCTGTCCCATCTCCATCGCCTGACTGGCCGGCACCTCCTGAATGCCGACGACGATCTGGTCATCCGGCGCGCCCGTCGCGGTCTGAAACAGTTTCCAAAGACGCTGTATCAATTCACGCTTATATTCAGGTGACCGACCGGCCCGCATCAGAAGCGTGAGCGAGGCAGTTGCAGCGGGCTCGCCTGCGGTGAACCCGCTGCCCGGTGCATAGTCCTGGAACACGACATGCACCCAATTTTTCGGCACACCTGCGTACCCGGAATGCAGAGTCGTCAGTTCCATTGCAAGCCTGGCCCTGGCGTCACTGCCGAGTGTGCCTTCCTGAGTAATCAGGGTGTAGAGCGGCATGAGCGCGACTCCTTGACTGATGTTTCGCGGGCCTTCGCGTTGACGGAGGCCCGCATAGCCTGCCCCCTTGTTAACTCAAGGCGATCATCCGGCGTAGTTCTTCAGGATGCGCAGATCGGTCACGGAGTACGCCATGCCGAGCCGGTAACCGCGCCCGACGCGCACGGGCGCAATCAGATGCATGTCCTCGCCGTCGACCTCGGGAATCTTCAGTTCTGCTGATCCGGTCCAGACATCCACGATCGCGAGATTGTCGGTGAGCGACATCGTGAGTTCATCGACCGGCGGTTTCTCCTGGAATCCCGCTGCGAGTTGAGGAAAGTAACGGCGCATGGTCGTTGGCCGGTTGAAGACGGTCGCCGGGTCAGCGACAGGTTCCTCGAGCTGGATACGGGCGGTCGCCAGCCGCTCGCCGTGGGCGGACACACTGGCGCCAAAGCGGCTTCCTTTGGCAAGCGGCGCGGCAGCCAGACTGGGCGCGGAGAAACTGCGAGTCTGGTAGACGCTCGCGAGTTTCTTTGGAAACCCCTGCGCCCATCCCCGGGCGATGGCGGCGTCGTTATCGACAAAGATATACGGGCAGTAATTGACCGAAACACCTTCGAAGATCGCCTCGACCAGAACGAAGGCCTCGCGGTACTGATACCGGGCCGGGTCCGTCAATTCGTCATTGGAACCCGTGAACTGCCAATCCAGAAACCAGAAGAAGGCCCGGCCGCCGGATTTCTCGTCTGCCGTGAAGCCTGGCGGGAGGAGCGCCGCGATCGCTTTCTGGTCGGTCCAGTATTCGATGGCAAGACAGTCGCTGGAATAGTGCCACGGTGGCAGCGTCGCCAGTGCGGACTTTCCTTGCGGAGTGACAGGAACCGAAAACGCTTTAGGCATCTCGTTTCTCCTTGACCGAGGCGACGGGACGTCGCTATACATGGAATCCAGGCGTTTCCAGGGAACGCCGCGCATCACCTGACGCGGACGTTCGTGGGCACAACGCGTGATCAGAATGCGATCTGCGTTAGCGCGCGATCCGGCGTGCCGTGCGTGAGGCAATAGTGGCATTGCTCGCCCGCCGACGCTTTCGAATTCGCACGACGGCTTGACTGTCATTGCTGGCCGCCAGGATAACGGCGGCCAACCTGACTATCCGCACCGCTAGACTGAAGCGCCTTCGCTGACCGGCAGGTTTTGCCGCATCCAATCTTCAAGCCCGCAGACGGCGATTCCGCGCTGTCCATTGAAAGTCTGTCTCTTGTCCCATGACACGCCGCGCCCCTCCGCGAATACGACCCGGTACTTTCGCAACGAATCGTGCGGGTCCGCGGCAAGCTGGCGCTTCAATTCCGGTACGCTCCATTCCACGCGACGAACCTTCAGGTGAAGTAGCGTGTCGACCGTGTCCGCCAGTTGGCGGTAAGTCACCGTGTCGCCCGCGACGTACACGACCTGGTTCGCGAATCCGGGTTCGGAAAGCACGATGGCGGAGGTGAGCGCGCCGATGTCCTCGGCAGTCGTCACCGTCACGGCGGTGTCCCAGCTGCCCAGCGCATGCACGGTGTTCTGTGCAAGATCCACGACACCGAACGACGGATCGAACAGGAAGCTCGTAAACATCCCCGTCGATACGATGATCCATTGGGTCCGATCCTGTGCGCGGAGCAGGTCGCGCACGTCCAGCTGTTCATCGAAAAGGTCCTGTGCGCTTCCTCTGCCAATGACGTCGTAATCCACGCCGAACTGCCATGGGACGTACCGTTCGACCTGGGCATCGAGGACTGCCTGCGCGATCTTGAGTTGTACCCCGGGGCCGCCGACAAACCCCGTGCAGGAGACAACGGTATCGAATCGGGCGAAGACCTCGGCGAGCGCCACAACGGATTGCGCCGTCAGGTCGCCAGGGACCAGTTCAACGCCCAATGCCCGCAATTCCGCGACATCCTTCTGTTTGTCGGGATTCGTGGAGTTGATGGTCGACGGACGAAGCAGCACGGCAACAGAAATACCGGTGGCTGAGCCGGCGCGTTGGGCGAGATTGCGCAGCACGGCCATGCCGAGTTCACCTGCGCCTAAGACGAGAATTGCGTTATCGCGAGACATGTGTGTTCCCCATATTGGGAAGAAGATCGTGAAGGAGCGTGCACTCCTTTCCTGCTGACAAGACGCCGGAAAGAAGGCACGACGAACGATCTGAAGTGTAGGGGCCCGCACGTGCCGCATTGTTCGCCATGCCGGAATACAGAACGCAAGCGCGCCGAACCGGACCGCGTGAACTGGAGGTTGCACGGACAGGTTTTGACCGGCGTGGCTGGCAGCAGCGGTAAGATGGCCGGCAAATCCGCCACGTGTGCCACTCATGGACAAACTTCAAGCAATGACGATCTTCGTGCGCGTTGTCGAGGCTCAGAGCTTCAGCAAGGCGGCGGAAACCTTGTCGCTGCCGCGCTCGTCGGTTACGACAATGATCAAGACCCTGGAGGCGCATCTCGGTACCCCTTTGCTCAGGCGAAGCACGCGAAGGCTCAGCCTGACCGATGCCGGCGCGCGCTACTTTGCATCGTGCCAGGCCATTCTGTCGGACATTGCCGAGGCTGAAAGCGGATTGTCGATCGATTCGGCGAATCCGCGCGGCCGGGTGCGAGTGGACATGCCCGGAGTGATTGGTCGCGCGATCGTGTTGCCACGGCTGCGCGAATTCGAGCAACGCTTTCCAGATATCGAGCTGGTGATCGGTCTTAGCGATCGTCCCGCTGATCTGATTTACGACGGTATAGATTGCGTCATTCGCTCCGGTGAACTAACGGACTCGACGCTGGTTGCACGGCGGCTCGGTCAGTTGACCTGGATAACCTGTGCGGCGCCGCGCTATCTGAAAGAGCACGGCGAGCCCGATTCCGTCGGTGCCTTGCGCGCGCATCGGATAGTCAATTACCTGTCGAATGCGACGGGCCGTCCGATGGACTGGCGCTTTAACGTCGATGGCGAAGACCTCGCCATGACCATGCCAGGTCGATTCGCCATCAACGAAACCGAGGCCTATTTGCAGTGCGGCCTGGAAGGGCTGGGGCTGATCCAGTTGTCGGAGTTTGCCGCTTTTCCGTATCTTCAAACCGGGCGCCTGAAAGAGGTGCTTTCCGATGCAAGATGCTCGCCGGTGCCGGTTTCGATTGTCTATCCGCACGGCCGGAATGCGAGCGCCGCGATCAAGGCGTTTGTCGACTGGATCGTCGAGATCACGACGTCCGCGTCACCATTTAGCAGCGAGACCTAATCCGGTGGCAACACCAGCGGCCCGCAACCCGTGTCGGCGACGAAGGTCGCAAGCAGCCGCGCCGGGTGCGTCGGATCGGGATTCTCGGCGAACAGATGGAGCGCGCGCGGCGGCTCGAACCACGTTTGTCCACTCACGTAGTCGACCGCTGCTCCGCCCTCCATCTGCGAGCGGATGGTCCCTTCCAGCACGACCGCCGTCACCGAACCCGGGTGACGATGCGCCGGCGTAAAGCCGAGCGGCGGAAAGTCGACGATGGCTGTTGTCACCGATTTTCCCGGTGCGTTAGGCAGTGCTTCGCACGATAGAACCTTGACTGTCGAAGCAGGACGATTTGTGGCACCGGCAGCCGGCGAAGCGCTGGACAGCAACAGGGCCACGCCGCCAGCGCATAGATCCGCAATCCAGTCGAATGCTGAACGGGGCGCTGCCGGGCCGGCCATCAGCACGGACGCCACGATCGCGGCAAGCATCGGTGGCCTGCCTGACAGGGCCGGCAGATTACGCGGGGTCATCAGCGCGTCACCGATCGCATGTCGGGCGACCAGCCTAATTCACGCTTGGCCTTCGCGCTGTTGACCTCGGCGGCATCCTCCGCGATGTTGTACACGCCCGCTTTTTCCCGTTGAAGGGCGAGCAATGCCGCATACGCTGCGGCTTCAACGTGCAGTGGGCTTGAACCTGCGGGGGCATCGGCGCCTGTGCCAGGCCCGTAGATCTGCCCATACCTCAGCACCGTGCCAGTCAGCGTCCCTGCTTCCAGCACGTGTTGCTCGAGCGCGGCTACGCCCCGCACGCTCGTACCGCGTGTACCTTGTGCGTCGACGTCGAGCGGGCAGCTTTCGTCGTAGGGCGTCACGCCTGGCCGATATGCCCACGCAATGCTTTGCGCAATCATGCGGCTGCTGCCGGCCGACACGGCCGCGGCGACCAGGTGCTGCGTTCCCTCGTCACGTATCCTGGCGTTGGCTGTTACCGCCTGAGCCATTCGAGCGGGGTCGAGTCCCGCAGGCAGATCGGTCAATTGATGAATCACGGTTTGCGGCGCGATATGAAGCAGCGCGTCGCGTAAGGCGGGCGCGTCGAATACATCGACAACAACCGGCGTGACCCCCGCGTCTTCGAGTTTTTTCGCCCGGTCGGCGCGCCGCGTGCTGCCGAACACCGTGTAACCAGCGGCAATCAGGAGCGGCACAAGCGCGGTGCCGATCGCGCCGCTTGCTCCAGCTACAAAAACCCTGTGTGTCATCTCTCTTCTCCTGTTTGAGTTGGCGACCGTCTGCCACGGTTGGTCGCGCTGTCGATACAGAAGACGATAGGGCTTTTAATGGTCGTGAAAAAGATCCATTATTGCGAAATGGATTGAGCCAATTTGGAATGAGCGACGATGCGCCGAGCCGAACAGATTGAACTTGCACTGGCGCCGCGAGCGGACGGTATGCCCCTGCAACGCTGGCTATACGACGAATTACGCTCGGCGATCCTGACGGGCCGGCTGTCGCCGGGTGCGCGCCTGCCATCGTCGCGCGATCTTGCAGCGCGATTCGCTTTGTCACGCGGAACGGTGCTGAGCGTGTTTTCGCAACTCGATGCGGAAGGCTATCTGAGCGGCGCCGTAGGACGAGGCAGTTTCGTCGCGCCGGAACTGCCCGAACTGTCCGGGCGGGGTATCGATAGCGGCGACCGGGTGTCGAGCAAAAAGCGCGATGGACGCTCAGGCGCGGCCGAGCGCAATGGCGACAGGGACGGCGGCGCACAAGCGCGCGCCGTCGCACTCTCGATCCGCGGCCGTCTGCTTGCGCGAAGCGCTTTTGACGTAAGCGGCCGCCCAGGTCCTGCGCGGGCTTTTCGCGCCAGTCAACCTGACCTCGATGCGTTCCCGTTCGAACTGTGGGCACGGCTGGCAGCAAGACGCGCACGCCGCACCCGGCGAGATCTGCGGGGTGACGGCGAGGCGCAAGGATACCGGCCGCTGCGCGAGGCGATTGCTGAGTACGTGGGCATGTCACGCGGTATCGCCTGCACCGCCGGCAATGTCGTGATGCTGGGCAGCGTCCAGCAGGCTATCGATCTGGCCGCGCGCTTGCTGCTCGATCCGGGCGACGCCGCGTGGATTGAAGATCCGGGCTATCAGGGCGCGCGCTTCGTGCTCGAAGCAGCAGGTGCGCGGGTTATCGGTGTGCCTGTCGATGCGAGCGGTATCAATGTGCAATGGGCGCGGCAGCACGCTCCCGAAGCACGTCTTGCATACGTCACGGCCGGGCGGCAGGCGCCGCTGGGACCGTCGCTCGCGCTCGAACGGCGGTTGTCGCTGCTCGAGTGGGCGCGCGATCGAGGCGCCGTCATTGTCGAGGACGACTACGACAGCGAATACCGCTTCGAGGGCCATCCACTGGCCGCGATGAAGAGTCTCGACCACGATGGGCACGTGATCTACTGCGGCACGTTCAGCAAATTGCTGTTTCCCGCGCTGCGGACCGCATACGCGATCCTGCCTGAGCGCCTGGTCGATTCGTTCGTGGCCGCATTGTCGTTGACGGCGCGGCATGTGCCACTGGATCAGCAGTCGGTGTTGCATGAGTTCATCGCGGAAGGCCATTTTGGCCGGCATATTCGGCGCATGCGCATGCTGTACGGCGAGCGTGCCGAAGCACTGACGGCGGCTGCTGACCGGCATCTTTCCGGATTCCTGCATATTCCCCGGATCACAGCGGGACTCGATGCACCGGCGTTTTTTCCACCCGGCACGGATGACACCGACATGGCACGCCGCGCGGCTCGCGAGGGTATCGAGACGCGCCCGCTGTCACTGTATGCGATCGACCGTCCCGCGCCGCCGGGACTGGTGCTGGGTTTTGCGTCTGTCGACAGTGCTGCGATCGAGTCGGGGATGGCTGTTCTTGCGCGCGCACTGGGGCGTTGAGCGACGATCCACTCCACAGGTGTTTTTGCCTGAGCCTTCTGTGCGTGCAATCGTGTGTGCAATCAACCGGCAGCCTGGCGGGTTCTGGCAGATAATCTGCCGTGCAGTATCCGTTTGACCTCCTGAAGAGGACGTTGCCATGAGAGTCATCCTCGGCTTGTTCGGTGTAGCTGCATTTGGCGCAGCGCTCGGTCCGCTAGGCTGGTTGGTATGGCTTGCCCATACCCATGCGCTGACCACGATCCTGACTTATCAACTCGTGATTGCGATCCTGGTCGCGTTGCTGATCGGAGCTTGCTGTCTGGCTGCCAACTGCTCATTGAATCGCCGCTCCCCGCTGTCCCCAGTCGCGCAAACGTTACAGCGCAGGTAGGCAGTGAGCGGCGCAATACCGCCGCCTGGCAATACGGGGCTATTTGCGAACTACGGGCTTCTCGCAAACGATTGCGAAGCAGCTTGTATTCCAGAGCGCACCACCACGGAATAATTTCATTTTCCCAGCGCGTGAAAGTCATGCATCGCAATCTCCTTGTCGTAATGCGCTGTGGTGCGCCGAGGTGCGCTGTGGTTCGCGGATGCCATTGCCGGTTTCAGTTCAGGGCAGTGGTGCGGCCTGGTCAGCGAGCCTCGGCTGCCCACGCTTCGGCGTCGGCGCCGGCCGGGATGCGCATCGGAGATGATGGGTCGGTCGCCGCGCGCCACACGGCTTCGGCGACGTCCTGTGCTCGCGTGATCGGGGCAGACTCATCCCCGAAGCTCGCAAGGACTTTGCTGGCAAGATCGGCATAGGCTTCATGGTCGAAGCCGTGTATATGGGCGCGCGCGTTCTCGCCAAAGCGGGTGTCCGGCGCACGGCCCGGCAGAACCAGGTGTGCCCGTACGCCGAACTGCTCGAGTTCCAGCGCCATCGACTCGGTGAATGCGTTTACTGCCGCCTTGCTCGCGCGGTACGCAGCAAGCAGCGGCAGCGCCTTGAGCGTCACACTCGACGTGACGTTCACGACAACGCCGGCCTTGCGCTGCCGAAACTGTGGCAATACCGCTTGCGTTAATACGATCGTCCCGATGGTGTTGGTCTCGAACAGCTCGCGCACCGTCGCGAGCGGGACGAGTTCGGCGGGAGCCGCTGCGCCGAAGCCCGCGTTGTTGACGAGGACGTCGATTGGGCCTGCGGCCTCGACAGCCTTGCGAATGCTCTCCGGGTCCGTGACGTCGAGCGCCAGCACACGCAGGTGATCTGAAGGCGGCAGCACGTCGGCGCGCGGCGTGCGCATCGTGGCGACGACCCGCCAGTCGCGGGCGAGGAAGAAGCGGGCGGTCTCGAGGCCGAATCCGGAAGAGCAACCTGTGATCAGTACGGTTTTCATGGAAACTCCAATGTCGATCGGAGTGGGTGCGGCGCACTGACTCCGATCTCATGCAACAGGGTTGCTGGGTGAGGGGTGTCCATACGATAGATCGCCGAGGTCGTACTTGCTACAATCAAAAATCCGAATTTCATTTGCAGGAGTCCGGCGATGATCGATCCCTTGGCCGAAGTCGTGATGCTGCTGCAGCCGGGTGCCCGCTTCTCCAAACTCGTCCACGGCGCCAGTCCCTGGCGCATCAGCCGCTCGGATGCCGGCCAGCCGTTCTATTGCGTGATCCTCGAAGGTGGGTGCCGCATCGCGATTGACGGGCATGAGCCGATCGAACTTCTGTCGGGCGACTTCATCCTGATTCCAGCGGCGTATGGCGTCGCGGTGTCCAGTCTCGAGCCGCCGCCGCCGGGCGTCGAGACGGCTGCCCCCGTCGCGCTGGGCAACGGCGAATTCAGAATCGGCGCCCCGGATCGTCCGGTCGACGCGCGAATGATGGCGGGTCACTGCAGCTTCGGTTCGCCGGATGCGTCGCTGCTGGTTTCGCTGCTGCCGCAATTCGTGCATGTTCGCGGCGAACGGCGGCTGGCCACGCTCGTGGAGCTTGTACGAGAGGAATCACGCGAGCAGCGGCCGGCGCGCGAGGTTGTTCTCTCGCGGCTGCTGGAAGTGCTGCTCATCGAGGCGCTGCGATCCATGGCCGGAACGGATGCGTCGCCGGGTCTGGTGCGCGGACTCTCCGACAGCCGCCTTGCGGTCGCGATCCGGGGAATGCACGAACGTCCGACGCACGCATGGACGGTGGCTGAGTTCGCGAAGGAGGCCGCGCTTTCGCGTTCGACCTTTTTCGAGCGCTTCAACCGCGCAGTCGGCGTCGCGCCGATGGAGTATCTGCTCACCTGGCGCATGGCACTCGCGAAGGACCTGCTGCGCCGCAACGTTGGCCGCGTTGCCGAGATTGCGCAGCGTGTCGGTTACAGTTCTGCCAGCACCTTCAGCGTCGCGTTCACCCGGCACGTTGGCCGGCCGCCTACGCAATATGCGCGCGAGGAACAGGCGGCTGCGAATAGCGCGTAAGACGACGCAAACTGAACGAGCGCCGCTGGCTTAATCATGTCACACATGCATATACTGCACGATCGCCAGATGGTTCGCTCAGGTATCCTGAACTCATGCGTCGATGCGAAAGTATTCGCTCGGGGCGACCGTTGACAGCGACCAGGCCAAGCGCCTGCCGACCTCAATAGCATGTCTTGCGATGGGAGAATCAAATATGGATGACGTGACGTTCATCAACCGATATGAAGCAGCACTTCGGACAGCTATGCTGACCAACGATGTCGAAGCGCTCACTGAGTTGCTGGATGACGATCTGGTTTTCACCGGTCCGGATGGCCAGCTCCTATCGAAGGAAGACGATCTATCCGTTCACCGCGCCAGGCTTTTGCGTCTGGATCAACTGGATCTGTATGAAACCAGAATTCACCGCATCGGTGAGATGATCGCAGTGACCACGAAGGCTACGCTCAGTGGCCACTTCGGGCCAACCCCGTTCGACGGCACGTTCGCTTACACGCGACTGTGGAGGCAATCTGGTGCCTATTGGCGGATCGTAGCCGGGCATGCTGCCAAAATTGGATGACGCCATGTCGATTCGACAGGCTGCCTGTTCCCAATAAGCTGAAGTTCAAACACACGGGTAGCGAAGAAGCCGGGCAACACGCCACGGCCGACCCGCGATGGGCGCCCGATTCCGAACACTCACCTGGCAAGGTGTCGATCGGCACCCGGGCAGAGGCAGCGCAATTGGCCGGCGCGCTCAATTACACTGTGTATTGAGCCACGCGGTCATGTCGTTAAAGCCACGCGTGAACCTGGGCGTTGGCGTCAGGTGAGATGCGTTGGCCTGGAGCCGGATTTCATCGGCCATATCGTTGACGTCGTCGCGCAGGTTTTTCTGTTTCAGTGTGGTGGAAATATCGTTGAAACTTTGTGCGAGTTTCAGGTGCATCTCCGGCGTCGTTTTGTCCGTTCCTGGTTCGGCCATCGCTGCCAGGCCGACGCTCACGATCGCGAGTTTCAGGCAGGGGCCGATCTTGTCGGGCCTCATGTTCCCACCGTTTCTAGCCATATCGGCCTGCAACTGCTGCCGTCCCGCCGCCTGCATCGCCAGATGGATTTCCTTCTTGTGCTGACGATAGAACGCCAGATTCGCAGGGCTCGTCATCGACACACCAGCGGTACCGTTGCTGGACATTTCCGGATGCAATTGCCTTATGTCTTCGAAGGTGGCCATCATCAGCGCCGAGCCGCCAAGAACGTAGTCGTGGCCGGTCAACCCCTGGCTCGCGAGATAGGCGCTGATACCGGGCCGGGCGTTGAGCGTGGCGGTCATCGCATCGAGCGACATCGCTTTGCCGTCCTGACTCAGTGACGTCAGGTCCAGCGACTTGACCGGCGCCTTGGGGTCTGCCGCGATCGTCAGCCATTTTTCGAGAAACCCGGCCGTTAAAGGGTAATTGCGCAGGCTTGCCAGATCGGCGGCAGATGGGCCGCGCTGTGCATCGGCCGCGAATGCGGGTTGGCCGATTGCGACCACGAGCAAGGCCGCCAGGACGGCACGACGAAACCGATGATTCAACTGCATAACGACGCTCCTGATGACAAAGGCTGAACATGCCCGATGCGATCTTTGACGAGATGAATTGGGCAACGTCTTGTGACCGTCGCTGACTGTGCTAGAAGCCCCATCCGCTCACATAGTGTCCGCAGGAGTTATTGTTTATTGCACCATTGGTTTTCATAATGTAGCGAGTGATGGTTCCGGACCGGTCCGTAAAGAATGTCATCACGCAATCCGTATTGGTCGGCACATAATCATCGTAGGAGCCCTCCTCGATAATGTTAGGCGCAACCAGAGTCCGGTATCCCTGGGTAACGTAATGCCCGGGGTGGTAACCAAAGGTATAGACGTAGGCGTTTTCCTGGGCATTGGCGCGATAGGTGGCGGGTGTCGCCCCTTTCCAGCTCGGCAGCATTTCCTTGATGTTATGGCCGACCAGGGCATCCATAGCGTTGCGTGTCGGTGAATAGGGTGAAAGTCCCATGCAGCCCGAGAGGGCCAAGGCGGCGATAGCCGCCATTAACAAGGTTAGCCTTCCTGTCAGCATTATTTTTCTCTCAAAAAGGGCGCCGTTGGTCCGGAAAGTCAGATCGTGTTTGCGGAAACAAAGACTCACGGAGATACCTTGACACCGCCAGGAGGACAAGGCGGCTGCGCGACGTCCTTCTGAAAAGACCGTGGCCCGGAACGATTCGCCTGAGACGGTGGCCATTGACAGGAACGGCGTGACCTGACAGCCCTTCACACGATTAATGTCCGGCGCGAGGCGCCCATCAAGGTTCGCCGGGTCAGGTATTTAAACAATGTGCTCGAACAGAACCCCGGATTGTCATCCTTTCCCTTTCGGACTCAGCGGCGAAAAACTCTTCACTACACGGTTATGGAAGTAGATCATCACACCGTAGCTCGGCTCATGCCCTGCTACCGCATTCCTTGCCAGGTCGTCTGCCGTACCCAGTGATGGAACGTGGTTGAGCAGGAAGCCGAAGGTATCCTGAGATGTCGAGTTGCGGTAATCCCACCGGCCGTCGGGGTTATCCAGATAGGAGTCGGTGCTTTGAGGTTCGCCAAAAGTGCGGCGGACATCAGCTTGGGTCGTCTTTCCAACAACAAGATTGGCGCGCAAGTAATCGATATTGAATTTATCTGCGCCCATCGCGGATCCGACGGGTTTGGAGTCCATCACCGAATCAGTCATGGTGTTGCATGCTGACAGCCCGACGAGAACCAGGGAAGCCACAATCTGTTTGAACATGATCTTCCTGTTACTTTTGGTTGTTATTGAGTTCAGCCGCTATTGGCGGTAATTGCTGATTCTTTCGCGTTCTGGATAGATCGATCCTGAACAATTGAGAAGCATGTTTCCCCAAACTTTCAAACACAGTTCACAGGCGTGATGTGAGCGAATTGACACTCGTGAACTCGATCTACGATTTTCCGTAGACCGCTAATCAAGATGGAGAATGGGCATCTCCGTTTCGTAAAAAATACCGGAACGGCTTGCGCATCAAGCCTGAAGCTCGATTTTTTAGATAAGAACCGTTTTTATGAGTCTGAAGTATATAGATCGTTCTACCTTGATGTCAACGAAGTCACATTGGATTTATTTTCAAACCTGCGGAGCATAGAATCGCCTGGTGCGGAATTTTTCGACTCGCAGTTGGTACGCCCGATTCGGGCATAGGGTCATCCGGACAACCCGCGCGGTTCTCAGATGCTAAAATTGTTAAATAGCCTGCAAGGGGAGGGGAAAGGATGTCTGTGAACAAGCGCCAGCAGATAGTGGACAAGGCGACAGAGCTGTTTTCAAAGCACGGCTTTCATCCCGTGGGCGTTGACTGGATCATTGACGAATCGGGTGTGGCGAGAATGACCATGTATCGCCACTTTTCGGGCAAGGAAGATCTGATCCGGGAAGTTCTGGAGCAGCGCTACATCGTTATCGTCGAGGGCATTGAGCAGCGGTTGGCGCCGCTACCGGATGCCACTTCCCGGTTGAAAGGCATCTTTGAGTGGTACGAAACATGGTTCGAGAGCCCTGAATTTGCGGGATGCCTGTTCGAACGTGCCCTTGCCGAATTCGGCCCGGCCTATCCCAAGGTGTCCGAAGTGGCGCTTCGCTACCGGGAGAAATTGCAGGGTTGGATGGGCGAAATTCTTCGGGAGATCGTACCGTCGCAGACGGCGCACCAGTTGGCTGGCGTGTGCCTGATGTTGTTGGACGGCGCAACGATCGACGCCCGCGCATTCGGTGACCCCACTGTTGCGACGCGAGCCTGGCATGCTGCAGACCTTCTTCTGCGTCAGACAACGGACTCACGCTCGCGTACAGCAGTTGATTCGGCATGATGTGTCATTCACCGCCGATTCTCGCAAGGACTCCGAAGGCCGCTTGCCGAAAAGCTTGCGATAGTCCGTCGCGAACTGGCTCAAATGCCAGAAGCCCCAGTCGGCAGCCACGCTTTGCACCGTTCTTGGCGAACCCGCCTGCGCCGAACTCAAATCGCGCCGCACACCATTGAGCCGGATTGCTCGCAGATAGGACACGGGTGTCATGCCCAAAGTCTCTTCGAAGCAGTATTGCAAGGTACGCCGGCTCACGTGGAATTGACGGCACAACTCGGGCACCGCGATCGGGCGGTCACGGTGCGCCAGAATATAGTCCCGCGCCTGCATGACGATCCAGTAGCGATCCGACTTCGAGCGGCTTTCCGGTGGGTCGACTGTTTGCAATGAGCTCACCAGGTCAAACAACATAGCCAGCACGGAAGACCGCAAATTGTTGCTGGCAGTTGCGGAGAACGGCTGCGGGTCCGCTTGCGCAGTCAGCAAAAGCATGTTCAACGTATTGCACAAGCTAGTCTTGCGCGATGTGCCCACATTCAGAATTTGCCGGCCCAGCACTTCGTCGGAGAAATGGACCCGTTCGACTTCATTGGCATGCGCGCGTAATTCGGCATCCGCCATCACCACGCCGAGGATCCGGTACTCGCTCGCCGTCACCAACTCGAATTCGTCCCGGCCTCGCATGACGGCCAATGCGTCGTCGGCAATCAGATGGCCGTCAATCAAACCTTGGCCTTCATTTTTCAATGGAATGCCGAACCAGTAGGCATCAGAACCGACCTCGCAGGTTTGCCTCAGCGCGTGACTGGTGGTTTCGCAGAATATCGTCATATGCGGCAGGCGCAACTCGTTCACGCTGCCTGAAAAACCGCCTGGCGCCAGCTGGTCGTAAGTTTGCCGCCAGCCTGAGAGATTTCTCGCCTGTTCGTCGGCGTCGCTGGCGACCCGGGTGTTGATACAAAAACCGTCGGGGAACTCCGGCGCCGTGGCGCCCGAAAACGGCACTTCATAAGCCGCGTCGGGCTCTGAAGCAGCAGACGAGAAAGTCATATGCTTGTCTATCCGATTCTGATGTCGCTTTTTGCACCCACGCCAACAGTGGGTACACTACCCCGGGATACAGCACCCTCGCGCTCGCGGCCACTTGCCGTCGCGGTTAATCAGGCGGTCTTATGCAAAATGGCATTCATTTCGATCTGAAGGCGCTCGAAGTCTTCGTGCTTGTCGTCGAATCCGGCGGCATGACAGCAGCAGGTCAACGGCTCAGCATCACGCAATCCTCAGTCTCTCAAACGCTATCGAACCTGGAGCAGGCACTCAATCTCCAGCTCCTCGATCGCTCGCAACGGCCTCCGTTGCTGACACCTGCGGGCCGCCAGTTCTACAACCGCGCCTGCACGCTGCTGGATGACGCGAGGCATTTGAGTCAGGAGTTCCACAAGCCGCCGGGCGAGCCGCTCAAACACATTCGCATCGCCTTGGTCGACTCCATGGCCACCAGCATCGGCGCCGAATTGTTGAGTGCGATACGGCAGCGCACCACTAACTGGTCGATGGTCACGGGCCAGTCACATCAGCATGCCGAAGCATTGCTATCGAGGCGGGTGGACATCATCGTTTCCGATGACCTGGTGTTAAAAAACCCTTTGCTGTACCGCCAGCGCATCTTGCGCGAACCATTCGTACTGGTTTTGCCCGGCGACTTCAAAGGACCCGTTCCATCACTGCGCAGCCTGCTGGTCAGAGACGATTTCATTCGCTACAGCAATACCACGGTGATTGGCCGCAGTATCGAAACGCAGTTGGAGAAATGGGGCATTCAACCGCCTTTGCGCCTGCAACTCGACAATTCGTTTGCGATCATGCAACTGGTGATGGCCAATGCCGGCTGGACCATCACGACACCGTTGTGCTTGCTGCAGTCCGGGCTGACACCGGACAAAAAGTTTTCTCAGGCGTTTCGCCTGATCCCGATACCCGGCGAGGAATTCTTTCGCGAACTCACCATGGTCGCCCGCCAGGACGATCTCGGATTGCTGCCGCAGCAACTCGCCGAGGACAGCGTACAGTTGCTGAAGAATCGCTTCTTGCCCATCATCGAAGCGAATGCCCCCTGGTTGCTGCCGTCTATCGTGTTGGGCTGATTTCAAAGCAGTTTGACGCCGGGTCTCAGTTTTTCGTAACGCAGTTGGTGCAGATCGGCAACATTGATGCCGGGCGCGGCCACCACCAGAATTTCGTTCGCCAACGCGGCAAAGTCGGCCCGGAAATGAACCGAGCTCTTGAGTACCAGGATGCGGTAATCAGCGGGGTTGGCGCCGACGTGCCGGAACATTGCCTGATCGGCGGCTTGCTGTTTGCGGCTTGATACGACGATCTCCACGCCGAGTGGGCCACCACACCGCACGCGGGCCATGGGCCCGAGATCCATCTGGCAGCCAAGATAGAACGGCCCCGTGCCGGTGAAACGGCCGGTTCCGAGCGCAAGCACTTCGAACGGCACCTGCAGCGGCCCGGCCCCCATGCCACCGGCGCCGCCCAGCGGCGCGTGAATAACCGCGCCGACGCCCGCGCGCGCCGCCGCTTCGACAAAGTCCGCATCGCACAGCACGCCGGCGCAGACACGTTGCGCTTTTTGCCGTAGCAACTCGTGCAGGATGTCGGTTGTTTCACCGCCACCGCCGCCGCCCGGATTGTCCTGCGTGTCGGCCAGGATGACCCTGCCGCCGCCTGGCCGCAGCGCCTGTTCGAGCGCGTGCGCGACTGCATCGGCCGGTGCATGGAGGCGCCCGCCGAAGTCTGTCTGTCTGGCCAGAACAGCTTGCGTCAAAGCGTCGACCGCCGCCTCGACTGCGATCGGATCGCAGCCGTAGGCAATCACGCTAGGGCCACTGTGATGAATATCGGCGAGCGGAAAGCCCGGCACAAATTCAGCGACAAAAACCTGTTCCGATGCCAACGACTCACCGAACGCCACCAAACCGCGCATCGGCTCGGTCAAGGTGCTTTGCCACGGCATGGGAATCAGAAAGGGCACCTGGCGATAGCCTTTGTACAGCGTCGCGCCAGCGAGCAACTTATCCAATAGCGCGAGCGCCCGCTGCCCGGTCCGCATCATGTCGATATGCGGATAGCTGCGATACGTGAGCAGGCCGCTTGCATGTTCGATCATGGCCGGCGTGATGTTGGCGTGAAAATCGAGCGCCGCCACGATCGGCATCGTGGCGCCGACCCGGTGCCGCAAACGCCGCAGCAATTCTCCCTCGCCGTCTTCCAGATGCTCGCTCACCATCGCGCCGTGCAGATCGAGCAGCAACGCGTCGAGCGGACCTGCGTCGCGAATCATCCGGTCGAGCATGAAGGCAATGGCTTCGAACGCATCTTGTGTGACCGGGCCGCTCGGATTCGCGGAGGCCCACAATAGCGGGACTAACTGGTGCGCCGGCCGTGCGGCCTGGATGAAACCGTCGATGGCCAGATTGACGCCCGAGACCGCGCCGAAGATTTCCTCGCCAACCAGCAAGCCCGGCCACGCGTCCGCTTCGACGAACGTAGCAAAACTCGCCCGGCTGGCGGCGAAAGTATTGGTCTCATGCAGAAAACCAGCGATCCCGATTCTTGCCACAGCATTCCCTCGATAACACTGACTGATTCGCTCCGGCGTTACAGCAGGCCTTCTACCGCGGCCGTGAAAATGCGGCTGTACTCGGCGGCGCTGAACGGTATCGGATTGGTTCCGGCAGATCCGTCAGCCACGGCCATTTCACCGATCTTCGCCGCGTCGCGCGCGTCGATGCCGATGTCCCGCAGCGTATGAGGAATACCGAGCGACTCGCGCATGGTCAGAACCCATTCGAGGAACGATGCGAACGACGGCTGCGCCAGTTCCAGATAGCGTGCCAGCAATTCGATCCGATCCTTGATCGCCGATTCGTTCGCCTTGAGCACATACGGCATCAGAATGGCGTTGAGCATGCCGTGATGAGCGTCATACAGCGCGCCCAACGGATGGGCCAGTGCGTGCATTGCCCCCAGACCACGCTGAAACGCCGTGGCGCCCATGCTCGATGCCACCAGCATTTGCAGACGCGCGTCGAGATCGTGGCCGTCCTTGACGGCTCGCGGCAGAAACTGCTTGATCAGGCGAATCCCCTCGACGGCGATGCCGGTCGCCATCGGGTGATAAAACGGCGAGCAGTAGGCTTCGAGGTTATGCGACAGGGCGTCCATGCCGGTCGCCGCGGTCAGTTTCGCCGGCAGGCCTACCGTCAACTCAGGATCGAGGATGACCACCGCGGGCAGCATCTTCGCGTGAAAGATGATTCGCTTGACGTGGGATTCGTCGTCGGTGATCACCGACGCGCGCCCGACTTCCGAGCCGGTTCCCGCCGTGGTCGGTACGGCGACGACAGGCGCCATGCCGGCCACGTTGACGCGCAGATAGTTGTCGCCGACATCTTCAAAGTCCCACAGCGGACGATCCTGCCCGACCATCAGCGCGACGGCTTTGGCTGCATCGAGGGCCGAGCCGCCGCCGAAGGCGATCACGCCGTCATGGTCGCCGGCCTTGAATATCGCCACACCGTCGTCGACATTCTTGCCGGTGGGGTTACCCTTGATATCGTGAAACAGTCCGCACTCGAGACCCGCGGACTTGCATTGATCGAGCGCGCCGGCGATCAGCGGCAACGCCGCGAGACCTGGGTCGGTGATCAGGAGCGGCCGGCGCATGCCCAGGCTTTTGCACCATTGAGCCAATTCGCCAATGCGGCCTGCGCCGACCTTGACTGCGGTCGGGTAATTCCAGTTTGCGGTGGGGAGTGACATGCGAGTTCCTTCGAGAGTCCCGTTCAAAGACGGGTTTTCAGATGAAAAGACTTGGGTCGCGTCAGGTGCTCGTAACCAACTGCCGACAAGGTCGCGCCACGGCCGGTATTCTTCACGCCGGTCCAGGCGAGCGCGGGGTCGAGATAATCGCAGCGGTTCATAAAGAACGTGCCGGTTTCGACGCGCTGGCCGATCGATAGCGCGGCGTCTTCGTCGCTGGTGAACACGCTGGCCGTCAAACCGTAGGGGCTATCGTTCATGAGCTCGATGGCCTGTTCGTCGCCGGACACGAGCATGATGCCGACCACCGGTCCGAAGCACTCGTCGTTCATCAGCGTCATGCTGTGGTCGACGTTCACGAAGATGCCCGGTGCAACATAAGGCGTACCGGCGCGTGACAGCGCAAACCCGCTTTCGTCGATCAGATTCGTGGCGCCTCTCGCGAGTGCGTCGGCAATCACGGCGCGCACGCCGTCGGCTGCCGCGGTCCGCACGACCGGACCCAGGGTGGTTTGCGCATCGAGCGGATTGCCCAGCACGTACTGATTCGTCAGCGCAACGGCACGCTCGACAAAATCCTTGTACAAGGGCTGAGCCACATAAATACGCTGGATACCGCAGCACGACTGGCCCGAGTTGAAAAATGCGCCGTCGACCAGCGTTTCCACGGCATGGTCGAGGTTGGCATCGCCTCGCACGTAAGCCGGGTCATTACCGCCCAGCTCCAGTCCAACGCCGATAAAACGCCCGGCTGCGGCTTCTTCGACGATACGCCCTCCGTTCACCGAACCGGTAAAGCAGACAAAGCCGATTTCCTTCGACTGGATCAGGCGACGCACCCGCTCATGATCCACATGCAGATACTGGAACACGCCCTCAGGCAGATCGGCCTGAACAAACGCCTCGTGGATGAGTTCGGCGCACAGCGGCGTTTGATCGGAGTGCTTGAGAATGACCGCATTGCCTGCCAGCAGGGCCGGCACGATGCTATTCACGGCGGTCAGCAAAGGGTAGTTCCACGGCGCGACGGTCAACACCACGCCGACCGGTTCACGCGAAATGAAACGGGTAAAGCCATCCTGCGGCGCCACTTGCACAGGCTTCAGCGAGTCTTCGGCAATCGCCATCATATGGCGCGCGCGTGCCGCAAAGCCGTCCACCTCGCCGGCGGTGTAGCGCAGCGGACGCCCCATCTGGTGCGTAATCGCCTCGGCGATATTGGCCTTGTTCGCGACAAAGTGCTCGACGGCGCGGCCAACCAGCGCCAGACGTTCCGACAGCGGTCTGGCGGCCCATCCCTTCTGGGCGGCGTGCGCGCGTTGCAGCGTCTGCTCGATCTGCGAATCGCTCGCATAAGGGCGGCGCACGAATTCGCTGCCGTCGATCGGGCTAATCGTAACCAGTTCTTGTTTCATCATGGTGGGCTTCTACTCTTGGACTCAAATGATTTCGAAATACCGGGCCAATTCCCAATCGGTCACATGCCGGCGGAACTGCCGTTCTTCCCATTCGCGGGTCGCCGCAAAGTGCTCGACAAACGGTTCGCCAAACAGGATCTTCGCTGCTTCGGAATCGCGAAGCCGCTGTGCGGATTCCCACAAGGTGCAAGGCAATTTCAGGTGGGCCGGAAATTCCTGTGTATAGGCGTTCCCCTGAACGATCGGGCCCGGTTCCAGACCTTGTTCGATACCGTACAAACCGGCGCCCAATGCGGCCGCCAATGCAATGTAGGGATTCGCGTCGGCCGAACCGATGCGAACTTCCACGCGCTGGGACTTTTCGGAACCCGGGATCAGGCGCAAGGCCGTGGTTCGATTCTCGACGCCCCATGTTGCATCGAGCGGCGCCCAGTAGCCTGGCACCAGACGCGAATAGCTGTTGATGGTCTGCGCGAACATCGACATGAATTCGGGCAGGTAGCGTTGCACTCCCGCCATGAAATTGGCCTGCCTGGCGCTCATATTGTACGGACGGCTTTCGTCGTAAAACACCGACTTGCCCGTGCGCGTTTCGCGCAGCGACACATGAATATGACCGCTTTGTCCTGGGTGGTCGTGCGACCATTTCGCCATGAAGGTCGCCATCAGATTGTTCTTCTGGGCCAGCGCCTTGGTGAAGGTTTTGAACAGCATGGCCTTGTCCGCCATTTCGACCGCGCTGTCGACCGCAAGCGCAGCCTCCAGAACACCCGGACCGGTTTCGGTATGCAGACCTTCGATCGGCATGTCCATCTGCTCGCACATATCGAGCAACTGCCGGTAAAAATCCCCTTCGACCGTGCTGCGCAGCACTGAATAACCGAAATTGCCGGGTGTCCAGTTTTTCAGGTCGCGATAATTCTTGTCGCGTACCGAATGCGGCGTCTCGTCGAACATGAAGAATTCATACTCGAGCGCGGCAAAGGCTTCGAAGCCCATTTCGTCGGCGCGCTTCAGTACGCGTTGCAGCAAACTCCGTGGGCAAATTGCTGCGGCATCCTCAACGAACTCGGCGAGGAAGAACAACATGTCTTCGCCGTTGCTCTGTTCAAGCGGCAAGCGCCGGCAGCTCTCCGGCACGATGCGCACCATGGCGTCCGGGTAGGCCGTATGCCAACCGGTGTACCTGGTATTGTCGTACATCTGGTCGTTCGAATCCCACCCCAGAACGACGTTGCAGAAGGCAAAGCCGGCACGCAGCGCACCAAGGAATTTATCCTTGCGTAAATATTTTCCGCGCAGAATGCCGTCGACATCGGACACACCGACTTTGATATGCGTCAGGCCGCTTGCCTCTACCAGGCCAATCGCGTCTTCTACTGTTTTGATCGCCCGTTCGGGCTTCGCATGCGCATCCATATTCAGTGTCTCCGCTTTACCGTTCTGACGGTTGGGCCATCTTAGGAACGAGAAAATTCGAGATCAACAACAATCGGAATTCATTATGTTGACGATCGGCTGGGGTAATACTCGCTGACCTGGGGCCGTGAATGCCTGAGCCGGCGAGGGGTCCAGAAGATAGTAAGAGGACGAAAAACCGAGTGTTATCGAAAATCGGCAATACCCTTCCTGGCCTTGAAGAACAAGGCCGGGTTCGGGTGCGGTCTGGGGTCTGACTGATTGAGGACTTAAGAGAACGACAGGGTGCCGGGGGGCGTGTGCTCTTGAGGATCGCCGATACATCGACTGACGGCGTTCATGTCTGCCATGAACGTCGTATGCGTTCGCGAATGTCATGCAGGCGCGAAATGGACTCGTTGGAAAACACGAAACGCAGATAGCTGTCCGCACCCGGCCCCCAGTTCGTCATCGGCGTAGCCGCGACCTTGCCGTGTTTGAGCAGCAGCTTCGACGCGTCGGGCGGCTCCAGACCCAGCTCGCGCGTGTCGATGAGCATCGACCAGCCGCCATGCGGGCGGATCACGGGCAGGTCGGCAAGCGCGCTCATCAGAAAGTCGCGGCGGCGCTCCCACTCGGCGACCGCGGCGGCCACGCCGTCGTCGCTTGCCGTCAGCGCAGCCGTGGCGCCGGGCATCGCGATTCCCACCTGACACACCACGTTCGACAGGCTCACGAGACGCACGTCGTTCATGATCGACGCGGGGCCGACGATCCAGCCGACGCGCCACCCGATCATCCGATACTCCTTCGATACCGCACCGATGGTGATGGTGTGTTCGCGCATGCCCGGCAAACCGGCGGGATGAATGACCTCGCGTCCGTCGAACAGGATGCGCTCCATCGCCGCGTCATAGACCAGCCAGATGCCATGGCGCTTGCAATGTTCCGCGATCGCAAGCCATTCGTCCCGCGACGCGACGTAGCCGCCTGGCATTGAAGGCGACATGATCAGCAGCGCTTTCGTTCGCGGCCCGATCGCCGCGGCAAGACTATCGAGATCGAGCCGCCAGCCGTCGGCCCCCGGCTGCAGCCGCGCGAACTTCGGCACGCCCGCGGCTAGATGCACCCGGTTGATCAGCCCGGCGTAGGTGGGATCCGTCAGCACGACCTCGTCGCCCGGCTCGAGAATCGACAGCAGCACGTTGAAAATCCCGGCAAGACCGCCGGCCGACACGATGCATTCGCTCGCGGCGTCATAAGTGACGCCCGCCGCGCGGCCGACCCGCCCGGCGGCCGCCTCGCGCAAGGCACGCTGGCCGGTAAAGGGCAGGTAGCTGTTTGCCGCGTCGTCGTCGACGGCCTCGTGCGTGCGAGCCAGCGCCTGCACCGGCGGGCGCAGGTCGGTATCGAGATTTTCAAGCCTTAGAATGTCCGCGTCGTGCAGGGAATCTGCGGCGTCGCCGATGCGATCGACTCCAATGCCGGGAATATTTCTCAAGCGAGATACTGTCACCTGGGCCTCCAATATGGTTTTAATATATTAAAGTGAAAAAATCTGCAGATGGCAAGCTCTCTTTGACTTCGCTCGCCGACCGCCTGCGCGAGCGCATCGCGGACGGCACTTTGGTGCCGGGGACGCAGTTGCGGCAGGATCTGATTGCGAAGGAATTCGGCACCAGCCACATTCCGGTGCGGGAGGCGTTCGTGCAGTTGCAGGCGAGCGGGTTCGTCACGATCGTGCCGAACCGCGGCGCATTCGTCTCCGCGATGACGAGGCTCGAAGCGGCCGAGTTGACGGAAATGCGCATCGCGCTTGAGTTACTGGCATTGGATGCCGCGATCGACGCGTTCGGCGCGGACGACGAAACCGCGGTCCGCGCCATCCTCGAGCGCGACGAACATGAGCACGAGGTCGAGCACTGGTCGATCGACAACTGGGCATTTCACCGCGCCATCTATCGGGCGAGCGGCAAGCGGCATCTGCTGGAGACGCTGGAAACCATCTGGCGCAAGATGGACCGTTATCTGCGGCTCGTCTGGCAACTGGAGCGCTACCAACGCATCTCGCTCGCCGAGCATCATGCGATCCTCGACGCGGTGCTCGCCCGTGACCGGCGCGCCGCGAAGCGCCTGACGAAAGCGCATATCGAAGCGGCCGGCGTCGTGATGCAGGACGCGCTGCGCGACGCCCGGCAGGGCTGAGGCGGCGAGAGGGTTCGGGCTAGCCGGATCGGGCCGTGCCCGCTGTCAGTTGGCCGGCGGCGAATCCGTTCCCGGCGTGCCGCGGCTCGCGCGCAGATAAGCGGTGCCGGCCGGGCTGACCGCTACCTCGGCCACGCTGCCGGGTGAATGAGTGCGCGTCAGATAACCGCGCGCGCAGGCATCCTCCCAAACCGGCAGGCGGGGACATGAGGTGCGCCAGACTTCCATCGCTTCACTGTAAGGGCGGCTACCAGACCCGATCCATTCCAGCAGATCGAGAATCAGCGGTTCGACTGGGTCGTGCGTGTCGGTTCCCGTGCTGGCGGCGTCGCGCGATACGGCGCTCTTCAGCACCTCTGGATTGACCACGTGGATCGGTTGTCCGGCCGCATAGGACACGATCTGATCGAAGATGTCGGAGAACTGGATCTCATACTCGTCCTCCGTGACATAGCCGATATGCGGCGTGCAAACAACGTTAGGCATGCGCAGCAGCGGATGCTCAGGATCGCGCAACGGTTCTTCGTCATAGACGTCGACCGCCACCATGCCGGGCCGGCCAGCATGCAGCGCCTGCTCCAGTGCACCCGGCGCGATTAACCCCGCGCGGCTGGTGTTGACCAGCAGGGCGGTGGGTTTCATCCTGCCGAGATCTTCCGCCGTCACAATGCCGCGAGTGTCGTTCACGAGGCGCATGTGCAGCGAGAGCACGTCGCACGCCTTGAAGAAAGCCGGCTTATCCGATGCGATGTCCCAGCCGTCTTCGCGGGCCCGTTGCAGCGAGGCCTCTCTCGCCCAGACCAGCACCTTCATGCCGAACGCAGCACCGTAGCGCGCCACCTCGGCGCCGATGCGGCCGTACCCGTAGATGCCCAGCGTGCGGCCACGCAGGCTGCGGCCCACGCCCGTCTGCCAGCGGCCGGCCTGCAGTGCCTGCATCTGCTGCGGAATCTGGCGCATGGCCGCGATGACCAGACCCCAGGTCAGTTCGGCCGCGGCATAGGAAGGGCTGCCGGCATGCTGATTCGAGGACACGATCACGCCGTGTTCCGTGCAGGCGCCGACGTCGATATGGGGAAAGACGCTGCGCTGACTGATGAGCCGCAACTTCGGCAGCCGGGCGATCAGCGGCGCGCGGATCTGGGTGCGCTCACGAATCAGCACCAGCACCTCGGTGTCGCGCAGGCGCTCGGCCAGCGCATCCACGTCCTGCACATGGTCGTTCCATACGGTGACAGCGTGGCCGTCCAGCTTGTGGAAACAAGGCAGGCCCCGCAGCGTGTCGAAATAATCGTCCAGAATCGTGATGTTCATGCTGACCCCTTCTCTTGCCATCCTCTTATGCTGAGCCTCATGGAGCGAACCGTAAAATGAAATTATTTGAGGAATTGCTGCATTTTTCTTATGAAAATCGGCACCCCCGGCGTGCAGGCATGATTGTGACGATTTGGATAGACTGAGCGGCGTCGCTCGGCTCAATCGACACCGTCCGGAGCGCGCGTCACAGGCTGGCCAAAACGGCTACCCTCTGACGCGCATGCGCGCTGCATCCGCACGCGCACCCGATCCACCCAACCGTGGCCACAAGCCATGGATAAGAAACGGAGACACTCATGAAAACAGGATTCATCGGCCTCGGCGTGATGGGACAACCCATGGCGCTCAACCTCGCGCGTGCGGGCACTGAACTGATCGTGTGGAACCGCACGCCGGAACGCTGCGCCGCGTTGCGCGACGCGGGTGCGCAGGTAGCGCAGAGCGCGGGCGATGTTTTCAGGCAGGCCCGCATCGTCATCTTGATGATGGCGACAGATACGGCGCTCGACGCGGTGCTCGGCCGTCACACCGCCGATTTTGCAGCGAACGTCGCGCAGCACACGATCGTGCACATGGGAACGACCTCGGCAGATTATTCGCGTGGCCTCGAAGCCGACATCCGCGCGGCGGGCGGACGCTATGTCGAAGCGCCCGTGTCGGGCTCGCGCAAGCCGGCCGAAGCGGGGCAACTGGTGGCGATGCTGGCGGGCGAGCCCACCGCGCTCGAAGAAGTGCGCCCGCTCCTCAAGCCGATGTGCCACGAAACGGTGATCTGCGGGGCGGTGCCCACGGGGCTTCTGATGAAGCTGTCGGTCAACACGTTTCTGATTCCAATGGTGACCGCGATTGCCGAGGCGTCGCATCTGGCGCGGCGTTATGGGCTCGACATGAAGCAGTTTCAGGCTGTGCTCGACGCGGGTCCGATGGCGAGCAACGTCTCGCGCGTGAAGGTCGACAAGCTCGTGAACGAGGATTTCTCGGTGCAGGCGTCTATCCTCGACGTGCTGAAGAACAACCGGCTCGCGGCTGAAGCGGCGCGCAACGCGAACCTCGCGTCGCCGCTGCTGGATGTGTGCTTTAAGCTCTATAGCGAGACTGTCGAGCTGGGCCACGGCCAGGCTGATATGGCGGCCGTCGTGCATGCGATCGAAGCGCGCACCGAGGCGAGAAAAAACGCCGGCGGCGCGGAGTAATCGACACATCGGGTGGAGCGCGCAATGCACATCGAACCGCTTAGCGACGGCAAGATCGTCGAGTCATGGAAGCGCAACGCTTCGCCGTGGACGAAAGCGGTGCGCGGCGCGGAAATCGAAAGCAGGCGGCTGGTCACCGATCGCGCCGTGCTGGATGCGGTGCTGGCTTGCAAGCCAGCCACCGTTGTCGATCTGGGCTGCGGCGAAGGCTGGCTGGCTCGCGCGCTTCAGCAGCATGGAGTCGGCGTGACGGCGGTAGACGTGGTGCCGGCGCTGGTGCTCGCCGCGACGCAAGCCGGTGTGATCGACGGCCGGGTTCTGTCCTATGAAGAGATCGCGGCGGGGCAACTCGAACTGAGCGTCGACGTCGTGGTCTGCAATTTTTCACTGCTCGGCAAGGAGTCGGTGGACGGTCTGTTGCGCGCGATTCCAACGCTGCTCAATCCCGGTGGGTCCCTGATCGTGCAAACGCTGCATCCCCTGGTTGCATGCGGTGATGTGCCGTACGTCGACGGTTGGCGCACGGGCTCGTGGGCGGGCTTCGACGAAGCGTTTAGCGATGCCCCGCCCTGGTACTTCCGGACCTTGCAGAGCTGGCTCGAACTGATATGGACCAGCGGGCTGACGCTTCGCGAGATGCTCGAGCCTTTGCATCCGCAAATCGGCAGGCCGGCGTCAGTGATCTTTCGCGCGCAGGGACGAGGTTAGCGGGTGGTCGCGCGCGTCAGGCTTTGTTAGCCCGGCGTGAATCGCAGCGCGCCATGCCATGGTCGTTGCCCTTGCCCTTGCCCTTGTCCTTGTCCGTCAGTGCTATCTATCTGAAGCGCTCCTGCGTTGCGTGCCCGCGCTGGAGCAAGGGCGCGTACGCGTGCAACTCCCGAGGCGCGATGTCGAAGGCGCGACGGAATGCACGCGTGAAGCTCGACGCGTCGTTGAAACCCAGTCCCGCGGCAATGTCCTGTACCTCGAGATGGGGAAAGCGCACGAGCTCGTCTGCCGCCATGCGCAGCCTGCGGCTGCGGATATAAGCGGCGAGGCCGCCTTCATGCTCGAAGAGCCGGTACACGGTGGCGCGAGAGAGATGCAGCGACGCCAACACGCTGTCAGGCGACAAATCCGGATCGTGCAGATTGGCTTCCACATACCGCCGTATCTGTCCGTAGACGGCCGCACGCACCGCTGCGCGGCCGTTGCCGGAAAGACCCGCTTGACGGCTGAACGCTGCGGCGAGCAGCCCCACCGCGGTGAGGAACGACTGATGCGCTTCTTCCTTGCTCAGTCCGACGATTTGCCGCTTCAGCGCCACCAGATGATCAATCAGCATGCGTGTGAGAGGCGTGGTGGCGTGAACCGAACGGCCATGCAACGAGGCAGCGTCCGGGAACGAGCTTTCCACCAGAGCGCGCGGCACGAAGAGAAGCAGCAGCCGGCCCTGAAAACTCTGGATGGTGCACGGCTGATCCATGTCCAGCGCGAGGATACTCGGCACCTGCGCTATAGGCGGCGCGTCGGCGCGCGGCTTGCCGCCCAGGAACTGCGCCGGCTGCCCTTCAAGGAACACGCTAAAGCTGATGTCGCGAATGCTTTCGGTCGACACCCGGCCCAGCGACCGCACGGCCACGTTCGGCCCAGTGTGGAAGTCGAAGAAGCTCAGATTGTCGATCGTGTAACGGGACAGCGATGCTGCGAACGTGTCCTCGGCGTGCCTTGAGGAAGGCCGTATGTCGTACACAGGACTCATCCGCTCCTGCCAGGCCAGCAGGCTTTGCCGGGCGTCGCCTTGAACGCCGAACGTGCTGTGCACGATGCCGGCAGCAAGCTTTGGCGGCTCCGGCAGCAGCAAGCGGCCTGGCGGCGGGGCGGTGTGTAGCGGATCGTCGTTCAATACGGTGTCTGCTGCTGATTTTTGACTAGCACGGACAGTGAGACGCGCGCGCGGATCGATCGGACGGACGATCATTTGCCATCGCCTTGCTTGAGTCCGGTCGGACAAAAAGGTGTTCCAGGCGAATACGTAGTACGCCGTCAAGAATCAGGAGTTTCTCGCGCAGCAATTTTGCCTGGCGCTCGCCGATATCGTCCAGAACGATCCTCTGATCGAGGACGTTGCCGCTTCGTAGCACCACGAAATTGCTGACGCAGACCTGCTGGTCTTTCAGATGTGCGGCGACCCGTGATACGACATCCATGCTTGCAATGGAGACGAGGTGGATGACATGGGTCAGCTGGAAACCCGGCAGGTGTCGCGACCAGTTTTCTGCGTGGTCTACCGCGGGTTGGGATGAGATATCTTCGCGCATACAAGCTCCGGAAAGTAATGGTGTTCGAACCGGTGCTAGCTATGCCGCTCCCGCTTCGTTGCCGTTAATCGGCCGCATCGCCCTGAAGGCTTCCACCTTGCCCGGGAAGGCAGGTTGGCGTCGGACTCGTCCGACTCTGGATGCAGGGGACATGATAGCAAAAGTCGGCAAATCAGCCAATCGGCCGCGCCCCCCGGCGTTCGATGCCTGGCCTGAGCTGGCCTGGCAACGGCCAGGACGCATTTGCTAAACTCGTTCCGATCCCCGACCTTTGTGTCTTTCAATAAGCCAATCATGAAGAGCAGTTCAAAAGGCGGCCTCGTCTATTCCACCGATGGCGGCCGGATGTGCCCCGAATGCAGGCAGGTCCTCGCGGAATGTGTCTGCAAGACGGCTGCCGCCACACGGCCGGTGGGCGATGGGGTGGTGCGGGTCAGTCGCGAAACCAAAGGCCGCGGCGGCAAGAGCGTGACGCTCGTCAAAGGGCTGGCGCTCGATCCTCTGGCTCTGGCCTTGCTGGGCAAGCAGCTGCGCACGGCTTGCGGTTCTGGCGGAACGGTCAAGGATGGCGTGATTGAAGTGCAGGGCGACCACTGCGAACGGGTCGTCGAAGCGCTCAAGAAGTACGGCCACAGCGCGAAGCGGGCCGGCGGGTAAGCGCGTCTTTGGGCGGCGATTCCGACACCGCCGCTATTCCAGGTCCGGGTATGGCCGCTTCGCGTAACCAGCGCGCTGAGCCCAACCACAGATGCCGCGGAGCTAACCCGCGGGACGCCTCAGCAGGCGCTGCGGCGTTTCTCCAATCGAGCGGCGGAACATCGCGATGAAGCTGCTGCTGCTCTGGTAGCCCAACTGATCCGCGACCCGCGCGACCGAGTCGCCCTGCGCAAGCCGCGCCATCGCCTCGACGAGGCGCAACTGCTGGCGCCATTGCCCGAACGTAAGCCCCGTTTCCTGGCGGAACAGACGCGCCAGCGTACGCGCGCTCGCGCCTACCGTGTGGCTCCATTCGTCTAGCGTGTCGTCGTTGTCGGGCTCGGCAAGCAGACGGCTGCAGATCGTTCTCAGACGCCGGTCGCTCGGCAGCGGCAGGCCGCCCTGCGTGGTCGACTCCGCATCGCGCAGCAGCGCGAGCAGGAGCACGGCGATGTGCGCGCCGATACCGTCCTCGGCGTACTCGCGCGGCTGCTGCGCAAGCGCCATGATGAGTTCGTGCAGCAGCGGGGTGATGAACAGCACGCGGCATGCAGGCCACAGCCACGGCGCCGCGTCGGGCTCCAGATAGACACTGTACGAGTCGACCCCGCCGATCATGTGCAACTCGTGATCGACGCCAGGCGGCAGCCAGATCGCGCGCATGGGCGGCAGCATCCAGCTGCCCATCGGGGTCAGCACGCGGGCCGCGCCGTTCATCGGATAGAACAGTTGTACCTGTTCGTGCGAGTGCCAGATCTCGCGATATCCGTTCGGATAGTTCGAGCCGCGCGCCATGACCGGCCGCGCTTGCCTTTTGTAATCGAAGCCGAACTGCGCTCTCCAGATCGGATCCATGTTTCCCGTCCTTGGGCTTTAAATTGCCAAAACATGTCCGTTTTGACGTGTTTGATGGCAAGACAGCGCGTTATCACGGGCGCTATCCTTTCACGTCTTTCGGGTTTTCGCAACATAAGTACGAATCGAAATAGTAACGATTCTTATTACGTTTGTTATTAGTTCATAATTTTTTGACCATTTTGGGAAGGGTTTGGGGATGCGCGACCGGGGAACGAATCGCATGACACGGATGCATTGGGCAGTAACGGTAGCGTGGCTGGCGGCCGCTGCCGGCGCACACGCACAGGCTGCCGGGGACAACGCCGCACAGGACGGCAACGCGCCGCAGGCAACGACCGGCGCGCCATCCGGGACGCTGGCGCCGGTGGTCGTGTCGGCCACGCGCGACGATAAATCGGGGACGCAAGGCTACGTCGCTAAACGCAGCATCGCGGGTGCGAAGACCGATACGCCGGTTGCCGAAATTCCGCAGTCGGTTTCGAGCGTGACGCGCGACCAGATGGATGCGCAAGCTGCCCAGACCATCGACGGCGCGATCCGCTACGTGCCGGGCGTGACGACGCAGGACAACGACGTGCGCTTCGACCAGATCACCGTGCGCGGCTTCAGCCTCGACAACGCCACCTACCTCGACGGCATGCGCCTGATGCGCACGACCTGGTACGCGGACCCGCGCATCGATCCGTACTTCCTGGATCGTATCGACGTGGTGCGTGGGCCGGTCTCGGTCCTCTACGGACAGGCGAGTCCGGGCGGCGCGGTACTCATGACGAGCAAGCTGCCGACCGACTATCCGTTCCATGAGGTGCAGGCGCAGATCGGCAGCAACAACCGCTATCAGGGCATGTTCGATCTGAGCGGGCCGGTCGACCAGAACGGCACGATCCTCTATCGCGTGACGGGCCTGGCTCGCGACGCCGACTCGCAGACCGATCACGTCAAGGAGCAGCGCATCGCCATCGCGCCTTCCGTGACGTTCCGCCCCGACCGCGACACGAGCTTTACGTTGCTCGGCAGCTACCAGTACGACCCGCAAGGCGGCCTGTTCAATCCGGTGCCGGCCGCCGGCACAATCCTGCCGAATATCAACGGCCATATCTCGTCGCACGACTATCTCGGCGATCCCGAGCGCGACCGCTTCAAGCGCCAGCAGTTCTCGATCGGCTATCTGTTCGAGCACGCGTTCAACGAGACGTGGACGGTCCGCCAGAACCTGCGTTATCTGCACCAGGATATGCAGTACTACCAGGATTCGATCTTCGGCTCGCTTGCCGCCGACCAGCGCACGGCCGGCCTCTACACCAACAACAACGACGAGCATCTGGGCAACTTCACCGTCGATACGCAGGCCCAGGCAAAATTCAACACAGGCCCGGTCAGCCAGACCGTGCTGTTCGGCTTCGACCTGCAACGCGTGACAAACCGCATCAGCCGCGGCTACGGGCTCGGTACGATCGACATCTTCGATCCCGATTACAGCAACGTGCCCTACGTGTCCGATACGACGAAGGAATACATCGGGCAGACCGAGTATGGCGTGTACGCGCAGGATCAGCTTCGCTACAAAAAATGGACACTGACGATCGGCGGCCGCCAGGACTGGGCACGCACCTCCGACACCCTCAACGGCAACGAATCGCGCAGCCAGCAGCACGCTTTCACATGGCGTGCCGGCCTGAACTACACATTCGATTCGGGCATCTCGCCGTACGTGAGCTATGCGACTTCGTTCCAGCCGTATGCGGGCAGCACCTTCAACGGCACGCCGTTCGAGCCGACGCGCGGCAAGCAGTACGAAGTCGGTGTGAAGTACCAGCCGAAGGGCTATAACGCACTCTTCACGCTCGCGGCGTTCGATCTGCGCCAGCAAAACGTCGCGACGTCGGACGACGCGCACCCCGGCTTCATGACGCAGACCGGCGAAATCCGCTCGCGCGGTTTCGAAGCCGAAGCGCGCATGAGCCTGACCGACAGCCTCGACCTGATCGGTTCCTATGCGTATCTGAACCAGACGGTGACGTCGGCCTCGCCGAACGATCCATCGCTTGGCAAGACGCCGCCTACCGGCGCTCCGACCAACATGGCTTCGCTGTGGCTCGATTACACGCTGCACAGCGGCGAGCTGCGTGGGCTTGGTTTCGGCGGCGGCATGCGCTATATCGGCGCGTCGGCGGGAGACGATGCGAACACGTTCAAGGTACCGAGTCACTTTCTCGTCGATGCCGTGGTGCACTACGATGTGCGCAACTGGCATTTCGCGGTCAACGCCAGCAACCTGTTCAATCGTCAGTACATCGCCTATTGCAACAGCGGAACGCAGTGCTATTACGGTGCCGATCGTTCGGTTATCGGCACGGTCCGCTATCAGTGGTGATGCTGGACTGATTACCGACGCTCCCCACAATAAAAAATTTCCCCACGATGCATACGCTCTGGTTCCTGGTTAAAGGCTCGCGCGAACGGCTGCTGCTAGCCGTTGCGATGAGCCTCGCAAGCGGTTTCGGCAACGCGGCGCTCGTCGCGCTCATCAATCAGGCGCTGGTGGCGTCGCGCGAGGCGTTGATCACGCTCGGCCTGCGGTTTCTGGCGATCGGCGTGGGCGTGCTGATCACGCGCACGGCGTCGCAGACGCTCTTCATGAGCCTCGGGCAGAACGCCAAGGCGAGTCTGCGCATGCGGACCATCGAGCGCATTTCGGGCGCGCCGTTCGCGCATGTCGAACGGCAGGGCTCGGCACGCTCGCTCGGCGTGCTGACGCAGGATCTCGACGCGATCGTCATGCTGTTCGTCGGTCTGCCCGGCCTCGTGATGAACAGCGCGGTGATCGCGGGCTGTCTCGTCTACCTCGGCTATCTGTCCTGGCAGGTCCTCGCGTTCGCGACCGTGACGGTGCTGATCGGCGCGGCGGGTTTTCATGTCGCGAACTCGCGTGGCCTGTATCACCTGCGCGGTTCGCGCCGGCGCGAGGACGCACTGGTGCGCCACTTTCGTGCGCTGTTCGACGGCGCTAAGGAGTTGAAGCTGCATCGCGCGCGCATGCGCGCTTTCGTCGACGAAACGCTGGCGACGAACATCGAAGCGGTGCGCGTGCAGCGCACACGCGGTTACGTGCTCTATGCGGCGGCGGCGAGCTGGGGCAGCTTCGTGTTTTTCGCCTTTATCGGCTGCGTGCTGTTTGTGCTGACGCGCTATTTGCCGGTCACGCCGCACGTCATGTCGGGCTACGCCATGATCTTTCTGTACATGATCATGCCGATAGAAGGGGTGCTGTCCGCCATCCCGAACCTAAGCACCGCGCGCGTCGCGCTCGAGCGCGTCGAGCAGTTGAACGCGGAGCTGCCTGTCGAAGAGACCGTGGCCGCAAGCGAGGCCGCGTCGTTCCGCAGCATCGTGCTGGATGGCGTCACGCATCGCTATTACCGCGAGAAGGAGAACGAGGTCTTTACGCTCGGCCCCGTGAACCTGGGCTTCAAACCGGGCGAACTCGTCTACCTGATCGGTGGCAACGGCAGCGGCAAGACGACTCTCGCGAAGATGATCGTCGGACTTTATACGCCGGAAAACGGGCGCGTTCTGCTCGATGGCGCAGAAGTGACCGAAGCGAAGCGGGACGCTTATCGCCAGCACTTTTCGGTTGTGTTCAGCGATTTCTACCTGTTCGACTCGCTGTTCGGCATCCGTTTCGACAACGTCGACGCCGCCGCGCATGCGCTGCTCGAAGACCTGCAACTGTCGCACAAGGTGAAGATCGAGAACGGCGTCTTCTCGACGCTCGAACTCTCGCAGGGCCAGCGCAAGCGGCTCGCGCTGCTCGTTTCGTATCTCGAGGACCGGCCGTTCTATCTGTTCGACGAATGGGCCGCCGACCAGGACCCGCACTTCAAGGAAGTGTTTTATCGCCGGCTGCTGCCGGCATTGAAGGCGAAAGGCAAGACGGTGCTCGTCATCACGCACGACGACCGCTATTTCCATCTCGCCGACCGTTGCATCAAGCTCGATTTCGGCCAGGTGGTCGAAGCGGGCGCAGCGCATGGAACGGACGCAGCGCTCGCGCCGCACCCGGCGCATGGATCGAGCACCGGTGCGGGCGGCGGCGCAGCGGATTTGCCGCGGGATTTGCCACAGGACTTGCCGCCCATGCCGGGCGCGTCGGCGCAAGCCTGACGTTACCCGCCGTTTTTTTCAGCGCCGGCCAGACCGGCAGATAACCGATTGCAATTCATGGCCACCACTCGCCCGTATCGCCCCTATTCGACCGAACCTGTCAGCGCCGCGCCGCTCTTCGAACTGGAGAAGGTCCGCTTCGAAGTTGGCGCGACGGCGCTCCTCGACGGCATCGATCTCTCGATCGCGCCCGAGCGCGTGATGGCACTGATCGGCCACAACGGCTCAGGCAAGACAACGCTGATGCGTCTGCTCGCGCGTCATCACGTGCCGTGCGCGGGTGCGATCCGCTTCGACGGCAAGCCGATCGCGTCATGGCGGCCGCGCGAGTTCGCGCGCCGGGTCGCGCATCTGCCGCAGTACACACCGTCCACCGACGGCATGCTGGTGAGCGAGCTGGTCGCGCTCGGCCGTTATCCCTGGCACGGCAGTCTCGGCGTGTTCGGCGCGGAAGATCACGCGTGCGTGGCCGAGGCGATGCAACTGACCGACGTCCAGCAGTACGCGGAGCGCACGGTGGACAGTCTCTCGGGCGGCGAGCGCCAGCGCGTCTGGCTCGCGATGCTGATCGCGCAGGACAGCCGCTGTCTGCTGCTCGACGAGCCAACCTCCGCGCTCGACATCGCGCACCAGGTGGAAGTGCTCGATCTGGTGCGGACGCTGTGCGAGCAGCGCCGCATCGGGGCCGTCATCGTGCTGCACGACGTCAACATGGCGGCGCGCTTTTGCGATCGCATCGTCGCGTTGCGGCACGGACGCATCCTGATGCAGGGCGCGCCCGACGAGATCATGACCGGGTCGAATCTCGAAGCGATCTACGGTGTGCCGATGAATGTGTTGCGCGATCCGGCAAGCGGCCACCCGGTGGGGGTGCCGCAATGAAGGCTGGCGATCGTCCGTTGACGCCACGCGCGTCGACGCGCCGTGCGGTGCTGCGCGCGCTTGGTGCGATGAGCGCCACGCTAGGCGCGGCCGGATTCGGCGCGGCGGCGCACGCGGCAACGGCGGCGGCAACGGCGGCGGTAACGGCAACGACGGCGGCGAAGAACCAGACCGCAGCCGAGGCACCGTCGCGCATCGTCGTGCTCAGTTGGCCGCTGACCGAAATGCTGCTGTCGCTGGGTGTCGCACCGGTCGGTTTGCCCGCGCCGGTCTGGTACACGAGCAGCATCGTCGAGCCGCCGCTGCCGGCGGGTATCGTCGACGTCGGGCTGTTGTTCCAGCCAAACTACGATCTGCTCTACGCATTGCGCCCCGACCTGATGTTGATCACGCCGGCGCACGCGAGCGTACGCGCCTCGTTCGAGCGCATCGCGCCGACGCTCACACTCGGCGCGTATATGACCGATCCGCAGCCGTATCGCGCGATGCGCGGCGAGGTGCTGACGCTCGGCCAGCGTCTTGGCCGCACGGCGCAAGCCGAGGCGCTGCTGACACGCACGGAAGCCGCCATCGCCCAGGCCCGCGCTTCACTCGCGGGCGCCCATGCGCCGCTTTGCGTGGCGCAGATCGTGGACGACCGGCATCTGCGCGTGTATGGCGCAGGCAGCATGTTCGACGAAATCCTACAGTCGCTCGGACTGCGCAACGCCGCCGCGGAACAAACCGCTGGCACACGAAGCCCGTTGATCTCGAGCGGGACGGGTGCGAGCGTCGTCGAACTGGAGCGGCTCGCGCAGATTCCGGATGCGAATCTCCTGTGGATCGACGGCGGCGCGCACGGCGCGTTTGCCGGGCTGCAGCGCAATCCCGTCTGGCGGCAACTGCCGTTCGCCCAGCCCGGGCGTGCCGCGACGCTCCCGGTCATCTCCGCGCAAGGCGCGCTCGTTTCCGTGCAGCGCTTCGCGCGCGCCGTCGCCCACGCGCTTCCTTCGATGGAAAACAGCCATGCCCTCTGATTTCCTGCCGGACGCGCTTGCGCGCCGTGGACGATCGCCGCGCGCGCAACCGCGCAACCTGTTGTGGGCGGTCTGCGTGACCGGTGCGATTGCCGCGCTCGTGCTGACGGTTTGCGTGATCCACGCGCAACTCGAGGGTGCGAGCCTGTGGGGCGCGCTTATCGCCCCCGAACCGGGCAACCTGCATCAGTTGATCGTGCACGAGAGCACGTTGCCGCGCATCGCGATGACGCTGATCTGCGGGGCCGCGCTCGCGCTGGCCGGCGCCGTCTCCCAGCAGGTGTTGCGCAATCCGCTGGCGGAGCCGATGACGCTCGGCATCTTCCCTGGCGCATATCTGGCGCTGACCCTCGCGGCGCTCTGGGCGCCCGCGTGGCTTGCCGCGTACCGTGAACCCGTCGCGCTCGTGGGCGGCGGGCTCGCGATGCTGGTGGTGTTCGCGCTTGCCTGGCGGCAGCGGCTCGCCTCCCTCGCCGTGATTCTCTCGGGCATGATCGTGAGCCTCTATTGCGGGTCGCTGAGCCTCGCGCTCGCGATCTCGCACTTCCAACTGCTCTCGGGCCTGATGATCTGGGGCGGCGGGGCGCTCGACCAGCAGGGCTGGAACGCGAGCGCAGCGCTGTTGATGCGCCTTGTCGTGGCGGCCGCCGCGGTGCTGTTGCTGCGCCGTCCGCTCGGGCTGTTCGATGCGGGTGAGAGCACCGCGCGGGGGCTCGGCGTTTCGCTGATGCGCACGCGTTTTGCCGCGCTCGGTATTGCCGTTGCGCTGACTGCCTGCGTGGTGAGCGCTGTCGGCGTGATTGGTTTCGTTGGCCTCGCGGCGCCGACGCTCGCACGCCTCGCGGGGGCGCGGCGCTTTCAGCAACGCCTTGTCTGGGCGCCGCTCTTCGGCGCGCTGCTGCTGTGGGTTACCGATGAAGTCGTGCAGGTCGTCGCGCTCTCGGGCGTGTTCGGCTCGCAACTGATTCCGACGGGCGCGGTGACGTCCCTCTTCGGCGCGCCGATACTGTTGTGGCTGCTGCGTCATCTGAAATCGCGCCCGGACTTGCGGGCCGATGCGCCGGCTGCCATTGCGTCGTTTCGCAGCAAGCATCCGCTGCGGCTGACCGGCGGACTCGCGTTGCTAACGGCGCTCGCCTCGGTTGCGTCGCTGACGTTCGGCCGCGGCCTCAACGGCTGGCATTTTGTGGACCTCGCGCAGCTGCGGGCGCTGTCGTTCTGGCACGGCCCGCATCTCGCGGCGGCATTGGCTGCGGGGACGATGCTCGGCCTCGCTGGCACGCTGATTCAACGCATGACGGGCAACCCGATTGCGAGCCCGGATCTGATCGGTGTGAGTTCGGGCGGCGCGCTCGGCATCGTCGCGGCGGTGTTCGCATTCGCCGCGCCAGGGCCGTTGCAGTTGTTCCTCGCGTGTCTTGGCGGGGCGATCGGCACGCTCGGGCTGCTGCTGTGGTTCGGCCGGCGCGCGATGTATGCGCCGGAGCGCCTGCTGCTGATCGGCGTGGCGATCAGCGCGCTCTTCCAGGCGGTCAATGGCACCGTCATGGCGAGCGGCGATCCACGCGCCGCGCTGCTGCTGAATTTCGTGATCGGGTCGACGTATTACGTGCAACTGCCTGCCGCTGTGATCGCGGCCGCCGTCGCGCTGACCGGACTCGTTGGCGCGCCACTGCTCGCGCGTTGGCTCGAGGTGCTGTCGCTGGGCGATGGCACGAGCCGGTCGCTGGGCGTGCGCGTAAGCGTGGCACGTCTCGTCGTACTCCTGCTCGCGGCGCTGCTGACGGCCACTTCGACGCTGCTGGTCGGACCGTTGTCCTTCATCGGCCTGATGGCGCCGCATCTCGCGCGCACGTTGGGGTTTTGCCGCGCGCGTGGACAGTTGCTGGCGTCCGCGACGATCGGCGCGCTGCTGATGGTGCTCGCGGACTGGAGCGGGCGCATGGTGATGTTCCCGAACGAGATGCCCGCCGGGTTGATGGCGGCGCTGATAGGCGGCCCGTATCTCGTGTGGGCGATCGTGCGGACGCCACCGTCGGCGCGGTGAGCGGGAACCGACGCAATTATGCGCACCGCGCCTGGCTGACTACCTGGCTAACTACCCGTTCGGGTGGTGTGCTTCCGTTGTCATCCTGTCATTCTGAATGCGCTCGCCGGCATCGTGCGGGCGACGCATCGCGTCAATATGTGGCGCGATGCCCGAACGTAGCGCGTTTCAACTGGCAGGAGAAACCACATGGAAACGTCAACCTCCGGCGGAAATCCATTGCAGGATCTTTCCGATAACCTGGCAGGCATCGTCGAGCGCGTGGGGCAACGCGTTGTCGCGGTTCACGGCCGGCATCGCATTCCTTCAAGTGGCGTAATCTGGCGGCGTGGCATCGTCGTCACGGCGGCGCACACGCTCAGACACGAAGACGGCATCAAGGTCACGCTGGCCGATAACCGGACCGTCCCGGCGGTTCTCGCAGGGCAGGACACGGGCACCGACCTCGCCGTGCTCAAACTGGACGATGTCGACATCGAGCCGGTCGAAGCCGGCGATGCGCGCTCGCTCAAGGCCGGCCATCTGGTAGTCGCGGTCGCGCGGGCCGACGGGCTCGGCGCCAGTGCGGATTTCGGCGTGGTCGGCGCCGTCGGCGGTTCGTGGCGCACATGGCGGGGCGGACAACTGGACGCGTTCGTGCGGCTCGACGGCGGTCTGCGCCCGGGTTTCTCGGGTGCGGCCCTCGCGGATATGCGCGGACACGTCATGGGGATCTGCACGTCGGCGCTCGCGCGTGGCACCGGCATCCTGATTCCCGCGACCACCGTGGCGAGCGTCACCGACGAACTGCTGACCAAGGGGCACGTCTCGCGCGGCTATCTCGGTGTCGGCACGCAGCCCGTGAACCTGTCGGAGGCATGGATCAAGAAGATGAACCTGTCGTCCGATCGCGGCTTGCTGATCGTTTCGCTCGCGGCGAACGGTCCTGCGGAACAGGCAGGCGTGCTCATCGGCGACGTGTTGATCGAAACAGATGGCGAGCCGTGCCGGGACATCGAGGATCTGCACGCCGCGCTCAGTTCCGGGCGGATTGGACAGCCGTTGAAAATCGTGCTGATTCGCGGCGGGGAGCGTCACGAGTGCGCCGTCATTCTTGGCGAGCGCTCGCAACGCAACGCGTGCTGATGAGGTTAGGCCAGGCAGTCAAGCGTCGGGTGGACAGATGGCACAGATGAACCCGGTCCGGGTCGCGGTTATCGCCGATGCGCCGCGGGTGCGCGCGCGCCTGCAAGCGCTTGTCGGCGCGACGCCTGCACTCGGGCTGGCGGGCAGTGCGGCCGATGGTGAAACGCTCGCTCACAGCTTGACCGGTTCGTTGCCGGATGTGATCGTCATCGATCTGGAGCAAGAGACGGGCGAGGCGCTCAGGTCCGGATTCGACGCGGATCAGGCGCCACCCGCGCTTGTTCTGTTGACCGACGAGGCGGATAGCGACTGGATTGACGAGACGTTGCCGGGCAACGTGATGGCGATCCTGCCGCGCGACGCGACACCAGGCGAGATCGTCGCCGCGATCGAAGCCGTCGCCGCGGGTCTTTGCGTGCTGTCGCCCGAGACCCTCGCGAGGCTGCTCAACGGGCGCAAACCGTCTCGTTCGATGGCGTCCCCGGTGCATGTCGAAACCCTGACCACGCGCGAGATCGAAGTGCTGACGATGCTTGCCGAAGGGCTTGGCAACAAGGAGATCGCGCGCCAACTCGCCATCTCCGAGAACACCGTGAAATTCCACCTCTCCTCGATTTTCGGCAAGCTGGGCGCAACAAGCCGCACCGAAGCGGTGATGCTGGGCATGCGGCACGGTTTCATCATGGTGTAGCGCAAACGGGCGAGGCCCCGCGCATGCGGAGCCTGGCGGCACACAAGTCCTTACGGAATGCTATGGCGCGTTTTGTAATCGAGCGCGTAGGCAACCTTGCCCGGGCTCGACGCGGTCATGGGCAGCAGCAGATCGCCGAAGGTGCCCTTCGTATACTTCTTGCCGCCATTGATCTGCGCGAGCCGGCCGAGATCCGCGCCGGTCTTGCCGTCGATCACCGGGTCGGTCGACGCAACCATCTGCTGCGAGGCAATCCATACCGCGTTCAGGTAGCCCGTGTCGGCTGTCGCCGGGTCCGGATCGGTCGCGCCTAAATTCGTGAGCGTGTAGCTCGACAGCGGGAACGATGCGCGCAGCCAGTCGGCCCAGTAGAACTCGAGGAAGTCCGTCGACGGCGTTGGTTTGCTGTAGCCGACGTCGCGCGTGAAGTAGACGAGCGAGCGGAACTTGTCGTTCTGCATGCCGAGCTTCAGCCCCAGACCCGTGGGCAGCTGCGCCGGCTTGATTGCGGCGCCGTTGCCGTCCTTCAGTCGCGTGTAGCCGCGGTTCTGCATCTCTGCCCAGAACGTGTCGCCCGAGTAGGCGCTCAGGTTGGCCTTCACCACCACGTGCACGTGTAGCTTCGGACCGCCGTCGGGCACCTCGTAGTAGGTCGACAGGCCGTGATGGCCGTCCGTCAGGTATAGCGAGTCGCCGTTCGGGCCGATCACGACCGGGTTGAGTACGGTCGTGTCGCGCTTCGTGAGATCCGTCGTCGTGCAGGTGAAGCTGGTCGAGTCGATCAGCGTCGAAGTCGCCGAATAGCCGGTCGTCGCCACGCCGCCCAGACCTTCGTCCGCGCAGAAATCGTCGAACTTCTTGTTCGGCTTGAGCTCGTAGCGGCCGAGCTTGTAGTAGATCTGGTCGTAACCGAGTGCGGCTTGAGTGGGATGCAGATCGCCGAGCGTCACGTCGAGCATGTCGCCTGTCGCCGCCGTTTGCCATTTGCCGGGCTGGGTCGGTGTGGGCGTGGGGGTTGGCGCGGGCGTCGGCGTCGGTGTTGGCGTCGGTGTTGGTTTTGATGCCTCATCCGACGAACTGACCGGCGTGGGGGACGACACGCTGCCGCCACCGCAGGCAGCAAGGCCGAGTAACGACGACAGCGTCGCAGCTAGGGTAAATCGGGCAAGCGTGTGGGGCATCGAGGAATCGGTCGGATAGGAAGAGGCGCGCCGAGCGCGAAAGTCCGCCAGTCTGCCGATAATTTATGACAGTAAATTGAAAGTAAACTGAATGGCAAAACAAAGCTTGCTTGAATCAGCGCCGCTTATGTTCCCGGATGATTGGAGGTTGGCTGCGGCCAGCCGGAGCAAACCAAAAGGAAGCTGGGATAATGAAGCCCTCACAGCGCAACTTTCGGGGGCTGGTCTCCAAGGTGCCGGCGTCGAACCGGAGGTGAGTTATGCCCGAAGAAGTCCAGTACAGTCACTCCACCGACATCCCCGGTCTGATCCTGGGCACGGCCCGGTTTGCCGAGTTTCGCTTTGAGCCGCACTATCATCTCGACTGCCATATCGCACTCGTGACCAGCGGGGTGCAACGTCAGTCGTTTCGTGGGGAGTCCCTGTTGCTCACGCGCGGCGCAATCCAGCTTATGCCCGCGGGCGAGGTTCATGACGGGGTTGCTGGTGCCGACGAGTCGTACACGCTTCGAACATTCCGGTTGTCGCCCGCGTTGCTCGATGGCCTGGGCGAGGAAATCACGGGCAGGCACTACTTCCCGTCCCAGGCCGCCGCGGTGCTGCAAGATAGCCGCCTCGCAGACCAACTGCTCGACATGCACGCAACCCTCCAGCAGGGGATGAACGATCCGGTCAGGAACGAAACCTACGTTCTGGAACTGCTGGAGTCACTGTTCGCCCGTTTGAAGCAGCCATCTCCCCAAACCATTGCCGGCGCTTTATCGGCTCAGCAACTGCGGCTTATTCGGGAATTCGTCGAAGCGCATATCGCCGACAAAATCGTTCTGGAAGATCTGGCTCTTCTGGTTGGCCTCGGCCGATTCCGGTTCCTGAAACTCTTCAAACGCGCTATCGGCATGACACCACATGCCTGGCTACTGCGCATGAGGCTGGAAAAGGCGGTGGCGTTGATCAACGCGAACAGGAACATGCCGATCACTGAGATTGCACACGCCGTCGGCTTCTTTGATCAAAGCCATTTCACGCGGGCGTTTCGTGAGGCTTACGGTATTACGCCCGCTCGCTTCTGACGGCGGCGCGGCAATTTTTTACAAGGCATTCTGGTAGCGGATCGGTAGCCTTCGGTTTCTGGCCTCGCACCCGTCCTGGGCGGCCCCCATCCAAGGCAGAAGCACCGAATGACTACTTTCAGCTTTCTTGACGACTACAGCGAAGGCGCACATCCCGACATTCTCAGCGCCCTGACCGAATCCAACTACGTTCAGCAGGCAGCCTACGGGGAAGACGCCTACTCTGCCGAGGCAACAGATCTGCTCAAGGCCCGCCTGGGGCGCACGTTCAATGGCGCGATCCATTACGTCGCCAGCGGGACCATGGCCAACATCGTTTCGATATCCAGCTGCCTGCGTCCGCATGAGGCTGTCATTGCAGTGGAGTCGGGGCATATCGTAGTCAGGGAGGCGGGTGCTATTGAGGCAACCGGCCACAAGCTCATCGTCGTTCCTGCCGTAGACGGGAAGCTCACACCCGCCAATATCGAGGCCGCGCTTGCCGGCAATGCTCATTTCCCGCACATGGCAAAGCCTCGACTTATGTATCTGTCGAATGCGACTGAAATAGGCACCGTGTACTCCCTTGCGGAACTGCGGGAGATATCGGCGCTCGCAAAGCAGCGGGGCCTGATTCTATTTCTCGATGGCGCGCGATTGGGTGCGGCACTCGCATCCGGCAAGAGCGACGTGACATTGGCCGATATTGCGTCTCTCGTCGACATTTTCTGGATCGGTGGGACCAAGGCCGGCGCGCTTCTGGGTGAAGCAATTGTTGTTTGCAATCCGGCGTTGGCGGAAGATTTTGCTTTTCACGTCAAGCAACGCGGCGGCATGTTAGCCAAGGGACGGCTACTGGGTATCCAGTTTCAGGTGTTATTTGGCGTCAAGGACCTGTTCTTCGAAAATGCGAAGCACGCCAATGCCATGGCGGCAAAACTTGCCGCTGGGATCGTGTCCTGCGGTTACGCTCTCGAAGCCGAGACGGCTACGAATCAGGTCTTTCCAATATTGCCCGATTCCGTCATTTCCGCTTTGAAGCAGCACTTTGCTTTCTACGTCTGGCGAAAATCGAATGACGATCATTCCGTGATTCGCCTGGTAACGTCGTGGGCCACGCAGGAACACCAGGTTGACGCCTTTCTGACGCGGCTCGCCCAAGTTTGAAGTCACGCCAACAATTGCCGCTGCGCTTGCCGAGGGGCAAGCGTTGGCAGGCCCTTACCATCCCGGGCAGGGCGGCCCCTATCGATTGACAACAAAAAACCGGCACTGTGCCGGTCGTTCTGTTCTTACTGGTTTACGCCGGTTTAACTATGCGCGCCGGGGTGACGAACACGCGTGCGAGCGTTCCATGTTCCTAACGACGTCCAGACACGTCTGCCCCAAGGCTTCGGCTTTGGCGCCACCTCCGGATTCATGTCCTTCGCTTCCTGCTTCGGCACGACAGCCTCGTCATGCTCCGGTGCAAGCGCCGCTGCCTCTCTGCGTTTTCTGTTTTCCTCAATTTCTTCCTTGTCCACTTGATCATCGATCATGTTGCTCTCCCACTTCTAAAGGAATCGGTCCCCGCACGGGATTGTCTTTCCGTGCGGGGTGCGTCGAATCGTGTTTTGTGTTCACCGGCGGTGGCCGGTCTGACAAGAATCGCTGGGACCCCAGCCGGCGCCGGCGCCGTTAAGGGCGTGCAGGAGGGCGCTTCACAAGGCCGGGAAATGGCAGATATGGGCGCATTCTCGCGGCAGGACTACGGCTTACGAAATCAGATATCGATTCTGTGGACCGCCGACATACTGCTTCTTCGCGATTTCGAGAACCTTTTCGCGAAGCTCGTCAAAGGCGCCCAGCACAGACCGCTCGTCGGACCCAACGTCGGGTTGCAGATTTCTGAGCATGGCGTCGTCGACCATGAAGGTGATTTCGCGCGAATCGTCGTACCCCCAGAAGCACACGCAATGCCGGGCGGCGTCGTAGCTACGGCTGGGGTTGGGGAACTGAAGCACGGCGATCAGCTTTTCTCGGACCCGGCCGAGTAGCGCCACTTACTGGCGTTGGAATCGATCGTGGCGTAATCCGCGCGTCTTTTCTCTGCTCTCAGAGCATCCGCGGTGTCCAGGATACTAGCGCGCGTTCTGCGTTCGACGACGTATTCGCTCTCGCTGCTAACCGCAGTCGAAGCACGTTTGAGTGGTGATTGCATAATGGGGCCTCGAAGCAAGAGGCCGCTCGTTAGCGACCGACTTCCCCCACTGTATACCCTTTGGCCGGCCCCGACGCCTTTATTTGCCTGAGCGCTCTGGCGTTCAGTTTTCCGAAACAACGATCCTGTCCGCGGGGCTCACCTGATACGGCATTCCGCCCGTGCAGTTGGTGTTAACCCGCTTGCCGTCAATTTCATAAATACACTAACATCATAGTAATTTTGACTGATTGTTTAACCGTCAATATCGAATTCGGGGGAATGTCGGAATGCTTGACCCAGCAAAGCGTGCCGCGATGTATCGAAAGATTGCCTGGCGCCTGATTCCGTTTCTTTTCGTCTGCTATATCGTCAACTTCGTGGACCGGACGAACATTGGTTTTGCCCAACTCGCGTTAAAAGAGCAACTCAATTTCTCCAATGCGATTTACGGCTTGGGAGCGGGTCTCTTTTACGTTGGCTACATTCTGTTTGAGGTCCCGAGCAATCTGCTTCTGCAGAGAACGGGCGCGCGCCGCACCATATTGCGCATCATGGTGTTGTGGGGGCTTCTGTCCATTTCGATGGCCGCGGTCAAGACACCGGGCCATTTCTACCTGGTGAGATTTCTGCTCGGTGCGGCTGAGGCCGGATTCATGCCGGGCATTCTCTTCTATCTGAGTTGCTGGATCCCGGCGGCGAGGCGAGCGCGATTTATCGCCCTGTTCATGCTCGCAATTCCGCTTTCGGGTGTGATCGGCTCGCCGATCTCGGGCTCGATCATGCAGTCGATGGAGCGCGTGGCAAGCCTGCACGGCTGGCAATGGATGTTCATTCTCGAAGGCGCGCCTGCCGTCCTGCTCGGAATCGTCGCCTGGTTCGTGCTGGCGGACGGTCCAGCGCGAGCGCCGTGGCTCTCCGGCGACGAGAAGCTTGAACTGGAAAAATCGTTGCGTGACGAATATCGCGACCCACAACCGTCTCACGCAAGCGGGGGCTGGCGCATCGCACGTAACCCGAAGCTCTATTTGCTCGCGTTCTTTTGCGTTGCAATGAACGGCAGCATCGGCGGATTCTCATTCTGGTTGCCAACCATCATACGGAGCTTCGGTGTAAAGAATCCCGCAACAATTGGCTGGATCGCGGTGGTTCCTTACGCGCTTGGCGCGGTGGTGCTGTATTGCAATGGCCGCCATTCCGACAACACTGGCGAAAGACGCTGGCATGCAACGCTCAGTCTCGGGTTGGCATCGGGCGGGTGGCTGCTGCTTCCCGCTGTCCAGCATTCGCCTGTTCTGGCGATGCTGCTTGTCACGATCGCAACGGCGGGTACGCTCGGCACGCTGGCGTGCTTCTGGTCGCTCGTTCCCCTGTACTTTCCGAACGAGCGGGCGCTCGCTTACGCGACCGTTTCCAGCCTCGGAAGTCTGGGCAGTCTTGCAAGCCCGATCGTTGTCGGCTGGATCGCATCTGTGACGGGTTCTGTGTTTCTGGGCACGCTGTATCTCGGCGGACTCATGCTGCTCGCTTCGATCACGCTGCTGGCGGGCACGTCACGCGAGCAGGTGTCGAGGTATGCAGCGCCCCGGTCGGTTGCGGACTGAGGCGGCTGCTGGAGCCACTCACTCGCTGCTGGTCCACTCGACATTTGCGCCTACCGAGCGCAGGTTTTCGACGAAGCGCGGATGCGCGCGCCGGATCGGCAGCGCATTCATGATCTCGGAGCGTCCTTCGATGCTGGCCGCGACCATCAGTAAGGCAATCGCCACGCGGATGATGTACGGACTCTCGACGCGTGCCGGACTCAGTGCCAGGCCGCCGAAGGTAATCAGCCGGTGCGGATCGGACAGGAACACATGCGCGCCGAATTTCGACAGCTCGCTGGTCCAGCCCATTGCACCGTCATAGACCTTGTTCCAGAACATCGCACTGCCTTCGGCCTTCACGCCGAGCGCGACAAAGATCGGCAGCAGGTCGACCGGCAGATAAGGCCACGGCGCGGCTTCGACCTTGGTGAGAATATTCTGCGTGAACGGGCGGCGCACCTGCAGTGGGCCGTCGCTTGACGCACGCGACCAACCGTTTCGATGCTCGACGTTGACGCCGAACTTCGCGAATGTCCTGTCGATCAGCGGGAACTGCTCGGGCGCGGAATTCCTGACCGCGATGTCGCCGCCGGTGATGGCGCCCAGCGCGAGAAAGGTGGCGATCTCGTGGAAATCCTCGCTGAAGCGGAACTCGCCGCCGCCAAGCCGTTGGCCGCCCGTCACGCTGAGCCGCGATGTGCCGATCCCCTCTATGCCGACGCCAAGCATGGCGAGAAAGCGGCAAAACTCCTGCACATGAGGTTCCGAGGCCGCGTTGACGAGCGTCGACGTTCCTTGCGCGGCCGCCGCGCACAGCGCAAAGTTCTCGGTTGTCGTAACCGATGCGTAATCCAGCCAGTGATCGTTTGCGGCCATGCGCTGGTCGTTGCGTACGATCAACGAATCGTCGGTGCGTTCGAGGCGCGCGCCAAACCGCTCGAACACTTCGACGTGCGGGTCGATCTCGCGGACACCGAGCGTGCAGCCCTTCACATCACTTTCAAGGCGTGCCACGCCGAAACGCGCGAGCAGCGGGGGAACCAGCATGATCGACGAGCGCATCTCTTCGGGAAGCTTGTGCGTTGCCGGATCGAACGTGGTCGCGTGGTGATGCAGGTCGAGCATGCCGGTTGAAAAATTCACCGACACCTCGCTGCCGAGCGCGCGGAAGATGTCGAGAATTTTCTTGACGTCGGTAATCTCCGGCACGCCGATCAGGCGGACCGGTTGATCGGTGAGCAGCGTGGCGCAAAGGATCGGCAGAACAGCGTTCTTGTTGGCGGATGGCGTGATTTCCCCGCGTAACGGGACGCCGCCGTGGACGATCAGGTTGGACATGTTCGGGAGGGCTCGAGAAAGGAGGACGTGAGGCCGATATCATGCCATTGCGCGGCTGTATGTGCTGGCCACTCCCCCTCCGGTAAACTATCTGCTCGCCCAACTCGCCACGCCAGCATGGACACTCAGCTTCTGATCATCTGCGGGCTTACGTTCGTCATTCATGTGATCGCGACACTGGCATATGCCGTGCGGATCGCGGGTGTTCGCACACGCCGGATAGCCGTGTCGTTTTCTCTATTCGGGATCATCGCCTTAGTCTCCCGGACGGCGAATTCCTTTCAGGGACCCTTTATAGCGAAGCGGGTGGAGCTCGATATCGCCCGGCACACGGAGAGTGGTTTGCTCGGTGACTTTCGCTTTTTCCTGCTGTCCGCCACCTTGGCGAGCATCGTGGGAGCCTGCCTGATCCCCACGTTTCAGCGTTATTTCAGCCGGGCGGTCGAGCATTTTCAGGCCAACCGCTCGATCCCTCGTCTGCTGCTCCACGTCTTCAGCCGTGGCGGCGTCAACTATATCCGGGATGGCGCGCGGCTCCCGTCCCGCCACAACGTCACCCAACTGGCATCTGGCGCCGGCGTTTCCTGGAAGGTCATCGGGCTGAACGTTTTCGCCATGGCAATCTGGACGGTCGGCGTTTTTGCGTCACTCTATGCGGGATACCTGAAGCCGGAATTGCGAGTGACATGTGCGAATCTGTCCTCGGTGATCAACGGTTTTGCGACTGTCGTCCTGGCGGTGGTGATCGACCCGCAAGTTTCAGTCATGACAGACGATGTGATCGAAGGCCGCGTTTCGGAAAACAGCTTCCGGCGAGCGATCACTACGCTGGTGGGGGCGCGCGTTATCGGAACGCTATGCGCGCAAGCGGTGCTTGTGCCAGCGGCATTTCTCATTGTTCGCGTCGCGGAGCTCATCTAGCACGGCGCGCGGTGGTAGCTCGCCGTCACGGCAACACGATACTCGGGCCGAGCTTCGCTAAAGCGAACTCCCGTACATGGGATACGAAGGATTTCGCCAGCAATGGAGCGGGCCGTTGAGCAGGCGTCAGCACCGCAAAGTCGGTGACGAGCGTCGGCTCGAAGCGTCTGAAGACTACACCTGTACCTCGATAGCCCCACGCACTGATTGCGTCTATGACGGCGACCCCCGCGCCCGCTTCCACAAAAGAACAGATCGCATGCCCAACCGGGCTCTCTATCTGAACGTTGAGTTCGACACCATGTGCCGCAAACAACGCGTCTATTTGCAGACGCGAGGTAACGCTGCGTGGATGCACAACGAAACGCTCCCCTGCAAGATCGGTTGGTGTGACTGTTTCCATCGCACATAGCCGGTGTCCTGCGGGTAATGCGCAAACCATACGCGTGGACATCAGGCGCTCTCCATGCGAGCTGGTGTGGTTCATCGAAAGAACGGCGAAACCGATATCGCAGCGCTGTCCCATCACCATGTCCACCACCGTGCGCGACGAATGCGAGGCGAGAGACACGTGGGCGTCCGGCTTGGACTTCAGATAATCCGCGATTGCATGCGGTAGCAAGGACAGCGAAATCGACGGCGCAGCCGCAATCTGCAGCGTGCCTCGACGAAGGTTTCTTATGTCGTCCGCCGCGCGCGAGATTCGATCGACACCTGCCAGCGATCGCTGCACCTCTTCAAAGAGCGCTTGCCCTTCTACCGTTGGATGCAGGCGCCCTTTAACGCGATCAAACAGTTTGAACCGGACCGAGCGTTCCAGATCGGCCAGCAGCCGTGTTGTTGCCGGCTGCGAGATATGGAGCATCTCGCTTGCGAGCGTAACGGTCTGGTAGAGCATCACCGCCCTGAAGGCTTCTAGCTGGCGAATCTTCATATCTGGCTCTATAACAAAATGCTATCGATGTTGAAACAGAAAGCATTGTACAGCGCACATTCGGCTTCGTAATCTACAGTGAATCCAATGCCATAAAGGTGTTGTGGCGAGAGATAAAGCTATAGCATTCTGTGCCATATCTAGGGGTTTACCCACAAGGCAACAGCTCATCTCTTCGTCAGCGTTGCGTCGCTCGGAGACAAGCGACTTTCAGGCAAAAGGGTTTCATTCAATATTTACGGCGGTGGATGCATGTTCAGGAACACGGTAAGTCAGGAGCGGACATCTCGCGCCTGTCTCATTTCACTTCATAACGTGGCTACGCGATGAGTACGACCGAAATGACGAACACGGCGGATGCGCCCGGATCGAAGTCGCACGGCCGTTTGCATCCAGTGTTGATCGCATTGGCCGTGATGCTGGCTGCCGCCTTATTGACCCACCTGATCCCGGCGGGCAAATTTCAACGCGATGGAAAACACGTGGTCGCCGGCACGTATCAGGTCATACCAAAGGAGAGTGGTCTCGCGGCGCTTCTGTCGCCGGGCGTTCCGAAGGCGAACGAATCTCCTGCTCATGCGGCCGGCGTGGTCAGCCTGTTTGCGGCCATTCCCTCAGGCTTCGTTGCGCAGGCGCCCCTGATCTTCATGTTGATGTTCGCCGGCGGCACGTTTGGCGTACTACGTGCCACAGGCGCAATCGATGCGGCGATCGACGACTTGCTGCATGTGTCTTCCGGCAATGCATATGTTCTGGTGACGGGCGCAATCTTGTTGATCGCATTCGGGGCGACCTTTATGGGGTTTAGTTCTGAATATGTGGCGATCATGCCCATTGTCCTGTCGCTGACCAAGCGCCTTAAATTCCCGAACCTCGTCGCGGCGGCCATCGTGGTGCTCGGAGCAGACATCGGCTATATCGCTTCGGTCACCAATCCCAATGCGCTCGCCGTTGCGCAACCGTTGGCCGGGGTGCCGATTTTCAGCGGCATTCTTCCCAGACTGGCGATTTTCATCGTTATGCTAGGACTGGGGCTGGGCTACGTGATGCTCTATCTGCGTCGTCTGCCGAAGGCCGACTACGTCCCGGCAGCAAAGCGGCTGACGAAGCATCAGATCAGGGTACTGCTAGCGCTCGTGCTTGGCGGAATGGCATTGGTCGTGGGCACAAGCCTGTGGTCATGGAAACATACCGAACAGGCAGCCGCTTTCCTCGCGTTGAGCCTGTTCATCGCCCTCTCGGGTGGAATGCGCTTGAGTCACGCAGCGGACGCGCTGATCGATGGCATGAAAAGCATGGCGCTACCGATCACCATGATCGGCCTTGGCGGCGCCGTAGGCGTGATTCTGGAGTCGAGCCAGATTCAGGACAGTATCGTCCAGAACCTGGCAAGCCTGATACAGGGTCAACCTCACGCCGCGGTGACGGCCGGCTTGATGATTTCGGAAATGATGTTTGGGATTCTCATCCACTCCGTCTCCGCAAAGGCAGCGGTCAGCATTCCGATTCTGGCGCCGATCGCGCATCTGTCTGGCGTCAGCGGGCAACTCACGGTAACGGCCATGCTGCTCGGCTCCGGCCTGATCAACGTCATCTCGCCGACCAACGGCCTGCTTCTGGCTTTCCTCGCTACCGCCAAGGTGGACTACGTCGCCTGGATCAGGTTCGTCATGCCACTGTTCATTGTTTTATGTGTTGTCGGCTTTGCGGCGCTTTTTCTGCTGACCGCTTTGGGAGGCTGAGACGAGACAGTCATCTTTAATCGAATCGCAACACGGCACGTTTATGTGAATTGGCAAATCGCCTTTGTTGATTAGCGGAGGCTCACCGTCAAGCACCTCCATCACCTCTATCGCCCGCTCTGGAATAGCTAACGGGCCTCGATCAAGGTCTGGCCACATCTTCACCTTCTCATCGATGCCGACGCTCGATTGCGCGCGCTCGTCGACGAGAATCATTTCTGCACTATTGGATCTGGAAAAATGGAATCAAAAGTTAGTCGCCGGCTAAAACAGCCGCTCGCAGAAGAAGTCATTCAATATATTTTCTTGCCGCGTCTGAATCGTGAATTCTTCGCGAATTTCGAGTTGTTGAATCAGATCAATCTGGCGCATCTGGTCATGCTCGACGAACAAGGGATTCTGGAGAAGGATGCCTCGAAACGGCTCGCGGGCGCAGTGCTGAAGATGCAGCAGGACGGCCCGAGTGCAGTCGAGCTCGATCCCGCACGAGAGGAGGCCTACTTCAACTACGAAGCTCACCTTATGAAGCTGGTCGGGCACGATCTGGGTGGCCGATTGCATACCGCCCGCAGCCGCAACGACATGGGCGCGACAATCGATCGAATCCGCGCACGAAATTTCTGCCTGCGGCTTGGCACGGCATTAGCCGACGTTGCCGAGGCCGCGTTGGGGCGAGCTCAGGAGTTCGCCGGCTACGTGATGCCTGGCTATACCCATATGCAGGCCGCCCAGCCGATCACCTACGGATACTATCTGTCGGCACTGGTGGATGCATGGTCGCGGGATATCGAGCGGCTTGTGCATGTACTCGATACGACGGACGGCTCTCCGCTGGGAGCGTGCGCGTTGGCCGGCACCTCCTTTCCCATCGACCGTGTTTCGACGAGCCAGATGCTGGGGTTCAGTTACCCGTTGGCGAACTCGCTCGACGGGGTTGCGTCGCGAGACTTCGCGCTGGAACTGAGCGCTACGCTCTCTATCATGATGATCACTTGCAGCCGGATGGTCCAGGATTTTTACGTCTGGTCGACCCCCGAGTTCGGCTATCTGTCGTTTCCCGATAGCGTCGCGAGCACGTCGAGCATCATGCCGCAGAAGAAGAATCCGGTCGTGCTCGAATATCTGCGAGGCAAGACGGGTCACTTGATCGGCCTGACTTCAGCCGCCTTTACAACCGTCAAGTCGACGCATTTTAGTCACGCGGGGGACAGTAGCCGCGAGAGCACGAGAACCTGCTGGGAGAGTTGCGAAGAGGCGCTGAAAGCACTCGAACTGATGAAGTTGCTGGTGCTGGATGTCGAGCCGAATCGGGATCGCATGGTGACAAGAGCGGCCGAGGATTTTTCAACGGTGACAGACCTGGCGGATCTCCTGGTTCGCAGAGCCGACACGTCGTTTCGCGATGCTCACCATATCATTGGCAGCGTCGTCCGGGATGTGCTGGATCAGGGACGTTCCGCCGGCAGTATCACGCCCGCCATGATCAATGTGGCGGCGAGCCAGCAGCTTGAACGCGAGATATCTCTCGACGAAGATGAAGTGCGAGCGTGCATGGATCCTGTCCGGAACGTCGCCGCGCGGCGGTCTTATGGAGGCCCGGCTCCCAGCCTGGTGTTGACGCGCATCGAAGTGCAGAAGGCAAGTTTGCTGAAACAAAGGCAAGTATTTGAGGCAACGTCGAAGCGTTTGAGCGATGCTGAAAATCTGTTGAAAACGCGCGCCGAGGCGCTAGTTTTCAATCGGGACCGGATATTGGTCTAGTTGCGTGTTCAGGCAATCCATCACGGCTTGGGTTCGTTTCGTGTCGGTCGTTTCATGAGCCTCGAATCTGAGCCGTGCTCCCGGGAGAAACAGCCACGCAACGCATCTTGCAATGGCTCGCTCGGCAGGAGCACGCCGCACGCTAACCCGCCTGCGGCGCGTCGGCTTCCCGATGGTGATCGGCGGCGAGGAACATATACATCGCGGGCACCACGAACAGCGTGAAGAGGGTGCCGATCGAGAGCCCCGTGAAGATCACGAGCCCCATCGCGTTGCGGCCCGCCGCGCCCGCGCCCGAGGCGATCACCAGCGGCACGACGCCCAGCACCATCGCTGCCGTCGTCATCAGGATCGGGCGCAGCCGCACGCCGGCCGCTTCTTCCAGGGCTTCCCGTTTCGATCTGCCGGCGTGTTGCAGTTCGTTGGCGAACTGCACGATCAGGATGCCGTGCTTGCTGACGAGCCCCATCAGCGTGACGAGCCCGACCTGCGTGTAGATGTTCAGCGTCGTCAAGCCCACGTTGATGAAGATGAGCGCGCCGAATAGCGCCATGGGCACTGAAACCAGGATCACGATCGGGTCGCGGAAACTTTCGAACTGTGCCGCGAGCGCGAGGAACACGATGATCGTCGCGAACAGCAGCGTGATGACGAAACCACCGGACTCCTGCACGAATTGCCGCGATAACCCCGAATAGTCCGCCGAATATCCGGCCGGCGCCGCTTGCGCGGTTGCCTTGCGCAGGAAATCGAGCACCTCGCCTTGCGACACGCCCGGTACCGTCACGCCCGAGATCGTCGCCGAGTTGAGTTGCTGGAAGTGGTTGATCGATTCCGGCACGACGTTGTGTTCGATATGCGCAATCGTCGATGCCGGAATCACACTGCCGTCCGGCGTGCGCAGGTAGTAATCGAGCACCTGCGAAGGGTTCAGGCGGTCGGTCTGCAAGACCTGCGGGATCACCTTGTAAGAGCGCCCGGCGATCGAGAAGTAGTTGACGTAGCCGCCGCCGAGCGCCGAACCGAGCGCTTGCCCCACGTCGCTCTGCGAGAGCCCGAGCGAAGCGACCTTGTCGCGGTCGACAACGAGTGTGGCTTCCGGCTTGTCGAGCTTGAGATCGCTGTCGACGAAGAAAAACATCCCACTCGCACGGGCTTTTTGCAGGACGGCTTGCGATACTTCATTGAGGTTTTCGAAAGGCTCGGTCGTGCTGATGACGAACTGCACCGGCAAACCCTGCGATCCAGGCAGCGGCGGAAACTGGAACGCCGCGACGCGCGCCCCCGCAATCTGATTCCATTTCTGCTGCAATTCCTGCTGCAAGGCGGTTGCGCCCTTGCTGCGTTGGTCCCATGTTTTGAACAGCACGCCGCCGATCCCCTGGTTGAGGGTCGGCGCGCCAGTGAGCTGGAACATCTGCGAGTATTCGGGCAACGCTTTGGAGATGTTGAATACCTGGTCCGCGTACGTCTGCATTTGCTGGATGGTCGCGTTCGGGGGTCCCTGGATCTGCGACAGCACGATCCCCTGATCCTCCTGTGGCGCGAGCTCCGATTTCGACGTCATGAACAGGTAGACCGTGCCGGCGAGCAGCAGTGCACCCATCACGATAAATACGGGCCACGTGTCGAGCGTCGCATGCAGCAGACGGCCATAGCCACGATGAACGCGCTCGAACTGGCGGTTGACGAAGCGCGCGAAGCGCCCGGACTCCTGCTCCGCGCGGAAGAAGCGTGAGCACATCATCGGCGACAACGTCAGCGCGATCACTCCGGACACCGTCACCGCGCCGGCGAGCGAGAAGGCGAATTCGGTGAAGAGGGCACCCGTCAGGCCGCCCTGAAAACCGATCGGCACATAGACGGCGATCAGCACGACCGTCATCGCGAGGATCGGGCCGCCGAGTTCGCGCGCGGCGATCAGCGCGGCATCGAGTGGTGACTTGCCTTCCTCCATCATGTGACGATCGACGTTTTCCACGACGATGATCGCGTCGTCCACGACAAGTCCGATCGCCAGCACGAGCGCGAGCAGGGTCAGCAGATTGATCGAATAGCCGAGCAGCTGCATCACGAAGAAGGTGCCGATCAGCGACAACGGCATCGCGATCAGCGGGATGATGACCGCGCGCAAGCTGCCGAGGAACAGGAAAATTACCACGGTGACGATCAGTAACGCCTCGACCAGTGTCTTGATGACTTCGTAAATCGCCGTGTTGACGAAATCGGTCGCGTCATAAACGATATCCCCCGTCATGCCGGTCGGAAACTGCTTCTGCAATCCGGGGAAGACGGCCTTCACGCGCTTGGCCACATCGAGGATGTTGGCGTCCGGCGCGACCTTGATGCCGATGAACACCGAACGCTTGCCGCTGAACGCGACGTTGAAGTCGTAGCTGTCGGCGCCGAGCACGACGTTCGCGACATCTTCGAGGCGCACGATCGCGCCGTTCTTTTGTTTGATGACGAGTTGCTTGAAGTCGTCGACGGTATGCAGGTCCGTGCCCGCGTTCAGGTCGACGCTGACCATTTGCCCCTTCGTCGTGCCGAGCGTCGCGAGGTAGTTGTTGTTGCCGAGCGCCGTGAAAACGTCGGTTGCCGTCACGCCGTGTGCGGCGAGCCGCGTCGAATCGAGCCACGCGCGCAGCGCGAACTGCCGCCCGCCGAGGATTTCGGCCGTCTGCACGCCTTCGATCGAATCGAGCTTGGGCTTGACGACGCGCAGCAGGTAATCCGTGACGTTATTGCTCGGCAGTACGTCACTGTAAAAGCCCATATACATCGCGTCGGTGGTCTGCCCGACCTGCACCGTCAACACCGGCTGTTGCGCCTGCGGCGGCAACTGGTTACGCACCGACTGGATCTGCGTGTTGATTTCGGTCAGCGCGCGGTTCGAGTCGTAGTTCAGCCGCAGCGTAGCAGTGATCGTCGACACGCCGGTGGTGCTGGTCGAGGACAGGTAGTCGATGCCTTGCGCCTGGGCGATCGCCGCCTCGAGCGGCTGCGTGATGAATCCGGCAATCGTGTCGGCGTTCGCGCCATAGTAAGCCGTGCTGATCGTCACCACGGCGTTTTCGGTCTGCGGATACTGGCTGACTTTCAGGGCAGCGAGCGAGCGCAGTCCGAGCACGAGAATCAGCAGGCTGACGACCGATGCAAGCACGGGCCGCCGGATGAAGAGATCGGTGAATGTCATCGCGCGGTCTCTCTATTGTTCCTGAGGCGCCGGGTTCGGACTGTCCGCCGGCTGCACGCTGTTGTTGATGATGAGCGGCGTGCCGTTCTTGAGCTTGAGTTGCCCGCTCGTCACGACCTGCATGCCGGCCTCGACACCTTTCAGGATTGCCACCTGATCGCCGCGCGTCGGCCCCGGCGTGACGAACACCTGTTGCGCGACGGGCAGCGCTTTGCCCTGCGCGTTGGCTTGCGCGGCCGGTTTGACGACGAACACGGTTGCGCCGTACGGGTTGTAGGTGATCGCGGTTTGCGGCAGCGTCAGGTAGCGCTGCCCGGCGCCCGCGTCGATTTTCACGTTCGCGTACATGCCCGGCAGCAGCTTGCGCTCATGATTGTCCACGGTGGCTTCGATCTGAATGTTACGCGTGGCGCTGTCGACTCGCGGGTTCATCGACAGAATCTTGCCCACGAAGGTTTGCCCGCTATACGCGTTGGTATCGACCACGATGGTCTGACCGATGGCGAGCTGGCCGAGCTGCTGCTGCGGCAGGTAGAAGTCGGCGTAGATCGGATCGATCGCTTGCAAGGTGACGATTGCGTCGCCGGGATTGAGGTACTGCCCCGGATTGATCGTGGTGATGCCGAGACGCCCCGCGAACGGCGCACGGATGGTCTTCTTGTCGACGAGCGCAGCCTGTTGCGCGACTTGCGCCTTTTTGCCCTTCAGGTCGGCGGCGTCCGCATCGAGCTGCGCCTTGGCGATGGCCTTGATGTCGTACTGGGCCTTGTCGCGCGTGTAAACCGTTTGTGCGAGTTCTGCGGTGGCCTGCAATGACTGGAGCAGCGCCACGTCGCTGTCGGCATTGAGTCTGACAAGGACTTGCCCGGCTTTCGCTTCCTGCCCCGAGCTGAACGCCACCTCGCGCACGAGGCCTGCGACTTCGGTGGTGACGTCGACGCCGCGCACGGCGCGCAGGCTGCCGACTGCCGCAAGCTGCGGTTGCCATGACTGATAGCCGGCGACGACCGCCGAGACGGTGGAGGGCGGCGCCGCGTTGCTCGCCATGAACTTGGCGATCATGTACGAGCGGAACTGGTTGAAGCCGACCAGTGCCGCCAGCAGCAGGCCGACACAGATCAGCATGATCACCATCCGCTTTGTCATCGGTTTTCTTTCAGTCATCTTTGTGTCCTTGCACGGCATGGGGCGAAGCGCCGGAGGCCTGGTTGCTTCGTTCCTTCGTTTCTGACTGCGCGTGTTGTTGCAAACAAAGAGCGGTGAAGCGGGCATTCTGCTGGCTGGCTGGCTGGCTGGCTGGCTGGCTGGCTGGCTGGCCGGCCGGCCGGGCGAGCGAGCGGGTTACGTCAATGCGTCAATGCGTCAATGCGTCAATGCGCCGTGGCGGCCGTGGCCGGTGCGGGCGCGTTCCACCAGCCGCCACCGAGCGCCTGGAAGAGGGCGGCGGTGTCGGCGTAGCGGGATGCCTGCGCCTGCGCGAGGCTTACCACCGTTTGCTGATATTGGCGTTGGGCGTCGAGCAGCGACAGGTAGCTCACGCCGCCCACGCGATACTGCCCGCGCGTGAGGTCCAACGAATCGCTGGCGGAGCGCCAGGCGTCCGTCTGCGCTTTCAGGCCGGTTGCGTCGTGATCGAGTGCGCGCAGCGAGTCCGCGACGTTCTGGAACGCCAGCAGCACCGTTTCGCGATATTGCGCGTCGGCCTGCTCGTATGCCGCTTCGGCCGCGCGCTTCTGCGCGCTCAGCTGGCCGCCGTGGAAGACCGGTTGCAGCAGGCCGGCGCCCAGGCTCCAGATCGTGCTGCCGGCTTTGAACACCTGGGCGGGCGTCAGGGCCTCGGCGCCATAGCTGGCGGACAGCGTGATCTGCGGATACATCGCCGCGGTCGCCACGCCGACTTGCGCACTGGCCTGATGCAGCACGGCGTCGGCGGCGAGGATGTCGGGCCGCTGACGTACCAGTGCCGACGGCAAGCTCACCGGCAGCGCCTCGGGCAACGAAAACATCTCGAGCCTGAATTCGGGCAGTCTGGCGTCGCTGGGCAGTTTGCCGGCCAACACGGCGAGCTGATGACGCACCTGGTCGAGTTGTTGCTGCAGCGGCGGCAGCGTGGCGCGGGTCTGCGCCAGCAGGGTTTGTTGCGCGAGTACCGCCGTGCGGCCCACGCCTCCCAGTTCGAATTGTTTGCCGAGCACGCCGAGCTGCTCGTCTTCTTCCGTGGCGATCCGCTCGGTGGCCTCGATCTGGGCGCGCAGCGATGCTTCCTTGACCGCCGCTGTCACGATGTTGGCTGACATCGCGAGATAGGCGGCTTGCAACTGAAAGTCCTGGTAGTCGATTTGCGCGTGCAACGCTTCGAGTTCGCGTCGTGCGCCGCCGAACACGTCGAGTTTGTACGACACGTTCACGGATGCGTTGTAGAGATTGAACTCATCGACCACACCAGGCTCGCCGAATGAGATGCCGTTCAGTTTTTCTCGGGTGGCGCCGAGTTGCGCATCGACACTGGGCAGAAGGGTGCCGCCGGCCTGCGCCTTGAAGTTTTCGCGTGCCTGCCGCAAGGCGGCTTGCGCGGCGGCGATGTTCGGGCTGTTGACGAGCGCCTGGCGGATCAGCGTATCGAGCGGCTCGCAATGAAAGAGGGCCCACCAGGCGGCGGGAATGTCCTGTCCCGGCACAAAGCGCTGGGGCGAACCGGCCGCCCCGGGAGCCGAGGCTGTCTGCTCGGGCAGCGGCGCGGCGGTGTAGGTGTCGGTGGCAGGCGCGGCGGGTGTGCGGTAGTTGGGACCGACCATGCAGCCGGCCACTGCGGCGCAGCCGCAAAGCGCAACCCATAAGCGCAGCCGCCCGACAATACGCTGGTTCACGTCGATCATCGATCCACCTTATATCGCCTGCGTTGAGCTTAAGCGAGGGGAGCGGATGGGACTATTCGAGCCACCCGAACTTCGATGTTTCCTGTCCTGACGCAGGAATTTATACCATGCGGCAAGAAATCTACGCGTAGCCTAGCATGCTCGATTGCTGCGCGTGACGCACGAGATCACGTAGGCAGTTCGCTCTGCGATTTCGTAGACAGTAATTTGTAAGAAATGGTGTTTCCGTGCGGCCGGCGAGCGGACATTCAGCCGGTGGTAACGAGTTGAAAGGTCAACGGCGAGTGAGAACAAAGACCCATATAATCGACCGCTGAAATGAATTGGGGCTCGCTGCTCCGGCATTGAATGTGAACTGCAAGGCCACAAAAGTGGCATTCCTGAGAGGTTATGTTTGTGATCGATAAAACGGCTGTCATCCATCCAACCGCGGTGATTGAAGAGGGCGCTGTCATCGGCGCTGGTGTTCGCATTGGTCCCTACTGTTGCGTCGGCGGCGAGGTCGAGATCGGCGAGGGCACCGTGCTCAAGTCTCACGTCGTCGTAAGCGGGCATACCCGCATTGGCCGGGATAACATCATTTACCCCTTTGCCACGATTGGAGAGGACAACCAGGATCTGAAGTACGCCGGCGAGCCAACGCTTGTGGAAATAGGCGATCGGAACAGAATCCGGGAGAGCGTCACGATCCATCGCGGCACGGTCCAGGGCGGCGGTATCACCAGGGTTGGAAACGACAATCTTCTGATGGTCAACGCTCACGTTGCTCACGATTGCAGCGTAGGCAACCATTGCATTCTGGCAAACAACGCAACGCTGGGCGGTCACGTAATTCTGGACGACCACGTGATCATCGGCGGTATGTGCGCGGTCCATCAATTCTGCATTATCGGCGCGCACGTCATGGTTGGAGGCTGCTCCGGCATCGCTCAGGATGTGCCGCCGTTTGTCATTGCTCAAGGCAATCACGCTTCGCCGATTGGCGTGAACACCACGGGGCTGCAACGCCGCGGGTTCAGCAAAGAGGCAATACAAGCCATTCGACATGCCTACAAGCTGCTCTACAGAAGCGGCATGACCCTTGATGAAGCGAAGCCGGAGATTGCGGAGATCGCGTCCGCTCATGCTGAGGTCAAGCCGTTTTACGAGTTTCTTGCGCGCTCGACTCGCGGTTTGATCCGCTAAGGTGCGCTCCCGCAATACGCGCCGATCCCGCGCACTGGTTGCCAATAAATAGCGCTATGCCGTCGGGTGAATGCTTCCCCGACGGCATAGCGCGTGGACCCGCTACCGCCTGGAGCCGCCTAGAACGTGTACGCCACCTTGCCGAATGCCGTGCGGCCGAGCGAGTTATAGCCGTATGCGGTGACGTACTGCCGGTTAAAGAGGTTCGACAGACTGGCGGACACGGTGAGGTGCGAGTTGATCTTGTACGAGGCGCGCAGATCGACTCTCGTGTACGACGGCAGATAGGTCGTGTTGAACTGGTCGTCGAAGGTCGAGCCGCCGTAGAGCAGCGAGACGCCGGTGCTGAGCGCGTGCAGCTGGAATTCGTCCCACATGTGATCGACGCTCAGCGCGACCGTTTGGCGCGGACGGCGGGGAAGCCACGTCTGATCGGTGACGTCCTGCGGATTCAGAATGCCGACAGCGACACTGACGGGCGTCGATTTGCCGATGGTGCCCTTGTAGGACAGATCGATACCCTGGATATGGGCCCGCCCGATGTTCACGGGCATGCTGGTCGCGGCGTTGAAAGAGATGAGGTCGTGCACCCGGGTGTCATATACGGCGGCCGTAAAGGTGCCGAAAGACGTCGAGGCGTCCAGTGCCGCTTCGACCGTGTCGCTGCGCTCCGGCAACAGATTCGGGTTGGCGTAGCCCGGATAGTACAGATCGTTGAAAGTCGGCAGGCGGAAAGCATTGCCATACGAGAGCCGCGCCGTATAAACCGGCGTAATGGCATAGGCCACGGCGACATTGCCGGTATTGACCGACAGGCCCTGAACAACGTCGTGGCGTCCCGCGAGGAACACCGTCAGCGCACCGAGCGTGGCTGACTGATGGAGCGAGAAAGACGAATCGTTGCGCGCCGGCAATCCTTGAGGAGCATCCACCGGCAGGAACGCCAGTTCGCGGCTGAAGTCGTAGGCAAGCTTTGTCTCGCCCGACAGCGGCAAGCCGAACAGCGTTACGCCGCGTTCCTGGTGCGTCAGCGAGGTCGTGGTGCTTAAGCGCGTCGAGTCGAATTCATCGGTGGGGATAGCCGGGTTGTTCGCGTAGACGAACTGGCGGTCCGTCGCGTAGCCCACCGACTGGTCAAACTGCGTGGACGGCGTGATGTCCAGATGAAACGCGAGGCCCGTCGTCAACTGATGATCGAGTTGCCGGTCGGCGCCGCCTGCATTGTCGTAAGACAGATCGGACCTGTGATACAGGGCAAATGCGGAGAGCGACCAGTTGTCGCGCGCATAGCCGAGTCGCGCATCCACATCCTGCGCGTGGTACGGATTGCGGCCATCCTCGTGACCATAGGCGTAGGGCTGCGTCGCTTCGATCCCAGCGGTGTTGTAGTCGTGCAGACCGAGCGAGTAGGTCAGTCCGGAGAGCGTCGAAAGCGGACCTGTGGACGGGATGCTGCCTGAGGTGCGGATTTGCGTATCGAAGGTCTTGTTCGAACCCCCGCCTATCGAGATCGTGGTCCGGTTCGGCTGATTGGCCGCATGGTTGGTGAACAACTGTATGACGCCGCCCATCGCATTCGCACCGAACGAAGCGGCCGCCGGCCCGGAGATGACCTCGACGCGGTCGAACGCGGAGGTCGGCAGATCCGCCCACTCGGCTTGCCCGCTGGTCGCGGAACCCACCCGGACACCGTCGATAAACACGGCGACCTGGCTGGCGGACGAACCCCGGATGCTGACCGAAGCGGTGGAGCCGGGGCCGCCATTTTGCACAATGGTGACGCCGGGCAGGGTGGCGAGGGCCTGCGTGATACTTGGGTCGATCGGAGACAGCCGGTCGAGATCGGCGCGCGTCAGGACCTGGGTCGTGGCGAAGCGTTGGTCGAACGATTGCGGCAGATGCTGCGTGTCGCCGGTGACGAGAATATTCGGCAGCGTGGTTTCAGCCGGGTTTTGCACCGGCTGCGGCAACGACGTGTCGTCCGCGGCCTGCGCAACCTGGCATGCCGAGACGCTCAGGGCAGACGTGATGATGAAATGACGGAACTTCATGATGGAGATGAGCTGTGTCTTGTCGATTCTTGCGGGTAGAGAGTGAGCCGCGTGGGCGCAGTCACAAGGTTTAGCGCCTGGCCGGGCAGGCTTCCAGTTCGCCGTAACGCTTCACGCGATGGCGGACGAACGAGCCAATCCAGGCCTCCGTATGGAAGACGGCGGGCACGCTCTCGATGCCGGGACGTGTAGGTACAAGGTTCCTCGCGGGGAACCGGGTTGAACAGCAGTGGACATGACAGATCCTGAGGGTCGGGCTGTCTTTGCAACAGGCAACCGCCTGGGCGGTGCTTGCGCATCGGGACACCCCGCCCGGTGCGGCTGCGCAGACCTCGGTTTGATGGCAGGTTTCCTGGCTCGCGGGTCAATGTCTGGTGCCGACCTTCCCGGTGTCCCAGTGGTCATGAGTGGCACAGACTCGCCGCTTACAGTTGCGGGGGCAGCCGCAGACTCGGAGCATGGCTGCTCGTACTGCGTTCCCTTTTGATCCCGGTAACGGGAACCATCAGCGCGAAGCGTACCGATGCGTCGTGGTCGCCGTCAATCACTATGTGCTGTGAGCTTTTGACGCAACGTCTTCGCCGCCAGCACCATGTTGGACAAGGCGGCTTCCGTCTCCGGCCAGCCCCGGGTTTTCAGGCCGCAGTCGGGGTTGACCCACAGGCGTTCGGCGGGAATGACCTCGCATGCGCGTTCCAGCAGGCGTTGCATCGTTTCGGCGCTCGGGACGCGCGATGAATGAGTGTCGTATACGCCGGGCCCGATTCCGTTCGGATAGGCGAACTCGCCGAAGCCATCGAGCAATTCCATCGACGAGCGCGATGTCTCGATCGTAATCACGTCGGCATCCAGCGCGGCGATCGAAGGCAGAATGTCGTTGAACTCCGAGTAACACATATGCGTGTGGATCTGCGTGGCGTCGCAGACGCCGCCCGCTGAAATCCTGAAGGTCCGGGTCGCCCAGTCGAGGTAAGTGGACCAGTCTGCCTTGCGCAGTGGCAGCCCCTCGCGGAAGGCGGGTTCGTCGATCTGAATGATGCGGATGCCGGCCTTTTCGAGGTCCACGACTTCGTCGCGAATGACGAGCGCCAATTGGAGCGCCGTGGTCGGGCGCGGCTGGTCATCGCGAACAAATGACCATTCGAGCATCGTGACCGGTCCGGTTAGTACTCCTTTCACCAGGCGGTCGGTCAAAGACTGCGCATGGCAGGCCGCATCCACGATCATCGGCTCGGGCCGGTAGATGTCGCCGTAAATGATCGGCGGCTTGACGCACTGCGAGCCGTAATTCTGGACCCATCCGTTTTCCGTGAGCGCGTATCCCCAGAGCTTGTCCGCAAAGAATTCGACCATGTCGTTGCGTTCGACTTCGCCGTGCACCAGCACGTCGAGCCCGAGCTCTTCCTGTCGCCGAACGACGGTTGCCGTTTCGGCGCGCATACGTTCGAGATATTCCAGCGCGCGCATCTCGCCTCGCCGATAGGCGGCGCGCGCCTGCCGGATCGCCGGCGTTTGCGGAAACGAACCGATTGTCGTGGTAGGCAGGAGCGGCAGCTTGAGTGAGTGGCGCTGCACGCGGCTGCGATCGGCGAACGGACTCTTACGGTTGGCCATCGTCTCGGTGACAGCGGCGACACGCCGTTGCACCAGTACGTTGAACACCGCCCCTGAGTTGCGGCGCGACGCGAGTGCGGTATCCGCGGCCGCGAGCGCCGACTGGGCTGCTGACGGATCGTGCAGCGCGAGTGCAATCGTGCTGAGCTCATCGAGTTTTTCGGTCGCGAAAGCGAGCCACGACCTGAGTTCACCATCGAGCTTCTGTTCGGTGGCGAGCGTGACCGGCACGTGGACCAGCGAGCAGGACGGCGCGATCCACAACCGTTCGCCGCGCTCCGCGTGAAGACTTTCAAGTGAGCCCGCAATGGCGCCCAGATCGGCGCGCCAGATGTTGCGTCCATCGACTACGCCCACCGACAGGACCTTGTCCGCCGGCAGCGCCGAACGCCACGTCTCCAGTTGCTGCGGTGCCTTGACCAGATCGATATGCACGCCGTGAACAGGCAGTTTTGCGACGCTTGGCGCGTGATCGGCGGCGGTGTCGAAATAGGTCGCCAGCAGCACCTTGACGCCCGAGTCGCCCAGCACGTTGTACACGGCGGAAAACGCTTCGAGCCAATCGGTTTCGAGATCGAGACAGAGCGCGGGTTCGTCAAGCTGAACCCATTCGATACCGCGCGCTTTCAGCGTGTCGAGAATGCGCAGGTAGCGGATGACCAGCCTGGGCAATAGCGATAGCCGGTCGAAGTCCGCAGCGCGACTTTTGGATAGCCACAAATAGGTGATAGGCCCGATCAGCACCGGCTTGACGGCCAGACCCAGGGCGAGCGCCTCGTCGATTTCCTCAAAGAACCAGTCCACGCCGCCGTCGAATGTGGTGTCGGGACCGAGCTCGGGTACCAGGTAGTGGTAGTTGGTATCGAACCACTTGGTCATTTCCATGGCCGGCTGCGCCTTGTTGCCCCGCGCCAGTTCGTGATACTGGGCGAGCGACAGGGTCTTCGGCTCGAACCCGAATCGCTCCGGCAGCGCACCGAGCAGGGCAGTCAGGTTCAGCATCGGGTCGTACCATGCGAAATCGCCGACCGCGACAAAATCCAGCCCGGCGGCGCGTTGCAATTCCCAGTGACGGGCGCGCAGCTCCTTTCCGACGCCACGCAGATAGGCATCGTCGGATTCGCCGCGCCAGAAAGATTCCTGTGCGAACTTGAGTTCGCGATGCGCGCCGATGCGCGGAAAGCCGGATATGTGAGTGCGGGCCATGCGGAATCCTTGAGTGAATGCCGCGTAGTGTGCAAGTCACGCTATGATTCATCAAGCGACATGTTTTCATCATCATATGAACCATATTCATATCAAGAATTTCCCCTCTTTTCTGTACTGTCGCGGCCGGCGCGGGCGGTGCGATGCTTGAACTGCGGCATCTCCGTTCGCTCATTGCGATATCCGAATCCGACAAACTGGTGAGCGCCGCCGAGCGGGTCAATCTCAGTCAGTCCGCGCTGTCGCATCAGATCCGCGATATGGAGGCTCACTACGAGGTGTCCCTCTTCGAGCGCACCCGGTACGGTCTGCGTTTTACGGCTGCCGGTGAGCGGCTGCTTGTTCTCGCCCGGGAAACGGTGGCCGCGGTTGCCGGCGCTGAGCGCGATCTCGTGCGCCTGAAGGGCGACGTGCGGGGCGAGCTTCGAATCGTGCTGGAATGCCATACCTGCTTTGACTGGCTGATGCCGGTCATGGATGAATTTCGCAGGCGCTGGCCGGAGGTCGAAGTCGATCTGGTGGCCGGGTTCCATGCCGACCCGATGAAACTGTTGAACGAGGGCAAGGCAGACGTGGTGATCGGCTCGAAGCCCGCCACGAGGCGTAATCTGCACGTTGCACCGCTGTTCCGCTTCGAGATACAGGTGGTGATCGCCAATGAACACCGGTTGCGCAACAAGCGGCGCGTCGGTCCCGGCGACCTGCAAGGCGAGACGCTGATCACCTATCCTGTGCCGGAATCGCGTATCGATCTGATTCGCGAGGTTCTGGAACCGGCGGGGATCAAGCTCGAACGGCGGACCGCGGAATTGACCATCGCGATCATGCAATTGGTGGCGAGTCGCCGTGGCATTGCGGCGCTGCCGAACTGGGGCGTGAAGAACTACGTCGACCACGACTATGTGCTCGCCAAACGCGTCGGTGCCGGGGGACTCTGGAGCGAACTCTATGCTGTCGCGCCCAGAGGGATTGCGGGGCGGCCGTACTTCGACGATTTTGTGAGGATCGTTCGGGACATTTGCGCGGCTCAACTGGACAGTATTGAACTGATAGCCGGCAATCCGTGAGCGCCCGCAGGCGCACCCAGCATAAATTGACATCAGCGGCGGGCGTGCTCGATTGAGACGCCCGCGGCCTTAGCCAGGAGTTGAAGTGATGAAAAAAATCCTGATCATCGGAATCGGGGCAGGGGATCCTGACTACATGACCGTTCAGGCGATCAACGCGCTCAATCAGGTCGACGCATTCTTCGTGATGGATAAAGGCGTCGCGAAGGAAAAGCTGATCGCGCTACGCAAGCAGATCATCGAGCGATTTATCGACGGTGACGACTATCGGATTGTCGAGGCCACCAGCCCTGAACGCAGGCGTGACGACCCGGACTACAGATCGGCGGTTGACGAACTGAACCGCGACAAGCAACGCCTGTTCGAACGCCTGATTGCCGACGAGCTGCACGACGGCGAAGTCGGCGCCTTTCTGGTGTGGGGCGACCCTTCGCTCTATGACAGCACGATCCGCATCGTCGAGGCGATTGCAGAGAGCGGCCGGCATGTGTTCGACTACGAAGTGATTCCTGGGATCAGCAGCGTTCAGGCGCTGGCGGCACGGCACAGGGTGCCGCTGAACCTGATTGGCCGATCGATCGAAATCACCAACGGGCGCTCAATTGCCGAAGGGTTCCCGCAGAATGTCGACAGCGTTGTCGTGATGCTGGACTCGCAGAATGCCTACCGGCAGCTCACGGATGAAGACCTGGACATCTACTGGGGGGCGTATGTGGGCACGCCTGACGAAATTCTGATTGCAGGCAAGCTGCGCGACGTGATGGATGAAATCGAACGTGTCAGGGCGGAGGCTCGCCGCACCCATGGCTGGATCATGGACACGTATCTGCTGCGTAGGCGTGACGGAAAATGAGAGATGGCCACCGGAAGGTGGCCATCTCGCACAATCGGCTTGCCGGCTTCCTTAGACGGACGCGCGCAGCGTCCTGGCAGCCGCCACCATGTTGGTCAGCGCCGGAATGACTTCTTCCCACTGGCGCGTCTTCAGACCGCAGTCCGGGTTCACCCACAGGCGCTGCGCCGGAATGCGTTCAGCGGCCTTCTTCATCAGTTGAACGATATGTTCTTCGCTCGGGATGTTCGGCGAGTGAATGTCGTACACGCCCGGGCCGATTTCGTTCGGGTAGTTGAAGTTGTCGAACGCGTCGAGCAACTCCATATCCGAGCGTGAGGTCTCGATGGTGATCACGTCGGCGTCCATGTCGGCGATCGACTTGATGATGTCGTTGAACTCCGAATAACACATATGCGTGTGGATCTGCGTTTCGTCGTCCACGCCATTGGCGGTGATACGGAACGACGTCACGGCCCAATCCAGGTATTCCTGCCATTGCGACTTGCGCAGCGGCAGACCTTCGCGCAAGGCTGCTTCGTCGATCTGGATCACGCGCACGCCGGCCTTTTCGAGGTCCAGCACTTCTTCGCGGATTGCCAGCGCCAACTGGTAGCACGACACCGAGCGCGGCTGGTCGTCACGCACGAAGGACCAGTTCAGGATCGTGACCGGGCCGGTCAGCATGCCCTTCATCGGCTTGCTGGTGAGCGACTGCGCGTACTTGATCCATTCCACCGTCATCGCCTTCGGACGGCTGATGTCGCCGAACAGGATGGGCGGCTTCACGCAACGCGAGCCATACGACTGCACCCAGCCGAACTGGCTGAAGGCGTAGCCGTCGAGCTGTTCGCCGAAGTATTCCACCATGTCGTTACGCTCGGCTTCACCGTGCACCAGCACGTCCAGCCCCAGCGCTTCCTGCTCGCGCACGCTGCGTTCGATCTCGGCTTGCATCGCGTTTCTGTAACCGGCTTCGTCGAGCGCGCCGCTCCTGAACTGGCTGCGTGCATGGCGGATCTCGCCGGTTTGCGGAAACGAGCCGATGGTCGTGGTCGGATAAGCGGGCAGCTTCAACAGGGCGGCCTGCTTGTCGGCGCGCGCAGGATACGCGTTCTTGCGCTGGCCCAGGGCGGGGCTGATCTTCGCGAGCGCGGCCTTGACTGCCGGGTTGTTCACACGCGGTGAGGCTCGACGGGCGGCGATGGCCGCACCGTTAGCGGCCAGCTCTGCCTTGACGGCGTCGCGGCCCTGGTTCAACGCGCTCGCCAGCACCTGCAGTTCGCCCAGCTTTTGCAATGCGAAGGCGAGCCACGAGCGGACTTCCGCATCCAGCTTCTGTTCGCTTTCCAGGTCCACCGGCACATGCAGCAGCGAGCACGACGGCGCGATCCAGAGACGCTCGCCCAGTTGCTTCGCGACCGGTTCGAGCCAGTCCAGCACGCCGTTGAGGTCCGTCTTCCAGATGTTGCGGCCGTTGATCACGCCGAGCGACAGCACGCGGTCTTGCGGCAACTGTGCAATGACTGCAGCGACTTCAGCGCGCGCATTGATCGCATCCACATGCAGGCCCTGCACCGGCAGCTTGCAAGCCAGCGGCAGGTTGCCGAGCAACTGGCCGAAGTACGTCGCCAGCAGCAGTTTCACCTTGCTGTTCGCCAGCGTTTCGTACGCCGTCACGTACGCCTGTTGCCATTCAGCGGACAATTCGGTGACGAGGATCGGCTCGTCGATCTGGACCCATTCGACACCGTGCGCCGCGAGCGTGGCCAGCAGTTCAGCGTAGACCGGCAGCAGGCGCGGCAGCAGGGCGAGCTTGTCGGAGTCGTCCTTGGCCTTGCCGAGCGCCAGGTAGGTCACGGGGCCGACGATCACCGGCTTGGCCTTGACGCCTTGCGTCCTGGCCTCAGCCAGCTGTTCCAGCAGGCGCGACGGGTCGAGTTTGAATTCAGTCCTGGCGCTGAATTCGGGGACGATGTAGTGATAGTTGGTGTCGAACCATTTGGTCATCTCGCCGGCGGCAACACCGCCGCAGCACGCATTGTGGTCTTCGGCACCCTTGGCGGTCCGGCCGCGGGCGACGCGGAAGGTGTTGTCGAGGGCATCGCCATGGAAACCATGCACGCGTTCCGGCAGGTTGCCGAGCGTGAAGCTCATGTCCAGCACCTGGTCGTAGAAGGCGAAGTCACCCACGGCGGCGAGGCCGAGATCGGCCTGGTGTACCCAGTGACGCTGGCGCAATTGAGCGCCCAGCGCTTTCAGTTCGCCGAGCGAGGACTCGCCCTTCCAGTAGGACTCGAGCGCGAACTTCAGTTCGCGCTTCGCGCCGATGCGGGGGAAGCCCAGATTGTGTGTCGTTGCCATCGTGTCGCCTTGATTCGGTCAGGTTGCGGATCGCTGCATCCTATCCAGGGCGGTTTATGAAGTAAAATGGTGATAATTCAACGAACCATTAGTTTTGCTCATGTACCATCATGCTTGAGAGAACTCATCTCGCGATTGTCCAGGCGGTGGACACGCACGGCTCGCTTACCGCCGCGGCCGAAATCCTGTGCGTGACGCAATCCGCCCTCAGTCACTCCATGAAAAAGCTGGAGCAGCAACTGGGTACGGATGTCTGGTTGCGCGAGGGCCGCAGCCTGCGCCTGACCCAGGCGGGGCAATACCTTCTGGCGGTTGCCAACCGCCTGCTGCCGCAGCTGGACCTGGCGGAAGAGCGCCTTAAGCAGTACGCGCAGGGCGAGCGTGGCGCGCTGCGCATCGGTATGGAGTGCCATCCCTGCTATCAGTGGTTGCTCAAGGTGGTGTCGCCCTATCTCGCGCGCTGGCCGGACGTGGATGTCGACGTCAAGCAGAAATTCCAGTTTGGCGGCATCGGCGCGCTGTTCGGCTACGAAATCGACCTGCTCGTGACACCTGATCCGCTTTACAAGCCGGGCTTGCGCTTCGAACCCGTATTCGACTATGAGCAGGTGCTCGTGGTGAACCGTGAGCATCCGCTGGCCGACGTCGAGTATGTGAAGCCGGAGCAGTTGACGCGCGAGGTGCTGGTTACGTATCCGGTCGAGACGGACAGGCTCGACATCTACAACCAGTTTCTGATGCCGGCCGGTGTCACGCCGCGGCGCCACAAGGTGATCGAAACCACCGACATCATGCTGCAGATGGTGGCAAGCGGCAGAGGCGTCGCGGCGCTGCCGCGCTGGCTGGTGGAAGAGTACGCGGGCAAGATGAACGTGGTTCCTGTGCGCCTCGGGCGCAAGGGCATTGCCAAGCAGATTTTCCTCGGCGCCCGCGAAACCGACACTGAAATTGACTACCTCAAGGCCTTCGTCGATCTGGCTCGCAAGCCGGAAGCGGCCCTGATCGAACCACGGTAATCAGCGAGCCGAGCGATCGGACATGCGCCCGGCTCACTTCGCGGCGATTGCCGGCGTTCCCTCGATCAGCGAGCGGATCTGTTCCTGATCGGCCGGGGTTGCCGGGTTGTAGACCACCATGCGCAGATCCGGCCGCCCGTCCACCGCGAAGGATGAGTATTCCAGCGAGATCGGCCCCAGCACGGGGTGGCGCAGGTGTTTGACGCCGTCGCTGTGAGTCTGCACGTCGTTGTCCCGCCACATGGCGGCGAACTCGGGGCTTGCCCGGCACAGTTCGTCGACGAGCGGCGCCACCTCGGCGTCGGCGCCCGCGCGCGCGGCATCGATCCGGAAGGCGTTCACCACGAGGCGCGCCACGCTTGTCCAATCGAACTGTGCGGCGCGCACGCGAGGGTCGCAGAAGATCATGCGCAGGATGTTGCGTCGTTCAGGGGGGAGGGTGGCGTAGTCGGTGAGCACGGCCGCGGCCGCGTGATTCCATGCAACCACGTCCCATGTGGCAGTCCTGACGATCGCCGGGCTGTGGGGCAGCGCGTCGAGCAGGCGCTGCAGCCGCGGCGTGATCGCGTCGCCGCTGCGATAGCGGACTTCGGGCGGATGGCCGAGACCGAGCAGGAACACGTGTTCGCGCTCGACTTCGGTCAACATCAGCGCCTTGGCAATGCGGTCCAGCACGTCCGCCGACGGATTGCCGCCGCGCCCCTGCTCCAGCCAGGTGTACCAGGCCGCGCTGATATTGGCGCGCTGCGCCACCTCTTCGCGGCGCAGTCCGGCCGTGCGCCGCCGGCCGCCGGAAATGCCGAAGGACGCGGGATCGAGCTTGGTCCGCCGGTTCTTCAGATAGCTGCCGAGACGGTTGCCGCTTGCGTCGTCGTTTACTTGGGCCATGCTTAACCTGTTAAGACGTATACCCGGATAATGTCACCACTTTAACAGGATGATTTTGCCTCGTACATTGCTCCCAATCAACCGGATTCAGGAGCGTTTCACATGCGAGTCTTTGTCACTGGAGCGACTGGTTTTGTCGGCTCGGCTATCGTTCACGAACTGCTCGCGAACGGCCATCAGGTCCTTGGCCTCACCCGCTCGGCGCAAGGCGCGGCGGCGCTCGTCGCAGCCGGCGCCGAGGCGCACCACGGGTCGCTGACCGACTTCGAGAGCCTGCGTCAGGGCGCGGCGGCGGCCGACGGGGTCATCCACACCGCTTTCAATCACGATTTTTCCCGCTTTGCGCAGAGCTCGGCGGAAGACCGGCAGGCGATCGAGATACTCGGCGGCGTGCTGGAAGGCAGCGAGCGCCCGTTGCTCGTCACGTCCGGCACGGCGTTGCTGAGAAATGGCGGCGCGGCTGCGACCGAAGCGGATCGTCATCCTACGCCGTCAGACAGCTTTCCGCGGGCGTCGGAAGCGGCGGCAGAAGCGCTCGCCACGCGCGGCGTGCGGGCGGGCGCGGTGCGGCTGGCGCCGTCCGTTCACGGTGAAGGCGACCATGGGTTCGTCCCCCGGCTCATCAGCATCGCGCGGGAGAAGGGCGTGTCGGCTTACGTGGGGGACGGCCTCAACCGCTGGTCCGCCGTGCATCGGCTGGATGCCGCCCGTGTCTTCCGGCTCGCGCTGGAGCGCGGCGCCATCGACGGGACCTATCATGCAATCGCCGAAGAGGGCGTGCCGTTCAAGGCGATTGCCGAGCTGATCGGCCAGCGGCTCGGCGTACCGGTCGTCGCTAAATCACAGGACGAGGCGCTGGCTCATTTCGGATGGTTCGGTATGTTCATCGGCTTGGATCTGCCGACCTCGAGCGCGCGAACCCGAGAGCTGTTGCACTGGACGCCGACCGGCCCGGATCTTCTCAGCGATATCGGCCAGCCTGGCTATTTCGCGCATCCCTGAGGTGCGGCACCGACGCGTGGTCGAGTGGTCGACGGTACTCGTGCTGCAACGCCAATAACACGAATTACGCGGCGTTTTAGCCGGGGTTTTGTATGCACCCAATTCAGGTGTGTTCGAAATCCCGGCTGATAACATGGCGCTCACCCTGTTTGCGCCAGAGACGAACGCCATGAGACTGAAAGACCGTGTTGCCCTGATTACGGGCGCCCAGCGAGGCATCGGACATGCAATCGCCACAAGATTCATCGCCGAGGGCGCCAAGGTCGTGCTCGCCGACGTTACGGACGCGAGCGCCGAAGCAGACGCCCTTTGCGCCTCCGGTGGCGAAGCTTGCTACGTTCGTGCGGACGTGTCGGTGGAATCCGACGTGAGCGAGATGGTGCGCGAGGCGGAAGCCCGATTCGGAAACGTGGACATCCTGGTCAACAACGCGGGCATTGAATTCGCCAAAACGGTTCTCGACACCACCGTTGCGGAATGGGACCGGCTGATGGCGGTTAACCTGAAAGGGGTTTTCCTGTGTTCGAGAGCCATCATCCCGGCAATGCAACGGCGCGGCCGGGGCGTCATCATTAACATTGCGTCCGAGTTGGGGCTTGTTGGCGAAGCCAATGTGGCCGCTTACTGTGCTTCGAAAGGCGGCGTGGTGATGTTGACCAAGGCGATGGCGATCGACCATGGCCGCAGCGGTATCCGGGTGAACTGCCTTTGTCCCGGACCTGTCGCGACGCAACTGCTGGAGGATGTGTTTACCAGCAGCCCCGATCCGGATGGACTGCGGCGCTCTTTCGAAGCCGCCACCGTGCTGGGGCGAATCGGTTCGCCTGACGAGGTTGCCGGTGCGGCGGCCTTTCTGGCGAGCGACGACTCGGCCTTCATGTCCGGTGCCAATCTCGTCATCGACGGGGGATGGACCGCGCGCTAACTACACGGCAGATACACGGCGAGTCCGCGCTCATTCCTCATCGAGTCTCTCACGACAGCGCGTCAAGCAGTCCGTACCATGCCACGCCTGCGCTGATATAGAACCGTTGCAACGCGTGGAACGGAACGGGTTCGATCGACGTGGGCGGAAGCGGCATGCCGCGTGTCGTCCCGCCGATCAACGCGGCCAGATGCTTGCCCAGGGTCGTCGCCATCGCAATGCCGCGTCCGTTGTAACCGAGCGCGATCGTCATGCCTTCTGCCGGCAGATGCACGTGCGGCAAAAAATTGCGTGTAATGGCGATGCGGCCGGCCCACCGGTATTCGTAGCCGATGTCCTTCAATTGCGGAAACATCAACTGGGCGGCACGCTCGAGATGAGCCCAGTCCGCCGCGTTGCGAGGCTCGCGAAACGGTCCGCGTCCGCCCATCAGCAAACGCCCATGCGCATCCTTGCGGAAGTAGAGCAGCAGGCGGCGCGAATCGGAGGCCACTTCGCCGCCCGGCAGAATCGTGGCGCCGACATCGGCGGGCAGCGGTTTCGTTGCGACGATGAAGCTATTCGCCGCGATCACCGATTGGGCGAGGCGTGGCCACAGTCCATCGGTGTAGCCGTTGGTTGCCAGCAGGATCTGCTTCGAATCGATGAGCGGACCATGCGCCGTGCGAATTCGCCAGCCTGCCGGGCCACGCTCGACGCTCGCGGCACGGGTTCCGCCGTGGATCGCCGCGCCTGCGGTTTGCGCCGCACGCGCGAGGCCGCGCGCGTAGCTCAACGGATGCACGCTGCCCGCGCGCAGGTCGACCCAGCCGCCAACGAATGCGCCCGTGCCGAGCCGCCTCGATATCTGCGCACGGTCGAGCAGTTCGACTGGCGCGCCGCGCGATTCCCACTGCTTCGCCCGGGCGTGCAGCGTGCCGAGCAGCTTGCTCGAATGGGTCGGCTGAATCCAGCCGGCGCGCTTTGCATGGCACTGAATGCCGTGGCGTTCGATCAGGTCGAACACCGCATCCGCGGCGCCGCCCGCCATCTGCACGAGCGCCGCGCCATCGCGTGGGCCGTAGCGCCGGATGAGCTCGTCGGGATCGTATTTCAGGCCCGGGATCACCTGGCCGCCATTGCGGCCGGACGCGCCCCAGCCGGGCTCGTTGGCGTCGATCACGCACACGCGTAGACCCTGTTCCGCCAGATGCAAGGCGGTCGACAAACCCGTGTAACCGGCGCCGACGATCGCCACATCCACCGTGACCGAGCTATCGAGCGGTGGCGCGTCGATAGCGGGTTCCGCCGTTGCCGCCCAGAGAGAAGGGGGCAGCGGTTTTGCAACTTCAACCAGGCTCATAGTGGTATTCAGATCCGGGATGCTTCGGTAAGCGCGGGCATCTTGCCGAGAAACTCGCGTGTGCGAGGATTGCGCGGACGTTCGAACAGATCGGCGGCCGACCCTTCTTCATGGATCGTGCCGTCATGAAGAAAACACACCCGGTCGGCCACTTCGCGCGCAAAGCCCATTTCATGCGTGACGACGATCATGGTCATGCCGTCGTCGGCAAGCTGGCGCATCACGCCGAGTACTTCGCCCACCAGTTCCGGGTCGAGTGCCGAGGTCGGCTCGTCGAACAGGATCGCTTTCGGTTCCATGGCCAGCGCGCGTGCAATCGCCACGCGCTGTTGCTGGCCGCCCGACATTTCGGCCGGGTAAGCGTCCATCCGATGCGAGAGACCGACCTTGTCGAGCAGATGCCGCGCCCGTTCGCGGGCTTGTGCACGCGCTTCCTTCCTGACGAACACGGGACCTTCGAACACGTTCTCCAGCGCGGTGCGATGCGGAAACAGATTGAAGCGCTGAAACACCATGCCGACCTGCGCACGCAAGTTGTGGATCTGTTTCGACTTCGCGTCGACGACGTTGCCTTCGACGGTGATCGTGCCGGCGTCATGCCGTTCCAGTCCGTTGATGCATCGAAGCAACGTTGATTTGCCGGATCCGGACGGGCCGATCAGACACACCACCTGGCCGCGTTCGACGCTCAGGCTCACGCCCTTCAGCACGTGCTGATCGTGAAAGCGCTTGTGAATCGCGTCGACCTTGATCATCGTTTTCCCTTCAATCCGAGGCGGCGTTCGATTCGCCGCAAGCCGTAGACGAGCGGCAGGCTGAGCGCCAGGTAAAGCAGCGCCACCAGCGTGAATACCGTCATGTTCTGAAACGTCGACGACGCGATAAGCTGCCCGGCGCGCGTCATTTCGGCGACGGTGATCGTCGACGCGAGCGAGGAGTCCTTAAGCATCATCACGAGCGTATTGCCATACGGCGGCAAGGCGATCCGGAACGCCTGCGGCAACACCACACGCCGCATGATCATCGCGCCGCGCATGCCGATGGACTGCGCCGCTTCGATCTGCCCGTGATCGATTGCCTGGATGCCCGCCCGGAAGTTTTCCGCCTGATACACCGAATAGGCGACGCCGAGACCGATGAAGCCCGCCTGGAACGCCGACAACTGCACGCCGAGATCGGGCAGCACAAAATAAATGTAGAAGAGCTGAACGATGATCGGCAGCCCGCGAATCACATTGATGAAAGTCGCGGCGGCGTTCGATACGATGCGGTTCTGGGACACGCGCATCAGCGCGAGTACCAGGCCGAGCAAGGTGCTCAGAATGAACGAGCAAAAGGTGATCTCGATCGTGACGACCGCGCCTTTCAGCAGGATCGGCAGAAACTCGATGGCGTTCTGGAAGAACATGGCGAACCGTCCTTATTCTGAAAACGACGTCACGTCATTCCACCTGCCACTTCTTGATGATCTGCGTGAGCGTGCCGTCCGCCTTGATCTTCTTGATGCCGGTATTCAATTGCTCCAGCATCGCCGTGTCACCCTTGCGCACGACGAAACACAACTGGCCTTTCACCGACGGTTGGTATCCCGCGACAAGACGCAATTGCGGATTCGGATTGTGCTGAAGCTGGTAGGCCAGAATCGGCTGGTCGCCGAAGCCTGCCTTGATGCGCCCGAGTGCGACGTCGCGCATGATGTCGGCGACTGAATCGTAGGTCCGCACTTCCTTGTAGATGCCTTTCTTGTTCAACGCGTCGACGAACGCGGTGCCGACCTGCGCGCCGACCACCTCGCCTTTGAGATCGTCCATTGAGGTGTACTGGCCTTTATCGTCGGCGCGCACGATCAGACCTTCGCCATACGAGTACACGGTGTCGGAGAAATCGACGACTTGCTGGCGCGCCGGTGTTTTCAGCATGGCCGCCGAGATGATGTCGATCTTCTTCGTGGTCAGCGACGGAATCAATGAAGAGAAGGTGGTCTGCTGGATCTTCACGTCGAAGCCGGCAGCCTTGCCCGTTGCTGTAATCGCATCGACCAGCAGACCCTGAATCGAATTGCTTTTCACATCGAGAAAGGTGAACGGCACGCCGGTGGCCGTCGCTCCAATCTCGTAAGTGGGGGCGGCCACCGACAAGGCCGGGGCACCGGCGAGCAGCAATCCTGTTGCAAAGACACTGGCAAAGCGTTTGGCGAACTGGAACATGAGGTCTCTCCACGAGTTGACGACGGCCGATCGAAATATCGGTACCCATCATTTGATACATGATATTCGAGTCAAAAATATCGACAAACGAAATTTGCGTATCGATATTCGATATGTTAGAGTCAATCTCAGGCTAAAACAATTGGGTGAATCCATGACAGGCAAGACGCTCAGCGCACCCCCGCAAGCGCCCCCGGAGCCGGAGGAAACGCCGGACGCGCTGTTCAATCAGTCGCTGGAGAAGGGCATTGCGGTGTTGCGCGCGTTCAGCGCGCAGCGCAGGTCGATGACCTTGCCGGAAGTCGCGGAGGCAACCTCCATTACCAAGAGTTCGGCACAGCGCATGATCTACACGCTGGAGAAGCTCGGCTATGTGAGAAAACACCCGCGTACCCGGCGCTATCAACTGGCGCCGCGCGTGATGCAGATCGGTTTCAACTATCTGGCTGCCGACACGCTGATTGACGTCGCCAATCCGTTTCTATCCGAGCTCACCAATGTCACCGGTGAGACAACCAATCTGACCGAGCCGGACGGCGCCGACATGGTCTACGTGGCGCGCTTCGTGTGTATGAAGTTCGTGCCGATTCACATGCCGATCGGCAGCCGCATTCCGATGTACTGCACGGCGTCGGGGCGGGCCTATCTCGCGGCGCTTCCGGAAAACGAGTCACGTGTGCTGCTGTCGGCCAGCGATCGGGTGGCGCATACGCAATACACCGTGACGGATCTCGGCGAGATCGAAGCGCGGCTCGCGCTGGGGCGGCGCAATGGCTACGCGTCGAATCGCGAGGAACTGTTCATTGGGGATATGACGATTGCGGCGCCCGTGCTGGACGGGGAACGCCGGCCGGTCGGCGCGGTTCACGTCGTCGCGCCAACGAGCCGATGGACGTTGGCGGAGGCGGAGGCACGGCTCGCGCCCGCGGTGATCGATTGCGCCCGCGGGATCAGCAATTCGATCCGCACACTCGCTTGAGGGCGGGCGCCGCCGATTGAACGCGAAGGTTCAGGGAAACGCGGGAATCGTCGGATCCGTTCCCTCGATGTCCGCTTCCGGATGGTGACGCTTAACCAGCTCTTCGATTTCGTCGACGCGGTCTTTCCCCACGTCCACCATCATCAGCAATTCACCGTTTTCGATCGCGGTTTCGAAGCGTTTCAAACGCGTGCTCGGAATGCCGATACCGATCATGGTCGCAGTCCATGCGCCGAACCCTGCGCTCGCCAGAGTCATCAGGACCACAACGCCGCCCGCGATCGTCAGCCCGGAGGGCGGAAACGCCATCGCGACAAGGCCCACGAGCATGCCGGTCACACCACCCGCGGCGGTGCCGCGCGCCAGCGCGGGAAGCAGGTCGCTGCGCTGCGTCAGCGTCGCCTCCGGCAACTGTTCCAGGTGCACGTCCGGACGCGCGAGAACGTGGATGTGCCGCCACTCGACCCGCTTCAGCAACAGCTCGTCAATGATCGACTTCCCGCTTTGCACATCGGGCAACAGGAAATAAATGCGCCGCATGTCGGGCCTCCAATCGGAAAAAAGCGCCGGCCGGTCCTGGGTGACGATACGGAGCCAGTCACCCGATAACGCCGGGCTCGCACGTTATGACTCTCAGACACCGAAATACAGATAAAACTCCCACTAAGGCGAACGCGGATCATGGCGGACAGCGATGGCCTTCTTTATCGACCCCTGCCTTTGGTCCAACTTCAGTCTGTCTGCCCGCCTGGTAAAGCAGGTCAATCCCGCAGGCCGATCCCGCAGGGCGGTCCCACGCCTCGCTAGCGGTCCGCGGCAAGTCCCTTCAGATAGGCGTCGCCGGCATCTTGAGCGGCGGCGCGCAGAGCAAAGGTGTCGTCCGAAACCAGTGAGCGTTTGATCTTCTTCGCCCCAAAGTCGACCAGCGTGATGATCCAGACATACTCGCCGGCCTGTTCGGCCGTTTGCACGAATGCGCGCACGTCTTCGTTGCCGTTTGCGTTTGTGTTCATTGTGATCTCCTGAGAAAGAGTCGCGGAAAGAGAGAGCAACTTGCGTTCCGGATAACAGCCTGTTTTATGGGAGTTTGCCGATAATCGCGCTGCATTCGTCCTTACTGAACGCGCGGAGCGTTTGCGTGCGGACGTTGCCTGCCGACCCCAGCGCGTAGCCATATGCCGCGAAACTTTCGTCATCCGGTGCTTCGACGATCGTGACAATGTCGTATTTGCCCATCGTCCAGTAGATGTCTTTCATTTCACAGCCAAAGGCCTTGGCCAATTCCGCTGCCTGACTGGCGCGCTGCGGGCTGTTTTTGATGCCGCGAATACCCTGATCGGTGAATTGTGCAAGAACCACATAGGTTGCCATGACGATTCTCCTTACGATTGATACGAGACGGGATTCACACGCGCAAGCCGCACCGCGAACGCTGTTGCGGTCGTGGTGCTGGAAAACGTTTTGCGCGTGATCTGAGTGTAGGCAATGCAAACGTGGGCGGCGTGACAACGGATATTTTCGTGTTTCCGTATGGGGGGCTTGCCGTTGGTTAGACCGGCGCAGCCGTGCACCCGGTTTGCCGGCAATGTTGAAGCCTGTTTCGTGCAAGAATCGCGATTTTCCCAACGAGGACGCAAGACAGCGATGGCTGACAATCACAATAAGAGTCTGGATATCAGAAGGCTTTCCTCAGCGGAGTGGGTGCAAGCTTTTCCTGTGATTGCGCAATTACGCTCGCTTGATCAAGCCGAGTTTCTCAAACGGGCGAGGCTGCAAGCGGATTCTGGCTACGAGCTTGTCGGCGCATTTCAGGGCGACACGCTGATTGGCGTGATGGGGATGAGGCCCGTCCACACTTTGGCGCGGGGGCCACACTTGCACGTCGACGATCTCGTTGTCGATGCGGCAATACGGGGCAGCGGTGCGGGTCGCGCGTTGATGGAGTATGCAGAGGCCCATGCGCGTGCCCGCGACATGACCGCAGTGTTTCTCGACGCGCGGCCAGATGCGGTTCTCTTCTATGAACGGCAGAACTACGCGTTGCATCCTGCGCCTTCGATGAAGAAAGTGATCTCGTCTTCGTAGAGGCGGAATGAGTTGCCGTTAGCGAACCAGAGCTGGGCGCAAAGCCGGGCAATGCCTGGTTTCGAAAATCCGTAACTGAGTAAAGAGGTCACTGCTTAAAGACGTCACTGCTTGAAGACGCTAAGCCGTTGCCGTTTTCATTGTCGCAATTTTTTTAATGCACTGAGTTAGGGGGCGGTACTTCGAGCGCTTGGCGGTCGATTGCACAAATGCATTGCGGGTAAAAAAAACGGTTCAAGTTTCTCGATGCCTCGCCGTAATCACGATTACAACAACCTTAAAATGAGGGCGACGTGAGTATTTCGATAAACACTGTGAACTCCGCTAATGTTGCAGTGCAACCCCTGTCCACGCAGTTAGTCTCTACGCAGTTAAGCAGTACCGCGCTCAATTCGGCCGCATCAACGCTTACTGTGCCAGCCTCGCAGACGGCTTCCGCGCCCATGACCGTCACTGCCGTCGATCCGCAAGACCACACCCGCCTAGACAAGTATCTGAAGGCGCTGAACGCACCGTTGCAGATGGGTGTCGACGCCGGGAACATTGCCAATGCCCTTGTGCCGACCATGCAATCCGTCGTGAAAGAGCGGCCGGATCTGGCTAATGCACAGTTCGACTTTGCGTCGAGCAACGGCACGATTGTCGTTTCTTCGAAAACACTGAGTGACGCGGACAAAACATGGCTTCAAGGGAAGCTGAATAGCAACACCGCTCTTGTTCAGGCCGTGAAATCATTTCATGACGATGCCGTCGCCGGTTATACGACCTGGGCAGACGCGGATGGCAAAACGCTGTCCCAGTCGGAGTCCGACGCCGTCAGCAAACAGGCCGACGGATTGACGAGTTTCATGAGTCTGTTCAACAGCATGGGCACCGAGGCTCAATCTTCGTTGATGACCGGTGGCACGTACAGCACGCCGGGCGGCGCGCAGCTGAACCTCGCGCAGAACCCGGGCAGTGCGAACGGTTTCTTGAGTTTCATGCAAAGCGTGCAAGCGGCGAAGGACGGCACCGCGACTTTTACGAGCACGTCCGGACGGACCTCATACGGCGTGCTTCGCGCAAACATCTTCGAGATGAACAGCTCGGCAATACCGAACTTCTTTCCCCCATCGGACACCCAATCGTTGGGTTTTACCGAGCAAGCCTGAGCCTATCGCTGTTCCAATCCGAAGGCGCGTGGATCTGCACGGCGCCTGAGATCTTCGGTTGTTTCCCCGTTGTGATCGGGCCGCCAGCCAGGCGGCCTGGCGATGTAGCCCGCTACCTCGCGCAGGGAGCGGGCGCTCAGGAGGTCGCGCCATAGCGCGCGCCAGTGAGCGAACTCGACGGTCAGCAGGTTATAGCTCGTCATCGGCTGGACCAGACCGTAGCGGCACGGTACGTCACGCCGTTCCGCGATGTAGGTGCCAAATAGCCGGTCGAACACGATCAGCACGCCGCCGTAGTTTCCATCGAGGTATTCAAGGTTGGCCGCGTGATGCACGCGGTGCGCGGAAGGCGTGTTGAGAATCCATTCCAGCGGCCCGAGGCGGGGAATCCAGGTGGCGTGCAGCCAGAACTGATAGAGCAGGTTGAGCGAAAGCAGCATCAGCACAATGCGCGGCGGCATGCCGAACAGCGGCGCGAGCACGAAGAACAGCGTCGAACCGGTAAGGCGGCCAGTCCAACCGATGCGGTACGCGGCGGACAGGTTGAGTTGATTGGGCGAATGGTGGATGGCGTGCGTGCACCAGAACCAGCGTGTGCGGTGGGCCGCGCGGTGATACCAGTAGTAGCAGAACTCCTGACCCACGAAGCACGCCAGCCAACCGCTCCAATGGTTCATCGGCAAGGTCCAGAGCCTGTGTTGCCAGAACCAGTGCATGGCATCGCCCCAGAACGCGAGCGGCAGCAGCCACTGCAGCGGATATTCCCGAACGAGAAGGTCGACCACCGAGATTCCGGTCGCGCGCCAGTCGTAGCCGCGCCAGCCGTTCCGGACGGAAAGGACCAGTGCTTCGGCCAATGAGGAGGCGAGAATCAGAGCGACGGAGAATTTGAGCAGGGTGAGCAACGCAGCCATGACCGGATCATCCTTATCGTGATGCTGGCCAGCGTAGGTTGCTGGTCCCCGATTCGCAATCGAACTGGGACGAGTTGGGTCTGCTGCGGGGTGGATTGGGCGGTCGGATGACCGGCAGCTATTGCTGCAGGCGTTGCATCAGCGACTCCCGATACTGCCGGCTGCAGGAGACCTCGGCACCGCTGCGCAGCACGACGGTGGCGTCGCCCTTTCCGCGTGGCCGTACGGTGAGCACGGCGGCCAATGCCACGGCAGCGCCGCGGTGCGTACGGACAAAGGCCGCGTCGAGGTCATCGAGCAAGGCGGCGAGCGTGCGGCGTATCAGCAGGCTTTTTCCGGGAAGATGAAGGTTGACGTAGTTGTCGGCGGCTTCCAGCCATTCGATCTCGGCGCAGCGCACGATATGCGTTTGCCCGCGCTCGGTAATCACCAGTTGGGCGGGCATGCCGACGCTCGGGCGTGTCGCGCCGCGCATCGATTTGCGCAGGCGCTGCACGGCGCGCGCGAGGCGCTCCGGCTCGACGGGTTTCAGCAGGTAGTCGACGGCATGGGCGTCGAATGCCTGCAACGCGTACTGGTCGAATGCGGTCACGAAGACCACGGCGGGTGCGTCCGTGGGTGCGTCCGCGTTTGCGTCTGCACTTGCGTTGTCAGGCAGCGAGGCAGCCACGTCGAAACCGCTGACCTCGGGCATCTGTACGTCCAGGAAAATCACGTCCGGCCGCAACTGCGCAGTCAGCGCCAGCGCCGTCGCACCGTTGGAGGCTTCGCCGACTACTTCGACATCGGGGAATGCGCTAAGCATGCGCAGCATTTTGCTGCGGGCGAGTGCCTCGTCGTCGACGATCAGTACGCGCATGGCAGTGTCATCCCGGCAATCAGGCCGCCGCCCGGCCGCAGTTGCAGTGTGAGACTTGCCTGCGGGCCGTACAAGGATTGCAGACGGTCCTCGAGGTTGCCCAGTCCCACACCGCGCCTGTCGGGAAGCTGCCGCAAGTCTCCGTCGTCTTCAATCTCGATCCGCAAATGGTCCGCGCTGCGCGCTATGCGTATCGCGATGTGTGTGAACGCGCTGCGTTGTTCCACGACGTGCCGGAAGCAGTTTTCCAGCAACGGTTGAAGTCCGAGCGTGGGGACGCGGCACGACTGTGCGGTGGCATCGACATCCCAGGAAATCTGGACCCGGTCGGCAAAACGCCTGACCATGATGTCCGCATAGGCGTGGAGCAGGAGCAGCTCGTCGGCGAGAGACTGTTCGGGATGCTGGCTCGCGTCGGTGGCCGCGCGCAACAAGGTCGCGAGGCGGGTGAGCAGCATGTCGGCGGTGTCGGGGTCGCTGTGGATCAGCGACGAAATGGTGTTCAGCGCGTTAAAGAGAAAGTGCGGTTGCAGTTGCTGGGTCAACTGGGCAAGTTGCGCCTGTCGCGCGAGACTCGCCTGCTCTGCGGAACGCAGCCGCTCGGCGGACCACGCCCGGTAGGAACGCAGGCCGAATTGAATACCCCCGAGTAACGCGTAGAACAGCACGAATTGCGTCACTTCGTAAGCGATGACTTCGGCCCAGGGCCCGTGCCTGAACCTTACTCCGGCGAGTGCGTAGACCCCGATCCGCAACGCGTACACACCCGTGACGTAGACGACCAACTGCAGCGGCATCCATGCCCAGACGCGGAGAAACCAATGCAGTGGCCGATTGAGCAGGCTGTCGAAGCGGTCCGCGCGTCTCCTCTGCATGACAGCCAGCACGGTGGCGCCGAGCGCCGACGAGCCGTTGTTGACGAGCGGCTGCCAGACAAGCAGTTTGCCGCTCCACAACGATTCCTGCAGGCCAACCGCCAACATCAGCAACCAGAACGCGATCCACAGCCATAGCAGGCGCCGCAAGCGGGGCGCTGGTCTGGGTTCGCCGACGAGGTAGCTAGTATTCACTTGGCGGGCTCATTGCTGGACTATTGCGGGCTCAGTCGTATTGTCATGCTGGTCGGAAAGTGCGCGAGCTGTCAGGTATTGGCGACCAGCAGTTCCTCGGCGTTGTTCGGCGGGCGCAGACCATCTGCCCTGCCTGCGAAGTAGCGCTGGGTGAGATCGGCCGCCGAAACGTGCCGTGCTTCCTTAAAGCCCGCATCGCGGGCGAGCGCCAGGATGTCGGGCGGGGTGAAGAAGCTGAGGAACGGTGTGCCGCTTGCGCGCGCGCCTTTCTCCGCCATCTCGAGCCCGGGACGCACTTCAGGGTCGGCCAGTTCGAGCGGGAGCAGGAACGTCATGGCGAGTGTCGATCCCGAAGCGAGGGCCGCGACTTCGCGCAACGTGGCCGTGTTCGCCTCCTTCGTGAGATACATGCTGACGCCCGTGGAGACTACGATTGCAGGCTTGCTGTCGTCGAAGCCGGCGCTCACCAGTTCGTCTCGCCAGGAACCGCCCGCCTCGAAATCGACCGGCACGAAGCGCAGCCAGTCCGGCACGCCGAAGCCGAGCTCGATCAGACGCTGACGCTTCCATGCCTGAGGGCCTGGCGGGTCGACCTCGAACACCGTGAGGCGGGACGCGATCTCCGGTCTGCGTTGTGCGAAGGTATCGAGGCCCGCGCCGAGAATGACATACTGGGTCACCCCGCGGCCGGCCTGCTCCGCGACCAGATCCTCGATGAAGCGGGCCCGCGCCACGATTGAAGCGCGAAAGGGCCGCGTGAACTGCGGATTCATGTCTCCGCGGCTGCGCCAATCCTCGTCCGGGGCCAGCAGCTTGAGGCCGATTGTGTCTTCCAGCACATGCGGTGGCGAATCGACCTCGACATGCAATGCACGCCACAAGGCGACGCGTGCTGCTGTGCTGTCTGGCGCTGCATCCTGCTTGTCGTTCATGGCGTTCAATCCTGTTTGTTGATTCGTCGTGGTCCGAAACGGACCTGCCAGTACCGCAGCCTGTCGCATACCTGCAGTGCGTCCCCGCGAGTGCTTCGGTGAAGACAATGGTAATCTTCCGCCGCTCCAGTCAACAAGTTCCATGACTGGCCAGACATTCAACCGACCGGCGCGATACCTTCGCGCCGGCATCCCACATCGATCGAAAGAGCGACCATGACAAGTTCCATCTACAGCGCATCCGTCCCGGTTTTCAAGCAAATGCTAACGGCATTGTCCGACGTGCTGAAGAAAGCCGAAGCACACGTCACCGAAAAGAACATCGAGCCGAACGCGCTGCTGCAAGCGCGCCTGTTCCCGGATATGTTCCCCCTCGTGCGTCAGGTGCAGATCGCAGCCGATTTCGCCAAAGGTGTCAGCTCGCGCCTCGCCGGCGTGGAGGTGCCGTCGTGGCCTGACACCGAAGTCACATTTGCCGACCTGCAGGCGCTTATCGCCAAGGCGTTGACCTACATCGGCACACTCGATGCCGCTCAGTTCGAGGGCAGCGAGAACAAGGAAATCGTGCTGCGTCCGGGTACCCCGAAAGAGAAGAAGCTGGTTGGCAGCGCCTATTTGCAAAACTATGGCCTGCCGCAGTTCTTCTTCCACGTGACGACGGCCTACGCGATTCTGCGCCATAACGGCGTCGAAATCGGCAAGCGCGACTACATGGGATCGTACTGATCGTTGGCGCAGGGGGCAGGCGGGTTAGCGGCAAGGGGCAGGGCATCGCATGTCATGCGAAAGATTTTCTTTTCCCTTGGACAAGATATCGTCGATAGTCGGTGCGTGCGCGAGCACGCATACTGCTGCCTCAGTGAGCCCGCCCGGACTTCACCCCCTGCGCAAAAAATCGACCTGTTAGGGACATGAACTTCAGAGCCGTCAGCGTTATCGCAACAATCCTCCTCGCGTGCGCAGCCACGCCTGTCAGCCACGCGGCCGACGATCAGCAGAACAGAATCAGTCAGACCGTGACTCGAGCCATACAGCCGGTCATGGCGAAAGATGACATCGCCGGCATGGCGGTTGGAATCATCGACGGGGACAACCACTACGTATTCAACTACGGGGTGGCGTCGACGGAAACACGAAAGCCCGTTACGCGTGACACCTTGTTCGAACTGGGTTCAGTCAGCAAGACATTGACGGCGACGCTAGCCTCCTATGCGCAGGAGCGCGGCTATCTATCCTTGTCGGATCCGTCGGGCAAGTACCTGCCGTCTCTGCGAAATAGCGAGTTCGGCAAGGTCAGTCTTCTCAATCTGGGCACGCACACACCCGGAGGGCTCCCGTTGCAGGTGCCGGACGCGATCCGCAACAACGATCAGTTGATGCAATATTTCAGGCAGTGGCAGCCCACCTATGCGCAAGGCACCTATCGGACGTATGCCAATCCCGGCATCGGCGCGCTCGGCCTGATAACGGCAAAGAGCATGGGGCAGGAATTTGGCGCGCTGATGGAAAATCAGCTGTTTCCCGCGCTCGATATGAAACGCAGCTACATCAACGTTCCCGCGGGCGCGTTGAATGACTACGCTCAGGGCTACACGAAACAAGGCGCGCCGATCAGAATGGCGCCCGGGGTGCTGTCCGATGAGGCCTACGGCGTCAGGACCACGGCTGCCGACATGATCCGTCTCGTGCAGGCCAACATGAATCTGATCCCGTTGGACCCGAAACTTCAGCGCGCGATTACGAATACCCACACGGGATACTTCAAAGCCGGAGCGATGACCCAGGATCTGATATGGGAACAGTATCCGTACCCTGTCAAACTGCAGACGCTTCTGGACGGGAATTCACCGGCGATGATCTTCAACGCAACGCCGGTCACGGCAATATCGCCACCGCAGGCACCGCGTGAAGATGTCTGGATCAACAAGACGGGGTCGACTAACGGCTTCGGCGCATACGTCGCATTCATTCCGCAGAAGCGGCTGGGGATCGTCATTCTTGCCAACAGGAATTTCCCTATCGAGGAGCGGGTAAGCGTTGCATACCGGATTCTCACGTCGCTCGCCAACGACAGGCAATGACCAGGACCCTCTTCCATGAAAAGTGCTCGCTGCCTTCCTTTTCTCCTTCTAGCGCTCATGTGCGTTCAATCTGCCGAAGCTGCGGATAGCGCACCGGCGGCGAAAGACACCGTCGTGTTGCAACGGGTTCCAGTTCCCGGAACAGATCGCGAAATGGGCATGGGCATTGCCGAATTTCCGCCGAACGCGTCAAAGCCGTCGCACAAGGCGACTGGTCCCGAGCTTGCGTACGTGCTTGAGGGGGAGGTCACGGTGCAGGTCGACGGTCAACCCACACGGGTCGTTCATGCGGGCGAGAGCTACCGGATGCCGGCCGGCGTGGTCCACGTCACGACGGCGGGACCAGAAGGTGCGAAGGTTATTGCGACCTGGGCGTGGGTGCCGGGAAAGCCGTTCAATATTCGTGTGCCGAAGTGACTTGCGAGCTTGAGGACGACAGGGCTTTTCGTTGCGAGACCGAAGACGTATCGTTCCTTGTGCAAACCGCTGTTATCGAACGTAGTCCTTAAGGAGAGCAAGCGATGAGCCGCCCGGATTTCATCAAACACTGGACCGAACTGGAAGAACCGGATGCGCATTCCTATCGCGGCGATACCGAGAAAATGGCGCTCGACGCGCCGCTTTCCGCTGCACTCGGCATTACGCGTATCGGCATTCATCACGTTAGGCTCCTGCCCGGCCGGCGCACGTCCTATCCGCACGCGGAAAGCACCGAGCAGGAGTTTGTGTACGTGCTCGAAGGCAAGCCCGATGTCTGGATCGACGGTGTGCTGCATTCCATTGCGGAAGGCGATTCCGTCGCATTTCCGGCCGGCACCGGCATTTGCCACACCTTCATCAACAATACGAAAGACGAAGTCAGGCTGATGGTAATCGGCGAACGTCCACGCGACGACAACCGCATTCGTTACCCGCTCAACGAGGCGCACGAACGGACTCGCGCCGACCGCTGGCTGGACTGGCCTGCGAGGCCGCTCGGGGACCATGACGGGATGCCGGACTGAAGCTTGCGCGGGTGCCTGTTTCGGTTGATGTCCGGAGCGCCCGCCTGCAAATATTGGCGATTCAGGCTAGGCTACCCCTTGGGCCGTTCCGGCGTCGTTCCGGGGCGGCCGTGCCACAGGTTATTCCCGTCAGGAAAGTCATGAAACAACAGCTAACCATCGATTTTGTCTCCGATATCGCCTGCCCGTGGTGTGCAATCGGCCTGTCTTCGCTTGAGCTTGCGCTATCGCGCTTAAGCGATTCGGTCGACGCCCAGGTAACGGTGCATCCCTTCGAACTGAATCCGGACATGGGACCGGACGGCGAGGCCATTGTCGATTATCTAGGCAAGAAATACGGCCGCACGCCGGCGCAGATCGCCGAAACGCAAGCCATGATCCGCGAACGTGGCGCGAGTGTCGGTTTTGACTTCGGCGCGCGCACGCACGTCTACAACACCTTCGACGCGCACCGCCTGCTGCATTGGGCCGGTCTCGAAGGCAAGCAGTTGCCGCTCAAACTGGCGCTGCTGCGGGCCTATCATTCCGAAGGCAAGGACCCGAGCAATCACGAAGTCCTGGTCGAAGCGGCCCAATCCGTGGGGCTCGACGCCGGCCAGGCCAATGAGGTGCTGCGTAGCGGTGCCTATGCCGACGAGGTTCGCGCGGAAGAACGGGAATATCAGGCCAAGGGCATTCAGTCCGTGCCGGCGATTATCTTTAACGGCCGCTATCTGGTGAGCGGCGGTCAGCCCGTGGAAACCTTCGAGCAGGTGATTCAGCAGATTCTGGCCGAAGCGTAACCGGGCCTTCCCGCGCTCGATGCGTCGTGGATCATCGCCCTTGGGCCGCTTCCCGCCTGGCATGGCCGGCAGCGGAGCGGCCCGGAATGAACACGAGGACGGACGCAAAAACAGACATCAAACCGAGCGCCAAATAGTGGGAAACTGGCGCGCGTACCGTTCGTACCCGATATTAGGGAATGCCTAATTGAGCCGCCGCCATTGAGCGGCGTAAAATCGTCGCACATCGATTTGAGGGCACCAGGCAATGTGTCTGGCTTCTCGTTGCGATTTCGGCCGCGATCTCTGTGGCACTAACCGGCGGCGCCCGGCGCGGCGGCGTCCACGGCTTTTTCGACCCGCTCCTCCCCATGCGGCCGGCGGCGCTCGCGGCATTGCCGCGCGATCCGCGTCATGACCCCGCTGATTTCCGTCAAGCGACTCAGCAAGCGCTTTCCCGGCGTGCGGGCGCTTCACGAAGTCCAGTTCGAGCTGATGGCGGGTGAAGTCCACGCGCTGATGGGCGAGAACGGCGCCGGCAAGTCGACGCTGATGAAAATCCTCGCCGGCGTGTACACCCGCGATACGGGTGAAATCCTCTACGACGGCCAGCCGGTCGAGTTCTCGAGCCCGCGCGAGGCGCAGGCCGTGGGGGTCGGCATCATTCATCAGGAACTCCAACTGATGAATCATCTGAGCGTCGCCCAGAATATCTTCATTGGCCGCGAGCCGCGCGGCCGTCTCGGCCTGTTCCTCGACGAAGACAGGCTCAACGCGCAGGCGCGTGACATTCTTGCCCGCATGCATGTGAATCTCGATCCGCGCGCGCTTGTCAGCGCGCTTACGGTGGCGAGACAGCAGATGGTCGAGATCGCCAAGGCTTTGTCTTTCGATTCGCGCGTGCTGATCATGGACGAGCCTACCTCCGCGCTTAACGAAGCCGAGATCGCTGAACTCTTCCGCATCATTCGCGAACTGAAGAACCGGGGCGTGGGCATCATCTATATCTCGCACAAGATGGATGAGCTCAAGCAGATTGCCGATCGCGTTACCGTGCTGCGTGACGGCGAATATGTCGCCACCGTGACCGCGAAAGATACCAGCGTGGAAGCGATCATCGGCATGATGGTCGGTCGAACCTTGACCGACGTTGCGCCTTCTCACGGCACGCCGCACCAGGACGAGGTGGCGCTCGAAGTCAGGAATCTGAACGCCGGCCCGCTCGTCAGAGACGTGAGTTTCGCGCTGCACAAAGGCGAGATATTGGGTTTTGCCGGTTTGATGGGCGCCGGGCGCACCGAGGTCGCGCGCGCGGTGTTCGGCGCCGATCCGATCGAATCGGGCGATATTACGGTGAACGGCGTGAGGGTGACGATCAGGAATCCGAGCGATGCGGTAGCGCGCGGTATCGGCTATCTCTCCGAAGACAGGAAGCGCTTCGGTCTTGCGACCGGCATGAACGTCGAGGCGAACATTGTGATGTCCAACTTGCGCAGATTCCTGTCGCTCAACTTTTTCTTGCGCCGCGCGGAGATACGCCGGACAGCCTCGCATTTCATCAATCTGCTCGCCATTCGCACACCCTCCGCAACGCAGGAGGTACGGCTTCTTTCTGGCGGCAATCAGCAGAAAATTGTCGTCGCGAAATGGCTCGAACGTGATTGCGACGTGCTCTTCTTCGACGAGCCTACGCGCGGCATCGACGTCGGCGCCAAGAGCGAAATCTACAAGCTTCTGCGCTCGCTCGCCGAGCAGGGCAAGGCGATCGTGATGATCTCGTCCGAATTGCCGGAAATCCTGCGCATGAGCGACCGCATTGTGGTGATGTGCGAGGGCCGCATTACCGGCGAACTCCTCGCCATGGAGGCGACGCAGGAGCGCATCATGCAACTGGCGACGCAGCGCGAAACCTTAAAAGCGGCGTGAGCCTCGAGAGGTCTATTTCATGACACTGCCATCGGATACGCCGGCGCTGGGTAACAAGGAAAGGCCCTCGGGCCTCAGAGCCCGCGTCTTCGCGCCGACCGCTCTGCAAAAGCTGCTGGCCTTCGGGAGCCTGATCCTCCTGCTGGTCTTTTTCAGCTTTGCCTCTCCCGCGTTCATGCAGATGGACAACATGCTGGGGATTTTGCAGGCGACGGCGGTCAACGGCGTACTGGCGATTGCCTGCACGTTCGTCATCATCACCGGCGGCATCGATTTGTCCGTCGGCACCTTGATGACTTTCACGGCGGTGATTTGCGGCGTGTTTCTGACTTATTGGCATTTGCCGATGTGGACCGGCGTCGTAGCCGCGATTGGGACGGGGGCGATCTGCGGGACGATTTCGGGCACCCTCACGGCGAAAATGAAAATACCGCCGTTCATTGCCACCCTGGGCATGATGCTGCTGCTCAAGGGCCTCTCGCTCGTCGTCTCGGCCGACAAGCCGATCTATTTCAGCGACACCGAGAACTTCTACCGGATCTCGCAGGATTCGCTGATCGGCTACGTGCTGCCGAGCTTGCCGGTGCCGAACGCGGTTCTGATCCTGTTTTTTCTCGCGATCGTGAGTTCGATCACGCTTAACCGTACGGCACTCGGCCGCTACACTTTTGCGCTCGGCAGCAACGAAGAAGCCGTGCGGCTTTCCGGCGTGAATGTCGATCGCTGGAAAATCGCGATTTACGGCCTCGCCGGCGCCATTTGCGGCGTCGCCGGGTTGCTGATCGCCTCGCGCCTGAATTCGGCCCAGCCGGCGCTTGGCCAGGGCTACGAACTCGAAGCGATCGCCGCGGTGGTTATCGGCGGGACCTCGCTGAGCGGCGGCGCGGGCACGATTCTGGGCACGATTATCGGCGCGTTCATCATGAGTGTGCTGACCAACGGTCTGCGCATCATGTCCGTCGCACAGGAATGGCAGATCGTGGTGACCGGCCTCATCATCATTCTCGCGGTCTATGCCGATATCTTGCGGCGCAAGAAAAGCTGACAAAGGCGAACACCACGCCGGACAGGATCAAAGATCAAGAATCAAGAAAAGGGAGCGCCAGAGGCTCCCCCAACGGCTGAAGCTCGATGGCCCACTTAGGAGGAGAAACCCCATGTTGAAAAGAAGACTAATCAGTGTCGTGGTCGGCGTTGGCGCGCTCGTTGGCGGGGCGGGTGTCGCGTACGCGCAGGACACCTACATTCCGCTGATTTCGAAAGGCTTCCAGCACCAGTTCTGGCAGGCCGTCAAAGCCGGCGCGGAGCAGTCGGCCAAGGAGCATAACGTCAGGATCACCTTCGAGGGTCCGGAAACCGAGGCCATGGTCGACAAGCAGATCGACATGCTCTCGGCGGCGCTCGCCAAGAAGCCCCAGGCGCTCGGCATTGCCGCGCTCGATAGCAAGGCGGCCATTCCGCTGTTGAAGCGCGCGCAGGCCGCCAAAATACCTGTCATCGCCTTCGACTCCGGCGTCGACAGCGACATTCCGCTCACTACCTGCGCGACCGACAACGTTGCTGCGGCCGCGCTCGCCGCCGACAAGATGGCCGCGGCGATCGGCGATGCGGGCGAGGTGGGGCTGGTCGTGCACGATCAGACGAGCCGCACCGGTATCGATCGCCGCGACGGCTTCCTGAACGAGATGAAAGCAAAGCATCCGAACATCAAAATCGTCTCGGTCCAGTATGGCGGCGGCGACCATCTGAAGTCCGCGGAAATCGCCAAGACGATGATCCAGGCCAATCCCAATCTCAAGGGCATTTTCGGCGCGAATGAAGGCTCGGCGGAAGGGGCCGCGATCGGCGTGAAGGAGTCCGGCAAGAAGCTCGTTCTGATCGGCTACGACTCCGGCAAGGAGCAAAAGGACGACATCAATTCCGGCCTGATGTATGGCGCTATCACGCAGAACCCGATCGGCATCGGCAAATGCGTGGTCGACTCCGCAGTGAAGGCGCTGAAGGGCGAGAAGCTGCCGAAGAAAGTCGACACGGGCTTCTACTGGTACGACAAGAGCAATATGAGCGATCCCAAGATCGCCGCCGTGCTCTACGACTGACCTTCGCCGCGAGGCGCGAAGACAGAAGAGGCGGCGCGATGCTTCCTCTTCTTTTTCTGCCCTGCACTGCTGCACGGAGGGAGAAGGTAGCCGCAAAGAGGCCGGTTGAGCACAGGCCGCAGCGCTCTTTGCTCTTAGGCTGAAGTCGATCGCTGTCGAACAGGAGAGTGTTCAGATGCCCACGATCACGAAGCTGTCCGTCCGGGACATCCGGTTTCCAACCTCGCGTTCACTCGACGGCTCCGATGCGATGAACGCAGCACCAGATTACTCCGCCACCTACGTGACGCTCGAAACCGATTCGCCGAACGGGCTCACAGGCCACGGCCTCACGTTCACGATCGGCCGCGGCAACGAAATTTGCGTGACGGCGGTGCAGGCGCTTGCCCCACTGATCGTCGGCAAAACGCTCGAGGATATCGCCGCGAACATGGGCGCTTTCTGGCGCATGCTGACTTCGGATAGCCAACTGCGCTGGATCGGTCCGGACAAGGGCGCTATTCATCTGGCGACGGCGGCGCTCGTGAATGCGGCCTGGGACCTGTGGGCCAAAGCGGAAGGCAAGCCGGTGTGGAAGCTGCTCGTCGACATGAGCCCCGAAGAACTCGTGCGTTGCCTCGACTTCCGCTATGTGACCGACGCGATCACGCCGCAGGAAGCCATCGCCATGTTGCACCGTCATGCCGGAACCCGGGGCGAGCGTGAAAAGGAGATGCTGGCGCGCGGCTATCCGGCCTACACGACGTCGGCCGGCTGGCTCGGCTATGACGACGACAAGATTCGCCGGCTCGCGCGGGAAGGGGTCGCGCAGGGCTGGACGCACTTCAAGCAGAAAGTGGGCGGCAATCTTGAAGAGGACATGCGCCGGGCTCGTATCCTGCGCGAGGAAATCGGCGAGAACCTGAAGCTGATGATGGACGCGAACCAGGTGTGGGACGTCGATGAGGCGATCGCGAACATGCGGCGCCTCGCGCAGTTCGATCCGTGGTGGATCGAGGAACCTACAAGTCCCGACGATATTCTTGGTCACGCGGCGATCCGGCAGCGGATTCGGCCCATCGGCGTCGCGACTGGCGAGCACTGCCATAACCGGGTGATGTTCAAGCAGTTGCTGCAGGCGCAGGCCATCGACTTCTGTCAGGTCGATAGCTGCCGCCTGGGCGGTCTGAACGAGGTGATCGTCGTGCTGCTGATGGCGGCGAAATTTGGCGTGCCGGTGTGCCCGCATGCGGGCGGCGTCGGCTTGTGCGAATACGTGCAGCACATTTCACTGTTCGACTATATCTGCGTATCGGCGTCGCTCGAAAACCGGGTGCTCGAATACGTGGATCATTTGCACGAGCATTTTGTCGATCCGGTTGTGATTCGAAACGGCCGTTATATGCCGCCACAACGCGCCGGTTACAGCATCGAAATGCATGCGGCGTCGCTCGATCAATATGACTTTCCCGATGGGCCGGCCTGGCGGGTATGAGAGAGTGCGCGCAGGTGCCTTTTTTCTTCTATTCGATGCCTGTCTCCTGCGCATACCCGCGCGCGCCGCGCTCGTCACCCTTCTGATTAGCAGGGTACGTTGGGCACGCTGTTTCAGGTAGCATCGGCTCCAATATATGGGTTCGATTGTGTCGTCGGCGGTGTTGGCCGCGCGCTCGTTGAACCACAAAAACTAGAAGCCGGAAACCTGAGAGAACCCAATGAGAGCCCGGAAAATGCGTGCAAAACCGGCGGGCTCCGCATGAGAAAAACCATTCGGCAATACCCATGCTTGCATGATTGGCGGGCACGGTTCGCTCGCGAGCGCTTCTTGCGCGCGGGAAGAGCCGTGCTTACCTGTCTTGGGGTGGGGCGAAGCCGTTGGAGAGATGTTTGAGCCACAGGCTCATCAAGCCTGCCCGTCCCCGCACGCCATATTTGCGGAAAATCCCGGTGATATAGGAATGGGTGGTAGAGGCGGCGAGACCAAGCCGCTCGGCGATCTGTTTTTCAGTCGCCTCGGTCAGCAGCAGTTCAACCACCTTGCGTTCGTACGGCGCAAGGACGGACAAGAGTGATGCGGGCGTGGCCTCGCGTCGGCGGAGTTCGGTCACGTCGCGGGCTACGCCGACGCGCAGTCGCTCATGCTCCAGCCAGCGCGCTGACCAGGTCACGTAGACGTCGTTGCCATTCTTATGACGATAGCGATTCTCAAAGCCTACCCGTTTGCGGCCGGCTAATACTTCCTTGGCTTCCCGGCGCGTGGCGTCCTGATCGGCCGCGACCACGAAATCGATGATGAACTGATCGACGAAATCGCCCGGTGCGTAGCCGAATATATCTTCACACGCGGGACTGGCGTGCCGTATCCGACCTTGTTCGCTCACGAGGAAGATTGCGTCAGGCGAAAAATCTGCGGCAGTGATGACAAGGTCTTCGATGAGTTCGCTTTTCATGGCCGTGTGCTGACTGACTCCTGCGTCTGCGAATTGCGCTTTTTGAGGCCCCTCACGTGATGCTTGAGAGATGGAAAGCAGACAGAAAGCAGGCAGGGTTGCTGAAACAGCGTAGTGTGACAAAAGTACACGGTCAATTTTGCCTGATATGCAGGCGAATCCGTTCCGACACTGAAAAAATTTCCAACCGAACAAACGAACTGCGCGTCGGCGACGGCGCGCAGCTGTGCCGGTGTCGTCAATCGGGGATCACGGGTTCGACCAGCTTGGCCAGCTGGGCGAGCGACTCCTGCCAGCCGAGGTAGCACATTTCCACGGGAATGACCTCGGGCACGCCCTCTTGCACGATGGAGAGTTCCGTTCCGCAGACCACCTGCTGCAATGAAACGGTCACATGCATCTGGCCGGGCAGGCCGGGGTTGTCGAATCGGTCCGTGTAGCGGATCTTCTCGAACGGCACCAGTTCGAGGTACTCGCCGCCGAACGAATGACCATGGCCGGTGCCGAAATTACGGAAGGACATCTCATGGGTGCCGCCGACGCGGGCATCCATGTGATGGACCTGGCAGGTGAACCCGTAGGGCGGGAGCCACTTTGCTATCGCATCGGGTTCGAGAAAGGCCCGATAGATGCGCTCGGGCGTAGCGCGCAAGACGCGTTGGAGACGGACTGTACCGGTAGTCATGATGTGCCTGCCTTTCACTGGAGGGGTTGAACATACCCCAACGACGCTTCGGCAACACCGGTCTCGACACCGGTGAAGACCAGGAAAAACCCGTAGGCGCCAATGCGTTTTGCCCGCTACCGATGGGTCACAGACGCTTCACAGATGCGTCACAGACTCTTCACGGCCTCGGTCGCGGCCTCGTCGATCAGGGCCGTCACTTCGGCAGGCTTCGATGCAAGCGAGGCATGGCTGGCCGCGAGCGTGATGACTTTCCTCGCACCCAGCCGCGCTGACATCCTCGCCTCGTTCTCCGGCGAGATCATCCTGTCTTCGCTTGAAATCTGGTACCACGACGGCTTCTTTTTCCATGCGGGCGCCGTGATCGTGTTGCCAAACGTGCTGGCAAGCGGCGCCTTCTGTGTCACAGCCATGACCAGACCTTCTTCCGGCGTGAGATCCTGGCAGAAGCTCTCATGAAATTTCTCTGGTTTGACCCACAGATAGCCGTCGCTGTCCGGGGCGAGATTGGCTGCGGCAACGGGAGGGCTTTCCTGCGTAATGCCGCCGGGGCTTTCGCCGGCATCGGGTGCGAACGCCGCGATGTAGACCAGTCCGACGACGTTTGGAAGATCGCCCGCTTCGGTGATGACCGCGCCGCCATATGAATGACCGACGAGCAGCACGGGACCGTTGACCTGTGCAACCATCTTCCGGGTTCGCTCGGCGTCGTCCGCAAGCGAGGTCAATGGCATTTCGACCGCGCGTATCGACGTATATCCCTTGCGTGACAATTCGATGATCACTTTGCTCCAATGCGCGGCGCCGCCCCAAAAGCCATGCACGAGGACGACCGTAGGTTTGTTGCTCATAGTGTGACTCCGGGTTTCATATCCACAAAGACATCCCACCGGTTGTCGTTGCCTCATGCGATCCGCCGGCGCTTCGGATCACACGTAGAAAGCCGCAGTGGTATGCAGCGCCCGCGGACGGTTAGAGCGAGCTGATCGACGGGCAGCGCCTCGTATTTCCTTGGACCGACGGCGACCTGCCCTACGAGTATTGGGCGAAAAATTCCGGTTTGCTAAGGCTGAGATGCCAAAAGATCGACCCGCCGTCTGGCTGGACGGGATGGCTGCATTCCTGGCATGAGACGGTCTCCCTTGGTCCTGAAGGTGATGCTTCAGGCCACTAGAAGGGATGTTGACTGGAGCAAAAAATATCTCTAATGTTCCTTATTTATCATAATAAAGGGAGCATTAAGGAATATGTGCATCCTTATTCGTTTGGTCTATCGCCGTGCTTGACGCCTTCTACACCGTGGATGAAGCGGCTGATCATCTACGGCTGCACCCCAAAACGATCCTGCGCTTCATCCGTACAGGACGGCTCCGCGCCACACGCGCTGGAAGGGCTTATCGCATCCTGCGCGTCGATCTGGAAACCTTCGCCGGTGTGCCGCCGGAGCCCGGGAGGAAGCCTGCGGCTGCTCGCGCAACCTGCGTCGTCGATGTGCCCGACGCGTCGCCGGCGCTCCACCAGTATGTGGCGCGCAGTCTTCAGGCAGCACTCTCGAGTCGTACGACGCCGGCTCATCCGATTCATTTCGAAACGATCTTCGATCCCGGGCTCCGCCAGTTGAAGGTCGTCATCGTGGCGGTCGCCGGCGACACTGCGGCATTGCTGAGTGCGCTCGACACGCTGCTGGAATCTTTTCGCCCATGACCGCGATCTTCAAGTCGGCCCAGGCGGCGCGCAGCGTCATTGCGGCCTATCGGGAAACGCTGAGCTACTGGCCGGTTCCTCATAACCACCTTGCGCTGCCGACCCGGCAAGGCGAGACCTTCGTGGTGGCATGCGGTCCCGAGCATGCGCCGCCGTTGTTGCTGCTGCATGGATCCCAGGCCAACTCGGCGAGCTGGATTCCCTATGTCTCAATGCTGGCGCAACGGTTTCGCGTTTATGCAATCGACCTGATCGGAGAGGCGGGGCTTAGCGCACCGTCGCGTCCACCGCTGGACAGCGACGCCTACGCCTTGTGGCTCGACGACGTCATGCTCGCGCTCCAGGTGCCGCGAGCCGCATTGGCAGGTATATCCCTCGGTGCCTGGATGGCGCTGGATTTCGCGATTCGCCGGCCGGCGCGTGTCGAACGGCTCGCGTTGTTTTGCCCGCCGGGTATCGGCGCCCAAAAACGTTTCCTGCTCAGAGTTGCACCGTTGTTGCTGCTCGGCGCGTGGGGGCGCCGCCGGATCCGCGATATTGTGCTTGGCCCGATGGCCGCCGATCTGCCGCCCGCAGGCCGTGCCGTTGTGCGCCTGATGGAAACGATCGATCGCAGTTTTCGCCCTCGCCTGGGCAAGATACCGGTTTTCACCGACTCGAAACTACGCGCGATCACGATGCCGCTGCTGGTGATCGTCGGCGGTCGCGATGCGCTGATCGATTCGGCGCAAACCCGGCAACGCATGCACCGCGTATTGCCGAATGCGAAGGTCTGTTTCCTGGGCGATCAACCGCATTTCGTTCGAGGCCAAGGCAGCACGGTGATGGATTTTTTAACCGAAGACATGGACGGATTGCCGTATGACGCATAGCAGCCGAAGCGTTGGCCACGAGCGCGTGCTGGTGTACGCGGAGGATGCGCCGTTGCTGACCGGTGAGCACGACGCCAATGCTTTGATCAGCGCGGCGTGGGAGCATGACGCAACGTGGATAGCGCTGCCGGTCGAATCCTTGCATGACGATTTCTTCCAGCTCGAGACGCGCGTGGCAGGACATGTCGTTCAGAAATTCATCAACTACGGCCTGAAGGTCGCGGTCGTGGGCAACATCGACGTGTGGCTTGCGCGCAGCGGTGCGCTTCGCGATCTGGTCTACGAAACCAATCTCGGCCACGCGTTCTGGTTCGTTTCCGATTTCAAGGAGCTGGAACGCCGTTTGACGATGATCTCTGCTTCTACGACGAGACGAACAGTACGCTAAGGTGCTTTCTCTCGCGGAAGTCGGCTGTTCCGGGTAATGATGCAGATTGATAAATGCTAAGGATTACTGTATTTCAGAAGCTGGCATGAATCTGACGCAGGGCAACGAATGCTGAAGGCTAACCTTCCGTGTCGGGCTGGGAGTCGATGGCATCGGGTAAGTCGTTTCGGTCACGCCCATGAACCCAAAGATATCAGACATCCCATAACATGGGATGTGAGCTGGACCTCGTCGAAATGACGCTCAAGCAGGAATTCGGTGAGGTTGAAGAATGCGGGCAAATGCGCATCCAATATTTTCTTCGGTGATTCGCTTTAATTGTATGATAACGTATATCAAAAACTGTGACGAAGCATGATCGCGTCGCGACCAGATACACCGGTTGTTGAGCAGCGCGGCGCCATCGTATGTGCTGAATCATGCGAGATCGAAGTCTCAGGTTTCAGTTGTTGATGTCGTAAACAAATAGACAAATAATGGCCAACGGGATCGGTAGGTATGCGTAATTTGACAATCAGACATAGTCTCCTTGCCGTCCTGCTGCTTTTCGCAAGCATGATTCTGATCGGTGGCGTAGTAGGGGTACTGGCTTTGGGCCGTTCTAACGACAACGCCCGGCGTCTGCACGAGATTGCCAGCCAGGAAGTGCTGGTCAACGATGCCTATAAAGACTCCACGCGCACCCGCGCGGCGCTGACGCGCGCCTATTCGGCATTGAAAGAGCGCAATGACGAAGTGACCCGCGATTCGGCGCTCAAGAGCGCGGCTTCGACATTGGAGCGTGCCGCTCACGAAACCCAGATGTTTCGTGATGCTGATAAATTTTCAGGGCAAGACGACGCGCTGAAGCAAAAACTCGTCGATTCCTCCAATGCCCTGGCCACAATTCTGCAGGCTGCATTTGCCGCCTTGCAGCGGGGTGATACGAATACGTACGTATCGATCAACGATAAAGACATTACTTTGGCTGGCGTCGCCTATTCGGCCAATGTCGAGAAGTTCCAGAACCTCGCCGAGACACTTGCCAGGGATTCGGCCGTGCAAGGGGACCGTGAATACACGTGGGTCGCCACGATGGTGGCGGCGGGCGTGGCACTGGCCCTTGCATTGATCGTGGCCGCGCATTTCGCGTTGCGCAGGATTGTGGTCCGTCCGCTGCAGCGCGCCTCTGATTTGCTCAACCGTATCGCCGGAAGCGACCTGACGGTATCGATTCCGGAAGGGGGCAAGAGTGAGCTGGGGCAGCTATTTACGTCGATGTCACGGATGCAGGCGGGTCTCGCGAAGACCGTATCGAATGTACGCGTGAACTGTGAAGCCATCCACGGCGGTGCGCGCGAGATCGCGGCCGGCAACCTCGACTTGTCGAGTCGAACCGAGCAGCAGTCCGCGTCGCTCGAACAAACGGCGGCAAGCATGGAAGAACTGACGTCGACGGTCAAGCAGAACGCCGATCATGCCCGTCAGGCAAGCCGGCTCGCAGCCGACGCGGCAGACGTGGCGCAGCGAGGCGGCAGCGTCGTGCAGCGCGCAGTGCAAACGATGACGGCCATCACAGCCAGTTCGAACAAGATCGCGGAGATCACCGGGATGATCAACAGCATCGCATTTCAGACCAATATCCTGGCCTTGAATGCGGCGGTCGAGTCCGCGCGTGCCGGCGAGCAAGGCCGTGGCTTTGCCGTCGTCGCCGGCGAGGTGCGCACGCTCGCGCAGCGCAGCGCGGTCGCGGCACAGGAGATCAAGACGCTGATCGCTGCATCGGTCGACGATATCCGCGATGGAAATGAACTCGTTGTTCAGGCCGGGAAGACCATGAGCGAGATTGTGGGTGCGGTGCAAGGCGTCGCCACCATCATGGCTGAGATTACCTCGGCGACCGTCGAGCAGAGCACCGGCATCGAGCAGGTCGGGCAGGCGGTCAGCCAGATGGACCGGGTGACGCAGCAGAACGCCGCGCTTGTCGAGCAGGCCGCCGCCGCCGCGAGCGCACTTGAGCAGCAGGCGCAATCCATGACGGATGCCGTTTCGGCATTCCGCCTCAAGCCGGCCTGACCCGCACCCGTATTCGGTAAACAGCATCCATCGCGCCCGCGCCGTAGCGGCCAAGCGTTGCCTGTCGGCCGCTGCTTTGCCGAGAAGGCCGGGCGGCGCGATACGCGATATTCATATTCGACGGATTCAACATCATTTCAACGGAGTGTCACGATGAGCGTTAGGGCCACCCTTGTAGCGGCAGCCATCCTGTTTACGGGTGTGTTGGGAGCGGGTGTATCGCAGGCTGCTACGTACGCCTACGTATCGAATGCGGACAGCCAGGACATCTCTGTCTTCAGCCTCGACAAATCGAGTGGCGCGCTCGCCGCGGTCGAGACCGTGCCGGTTGGGGGCACCGTCATGCCGATGGCGCTTTCGCCCGATCATCTTCGGCTCTATGCTGCGTTACGCTCCAAGCCGTATAGCGTGGTGAGCTTCGCGGTCAATCCGCTCGACGGCCGGCTGATCGAACTTGGCAGGGCGCCGCTGGCGGAGAGCATGGCCTATGTGTCGACGGATACGACCGGTCGCTACCTCTTTTCCGCATCGTATGGCGGCAACCTTCTGGCGGTGAACCGGATCGCCGCGAATGGTGTGGCGGGCGAAGTTCTGCAGACCATCAAGACCGGCCCAATGGCCCACGCCATTCGCAGTGCACCCGACAACCGTTATGTTTTTGCGTCAGTGCTCGGCTCGGATGCGTGGTTACGTTTGAAGTTCGATGCGTCAAACGGTCAACTGATCGAAGACGCCACGCCTGCCTATTCGTTGCCTGAGAAGTCGGGGCCGCGCCACTTTGTGTTCTCGGCGGATCATCGTTTTGTCTATCTGATCGATGAGCTCGACGGCAAGCTGCACGTGCTCGCTTTCAATAGCACGCGTGACACGGTGAAACCCGTCCAGACCGTTTCCATCCTGCCGCCGGATTTTTCCGGTGACAAACCGTGGGGGGCGGATTTGCACGTCACACCAGACGGGCGCTTCCTGTACGCGTCTGAACGCACGTCCAGTACGCTGGCGGCCTATCGGGTGAGCGCGAAAACAGGTGAGTTGACGCGTATCGGCACGTATCAGACCGAAAAGCAGCCGCGCGGTTTCAGTATCGATCCGTCGGGCAAGTATTTGCTGGCAGTCGGTCAGCTGTCGTCAAACCTGAGTGCGTACCGCATCGACGGCAAATCCGGCGCGCTCTCCACGATTGGACAATACCCCGTGGGTAAAGGGGCGAACTGGGTCGAGATCGTCGAGTTCGAGGGAACCCGCTCGCAGTGAGATTGCGGACACACCATGCCAGGCGAGCCCGGGCACGTTCCCTTCCCGGGCTGCGGGCATGTCATGTCTGCGGCGTGTCATCCTTGAGGCGGCGTCCAGTCCGGAAACGGATCGGGAAAGTTACGCCACGCGGATTCCGAACGGGCGAGTTCCTCGTCGCTTAACAGGCAGACATCGAACGACGCGCGCAACGACGCTTCGTCCATGCCCGTGCCGATCAATACCAGCTCCTGCTGGCGATCCCCGAAGCGCCCATCCCAGCGGCTTCGAATCATTGCCTGCGCCTCGGGGTCCTGTGGCCACGACTGCTTCGGCACTGCCGCCCACCACGTTCCCGCGCGCCCATGCCGCGAGATCGCGCCGGCCTGTGACCATTCGCCCACGGCGTGATTGCGCGACGCGAGCCAGAAGTACCCCTTCGATCGCACCACGCCGGGCCATTCGCGCTGAATCCAGTCGAAGAAACGCTTCGGATGGAAAGGGCGTCGAGCGCGATAGACAAAGCTGGTGATGCCGTATTGCTCGCTTTCGGGGATGTGCTCGCCGCGCATTTCCTTGAGCCACCCGGGCGCCTGAGATGCGGCCTCGAAATCGAACAGACCCGTATCGAGGATCCGGTCGATCGGAACCTGCCCGAAGCGGCTTTGCACGATTGTCGCTCGCGAGTTGAGCACGCGCAGCACACCCTTGAGCTGATCGATCTGATCCGCCGTCACGAGGTCTGTTTTGTTCAGAACGATTACGTCGCAGAACTCGATCTGCTCGGTCAGCAGATCGACAACCGTTCGCCGGTCTTCTTCGCCCATGGTCTCGCCGCGATCGGCGAGACAATCGTGTGAACCGTAATCGCGCACGAAATTGTAGGCGTCGACGACGGTGACCATTGTGTCGAGGCGCGCGATGTCGGAAAGACTGTGTCCTTCTTCGTCGCGGAAAGTGAAGGTCTCGGCAACCGGCAAAGGCTCCGAAATCCCCGTCGACTCGATCAGTAGATAGTCGAAACGCTTTTCCCGTGCGAGGCGCTGGATTTCGATCAGCAAATCCTCTCGGAGGGTGCAGCAAATGCAGCCATTGCTCATTTCGACAAGTTTTTCGTCGATATGTGACAGCTGGCTGCCGCCGTCGCGGATCAGCTGGGCGTCGATGTTGACTTCTGACATGTCGTTCACGATCACGGCCACCCGCTTGCCTTCACGGTTATTCAGGACGTGGTTCAAAAGCGTGGTTTTACCTGCGCCGAGAAAGCCGGACAGCACGGTGACAGGAAGCTTGTGCATGGGGGAGGAGCCTCGAAATGATGAAAGGCAAGGCGCGTGCATCGACGCGGCCCGGTTGATTTAGCATGTTATAACATAACATTTACAGAATACTCAACCGGCTTCCCCAAGCCTCCTGCGCGGTCGGAAGTCCACGAGGTGTCCAACCTCGTGAATGTGACGACCCCGCAGGAGGCTTATCGAACAGCTATGGATCGATCGTGAAATGCTTTTATCCGGCCACCACCCGGTTGCGGCCATCGTGCTTGGCACGATAAAGCCGCTCATCGGCAACTTTCAGGAGGGTGTCGATCGTGTCGCCGTCGCGGCCGAACTCGGAGATGCCGACACTGACGGTAACGGCGACAGCGCGCCCGGCTTTGGTATAGAACTCCTCGGTCGCGACAGCGCCCCGCACGCGTTCCGCGATTGAACGCGCCACGTCTAGCGCGGCTTTAGGCAGGAGCACCATAAACTCCTCGCCACCGACTCGCGCTACACCTTCGTATGGTCGAATGGCGTCCAGGCATTTCTGTACGAATCGCTGCAACACCTCGTCGCCTACCTGATGGCCGTAGTTGTCGTTGATCAATTTGAAGTGGTCGAGATCGAGCGCCAGCAGCGAGAACGGCGCACCCCCTCGTCTGGCGCGCGCGATTTCCGCCTCCACTTGCTGGATAAACTCGCGCCGGTTCGCGGCGCCCGTCAGCGGATCGGTTGCGGCGAGATGCTCGAGCTTGTGATTGGTGCGCTGGAGTTCCTGCAGCGCGTTTTCCGTGCGCGCCATCGCCTCGGCGAGGCGCGCTATCAGTTCTTCCTGGCTGTAGATCGTCGAAAAGGATCGCGTCGTGCGAAACGCCTGAACGACGCCATAACTCAGCAGGAAAAAACCGGCGGCGAAGATCGCGTGCGCCAGCCACCACATATGATTCCAGGGCTTGCCGATAATGAATGCGAGGGACGCAAGCGCGAAGGACGTGATCGAGATCCCATAGATCACCATCAGCGGCGAGCGAATGCGCCGCAGCATCAGCACCATGACGTTCAGCGTCGAGAAGACGAGCGCTCCACCTTCCATAGATAGCCGCACGGCAAGCTCGCCCGCAATGGGCGAGTTCGCAATCACGCCGACCACCACGTCGATCAGGACGAACACGGCGATCCACGTGAGCCATGGGCCAGGCTTCGAGCGCTGCTCGGGCGCGTCTGGCGCACGGTGGTATGAAAGCAGTCCGATCAGCAAAAGCATTGACATCACGAAGCGCGATGCCGGTCCGTAGAGCAGGAATAGCCAGATATTGTGGTGAGCCATACCGGTGAATGCGCCGTGTAGCGCGTAGACCAGTACAAAGCCGAGAAAGCCCAAAGTCAGCCAGCGCAGGAGCGGCTCACCCGACGACAGGTAGCAACGCCAGGTCACATAAGTGACGAACAGCCCCTCGAGCGTTGCCGCTGCGATGGCGATTTCGTGGAATGCATGGTTTTCGAACTTCAGGCTGGGGTCCTGAAAGAAAACCAGATAAATAATCAGGTAGGCGGGAATCAGCGCAAAACCAGCAATCAACAAACTCGAGTAGATCCTGGTCACGATCCCGATGACGCGGGGCGGCTCTTCGACTGAGATGGTCGTGCTCATAGGCCCGTCTCCGACAAAATCGCTGTGGTCTTTCGCATCGCCGGGCGATTGACGCGTGAATCGCCCAGCCTGGACACGGCATCATGCTGTCGTACAGCGCCAAGCATACCGCGCAGCGCGTACTTGAGCGATAAAAAATGGACCGCGGATGAAATCCTCGCGCATACCCGCGCCAGACATCATGTTGGTGCGGCAGGCCGGGCGGCGCGATGTGAAATGCATCAATGCCGGCCGTCCTGGTGGCCAGCACCCAGCGCCTCGAGCAGTGGCCGCAACGCATCCAGTTCCGCGCCGAAACCGCTCCAGTCGCCCGCCTTCAATCGTGCGATCGCGCGGTCATAGCGCGCCAGCGCCTCGCGGGCACGCGCGTCCGCCGTGCCTTGAGGCGGCGACGCGAGTGGCGCACTCGCTTCGAAGAGCGCGGCCAACGCTTCGCCCAGGGTCTCCTTCATCACCACCCGGTCCCCATACGCGGCGATCACCCGCTTCAACTCGGGTAACTGGCCGGACTCCGCGCGCAGATAGAGCGGCGAGACGTAGAGGATGGAGTTCTCGATCGGCACGACGAGCAGGTGGCCGCGAATGACTCGCGAACCCATCTGGTTCCACAGCGAAATCTGTTGCGAAATCTCCGTGTTCTGCTGAATGCGTGCCTCGATCTGGAACGGCCCGTAGACCAGCTTGTCCTTCGGAAACGAGTAGACGATGAGCTTGCCGTAATTGGGTGGATCGCAACGCGCGGCGAGCCACGCGATCATATTGTCGCGCTGGCTGGGCACCATCGGCAGCATCAGCACGAACTCCTCGCTTGTCTCCCCAGGCAGCCGCATGATCATGTAGTAGGGTGTCATTGGCGTGCCGGGGCTATTCCCACCGTCAATGCCGATCAATTCCCGGGGAAACTGCCAGAGGTCCTCGCGATTGTAGAAAACCTCCGGCGCATCCATGTGGTAGGCCCGATAAAGTTGCGCCTGGATCAGGAACAGATCTTCGGGGTAGCGGATATGTTGTTGCAGGTCTCGCGGCATTGTCGCGAGAGGCTTGAACAGACCCGGGAAGATGCGCTGATAAGTCCGCAGGATCGGATCGGCAGGATCGCTAACATAGAAATCTACCGTGCCGTTGTACGCGTCGATCACCACCTTGACCGCATTGCGGATGGTGTTGGCGCCATTGCCGAAACCTGCTTGAACGTAGGGGAACCAACTACTCGTCGTGTAGGCGTCCTGCATCCAGAAGAGGCGGCCGTTGCTTGTAACGAGGTAGGGGTCGTGATCGAGGCTGAGGAACGGGGCGATTGTGCGCACCCGGTCCTGAATGTTACGGTGCAGCAGGATGCGGCTGGCGTGCGTGATGTAGTCGGTTAGCAGAATGTTCAGATCACCGAATTGCCAGGCGAACAGACTGCGGCGTGCAGCGCTGCCAATGGCAATCCCATCGCGCCCGCTGTAAGTGGTGTAGACGTTGTCCTTGCCCTTCGGATAGTCGAATTCGGGGACGTTGCCTTTCACGATGACATAGCCTTCACCCCCTTCGCCCCCCTCGCCGAAATACAGGCGCGGCTCCTGAATCGCCGGTCCGCCGTGGGCGACGGGCGGAATGTCCTGCAAATAGAAGGAGGGCAAACCTTCCGCCGATTTTTCGGTGACGGGCGACATCACGAGACCATTGCCGTGCGTGAACAGGAGGTGCAAGTTCACCCAGGTCTGGGCATTCGCGGCAAGCATCGACGGCTCCAGTTCGCGGGCCGACAGCATCACCTGCCGGTAACCGGTGTCGAGCCGGTAGCGGTCGATATCGACGGACAGGAATTTGTAGTAAGTCCTGATCTCCTGTAACTGCGCGTAGGTATCCATCAGCGGCTGCACATCCCATAGCCGGATGTTGTCGATGGTGGCGCGATTGGCTTCGAGCGAGGCGAGATTCAATTCCTGCTCCGCTGGAAACGGCTTTACCTCGATTTGCGAGAGCCCATAGGCCATCCGCGTCAGCGCGATGTTGTGCTTGATATAGGGTGTCTCCAGTTGCAGTTCGCTCGGCTTGACAAAGAAGCGCTGGAACAGCGCAGGGTAGATCACGGCGCCCACGAACGAGGCGCCGAACACCAGCAATACCGAGGCGGCGGGAATCCGATAGTCGCGCCGGCGCATATTGATCCACGACGCAACGGCCGCTACGACGGCAAGGCCGGCGAGCACCCATAAGACCGGAAGCTCCACGTGAATGTCCGTATAGCCCGCACCGACCACGACGCCGTTATCGCCGTACAGCAGCAAAAAACGGTCGAGGGTATAGGACCATGCCTTCAGCACGAAGAACGCGCCGAGCAGCGCGGAAGCATGAACGGTGGTAGCGGCAGAGAGTCCGCGTGGCGATCGCTCGAACCTGATGTCGCCACGTATCCCGTAGACCAGACCTGCAACGATCGCACTCAAGACGATCAGCTGCAGCAGCCAGTTCTTGAACGCTAGATAAGCGGGCAGTGAAAACAGATAGAAACCGATGTCCCGTCCGAAGATCGGATCATGCTCGCCATAGGGCACCTGATAAAGGAAGCGCAGCACCAGATCCCAGTTGGAGATGTCGCTGGCCGCGACGATCAATCCCAGGGCAATCGCGCTACCTGCAACGCTGGCGCGCCAGCGAATCCGCGGCGCGAGCTGGTCCGCCAGTTCGCTGATGAACTCCGGCGGCCCCGACAGACGGGCCGCCTCCACTTGCCAGCTGCCGGGACGTCTCGCGTAACGATGCGCGAGGAACCCCGATACGGCTATGACACTCGCCGACGCTGCGAACACGGCGGCAAAAAGGAACACCTTTGCGGAGATTAGCGTCCAGAAAACGTCGCCATAACCGATTGAAGAGAACCACAACCAGTCGACCACGACGCGTGTGACACGCCCGGCAACGATCAGACCGGCCACGACGGCTGCCAGCGTGATTGCGGCGCGCCGGAAGTACACGCGGGAGCTCGGTTGCGAATGCATTGCCCCTCCTTTGTCAGGGCACCACGCGTGGCTCGCTGCGATCAGGTCTGCTTAAATTGCCGGTCCGCCTTGAATCTGGCTGACCGGGTTGCCGATGCGTCGGTCGAAGCTGCCTTGTGGGCAACGCATGACTGGAGCCATATAAAGGATTGTAGTCCGGTGGTGCAAGGCGCGCGGGCGCCGCTGTCGAACGCTTCGAGCGCCGGGATGCTAGCGGGAAACACCAGGCGCCGGTTTTTTCCTCGACCGTTTGGCAACATTGCGTGTGACATTCGTCGCTGCCACGCCAATACACCTTGCGAGATGTCGCGTGGCTATTTCAATCTCGGCGTCGCTGAACGCGCCGAGGCCCAGTATCAAACCCGCCCGGCCGTTGCCAGCCGAATACATCGGAGACACCGCCCGTACGGCAACGCCGCTTTCCGCGGCTAGCGACGCTACGGCTGTGTCGTCGACGCCTTCACCCAGCCAGAGCACCATGTGCATGCCTTGATCGCTGGGCTGCAGCCAGGCGAGCTCTTTCGGCAACAGGCGCTCGACGGTCTCGATGATTTGCATGCGGCGCTCCGCATACACCCCGCGAATTCGCCGGATGTGACGGTCCAGATGACCTTCCGCGATGAAGGCCGCCAGCACATGCTGATCGGCATTCGGCGGGTTGCGATCCATCAGCACGCGCGCGCCGCAGAAGGCATCCACAAGGTAGTCGGGAACCACGGCATAACCCAGGCGCAACGAGGGAAACAGGATCTTGCTGAAGGTGCCGAGATAGATCACCCGGCTCGGATCGAGTCCCTGCAGCGAGGGAAACGGATGGCCTGCATAGCGCAGTTCGCTGTCGTAGTCGTCTTCGACGATCCAGGCGTTGTTCGCACGGGCCCAGGCCAGCAGCGCGTTGCGTCTTGCCATGCTCATCGGCATGCCAAGCGGGTATTGATGCGATGACGTGACGAATGCAGCGCGGGCGTGCGCGCCGAGTTCAATGCCGGCGTCGACGTCGAGTCCCTCTGCGTCCACAGGCACCCGGATCATGCGCTCCGGACGACCGGTGCTTTCGAGGATCGCTGTGATACCCCTATACGCCGGGTCTTCTACCCACGCCGAGTCGTCGGCGTCGAGCAGCACCTGGCACGACAGATAAAGGCCTTGCTGCGTGCCGCTCGTAATGATGACCTGTTCGGCCTCGCAGCGGACCGAGCGGGACCGCCTGACGTAATCGGCGACCGCTTCACGCAGCGCGCGTGCTCCCTGCGGGTCGCCATAGCCTGCCGGTGCGCCGGGACCCCGGGCGCGCACCCGGTTGCCGAGCCGCCGCCAGATATCGTCCGGGAGGGCGCGGCCTACCGGCACCGATACGGCGAAGGGCGCTGCCGGGATAGCTGAAAATTGACGCCCGACCTGCGCGAGCAGGCTGGCACGTCCCGGAAGCGCAGTGGGCTCGACCGAGGGTGGGCGCTCCCAGGCATCGACAGCCGGCGTCAACGACTGGGCCACGCTGGTGCCTGCTCGAGGACTGGCTGCCAGGAAGCCCTCGGCGATCAACTGGTCGAATGCTTCGATGACGGTGCCACGTGCGACATGCAACGAGGCTGCGAGTACGCGCGTGGACGGCAGCATCTCGCCTGGCTTCAGGTCACCGCGGCGTATCGCATCGCGCAGTAGTTGGGCGAGTTGACGCCCCAGTTGGCCAGCCGTTCGATCCAGCGTGCCGATCGACGGCAATTCGACTGTTTTGGGTGGCCTGGTCATTGCATTCTGGTTCAGTGAAATTTACGGAAACTGGCTCTACGAAACAAACCAGTTTAGCGCGAAAATTTTGTCACAGCGGGAGGCGCTTCGATGTCTTGCGGACATGAGGGCCAGCTGAACCCGGCATTCCTTTCACAGCGGCGCAATTTCACGGCAAGGGCGAATGCCCCCAACGCCTTTAACGGAACTGACATGTACGTACCAGCCCATTTCGACGAACCGCGCACTGAAGTCCTGCACACCCTTATCCAGGAGAATCCGTTTGGCATTCTGTTCACGCACGGCAAGAGCGGAATGGACGCCAATCATCTTCCCTTCGAACTGAAAACCACAGAAGGAACGTGCGGCGTTCTGCATGCCCATGTCGCCCGTGCCAACCCTGTCTGGCAGGACGTGGCCAATGGCGACGAGGTGTTGGTTGTGTTTCGCGCGGGGGACGCTTACATCTCGCCGTCGTGGTATCCGAGCAAGCACGAGTTTCACAAGCAGGTGCCCACGTGGAATTATCGGGTGGTTCACGCCTATGGCCGCGTGAGTATCCATGACGACGAGCGATACGTTCGCGGCGTGGTCGGCCGCCTGACGCGCACGCACGAGGCGTCACAGCCCAAGCCATGGAAGATGACGGATAGCTCCGCGGACTACATCGATACCATGCTGAAAGCGATCGTCGGCGTGGAGATCGAGATTACCCGGCTCGTTGGGAAGATAAAGCTGGGTCAGAACAAGGAAGCGCGGGATATCCGCGGAGCCGGTGCGGCGCTCAGCGCGCACGGAGAAAACGTGATCGGCGATGCCATGCTGGCCTACGCGGAGACAAAGGCCTGATAGCGGCGTCCGTCCTTCCTGATGATGGCATCAGGAAGGACGAAAACCCGCCGGTACTTGCCGTTACCTTAAGCCGTAGTCGACACCAGGCTTCCAACCGGTTGCATATGCGAATTTCCCTTGAGGTTATTCGCGAGCGTCTGCACAAACGACTGCAGCGACGTGCCCGAGCCGCTATCGCCGAGTGAGCTCAACAAAGCCTGAAAATCCGTCTGCAGCGTCGACGTTTGCGAAGAAGACGAAGAAGAATCGCTACTCGTATCCGACGTGCCGGACCCGGTACTCGAACTCGTGGTGCTGCCAGACCCGAGTTGCTGTGCGAGCGCATTCAGCGCCCCGCTAATATCCCCATAGGAAGAACTCGCGATCGAGTTCGAGTTCGTCGAACCGCTCGTGCCATTAGATGTAGTGCTGCCGCCATTGCCCGGTTGCTGCAGCGATCCCAGTGCCTGAAACAGCGCCCCGAGAAAGGCCTGCAACGCGCCGGAAACCGAACTGGCCGACGTCGAATCACTTGAGGAGGATGTGGAAGAAACGGCGGTGGACGAGGTGCTCGAAGAAGCCGCCGTACTCGATGTTCCCGACGTAGCCGTGGTTGACGACGTGCTGCTGATCCCAAGCGCCGACAGCGCTGCATCGAGTGCCGACAACAGTGGGTTCGATTCCGTCGAACTGGTTGATGAAGACGACGAGGACGCCGCTGCTTCGCGGTGGCCGCCGCCGTGGCGATGCGTGGCGCCGACCGAAGGCAGGTCGGTGCCAGTTGGTGAACCGCTTACACTTTGTATGCTCATGGTGCTTGATCCCCTTACGAGTTGAGCACTCAGCGTAAGTGATGGGAATACTTCCAAATGCCTGGTAAGGAGGGGATTTCCTGCCTATCTCGGCCATCGGTAAGGCGCGGAAAGTTTTGGTTCGAAAATTGCCGTTGTTTCGACGTACCAAGCCGTTGACGTCGATTCGTGAATGTGCCGGCAGCGCCCGTGGCGACGATTTCCTCGTACCTCCTACGTGACACGCGATCTAGAACCGATAGCCTATACCGCCCAGATGAATATCGCTGTCCTTGTCATAACTCGTCATCACACGATTCCACGACGCCCGCACGTACCAATGTCGGGTGACGTTATAGGCCGCCGACATGGTCAGCAACGCGCTCGCGCCGGCAACTTGGTCGAAGCCCTCAATTTTTCTGATGCCTTGCCGATAAGGAGGCCAGTGGAACCAATAAATTACACAATGAAAAATCCAGCATCATTCTTTAAGTTTGTGTCGAAGGACAGAGCAGACATTCTTTCTGGTGGGATGATCAGATTCACTCCTCCACTTGGCCTCAATGACCCGTTCGAACTGAACCCCGAGGTCTACCACCTGTCCAGGTGCTGGATTGAGCATGTATCGAAGAATGATTCGCCGAACACAGAGTTCGACGATGCCGACTATCGTTACTCTATCGATAGATTCAACAAGCTCGACGAGTACAAAGAAAAGGCGGCGAGCTACGCGCAAGAGCACGGGGTACTTTCTTTAAGCGCATCTTACGATACGAGCGAGAATCCCGCGCTTCTTATGGGTCACCGAGGCGACCCGAGAAACAATCTGCTGATGTGGGCACACTACTGTGAGAGTCACACGGGATTTGTGATCGAGTTCTATCCGGACTTCCTCGACGGCGACAAACAGAAAGTGATCTACACGGAGGACAGGCCGCTCCTGACGTTCGAAGATATCGATTCCAGCGGCGACTTCCCCTATCTGTTCAAGAGTACGGAATGGGAGTATGAGAACGAGTGGCGATGTTTCAGGCCGTTGAATGATGCAGACAAAATTCTGGACCCGGGCATCCACCTTTTTTCATTCAGGAAACGCTCGGTGAAGTCCGTTACGTTCGGCTGCGGGGCTAGCGAAAAAACCAGGAAGGCGGTGCTTGATATCCTGGCTGCGGACCCTGATTACGCAAATGTCGAAACTTTTTTTGCCAAGGTAGGAGAGGAGCGGTTTGAACTGGATTTTCATCAGGAAATCCACAAAAACGGGAGCGTCTGGTCGAACGCCTCGCCGTTCCAGAATGCGCGAATCGACACTCAAAAAGTCCCGGGGAATTATTGAGCAATCGCGAATGACCGTGAGCAGCTCACCCCGGCCGCTCGACTCGCGGTGCCCAACCATGCCTCGCAGGTTGACAGCGCTCCGGGTTCGTAATATTGATCATTCGAATAGCACGGAAAAAGGATTTTCATGCCGTTCGACCTGACTTTCGCCAACCTTGCTGAGCGCGCCGTGCAATACAACGCGCGCGCCTCCGTGAAGGATTTCGACGCCGAGATGGTTGCGTATGCGTCGCTTGCGCAGGCTTCACGTCAGCGCTGCGCGGGCGTACTCGATCTTCAGTACGGAATGGGGGTGGCCGAGCGCATCGATATTTTTCCGGCTGCGGCGGCGGTGCAGCCCGCACCCGCATTCGTCTATATTCACGGCGGCTACTGGCGCGCGCAACGCAAGGAAGACGCCTGCTCGATGGCGGCTGCCCTGACGAGCGCCGGCGTGGCTGTGGTGATGCTCGAATACACGCTATTGCCCGAGGCCACCTTGGCGGAAGTGGTACGCGAGGTGCGCAGCGCCATTTCATGGCTCTACCGGCACGGCAGCGTCTATGGCATCGATCCGCAGCGCATCCACGTATGCGGCAGCTCGGCGGGCGGCCATCTCGTGGGTATGCTGTATGCGGACGACTGGCAGTCGCGCTTCAATGTTCCGCAGGATGTCGTCAAAGGGGTGGTGGGTCTCAGCGGGCTGTATGACATTCGCCCGCTCTGTGACATCAACGTGAACGAGTGGTTACGGCTCTATCCCGACCAGGCGGCGTTGCTGAGTCCCGCGCTGCGTATTCCGGAGAAGGCGCCGCCGCTGGTGTTGGCCGTTGGCGGGCTGGAAACGACCGGCTTCAAGAACCAGACGCTGCAATTTTACGAAGATGTCAGCAAGCGCGGGCTGCCGGTTTCGCTGGTGCCCAATAGCCATTCGAATCACTTCAATCTCGTCAGCGAGCTTGCGGATCCATCCAGTGTGTTGTTTGAGCGAACGCTGGCACTTATCAGGAACGGCTGATCGTGGGCTGTTAAGACGCGTCAGTTGTTACCGCGCGTTGCAACGCCTTTGCCTCTCTTTTCGTAGACCTCAATGCGCGACTGGCTCGCTGCCCGCAGGCGGCGCGCCGGAAAAATTTCAACGGTCAATTTTGTTGCACGCATGTAACTCAACGCGAACGTCAGCTCGCTAAAGTGAAAGCGTTAACTCCCCTGATACGGAGGGCAAAATGAAAACCAGAATGTTAATCGCGCTGGGACTTGGAGCCGTGGTTCTCGGGGCTTCGCAAATGGCCAATGCGGGTGTTTCGCTCGGCATCAACGTTGGCGTGCCGGCGCCCGTCTACGTCGCACCGGCTCCTGTCTACGTGGCACCGCCACCGCCCGCCCCCTATGTGGCCTATCAGCCGGTACCGGTCGTGGCGCCGGCCATCGTGATCGGCTGGCACGGCGGCCAGTACTGGGATGGCCGCCGCTGGTGGTCCCGCCATGACTGGTATGGGCGACGCCACTGGTAGGGCCACGGCGTCACGTTATCCGCGTCACTGTCGCGGCGAGCGGGCCGCGAACGCTGCCGCGCCGGCATAGGTTGCCTGCGAGCCCAACTCGCGCTCGATACGGATCAGCTGGTTGTATTTGGCGGTCCGGTCCGAGCGTGAGAGCGATCCGGTCTTGATCTGGCCACAGTTCGTCGCGACAGCAATATCCGCAATGCTGACGTCTTCGGTTTCCCCCGAGCGATGCGAGACGACAACGCCGTAAGCGGCGCGCTGGGCGACGCGGACGGTGGCCAGTGTTTCGCTGAGGGTGCCGATCTGGTTCATCTTGACGAGTATCGCGTTGCCGATCGAGGCGTCGATGCCTTCCAGAAGCAGGCGTTCATTGGTGCAAAAGATGTCGTCGCCAACGAGCTGGCATTGTTCGCCAAGCCGGGATGTCAACAATTGCCAGCCGGCGTAATCGTTCTCAGCAGTGCCATCTTCGATAGACACGATGGGGTACGCGGCCACCAGCCTCGCCAGGTAGTCGACTTGTTCCTCTCTGCTGCGCTCAACACCTTCGCCACGATAGACATAACGGCCGTTGCTGAAGAATTCGCTGGAGGCCGGATCGACCGCCAGCGCGATATCGACACCGGGTCGATAACCCGCGGTCTCAACTGCGTCGACGATCAGATCGAGCGCTTCCTCAGCGGAACGCAACGTGGGTGCGAAGCCACCTTCATCGCCGACATTCGTGTTGAACCCCGCTCGCTTGAGCGCGCCACGAAGCGTGTGAAAGACCTCGGACCCCATGCGCACGCTGTCGTTGAACGAGGCCGCGCCGATTGGCAAGATCATGAACTCCTGGAAGTCGAGCGGGTTATCCGCATGCGCACCACCGTTGATGATGTTGATCATTGGAACCGGCAGGACAGCCGCCTGCAATCCGCCAAGATAGCGAAACAGCGAGGTTCGTGTGAAAGCAGCGGCGGCTTTCGCGGCAGCCACTGAGCAACCGAGAATCGCGTTTGCGCCGAGACGTCGCTTGTTTTCGGTGCCGTCAAGTTCGATCATGGCTCGATCGAGGTCCTGCTGAGCCAGGGCGTCCATGCCGACCAGCACATTGCGCAGTTCGGTATTGACCGCATTGACCGCGCCTTGCACGCCTTTGCCAAGATATCGGGTGGGGTCGTTGTCACGCAGTTCGACGGCTTCGCGTTCTCCCGTCGAAGCGCCAGACGGCACGATCGCCCGGCCTTTCGATCCATCGTCCAGCGTGATTTCCACTTCAATCGTGGGGTTCCCCCGGCTGTCCACGACTTCGTAACCCACGATCTGCGTGATACGGCTCATTTTTTCATTTCCTGTTCGATAAAAAAACTGTCATAAGCGGCGAGCACGACTGGCGTGCTCCGATTCGGCGAAATGTCATGGATTGCGCTGTTTGAATGTGAAGATACGCAATCGTGTAGCATTCGAAAATCGAGTTTTGTTGCAAGATTCGTCAGTTTTTTTAACCAAGGAATTCTGGGTGCGTACACTGCCTCCGCTATCTTTGCTGCGTGCGTTCGAAGCAACGGCCAGAAACGGTTCCGTCACCAGGGCCGCCGAAGAACTGCACCGAACTCACGGTGCCGTCAGTCGTCAATTGAAGCTGCTTCAGGAGCACGTAGGTTCAGCGCTGTTCGACAAGGAAGGAACGGGGTTGAAGCTGAATCGGCACGGGGAGGAGCTCTACGCGCTCGTCAGTACTGTGTTCGAACAGCTCGAGCAGGGCTATGCGAGGTTGCAAGCCCAGGTGCGTGGCTCAGGCCTGCACGTGGCGTGTAGCGCGACGTTTGCCATGCGCTGGCTGGTGCCGAACCTTGCCGATTTTTATCGCGCGCGTCCGGACATTCGTATCCGACTGTCCATGACTTCAGCGCGAGAGATCCGGACCGAAGGCGCCGATCTCGTCATTGCGTGGGATCTCACTTCGTATTCGGAGGCGGACCGTGCCCGTGCGATTGCGCTGGCACCTGTCGCATTCGGTCCTGTATGCACGCCCGCATACAAGCGCTCGGCAAAATCGGGGACGCGCATCACGCACGATTTCACCTCGAGTGCATGGACGCACTGGGAGACGCAGACGGGCACCAGAATCGGAACCGGAGGGCAGATTGCGTTTCCCCACACACACCTTTGCATCGAGGCGGCACTCTCTGGACTGGGCGTTGCGCTGGTCGAGAAACGGCTCGTCAGGCGGGAGCTTGACGAAGGGCACCTGGTGGCGCCCTGGGGATTCGTGCGACTGCCCTTTACATTGACGGCCTTGCCCGCAGCGGGTCGTGCGTTGCCCGCCGAGCTTGATGAATTCACGTCGTGGTTGCGCGGCAGACTTGAGTATCAGGATGCCCGGTAGATCTGTCATGCACCGCGTGTCCGGCGAGCAAGGACAAGGCTATGCGGGCAGGAGATCCGCCACGTGCCCGCCGTCAACTAACGCGTCATTGCCGAGGCGCTCATGACCGTTCGGGATTATTGCCGCCATGGAAGTTGCCGAAATGCCGCGCACCGAACAGTCCCATTGCCAGGATACCCAGGCCGAATGGCACGACATCGGCTGTTACCTTGAGCTCAAAGTCGCCCACGCTGCACACGAGGTGGTAGCCGACGACGAGATTGAAGAAACCCCACAGCACATTGACAGTCGATGACGACAGCCCTTTTCCAGGTGGTTTCGCGAACGGGGTCTGGAAGGGTGCCCCTGTCACACCGCTGACGAAATGAGGCACGGCATTCGCGAGAAATGCACCACCGAAAAAATAAGAGACCGCGTGTAACCAATCCATTTCAGACGCTCCTCGTAGCGAGTAAATCGATGATGTCCTGGGCTGTGCCCGTTTCGCCCAGCTTCGGAAATACGTTCTTGATGCTGTAATCGTGGGCCTCGGCACGCGGGTCCGTCATGGCATCGAGAGCCAGGCTGACGTTGAACCCGTGTTCGTAGGCCTGGCGCGCGGTGGCCTCGACACCTGTGCCGGTCGCGACGCCGGCGACAACGACCTGCGTCACACCCAGGGCCTTCAGCTGTTCATCGAGGGTGGTATGGGTGAACGCACCCCATGTTCGTTTGGTGACGACGATGTCGCTGGGCTGCTGGTCAAGCTCCTCAATGAAATCGGTCCATCCTTCGGAGAACGTAGCGTTGTGACGGGGCCGCTCTGTGCGCCCAGGCGCCACACCGGCGACGTTGACCAGCACGACCGGCAAGCCGTGTTTGCGAAAGGCCTGAAGCAGTGCGCAGGATCGTTCGACGACCCGTTCAATGGAAGACGTGAAGGGCGAGCCGACGATGCCGTTCTGCAGATCAACGACGATCAGCGCGGTGTTTGGGTCGAGTGCGGTGTACGGCATGGTCTTGCGTGAAGTTCCTGTGTGTGTTCAGAAGTCTGCGAGACGCTTGAGCAGTTCCACCGCAGCGCCGAGTTCAGCCTGTTCTTGCGCGGATAGCTGTGCCTGGAGGGCGCGGACCAGCCAGTCTTCTTTTGCCGCCCGATTCGCCTGCAGCGCTCGCCTGAACGTGGGGGTCAGGCCAATCAGCGTTTTGCGCCCGTCGCCAGGGTCGGCCTCGCCTTTGACAACGCCTGACGCCTCCAGGCCGGCAACCGTAATCCGCATGGACTGTGGTTTCACGCCTTCTGCCCGTGCCAAAGCTGAGACGGTGGCTGGACCGTCACGCTCCAGGTGGAAGACCACCGACTTCTGTGCCGACGTGAGGTCGTTAGGGTTCGCAAGTTCTCGCGCGCGGCGCACCAATTTGCCCACGGCAATACGTAGTTCGCCAGCAAGGATGGGCAGGTCGGTGGGCTTGGGTGAGGGCGACTGTTTGTTCATGGCGCAACCATAGCATATGTACAGTTAAACTGTACATATAGACTGTATATATTTCACCTGTACGCAAGAAGGCATCTATCTTGAGTGGGGGCTTGACGCGCCGGGTTCAGGATTTGCCAGAGCCGGCGAGGGCGTCCGCGATCAGGTTGATTACATCTTTCCTGCCGCAGACCTGACATCTGCGCATCACCTGGAGTTACCGGCGGCTTGCGTCTATCCTTGTCTCACAGCTTTGGCCGCCAGCGAGGCCGATGAGGTCCTATATACGCTTCGATAGTGGCTACCGCCCAGCAAGGGCAAACCCAAAAGGAGAAAACCAAATGTCACGATCCATCTCGCAGCGCGTTTTCATGGTGCTCGGCAGCCTTGCTCTCGCGGGCACGCTGAGCCTGGCGCAAGCGGCGCCGGTCTCATTTGACGTACCGTTGACGGGAGCTCAACAGGTTCCGCCCGTGCAGACGCCGGGCAGCGGCAGTGCCAGCCTCACGTATGACGCCAGCACGCGGGTTGTCACCTGGAACATCACCTTTAGCGGATTGTCGAGTCAGGCCACGATGGCGCATTTCCATGGGCCCGCGCCAGCCGGCAAGAACGCCGGCGTGAAGGTCTGGCTTTCCCAGAAAGGCACCATGGAGATGACGAGCCCGCTCAGCGGTCAAACCACGCTATCCCCGGATGACGCCAAGATGTTCGAGGCCGGTGACATGTACATCAACGTGCATACCAAAACCAATCCGGGCGGCGAAATCCGCGGCCAGGTGGTGCCGCCGAAGAGCAACTGACGCGACCGCGCAGGCGGCACACTGAGATCGGGTTCGCGGCAGGCTCAGAGATAGGCCGCGAGCAGCATCACCACGGCGACGCCCACGCCGAGCGGCAGCAACGCCAGCAGCGCTGGCGTCTGCCGCGGCGCCTCGATGGAGGAGGGCAGGAGCTTGTAGCCGGTTAGCATTGGGCGCAGCAGGTTGTGTCCCTTCGCTATCGCATAGAGCGCGATCGCGAGTACATGCAGCGTGACCGCGGCGAGCAGCACGTCCCACACGATCCCGTGCAATGTGGATATGGCGTTGGCGAGCCACGCGGGCACCAGTTCGCTCAATGGCCCTTCGTCGGCGATGTCGTTGTTGACGTAGAGTCCGCTCAGCGTCTCGACCAGCAGCAACGCGAGCAGCAGCAGGACCATCCAGCCGCCGGCCGCATTGTGGCCCACCTGCAGATCCGGCTCGCGGCGCAGCTGATGACGCAAATGACGAAGTGCCGCCGTGGGCGACGCCACGAAATTGCGAAAGCGCGCGGTCTCACTGCCAAAGCAGCCCCATAGCAGCCGGAATATGACCAACGCGAGCAGCGTCTCCCCGGCCCGGATGTGCCAGTCGATCCAGTTCAGTTTCAAGGTGACATAGGCCGCTGTGACAAGTACGACCACCAGCCAGTGAAACAGCCGCACCGGCGCGTCCCAGACCAGCACCGGGCGGCGGGCAGGCTGTGCCGGCCGTGTGGCAGGTTCGTGAGCATCCATGTGTCGCGCCTCCGTGCGCATCATATTACCGTCTTCATCCTATCCCGGCGGTATCAAAGACTCCGCCGATCACGCGTCGTAGTGCCCTTGAATATGACGCGCAGCGAGACGCGTTCGACCTGCAGCACAAGCGCAGGGGGCGGCCAGGGTGTAATGTTTGAAAGAAGTGCAGGATGAGCGCTTCATTCACGACACACCCGGGCACGCCGCAGCCTGTCCGGGTGCGGCTATTCGCCTGTCTTATGAAGGAGTATTCAGCATGTTGAACTACCCTGCCGCCTATCAATCCACCAAGGGTTCCGCGCTCGACGTCGATAAGACGTTCTATCAACGCGTCGCCTCACAGCACGACACCCGCACGCTGGTCGAATCGATCGTCGTGCCGATCCGCTCGGGTCAGGCGTGGACCGTGCCGGCCGGTCAAGTGTTTCGCATCGTGACGATAGAAGGTCCGCAGGTGGCCGACCTGAATATGTGGAACCTGCACAACCCGCGCGAGCGTATGTGGGCTTCGCGCACGCGCCAGTTGCAGCAGGCGCATGTGAGCACGTTCGACCGCCTGTGGTCGACGCTGCCGTTCCTGCGTCCGATGGTGACGATCACGGACGACAGCCTCGCCGACTACGGCGTCGACGAGCATGGCGGCCGTGTCCACGATCTGCTCGGTACGCGGTGCGATCCCTATGTGAACCGGATGCTGACTGGCGAGGACTTCCATTTCCACTGCCACTCCAACCTCACACGCGCGATTGCTCCTTACGGATTGACCGAATACGACGTGCACGACGTGCTCAACGTATTCCAGTGCACCGGCCTGAATCAGGAAGACAAATATTTCATGAAGGCATGTCCGGCAAAGAAGGGTGACTACCTCGAATTCTTCGCTGAGATCGACTTGCTATGCGCGCTGTCGACCTGTCCGGGCGGCGATCTCTCGGTGCCGATGTGGGGGCCAGACGCGCGCGATCCGCTGGAGGTGTGTCGACCGCTCGGCATCGAGATTTACCGGCTTGCGCCGCAGATGCTGGATGGATGGGCGCCGCCGTCCGTCGCTGCGTACAAGGGGCAGCATGGAATGACACTGCTGCAGCCGAAATGGGAATGCGGTTGTTGACCGGCACTGAAGATTCATCCACCGGCACCTTCATTCCGGTGTGCCCGTCGCTCGTGCCAATCAGTGCGGGCGTAAATTGACGAGATTAAAATAAGCTCGTCTGATTTAACGTGCCAACGGGACATCTTACTTTGCTACGGAATCACGATATGCTCGCGAATGGCATCGTCTACAACCGATTCGATGTTTCCGGGAGACCGCCGCAACAGCAACTGCTAGCCTATTGGGAGCAGCTTGGCGAGATCGTCGAGGTTGTGCCGTCGCGAGAACAGGTTCGACAACCCTTTGTCTGCATCAACGACCGTTACGACATCGGCGAATTCCGCATCAGCGACACCCGCACCGATCATGTGGTGATCGAACGCACGGTGGCCCGTATTTCGCGCGACAGTGTGCGGGGCATTGGTTTTACCCTCTTCCTGGATGGCGAGGCTCATTCGGCAACGAAGCTCGGCGGGCGGGGTGAGTACCTCGTGGGTGGAGGCAGCGTACTCGCCACCGACTTTGAACAACCCGTGCGCCTGCGGCGGCAGGCGTGCCGGTATATCACGCTCGTTGTGCCGTCCAACCTGCTGCGACACGTGTTCTCCGACCCGGCCGCTATACATGGGCGACTGCTCGACCCGAACAGGCCCGCCACGCGGCTTATCATCGAGCGCGCAAGGAAACTCGTCGAGAGCGTCCGGCACATGCCGTTCGAGGAGGCGCGCCGCAAGCTGGCCGGTCTCATTGAACTGATTGTCGCCGCGTTTGGGGAAGAGGCTGGTCTGAGCGGCAGTAAGCGAGCAGTCAGCCGCGCGCTCATGTTCGACTATACAAGACGGTATGTCAGGGCAAACCTGCAGGATTGCGAACTATCGCCCGACAGCGTAATTGAATCGTTGGCGCTCCCACGCAGCACGATTTATCGGTTATTCGAGCATGAGGGTGGGCTGGGTGCCTATATCCGTCATCTTCGCTTGCGTACCGCCGCTGACGAGCTCGTTCGATTTCCGGGTGTTCCGATCAAAGACGTCGGTTATTCCGTCGGCTTCAGAAGCGCATCCGACTTTACGCGTGCATTCCGGCGGGCCTATGAGATGACACCCCAGGAAGTGCGCCTGAACGACTACCGATATCTTCATGTTGAACGGTGATAGCCAGCCGTATCGGTAAGGGCTCCGCTACCACCGGGCTCATGCGCTGAACCGGCTGGCTCGAAACGGGTGCGCGTCCACCAATAGGGATTCACCGGTAATCATCTCGGCAACCAACCGTCCGGTGACGGCGCCCAGCGTAAAGCCGTGATGAGCGTGGCCGAATGCGAACCAGAGATTCTTGTGGCGCGTTGCGGGTCCGATGATCGGCATCATGTCGGGTGTGCAGGGGCGAGCTCCCATCCATGGCTCGCCGTCGATACGCGTCGCGAGAGGAAACAGCGTGCGCGCAATCGGTTCGACGGCGTTGAGTTGCGTTGGTGTTCGGGGCGCATCGCGATGGGCGAGCTCGGCACCCGTGGTCAGTCTGATTCCGCGGCGCATCGGGGCGATCAGGTAGCCGTGCTCGACGTCGAGCACGGCATGGTTCAGGCGGGTCTCCGGTTGCGGCGCATAGTGCATGTGATAGCCACGCTTGACGGCCAGCGGCAGGCGGTAACCCAATTGCGAGGTCACCTGTTCCGACCACGGCCCCATCGCCACGACCACGGATCTCGCTTCAATCAGCCCCTCATGCGTGTACACCGCCCACTGGTCCTTGAGCGTTGTGCCGTCGCCAATGAAAAAGCGGCCGCCCAGGTGCACAAAATGTTTTGCATAGGCGGTTACCAGTGCATTCGGATCGTTCACCGAATCGGCCGCGACATATCGGAGTCCGCCTAGCAGCGAGGTGTCCAGATCCGGTTCAGTCTGGCGCAAGCGCGTGCCGTCGAGTGATTCGAACTCGACGCCGAATTCACGATGCCACTGCTCGGCAAGGCTCGTTTCCTCGTCCTGCTTGGCTGCCGTTCTAAAAATCTTCATCCAGCCGATCGGACGCAGCAACGAACTCGCGCCGGCTTCCTGCGCAAGCGCCCGGTGTTCGGTCACGCAGTGTTCGATCAGTGGGGCATAGGAGCGGGCGATGGCCGCATGGCGGCGCGGGTGCGAATTGCGCCAGTACTTCCACAGGAAAGGCGCGAGCTTGAGCATCGCGTCCGGGTGGTAGCGCACATCGGTCGACTGGTTGCGTGCGTAGCCCAGGAGCTTCTGCCATCCGCGCGGGAACGCATACGGATAGACGCCTTCACGCTGAATCAGTCCGGCGTTGCCGAAGGACGTCTCGTTACCCGGCTGCTTGAGGTCTACCAGTGCAACCGATCGACCGCGTTTCTGCAGGTGCGCGGCCACCGACACACCCACGATGCCGGCGCCGAGGACGAGGGTATCGAACTTCATCGGTTGTTCCTTATGACTCGTTTCACGTCAGTGCCCATGCGATCCAGCATGTTGATGACCGGCGTGCTTGCCGCACTGCCCGGCGGAGCTCAGAGGGTTTCGGCGCAGGAGTCGACCGGATGCTTGCCCGTCAAACGTGGCTCGCTATAGACCCCGAACATCCAGATGGCGGCGCAGGCAATCAGCAGGGGAACCAGAGGACCCACCAGGCCCAACAGGGCAATGCGGTGATGGAGTTCGACCGTGGCCGGCGCGCCCGCGTGGTAGCCGATGAGCGACAGGAGGCCGCCCGAGACCACGCCGCCGAGTGACATGCCGAGTTTTTGCGCGGACATGAACATGCCCAGATAAAGCCCGAGGGAGGGCCCGCCCTTGGCCGACTTTACGGTGTCGAGCACCGCGGCCGTCAGGGCCACACCGGCTACAGAACAGATGATGCCGTAGATCGCGCCGGCCACCATGACCACCGGTATCAGCCCACTGGCCAAACCGGCCCAATAGCCGATAAATGCGGCAACGGTAACGAGAAAGCCGATCCGCAGCGTGCCGTTATCGCCAAGGCGGCGCAACACCGGAACAGCAAGCGGCAGACCGAGGAGGCCGCCAATCAGCACCGGACCTGCGAGCAGGAACAGGTCCTCGGGGCGGCGTCCAAGCAGATACTGATTTTCATAGGCAATCAGGGAGTTCAGACAGCCGCCTGCTGTGCCGAGCGCGATGATCACGATGATGAGCGCAAGAAACGCCCGGTTACGCAGGACAGCAACGATGCCGTCACGCAGCGACATTTCCGCGGAGGATTCCGACAATGCCGCCGGATGAACAGGGGCGTTACGAACCGCGCTGTAAAACCAGGCGTACATGAACGCCATCGCCAGCGCGATCACCAGGGTCATGGTCAGGTAGCCCCGTTCGCCACCGCCGCCGAGCCGGATCAGGACCGGTACGCAAACCACGAGAGAAATCGTGGTGAGGGCGGCGCCGAGATTCCCGACAGTCAGGAATTTGTTGCGCTGGAGGGAGTCCGTTGCCAGGTCGCCGGCCAGCGCGAGAAAAGTAACGCCGAAGACGGTATAGCAGGTCGCTTGCAGAATCTGGACCAGTACATAAAACGCGGCAAGCAGCGGCTTGGAGGCGATCGCCGGGTGAAAGAAGGTCAGGGGCAGCAGCACCATGAGCGCGAGCCCGCTCATGATACAGACGCGCAGACGGCCGCCCGCGCGCAACGCTAACTGGTCCGAATAACGTCCGATCGGCATGTCGACAAGGACGTCCCACAGCTTGGGGGCGGCCAGAATCATCCCGGCGAGCCATGGTTCGAGATGCACGTACTCCGTGAGGAAGTACAGAAGCAGCATGGGGACGGGGGTTGCCGCGAGCGCGTTGGCGGAGCCGCCCGCGCCGTATCCGCCCAGGCGCATCAGACTGATACCGCGGCTGGAATTCGAAGTAGATGACATGCCAATTCCTGTTAGGCATCCTGGGATGCAAGTGTCCCGGCCGGCCGATGTCGGCACGGTGGTTTTTCTGCATAGTGCCAAATAAGAAAAATATTTACAATATGGAAAATACTTGTAGACATTTCTCCGCTGCTGCAAGGCTGGCGATTGGTCCGGGTAGCGGCTGACTGAAAAATCGTCGCTGAGCGGGTGTTGCGTCTGACGGGGCGGGGCTTGCGGGGCAATGCGATCAGCTTGCGAACGCCGCAAGCCAGGGCTGTGGGAGCGCGGCCAAGGTCGAATTTATCTATTTTAGAAAAAATTGACTTATTGGAAAAATGATCAATATACTGCGTGCCATTGCGCCGGTGGGTGCGCTGACCTGTGGAGAAGACCGTTGGCTGACGTAGATCCGGATTCACGAGTGACTGGCCTCGACCTCGACGACATCTTTGCGCAATTCGATCGCAGCGATGCGCCAGGCCTAGTGATTGGCATTGCGCGGCATGGCAGGCTGCTCTACCGGCGTGGCTTCGGGCTCGCGAGCGTGGAGTTGGCCGTGGCGAATACGCCGGGCACACGCATGCGCATTGGCTCGACCAGTAAGCACTTCGCCTGTCTCGCAGCGCTGTTGCTCGCCGAAGACGGCAAGCTCGATGTCGACGCGAGCATTCGCGCCTATATCCCCGAGTTGCCGATACTGGCTGTCGAACCGACACTGCGCCAGCTCATGACCCATACCGGCGGATACCGGTGCTACCTGGATCTGAGCGTGCTGGGCAACGTCGGCGCGATGATGGAAAAATGCGAAGCGTTCAGGTATCAGCTGCTGCAACAGGACGTGAACTTTGCGCCCGGCGAGCGCATGGCGTATTGCAACGGCGGCTACCACCTGCTGTCGATCGCTATCGCGCGCGCCAGCGGCATGACGTTTGAAGCCTTCCTGAAGCAGCGTATTTTCGAACCGCTCGGCATGGCGAATACCGATTCCGTCCCGAGCGATCTCACTGTGGTGCCGGGCAGGGCCACGCCGCATGTACCGCAGCCGGACGGCGGCTATCGTCGCGGTGTGCTGCCGCTGGAAGATCTCCTCGGTGAAGGCTCGATCGTCTCGACAGTAGCCGACATGCTCATATGGCTCGCGCACTTGCGCGGCACGAAGCGGGTCGGCAGCGAGGCAAGCTGGACGCAGATGCTGTCGCCTGCCCGTTACTCGAGCGGTGCGGTGGGCACGTACTGCCTTGGGCTGGTGCGGGAGAAATATCGGGGCGTCGAGGTGATCCACCATGCCGGGGCGGTGGACGGCGGCGCTTCGCAAATGATCACCGTGCCGGAGCACGAACTCGACATCATCGTGATGACGAACGGCGCCGCGGTCAGTCCGACCGAGCTTGCGTGGCAGGTGATCGACCGGGTGCTTGGCGACGAAGTGCTGGAGGCCGCACCGCAACGCGTCAAGACGGCTGGACTCGAAGGGCTCCTCGGACACTACTGGTCACAGGACACCCGAACGCTCGTCGAAATACTCGACGATAAGGGCGATCTTGGCTTCAATCTGCTCAACTCGATAGCGTTGCCGGTGGTCGCCGGCGAGAACCGGTATTGCGTGACGTTTCCCGGCATGGGGCCGCTCTCGTTTCGCCTTCTGCCGGCATCGCCGGAGAGCGATGTGCCGGTTATGGAGTTGTCCAATTGCGGGCACGTCGATCGGCTTGTGCGTCTGCCGGATGTCCCGCCGCCTGTCACGGAATTCGCCAGCGGCTTGACGGGGGAATACGTATCGAATGACCTTGCGGCGCGCGGAGCAATCAGCTTCGACGGCGGCAAGGCAAGCCTCGCCATCCGGGGCACGCGTAGCGGCTGGAGCAGTGAACTGAAGGTGATGTCGCGAGACGTTGCGGCAACCTCCGCCAGGCCCGGGGAGTTGAGCGTGCCCGCGGTGCTGGTTGTCGAACGGGACGGCGCGGGGCGGGTTCGCGGCTTCCGGTTGAGTACCACCCGCTCGATGAATCTGCACTTCGTACGGACCGACGACAACGCGACTCAGGAGCGCAAATCGTGAAAATTTTTACCACGACGCTGATCACCGAAACGAATACCTTTGCGCCGAGTCCGACTGGAATGGGTGGCTACGCGTCATACGGGATCTATCACGGCGATGCCAGCAAGGTGGCGCCGGACGGGCTCGGAGTGGGAATAGCCGAATTGCGCAAGCTCGCGGCCGCTCAGGGCCACGAAATCATCGAGAGCCTGTCGACGATGGCGCAACCGGCAGGCCGTACCGTGCAGCAGGTGTACGAAAGTTTTCGCGAGGAAATTCTCGCGGATCTGCGAGCGGCGCTTCCTGTCGACGCCGTGCTGCTGATCTTGCACGGCGCGATGATTGCGGAGCACTGTGACGATTGCGAAGGAGACCTGATCGAAGCCGTTCGCGCACTGGTCGGCGACGAAGTGCCGATCGGCGTGGAACTCGATTTGCATTGCCACTTCACCGAGCAGATGCAGCGCAACGCAAACGTCATCATCTGCTACAAGGAATATCCCCATACCGACATTATCGAACGCCTGCGCGAGGTGTTCGCGTTGACCGTGGCGACTGCGCAAGGACGCGTGCGTCCGGTGACCGCGGTCCACGATTGCCGCATGATCGGCAAATGGCATACCACGACTGAACCCATCGCCGGGTTCGTCAAGCACATGCAGTCGCTGGAGGGGCGCGACGGCGTCTTGTCCGTGTCGTTCGGCCATGGCTTTCCGTGGGGCGACGTGGCGGAGACGGGCGCGAGGATCTGGGTGATCACCGACAACGATGAGGTCCAGGCGCAGCGTATCGCGGCACAACTGGGTCAGATGCTATGGGATATGCGTGAGAAAGCGCGCCCGGCGGGACTGTCGATTGACGACGCCCTGGATCGCGCGCTGGCCGGTGCCGGCGGGCCCGTCGTGCTGGCCGACGTCGCTGACAATCCTGGCGGCGGTGCGCCATGCGACAGCACGTTCATTTTGCGGCGGCTGATCGAACGTGGTGTGCGCGACGTGGCGCTTGGTTGCGTGTACGACATGGGCGCGGTCCAGGTCTGCAGGGAGGCCGGTGTCGGTACACGGCTCACTCTTCGGATCGGCGGCAAGCTGGGGGTGAGTTCCGGCGCGCCACTGGATTTGGCGGTCACGGTGCGTGCGCTGGCGGACGAACATCATCAAAGCATGGGTGGCATGCAACGCCCGCTCGGTTCCGCGGCGTGGGTGTCGACGGACGACGACGTCGACATCGTCCTGATGACGGTGCGAGAACAAACCATTGCGCCTACGGCCTTTACCGGACTCGGTATCGATCTCGCGAGCAAGCGCGTTGTCGTGGTCAAGTCCTCGCAGCATTTCCATGCGGAATTTGCGCCGATCGCCCGGGAAGTGCTCTACGTGTCGGCGCCGGGGGCGCTGACACCTGACTTTGCCAATATCCCGTATCGAGTTCGCAGTCCCAACTACTGGCCGCGTGTTGAGAACCCATTTGAGGCGTAACTGGGAAGACCCGCGAGAGCAGCACGTCGCGCAGGCCGGGCATATGCCCGGCTGAACCAGGTTGCTGATCCGGTGGTGACGATTGCAGTATCGGGCGGCGCTATAGGCCTTCTGCTAGCGCAGAGAACCCCGGCTTATTCCTGCTTCTGAACCTGATCGATCACGCGCTGTTCCTGATCCGGGTCTGTACACACGGACAGAAGGCGGCACGGGCCTTCAGATGCTGCAAGGAAGGCGTGCCCCATGCTGCTATCGAAATAGACCGATTCGCCTTGCTTGAGCCGCACCGGCGCATAGAAGTCCGTGTGGAACTCGACTTCGCCTTCCAGTATGTAGATGAATTCCTCGCCGGAATGCCTGATCAGGCCGCCGAATTCGTCGGTGAACGCCTGAATGGTGCGGGCTCGCACGTCGACAATCAGCGGTACCAGTTGCTTGTTCAGCAACTCCACCGCAAGGAACGTCTCCACGTAGGGCCCAGTTTGCACGGCCACGCCTTCACCTTGCCGCTGGATGATGCGTCTGCCCGGCACCGACGGGGCAGGCTCGCTGCCGCCCGGGCTATCGCCGAGCAGCCCAAGCAATTCCGACATGTTGACGCCCAGGCCGGCGCTCACGAGCGAGAGCTTCTCGTAAGACAGGGATGCCCGTCCCATCTCGAGCTTCGAGATGGTCGAGATGGCCAGCCCGGTGCGTTGGCTGACTTCCTGCAATGTCAGCCCAAGTTTGTTGCGCAGTGCGCGAATGGCCTGGCCGGGCTTGCTCGGCCCGGATGGATCGTGGGTAGCGAGGTTTTTCCGCATAGGTGTTTTCCGCATAAGCGGCCAGTATGCCAAAAATTTTCATTACAGGACCATTACTTCCAAAATTATTCATTGTGGAAAAAAATGTTCTATTTGGAAAATTGTTGGTGTAAGGTGTGGTTCATGCAGCGATAGTGATCGGGCTGCGATGTGGACAGATATGAGAAATGACACCTGGGAAGCGCCAATGAGCCGCCGGTGCCTGGAGGAGACACAAATGAAATACGCTGGTCAGCGCCACTATTCCGCCAGCCGCTTTGGCGGTATCGGATTCGTGGCACTCCTACACGTAGGGCTCGTCTACATTCTGGTGAATGGTCTTGCCTCGAAGGTGATCGAGGTGATCCGCAAGCCCATCGAAACAAGAATCGTCGAAGAGGTGAAGCCGCCCGCGCCCAAGCCGGCGATCATCTTGCCGCCCCCGCCGAAATTCGCACCCCCGCCCCCGTTCATTCCGCCCCCTGAAGTGGTGGTTCCCGCACAACCGCAGCAACTGGCGGTGGCACAGCGCTCGGCCACGCCTCAGCCGCAATCCGCGCCCATGACCGCGCCGGCTGTTGCAGCAGCGCCCGCGCATACGGTGCATACGGAAGTGGGAGTGGTATGTCCGAATTCGCAGCAGGTCAGACAGTCGCTGCGCTATCCGCGTGAAGCTCAGCGCAACGGCATTACCGGGGACGTACTGGTGGAGTTCGTGGTGGACGCACGCGGAAATATGCAGGACGTACAGGTTGTGAAGTCGGCGGATCCGCTTCTCGACCGGGCCGCGGTGAATGCAGTCAAGCAGTTCAACTGCGTCGCGCAAGGCGAGGACGTCCGCGTGCAGGTCCCGTTCTCGTTCAATCTGAACTGAAGGCAACCTCAAGCAATGCTGGCGGGCGTGCCCTGCCAGGTCTATGAAGAACGATCTTGGAGTGATGACATGAAGAACCCGAGTCTGGCCGCCATTGCGGCAAGCGCAATTTTCGCCCTGACCTCTGTGGCACTGCTGAGCGCAACGGGGACCGCCTATGCGCAGTCCGCCAGCAGCACAGTAGCCGCTACGAGCGCACAAACGAACGCACAAACGAGCGCCCAGGCGAACACGCAAACCGGCGTCGCTCCCGCTGCGCAAGCGCCGGCAGAGCAGGCCGACCAGCCTGCGCCGCCGCCGCCGGTGGCAATGACCGAAGGGGTATCGAATCCGTATGGGCTCGATGCGCTGTGGAAGGGGGGAGACATTGTTTCGCGGGCCACGCTCGTCATTCTGGTGATCATGTCGATGGGTAGCTGGTACATCATGGTGACCAAATTCTTTGAGCAATTCCGCGCCAACCGTCGTGCGCGCTCGGCGGACGAGACGGTGTGGGACGCGCCGTCCCTCGAAGCCGGGGTGCAACAGCTGGATGAAGCCAGCCCATTCCGTTTCATAGCGGGCAGCGGGATTGAAGCGAGCCGCCATCATGAGGGGGCGCTGCTCGAGAAGGTCGATCTCAACACGTGGATCAGCGTGTCGATCGAACGGGCGACCACGGTGGTGTCCAACCGCTTGCAGGACGGTCTCGCGTTTCTCGCGACGGTCGGCTCGACCGCTCCGTTTGTGGGTCTGTTCGGCACGGTCTGGGGTATCTATCACGCGCTGACGGCAATCGGCATTGCTGGACAGGCGTCGATCGACAAGGTGGCGGGACCGGTGGGTGAAGCGCTCATCATGACGGCCATCGGTCTTGCGGTCGCTGTGCCGGCGGTGCTCGGCTACAACTTCCTGGTACGCCGCAACCGCTCGGTCATGGAACGGGTGCGCGGCTTTGGCGCGCAACTGCATACCGTACTCCTGAGCGGCGCGGGCACGGCTACGAAGGTTTCTTCGTATTCGGTTCCCGACGACGCGGCGTCAAGGCGGTCCATGAAGGCAGCAACGTCGTAAGCGGAGCAGATCATGGCCATGAGTGCAGGACAAGGCAGCGAAGAGCACGACGAGGTAATGTCGTCGATCAACACCACGCCGCTGGTGGACGTGATGCTGGTGTTGCTCATCATCTTCCTGCTCACCATTCCGGTAGCCACGCATACCGTCAACGTCCGGTTGCCGACGCAGACGGTCCAGCCGTTGCAGACCACGCCGAAGAACATCGTGCTTGCGATCAATCGCGACGGCGACGTGTTCTGGTCGGAGCAGCACGTCGACATGCCGACGCTGGTCGCGCGGTTGAAGGAGATCGCCGTGCAGCAACCGCAACCCGAGGTGCAGATCCGGGGTGACGAGAACGCGCGTTACGAGTACGTCGGCAAAGTCGTCGTGGCGTGCGAGCGAGCCGGCATCGCGAAGGTAGATTTCATTACGAATCCGGCTACACACGGCGGCTGAGGAGGTAGAAATGGGAATGAATATTCCAGCGGGTGGTAGTCAGGAACCCGAAGTACTGGTCGAGATCAACACGACGCCGTTAATCGACGTCATGCTGGTCCTGCTCATCATGCTGATCATCACCATTCCGATCCAGTCGCATGCGGTGAAGATGAATATGCCGGTGGGTACGCCGCCACCCGTCGTGAAGGCGCCGCCGCCGGTGGTGGAGGTCGACGTCGACTTCGACGGCACCATCAGCTGGAATGGCGCAGCGCTCGCGGATCTCACGGATCTCGATCAGCACCTGAAGACGGTGGCAGCGCAGGCGGACCAGCCGGAGTTGCATCTCAGACCCAACCGGCTGGTGCCATACCGTCGTGTGGCTGCTGTGATGGCAGCGGCGCAACGGCAGGGCGTCACCAAAATCGCGCTCGTCGGCAATGAGCAATTCATGCAGTAGCAACGTCTGGAGTAGGTGGAAAATGAGTCGTGGACCTGGTTCTGGACGCCCGTCGTCCGCTCTGCTGCGCATCCTGTTTCTGGCGATCGGGGTAAGCGCCGTGCTCGTTGGCAAGTCGGGATTTGCGGCGGAGACCCTCCGGCCCGATGTCGCGAGGCCATTGCAGACCGCGCGTGCGTTATACCAGGCGCAGCGCTACAGGGATGCGCTGGCGAGCGTGGCGCAGGCAGAGGCCGTGCCTGGAAAATCGCAGTATGAGAGCGATCTCGTTGCGCAGATGGGCGGCGCGGCAGCCGTTGCCGCCGGCGACCTCACGGTGGCCGCGCGCGATTATGGACTTCTGATCCAGGGCGGCCGCCAGCCAGTCGCGGAACAGCAGAAGATGATGGCGGCCCTGGCGAGTCTCGCCTATCAGCAGGGAAACTACGCGCAGGCCGTGCAATGGGGGCAGCGTTATCAGAGCACGGGGGCGGGCGATCCGCATATGAAAACGCTGCTCGCGCAGTCTTACTACATGGCGGGCAACGCCGGTGCGGCGGAAAAAGTCCTGCGGCCTGCCGTGGATGCGGAGATGCGCGCCGGGCGTGCGCCTGACGCTGACGCGTTGAAACTGCTGGCGAGTTGCTATCAGAAGCAGGGCGACAACGCCGGCTATGCCGCCGTGCTGGAGCAACTCGTCAAATATTATCCGACGCCGGCTTACTGGGGCGAGTTGCTCGACCGCTTGCAGGCCGATCCAAAATTCGCGGGAGGATTCGAACTCGATGTCTATCGTCTCAAGCGAGCCACCAACAATCTTGGTAGCGCAAGCGACTACATCGAGATGGCGCAGCTCGCGATTCTCGCAGGGCATGGCGCGGAGGCATTGAGTGTGGTGAACCAGGGGTTCAATTCCGGCGTGCTGGGCAAAGGCCCGGATGCGGGACGCGGCGAGCGGCTCAGGAACCTCGCCACCAAAGCGGCAACTCAGCCGCAGCCGGCCGCCACGGCAGGCAACGGCGCTGCGTTGGTCGAAACCGGCTTCAACGAGGCGCTCTCGGGAAAGAGCCAGCACGGCATAGCCGCAATCGAGACGGGCCTCGCGAAAGGCGGCCTTGCGGATCCGAATGAAGCACGCTTGCATCTTGGCATTGCTTACTACCTGGCCGGTCAAAAGGGCAAAGCGCTGAATGCATTTGACGCTGTCGCCGGCAACGGCGAAGCAGCCACACTGGCACGGCTGTGGAAGCTCGCAACGCGCAGCACGTGAACCCAAATACGAAAAAGACCTCTATGCACAATGCAAACGCAACCCTGAGATTTGTCGTCGCCGGAATCTGCCACGAGACCAATACCTATGCGACGGAGTTCACGGGTTACACGCAGCTATCTGACTTTATGTGTGTCAGTGGCGATGAAGTTGAACCGGAGTACGCCGGCACCAATCGGTCGGTGGGCGGCTACATCGAAGCGGCCCACGCGTTGGGGATCGAACTGGTTTACTCGACACTGGCTTTCGCATGGCCGTCGGGAACCATTGGCGCGGGTGTCTATGAACAGCTGAAGCAATCTGTGCTCGCCGGCATCAGGGACTCACTCCCGGTGGATGGCGTCTTGATGGCGCCGCACGGAGCAGGTGTGGTGGAGGGGATCGACGATCTGGAGGGCGACCTGCTTGCGGCGGTACGCGAACTGGTGGGCGACAGCGTACCCATCGCATCGGTCTACGATCTGCATGGGCAGATGACGGACGCGATGCGTATCTATGGCGACCTGACGCTGCCGTGCCGGCTCTATCCGCATACGGACCTCCTTCAACGCGGCGTCGAGGCGGTCGAACTGCTGGCTCAGACAGCCCGCGGCGCAATCAGACCGGTTACCGCCATGCATCGGTTGCCCATGCTGGGTATCGTCATGAGCACGGATTCCGGTTTTCCTGCGGCGGACGTCAACGATTTGTGCTTGCGGATCGGTGAACGGCCGGGGGTGATCGACTGCTCCTGGTTCCATGGTTTTCCGTACGCGGATATTCCCGCGCCGTGCCCCACGGTGGTGTGTACGACCGATGGCGACCTGGACCTGGCGCAGCGCTGCGCCGACGAAGTTGCGGACTGGATCTGGGCGAACCGGGAGGCGTTCAGGCCGAGAGTCCTGGCTCCTGAGGAAGGCGTCAGGCAGGCCCTTGCAGTGGAGTCAGGTCTGGTAGTGATCAACGAGAGCTCGGACAACCCGGGCGGCGGCGCGCCTGGCGATGCGACGTATTTGTTGCGGGCGCTTCTGGACGCGCAGCTTCCGCCCGAGACCGCGTGCTTCGTGGCAATTCACGACCGGGAAGTCGCGCAACAGGCTGAGCGTGCCGGCGTCGGCGCAACGATAGAGGTCAAACTCGGCGGGAAGCTCGGCAAGATGCAAGGTGCCCCCATCGTTGCGCAGGCGTATGTCAAAGCCGTTACCGATGGCCGCTTCACGAATCTTCCGGGCTCCATGCTCGAGGGTCTTCAGTTCGATCTCGGGACATCGTGCAGGCTCATCATCGAAGGCGTCGATGTCATCGTTATCTCGCGTCCTACGCAAACCTTCGACCACGCGTTGCTGCTGCTTCACGGCATCGACGTGAACAGCCGCAGGATCGTTGCGCTCAAAAGCTCCAATCATTTCCGGGCGGGATTCCAGGCACTGGCCTCCGCGATCATTACCGTCGATAGTCCGGGCCTGAGTTCAGCCGACGTCGCATCGTTCCCGCGTTCGCGTCTCGCCCAGGACCTTTGGCCACTCCGTGAAGACGTTGTGCGCGTGAGGCCCGAACTATGAGCAGCATTCACAATATCCAGGTCCTGCCGGCAGCCAGTCCGGGGAATCCGATTACAAGCATCGATACACCTGCGCTACTGCTGGACGCCGACGCGTTCGAGCGCAATCTGGATGTCATGCAGGCACGAGCCGATGAGGCCGGTGTAGCGCTGCGTCCGCATGCCAAAGCGCACAAATGCCCGGCGATCGCGCTGGCGCAGATCCAGCGCGGGGCAGTCGGCATCTGCTGCCAGAAGGTCAGCGAGGCGTTGCCTTTCCTTCATGCCGGCGTCACGGATATTCATATCAGCAACGAAGTGATCGGATCGGCGAAGCTGGACCTGCTGGCGCGCATGGCGCTGCATGGGCGTTTCAGCGTTTGTGTCGACCACCCGGATCAGGTGGTGGCCTTAGCGGCGGCGACCGCCGGGCATGGCAGCCGTATTGATGTCTTTGTCGAAATCAACGTCGGCCAGAATCGCTGCGGCGTAGCCGACGCGAGGCAGGTGTTGCAATTGCTGGAAGTGATATCCGCCCACGCTCAATTGACGTTCAAAGGCTTGCAGGCCTATCAGGGCGGTATCCAGCATATCCGCGACTATGGCGAGCGGCGTGACGCTTCGGCGCTTGCCGCGGCCCGCACTGAGGAGGTCGTCGACGCACTCCGCCGTGATGGTGTGGTCTGCGCGGTTGTCACCGGTGGCGGCAGCGGCAGCGTCGAGTTCGATCTTGCGAGTGGGGTCTATACCGAAGTGCAGCCCGGTTCTTACGCCTTCATGGATGGCGACTACGGTCGCAACGTTTATACCGACGCACTGCGCTTCGAGCACAGCCTGTTTCTCGCCACCTCGGTGATCAGCGTTGGCCATAGTGACGCCGGACAGGTCGTGGTGGTCGACGCGGGACTCAAGTCTCTCGCCGTCGATTCCGGTTTGCCGACGGTTTGGGGCGATGACGGCGCAAGCAGCACGTTGCACTATACGGTCGTCAATGACGAACATGGAAGTGTGCAGATGCTCAATCGCGACGTCGTCAAACCGGCGCTTGGCAGCCAGCTTCTGCTGGTGCCGGGCCATTGCGACCCGACGCTCAATCTGCATGACGAGATCGTTGTGTTTCGCGAGGAGCGCGTTGAGGTCATATGGCCGGTGAGTGCTCGCGGCCATAGCCGTTAGACTGGCGCCTTCGCCGGGCTTCTCGTACTGCCGGTTTGTCCGGATCGCGGGATCGCCGGTTTGCAAATGATGTGCCGTTGGAAATTGCTCCAACGTACTACTAACTGTTGCGCCTCGATGGCGCTATGTCTTGTGGAGAGGCGTGATGGTGGTTCAAGCGTTGAACGTGGATGTCGGTGCCCTTGACGGTATTTTCGCGCCTTTCAACCGCGGCGATGCGCCGGGCCTGGTGGTGGGCATTGCGCAGCACGGCAAGCTGCTGTACGGGCGCGGCTTCGGGCTCGCCAGCCTGGAGCATGCCGTGGCCAACACGCCGGGCACACGCCTGCGGATCGGCTCGATCAGCAAGCACTTCGCCAGTCTGTTGGCGCTATTGCTGGTCGAGGACGGCAAGCTCGATCTCGACGCGCCGATCCGAAGCTACATTCCCGAACTCACCGGCCCGGGCGGCGAGCCCACAGTCCGGCAACTCCTGATGCATCGCGGCGGTTCGCGCTGTTATCTGGACATTGGCTTTCTGTGCCGCGGGCTGGCGATTGCCCCGCTGGGCACCGCGCTGGCCACACAGGTTCGCCAGACGGGGCGTAATTTCGCGCCCGGCGACATGATGATCTACAACAACGGCGGCTATCACCTGGTGTCGATTGCGATCGAAAGGGTGGGCGGCGCGTCGTTCGAGGCGCAGTTGAAAGAGCGCCTGTTCGATCCTTTGGAGATGGTCGATACCGACTCGATCCCAAGCGACTACAGCATCACGCCTGGCATTGCGACGATGCACACGCCGGCGCCTGGCGGCGGCTGGCGGCGTGGCCTGTTTCCTTCGGAGGAGAACCGCGGTGAGGGCGCCATTGTTTCGACGGTCGACGACATGCTGCGCTGGACCGAGCATCTCCGTACGCGAGATCGGTTCGGCTCGCCCGCAACCTGGGCCGCGCTGACCGAGCTAGCCCCCTTTCCGGACGGAACCGTCGGCGCTTATGCACTGGGTTTGATGGTCCAGTCTTATCGGGGCGTGCGAATCGTGCACCACGCCGGCGGCGTGGTCGGCGGTTCGAGCCAGATGCTCACGGCGCCCGACCACGGGCTCGACATCGTGATCATGGCCAATGGCGCGCCCGCGTGCTATCCGGTGAAGCTGGCCGAGCAGGCGCTCGATCTCATTCTCGCCGAACATCTGGGTGAGCGAACACCTACGATCCCGGCGGCCGACTACAAGGACTTGCTTGGCGACTGGTGGTCTGCGGACAACGGCATGATCTATGGCCTCGTCGACGAAGAGGGTGTGCTGAAGCTGTCGCTGTGCAGCAGTCCGAAGGGGTTTCCGCTGGAGCACGGACTTGACGGCCGAGTGCTTGCACGGGGCGTCGGCGCGGGCATGGGCGATGTCGAAATCGGGCTGGACGAAGCCGTGCGCGGCGATGGGCTGACAGTCAGGTTCGGCGGCCAATCCGCCGTCTATCGAAGGGTCGCGAAGGATATCGCGAGTACTGAAGCCTTCGCCGAAGCGGTCACGGGGCGGTACTACAGCGCCGACGCCGACTGCACAGCCGTTATCGCCCGCGACGGCGAACGCATCGTGCTTCGCTGCGGCGATGCATACGGACAAACCGAGAGCGAACTGATTTGTCTGGGCGAGACGCTTGCCTCTACTGCACCGTCTCTCTCAGGCTGGTCCTGCGCGTTGAGTTTTTCGAAGCAAGGCGGCCGAGTGAGTGGATTTCAGATCAACTCGGGGCGAACGCGGAATCTCTCGTTCGAGCGCAGGCACGCAGACTGAGTCCCTGTTCGTGTGAGGCAACGTCCGAGTGCATTAATACCCGTTCTGGAAGAATTCCTGAACCGGAATATATAGCCATATATTGCATGCAATCGCGCCGCTACGGCGGCCAATCTGTGGAGAAGCGCTAATGGTAGGTCCAGAGTTGAACGCGGATGTCAGCAGTGCCCTTGACGGTATTTTCGCGCCCTTCAATCGCGGCGATGCGCCGGGTCTGGTGGTGGGCATTGCGCAGCACGGCAAGCTGCTGTACCGGCGCGGCTTCGGGCTCGCCAGCCTGGAGCATGCCGTGGCCAACACGCCTGGCACGCGCATGCGGATTGCCTCGATCAGCAAGCACTTCACCGCTCTGCTGACCTTGCTGCTGGTCGAAGATGGCAAGCTCGATCTCGACGCGCCGATCCGAAACTACATTCCCGAACTCACCGGCCCGGGCGGCGAGCCTACGGTCCGGCAACTCCTTCTGCATCGCGGCGGCTCGCGCTGCTTTATAGACATTGGTCTTCTATGCCGTGGATTGGCCGTGCCGCCAGTCGGGACCGGACTCGCCACACAGGTTCGTCAGAAGGGCCGCAACTTCGCGCCTGGTGAGACGATGCTTTACAACAACGGCGGCTATCACCTCGTTTCGATCGCGATCGAAAGAGCGGGCGGTTCGTCGTTCGAGGCGCAGCTAAAAGAGCGTTTGTTCGATCCGTTGGGGATGTTCGATACCGACTCGATCCCAAGCGATTACAGCATCACGCCTGGCATTGCGACGATGCATACGCCGGCGCCTGGCGGCGGCTGGCGGCGCGGCCTGTTTCCTTCGGAAGAGAACCGCGGCGCGGGCGCCATCGTCTCGACGATCGACGACATGTTGCGCTGGACCGAACATCTCCGAACCCGAGACCGATTCGGCTCGCCCGCCACCTGGACCGCGCTGACCGAGCTGGTGCCCTTTCCGGACGGAACCGTCGGCGCGTATGCGCTGGGTCTGGTGGTCGAGCCCTATCGAGGCGTGCGTGTCGTGCATCACTCCGGCGGCGTGATCGGCGCGTCGAGCCAGATGCTCACGGCGCCCGACCACGGGCTCGACATTGTGATCATGGCCAATGGTGCGCCTGGGTGCAGTCCGGTGAAACTGGCCGAGCAGGCACTCGATCTCATCCTCGCCGGGCACCTGGGAGACCGCACGCCGACGATCGCCGCGGCCGACTACAAGGATCTGCTTGGCGACTGGTGGTCTGCGGACACTGGCATGATCTATGGGTTGGTCGACGAAGAGGGCGTGCTGAAGCTGTCGATGTGCGGCGTATCGCAAGGGGTGCCGTTGCGGCACGCGCCCGACGGGCGGGCTATCTTGCCTGCCATAGGCATGGGCGAGGTTGAGCTTGGGCTGGACGATGCAATTCGGGGCGGCGAGTTGACGATCCGGTTCGGCGGACAATCCGCAGTCTATCGAAAGGTCAGCAGAGACACCGCCGACGTTGAAGCTTTCGTCGAAGCGGTCACGGGCCAGTACTACAGCGCCGACGCCGACTGCACAGCCATTATCGCCCGGGAGGGTGAACGCATTGTGCTTCGCTGCGGCGACGCCTACGGGCAAGCCGAAAGCGAGCTGATCTGTCTGGGCGAGACGCTTGCCTGTCTCGCGCCTTCCATGATGGGTTGGTCCGCCGCGTTCAGTTTCTCGAAGCAGGGCGGCCGAATGATCGGATTCCAGATCAATTTGCCGCGCACCAGGAATCTTTCGTTCGAGCGCAAACAGAGCGGCTGAACGCTGACCAGCATCGGCTCGCATCAGGAACGTACAAGAAATCATGAATGCCAGTGACGGGACCAGAGCCCGTCACTTTTGTTTCCCAGCACGACGGCGTCTGCGTTGTGCAGACCCTAACCAATCATTGAGGTAGATGAAGCGTATGACGCAAGTTCAGCCTGTTTCGATCCCCAATACCCGGAAAATCGATTTTGTTTCCGGGGTCAATGGCCATGAATATTCGATCAGCGTGGCGTTGCCGTTGCTGCCGGCACCCGAACGCGGCTACCGGGTACTCTATGTGCTCGATGCGCACGCCTATTTCGCGAGCGCGACAGAAGCTGTGCGCGCCAATGTGCATGATGTGGTTGTCGTGGGTATCGGCTATCCCAACGACCCTGCTTTCATCAAGAAGGCCATTGAGCCGCTTGGGCCGTTGCCGGGATTGAATGAACTGACGTCGATGTCCTACGCCTTCGGGTTGAAGCGAATGTACGACCTCAGCTTGCCGGTCAGTGCCGAAGTCCTTGCGACGCAGCAGATACCGGGATTCAATCTGACTCCTGAACGGGTTGGCGGTCTCGACGATTTTCTTGCAACGATCGAAACGGAGGTCAAGCCTCGCATCGCGGAGATGGTCTCCATCGACCGCTCGAACCAGGCGATCTTCGGGCATTCGCTTGGCGGTCTGGCCGTTCTCCACGCGTTGTTCGTTGAACCGGGCGCTTTTCGAACCTTTATCGCAGCAAGTCCGTCGATCTGGTGGAGCGAGAAAGCGGTGCTGGCGAATGAGGAAAAATTTTCGGCGGCGGTGAGCGCCGGCACGGTCAGTCCACGGGTGCTCGTGACCATGGGTAGCGAGGAGGAGACGCCGACCCCTGTGCCGGCCGCACTCGCTATGGCTCAGGCCGAACTCGACGCTCGCGTTCGCAGCAACCGCATGGTCGGGAACGCGCGCGATCTCACCGCAAGATTGCAAGCCTTGCGCGGCTCGAACGGTTATCAGGTTGAAGACTACGCGGTCTTCGCCAAACAGGGGCATGGGCTTGCGCCCTGGCCGGCGCTCGGTCGCGCGATCGACTTCGCTTTTAATTGAGCGCAACAGGCAGTCGCCCAGTGGCGCGGCGGAGCACGGGAGCGCGCGGCTGAAACGCGTCCGTGTCATACCGGACGCGTCACTGGGCATTGCCTGAATACTTGAAGGGGGCGGCGCGAAAGTGGAGCGGCCCCTTAGCCGTGAGAGACGCCCGGCGCTTTCGCGCGAGCCTGGAAACGCCGATGTTCCTCAGGCGGCACCAATGATCCGCCCGTTGTCCAGATCACGTGCGTTGCGGTGCTCAGGTCGAGATTGTGAGCGCGCAGGTAGTCACGACCGGCGGCCGACTCGCTCAACCACGCCGGACCTCCGACGCCCGCCACGGCCGATGGTTCGAGCTCGATCTTCATGGTCCGCTTGACCACATGCAACTGCGTGTAGAGGTCGTCGTCGCTGACCGTGAATATGCCTGCGACCTGCGTGGCCATGAGCGGGCTCACAAGATAGGATGCCTGACCGACTGCGAGGCCATCGGCCTCCGTGCGATTGTCGAGGCCGATGTCATACACGGACACCGGTTCGGCGCAACCGGCCGCCAGTTGAACCAGCATGCAAGGTGAAGCCACGGGCTCCGCGAAGAAGCAATGCACATGCGGGCCGAACAGGGCGGTCAGGCCGTAGGTGATGCCGCCCGGCGCACCGCCGACGCCGCACGGGATGTAGACGAAGAGGGGATGCTCCGCGTCGACGTGGCGGCCCGCTTCGGCAAGCTGTTTCGCCAGATGGCGGGCAGCCGCCGCGTAGCCGAGAAACAGCATTAGCGAACCTTCGTCGTCGACGAAATGACAGCGAGGCATGGCTAGCGCCTGCGCGCGTCCGCCCGCCACGGCCTGGGCATAGTCGCCCTCGTGTTCGACGACCTGAACGCCACGTTGCCTCAGGCGCTCCTTCTTCCACAGTTTCGCGTCGGTGGACATGTGCACGACCGCCTTGAACCCCAACGCCGCCGCCATCACGCCGATACTCAAGCCGAGATTGCCGGTGCTGCCTACCGTGACCGTGTGCTGTGCAAATAGCGCCCGTGCCGATGGTGACGCGAGAAGCCTGCGATCACCGGTGGCATCCACGAGACCCTGTTCGATCGCGATCGACTCGGCCAGAGCCAGCACCTCGTGAAAACCGCCGCGCGCCTTGATGGAACCTGCAACCGGCAGCGCATCGTCGCGCTTGATGAACCACGTGCCTTGAGGCTTGCCCGGATCCGTCAATGCGGATTGCAGACGGTCCGCAGGTACCAGAGCGGACTCGACCTTCCCCGCACTCGCGTGGAGTTCGGGAAACAGCTGCGCCATCAACGGCTCGCAGCGCGCCAGCCGGTTTTCGGCTTCTGTGATCTGGTCCGCGGTGGGCGCGTTCGCCGGCAAGGGGCAACCGGCATCAGGGTTGAGCCATAGCAGCGGTTGCCGCGATCTTAGTTCGGATAACAAATCGTTGGATTCAAACATGGACTATCTCAGTAGCGCCGGCTCGAATGGGCAACGCGTGTGGCTGGAGGCGGAGCGCACCGCCCTGCGGTATGACGGCGCGACCCGACAATGCAGGCCGCGCCGCCGCGGAGACACCGGCAATCTCCGCGCCCATGATCCGTTTTAGAACGGCACGTCAACCTGCATGCCGACTGTCAGCGGCTGGATAAAAATAACCGACGCCGGTCCGCCGAGCGGCACGAAGGAGCTGCCCGCTGCCTGCATGCCGCGTCTGTTGAACAGGTTATGCACAAAGAGCGAGACATTCGCCTTGTGCAGATCGATACCGGCACGCAGGTCCGTCGTGAAGTAGCCTGGCATGCTGAAGTTCGGCGCTGTCTTGCTTCCGGGGAAGTTCGAGTTGCGTTGGCCGATATATGCCTCGGTCGCACCCACATAAGCGCGATACGAGGCGACGTTGAAGAGATAGTCGACATTGACCGTGGCCGAGAGATCGGGCGTATTGGGCAGGCGGTCGCCCGACATGGCTCCAATGCCCACTACGTCCTGGGTGAGCCGCGAGTCGAGATAGGTGAGGCCCGCGCCCAGATGCCACTGCGGAGTCGGATTCAGCGTGCCGAAGAACTCCAGTCCCCGTGAACGTGCCTTGCCGCCATTGGCGACCACACCGAGGGTGTTGATGATGGTATTGAGCTGGATGTTCTTCCATTCAATATCGAAGGCCGAAACGGATAACGACGCGCGCTTGTCGAGGAAATCGGCCTTGTAGCCAATTTCATAACTGGTCAGCGTGTCGGGATTGAACGTGCCCGGCGACATCTGCCCGGTAACAGGGTCGTGATAGCTCGGCTGCGGACCGCCCGGGCGGTAGCCGCTTGCAATCCGCCCGTACAGGCTGCTGTTCTGCGTCACCAGATAGCCGAGTGTGAAGAGATATGTCTTGCTCGTGTCGGCCGACTGGCCCGGCTGATTCCCCGATCCGGCAAGCGGGCCCGACGCGATGGCGCTGAATGTCTGATCGTTGTGGGCAACCCGCAAACCGGCAGTTGCGGACAAGCGGGTGGTGAAGTGATAGGTCAGATCGCCGTAGGCTGCATATTCCTTGTAGGTCGAAGGAAACTGATTCGTGAGCAGATTGAGCGATGTGGTGGGCCCGGTGGCGGTGAGCGCCTGATTCTGGTTGCTGCGTTCGCTTGTGTAGAAGAGCCCTGCAATCCACTCGAGCTTGCGATTCGCCGGGGACGTAAGGCGCAATTCCTGCGTGAACTTATCCGTCGAGATCGCCAGATTCGCGGAAGTCGTACGAAACAGCGGCGCACCGAACTGGGCGTTCAGGATGCCGGGATAGACAGCCGAATCGTCGCTGGTCTGGCTGGAGCGTATGGTCTGATAGGCCGAAATGGCGTTCAGGCGTGCCCACCCGAAGTCGTATTCGATGTTCGCGGAATAGAGTTCGATGATCTGGTCGAATGGTTCATCGACCAGCCGGTTCTGCGTCAGGTCGCCGTAGACGGGTTGCCGCGTGTAGAAGTTGTAGTCGACGGCCGCCGTGCCATCGCGCTTGATCTGCTGCGTGGTCGCGGTCAGGCGCACGGTCAGGGCATTGGTTGGCGTGACTGTCAGGGATGCCCGGCCGCCGCGCGTGCTGGCGCCGTCCACGCCCTTTTCCGGATCGCTGCCGATACGGTTCACGTAACCGCCATCCTGCTGGTTGAATGCGCTGACTCGCAGGGCGGCGACATCCTGCTTGATCGGCACATTCACCACCGCGCTCTCGGTATGGTTGAGGCCGCCGTGGTCGGTTCCCGAGAACATGATGCCCGCGTGACCGGTGATGCCGCCTTCGGTGTCCGGCTCGTTTGTCACGTATTTCAGCAGGCCGCCCATTGCACCCGCGCCGTACAGCGTGCCTTGCGGGCCTCGCAGCAACTCGATGTGGTTGAGGTCGAGCAGCCCCATGTCCAGTGAAAGTTGTGAACCGGATCCATAGATCGTGCTGGAGCCAAACGGCACTTCGTCGACGTAGACACCGACCGTCGGCGAGATGTCAGTGCCGGTCGTAATCCCGCGCATCGTGATCTGGGCATTGCCGGCTCCCACCGAGGAAAGCGATACACCGGGCTCCTTCGTCAGGTAATCGCGCATCGACGCGTCGCCCTTGCGTTGAAGTTCTTCCGAGCTCAACGCATTGACCTGCATCGGCACTTCACGCGCCGGTTCCCGGCGCCGGTTCGCCGTAATTTCGACGGTGTTCAGGGTGGTGGCGTTGCCTGCCGCAGCGCTCTTCGCGGGCGTTTGCAGTTTGGCCGGCGCCGCTGCGTTGGCGGCGCTCGCGGCGACCGGCGCGGAAGCCGGCGCTGGAATGGAGGGCGCCGTTTGCGCATGGGCGCACAGTACCGTCAGTCCCACCGCGGGTCCGACGAGCATCGAGGCATAGCGCCCACCCACGGGCCGCACGACGACGCAGCCGTTGTTGTGTTTTCCCCGCGGGGGCCTGTTCTGCTTGGTCTTTATACCCACGATGGGTCTCCTCCTTGAATTCCATGGTCTCGGTTCAGCTGGCTGGCGTGGACCGGCCGGATCTTTAGCGCTTCTTGTACCGGGCCACGTGCACAAGGTAGCAAAAATTATCCTAAAAAGAAAAAGATTTTCAAAAATGGGTATTTGAACCGTCCTGGACAACTTGGGAAAGCGCGTCATCCCGGTCGCGACCGGCGACTTTTGCCGCGTGCCACGTGCTTGTGAGGTAGTTGGAGGGGGTGTGATTTTCCTAAATGGAAATATTTTTATCGTTCTGTACAATGGGAGGCACCGGCAGGGCGCCCCCTCGCTTGATGACAATTCGCGATCGAAAGAGACAAAATGAAATTCTTCATGGCTGGGCTCGACACCGAAACCAATACCTTCTCGCCAATCCCAACCGGGCTGCAAAGCTTCGAGCAGCTATTGCTCGCCTATGGAGACGCCACGCAGCGCCAACTGAACTGCTGCTCCGCCCAGCTTGCAACCTGGAAGCAGATGGCCGATGCGCGAGGCTGGACGGCAGTGGAAAGTCTGTGCGCGGTGGCGGAACCGGGCGGCATTACCAGCCGCGCGGTGTACGAAGCCTTTCGGGAAAGGATCGTGGCCGATCTGAAGGCAGCCGGCACCGTCGACTTCGTGATCCTCGCGCTGCACGGCGCGATGGTGGCCGACGGTTACGACGACGTTGAAGGCGATCTGCTCAGCCATATCCGGGATGTTGTCGGACCGGACCTGCCGATTGGGGTGGAACTTGATCTGCACGCCCATCTCACCCCGCTGATGCTCGATAAGGCGACGGCAATCGTGACGTACAAGGAGTACCCGCACGTCGATATCGAAATTTGTGCGGGCCAGCTCTTCAATCTCGTCGCCGACACGGTGGCCGGTAAAGTCAGGCCCCGGATGGCGATGTTCGATTGCCGGATGCTGGGCATCTTCAGGACGCAGGATCAGCCTCTGCGCGAGTTCGTCGAAAGAATCAAAGCGATGGAAGGCTCCGGTGGCATTCTTTCCGTGTCTTTCGTGCATGGCTTCCCATGGGGCGATGTCGCGGACGTCGGCGCCAAAATGCTCGTGATCGCCGACGGTGACTATGACCAGGCCGCCGCCGTGGCCGCGGCACTGGGCGACGAACTGTGGAGCAAACGCGCAGCTCTGACGCCGGTGTTCCAATCGATAGACGAAGCATTGGATCGCGCATGCGCGGCCGCCGAGGGCCCGATTGTTCTAGCCGATGTGTCCGATAACGCAGGCGGTGGCGCACCCGGGGATTCGACTTTTATTCTGCAAAGAATCCTGGAGCGCGGCATCGATAACGTCATTAGCGCGCTGTACTGGGATCCGGTTGCCGTTCGTTTCTGCCAGGAAGCGGGCGAAGGCGCAAGACTGAAACTGCGCGTTGGAGGAAAAGTCGGCGCCGCATCGGGTCAGCCGCTGGATCTGGACGTGACCGTGCGCCGGCTCGCGTCCGGCATCACGCAGCGATTCGGCCTCGTGCCCATCAGTATCGGCGACGCGGCATGGGTCAGCATCGGCAACGTCAATCTGATTCTGAACACGCATCGAACGCAGGTCTTCCACCCGGAATTCATGGTCGCGTTGGGACTCGATCCGAGTCAGTTCAAGATCATTGTTGTGAAGTCCCTGAATCACTTCCACGCGGGCTTTGCACCGCTCGCCAAAGACATCATTCATGTCGACGCGCCGGGCACCCTCGAAAGAGACTTTGCCACCCGGCTCTATACGAAGGCGGGCAGGCCGTTGTGGCCGGCGACTGACGATCCGTTCGCGGACACTCAGACGCATCACTGATAGGTTACGGGCGGCGTGTCCGGAATACGCCGCCGGCACTTTCATGCAACGGTTAGAGGTCGAGCGATGACGGTACAAAATTACTTTTCAGCCACCTACGTCGAAGCGCGAGAAAAATTTCTTGGCGCATCTCAAGCTTTGGGTATGACTGTTGGGCGGGCATTCCATCCAAACAGGCTCGGGCCTGATGGCGAGGCGCTTTCGATCGACTCAGCCCTGCTTGCGCCCGACAACGCCAGGTCGCTGCTCGTCATCACCTCTGGAACGCATGGCGTGGAAGGTTTTTGCGGATCGGGATGCCAGGTCGGCTTGCTGAACGACACCGATTTTCTGGGCGAACTGCGGCATAAGGCGGTCGCGCTGCTCCTCATTCACGCTGTCAATCCTTATGGGTTTGCGCATCTGCGCAGAGTGAACGAAGACAATGTCGACCTGAATCGCAACTGCGTTGATTTCAGCACTGCTAAGGGCGCCAACCCGGATTACAGGGAGCTCGACGCATTGCTCCTGCCCGGGACGTGGCCTCCGACGGATGCCGACAATGACGCGCTTGCCAGCTACATCCAGCAGCATGGCGAGCGCAAGTTGCGCGAGACCGTGACCAAGGGGCAATACGAAGTGCCTGACGGCATGTTCTACGGCGGAGGTTCGCGATGCTGGAGCACACGCGAGGTCAATGCGATTCTCGGCGCGCACTTGCCCAACGTCGATCGTCTGGCGTGGGTGGATATCCACACCGGTCTCGGCGCTCATGGTCACGGCGAGAAAATCTTCATGAGAGACGACCTGCCTGAACTGCAGCGGGCGCGTGACTGGTGGGGCGCGGATGTCAAACAGATTGTCGATCCGCGTTCAGTGTCTGCCGTTATCGACGGGCCGTTGATGAATGCCGTCTACGAAGGATTCCCGACAGTCGAAAAGACCACGCTCGGCCTCGAATTCGGAACCTATGAGACGTCGCGGGTCTTGCAAGCGCTGCGCGCGGACCATTGGCTGCATCGGCATCCGGATGCAGCTGCTGACCAGGCGCAGCAGATCGGGCGTGACCTGAAAGACGTTTTCTATTGCGACAACGACGCATGGAAAGGCATGGTGTTCGCGCAGGCGCGCGTCGTCGCATTGCAGGCGATTTCTGGTCTTTCCGGGAAGGGCGGCCGGGCCTAAGTCCTGGCTTAATTCCAGGCTGACTGACTATCTCATGGGCGGGGGTTAAACCCGCCACCAGGGGATATTCGGTAGTCTGGAATCCTTGCCACCCTACGAAGTCGCATACCCCAACCGCTCGAACGCCCGAAGCCGGCCGCGTTCGACGCCTAAAACAATCGCCCCCAGCAGCACGGCGTCGGTGGCGGTCGCGGACACGGCGAACTCAGGCACAGGAATCGGCAACCAGTCGGCGAGATGAGCCCGGATCGTCGGGAGAAGCAGGGCGCCGCTTCGCCCAATCCCACCGCCGAGCACCACCAGCTTCGGATCGAGAATAGGAATAATCGACGCAAGCCCCCACGAGAGTTGCCGCGCTTCTTCCGCGACGCAGTCAAGTGCGCGCGGATCGCCCGCGTGGGCCGCCACGAACACCGCTTCCGCATTGGCCACCTCGAGGCCGAGCCGCTGCGCGTGCGCGACGATCCCCTTCGCGGCGGCGGACACCTCGAACATCGGGCGGTAGATGCCGTCGGACTTCGAGCCCACCACCGGAGCCGCGGGCAACACCGCAATCTCGCCGGCAAAGCCATGGGCGCCGCGATGCAGCCTGCCATCCGCGATGATCCCCAGCCCCACGCCCGTGCCGACCCACATAAAAACGAAGTTGTCGACGCCGCGCCCCAGGCCGTGCTGCTGTTCGCCCAGTGTGGCCAGGTTGATGTCGTTCTCAACCAGCAAGTCGGTATCGAGCGCTTCCCGCAGTGACGGAATCAACCCGGCACGCTCCAGATCCGGCAGGTTCGGCGCGAGACGCAGCCGGTCGCTTTCCGCGTCCAGCACGCCTGGCGAGCCGAGCACGGTTGCCAGAACCTCGCTCTTCGAAATGTGCTGTTCTTCGAGCATCGCGCCGACGAGCTCGACGATTCGAGCGACCAGCCGTTCCACGCGCGCAGCGGTGCGCTTTTCGAGCCGCGCCACCACCGTCCCGGTCAGATCGGCGACCGCGCCCCGTATCCATTCGGCGCCGATGTCGATCGCCACCACGAAACCGGCCCGCGCCCGGGGCGCGTAAAGGCGCGGGGAGCGTCCCGCGCTGCCGCCACGCACGCCAGTTTGTTCGACGATTCCAAGCCGTTCGAGATTGCCGAGCGCGGCCGAGACCGTCACCTTGGACAGCCCGGTGCTCTGCGCGAGTTGCGGGCTGGAGGCGGGCGCCAGCGACAACAGATGCTGGTAGATAGCCCATTCGTTGCCCTGGCGGACGAACGCGGGACCACGGGTGACGGTGACTGTCGGCCGGCTGTTCTTTCTATGCGCGTGCATGGGGCGTCTGGTTTCGGGATGGCCGATCCTATCAACGACTGTCCGGCTGGGCAAGCCGCTCGCCGTCGATTCGAACCGGAAACATTTTTGGTTCGATTGCATTAGTAAAGAAAGTTTCCTATCATTCGCAAAAAAACAGATGGACCCCGGAGCATCTGACTATCAACGCGGCACGCGCCGCAAGGAGACATACATGAGCGATTCTGCCTGGCACGAGCCGTCCCCAATCGCACCGGCTGACGCGGCCGGGCGGCCGGCGACCGAAGCGCCGCATTTCCGTCGTTCCGTCGGCCTGTTCTCGGCGACCGCGGTGAACATGATTCAGATCTGCGGCGTGGGCCCATTCCTGACTATCCCGGCCATCGTGGCCGTGATGAACGGGCCGCTTGCCGTCATCGGCTGGATTCTCGGTGCGGTGCTGGCCATGGCGGACGGCCTCGTCTGGGCGGAACTCGGCGCGGCGATGCCGGGCGCGGGCGGCACCTATCTCTACGTGCGCGAAGCCTTCCAGTACCGCACCGGCAAGCTGATGCCCTTTCTGTTCGTCTGGACCGCGATGTTGTCCATTCCGCTCATCATGAGCACGGGCATCATCGGCTTTGTCCAGTACCTGGGGTTCTTCCTGCCGACGCTTTCGGCGTGGCAAACGCATGCGATCGGCGTCGGCGCAACCGCGCTGGTGGTCCTCGCGCTGTATCGGCGGATCGAATCGATCCGTGCCTTGAGCGCGGTGCTGTGGATCATCATGATGCTCGCGGTCGGGCTCACCATTGCGGCCGCATACTCGAACTTCCATCTGAACCTTGCGACGACACTGCCGCCCGACGCGGGCGATCTCGGCAAGTTCTTTACGGGCCTCGGTGCGGGTCTGATCATCGCCATTTACGACTACGCGGGCTACAACACGACGGCGTACATGGGTGACGAGCTGAAGAATCCCGGACGCGTCATGCCGCGCTCGATCATTGTGTCGATCATCGCCATGATGATCCTTTACCTCGCGTTGAACATCGGTGTGATCGGCACGGTGCCATGGCAGGAGGTGGCTAAATCGACTTCGGTCGCGTCGCTCGTCGTGTCGCGCAATTGGGGGCATTCAGCGGCGGCGGTTGTCACCGTGCTGATCCTGGTGGCGGCGCTCGCGTCGGTCTTTGCAGGATTGCTCGGTGGATCGCGCGTGCCTTTTTATGCGGCCCGCGACGGCGTGTTTCTTGCGGCATTCGGCAAGCTGCATCCGAAGCACAACTTCCCGCACGTCGCGTTGCTTGTGATGGGTGTGGTTACCGCGGCCGGCACGTTTTTTGATCTGACCTCGGTGATCAACATGCTGGTCGCCGTCGCGGTGCTGCTGCAGTCGGTGGCGCAGATCGCCGCCTTGACCGTGCTGCGCCGCCGTCAGCCGACCTTGCATCGACCGTATCGGCAGTGGCTCTATCCGGTGCCGAGCCTGGTCGCACTGCTTGGCTGGCTTTACGTTTTCTATGCGACCGACCGTCAATCCCAACTGATGTCGACGGGCTGGCTCGTCCTCGGGCTGATCGCGTTCCTGATCTGGGCGCGTGTCGCGCGCCAATGGCCGTTTGGCCCGAAGCCTATCCGTGAGGTGTTTCTCGAACGCCAGGCGGAGAGTATTGCAACAGCGAATACCGAAACACATGCACGTTAAAGACCTGGATGAAATTCAGCGCGCCGGCGCTGATGCAAACGGATTCCTGCTGGCTATCGATTTCGGCGGCACCAAGATCGCCATGGCGACCACGACGCCGGCGGGACAGCGCCTTCATGAAGCGGAAATTCCGACGCTCGCGGAGCAGGGCGCGGAGATCGTCATGAGGCGCATGTTCGAAGCCGCTCGGACGCTGATTGCGAAGACGTCTGGCGGCGCGCAGCGGCGCTTGCTGGCGGTGGCCGCGGTCACCCCTGGCATTATCGAACCCGACGGCATCCGGCTTGCTCCGAACAATCCCGGTTGGGACCGGCTCGCACTCCACGATGTACTGCGCGCAGGCTTTGCTGCCCAGTGCGTCACGGTCGAAACCGACGTCAAGGCTGCGGCGCTGGCAGAGGCGCGCTGTGGTGCGCTTGCGGGCGTCGACTGCGGTCTGTATCTGAACCTGGGAACGGGGTTGGCGGCCGCTGCGGTGATCGATGGAAAAGTGCTGCGCGGCGCGAATGGCGCGGCGGGCGAGATTGGCTACCAGTTGCGCGGCGCGGCGGACGACGTGCTGTTCGCCGATGGCGGCGCGTCGCTGGAAAACTTCGTTTCCGGCCGCGCGATTGCCGATCGCGTGAGCGCGCTGCTTGGACGACATGTCAGCACACACGAAGCGTTCGCGTTACAGGATTCCATGCCCCAGGTCGCAGCGCTGATCAAGGACGCTTTCGGCAGCCTCGCGCGGCACGTCGTCAATCTGACGCTGATGCTGGATCCCTCGCGGATCGTGATCGGCGGCGGTATGGCGCGTATTCCTGGCATTCCTGATGGTATGCGCTCGCTGCTGGCGCGAGCTGTGCCTTATCCGCCAGACGTGGCGATTGCCGCTTTCGGTCATGGTGCTGCCTTGCAAGGTGCGATTGTGGCCGCGAGCGATGCGTGGGCATTGCGCCGGCCGCCATCCGGTCACTCGCCGTTGCGGGAAGTGGCGTCCGCGATGTAATTGCAGCCCGGCGGTGTGCCTCGATCGGCTGGTTTTCCCGAGGGGCAGGCCTGGTGCTTTAAAGCTTGTCAGAAAACTTGGAACCTACTAATATGGTTCCAATGCGATGGATCGCGAGACGTGAGTGCTCGCGTACCAGTCGGGACAGCTGGCGCCTGCCGCGCCCGGTCCTGTGTACGAGCGGTTATGCGCCAGACCCTGTTCAGGCGGGCACGTTTAATCTGAGGCTCCGATGTCGATAAATGCTGACGATCTGAATTTTCGATTTACCGCGGACCGATTGTGCCTTGATCTTGCCTCGACGCTGGGGGAGCGCGGCCATAGAGATATCGAGCGGCTCAATACCGCGGAGGATCTTGAGAATTGGACCGTTGAAGCCGGGCTGCTGGACTCGCCTGTACCTGCTACGGACGATGATCTCGCCCGGATCAAGGCGCTGCGACGCGTACTGCTCCTGATTTTCGAGGGAATGCTTGAGGGGCTGCCGCCTCGCAAGCGCGATCTACATGTATTGAACGATCTGGCGGCCGCAGCGCCGGTTGGATTGCAAATCGAAAACGATGCCGTGACGTTGCGAAAGGTGCCCGTTGACGGCTATGCGTGCGTTTTTTCCACCATTGCCCGGGATGCAATCGAGTTGCTTGCCTCACAACCTGACACACGCCTGAAGGCATGTGAGGAGCCCGCATGCAGGATGTTGTTTCTCGACACAAGTCGCACCGCGAACAGGCGTTGGTGTTCGATGGTGGGTGCCGGTTGTGGCAACAGGGCGAAGAAAAAAGCCTTCAACGAACGGAACAGGGAGATATAGCGCGAGAAGCGGCGTGAAATATCCGTCTTCCGGTCTTGTCGATAATTTATGTAGTAATGCTAATAGAGTGATGAAAAATGACTGACGTCGAACCTGATGCATTGGCGACTTTGATGGCGTTTTACGAAGCCGAAACGCAGTATCTCGCGTCCAATGGCGAAGATTTCTCGCCGATTGCGAAGACACTCGACTCCGAGTGCGTGATTCGCCAACCTGCGTCGCTTCCGTATGGCGGGATCTGGCGCGGGCACGCGGGCTTCGAAGCATGGATGAAGGTTTTTGGCCAGCAATGGTCGAGTCTTGACGTGATCGCCCCGACTTTCTACACGATCGGCGAGAACATCTTTAGCCGGTCGCACATTCATGCCGTCGCGAAACGCAGTGGTGTTGCAGTGGACTGGCCGCTTCTTCAGCACTTCGTCATCCGGAGCGGGAAGATTCTCGAACTCAACCCGTTCTATTGGGACACCGCGCTCGTGGTGCGAGCATTGGCGGCTTAACCCACCTAACCCACTCAACCGGACCGTCCATACGATTCGATCACGTCCGGCGCGGCTTCGTCCCGCTCCTCGGACGCGCGCGCGTCTCACTTCGATTTGACAGCTATATGTCAGCTAACAACACGTAAGAAAGTTGTTGTTTTGTTGTTAAATGTGGCATTACATTGCAATAATCTCTGCGTAAAGTTCGTGGCTCCTCAATCACCCGCTGACGTCCGGCATGACATCATGCCCCGTCAGCTCTGTCTGGGAGCGACGGATGACGAACCAAAAACAACGCAGGTGGGGCAGTACGATTGCCGTCCTAACGGCATTAGCGTGTTCTCTCGGGTTGGCAGGATGTGGCGGCGGCGTGGGGAGTTCATCCGCGCAGACCGTCGCGCAACCCGCTGGCCCGGGCACGCCGGCCGTGGCCGTCAGCCAGAAGGCCCTGGTGATCGGCATTTCAGGGGTGCAGTACACGGCGTTACAGCAGGCGATTACCCAACAGAAGGCGCCGAATCTTGCCCGGCTTGCCATCGTGCCAGCGCTCGCAGGTGGCGTGAGCGGCACGACCACCCAGCAGGCCACGCTCGCGGGTCCCGGCTGGGCCACCGTGCTGACCGGCACGTGGACCAACCGCCACGGCGTGCGCAACGACTACGCGGGCCAGGCGATCCAGACGGACACGCTGTTCAAGCGCATCAAGCAGGCGGGCAACTGGAAGACGGCCACCTTCGATAGCTGGAGCACGTTGAACGCGCTGCTGTCTCCGGCGATTTCCGCGGGATACATCGACGCCGCGGTGGATTGCGCGGGCGTCGATAGTTGCGTGGTCGACGCCGCCACCAAGTCGATCAGCACCGGCAGTGCGGATCTCGTGTTCGCGAACCTGAGCGGACCGGCTACGGTTGCCGCTACATCCGGCTTGCAAAGCGACTATCCGAACGCACTCGCGAGCGCCGACCAGAAAGTCGGCCAGTTGCTTGCGGCCATTGCGGCGCGGCAAACCCAGTCTGGCGTCAACGAAAAGTGGCTGGTGATGGTCACGACCGACCAGGGGCTCGACGCGACCGGCACGGAAAGCGGCCTGCCGCTGCTCTCGAACGAAACCGCTTTCATTGCCTCGAATCAGCCGCTGACCGTGGCGGGCACGACCACCGCGCCTGGCGCCATCGCTGCCGCGCCGACCCTCGCGCAACTCGCAACCGGCGCGACCCAGGCCGACGTGACGCCGACTGTGCTCGGCTGGTTCGCGATCCAGCCGAGTCTGGCCACCTACGCCATCGACGGCACCACCTTGCTCGGCGGCAGCGCACCGCGCTCACTTGCCTCGACGCCGGGCGCCGATCAGGCGAGCCTCGCCCTGTCATGGGTCGCGCCGGCCACGGCGCCCGCGCAGTACCAGTTGTATCGCGACGGCACGCTGATCGCGACCTTGCCTGGCAACGCCACGTCTTACGTCGACAGCCAGCTCGGCAAAACGGCGAACGGCATCTACACGTTCAACTACACGCTCGTTGCGGGCGGCGCGGCGGTTTCGTCGCTCGCGCAGATCAGCTACGTGCAGCCGGTGCTGCTCGACAGCACGCTCGCCAGCGGCCTGATTCACTTCTTCTCGTTCGACACGGGTCTTGCCGATGCGATCACGCCTAGCGTTTCGCTGCAACAGTTCGATCCGGCATCGGCCACGACTGAATCGCTGATTGCCGACAACTTCAGCGGTAAGGCGATGCAAGTCTCGTCGCTGAACAGCGCGGCCAATGCGCTGAACGGCATGAAGCTCGCCGACGACGTCAGCACTCAAGCGCAATTCTCGATCGGCTTCTGGTTCAACTCGAACGACCTGCAGAACGATTCGCCCGCGCTCGGCAACAAGGACTGGAATTCCGGCCTGAATCCGGGCTTCGTCATCGCGCAGGAGAGCAATGGCACGTTCAAGTTCAACGTCGGCGACGGAGCCAAGCGTGCGGACCTGTCGATCGCATTCACGAAGAACACGTGGGTGTATGTGGCCATCACCTTCGATACGGCCGCGCTCACCGCGACGGCCTACGTCGACGATCCCACCTACGGTTTGCAGAGCGGCACGCTGAGTCTCGCCGGGATGAACGTGGCGAAGATCGCGGGCATCTATTCGACCATCGGTCTGAACGAAGATGCGCGCGGCAACTACTACTCGCGCGGCAACGGCGTGCTCGGCACGATGGCCTACAACGACCTCGCGATGTGGAACAAGGTGATCACGCAGCAGCAGGTGCTCTCGCTGTTCGCGTCGAAGCGCTCGCTCGCGTCCCTGCTGCCTTGAACGAGGAGATTCGATGAACCGATATCAATCACGGGTGGATCGCTCCGCCCTTATCAAGTGCTGCGGCGCGGCCGCGCTGGCGTTGCTGCTCGGCGCGTGCGGCGGCGGCACAAGTGACGGCCCGAAGAGCAACGCATCGGCCCCGCCGGCGGCGAGTCAGCCCGATACGGGGGCGTCGACGCCCGCGGTGGCGAAGTCGACGCTGCATTGCGCGCCATGACGTGCGCAAAGAGGACAACCCCAAGCACCCGATGAACACCCCGCGCGCAACACCTGCTCATAGCTCGTTGGCGTGTTGCGCGCGCTCCGATTTCTCCAAGGTGACCTGATGAAAATTTCGAATCAAAGACGTCAGTTCTTGCGTCTCGCGGCCGGGTCGGTCGGTGCATCGGCGGCTGCGTCGATGATGCCCGCGCTGATCCGCGACGCGCTGGCGACACCCGCCAACAACACCACCGGCACGATCAACGACATCCAGCACATCGTCGTCTTCATGCAGGAAAACCGCGCGTTCGATCATTACTACGGCACGCTGCGCGGCGTGCGGGGTTTCAACGACCGGATGGCGATCACCCTGCCCAACGGCAACGCGGTGTGGAAACAGCCGTACCCCAGCAATCCGGACGGCTATATTTTGCCGTTCCATATGGACTCGACGACCACCAGCGCAATGTGCGCCGACGCGCCGGCAATGAGTTATCCGGTCGACATCGCGATGTGGAATCACGGTCTCTACAACGCATGGAACACGGCACGCGCGCCCGGGCTCGGCATGAGCTACTTCACGCGCACCGATCTGAACTTCTACTATTCGCTTGCCGACGCGTTCACGATCTGCGACCAATACCATTGCTCCGTGTTCACGCAGACCAACCCGAACCGCTTGCATCTGTTCAGCGGCAGCAACGGTTTGTCAGTGGGGCAATCACCGACGCTCGATAACACCGAACCAACGCCAGGTTTCAGCTGGCCGACTTTTGCCGAGACGCTCGAAGCCGCGAACATCAGCTGGAAGGTCTATCAACAGACCGACAACTTCGACGACAACGCGCTCGCGTGGTTTCAGAGCTTCAAGACCGCGCCGGTTGGCAGCAACCTCTACAAGAAAGGCCTCGCGACTGTCCCCGACATCGCGCAGGCATTCGCCGCCGACGTCGCCGCAGGCACGTTGCCGCAAGTCTCGTGGATCATTGCGCCGGCCGCGCTGTCTGAGCACGCGAACTATCGGCCCTCATACGGCGAGGATCTGACCGCGCGTCTGCTCGCGGGACTTGTCGCGACGCCCGACGTCTGGTCGAAAACGGTGTTCCTGCTGAACTACGACGAACAGGGTGGTTTCTTCGATCACGATCCGCCGCCCACCCCGCCCGGCTCCGCAAGCGAAGGCAAGACCACCATGACCACCACCGGCGAAGTCTACGGCGGCCAGCCGATCGGCCTCGGTTTTCGCGTGCCGATGACGGTGATTTCGCCATGGAGCAAAGGTGGTTACGTGTGTTCGCAGGTGTTCGATCACACCTCGGTGATTCAATTCATCGAGAAGCGTTTTGGCGTGCATTGCCCGAACATCAGCACATGGCGTCGCGCGATATGCGGCGACCTGACCGCGGCGTTCAACTTCGGCAATCCCGACAGCGGCTGGCCGTCGCTGCCGGATACCAGCGGCTATGTTGCCGCGGCAAATCTGCAATGCAGCACCTTGCCCGCACCCACGATTCCGTCTACTCAGTCGATGCCGAAACAGGAGCCGGGCACGCGTCCCTCGAAGGCCTTGCCGTACGAGTTCCATGCGAGCGCGCGCGTCGATCCGTCGACAGCGGCGCTGTGGTTGATCGTCGCGAACGGCGGCGCGCAAGGTGCGGCATTCTCGGCATACGACGTTGCGACCCCGGCGAATCCGCCACGCCGCTATGCGGTCGATGGGGGTATGCAACTGACGGACTCGTGGAGCGGCTCGGCGTTGACCGGCACGCAGTATGGCCTCGCGCTGCGCGGCGCGAATGGTTTCTTGCGGCTATTCGCGGGCGACGTGGCGGCCACGGTCGGCACCACGGCCGCCAATCCGGAAATTCGCGTCTGCTACGACGTCGCCAACAGCGCCGTCTATCTGACGCTGATGAATAGCGGCGCCGGGCCATGTACGTTCACGGTGGTGTCGAACGCGTATCGCACCGACGGCCCCTGGACCTTCACGGTTGCAGCGGGCGCGACGGCGGAGACGAACTGGCCGGTTGCATCGAGCGGGAACTGGTACGACTTCAGTGTCACGGTCGACGTGCAACACGCATTCTTGCGGCGCTTTGCCGGACGGCTCGAAAACGGCAGCGATCTGATCAGCGATCCGGCCGCTGCATAGGCGTCCGCACGCAAGGCCCGGATGACCCGATACCAGGTCACCGGGCCTCGGCGCAAGCCCGGCGAAAGCCATGTGAATGGTTTTGTAAATGCGGATGATTGTCATTTGCGTTTTTATTGACGCGCGTATGCACGATAGGTAGGATGCGCTGCTGCCCGGAAGTGGGCGACCCGGGCGGCACTGAATATGGATAGCGTCCGCCGGGCAACAAACCATGCGCGGAACGTGCACCGGCGTTTCGAAACGGCCTGACGACTTTGGACTTTGGACCTGAACATGTCTGTGAACTGGATGCCGCGAGAAGCAACACAGGGCTGCGGTCAACCAGGCGAACCGCGCGCCGTGGCGCCGCAGAACGGTCTGCTTGACGGGCACGGCACATACCAGCCGAAGCGCGCGCGAGCCGACCATCGCTACGACGGCCTGACGCGATTTTTCCATTGGGTGTTCGCCGCCGTCATCATCTATGCGAGTGTCGCGGGCTACGCGTTGGCCCACATTGCCGGTGGACCCGTCCACGATTTCCTCTCGCGGCTGAACATGTCGATCGCCACGGTGCTGATCGTGCTCTTTCCGCTGCGGGTGGTGTGGAAGTTCGTCCGGGCCGAACCTCGCGCAATCTCCGGCATGCCCGGGTGGCAACGGTTACTGGCAAGCGGCATCCACAATCTGATCTACCTAACTATCTTTGCGGTGCTGGCGAGCGGCTTCCTGATGGTCCCGAACGGTTATTCGTTCTTCGGCCTGATCGAGATTCACACGCCCTTTCCTAAAGGCGCGCTGACCGACGAACTGTTCACCATACATCGCGCAAGTTGCGCTCTGCTGGCCGGCCTGGTCGCGCTGCACGTGCTCGCGGTCATCAAGCACCAGTTGATCGCGCGTAACGATGTCTTGCGGCGCATGCTCTGAGCAGGAGAGGGCGCCTACCGGAGCGCCTCTTTCGGTTTGACGCACAACGCCAATGAGAAGGGCTCCTACGCAACGGACAAAAGCGCCTGAGCCTGTCCGAGAAGCGCATGCGACGCGGCAAACTCATTGCGTCCCGCCATGGTGAGGGCGGCGTGACCCGTGCGCGCGAACAGGGCGTCGTCGGATGTTGCCGGCGCATTCGAACCGGGACCCGCATGCTCGTATTGACGAAAGAACGCGAGCATCTGGAAAGCATCGGACTGCAGACTTTGCGGTCCGGCCCTGGCTAGAAGCTCCGCGGCGGCTGCCAACTGCCGGATGGCGGCAAGGAATTCAGTGCGCTCCATGACATCATTCTCCTCATGCCTCTGACAGCAGCCACGTACGGAATGCCGCGGCGTTAGGGCGGTTCATTGCGGCCGGCGGATAGACGAGCCAGTAACTGTAGTCGTTGGGTAGCACGATGTCGAAAGGCTGTACCAGACGGCCGCTATGAAGCTCGTCCTGAGCGAGCATGAGTCGCCCGAGCGCAACCCCCTGTCCATCTACTGCGGCTTGCAATGCGAGGCTGGCGTCGTTAAACGAAGCGCCTGTCTCCATGTCGAGCCCTTCCACCCCGGCCTCATCACACCAGCGTTGCCATCCCTGCCTCGGCGTGTCGTGCAGCAAGCGAACGTGGCGCAGGTCGTCCGGAATCCGGATGGCGGGCGGCCCGTCGGCGAGTTTCGGACTACAGACCGGGCTCAGTGTTTCCCGCGCGATCAGATCGGCCTTCAGGCCTGTCCATTTCCCGAGTCCTGAGCGAATGCCAAGATCGAAGCGCTCGGTGGCAAACGGCCAGACGTCCGCCGAACTATCGAGGCGCACGTCGATTTCCGGATGCAAGGCGCGAAACGCTTCCAGACGCGGCACCAGCCATCGCGAAGCGAACGACGGCAGAACGGTAATGCGCAGAGGCCGCTCATCAGGCTCCATGAGGCGCACCGTTGCCGCCGCGATGCGATCGAGCGCGCCTGTCAGTTCCGGCAGATAGGCTTCGCCCTTTGCAGTGAGCTTGAGCGCATGTCCTCGACGCTCGAAAAGGCGCACGCCCAGCCATTCCTCGAGCTGACGGATTTGATGACTGATGGCGGCTTGTGTCACGCAAAGCTCAGCGGCGGCACGGGTAAAGCTCAGGTGCTTCGCCGCGGCCTCGAAGGCCCGCAGCGCGCCGAGCGGGGGCAAGCGTCGCATGGATTGGTCGATTACTTCATCTTATCGAGAGCATGAAGATAACCCGTTTGTGACCCGGGAGGAAGTCGCTTCTAATCACACACGCCCTGGGCGGACGCGCTGCCCCCGACTCTTTGCCGACACAAGGTTTCTTCATGATTTCATGGAACATCTGGATTCTGTTTTTTGGTTACACCGTACCCATGGTTGTGAGCCCCGGGCCCGGCAACACGGTTCTTGCGACCGCCGGCGGCCGCTACGGCGTAAGCGGTTCGATCCCGTTCTGGGCCGGTTTCGAATTGGCGAATCTGGCGCTGTGCGTTGTCTACGGAATGGGTCTGGGCAAGGCGTTGCATGGCCACCCTGAAATCCAGATGCTGCTCAAATGGGCCGGCACCGTCTATCTGCTCTACCTTGCCTGGGGATTTTTCCGTTCGTCGGCTCCAGCATCGAGCAGCGGCGAAGCGGACGAGGTGCGACTGCGTGCTGGAGACGGATTCCTGTCCGTGCTCCTCAACCCCAAGATTCACTCGATGATTCTGGTGATGTTTTCGCAGTTTCTCGATGCGGGGCAATCGCTCCCGACACAGGTTTTCCAGCTCACGGCCGGGTTTCTTTTCGTGTGCGTGGCTTGCCACTTCCCGTGGATAGCCGGGGGCCAGCTGATTCTCCGCCGGTTTCGATCGGCACGTGCGCTGCGGATCCAGGGATGGGTGTTCGGCGTTTGCATGATCCTCGTGGCGGCTTATGTCGCGTTCAACTGAGTTCCGGCATGATCCTGTCTAGACAGCTTGATTTGACACCGGAAAAGCTGATATGTCTATACAACAAGGACAATTTACGCAGGAATAGTGCACGCCAAACTTGCTGAATGTATTTGTAAACTCCCGTAAATTCGAGCATAAATCAGGGATCATGCGCGCAAACCCTAGTTGCGATGTTGAAAGACGACTCGCTACTATGATGTCTATACAACATCTGGCGATACAGACGGACGCTAACCAAAACGCTCCTGTCTATACAACATTGCCGGGCAGAACCCACGGGTTAGGGGCAGTCCGCCCCTTGTACCGTTCAGCGCCTCGAAGTCCGTCTCTGGAGAGTTTATGAAGAAGTTTGTCCTGTGCCTCGCGCTTGCCGCCGTAGCAACCGGTGCGTATGCAAAAGACTGGTCGACCGTGCGCTTCGGCGTGGACGCCAGCTACCCGCCGTTTGAGTCCAAGGGCCCGGACGGCAAGCTGGTCGGTTTTGACGTCGATCTCGGCAACGAAATCTGTGCGCGTTTGAAGGCCAAGTGCGTGTGGGTCGAAAACGACTTCGACGGCATGATTCCGGCGCTGAAAGCGAAGAAGTTCGACGGCGTGCTGTCGTCGATGTCCATGACGCCGCAACGCGCGGAACAGGTTGCCTTCTCCTCGAAACTGTTCAACACGCCCACGCGCCTCGTTGCGAAGGCGGGCTCGCCGCTGCTGCCTACGCCGCAATCGATGGCCGGCAAGACGATCGGCGTCGAACAGGGCACGATCCAGGAAACCTACGCGAAGACCTACTGGGAGCCGAAGGGCGCGAAGGTTGTGCCGTACCAGAACCAGGATCAGGTTTATACCGACCTGCTCTCGGGGCGCCTCGACGCATCGCTGCAAGATGCAGTGGAAGCTGAAATCGGCTTCCTGAAGACCCCGCGCGGCGCAGGCTTTGCGTTCGCCGGCAAGGATATCGTCGACGAAAAGGTCCTGGGTAATGGCGCGGGCATCGGCATGCGCAAGGAAGACGCCGATCTGAAGGCGAAGGTTGACCAGGCCATCGCCGACATCATCAAGGACGGCACCTACAAGAAGCTCGAGAAGAAGTACTTCGACTTCGACGTCTATGGCGGCTGAGCGGTAGCTCAGCGCTTTTCTCGCGGATCGACACGACCTGCTCGTTGCGCAGCCGCGCGGCTGCGCGGCCGAGCGGCGTCGTCTGCTCAAGCTCGCGAAACCGGCCATGCGCGGCAACCATGCTGCGCGACCAAACGCTTCGCCATCAAGGATACCTAAGCATGTCATTTCACGGGTATGGCCCGCTTCTTCTTGCGGGCATGTGGGAAACGATCAAGCTGGCCATGCTGTCGCTGGCCGCTTCGTTTTTGCTGGGCCTGGGTGGCGCGGCGGCGAAATTGTCGCCCAATCGGATACTGTCGCGCATCGGCGTGACCTATACGACGCTGATCCGCTCGGTTCCTGACCTCGTACTGATGCTGCTGCTGTTCTACGGCATTCAGATCCTGCTCAATAATCTGACCGACTCACTCGGTATCGATCAGATCGATATCGACCCGTTCGTTGCCGGCGTGATCACGCTCGGCTTTATCTACGGGGCTTACTTCACCGAGACGTTTCGCGGCGCTTTTCTCGCGGTGCCTCGCGGGCAACTGGAAGCAGGTTTTGCCTACGGCATGAGTTCATGGCGAGTCTTCAGCCGGATCATGTTCCCGCAGATGATGCGTTTCGCGCTGCCGGGTATCGGCAACAACTGGCAGGTGCTGGTCAAGGCCACGGCGCTGGTTTCGATCATCGGCCTCTCTGATGTCGTCAAGGCGTCTCAGGACGCGGGCAAGAGCACGCTGCAGTTCTTCTTTTTCACCTTGACGGCGGGCGCGATCTATCTCGCGATCACAACCGTGTCGAACCTCGTATTGATCTGGCTGGAAAAACGCTATTCGATGGGCGTACGGAGGGCCGCGCTGTGATTGAACTCGTCAGGCAATATTGGCAAAACTATCTGTACAGCGACGGCTATCACTACAGCGGTCTTGTCGTCACCTTGTGGCTGCTCGTCGCGTCGATCGGACTGGGTTTCTGTCTTGCCGTTCCGCTTGCCGTTGCGCGCTCGTCGCGTAACCGCTTCATCTCCGGACCGGTCTGGCTCTATACCTATGTGTTCCGCGGCACGCCGCTCTATGTCCAGTTGCTGCTCTGCTATACGGGCCTCTACAGCCTCCAGGTCGTGCACTCGCACGCATTGCTCGACAGCTTCTTCCGTAGCGCGATGAATTGCACCTTGCTCGCGTTTACGTTGAACGAGTGCGCGTACGCCACGGAGATATTTGCCGGCGCGATCAAAGCGACGTCGTACGGCGAGATCGAGGCCGCCCAGGCTTTCGGCATGTCGAAATTCAAGCTCTATACGCGTATCGTCCTGCCGTCCGCATTACGGCGGGCGCTGCCCAACTACAGCAATGAAGTCATCCTGATGCTGCACGCAACAACGCTCGCTTTCACCGCCACGGTACCCGACATTCTGAAAGTGACGCGCGACGTCAACTCGGCAACCTACGCTTCCTTCCAGGCCTACGGCATTGCTGCCCTGCTGTATGCCGCCATTGTGTTTACGCTGGTCTGGGCGTTTCGCCGGATGGAAATACGCATGCTGGCGTTTCTGAAGCCTCAAGGGCATTGAACCCGGCTACCCGCAGTCAAGATGGAGTGTATTGAGCATGTATAAGCTGATTGTCGACGATCTGCACAAGAAGTTTGGTGACAACGAGGTGCTGAAGGGTGTGTCGCTCAAGGCAAAGGCCGGTGACGTCATCAGTATCATCGGGTCGAGCGGCTCGGGGAAAAGCACCTTCCTGCGGTGCATAAATTTTCTTGAGCAACCTTGCTCCGGACGCATCACCGTCGACGCGGAGGAGATTCAGACGAGCCGGGATAGAAAGGGCGCATTGCAGGTGAGCGATCGCAAGCAACTGCAGAAAATGCGCGCGAAGCTATCGATGGTGTTTCAGCACTTCAACTTGTGGGCGCACATGACCGTGCTCGAAAACATTATCGAGGCACCGGTCAGCGTGTTGGGTTTGAGCCGGGCCGAAGCGCAGACGCGTGCCCGCAAGTACCTGACCAAAGTGGGACTCACGGCCAGTATGGAGAACAAGTATCCGTCCCATTTGTCGGGTGGTCAGCAGCAGCGGGTGGCCATTGCACGCGCATTGGCCATGGAACCTGAAGTCATGCTGTTTGACGAACCCACTTCGGCGCTCGACCCGGAACTGGTCGGCGAAGTATTGAAAGTCATGCAGGCGCTGGCTGAAGAAGGGCGCACGATGATCGTGGTCACGCACGAAATGGGCTTTGCCCGCAACGTATCGAATCACGTGGTCTTTCTGCACAAGGGCAAGATTGAAGAGGAAGGTGATCCGCAAGACATCCTCGTCAATCCGAAAAGCGAACGGTTGGGGCAGTTTCTCTCTGGCAGCCTGAAATAGCGCCGCGCACACACAAGGTCAGCCAGGTCATTCTGCTGTCCTTGATGATCGCTCAGTGTCCCAATCCGCTCTGGGCGATCTGCTGTTCGACGTACTGAGCGAACAGCGCATGCAGATGCGTCGTCGGATGCAGGTCGTCGGCGAACATATAGGTCTGGTCGGCATTGGGCGTCACGTAGGTGGCCGGTGAACACAGCAACGCCGTGTCATCTGGCGTTTTGGCGGGATCGCAGGCTTGCGCGGTGTTTGTCACGGTGAAGCCGTTGGCCTGATAGTTCGCGATGATCTGGTTGACCCACGTGTAAGCGTCGACCTGGATGACCTTGCCTTGCAGGCCGTTGGTCTGCAAGGCAGCATTCAGGTCCTCATTGAAAAGTTGCGATACCTGCGTCAGATTGGCCCCGCCGTCGGGCGAGCTGATGCCTTTGGGCGACAAGCCGATATTCGGCACGTTGACCACGACCACGTGCGTGGCGCCGTTCTGAACGATCTGCCCGACAAGCTGCGCGAGGGTGGATGCCGCCGTTTGCACGATCGGCGTTGCAGCCGACAGCGAACCGGCGCGCAGCACGTCGTTTGCACCGGCCCAGACCAGCACTAGCTGATTGGCGTTGAAGCTCCCGTGCGCGCTCAGATAACTCGACACCTGCTGGGTGACCGGCATTTCGACATTGCCGATCACGTCGGAAAGAAAGTCGTACTGATTTGCGGGCGTTGCCACGGTGGAGCCGCCCTCTGCGTAGCCGAAACCGCCTTGCGCACTCAACTGATGGCCGAGGTCGATCGTAAACGCGGCGCTCAATGAGCCGCCGTAGTACTGCGCGACGTCCTGATCCCACACTTGCCCCGGATTGGTCGTGAAACGCCCCCCGCCTACCACGCTGGCAATCGGCGCATAAGTGCCGACGTCCGACAGGCTGTCGCCGAATGAGACCACTTGCAGGCTGACACCGCCCGGCGGCGTGCTCGTGCTGCTGCCGCTACTGGAACTGCCTCCGTGCCCGCCACATGCGGCAAGCAGTGAAATCATTGCGGCAAGAATTGCAATACGTACCGTGTGTACCGTGTCGTGGGTTGCTCGCATAGCGCCTCCGCAGCGGGTCGCCCGGGCAGATGCCCGCACGCGGCGGGTCGGGTTCCCGCCTGGCCGTCGCGCTCGTGACGCTTTGCGACAGGTACCATCGAGAAGCAAAAAACGTGCACCGCCGGGGAACGGCTATCGATGCAGCCACGCGCTGCGGGTGTCGGGCCGAGGTACTTACTCGCGCCTGTTTTTGCGTGTCTGCAGATTTTTCAGAAGGCTTACCGCTCTGACGTCCCGGACTTCGCGCACGTTCCGTACGTCGGGCACGTCATGTTTGTGTTTATCGAGTGCCTCTCGCAGTATCTGCAGACCTCGCTGATCTTGCTGTTGATCCCGGCGTTGATCTTGTGCGCCGCGTTTTTCACGCATGAGCCCGGTCTTCGCAATGATTACCGCGATCCAGCAACACGCACATAGCAGTACGACAACCACCGCTGAAAAGCTCATGCTTTCTTCATCCTTTCATGCGCCACGCGACTCAGCCATTATCCCGCATCGGAATCGACTCGATCGATCCGGTCGCCAGCGCGAGCGCGGCTGCCGCAGCCAATGCACTGCTGTAACTATCCGCGTCCGCGTTCTTCGCCGCCAGCAATTGATTCTGCGCGAGCAGCGCGTCGGTGATCGAGCCGACGCCTTGCCGATAGGCGTCGAACGCGGCGTCATAAGTCGTTTGGGCTGCGGCGAGCAGTTCTTTCGCCGCTGCCTGCGCGGCAAGGCTCGTCTGCAGCGTATTCTGCGCAGCGACGATTTGCCGGACCGCTTCTTCGCGGCTTCGAGTAAGACGCGTCGACGCGCTGTCGGCGTCGTTGCGCGCCTGCGCGAGCACCGCCGATCGCAGGCCGCCGTCATACAGCGGAATCGTCACGCCGACGATCACGCTGCCGCCGTAGCGGCCGCCGCTCAGATTCACGGTCGGCAGTTGTTGACCGATCGCGGGAACCGCTGAAATCGATGAACTACCGGTGTTATATGCACCGTTTGCCGCGAGGAATATCTTCGGCATGAATTCCGATTCGGCCGCTTTTACTTTCGCAAGATTGACTCGCTCTGCCGCATAGGCGCTCAACACATCCGGCCGCCTCGCGATTGCGCTCGATACGATCTGGTCGATCGAATCGTTCGTCATGGCGGGGAGCGTGTGCGCCGGCATCTCCGCGATCCTGGGTTTGGACAGCGGGGAAATCCCCATCGCGGCAATCAGCGCGAGATAGCTGTTGCTTTCGGCGCCCTGGGCCTGGACCAGCGCGAGCTTCGCTTGCGCGCGGTTCTGGTTGGCCTGCGCCACTTCGATGACCGTGCCGATACCGTGCTTGTAGCGCGACTGCGCCGCGGCCAGAATCGCTTCGGCATTGCCGAGCCCTTGCTGTGTCGTGACGATGCGGGCGCGCGCGGCCTGGTACGTGTAGAACGCGACGCTGACGTCGAAAATGACCTGTTGGTGGACCGCGGTGAAACCGATGTTCGCCACCACCGATGCTTGCGACGCCGCTTCGACACGCGCGGCGCGTCCGCCGAAATCGAACAGCAGCCATTGCAGCGCGACCACTGACGTCATGCCGTGCCCGCTTGCAGTCGACGACGAATCGCCGAGCACGGACGTCTCCGAATTATGAAGACCGGCGTATTGCCCCATCGCCGCAACCGACAGTCGTGGAAGGTACGCGCTCTTCGCAATGCCGGCCGCGAGCGCCACATTGCGCGCGTCGTTCCACGCGATGCGGGTCAACGGATTCGCCGATTCCGCGAGATCGATCAGTTCGGGCAGGTCGTAGGCGTGCGCCTGGTCGAGTGCGGGCGGAGGCGGCACGGCGGCGAGCGCGGGGTTCGCGGGAAGTTGATAGCCGCGAGCGGCGTTGGCGGCGTGAGCGGCGTTGAGCGATGAAGCCGAAGCAGCCGAAGCAGCCGAAGCAGCCGGGCTAACCGGACTGGCTGCGCTAGCTGAACCCGCAACGGCCGCAGGTCCCGGCACAATGGCGCCCGCCGCGTCCGTTTGCGGTTGCCACGGTCGATCGGGGCTGTCAGGCGCCATGTCCAGCGATGACGTGGCGCAGCCGGCCAAACCCGCTGCGGCCAGGATCGCCAGTGCGAATGAAGGGTTATGCCGGCGCATGAGTGGCGAGTCCCTTCGCTGCGTCGTTCAACGCAGCGTGTTCGAGTTGAGTGAGGCGTGAGTCGCCGAGATGGTGCAAGGCGGTGCGTGTGTCGTCGCCGACTGTTGTTTGCGGCAAAGCGGCATGGGGGGCGACGGGTAAAGCCGGGTCCTGCGCGGGCGGCAAAGCCGCCTCAGCAACACCGCTTTCGCCTGGCGATAGATCAGGCTCATCCACGACCTGCTTGAGCCAGCCTTCAATCGCGGCATCGCCCGGTCGACGCTCGGCGAGCAGGAACATGGGGCCTTCGAGCGCATCGAGCCTCGCCAGCGCGCTGCGGCGTGCGGCGATCCACTGTGCGTCAGGGCGGACCCAGGACGGCTCGTAGTGCATCAGCGCGATGTCCTGTTCCAGCGCGCCGCGTTGAGTCATGGCGCTCGCGGCGAGTGCCCGGCGCGCCACGGCATCAGGCAGCGCCGCCAGCCGCGCCCATTGCTGCCGCAGCGCGGCGAGCCCCGAGTCGACACGCGCGGCCACAGTGACCGGCCACACGCGCGTGAAAACCAGATAGACCACCACGTTGCCGATCAGGATCCCGATCGTGCGATCGCGCGCGAGCGTCAGATCGTAGCCAGGCGCCGCGCCCTGCAATATGCACATGAAGAACACCAGGGCGATCTGGAAGCCGGCATACGCGATGCGTGGCGAACCGAAAGCGACCCACGCCGACAGCCATGCACCGATCAGCACAAGCGTCATCAAGCCGGCGACGGAGGTCAGCACCGGCGTCACGAACACGATTGCCGCGATGCCCAGGACGGCGCCCACGAGACACCCGGCGATCCGCAGCGTCATCTTCTCGACGGTTTCGGCAGTGGTGCCGAGCGACACCATGTAAACCGTGATGAAGCAGGTATGGATGCCCGGCCAGTTGATCTGCGAATAAAGCAGATAGCAGAACATTGCCGCTACCGTGGTTTTCAGCGCGTAGCGGATGTGATCGGGATTGCTAAATGCATCCGGAAGGAAGAACCCGCCGCGCTTGCCCGCGGGTGGCGGCGTGGTTTTGACTTCGCCTTGAGCTTGAGGTTGCGCTTCGGTTTCGACCTTGCTTTCACTTGCTCCATCGGTTTGCGTTTCGGCCACGGCGAAGCGGGTGATCGCATCGTGCATGTCCTCGGCGACGATCTTTGCCAGCGGCGTCAGATCGATTGCGCGAGGCAGGCTGAGTTCGATGTCGACCGGATAGCCGCCTGTCTCGAGCATTCGGGCCATGTTCCCGAGCGTTTCGGCAATCGGCGCGGCGAACGCTGCGGGCAGCCGCGCCGATGGTTCGCGCGCCGCCAGATCGGCCGCGACCAGGATCGTCAGCGTCGACGACACCGCTTGCCTCAGCGGCGCGACATCGGTACGCGCCGACGACCCGTCGACGACCGAAAGCTTGAGCCACGTGCCGATCTCCGCATCGCCCTCGCGCAGGCACGCGCCAAGCGCGGCGGCAGCCGCTTCGGGTTCGGCGAGGCTCTGCGCCGCGAGCCGCAAACGCTTCGCCAGTTCGCGGCCGGCGAGCTGGCGCGGCGACGGTGCGATCAACAGGTTGACGCCGATCGAAACGCCGATCGGGATCGCGACCATCAGCCATGCGTAGAGCAGGGCGCGGGTCGCCACTTCGCCGAACGGGACGCTGCCGAGTTCGTCGAGTGCAAAGCCGACGATCATCGCGATGATCGCGCCCACCGGCCGCAGCTTGCTCGCCGAGGTCACGAACAGGAGACCGAACGATAGAACCGCGATGCACGCGACCCGCCACATGGGATCGTCGAGCGCGAACATGGCCACGACCATCACGAGCGCGATGATCAGCGTGACGAGCACGAGCAGGGCCGAACTCAGCACCACGCTCAGGACGCGGTCGGGCCGGTTCAGAAAGAACACGACATAGGCGGAGATCGCGGCTTCAGGCGTGCCGTATGCGCTCGTCACAAACGCCGTCAACGCGCAGATCAGCGCGATGCGGGCCGCCATTGCCGCGCGCCCTGGATAGGGCGCGAGCAGCTTCAGGATATCGGCGGGGCCCGGTCGGGCGAGATCACCGGCAGGCTGCGCCATGCCGGACCTCGACTATCGCACTTGCACCGATCCGCACCAGCCGGGCAGCCGGTTCGTCGAGCCGCACCCGCACGGGGAAGCGCTGGGCGACCCGCACCCAGTTCACGGATTGCTGCACGATCGGCAAGGTGCGCGGCAGGTTGATCCGGTCCGAATCGGCCACGCCCGCGCTGATGCCGACCACCTCGCCGCGAATCGCCTGGCTGCGGTCGATCATCGAGTAGACGGTCGCACAGTCGCCCGGCTGGATTCGCGCGAGCGCGCCTTCCCGGAAGTTGGCGACAGCGAACCATTCGTCCGCGTGGACGAGCGTGAAGATCGACTGATGCGGCGCGATCGTTTCGCCCGCCAGCACCGACAGCCCCGTGACGAAGCCATTCTGCGACGCGCGCACGACGGTGTCGTCGAGGCCGCGCTGCGCGAGCGCGACAGCGGCCTCGCGCGCATGCACGGTGGCGACGGCACCCGCCTCGTCGCCGATCGTCTGCGCAGTGGCCTGCTTCTGCTCATTGGCCTGCTTGAGCGACAACGCCGCGTCGTGCTGCGCGACCTGCGCCTGATCCAGTTGCTGGACCGGCACATAGCCCTTCGCCACGAGCGGCGTGAGCCGCTGCACGGTGCGTGAGGCCAGTTCGTAGTTGTGTGCCGCCTTGCCGGTCTGGTCGCCGGCAATGACCGCATTGGCGCGCTCGCCGACCAGCGACCTGCGCCGTGTTTCGAGCGCGGCGCGAGCCACTTCGAGATCGGCCTCGGCTTGCGCGAGCGCAAGCCGATAAGGCACGGGATCGATCTCGAACAGCACGTCGCCCTTTGCGACCCGCTGGTTCTCCTGCACCGGCAGCCGGATGATCCGGCCGCCGACCGGCGACGCGACGTGGACGACGTCGGCGTCGATCGTTGCGTCATCGGTCGATGGGAACCGGTTGGTCCGGTCATAGCCATACCAGGCTACCGCGACCCCGAGTACGACGATCACGCCCGCGATCACGCGGCCTTTGACGGAGGCCTGGCGCTTGCCTGCGATTTTCATAGGAGCTGTCCTGTTCCCGAAAGCCAGAAGAGCACGGCGACCGTCAGGCCGATTGCCATGCAGACGGAGAGCTGATACGGGACGATCCGCACCCATCCCGTGGAGACGAAGATCCGATGCGCGATGACTGCGCCGATGAACCCGACTACCGCGCTCAATAACCAGAGCGGGAAATAAGCGCCAAAGATTTCATACGACGGCGCACCGCGCTGTGCGCACCCCTGTAAAGAAAGGCTGAGAGCACCGACGGCCGGGATGGCCGGACGAGACGGCGCGCGGTGCACGAGCGAGGCGCGGACGCCTCCAGGACTTTGCTTGAGCGGCATTGCGGCGTCACGAGATGAGTGAATGCGTTAGGGAAGCAACGGGATCAGGGGCACTTTACCAGCGCGCCCGTTTCGTTTCGACTCTTTCCCGTGCCCCGGCATGGTGCGCCGGCCATTGCCAGTCATTCACCGGTTCCAGATCATTGATATTCATACACATATTCGCATTTGAGGCGAATGAGTGCTATGCGTTGCGAATAATAGACCTCGTGCCAATACCGGTGTGAATCGCAAAAAATGCTTTTCGTCAAGCCTGCATTATCGGCAAGCAATTCTTCAGTAAATGTTAAAGACTTTTCTTTTGCTGCCGTATACAAGATGGCGCGATTTTGCGCAGGGTAAATCGAGATCCAACCAATCATTTTGCGGCATTGAGAGTCCGCACTCTGAACTAATAAAATGAAAATGAAATCAAAATCACTTCTACTCGTTTCAATGCTGGGTTCATTGACGCTGGCTGCGTGTGGCGGCGGGGGCGGCGGCGACAGCAGCACGCCGACCCACCAATCGGCCAGCACACCGGCCACCGCGAGCGCACCGGCCGCGGCCAGCGCACCCGCGGCTGCGTCCACGCCGGCACCGGTCCTGACCGGTGAGGCCCTGCCGAGCCTGACGTCCCCGCAAGCCGGCTCAACGGCTGCCACCGGCAACGGTTCCGAAGGGATCTGGACGCAATCGGTCTCAACCAACATGACGGCCTTCCTGGACCCGGCCGGCAACTTTTCCTACCTCAACGGATTGTTCTCCTTCGTCACGGGGACCTTCTTCGGGACGATCTCCACCGCGGCGTCGAACTGGGCCTTGACCACCGGCTTCGAGACGTTCAGCAGCATCAGGTACACCGCCAGCCTGGGAAGCGGCACGATCGCCGCGAACCAGACTTTCACGGGCAGCTATTCGGCCAACGGCAGCACCGTGAATCTCGCGCTGAAGTACGACCCGGCGAATGCGCTCGCAGTCACCCAGTCGAGCGTGGCGGGCACGTGGGCACAAACGTCGACTTCGATTACGGTCGACAATGCCGGCGGCCTCAGCGGCACGATTCAAGGTTGTGGTGTCACGGGCACCCTGGCATTGACCACGCCGGGTTCGAGCAAGAATCTGTACACGATGACCGTGACGGGCACGACGAGCACCTGCACCTTGAATTCGGGCGCGACCTATACGGGGAATGCGGCAATCACGTTCCTGCCCGTTTCTGGCAGCACGACGTTGTACAAGCGAACCATCGTCTATCTGTTCAAGGCGGCTGATAACTCGGTGATCGGCTACGGTCAACTGTCGAAGCAATAAGGCGGTTCCGGGCTGCGGCGCGCGTGGGCGCGCCGTGGCCCTCGGTGGTCCATCCGGCAGCACCCAGGCCGGCTGCATCGGGCGTCAAGGTAGCCAAGGCGCCCGTTCGACCCCGGGCAGCCCGCGTTCGGCGCACTACCTTTGCTGCACAGGTGGTCGAGCCTGACGCCGCAAATAGATATTGTTGAAAATCAGCGCGGCGCCCGTTATGCATGCGCCTATGATCTGCCAATGTCCCGGCACCACGCCGGTCAACGAAGAGACGACGAAAGTCGTGACAGGCAGCACGTCCATGAACAGAACGCCATTGAGCGGGGTGAGAATCCTGTTACCCATGTTCCAGAACAGGATCGCGATAAAACCGGCGATCGGACCCATATAGAGAAGGTGAGGGACGATTGCGCGCAAAGCGCCTGCCGATGGCACCGGCACAACGTGAAGCGCGAATAGCAGAACATTCAGGCTGATAATCGTGGAGAGTCCGAGCCAGGTGGTTATGGTCGTGTATTTGAGTGCGGACCAGTTCTTGAAGTGGGACGCACTGAAGGTGTATATCACCCAGCACAGCGCGCCGAGCACGATTAAGGCATTCGCCGAATAATGCTGCGGTTCACGCAGAACGGCCGCGATATCCCCTTTTGTCACCACAAGCGAGACTCCGGCGAACGACATCAGGATAAATAGAAAAGAATAGAGCGGTGGCCGGCGTTTGCGCACGATCGAATTCACGAGCAGGCCCATCATCGGCTGTGTGGCCATCATGATCGAAGCCGTCAGCGCCCCTTCGCGTCCCGCCAGTTGTTGCCCCAGAAAGACGAAAGATCCGAATCCGCAAAAGCCGACCGATCCGAGCAGCCAGGCCAATGCCAGCGATTCACCGTTTGCCTTCAGCGCGCCTCTTCCTTCCTTGACCAGCAGCAGGACAAGAAACGCAGCGCCGGCAATCAGGTATCTGAGCGAGGTAAACGTGAACGGGTCGACATGCACGAGAGCGCTTGTCATCACCGGAAACATGATGCCCATCAGGATGGTCGCCATCACGCAAAACGCGACGCCCTTCCAGTAGCCGCCACGAATCGATTTCCCAGCCGGGCTGGCAGATTGAGTGCCCGAACCTGGCGCCGATGCGGTCGCAAATTCGATGGATTTATTCATGAACGATCATTCCAGAAATGGGCAAAATTTTTTAGACCAGCGCTCGCATCGTCATGTCGACGATCGACACCAGCTCGCTCTTACTGACATTCACTTTCCCTAGTACGCGCAAGCCCTGAACCATGCAGAGCAGGAAGGTGCCGACAGACTGCTCGTCGAGCCCAGCGTTGAATTCGCCCGCTTGCTGGCCGCGGACCACGGCGGCGACAAGGTGAGAGGCGATACGTCTCAAGGTGGTTTCGATATGGGGGCGTAAAGCCTCGTCGGCCGGCAACATCTCGATCGCGGCGTTCGTGATGAGGCATCCATGGCGTCCCGACAGTTTGCTGGCGACCTCGGTGTAATGAAGCAGGGCCTCGCGAAGTGCTTCCCGCGGCGGCAGATCGACGGCTAACCGTTCTTTCAGGCGAGCAATGGCGCCTTCCGCATAACGGTCGAATGCGGCGACGAGAAGCCCATGCTTATCGCCAAACGTGCTGTAAAGGCTGGCCCGGAAAAGGCCGGTCGACTGACATAGGGATTCAATCGACGTGGCATGGTAGCCCTGCTCCCAGAAGACTTTGCCGGCAATTCCGGTGACTTCGTCAAGATCGAATTCACGCGGCCGCCCACGCTCGGACAGCGCGGTGGCGGGGCGGGTGGAAGAAGGGGTTCGTTTCATGGTGAGAGGATATTAAGACTGATCGTTCTGAAATTCAAGTGCGATCAGCACGGAGTCGAAAGATAACGTGTAATGAAGCGCGCGTGGCCCGGCTCACGCGCGCTTACAAGCGCTTACACGGCGCCTAGCTGGCGTCGCCGATGAGCCACCGGTAGTAAGCGTTGTCCGGGTCCGCGCGTACGGCGTCGCCGATGTCCTGCGCCCATGCATCCCGATCGCCTTTGTAGGCATCCAGTCCGGCCGAATAGAAGCTCTGCAACCCGTTGCGCGAGTTTTCCATGGCAGTGCGGAATGCTTCGTCAGCGCCTTGCAACGGCGGGGCTGTGCGAAGCGCCAGCAGGTGGGTCAGCGTCGCCGGGAATGCGTCCTCGCGAACCCATGTGGCGTATTCGATGCGCGGCTGGTCGTCCGTGACCGGCTGCGCATCCGCGGCGTAGTACGCGAGGCCGGCGCGGTCGGTGATCCAGGTGGCCAGCAGCGCGGCCGGCGAGGCAATACCCACTTCGCGCAGTGCCGCCGCGACCTGCGGTTGCGCGAAGCGCGCCTCGATTCGCGGTACGTCCAGTTCGAGCGGCTGCATTGAACCGACCAGCATCATCTCGTGCAGCTCCGTGGTCCACAACGCGGCGTGCGGAAACACCTGGATGAAGCTCTGGATCAACGAGCGCGTGTCCTCTTCATTCTGCGTCGGTAACGGCAACCATTGCGCGACGATGCCGCCTTGCTGCAGACGCGTTGCCGCGAGGCGGTAGAAGTCCGACGAGTACAGATTGGCGACACCGGCCGCCGACGGCGGCGGCGGTTCGAGCGTGATCAGATCGTAGCGTTCGGTATTGCGCAGCAGTTCGCGCCGTCCGTCACGCATCCGGATGTCCATGCGGGCGTCCGTGCTCATCGCGTAGTTGCCCTTGAACTGCGGCGCGGCACGCACAACGGCCGGCAACAGTTCGGCGACCACGCGATGTTCCAGCCCCGGCCAGGTGAGCAGCGCGCCGCCGGTAATGCCGGTGCCGAGTCCGATCACCAGCGCCGTGCGTGGTGTTTCGCGATGGATGATCAAAGGCAGCAGCGCCTGCAGGCGCATGTATCGGCGCGACGCCATCGTGTCGCCGGAGTTGGAGACGCCCTGGATATAGAGCCGCCGGAATTGCCGCTGGCCGGCATGCTGTTCGACCACAGCCACCGTGCCGCCCGCGCTCTCTTCGTAGAAGCTCAGATTGCCGCCGCGCGATTCGGCGAGGAGGGTGGCGAGCCGGTCGGACGGCGTCGCGATCACAACGGCGAGCGTCAGCACGGCGAGGAACGGCACACTCCAGCGCGCGAGCCGCCGGACATCCGGGCCGCGCAGCACGGCGGCGAGGCCCACCGCGCCCGCCAGGACGGCAAGCGCCGCGAGGGTGTGAACGAGGCCTAACTGCGGCACGAGCACGAAACCGGTCAGCAGGGTGCCGGCGATCCCGCCGGCGGTATTGAGCGCCACGACCGCGCCGACGTCGCGCCCCGTATGCCGGTTGTCCACGTGAAGACGCAACGCGAACGGGAATGCCGCGCCTAACAGCAGGGTGGGAACGAAAACGATGCACAGGGCCGCTACCGCGAAGCCCGCGCACATGGCGGTCAACAGGCTGCCGGTGGCGCCGAATGCGGCAACTCGCGCGAGGCTTTGCCAGTGCAGCAGCCCGTTGCCCAGCACGGCGACTTCCAGCAGCGCGACCAGTCCGGCCGATACGATCAGTGTCGCAAACGCGCCCCACGGATCGCGCGTCCGGTCGGCATAACGCGACGCCAGGGCGCTGCCGAGCGCGAGGCCCAGCAGGTAGGTGGCCAGCACCACGGCGAAGGCGAAGCTGCGCGTGCTGATGAATTGCACGATCACTTGCGACCACACCACCTCGTAACCGAGCGCGACGCCGCCGGCGATGGCGTAGAGCGCAAGCGCGAAATGGACCTTCGAGGCAGTCACGGGAGCGGATGACGACGCCTCATGCGCGATGTCCGCAGAAGATGGGCCCACCGGCGTGAGCGGCGCGGACCACTCGACTGCCGGCACCAAAGCCTGCTTGCTGCGTCCCAGCAATGCGGCGACGAGCGCGGCGCCGGCATTTAGCGCGGCGGCGGCGCAGGCGCTGCCCAGCACACCGAGCCATGGAATCAGGACAAAACTCGCGGCCAGCGTGCCGGCAATCGCGCCGGCCGTATTGGCGGCATAGAGACGGGCGCCAGAGCGGCCCACCTGGGCGGTGGCGGGGCGCAGCGCGCGCATCAGCACCGGCAGCGTGCCGCCCATCAGGATGGCGGGCAAGCCGACCAGCGCGAAGGGTATCGCCCAGGCCAGCGGTCCGATCCGATCTTGCAGCGAGGCAAACGGCGCCGCGGCATGCGGCAGCATCCATGTGCTGGCGAGGGCCAACATCAGCACGCCCGCTTCGAGTAGCGCGTAGAGGCGCAACGGCCGAACCAGCCGGTCGGCCAGCTTGCCGAAAACCCAGCTGCCCACGGCCAGGCCTGCGAAAAAAGCACTCACGCCGGTGGTGACGGCCTGCACCTCGACGCCGACCACCAGCGCGAGTTGCTTGATCCACAGAACCTGGTAAATCAGCGACGCCGCGCCCGAGGCGAACAGAAGCAGCAGCGGCCAGGCAATCGGCAAGTCTGCCGCGTTGGCGGATTCTTTCTGAGGCTCCGGCAAGTGTGCATCGTCGCGACGCTGCGCGCGTTCATGTGCCCGCCGCTCGCGGCGTGGACTTTTGGCACGGTTGGCCAGCGTTTCAGTCATGGGATTGATCTGCGTCGGGAGGGTGTGAACTGATCCTGATTGGCCTGGCGTAGCGCGACGTAGCGCGATGTGGCCCGATGCGGATTGCGCGCGACCGGAACGTTGCGCCCGCCGGCCGAAGCCGGCGGGCGCAACTGCACGACATCACACGACGTCTTACTCGAGTCCGCGCTTCTTGAACGACTCGTCGATCTTCCTGTCGACCTGCCGGCGCACACCGTCCACGCTGAAACTCGCGGGCCGCTGGCTCGGCGGATAGTCGACGAAGGTCTGCAGGAACGTCGACGCTTTCAAGGTGGCGATGCCGTTCAGATAGACATTCTTCGTGACCCAGTCGTTGTACTGATCCGAGGTGATGTCCGCCCGTTCATAAGGATCCATGCGCAGGTTGAACAGCTTCGGCAGACGCAGGCAGACAAGTGGGTCCTGCCAGATATTCAGGTTGCCTTTCGCGCGCTGCTCGCAGAACACCGCCTTCCAGGCATTGCCGTCCTGATCCCAGCGCATGGCCACCAGATCGCCGTCGTCGTCGAAGTAGTAGAACTCCGTGCGTGGATCCTTGGTTGTCTGTCCGGTCAGGAACGGTAGCTGGTTATATCCGTCCAGGTGATTCTTGAAACTCGCGCCGCCCGCCTTGGGCGCCCATCCCTTCAGGAGCCGGTCCTTGACGTTGGTGTCGCCTGCTGCGGCAAGCAGCGTCGGGAACCAGTCGAGCCCGGAAATCATTTCGTTGGACACCGCTCCCGGTTTGATATGACCGGGCCATCGGATCATTGCCGGTACCCGGAACGCGCCTTCCCAGTTGGAGTCTTTTTCGCTGCGGAAGGGCGTAGTCGCCGCGTCCGGCCACGAGAACTGATTCGGTCCATTGTCGGTCGTGTAGATCACGATGGTGTTGTTCGCGATCTTCAGATCGTCCAGCAGTTTGAGCAGTTTGCCGACGTCCTGATCGTGCTCCCACATGCCGTCCGCGTACTCATTGCCGGGCATGCCACTCTTGCCTCTGAACTCGGGCCGCACGTGCGTGAAGACGTGCATGCGCGTGTAGTTCATCCAGACGAAGAAGGGCGTGCCGGTCTTGGCCTGCTTGCGGATGAACTCTTCCGCGTGGGCACCGGTTTCGTCGTCGATGGTCTCCATGCGTTTGGCCGTGAGCGGCCCGGTGTCCTGCACCTTGCCGTCCGAGGTGCTGTGAATCACTCCGCGTGGCGAGAAGTTCTTCACATAGGGGTCGTTCTTGTCCTTCGGCCAGTACGGGCGTTCGGGCTCTTCTTCGGCGTTCAGGTGATACAGGTTGCCGTAGAACTCGTCGAAACCGTGATTGGTCGGCAGGTACTCGTTCTTGTCGCCAAGGTGATTCTTGCCGAACTGGCCGGTTGCGTAGCCGAGCGGCTTGAGCGCCTGGGCAATCGTTATGTCGGTCTTCTGCAGACCGACCGGTGCGCCAGGCGCGCCGACCTTGGAAAGCCCGGTACGCAACGGCGTCTGTCCTGTGATGAAGGACGAACGCCCCGCCGTACAGCTGTTTTCAGCGTAGTAGTCCGTAAAGATCATCCCTTCGCTGGCAACCCGATCGATGTTCGGTGTCTTGTAGCCCACCACTCCCCGCGTATACGCACTGATATTTGCCTGCCCGACATCGTCGCCGAAAATCACGAGAATGTTGGGCTTGGCCGAGGTCCTGGCGGCCGGTGGCGGCGCGCTCGTCGCCGCGGGTTTGGCCGGCGCGGGCGTCTGCGCGGGCGCGTTGATGGATGGAAGAATCAATGCAGCGAACGCGGCAAGTGCGACGACTGTCGCCCCGGCTGCATAGCGCCCCTTTCGCAGGAACTTTCTCATCGTGTCGCTCCAATGGAGTTGACTTCGGTTCACCCGTTACGCGTTCCTTGCGCGCGGGGTTGCCTCGCAGCGGCCGCAAGCTGCACGCGGCTCGCGTTTTCTTATGTCCTCTTGCGTCCTGTTCGGTTTGCTTATTGCTTAATGCTTCGGCGCGGGATAGATGGTTTGCCAGTCGTCCTTCATGCTGACCACGGTCCAGCCGTCGGCGATGGCTTCGTCCCACGCCTTGTCGAGCTTGCCGATTTTCGACGTGCGGTCGTACGCGAATTCGCGCACGGCGTCGTCGTGATGCACCAGCAGGGCAAGGTGCGGGCCGCTGCCGGACGCGGTGTACTGGAGCATTTGCAGATCGCCGTCCGAATTGCCGAACGCGAGAATCGGCTTGCGGCCGATGCTCCGATAGATGCCGACCGGTTTGCCGGGACCGTCGTCGACGAAATCGATTTTCGGCTGGCGCACCAGCGTGCCTTGACCGTCACGCATCTGGTACTGCACGACCTGGCTTGAGCCGATCACCTGCTCGGGGGGAATGCCATACGCTTTCTCGACCCACGGCCGCATGAACTCGATGGTGCCGCCCGACACGATGAAGGTCTTGAAGCCATTGGCGCGCAGATAGGCGAGCAATTCCAGTTGCGGTTGATAGACGAGTTCGGTGTAGGGGCGGTTGAATTTCGGATGCCGGGCGCTGACCAGCCAGTCGCGGATGGTCTTGTCGTACTCGTCCACAGTCATGCCGCTATTGGCGAGCGCGACCAGTTGCAGCACCTGTTTCTGCTGGCTCGCCAGCGCGGCGTAGTCTTTGGCGACCAGCGCCTTGAAGGCCGGATTGTTCTTCCACTCGGGATGCTTCGGCGCTGCCGCTTTCACCTGATCGAGCATGAAGGCGAACTGGAAATAGAGCGGCTGTTCGCTCCAGAGCGTGCCGTCATTGTCGAACACGGCAATGCGCTTTTCAGGCGGCACGTAGTTCGGCGAGCCTTCACGGGTGACGTCGGCGACAAACTTTTGAATCGTCTGTTTGGCCGCGCCGTCGCGCCACGATGGCAGCGCGGCGCTTGAACTGACGGCCGGCGGCGACGCGCTCGCGCCACCGGACGTGGTGCAGGCGGCGGCGCCGAGCGCGACGCCGAGCGAAATCAACGCAACACGAGCGACACTGAATACCGACCTGAGCGCAGGGCGGATCGGCCCCCCGACACGTTGCAAGCACTTCGATCGACAGTTCGACTGCATCCGAGCTCCATTCTGTTTGCACAATTCCACGACCCGCGAGCAATAGCGCGCGGAAGAAATGCGACCAACTCAAAGGGGCAGTGCGTTCTAGCTTCCGTCCGCGCCTGCTGCGCGAGCCGACGCTTGACGTGCAAGCGGTTGCTTCCAGGTGTCTTCGTCCATCACGAGGCGAAAACCGAGATGCGACATGCTGTTGTAGGGGTCGGTGCCGCGCCGCGCACTCGGACGGTAGCTCAGGCAGTAGGTTTCATTGCACAGGAACGAGCCGCCGCGCGTCACGCGCTTGGGAGCGTTCACGGGGACGCCCTGATCGGCCGGGTCCCATGAATCGCGCGGGCCGGCCGGGTTGTCGATCGTGCTGGTGTTCACCGCTTCGCGCCGGAACTGATCGGCGCGATACCAGTCGGCCACCCACTGCCAGGCATTGCCGGTCATGTCGGAGAGCCCGTAGCCGTTCGCCGGAAAGGTGCCGACCGGACTCGTGCCCAGAGCGCCGCCCGCCTTGGGGCTGACCACCGGGAATGACTGCACCTGCTGGCCTTGCCAGACGTTGGCCATCTGCTTGCCATCCGGTGCGAACTGATTGCCCCAGGCGTAGGTGGCCTGTTCGAGTCCGCCGCGCGCGGCGAACTCCCATTCGGCTTCGGTGGGCAGGCGTTTGCCGACCCATTTCGCATAGGCCTGCGCATCTTCGTAGGAAACCTGAACAACCGGATGATCGTCTTTACCGGCGATGTTGCTCTCCGGTCCAGTGGGGTGACGCCAGTTCGCGCCGGGCACATAGCGCCACCACTGCGAATAGTCTTCGAGCGGCACCGGGTGATTCGTGCCGACGAATACCATTGCGCCCGCAACCATTGCACTGTCAGGCGGACGTGGCGTGCCGGGCGGCAATTGCACCTTTAAGGTATCCCAATCGGGTTTCTTCTCGGCCGTCGTGACGTAGCTGGTCGCTTCTACGAATTTCCGGAATTCGGCATTGGTGACGTGATGACGGTCCATCCAGAAACCGTGTACGCGCACCTTGTGAGCAGGGCGTTCGTTGGGCTGCGCCTGCTTCGAGTCGCTGCCCATCAGGAATTGTCCGCCGGGCACCCAGGCCATGCCGAGTGGACCGTGGGTTCCGTCGCCATAGACAACTTGCGCATGAGGCTGAGTGTGCGAAGTGACGGCCCAACTGACCGCTGCGCCGACGCATGCAGGAAGCATGACGAGAAGCCCGCCCCACAAGAGCAGTTTGCGATAGCGCGCAGCGCGCACCGGGTTCGCGGGAGGCGTGCCTGTAGAGCGGGCAGCCGTTACCGTGCCTCGTTTTCCTGAACTCATCATCCCTTCTCTCTCAGGGTGAAGCTGCTGGCCCTTATCGAACACGGCCAGTTCTCATTGGCACTGAAGAAGCTTAGCGATACGGAATAACGATTGACGCCGGTAACCAATGCGCCGGGTGAAGCTTAACAAAACGTAAGACGCAGGCTAGCAATTTTTCAAGCACATTTCACTCTTTTTTTTTGTGGGCATGAAACTTTGACGGAATGAGCTTCGTGCATTAACGTGTCTGGCGGCGAGTATTGATACCCAAGGACGATATCCAAGGACACCAAAGTTGTTCCACCATCAAAAGAATGGGGAAATCGAGAGCCATGCGCGAAACTGTGTTGCGCTTTGAGTCGGGCGTCAATGAAGCCGTAGTGGGTCAGCAGGCGGTGGTCCGGCAGGTATTGATCGCGCTGCTGGCCGACGGGCATGTGTTGCTCGAGAGCCTGCCCGGACTTGCCAAAACGCGTACCGTCAAAGCGATTGCCACTCGTCTGGCGGCTACCATGAGCCGTATTCAGTTCACACCCGACCTGTTGCCGTCCGACATCACTGGCGCCGAAACACTGCTGCAAAGCGGCACGGAGCGCACGCTCAGTTTTCAGCCTGGCCCGATCTTCGGCAATCTGATTCTTGCGGATGAAATTAACCGCGCTCCGGCAAAGGTTCAATCCGCATTATTAGAGGCCATGGAGGAAAGGCAGATATCTGTAGCGGGAAAAACCCATCGAATGGCGGATCTGTTTCTTGTTATGGCCACACAGAATCCGATCGAACAGGAAGGCACATATCCATTGCCTGAAGCGCAAATGGACCGGTTTCTTTTTAAAGTGCTAATTACATATCCGTCGCCGCAAAGCGAGACCGACATGTTGCGGCTACTGCGGCGCGAAAGCGGCAATGCCGCCGCCGCGCCCAATGTTCTCGCGCAGGATGTCATTTTCGCGGTGCGTGAAGAAATCAGGCAGATCGCGGTTGCGCCGGCGATAGACGACTACATTGTGTCGCTCGTCAATGCCACGCGGCACGCCACGGAACTCGACGCCGATCTGGGCAAATGGATCGAAATCGGTGCGAGCCCGCGCGGCTCGATCGGCCTCGACCGTGCGAGCCGCGTGCAGGCCTGGCTGCAGGATCGCAAATTCGTCACGCCCGACGACGTGCGCGCCGTCATTCATCCGGTACTGCGGCATAGGCTGATCCTGTCTTACGACGCCAATGCCGAGAACGTCAGCGCAGACGCCGTGGTCGACCGGCTGATCGAAAAGGTTGCCGTGCCGGCCTGACATCTGCTGCCTGGCGCATGGCGCACCAGGCATCGTCGCATCGTCGCGAGGAATCGCCGTGGTCATGATGTCCGAATCTGCGAACGCTGCAGCATCAGCCGATGGCCGTGTCTATATCGACGCAGCGCATCTGGCGAAACTCCAGTTTCATGCTCGCGGGCTGAGCTTTATCGCTCCCGCGCCGGTATCGAGTGTGCTGTCGGGCAGTCACGCGTCACGCTTGCGTGGCCGCGGGCTCAATTTCGAGGAGATTCGCGCTTACCTGCCTGGTGACGATATCCGTCACATCGACTGGAAGGTTTCGTTACGCCTCGGCAAGCCGCAGATTCGCGCCTATACCGAAGAGCGCGACCGGCCGCTGCTGGTGGTGGTCGATCAGCGTATGAGCATGTTTTTTGGGTCGCGCCGCGCGTTCAAGTCGGTAGTGGCCGCGGAAGTGGCGGCGCTTGCCGTGTGGATGGGCTTCACGGCCGGCGATCGGGTCGGCGGCGTGCTGTTCAACGATAGCCGGATCGTGCGGGTGAAGCCGCTGCGCAGCCATAGCCGGATCAATGTTCTGTTCGGTGCGCTTGCCGCGATGAATCGCACGCTACATGCCGATAGCGAAGCGCGCACCGACTACGCTCAACTGAACACGGCACTCGAAGGCGTGCTGCAATTAGCCGGCCACGACTACCTTATTTGCATCATCAGCGATTTTGCGGGCGCGAACGAACGCACGCAGCGGCTGCTGCGGCAACTGTCGGTGCACAACGACGTCGTTGCGGCAATGATCTTCGATCCTTTGTGGCAGCGCATGCCCGAACATCGTGCGCTGGTGGTCAGCGAAGGGCATCTGCAGGTGGAACTGCGGATCGAGCAGGAGCGGGTCCGCGCGCCGCTGTCGAGCCTGTTCAATGGCCGCACCGCCGAAGTGGCGGAGTTGCTGCGCTCGAGCGGTGTGCCGCTGATGGCCCTCTCGACGGCGGAGCCGACGGTCGATCAGGTGCGGCGTCTCTTCGGTCAGCGCGCGCGGACGGCCACGGGGAGCGGTCTATGAGCGACGCATCGCTCGTTCCACCTGATTCGTCAGGACAACTCAAGCCGTTGCAGGAACTGCCGCTGCCGGAAACGGTGTCGTACGCGCCGCACACCATCGGCTGGGTGTTCGTTGCCGTCCTGCTGGTGGCGGCACTGGGCGTCGCGCTCTGGTTATTCTTGCGCCGTCGCGAGAAGCAGCGCTACCGGCGCGTCGCACTCAGCGAACTGGCGAGCATCGAAGCCAGTCTCGCGTCGGCCCACGCGGATCGCGAACAGCGCGCGCACGCGCTTGCGGCGATACCGCGCCTGATCAAGCGGACCGCGCTCGCGGTCGCGCCGCGCGAGCAGGTTGCCGCGCTGACCGGTGGCGAATGGCTCGCGTTTTTGCAACGCACGCATGGCCGCTTCGACGCCGGCAGCGGGGTGCTCCTCGAACTGGCGAGCTATGCGCCGCCCGAGGTGGTTGCCGCAATCTCCGAAGGCGATGCGGCAGCGCTTATCGGCCATGCACGCGACTGGATCGAACATCATCATGTGGAAGTTTGATTTTCCATGGCTGTTCGCGCTGCTGCCGCTGCCGCTTCTCGTGTGGTGGCTCGTGCCGGCGTACCGCACCCGTGCCTCCGCGGTGCGCGTGCCGTTCTTTCATGAAATGGCGCAGGCTGCCGGCGAGAAACCGGCGCCCGGCGGCGTGCGGCTGCGCCGTAACTGGCTGCAACGTTTGCTCATGCCGTTGCTGTGGGCGTTGCTGGTGGTCGCCGCAGCCAAACCCGTCTATGTCGAAGCACCGATCGTGCGCGAAGAACCCGCGCGCGATCTGATGCTCGCCATCGACCTGTCGGGTTCGATGGCGACGCGCGATTTTGTCGATGCCACCGGCGCCCGGATGGACCGGTTCACCGCGGTCAAACGTGTGGTGGCCGATTTCATCGCGAAACGCAAGGGCGATCGTCTCGGCCTTGTCGTGTTCGGCGACGCCGCCTATCCACAGGCGCCGCTCACGCTCGATCACGACGCCGTGCAGATTCTGCTCGACCAGATGCAGATCGGCATGGCGGGGCCGCGCACCGCCATCGGCGATGCGATCGGTCTGACAGTCAAGCTGATGGAGAACTCGCCGGCTCAGGAGAAGGTCTTGATTCTGCTGACCGACGGCAACGACACCAGCAGCGCCATTCCGCCGGAACGCGCCGCTGAGATAGCCAAAGATCACAAATTAGTGATCCATACGATTGGAATTGGCGATCCGGATACGACTGGCGAGGACAAGGTCGATCTCGATGCGCTCGCCCGCATTTCGAACATCACCGGAGGCCGTGCGTTTCGCGCGCTTGGCCGGCAGCAGGACCTGGCCGACGTCTATGCCACGCTCGATAGACTCACGCCCGAGAAGGTGAAGCGCGAAATTTACCGGCCGCAGCGCGATTTCTACTGGATGCCGGTCGGATTGGCCGTGGCGTTTTTCGCGCTGTATCACGTGCTGGCGCTGCTGATTGCGATGCTGCGCGCGCCGCGTCGCGAGCCACCACCGGAACGCGTGAGCCTCGCGGAGGTTCGTCGTGGAAATTGATCTGACGGCTTTCCATTTTCTGCGGCCGGGATGGTTGCTGCTGCTGATTCCCGCCGTGCTGCTGCCGCTCGCCTGGTTTCGCCGTAACAGCGTGCGTGCGCGGTGGCGCAACGTGATCGATCCAGTTCTGCTGGAACATCTGATCGTCGGCGATACGAAGCGCCGCGTGATTCAGCCGGTTCACACGCTCGGTCTGCTGCTCGGCATCGGCGCGCTTGCCGCGGCGGGGCCGACCTGGCAGCAGGAGCGCCCGCCGTTCAATCAGGACAAGGCGCCGCTCGTCGTCGTACTTGAACTCGCGCAGTCGATGGACGCAACCGATGTCGCGCCTACGCGGCTCGAGCGTGCCAAACAGAAAGTGCTCGATCTGGCGAAGGCGCGTAAAGGGGCGCGCACCGGTCTGGTGGTGTTCGCCGCGACGGGCCACCTCGTTGTGCCGCCCACCGAGGACCCGGCCATGCTCGACCTCTATGTGCCGGCGCTGTCGCCTTCGCTGATGCCACGCGACGGCAAGAACGCGACGGCCGGACTCGATGCAGCCGAGCGGCTTCTCGCGAAGGATCCCACTGCGGGCACGATCGTCTTCATGAGCGACGGCTTCGATACGAACCAGACCGACGCGTTCGTGCAGAAGGCCAAAACACTGCGTCATCAACTGCTATGGCTGGCTGTCGGAACGGCAAACGGCGGCCCGATACGCGGCCCCGACGGCATGATCGCGATGGACCCCGAAGGGCACCCGCTAATGGGCACCTTCGACGCCGACGCGATCCGCAAGGTCGCGGATGAAGCCGGTATTCCGCTCGCCAGCATGCGCGTGGACGACGATGACGTGGTGTGGGTCCAGCACCGCGCGCAGGCCTACCTTGCGCAAGTGGAGGAGTCGAAGATCGTGCCGCACTGGAAAGAAACGGGCTATTGGCTCGTCGTTCCATTGCTGCTGCTCGCGCTGTGGAGTTGCCGGCGCGGCTGGAGCGTCAAGTGGCTTCCGGTGGTGCTGATCTCGCTCGCCTTCAGCGCCATTCCCCGTCATGCTCAGGCCGCCGAATGGCACTGGATCGATCTGTTCGCGACGCACGATCAGCAGGGTCGCTGGAAGTTCGATCATGGCGACTACAAGGCGGCCGCGCAGCACTTCGACGATCCGATGTGGAAGGGGCGCGCGCAATATCTCGCGGGCGACTATGCCGGCGCCCTTGCGAGTTTTTCGCGTCTGAAGACACCGCAAGCGTATTTCTACATGGGCAATACGCTCGCGCATCTCGACGACTACCCCGCCGCCATCAAGGCGTACGACAACGCCCTCCAGCTTCAGCCCACGCTGCGCGAAGCCGCGACCAATCGCGCATTCCTGCAGCGCCTGCTCGCAAAAGACGAGCAGGATGAAATGGACCCGGAAGAGGACCCGCCCGATCAGGTGCAGACCGACAAGAAGAAAGGACGGGGCACGTCGACCGTGATCGAAGGGGCGCCACGTCCGAGTGAAGACCTCTGGATGCGCAATCTGAATACCTCGCCAGCGGTTTTTTTGCAGCAGCGCTTTGAGGCCGAGTCCGATGCAAAAGGAGCGGGCACGCCATGACAGTGGCTTTGCGGCAGCTTCTGCTCGTCATCGTCTGGCTCGGCGCGGCTTGCGCTTCAACTGCAGCTTTTGCAGATCCCGCGCCGCGGACCATGATTCGCGCGCATCTCGAACCTGCCGGTCCGGTTGTCGCGGGCAGCGAGGTCAAACTGGTTGTCGATCTGCTCACGACCGCCTGGTTTACCGAGGCGCCGAACTGGCCGCTCTTCACCGTCGCTGACGCGATCGTAAGCTTGCCGGACGAGCAGGCCGACAACCTTTCCGAAGACATCGACGGCGTGCGCTGGTTCGGCGTGAGCCGGGCGTATCGCATCGCCCCTCAGGCGGGCAAGACTTATGACATCCCACCGTTCGCGATCACCGTCTATCCAGGCGGCATGACGACGCCGGTGCAACTCATGACGCCCGCGCTGAAACTCGTGGCGACCTTGCCGCCGGGTGCGCAGAGCATGGCGGTGTTCTTTCCGACAACGAAACTGACGGCCACGCAGAAAATCGAGCCGTCGACCGAGCAGTTGCGGATAGGCGATTCGATTACGCGCAGCATCACGCAAAGCGCGGCGGGCACTGAGTCGATGCTGATTCCGCCGGTGAGTCTGGGCGAGGTCGACGGCTTGAAGCGTTACCCCAGATCGCCCACCACCCGCAACGTCGTGCAGGACCGGGTGGGGCTGGTCGCGGGAGAGCGAACCGACAGCGTGACCTATATCGCCGATCACAGCGGCCGGTTCAAGCTGCCGCCCGTGACAATCGAATGGTGGAACACAAAGACGCAAAAGAAAGAGACGATCGAGTTGCCGGGGGTGACCTTTTCCGCATCCAGCTCGCGCGAGAAACCCCTCTTCGAGATCCCCGCCGATGTGATGAGCCAGGGTCTGTCGCATCGGATCATTGTGATTCACAGCGGGCAATTGATCGCCGCCTGTGCGATCGCGCTGGGGTTTTTCCTGGCGCTGTGGGCACGTGGGGGCATCGCCCTGTTTCTGCGGCGCGCAAAGCATCGGTTAAGCGACGCGCGAGAGCGATGGCGCGAAAGCGATGCGCTAGCGTGGCGCAGGTTATGCGCGGTGGCGCGCAAGGGCGAATGGCGGCTGACCATTCCGGCCTTGTATCGCTGGATGGATCGGAGCGGAGATTTTGGCCATCCGGCGCGTCTGGAAAACCTCGCTCGCGCGGACGACCCGAAAGTAGCGGAATTGACCGAGGCTGTGACCGTGCACTATGCCGACGGCATCGCGCGAGGATTCCGCTGGAAGGACACGGAATGGGCACTGCGGCGCGTCTGGAAAAAGAAAAAAATGCAGCAGGAAAGCCCGCCGCTTCCGCCACTCAATGAGTACTAGCCACCAGAAACGGAAAATAGAAATCCGTCTCGATCGATTGTGCTCACGAAAGCGCACGGGGCGCGTTTAGAATACGCCAGATGCCGGGGGATTCGGCGGCACAAAGAAATCCAGAACGCATTCATCACCGCACTGGCCAGTGCGATTTATAGAGAGCAGTTCTTCGTCGGCCTGGCGGCCGTGGGAGGCTGTCGATAAACGGTAATCGAGCTTTCATCAAGGAGCCGCCGACCCATCATGCAGAGCCACTACAACCTGGGGCTAGTCGCCGTTTCACTTATCGTCGCGACGCTTGCTTCCTTCACCGCCATCGATCTTGCCGACCGGCTTTCCCTTCTGACCTACGCGCGTGCCCGGCACATCTGGCTGGCGGCCGGCGCGTTGGTCATGGGCATCGGCATCTGGTCAATGCACTTCATCGGGATGCTCTCGTTCTCTCTAAGCATTCCGATTGGCTACGATTTCGCCATCACCTGTTATTCGCTCGTTATCGCGGTAGTCGTCTCCGGGTTTGCGTTGCATGTCGTCACGCAGGAACGTCTGAAGCTGTCCCATTTGCTCGTCGGTGGGGTCCTGATGGGTTTCGGGATCGCCGGCATGCACTACATGGGGATGGCGGCGATGCTGATGAGCCCCACGATCAGCTACGAACCCAGTATTTTCGCTGCGTCGATTGTCATTGCAATCGCTGCCTCCACGGTGGCGCTGTGGGTCGCGCACACGCTGCGCGGCGTGGATCAGCACCATGTGATGCGCAAGCGCGTTGCTGCGGCCTGTGTGATGGGTATTGCCATCACCGGCATGCATTACACCGGCATGGCCGCGGCGAATTTCCCCGTTGGATCGGTGTGCGGCGCGGCGAACGGCGTCAAGCCTCAATGGCTCGCTGCCGCCGTCATTCCGTTTGCGTTCGCGATTCTCCTCGTGACGCTGCTGCTTTCCCGCCTCGATGCGAGAGCCGATTTTCTCGCCAGTTCGGTCGCCCGGCTCAACGAGCAGATCGATCGTATGCGGGGGCCGATTCCTTGAGTGGTCCGCGCAATCGCGCAGCGTCGGTGCAACGAACTGACGCCGCGGTTCAGTTTCAACGCTCTGTCAGGCTGCACGCGACTACGTCTGAAAACAACCGGCCCTAAGCGCACCGCCTAGCGGCGTCCGCTGCGGCCCCACACGTAGCGCACCCAGCGCTGCCACCGGCTGCGCTGCGGCGCGACAGCGTGGTGCGATGCCTGCTCTTCGCGGTCGCGCTCGACGCTCTTGTGCACCTGTTCGTGGATCTGACGCAGCGTCATGCCGCCGGGGCCTTTCAGTTTGTCGGGATCGGTGTCGTCTGTCATGGGAATGGCCTCGTGCGGGTGAGTCGATTCGATCTTGATACAGATGGATAGCCACGGCAAGCACATCAGAGCCGCCTTGGAATCCACAGGACTGGCACAATCTGGGTGACCTCCGATTCGCTTGGGAATCTTCATGTCAGACGCTGTCCCGCCTTCCTCATTGTCACCGCCTTCGCCGTCTTCGTCAGCCTCACGGCGTATTGGCCCTCTGTTCGCCCTGTTTCCCTTCCTGCGGCCCTATGCCGGCCGCTGGGCGCTCGCGTTCCTCGCGCTGGTGACCTCGGCGGGCGCCACCCTGGTGTTGCCGGTGGCTTTCAAATACCTGATCGATCGTGGCTTCGCGAGCGGCGACCGGGCGCACATCGACCGCTATTTCCTCGCGCTCTTTGTCGTTTCACTGGTACTTGCCGGCGCCACCGCCGCACGTTTTTATCTCGTGTCATGGTTGGGCGAGCGGGTTACAGCGGACTTGCGGCGCGCGGTCTATAACCACGTACTGGGAATGAGTCCGCAGTTCTTCGAGACCACGCAGACCGGCGAGGTGCTGTCACGCCTCACCGCCGACACCACCTTGATCCAGGCGGTGGTGGGCACCAGCCTGTCGCTGGGACTGCGCAACTTCTTCCTGTTGACCGGCGGCCTGACGATGCTGGCGGTGACGAGCCCGGTCTTGTCCGGTTACATCATCGCGACGCTGATCGTGGTGGTGGCGCCTATCGTGATCTTTGGCCGGCGCGTGCGACGGCTCTCGCGCGCGAGCCAGGACAAGATCGCGAACACGAGCGCGCTGGCGGGCGAGGTGCTCAATGCCATGCCGACCGTGCAGTCATATACGCAAGAGCCCTTTGAGACGCGGCGTTTTGCCGGCGCAGTGGAGGCGGCCTTCGAGACCGCGCTCACGCGCATTCGCGCACGCGCGTGGTTGACCGCTGTGGTGATCGTGCTGGTGTTCACCGCCATCGTGTTCGTGCTGTGGCTCGGAGCGCAAGCCGTGCTGGCCGGGCGGATGACGGCGGGCCAATTGTCTCAGTTCATCCTTTACGCGGTATTTACGGCAGGCGCCGTGGGAGCGGTCGCCGAGGTATGGGGCGATCTGCAGCGCGCGGCCGGTGCGACCGAGCGCTTGCTGCAATTGCTGGCGGCGCGCTCGCCGGTGCAGGAGGCCGACACTACGGTTGCACTGCCGGCGCGAGGCGAGGGTATCCGCTTCGACAACGTCAGTTTTTCGTATCCGTCGCGCCCTGGCATCGCCGCGCTTTCCGCACTGTCTCTCGATGTTCGTCCGGGCGAGCATGTCGCTCTGGTGGGGCCGTCCGGCGCGGGCAAGACCACGCTGTTTCAACTGCTGCTGCGCTTTTACGATCCGCAGTCCGGCAGCATTCTGATCAACGGCGTTTCGACGCGCGATGTGCCGCTCGTCGAATTGCGCAAGGAAATCGGCGTGGTGCTGCAGGAATCGGTGATCTTTTCAGGGAGCGTGCTCGACAACATCCGCTACGGCGCGCCGGACGCGACGTTGGCGCAAGTACAACAAGCCGCCGACATGGCCGCCGCAGCCGGTTTTATCGAAGAATTGCCGCAGGGCTACGATACTTTTCTCGGCGAGCGTGGCGTGCGTCTGTCCGGTGGGCAGCGCCAACGTATTGCGATCGCGCGCGCGATCCTGAAGAATCCGCCCATCCTGCTGCTCGACGAAGCAACCAGCGCGCTCGATGCCGCCAGCGAACGGCTGGTGCAAAAGGCACTGGACAATGCCGCGCAGAATCGCACCACCCTGGTCATTGCGCACCGTCTCGCGACCGTGCAGCAGGCTGACCGCATTGTCGTGCTGGAACACGGCCGCATTGTGGCGCAGGGCCGGCATGCCGAGCTTTTACAGAGCTCGCCGCTTTATGCGCAGCTTGCTGCGTTGCAGTTCGGCGAGCAGTCGGGGCTGGCTGCACAGCGAGGTGCTCTGAGTGATCCGGTTGGCTCCGTGTGAACGATGTGAAGATACAGTCCGGGCCGCAAGGGGCGCCCGGAGGAAGCCATGCCGGCCCGGCGGTTACCGGGTCAGTTACAGCGGCGCTACTGACCCGCTTCGCGTTGCGGTGAAAGCGAGGTTACCGTCATATTCACGGGCTCCGCGGCGTCAGCCGCGACATCGTCAAGCCGGATGCCGTTCGTTTCAGGCAATCGCCACGCGGCGATGATCACGCAGAAATAACCCACACCTGCTACCAGGGGGATGGACCATCCCAGCGACAGGTACCCCGTGCTTAACCACCCTACACCGAACGGGAAAACCGAACCGATCACGCGCCCTACGTTGTAGGCCACCCCATAGCCGGTGGCGCGGATTTCATTCGGATAGGTTTCCGAAATGGTTGCGGCGATTCCGGAGAAGGTCCCCTGCATGAGCACGCCAAGCAGGAATCCCAGTAGCAACATCACCGTATTGGACGCGGGTATGGCCATGTAGGCGAGGCCCATCGTAAACGCGCCCGCCGCGAAGATCATGTACGTCAGCCGCCGGCCGATACGGTCCGACGAGTATGCCCCCAGCACGTAGCCGACAAAGGAGCCGAGAATCATCACGGTCAAATAGGTGCCGGTGCCGAAGATCGACAGGCCGCGCTCGGATTTCAGATAGGTCGGCATCCACGTTGCGATCGCATAATAGCCGCCTAGCATGCCGCCTGAGAGCAGACTGCAGAGAACAGTCTTGCCGAGCAGCGGACCGGAAAAAACGCGGCGCAGCCCGGCGGACATCGCCGGTGTGCCGCGCTGTTCGAGGGTGCGCGCGAACGAATCCGATTCTTGCAGATTGCGCCGCAAATAGATCACCAGCAAAGCCGGCAGTACGCCGATAAAGAAGCAACTGCGCCACGCCCATTGTGCCGGCAACCACGAAAACGTCGCGCTGTAGACGAGCGCGGCAGCGGCCCATCCAAACGAATAGCTGCTCGCCGTAAAACCGGAGTATTTCCCCCGATGTGCCGGATTCCTGATCATCTCCGTGACCAGCACCATGCAAAGTGACGATTCACCGCCGAATCCCAAGCCTTGCACCATGCGCAATACGGCGAGTTGGGCCGGCGAGTTGGCGAAGCCGCAGGCAAAACACGCAACCGCGAAGAGCGCGATGGTCCAGCGCAGGATCCGAACGCGTCCATAGCGATCGGCGAGCAATCCGGCACCGATGGCGCCGACCAGCGATGCGATCAGCGTGTACGTGACGATGCCGCCGGCCACCGCCTTGTTCATATGCCATGTCGTGACAAGGACCGGGATGAGAAACGAGTAGATCATGAAGTCATACACATCGACGGCGTGGCCCATGAACGCGCCGGCAAAAGCTTTCTTTTCGTTGCCCGATAGTGATTCGAACCAGACCATGATGGATGAACTCCGTAGCGAACTAATTCAGTGATTGCACAATGATTGCAGCCGGGATTAGGCTCAGGCGAACGCGCTGCGCGGCTCAGGCGGTGCGAATGCGTAGCCGGCGCCCTCGAGCAGCGCGGCAACGCGCAGCGAACGCAAGTCGTGGTAAAGCGGGGCAACGATCTGAACGCCGATGGGCAGCCCGCCGGCGGTGGTCCCTGCCGGCACGACGGTCGACGGTAATCCGCACAGGCCGGAGTGACCCGCCCAGAACAATTGCGTCGTCATTGGCTGAGCCCGGCCGTTGACATTCAAGGTGCGCTGCCAGGGCGCGCCGGCCTCGTCGAGCGGAAACGCGGCGGTGGCGGCAACCGGGCAAAGCAGGACATCGATATCGGCGAACAATTGGCGCCATGCTTCACAGAACGTTTCACGCAGTGCTTGCAGGCTTAACCATTCGCGGTGACGCAACACGGTGCCGACGTATTGCAGTCCTGCATAACTCGGGTCGTCGGCCGCAACCGTTTCGCTGGCAGCGAGTGCGGTGGTGAAAGCTCCGTCGTCCAGATAATGCGACGTCGAGGCACGCAGAAGCAGGATATAGGTACGCAGCAACTGGGCCGCGTCCAGCGCCGGGCGCGCGTCCCAGACCACAGTAGCGCTGGCATGCTTCAGTTGCTTGCCCAACTCGACGATGCATCGCTCGACCGGCTCGTCGACTTCGGCGAGCGGGTGATTGGCGAGCACGCCAAAGCGGAACGCGCGCAACTCGGCCTGCTCGCAGACAGGCAGCGCGAGCCGAATGGCGCTAGCCGCTGCACTCGTTGGGCCTGCGATCGTGTTCAGCACGAGTTCGAGATCCCGCGCCGAACGTGCGAGAGGGCCGGCCACGTTGATGTCGGGCACGGCCATGCCGCCGCCAAAACCATGCCCTTTCAGCGAAACGATGCCGTGCGTGCTCTTGTGAGAGAAGATTCCGCAGAAATGGGCCGGATTTCTGATCGACGATCCGACGTCGGAGCCGACATCGAAGAATGACATGCCGGCACACACGGCTGCCGCGCTGCCGCCGGAAGACCCGCCTGGTGTCCTGGAGGGATCGCGGGGATTGCGCGTCGTTCCGTACACGTCGTTATAGGTCTGCCAGTCACGCAGGTAAATCGGGACGTTGGTCTTACCGAGCAGCACTGCGCCGGCATCGAGCAGGCGCTTGACCACGTCGGAATGGGTGCCCGGCACGTTGCCGCGATGGGCAGGATCGCCGAGTGTGGTGGGCCATCCGCTGACGTCGAACGATTCTTTGATCGTGAAGGGGATACCGTGCAGCGGACTGCGCAATTGTCCGGCGCGGCGTTCACAATCGCGATCCCGGGCTGCGGCGTAGCTGGCGTCGAAGTCGGACACGACGATTGCGTTCAGGCGCGCATTGTCGGCCTGGAAGGCTGCTTCACACGAGGCGACCAGTGCTACTGCATCCACCTCGTCGTTGGCCATCGCTTCGGCCGCCTGGCAAAGCGTCGCGTAGCGGTAAGGGGCGGTGTTGCCCCGCGGCGCCGGATCTGGTGCGGGCGGCGGGGAGCAGGCTGAGGGGGCGCCGATGGCGCAATCCGGCTGCGAGAACGTGAGAGTCATGGGGCTCGCTGACAAAAATTTGGCATTAGTATTCTGTATACCGTCAATCGCCAAATTTAGTCTGTCAAGTCCCTGTCAGCCAGAAATGAAAGGAAAGTGTGCGCGACACCGTGCGCCGCGCGCATGAACAAAGAATGGGACGCTTAGCGCGCGTTCCTGTCGAGATAGTGCTGGGCGGCGCGCATGACATGCCGCTCCGCGAGCAATGCCGACAGCGTCGCGTCGCCAAACTGGACTGCGCGCAGGATCGCGGCATGTTCATCCCACGTCAGCCGGACCTCTTCGTCGCTCGGTTTGATGAACAGGACGCGGGTGCGGTCGCGCAGCGAACGCATCAGGTCGCCGAGAATCATGTTCGCCCCCGCGGCGTAGAGCAGATCGTGAAAGCGCGCGTTCAATTCCAGCAGGCCGGCGGTTTCACCGGCGTCCGCCTTGGCCTTGCCCTCGGTGAGCACCTCTTCGATCTTCTGGATCAGTTCCGGCGTGCGGTGTTCGGCCGCGAGCCGGGCGTTGAGCCCTTCGAGCGTGGCGCGAATCTGGATCATTTCACGCGCGGCGGATGGTTTGAGCGATGCCACGACCGCGCCGTGCCGCGGCCGAACCTCGACAAGTCCTTCGGAGGCCAGCGCGCGTAGCGCTTCACGCACAGGCACGCGCGACACTTCGAGCTCTTCGGCAAGGCGTCCTTCAACCAGACGCTCGCCAGGTGCATAGGTGCCCGACAGGATTGCTTCGCGCAAGCGTGCCACGACGAGCTGTGACAACTGCTTGTGCATGATGGGCGCGCCGGAAGTCTCCTGGGCGCCGGCCACTGCGGACATCTCCGCTTCGGTATTCATAGGGGTCTCCAACGGTCTTGCTGGTGGCGATGTCGTGCCACGAATTCTACCTCAGCGTCAACCGGGGAATACTGTAGACCTTATACCTTGCTGGTTCTGCGCGCCTTGGCGCACGGGCGATTGAACTAGTCGAGCGAATGGGAAAGGCATCTGAGTTTGTTGGTTATTTATGTATACATTGTACTTTTAACGTTGAATTCATGTGATTCATCCGGGTAAACGCTGTTATCTCTGTCGTTGATCTCGATGAATATAGTACATAGTATACCAGCTGTCCCTTCAAACCTTTCAATAATCTGCTCGCACCAGCTGCTCGCGCTATCAGGAGAAGTAATGGAATCTCACGTCGTCCTTACCTCGGCGCATTGGGTCTATCTTTGCGGGGTTGTGGCCATCATTGCGACCCTCGTGTTCAGGGCCAATGTCGTCGCGCCCGCCATCCTCGCCACCTTTGCCACGGTGCTGGCCTTTTCCGGGCACGTGTCCACCGCGTTAGAAGCGGTGTTCTTCGCGCCGCTCACCGCCGCCCGGGAACTCTTCAATATTTTCCTCGTGATCTCATTGATGACGGCGCTGCTCAATGCGCTCAAGCGGATCAATGCCGACATCAGAATGGTTCAGCCGTTCAGGGCAGTCATGGTCAATGGGCACGTCGGCTTCTTCGTGCTTGGTTTCGTCAGCTATATTTTGTCGCTGTTCTTCTGGCCCACGCCCGCAGTGCCGCTGATCGCGGGCATCCTGCTGCCGGCGGCCATTTACGCGGGTGTGCCGCCGCTTGGCGCGGCGCTGTGCATCGGTATCGCCGGGCTGGGCACGGCACTGTCGTCGGACTATGTGATCAAGGTCGCTCCAGGCATCAGCGCGAAGGCTGCCGCGGTTGCAATGCCGGCGGTCGCCGATAAGGCGTTGCTGCTTTCGCTGATCACCGGCGGCGTCGCGTTTCTGATCGCATACCTCAAGATCCGCAAGCAGATCCAGGCACCTGACGCGCGGCATCTGGAGCGCTGGGAAGCAACCCAGGTCACGGCTAATTCGGTCGTCGTCGTGACTGCGCCGAGCCGTGCGCGCATTCGGCGCGGCAAGTTGCAACATGCCTCCGTAGGCGAGGGTGGTCAGTCAGGAATCCAGACGACTTCGCGCATGGGCATGGCGGCGCGCGATTTGCTCACGCCCACCCAGGAGTGGTGGTCGAAATGCTTTGCAATCTTCATTCCGGTCACCTTCCTGGCGATCGTGGCTTATATGGTGTTGCCGCATGTCATCCCCGGCTTCAAGGGAGCAAGTGGAGCGGCCGCGGCGGCGCTGGTGGGTGGCGTGTCGGCGTTGCTGATGGTGGCTGTCGCTGCCGCACGCGATTATCGATCGATCTGCCGCAGTACCGCCGAGCACGTCACCGAAGGTTTTGTTTTTTCGTTTCGCGCGATGAGTTCGGTGTTGCCGATCGCGGGGTTCTTCTTTATTGGCGTCGCAGGGACGGCCGCGCCGATTCTCGGCTTACCGGCTGGCACGGCGGCGCCCGGCCTGCTTGCCGATCTGGTGAAAGCGGGCGAGGTTTACATCCCGCACAACGCGTTTTTTGTCTCGTACGGGATTCTCCTCGCCGGGATGGTTACGGGTATCGACGGTTCGGGGTTCGCAGGGCTGCCATTGACGGGCGCGTTGGCAGGTGCGCTGGGCCGTACGGTGGGTTTCGATGTGTCGACGCTGGCGGCGATCGGTCAGATGGGTTCGGTGTGGACCGGCAAGACGCTCACTGCGTGGTCCGCGCTTGCCGCGGTGGCGAGTTTTGCGCGGGTACCGGTGTTGCAGGCCGTGCGTCATCTGCTGTTGCCGGTGGTGGCTGGATTGCTGATTTCAACGCTGGTCGCAATCGTGATCTGGTAGTGAGCCGGCCGTCAATCGCGCCGCGCGGGCGGTGCCGGAAGTCCTGCGTGCCGGAGACCGGCGCGCAGGACAATTCATTAAGGAGGTTTCACCAGGACACGCTGATATCGCCATTGACGAACGTCTGGCAGGCCATCCGGTAACCATTCTCGATTTCCGCGTCGCTGAGGTGACGTTTTTCCTTGTCCTTGATGCTGTCGGTGTGCTCGATCCCGCTTTCGATCTTGCATTTGCACGCGCCGCACAGACCGCCGCCGCATTTAAATGGAATACCGCCTTTTTCGCGTAACGACACGCGCAACAGATTGCTATCGGGCGGTGCGTTGACTGACTTGTTGTCGTTGCTGAGGAAGGTGATCTGGATCATTAGGAAACCTGTGTTTCGTTTGCCGTACGGAACGTGAGTAGCGGCACTGTTACCGCCGAATCAGCTGCGCTTCGGCTTTGCCGTGTCCCGCGAGATGCTGCAGTGCCTTGACTGCAGCATCTCGCGTCGCGAATTTTTCAAGGAATCTGGTTGGAACAAGATTGACGACGGGCGGCTCGGTTTCGTCAGTCACCTTGATCTTTGTCTCCGCGCTCAGTGCGGCGATCACGTGGGTCGCGATATGCCGTCCACAGTAGACATAGTCATAGGTGTCGAGCGGCACGATGTTTTCTACCGCTTCGGTCCGGTATTGGCCTGGTTTGCTGGTCAGGATGACGTACATGCTGGATGCCCTGGTGCATGGGTTCATGCTGCTTCGAGATCGCCCTGCACGAGTTCGATGTCGTGCTCGATCCAGAGTTGGCATGCAAGTCGATAGCCCTGCGTCAGCCGTTCGCCCAACTGCTTCTTCTCCTTCCAGTTGGGTGGCGGCAGATGTTCCGCGCCTCCAAGCACGAGACAGGCGCACTTCGAACACTTGCCCATTCCGCATTCATAACGCAGATGCGGATAGGGAAATTGTTTGATCCCGGCGCGGACGACGAGGTTGGTGTTTTCCTTGACCTCGCCCCGATGAACCTCGCCGTTCCGGTGAAATATGACTATTGGCATGACGTTCTCTCCGTGACTCACTCTGACCGGCGATGCGTTCGATGCACCGAAGACGCTCGCCGGCGTGTCGATTGTAGCTGCATTTTCAGAATATAGTATACCAAAACAGCATAGATGACACATCTCGGCTAGTGTTGGTAATCGGCCATTGCCTCCCCCGTATCCTCGAAACACCGCTTGTAGTGGGGATCCACAGAGCTTTTCCTGATCGACAGACACTCGGTGCAAGCGTCATATTTCACTCTGTCAAAATAAAACGGTATACAGTATTCGTAAGTGGCGCTAAACTTGGTTCACAGATTTCCCATGCCCGGCGGCATCGGAGCCTTTGTCCCCAACCCTTTGTTTCCTATCTGTCAGGAGCTTGAAATGGCTGAATTGATGAACCGTGATGAATTCCGCAGCGCACTCGAGGAGGCCATCAAAGGCAAGAGTGCAAACAAGGCGCCGTTCAGCATCGCTTGGGCGAGCGGCAAGCTGAGTCGCGCCCATCTCGCGCGATGGGCCGAGAATCACTATCACTACGTCGGCCCCTTCGCGGACTACCTGGCCTACATCTACGCGCGCACGCCGGACAATCTCACCGAGGCGAAGGATTTCCTGCTCGCCAACATGTACGAAGAGGAGATTGGCGGCGACCGCCATACCGATTTGCTGATCCGCTTTGCCGAGGCGTGCGGCACGACGCGCGAACGCGTGGTCGACCCGGACAACATGTCGCCGACCACGCGCGGTTTGCAGGCATGGTGCTATTCCGTGGCCATGCGTGAAGACCCGATCGTCGCGGTGGCGGCACTGGTGGTCGGGCTCGAATCGCAGGTGCCGTCGATTTATCGCAAGCAGACACCCACGCTGCGAGAGAAGTATCACTTCACCGACGAGGAGGTGGAGTTCTTCGATCTGCACATTGTGTCGGACGAGATTCACGGTGAGCGCGGCTACCAGATCGTGCTCGAACAGGCGAATACGCCCGAGTTGCAGCAGCGCTGCCTGAAGATCTGCGAGATCGGTGCGCAGATGCGTCTGCTCTACACCACCGCGCTCTATTACGACTACGTCGAACAGGACCTCGCGCTGCCGGAACTCGCGCTGGCGAGCTGAACGTAGTGCGGCGCGGGCATAAGGCTCCCGTACCGCTTTTCTGTGAGCACCCGTTGCGGTAGTGCGATCGTCTGATCGGCGCCGCAACATCAGTACAGGTATCCGTCATGAGCAATCCGGCAACACCCGAGTTCAGGAATCACATCGCGGGCGAATGGACCGCGAGTATCAGCGGCCGCACGTTCGCTAACGTGAATCCTGCCGACACGCGCGACATCGTCGGCCGCTTCCAGGCATCCACGCCCGACGATGCCAACGCGGCGCTCGCCGCGGCTTCGGGCGCTTTTGCAGCCTGGCGGCGCACGCCGGTCGTGCAGCGCGCGAAGGTTCTGACTGGCGCGGCAGCATGGCTGGAACACCATGCAGACGCGTTCGCAGAAGAACTCACACGCGAGGAGGGCAAGCCGCTCGCGCAGAGCAAGGACGAGATTCTTCGCTCCGCGCAGGTGCTGCGCTTCTATGCGGTGGAGGGGCAGTCGTTTTCCGGTGAGACCTTCCCGAGCGACGACCCCGACATGACTGTCCATACGCAGCGCGAGCCACTCGGCGTGGTGGCGGTCATTACACCGTGGAATTTCCCGATTTCGATTCCGGCACGCAAGATCGCGCCGGCGCTGATCGCGGGCAACACCGTAATCTTCAAGCCTTCGTCCGATGCGCCGCTGATCGGCTACCGGCTCACCGAGGCCCTGGTGCAGGCGGGCATCCCCGCTGGCGTGCTCAACTACATCACGGGGCGCGCAGCGGAGATCGGCGCGGCGTTGACCGAAGCGCCGGTTGTGCGGGCGGTGTCGTTTACCGGTTCCACCGCGGCGGGCGAACAGATTCACCGCGCGGTGCCGCTCACCACGCGCACCCAGATGGAACTGGGCGGCAAGAACCCGCTCATCGTCATGGACGACGCCGATCTGGACCGCGCGGTCGATCTGACGATCAAGGGCGGCTTCTCGCTGACGGGCCAGGCCTGTACCGGCACGAGTCGTGTGCTCGTGATGCAGAACGTGCGCGCGGCATTCACCGACAAGTTGCTGACCAAGGTGAAGCAACTCAGGATCGGCAGTGGCCGCACACCGGGCATGGACATCGGTCCGCTGGCGACGCAGAAGCAGCTCGACACCGTGCTCGCCTACATCGCGTCGGGCAAGGCGGAAGCCACGCATCTATACGGCGGCGAGCGCCTCAGCGGGCCGGAGTATGACCACGGCTATTACGTGACACCCGCAATCTTCACGGACGTCACGCAGCAGATGCGCATTTGCCGCGAGGAAATCTTCGGGCCGGTCATCGCGATTGTGACGGTGACCAGCTATGAAGACGCGATTGCCAAGGCAAACGACACCGAGTACGGCTTATCCGCGGCGATCGCCACAGCCAATCCGCGCCATATGCACCGTTTCGCCGAAGACATCCAAGCGGGCACCGTAAAAATCAACCGCCCGACCACGGGCAATGCGATCAACGCGCCATTCGGTGGCCTGAAGCGTTCGAGCACGTCGACGTTTCGGGAATCGGGTCGCGGGGGGCTGGAGTTTTATACGCAGATCAAGACGGTGTATCGGGGCATCTGACCGATACCGTTTCGTTATACAGAGGACAGCACAATGAAACAGGTATTTCGACTGGAACTGGCCGAGGCACGCGAGATGATTCGCGCCGCGATCGCTCGGGCGCAGCAGATCAATGTACTCGAATCGATTTGTGTCGTCGACGAGGGCGGTTATCCACTGGTGCTCGAGCGGATGGACGGGGCCCGAATCACCGGGCCGCAGATCGCCTGGAACAAGGCGTTCACGGCCGCTGGTCATAAACGCTCCACGCATCTTTTCACCACGCCGCCCAACGGCCCGGCATTGCCGGGTAACGAAGCATTCGGCATCCAGTGGAGTTTCGAAGGCAAATTTGCCGCGTTTGTCGGCGGTTTTCCGGTCGTGGTCGACGGTCAGGTGATCGGCGGCATCGGCCTCAGCGGCGGCAACGGTGAGCAGGACACCCAGTGCGGTGTCGCCGCATTGCAGGCGCTGCACGAACTGCTTTCGGCGCAGGGCCATAGCGTGCTGGTGGAAGCCGACATCAAGAAGTGACCGGCGGCCGTCGGAATGAGCCGACGGCCAGCCGTCCGGATGGTCTCGTCATGAGGTAGCGTTCATGTCTTATCAGATTCAGGTACTCGAAACGGGCGCGTGCTTCGCAGCGGAGCACGACGAGTCGCTGCTGAGCGCCGCACTGCGCGCGAATGTAGTGCTTGCCCACGATTGTCAGTTCGGCGGTTGCGGCACGTGCCGTATCAAGGTGCTGGGCGGTACGCTCGACTATGAAGAGTTTCCGCTCGGACTCACGCAGGAGGAGGCTGACGCGGGGTTTGCGCTCGCCTGTCAGGCGAGGCCGCGCAGCGACATGGTGATCGGTGCGGGTCACGGCGGGGGCCCGGCTTCCGAACCCTCGCGGCATACGGCCCGCATCAGCGGAATACGCGCGCTGAGCTGCGATGTCACTCACCTCACGTTGACGCTGCCCGCCGAGGCCGCGCTTCTGTACCGCCCGGGCCAGTACATGAACGTGCTGCTCGAAGATGGCAGCAGCCGGAGCTTTTCGATGGCATCGGCAGCCGAAGGCGGCCAGATTGATTTTCACGTGCGCAAGATTCCCGGTGGCCACTTTACCGATCGCGTGATCGCCGGCCTCAAGGCTGGCGACAGCCTCGAGGTGGAACTGCCGCTGGGCACGTTCCGCTTACACGCGGAAGACTACCGGCCGCTGCTGATGGTAGCGACCGGTACCGGTCTTGCGCCGCTCAAAGCGATGCTCGAGTCGTTGATGGACGATCCCGATTGCCCGCCGGTGAGCTTGTATTGGGGAGGGCGCACGGCGGCTGATCTCTATTTCCATGATGAGATCGCCCAATGGGCGCAGCGCCTCTACGAGTTCCGCTATGTGCCTGTGCTGTCGCGAGCGGATGAGCGCTGGGCCGGCCGGCGCGGCTATGTGCAGCATGCAGCGTGTGACGATTACGCCGATCTGTCGGAACATGCGGTGTATCTGTGCGGCTCTCCGGCCATGATCGCCGATGCGAAGCGGGCATTCATCTCGAAGGGGGCGAGCATCGACCATCTGTATGCGGATAGTTTTACTTTCCAGCACGCCCCGGCAACCGTCGAGTAGCAACATGACGCGTGCCGTGCCGGTATCAAGGAGGCCTTATTCATGATTCATTTGAGCGATGCGCAGATCGACGAGCTAGTCCATTTCGACGAGGCCATTCCTGTGCTTGAGGAAGCCCTGCGCGCAGTCGCGCAGCGTCGCGCGGCAGTTCAGCGCCGTGTGCGCACGGAGGCGGGGGCAGTGAAGCTGTCGACGCTCGGCGCCGTCTTGCCGGATGCCGGTGTGGCTGGAGCGAAGGTGTACACGACGATCAACGGACGCTTCAATTTTTCGATCGTGCTGTTCTCGACCGTAGACGGCAGTCTGCTCGCCACCCTGGATGCCAATGCGCTTACTCGCATCAGAACAGCGGCAACGACAGTCATCGCGGTTCGCGCGTTGGCGCGCGCCGATGCGCGAACGGTCACGCTGTATGGAACGGGGGTGCAGGGACAGGCTCATGCTCACGCGCTGGCCGGACATACAGGCTTGCGCTCGTTCAGGATTGTCGGGCTCGAAGGCGTGGAGGCGTTGTGCGATCGATTAAACAGCCGTTACGGGGCGAGCGGTATTGAGGCGATCCCTGCCGACGCCGCGAACGCGGTGCGCGGCGCCGATGTGATCGTGACCGCGACCCGTGCAACCGGCGCCTTGTTCGACGGCGCAGCGCTCGCGTCCGGCACGCTGATCGCGGCGATCGGTTCGAGCCTGCCGACCACGCGTGAACTCGACGACGCGACGCTCTCTCGCGCGGCTCGCATCGTTGTCGAGTTGCGCGAACAGGCACGGGAAGAGGCCGGAGATCTGGTACTGGCCGCGGCGGGCACGTTCGACTGGAGCGAGGTCGTCGAACTGGGCGATGTGCTCGACGAGAGGGTGGCAGGGCGCGTCCACGCACACGACATCATCGTCTACAAGGCGGTCGGCATCGGCTTGCAGGACATTGCCCTTGCCGGACTTGCCTATCGGAAGTATGTTGCGCGAAACGCGGCGGAGCGTTGCGCGTAAGCGCCGGCCACGTGACTGACGCGTTCGATATCCACGAGGAAGCCATTGCGCATGCTTTGATGTGAAGTTCGTGCGCATGGCCTCCGCCGCTTATCGCTCACCACACCGCATCAATGCGGCTGCGCGATCTCCAGTGCGTCGCGAAGATAGGCGAGCATGTACTGGTCGATTCCCGTGCCCGCCAGTATCGCGGGTTCGTTCGCGTAGGCGGAGTACAGTTTCCGGTGCGTCTCGGGGTCCGTGCCGACATAATCGTTGAACAGATCCATCCAGCGCAGTGCGAGCTTCTGAACCGATGGGTCGTCAACGGTTTTGCCGCCTTCCATCGCAAGCCGGATTTCCGCGACGAGACCCGGCCACTCGGAAACGTAGCGCTGGTCGCCGTCACGCATGCGCTGCAGCTCCTCTGGCGACAGGTATTTCGCATAGAGCGCGAACTTCGAGTGCCTGATTGCGCGTGTCATGTAGGCCATCAGTTCGGTCGTGATGCCGCTCTTCACCTGCAGCGACGGCTCATTGCGATGCATCGTGTCGAGCTTCGAAAGCAGACCCGGATCGCCGCCGGTGTAATCCGCCACCAGCGACACCCAGCGTTGCGCCAACGCCTGGGCTTCCTTACTTTCGACCGGAATGTTGCGATCCATCAGCGCATGCACTGCCTGAATCAATGCCGGCCAGTCGGCCGCCCCGGCGCTCTTGTTCGAACGAAGCTGGTTCTGCTCTTCCTGCGTAAGATATTTATCTTGCATGGTCATCAACTCCAACGTGGTTAGCCAGTCGGCAAGATCGGGCTCTTCTCCCGTCATCAACTGTCCGCGCAAACGATGAAGCCTGTCGCGCAGGTCGGTTGCCCGATCGATCTGCCGAGTCAGCGCTGCGATCTGCTGCTCGACAACCGAAGCGAGGGAGGAGTCCGGTCTGGCCAGCAAGGTCCCGATGTCGGCCAACGACATGTCCAGCCGCCGCATCGCCTGAATCTGGTGCAGCCTGGCAATGTCGTCACGGTTGTAAAGCCGATAGCCGGCATCGGAGCGGGCAGAAGGCGTGAGCAGGCCGATTGCGTCGTAGTGATGAAGCGTGCGCACCGTAATGCCGGATCGCCTGGCTAGTTCACCTACTTTCAGCAGCATCGAAATCGCTCCTTTCTTCATGCCTGCATGCAGACTAAAACCTGACGTTGCGTGAGGGTCAAGCACGGCGTCACAAGATCAAAGTATTCATTGACGCCGTGACGTACCGGTTATTACCTGGCACCGTGCTTCGCCTGCCAGCGCTGCATGAACGCGATCTCGTCGTGTTGTGCCTTGATGATGTTGCGGGCCAGGCGTTTCAGCTCGGGGTCCTTGCCGTACTTCAGTTCCACCTGCGCCATTTCGACCGCGCCTTGATGATGCGGAATCATGTGCGCGACGAAGTCCTTGTCGGCATCGCCCGTGTAGGCCGGCGCGTCCATGGCCTGCATCATTTTCTCGTCGGCGTCCTTGAATGCCTGGGTCGATGCGCTCGACCCGGCGTCCGCTGAGCCGGACATGTCCATGCCGGGCATCGATGCAGCCTGCTGGGCGTGGACGGGGGTTGCCGCGACGGCGAACGCAATGCCGCCTGAAAGACAAAGGGCACGGAATGCGCGAAGGTTTTTCATATTGGGTTTTCCGTTAGGGACAACGTGATATCAAACGACCATGATGTTGCGAACCGGGCGCCACGCTCAACGGACAGGCATAGCCTGATGCGCTCTGTTCAGCCCTTGAGCGAAGGATGAAAGCCCGCCGCTTCGATTGCCTCGATAACGCTCTGCGGCGGCAATGTCGACGCGACCTTCACGATTTTAACGGCGACATCGACGTCGAGCTTTGCCGCGGGGTCGAGGCCTGTTACTGCGCGAGCAATGGCATTGGCGCAGCCGCCGCACGACATATCCGGGATTTCGAGTTCCATTTCCTGCCTCCAGTGAGAAATCAGAAGCCAAGCTTGGACCTTCCCACCGCGGGAAGGTCAAGCGTCCATGTCCATGTTCATGCTGCCGCTGGTCTTGACCCTCCTGGTGGAAAAAAACGGCTCATGCTGATCCGTTTAGCGCCTTACAATCTTCTTAATCAGCGTGCTAGACTCCGTACCCATGTCTTACTGGCGCAAACTCTTCCTTGTCGTGCTGCTCGCACTGAGCCTTCCGGTTCAGTCGTTCGCGGCCGTCTCCATGAAATGCGAGTCCTCGCAGGCCGGTGGAGAAGGGGCGCCTATGCACCAACAGAATGCGGATGAGATGAACCATCCGCATGGCGCTGCCGCGACGATGATGGCCGATAGCGCCCATGATGATGCCAGTTTCCAGACTCAGACTCAGACCCAGGCCCCGGGCCACAGTCACCCGGGCGGTGCGCATCATGCTCACACCTGCTCGACTTGCGCGTCCTGCTGTTCCGGCGGTGGCTTGCCGGCCGGTCCACTAGCCGCGATCTCCACCGCCGTTGTCCATTCCGCTGCGCCTCTTCCTCCTGCTGCCCGTGTCGTGTCATTTCTGACCGGCGGCATCGAACGACCTCCCCGAATCTCTCTCGTCTAGTTCCTTCGCAGCGTGACGCTGCGATGTTCAATTTCGCCTTGATGGCCGCACGTTGCACGTCGGCCGTCCGGGCGGCATACGACGAGAAAATCAATGCGAACGTTTATTGCGGCGCTGCTCGGCGCGACGGCAGTATTGCCGGCGCTCGTGCACGCCACGTCCACACGTCCTGACCCGGCGGACGCCGCGGCTTCGGTTCCGGCAGTGAATGTGCCGTCTGTCTTCGCGGACTATCGGCCATACCGGGAGCAGAAGGCAGCCAGCTGGCAAACGCTCAATCGCGCGGTGGCGAGTCCGTCCGGCGGGTCTGGAATGAATCACGGTCAAATGCTCTCAGGGGGTGACGGCACCAGCGCCACCAAAGGCACTGCCGCCGACGATGAGCACGGCACCCATCATGAGGGGCCGGCGAAATGAGACGAGCGCTCTTTCCCGATAGCCGCGTCATCGCCGCTCTCACCGTCGCGGCGCTGCTTACCGGCTGCACGACGTTTTCGAAGGACGGTGGCTTCGACACCGTTTCCAGCACAGCATCGCAGCGCCTTGGAAAAGATGCCGTGCTGGTGAGGACGGACGAAGACCGCAGCGCTGTGGCCCAACGCACGCAGGAACTGCTGTCCCGGCCACTAGGTATGGACGACGCGATCCAGATCGCGCTGTTGAATAACCGTGGATTGCAAGCCTCGTACAGCGAACTCGGCATTGCCGAGGCGGACCTGGTACAGGCAGGACGTCTGCCGAATCCTGGTTTCACATTCAGCCGTACGCACGGCGGCAACGATCTGAGCATCAGCCGCACGTTCACGCTTGGCTTGCTGGGCGTGCTGACGCTGCCGCTGGCGACACGCATCGAAAGCAGCCGTTTCGAGCAGACCCGCCTGCTCGCGGCCGATGCCATGCTCAAGGTCGCCGCCGACGCGCGCCGCGCCTATATCGGAGCCGTCGCGGCGGCGCAATCCGCCGCCTACGCGGAGCAGGTGAAAGACTCGGCGCAAGCCGGCGCCGAACTCGCGTTGCGCATGCAGCAGGCGGGCAACTTCAGCAAGCTCGACTACGCGCGTGAGCAGGCCTTCTACGCGCAAGCCGTGGTGGAACTGGCGAAAGCGCGGCAGCAGTCCGTATCTGCACGGGAGAAACTCACTCGCACAATGGGCCTATGGGGCTCGCAAGCGCAGTACGACCTCCCCGAGCGTTTGCCCGATCTGCCTGCAACCCGGCCCGAGTTGCAGGACCTCGAGCGCTTTGCGATGCAGAACCGCCTCGACATCCAGGCCGCGAAACTGCAAACGCAAAGCGTTGCAAGTTCTCTGGGCCTAAGCCGGGCAACGCGATTCGTCAATGCGCTGGATGTCGGGTATCAGAACAATTTCACGACCTCCGACGGCCGCGAACAGGGCTACGAGATCAGCGTCGAAATTCCGGTCTTCGACTGGGGAGCCTCGAAAGTGGCGCGCGCCGAAGCGATCTATCTGCAGTCGGTGAATCGCGTCGCCGAGACTGCGATCAACGCGCGCTCCGAGGTGCGTGAATCGTATTCGGCCTATGTGAGCGGCTACGACGTCGCGAAACACTATCGCGACGAAGTGGTGCCGATCCGCAAAACCATTTCTGACGAACTGCTGCTTCGCTATAACGGCATGCTCGCAAGCGTGTTCGAACTGCTCGCCGATTCGCGCGAGCAGATCGGCGCCGTGAACAGCGCGATCGACGCGCTCAAGGACTACTGGCTCGCGCAGACCGATCTGCAACAGGCGCTCGGCGGCCGTTTGCCGCTGGACGCCACCGCCGCGGCGCCACTCGCATCCATCGCGCCACAAGCGCCATCCACCGATTCTGAAGGGCAATGACATGGTGTCTCGTCGAAATTTTCTCAGCGGCTCAGGCGCCGCGATGTTGGGCGCTGCATTGGTCAGCAAGGCTGGCGCCGCGTCACTGCCCGAGGCGCCCACGGCGGCCACGGCCACGATGCAGCCACCGCTCGCGCCGCCGAATGGCCGGCCATATACGCCCGTCGCCACGTTGAACGGCTGGTCGCTGCCGTGGCGCATGAAGAACGGCTGGAAGGAGTTTCATCTGATTGCCGAGCCGGTGGTGCGCGAACTGGCGCCGGGCATGAGCGCGCATCTGTGGGGCTATAACGGCCAGGCGCCGGGGCCGACTATCGAGGCGGTCGAAGGCGACAAGGTCCGCATTTTCGTGACCAACAAGCTGCCGGAGCACACCACGGTTCACTGGCACGGCATGCTGCTGCCGTGCGGCATGGATGGCGTGGGCGGTCTCACGCAACCGCACATTCCGCCGGGCAAGACCTTTGTCTATGAGTTCCAGTTGGAGAAACACGGCACGTTCATGTATCACCCGCATGCCGACGAGATGGTGCAGATGGCCATGGGCATGATGGGCACCTTCATCGTTCATCCGAAAGACCCCGGCGTCATGCGGGTGGATCGCGACTTCGTGTTCATCATGTCCGCGTACGACATCGACCCGGGCAGTTTCACGCCACGCGTGAACGAGATGACCGACTTCAACATGTGGACGTGGAATGCGCGTGTTTTTCCGGGCATCGACACGTTGCCGGTGCGTGCCGGCGATCGCGTACGCATCCGCGTCGGCAATCTCACGATGACCAATCACCCGATCCATCTGCATGGCTATCAGTTCGAAGTGGTGGGGACGGACGGCGGCTGGATTCCGCCTTCCGCGCGCTGGCCCGAGGTGACCGCGGATGTCGCCGTTGGCCAGATGCGCGCCATCGAGTTCACGGCGAACCGGCCCGGCGACTGGGCGTTTCATTGCCACAAGTCCCATCACACGATGAATGCGATGGGGCATCAGGTGCCGAACCTGATCGGCGTGCCGCAGCAGGACCTGGCGAAGCGGATCAACAAGCTGGTGCCCGATTACATGGCGATGGGCAGCACGGGCGGCTCGATGGGCGGAATGGAAATGCCGCTGCCCGACAACACACTGCCGATGATGACCGGCACAGGGCCGTTCGGCGCGCTGGAAATGGGCGGCATGTTCAGCGTCGTGAAAGTGCGGGAGGGGCTGGGGCGTAACGATTATCGGGACCCGGGGTGGTTCAGGCATCCGAAAGGAACCGTTGCGTATGAATACACCGGCGAACTGCCGGGCATGGAAATGCACAAGCCGTAGCAGTGTGCTTGCTTGCGAAGCGTCGTGACCCTATCACGCCCAACGCAACGCACGTTCACCCTTACCGACATGGGACATGTAAAAGATGAAAGTACGCATTCGCACACAACTATTGCACGTGATCGCCTTCGCCGCCGTAGGTTTCGCGCCTGTTTACGGGTTCGCGCACGGCAAGCTCGAGAGCGCGGTGCCTGCTGCCGGCAGCTCGGTCAATAGCGCACCGCAGACACTTCGGCTCACCTTCAACGAGGACCTGGAGGGCGCGTTCAGCACGGTGAAAGTAGCCGATTCCACTGGCGCGATCGTCAGTCAGGAAAAGGGCCGGGTCGATCCGGCGAATCCCCGGGTGTTGACGCTTGCCGTTCCGAAGGTGGCACCAGGCGCTTATGAGGTCCGCTGGGCGGTCATGACTCTGGACGGCCACAAGGCCAATGGCACTTACGCGTTCCAGGTGAAGTGATGGGCGACGGTTCCCTCGACACGCTGCGGCTTGGGCTCGTCGCGCTGCAGAATCTCTGTTTTGCCGTGACTGTCGGCGCGCTGCTCTGCGATCGCTGGCTCGTGCCGCGAACGTCGCCGTGGCGCACGGGCGTCAGCCGGCAACTGACGCTCGCGTTGCGCATCGCATCCATCGTCGCTGTGGCCTCCAGTGTGCTGGCTTTCTGGGTTCACTGCGCTTTGATGGGCGAGACCGCGCTTCTGGAGGCGTGGCCTGCGGTTCGCTCGATGCTGGCGGGCACCAGTTTGGGCCATGCCTGGCTAGCCGGCGCGACGTTGCTGTCGGGCGTGGCGATGCTTTCGTTTGTATCTTCGCCCGATCGCGCGGTCCGATTTCCGTTGACGATGAGTCTTGCGCTGGCCGGGGTCGCGCTCGCCCGCAGTCATTCAGGGCATCCGGTCGATGCCGGGCCGTTCAGCCTGCCGGTATGGGTGGACTGGCTGCATCTGCTGGCTATCAGTGCGTGGGTGGGGCTCGTGGTGGTGACCGCCTATGTCGTGGCGCCTCTCCTGTTACGTGCCCCTGCAACGGAGCGCGCGATCAGTGCTGCATTTATCCAGTCGCTGTCCGATGCGGCGACGTTCGCGCTGATCGTACTGTTCGTCACCGGGGCGTATAACGGCTGGCGTGGCGTCGGGTCGCCGGCCAGTCTTCCCGACTCTGCTTATGGACAACTGTTGCTGCTGAAGCTCGGCCTTGTGCTCGTCGCCGCGGCGCTTGGCGGGCACAACCGTTTCGTCGAAATGCCCAGATTGTTGACGTCGTTGAAAATTGCCTCGCCGACGTCCTTGAGGCGGCCGTTCCGGCGCTTCGTAACGGTCTTGCGCGTTGAGGCGTGGGTGCTCATGGGCGTTCTTGCTGTGGCGGCGATACTTGTCTCGAGTCCGTTGCCCGGACCACCCTGATTCATCCGGGGAAAACCTTACCGATTCTTTGTGCGCTAGCTCACTAAGACGAGCCGAACCTGACGTGACTGAACTTCTTGAAATGCTATTCTGGGCCGTCCCTTCCCCCGCAACAAAGAGAGGTGCGAGGTGCGTGCCATTTCAAAGAATACCTAATTAATTAGGAGCCGGCATGTTGAGAAAGGTGGTCGATCGGGCGAAACAGATCCGACGCAGCGAAGGGTTCAAGCATTCCGTGGCCATGCCGCGCCGGATTTCGCTTCATGCGAAACAACGTTTGAACAGGGGTGTTTTTTCCATCGAGATTCAGGAGAACTCCGGTTTTTTCTCCGTGATGCAGATGGTCCTGTTTATTCTGATGTATTGCGACGAAAAATGCCTCACCCCGTGCATTAGCGCGCGCGGCGGGCTGTATGGCGATGCCGAGGGAAAACTGGACTGGTTCCCGGTTTTCTTCGAAGCCGTGCATCCCACGTTAGGCGCCGCGGTCACCCATAAGGTAAGGACTTCGACCGTTCGCGATCTGGTCCATCTGGGCTTTCGTGAGCGCTATGAATGCCAGCTTCAACTGAGAAGCGCGAGCGAGCTCTTCTTCGCGTACTATCGGCCGGCCGCGCATGTCTTCGAAGAAGTCGACGCGATCTGCCGCACGCTCGGAATCGGCGCATCGACCCTTGGCGCGCATTTCAGAGGGACTGACAAGACGCTGGAGGCCGTGCCGGTTTCATGGGGCAGCTTTTGCCGGCAGGTGGAATCCACGCTCGCGGAAAACCCGCACCTCACCGATATTTTCATATCGAGCGACGAACAGGCGTTCATCGATTTCTTTATCGCCTGGCCGTTCGGCAAACCGGTTACGGTTGCACCGGCAAAACACCTTGCGTTTGGCAGCACGCCCGTTCATTTCAGCGGCTATCCAGGACTCGAAATCGGCCGCGAGGCGCTGGTTTCGTGCCTGCTTCTCGCCAATTGCGGATTCCTCGTAAAGACGCCGTCTTATCTGTCCGCATGGTCGAAGATCTTCAATCCCTCCCTTCCGGTAAAGCTCGTCTCGCCTCCGCGCCCGGACGCATTCTGGTTTCCCGATAGCCGGCTCTGGCTCGAACAGGCCGCGCACGATAAGGCGGCTCAGGCGGCATAGGCTGCTTGAGCGCCGCCTGATTTCAAACGGCAGTACGAAGCGCTGAAAGTCTTCCAGCAGAACCGCGCCGCGACGCCGGCGCGGCGGTCTCTCTGCGTCCGTGCCCATCGTGTTTACGAAACGCCGTGAAGTATTAACGCTGTGTTTACACGGTTTTCCCTAAATTTCATGGTGCAGGAGTCCCTCGTGGAGATCAGACCATGGATCTGCTTTATCTCATCGCAATCGTTGCATTCAGCGGCCTCGTCGCGGCCTTCGTGATTGGCTGCGACAAGCTGCGCCGCGCGCCGGGAGGCCGTCCATGACCACCTGGATGACATGGCTCGCAGCGGCCTCGACGCTGATTCTGTTCGCTTACCTCGTGTATGCCTTGCTGCGCGCGGAGGCCCTCGAATGAACTTCAACAACCTGTTTCAGCCCGGCCTGTTCATCGTCGTGCTGATCGCACTTGCCATACCGCTCGGCCGTTACATGACCGGCGTGGTGGACGGTTCCTCGGTGGTGGTGCGCCGCATAGGGCGGCCGATCGAAACCGCGCTCTACAAGCTCGCCGGGGTCGACCCCAGCGCCGAAATGTCGTGGAAACACTACGCGCTGGCCGTGCTGGCGTTCAATGCCCTCGGCGTGTTCGCGGTGTATGGATTCCTGCGTCTGCAGCAATGGCTGCCCGCGAACCCGCAAGGCTTCGGACCGATGACGCCCGATGCCGCCTTCAACACGGCGGTGAGCTTCGTGACCAACACGAACTGGCAGGACTACACGCCGGAATCGACCGTCAGCTATCTGACGCAAATGGCGGCGCTCACGGTGCAAAATTTCCTGTCGGCCGCCACCGGCATTGCTGTCGTGGTTGCGTTGATTCGCGGGTTCGCACGCCACACGGCGGCGACGATCGGCAATTTCTGGGTCGATCTGACGCGTATCACGTTGTATATCCTCGCGCCGCTCGCGACGGTGGTCGCGCTTGTCCTGATCAGCCAGGGCGTGCTTCAGAACTTCAAGTCGTACGAAGACGTGCCGACGCTGCAGGTGACGACGTATCAAACGCCGAAGACCGACGCTCAAGGCAATCCCGTCAAGGACGCCAAGGGCAATCCGGTGATGGTGGACAACAAGGCCGACAAGCAGACCATCGCGATGGGGCCGGTCGCCTCGCAGGAAGCGATCAAGATGCTCGGGACCAACGGCGGCGGCTTTTTCAACGCCAATTCGGCGCATCCGTATGAGAACCCCACGCCGTTCGCCAACTTCGTTCAGATGGTCGGGATGCTGGTTATTCCAGCCGCCCTGTGCGTGGTGTTCGGCCACATGGTGAGCGACCGGCGCCAGGGTTATGCGGTGCTCGCGGCGATGACGATCGCTTTCGCGCTCGCTTGCTGGGGCGAGATTTCGGCGGAGCAGAGCGGTAATCCGCTGTATGCGTCGCTGCACGTCGATCAAACGGCATCGGCAACGCAAGCGGGCGGCAACATGGAAGGCAAGGAAACCCGCTTCGGCATCGCGCAATCCGGCATCTTTACCGTGGCGACCACCGCCGCATCGTGCGGTGCCGTGAACAACACGCACGATTCGTTGACGCCGATGGGCGGCTTTGTTCCGCTCCTGCTGATCGAACTCGGCGAGGTGATCTTTGGCGGCGTCGGCTCGGGCTTGTACGGCATGCTCGTGTTCGCCCTGCTCGCGGTGTTCGTGGCCGGGCTGATGATCGGGCGAACCCCGGAATACATTGGCAAGAAGATCGAGTCGTACGAGATGAAGATGGTGTCGATTGCCGTGCTGCTCACGCCGCTGCTCGTACTGGTAGGTGCATCGATTGCCGTGCTGACGGCGGCCGGCGTAGCGGGCATCGCCAATCCCGGACCGCATGGATTCTCCGAGATTCTCTACGCCTACAGTTCGGCCGCCAATAACAACGGCAGCGCGTTCGCCGGCCTTTCGGTCAATACGCCGTTCTACAACGGCACGCTGGCCGTCGCCATGTGGTTCGGCCGCTTCGGGTCGATCGTGCCAGTGCTGGCGATCGCCGGATCGCTGGCCGCCAAGAAACGCATCTCCGCTACGGCGGGCACGCTGCCGACGCACGGCCCGCTGTTCGTCGTGCTGCTGCTCGGCACCGTGGTGCTGGTGGGCGCTTTGACGTACGTGCCGGCGCTGGCGCTCGGCCCGCTCGTGGAACATCTGATCATGGTCGCGGGACATTGACTGAGAGGATAGTATGACTAACGGACTCCAACCGCCGGTTCATCAGCCGGGCAACATCGGCCAGGCACGCAACGCCGCGCGCTCGATGTTCGACCCGGCGATTGCCCGGCCGGCGCTCGTCGATTCGTTCAGGAAGCTCGCGCCACGCCACCAGTTGCGTAACCCGGTGATGTTCTGCGTGTACGTCGGCAGCATTCTGACCACCATTCTGTGGATCGCCGCGCTCGGCGGTCAGGCCGAGGCGCCCGCCGGTTTTATTCTCGCTATCGCGCTCTGGCTGTGGTTTACCGTGCTGTTCGCGAACTTCGCGGAGGCGCTCGCCGAAGGCCGTTCGAAGGCGCAGGCGGCTTCGCTGCGCGGCGCGAAGCACAACGTGATGGCGAAGAAACTGCAGGAGGCGCATCCCAAGTCGCCGATCCGCATCACGACCGCGACCGAGCTGCGTAAAGGCGACGTCGTGCTGGTCGAAACCGGCGATGTGATTCCGGCTGACGGCGAGGTCGTCGAAGGTGTCGCCTCGGTCGACGAATCGGCCATCACGGGCGAATCCGCCCCGGTGATCCGCGAATCGGGCGGCGATTTTTCGTCGGTGACGGGTGGCACGCGCGTGCTGTCGGACTGGATCGTCGTGCGCGTCACCGTGAATCCGGGCGAGGCCTTTCTCGACCGCATGATCGCGATGGTGGAAGGCGCGAAGCGTCAGAAGACACCGAATGAGATTGCGCTGACGATCCTGCTGGTCGCGCTGACGCTCGTGCTGCTGTTCGCGACCGCGACACTGCTGCCGTTCTCGATGTTCTCGGTCGAAGCCGCGAAAGCAGGGCACGTGGTCACGATTACCGCGCTGGTCGCGCTGCTGGTATGCCTGATTCCGACCACCATCGGCGGGCTGCTGTCGGCGATCGGTGTGGCCGGTATGAGCCGCATGATGCAGGCGAACGTGATCGCCACCTCGGGCCGCGCCGTGGAAGCGGCCGGTGACGTCGACGTTCTGTTGCTCGACAAGACCGGCACGATCACGCTCGGCAATCGCCAGGCTTCGGCGTTCACGCCGGCGCCGGGCGTCACGGAGGAACAGCTCGCCGACGCGGCGCAACTGTCCTCGCTCGCAGACGAAACACCGGAAGGGCGCAGCATCGTCGTGCTGGCCAAGCAGCGCTTCAATATTCGCGAACGCGACATGCACGCGTTGCAGGCGACCTTCCTCGCCTTTAGCGCGCAGTCGCGCATGAGCGGCGTCGATCTCCCTGAGCGCGAGATTCGCAAGGGCGCATCCGATGCGATCAAACACTATGTGGAGGCACGCGGCGGCCGGTTCCCCGCGGAGCTCACAGCCGCAGTGTCGGAAATCGCGCGGCGCGGCAGCACCCCGCTGGTGGTCGCGCAACATGACCGCGGTGAGGGTGCCGCGCGCTGCCTGGGCGTGATCGAGTTGAAGGACATCGTCAAGGGCGGCATCAAGGAACGCTTCGCAGAACTGCGCAAGATGGGCATCAAGACCATCATGGTGACGGGCGACAACCGCCTGACGGCCGCTGCGATAGCAGCCGAAGCGGGCGTCGACGATTTCCTCGCCGAAGCAACGCCTGAGGCCAAGCTCGCCACGATCCGCACGCATCAGTCCGAAGGGCGGCTCGTGGCGATGACCGGCGACGGCACCAACGACGCCCCGGCGCTCGCCCAGGCCGACGTCGCGGTGGCGATGAACACGGGCACGCAGGCGGCGAAGGAAGCCGGCAACATGGTCGACCTCGATTCGAATCCGACCAAGCTGATCGAGATCGTCGAGATCGGCAAGCAGATGCTGATGACGCGCGGCTCGCTCACCACGTTCTCGATCGCCAACGACGTCGCCAAATACTTCGCGATCATTCCGGCTGCGTTCGCGACGACTTACCCGCAACTGCGTGTGCTCGACGTGATGCATCTGAGTTCGCCGTCGTCGGCCATTCTGTCGGCGGTGATTTTCAATGCGCTGATTATCGTTGCGCTGATCCCGCTAGCGCTCAAGGGGGTGAGGTACCGCCCGCTGGGCGCGGCCTCGCTGTTGCGCCGCAATCTGTTGATCTACGGGCTGGGCGGAATATTGCTGCCGTTCCCGTTCATCAAGCTGATCGATATGGTCCTGAACGTGTTCGGCTGGGTTTAACCCAATAGAGTGAACATCATGAAAACGCTGCTTCGTCCGCTCATTGTCCTGTTCATCCTGTTGACCGTGATCACCGGGGTGATCTATCCGCTCGTTGTGACCGCAATCGGTCATACGGCCTTCGAGCGCCAGGCGAACGGCAGCCTGCTCGAGAAGAACGGCAAGGTGGTCGGCTCCGCGCTGATCGGCCAGCAGTTCGACGCGCCGTACTATTTCTGGGGACGCCTGTCGGCCACGACGCCGCAGCCCTACAACGCGCAGAACTCGGGTGGTTCCAATCTCGGGCCGACCAACCCCGCGCTCGCCGACGAAATCAAAGGCCGTCTCGATGCATTGAAGGCAGCGGGTAACGACATGTCGCAACCGGTGCCGGTGGATCTGGTGACCTCGTCGGGCAGCGGGCTCGATCCGGAGATCAGTCCCGCGGCGGCGGCCTACCAGGCGGCGCGCGTGGCGAAGGCTCGCGGCCTGCCGCTCGATCAGGTGAACGATCTGGTTGCGCGTAATACCTTGGGGCGGCAATTCGGCCTTTTCGGCGAGGCACGCGTGAACGTGCTGAAGCTCAACCTGGCTCTGGACGATCTCAAGCCGATGCATTGACCCGTTGCTGGTGGCTGTTCGTTATTGACGTTCACTAATCTATGGAGACCCCGCCCGGACGTTGGCCGCAACCTCAACGGTGTGCTGTCGACGTGGCACATTCATGAGCGATCCCACCGTAACAGTCGTTGTGATCGACGCTGACAAAGCCATCCGCCGCTTCGTTCGCACCAGCCTCGAAACGGACGGCATGAGTGTCTTCGAAGCGCAGACCGGTGCAGAGGGCCTCGCGCAGGCTGCGACGCGGCTGGCGGATCTCGCCATCGTCGATCTGAGTTTGCCGGACATGGACGGCATCGAGGTGATCCGCGCGCTGCGCGGCTGGTCCGCGATGCCGGTGATCGTCCTGTCGGCGCGCAGCCGCGAAGAAGACAAGGTGGCCGCGCTCGATGCGGGCGCGGACGATTACCTCACCAAGCCATTCGGTTTGCCCGAACTCAGCGCCCGGATTCGCGCGCATTTGCGCAGACAGGCCAACGGCAGCAGGGTGGGCGTGCCGCAGATTCAGTTCGGCCTCGTCACGATCGATCTCAGTGAGCGCAAGGTCGTGCGCGGCAGCCGCACTGTCCACCTCAGTCCCACCGAATATCGCCTGCTCTGCGCGCTGGTGCGCCATGCTGGGCGCGTCCTGACGCATGAGCAACTGCTCGGCGAGGTCTGGGGGCCTTCGCAAATCGACAATCACCACTACCTGCGAATCTACATGGCGCATCTGCGCCACAAGCTCGAACGCGATCCGGCGCATCCTGAACACATCGTCACCGAGGCCGGCGTGGGCTACCGGCTGGTCGGCGTGCGGTGAATTTCACGGGATTTTTATATCGCCGGCGGCAATCGTTTCCCGGCCTTTATGGCGTCGTCCGTATAGTTTGAATCTGGCGTTCCGCCGTAAGAAAAAATCTGCGTTCAGGCTGGAGGGTGTATGGCATTCAAACAAACCAAGGGTAACGTGACTGTCGAGGCGTGCGTGTTTCCCGCGCCGGGCCACATGTTCAAAGGCGCACTGCGCGTGACGACCACGCGGCAAGACAAGCAGATTCAGCAGGTTACCGGGCGCGGCTGCGGCCGGCCGATGCGTGATTCAGGCGCGGCACTGGCTCTCGCTGAAGCCGAAGCGCGCCGCATGCTCGGAGTGTGAGAGTCCATGACGCCCTCAAGACCCGCCATGATATTCAGAGGGATGTGCAAGGTTGTCGCCATCGCCTTCGTAACCAATCAGGTTCTCACGACTATTTTCACGTACGTCGCGCAGCAGTTCGACGCCACGTTGCCTCATGAAACGATCTGGCTGTTTAGTTGCGTGACATGTGGGCTGCTCACGCTATGGTTGCAATCCGATGCGCGGCGCGCGTTCGGTTTCGCGCGTGAGAAGGGTTTTGTGAAGACGGTCGGCGAACGCAAGCAGGAGTTGCAGATTGCCGAGGATTGTCCGAAACGGTGGTTGGTGATTTTGCACATCGAACTGAATCCCGCCGCGATACAGGCATCGTGAGGACACGGTGCGCCGCAGTGGAATGTGCCTGCACGCGGACACATTCCACTGCGGCGCGCTTTGGCGTGAGGATTTTTATACGAAGTTAACGCCGCATTGGCTAAGCTAGAAGTACAAAGTACCCGCTGGAGTTCTCGATGATACGAATGCTGATCCCTGTTCTCGACCATGGCGGCGCGATAGAAGCCGCTCGCTACGCGGCGTTCATGTTTCTGGAGCGAGGCGTAACCGAAGTCGAATTGCTGGAAGTACTCGAGCCAGTCGATCAGGGGCGCGCGGCAGCCTTCCACACCCGAAGCTCACTGGTGCGGATGGAAAAACAGGCCATGTTGAAAGCGTTGATCGACGCGCGCACGATTCTCGAAGAAGCGGGCGTGCCGTATCACTGGAAACGGGTATTCGGCCACCGCACGAAAGCCATCGCCGACTACGCGGCCTCCACCCAACCCGACGTCATGGTGATCGACGCGAGCCACATGGGCTTCTTCAGACGGCTGGCCATGTTCGCGTCTCTGTCGAGGCGAACCCCCACGCCCGTCACGATGGTTCATTGAATCACCCACGTTCATCGGCAACAGCACCCAGGTCCGCAAAGCCGATGGTTTTCGCCTCGCATGCCTGCACGAACGCGGCGTCGTAGCTCGAGAAAAAGACCGTACGGGTTTCAGCCAGCGTTTTAAACAGATCGACGAGAACCGCGCGCGCCGAGGCGTCGAGTCCGCCGGCCGGTTCATCCGCGATCACGACTTTCGTTTCACCGAGCGTGGCCCCGGTAAGGAAGATCTTCTTGCGCGTGCCAAACGACATCTGTTCGAAGCGCTTGTCGAGATGCTGATCGAGCCCGAAGCGGCTGGCGAGATCGAGAGCCTGACTGTCGAGCACCGTGTTCCTCTGCGAAGCCAGGCGATTCAGATACTCGCGACCCGTTTGGTCCGGATACGCCATGCAGTCTTCCGGCACATACGTCAGCACGGATTTCGCATTATGCGATGCGCTGCGCAGCGAGTGGCCGCCGAGCCACACTTCGCCAGTGTCGGCTTCGATCGTCCCGGCGAGAATGCTGAGCAGCGTGGATTTGCCGCTGCCGGATTCATCGTTGAGCGCCACGCATCCTGCTGCAGTGTCGTAATGCAGGCCTTGAAAGATGATGCGTTCGCTATAGCGTTTGCTGAGGTTCTCGAATCGAAGCATGGGGGCGGAGTGTGTCTGCCGAAGAATGTGCCGCACGTCGAGCAGATTGCGATTGCACACGATGCCGGCCGGCGCGGGATTCTTTGGGAAGTTGGCGGTGTGCAAGTGTAGCAGCGTGCTCCGATGCGCTGCGCGCGTCTGGCAATTACGCCGTCTATTGGTCACGTGCGAGCGAACAAGCGGGGAAGCGGTGTAAAGTTGCGTCTCTTTGCGCCGTTAAAAAACGGGCTGCATTGACATTCCAACAATTTCCCGAATTTCTCGACGCTCTGCTCGTCGAGCGCAATCCATGCAAACTGCTGCCCGCACAGGGGCCGAACCGTCCCGCGCCGAACTCAGGCGTATCGTCACGGCCATCGTTATCGGCAACGGCTTCGTCGCGTACGACTTCACCGTCTACAGTTTTTCCGCTGTCATAATTGGTAATCTTTTTTTCCCTTCGACTAGTCCCGCGTCGTCCTTGCTGCTTTCGCTCGCTACCTTCGGCGCGGGCTTCGTCATGCGCCCGCTCGGCGCGATCGTGATCGGCCATGTTGCCGATACCCGTGGCCGCAAAGCCGGCCTCACACTGTCGCTGACTCTCATGACCGTTGGCACATGGCTGATCGCTTGCCTGCCGGGCTACGCGTCGATCGGTCCCGCGGCGACGGTATTGATGGTGCTCGCGCGCCTGATGCAGGGGCTCGCGGCAGGCGGGGAGATAGGGCCGGCGTCGGCCTCGCTGATGGAGTCGGTTGCTTACCGGCACCGCTGTTTCATGGTGAGCTGGCGTGGGGCCAGCCAGGGCGCGGCCGCTTTCGTCGCCGCGCTGGTCGGCGTGAGCACCACGGCGCTGCTGTCGCCCGCCCAGATGCACGACTGGGGGTGGCGTGTGCCGTTCATTCTGGGCGGGTTGATTGGGCCGGTCGGCTGGTATTTGCGTCGCCGGATGGCGGTGGCCGCGCCGCTGCACCGCGCGCGGCTCAGCCCGTGGCGCATGCTCGCGGAGCATCCGCGTCCCGTCATTTGCGGCCTGCTGATGATGTCCGCGCCCTCGGTGGGCATCTACCTCACCGTCTTCTATATGCCGGCTTATCTGGTTCGCACGCTGCATCGGCCGGATGCGATCAGCCTGTTGACGGCCTGTCTGTCCGGCCTCGTGATTCTTGTGGTGACGCCGCTCGTGGCGCGCGTGGCCGACGGCCAGACGAGCCGCAAGACAGTGCAGTACCTGGCGCTCGTGGCCTCGCTGGCGGCCGCATGGCCGGCATTCTGGGCGCTGACGCACGGTGTGGGCGATGTCGCCGCGCTCGTCATCATCACGGCGTACGTAGCGCTTGCGGTCAATAATGCCGGCCCGAGTTCCGTGCTGATGATGGAAGCGTTTCCGGCGCATCAGCGCGCGGCCGGATTGGCGGTGATTTATAGCTTCGGTGTTGTTCTGTTCGGCGGATTTGCGCCATTCATCGTGACGTGGCTGATCAACCGGACGGGCGATCCCATGGTTCCCGCGTGGTATCTGATTGCCGTGACCCTGCTCACGCTTGCCGCACTGCGGGCATTCCCCGAGGCAGAAACGCCCCGTGTGTGCGATGCCCGCGCTTCGCAGCCCCTGCCGTAAGCTCGCTCACGCCGCGATGCTGCAGGATCAGCGCTTGTGCCCGCATGTCTTGCGGGCTCATGTCGAAGGCACGGCGAAATGCACGGGTGAAATCGGACGCACTCTGGAAACCGAGTCCGTACGCGATGTCCGTCACCTGAAGATGTGGGAAACGGACTAGTTCGTCCGCCGCTTCCCGCAAGCGGCGATTGCGGATATAGGCGCCAAGCCCGCCATCGTGTTCGAACCAGCGGTAGATGGTGGCGCGTTTCAGTTGCAGCGCCTCAACCACGCTGGTTGGCGTGAGATCGCCCTGATGCAGATTGGCCTCGACGTAGCGCCGCACCTGTCCCATCACGGCGGCCTGGAGCGCGCCCCGGCTCGCACCTGTCAGGCGTGCCTCTTTGCGGAACGCGGCGATCAGCAGTTGAGCGCCTGTATGGAGGGCATCCGCCGCGGCGAGCGGGTCGAGCATGGGGATTTCCCGGGCGATCGCCATCATGTGGTCCAGCACGAGGCCGGTTAGCGGTGGGCCCTGCGGAACGATCCGGCCGTGAATCGCCGCGCCGTCACCCAACTCCGCGTCCACGATCTCGGCCGGTACGAACAGGTTCAACAGCCGGCTTTCGGGCCGTTCGGCCCGAAACGGCTGATTCATATCGAACGCGACGATGCCCTGCACCGAGCCCGGCGCGCTGCGTTTCTTGCGCACACCCATCACGTTGCCGATTTCGCCTTCCACGAACAGGTGAAAGGCGTAGTCGCGCCGCGTGTCCGTGGAGACCCGGGCGACCGAGCGTTCCAGCCGCAGCGCCTGCGTGCTGCAATCCGTAAATACCATGCCGCCTACGGCATAGAGATCGATCTCGCCGCGAAATCCCGTCGCGACCTGTTCCTTCGACGGCGGTACGTCGACCACGTGGCCCACGCGCCGGCGCCAGGCGAGAAACTGTTCATCGACTGGTAGCCCATGCGTGCTGAAACGGCTCGTGGAAATAGCGGAGCGCGATTCGGCTGCGGCGGCAGCGGCCAGATGCGGTGGCAGGGTGCGCTGGTTCATGGATTGGTGGTGCGAATGACGGGCGCGGTTCCGGTGATGTAAGCGGCGGAGCGAAGTATTTAACACGCCAACGTCCAGAACTGAGACGTATGGTAAAGCGTATCAAAAAAGCTGCGGTATTGTCCGATGATTAGCTGCGTGTCGCTTTCATCGGCTAAGTAATGAATCCGTTTATAACAGAACAGGCCGAGGTGGCGTACTGCCGTCTGAATCTGTCGAAGAGAAGAGTTGCGAGGATCGGGGGTAGTTGCAGGAGAGCTGACCGGTGCCACAAGGTACCGGCAAAAAAAAGACGGACCTGAGAGTGCGGCAAGATCCGGACGGGCACATAGAGGCTCGCCGCCTAGCTGCGAAAACGTTGGGCGCCTTGCCCATCGTGCGTTCGGCGGCGTGATGGTTGCGCCTTCGGACTTGACCGAGCGACCGGTCGAGGATTGCCACTAAAGTGTCGGCCTCGCCGGGCGCTCGCTCGGTTAAACCCCGGCCTCGCCCCCGCGCGACGCGCAAAATCCGCTTATCGCCGCCAGCCCTGTCTGGACGAGTGTCGCCTATATTCCACGATTTACTGTAACTCTGACCGCTTTTAAATAGGGCGCGGTTACTTTCAGGTATGCAGAATACGCAGGGAATATAGCGCTGATAAACTGTGCGCCGGAGCAGCCGGAATCGCTTCAATGGGGCGATCGCTCCCCTTAATTCGGCGATATAAACCGTCGGATCAGCGGTAGAAACAGGCCCTTTCTGCAACATGGACCGAAGGGCCGGCCGGCATACTAGCCGATTCGCGGGCCGCTAAAAGGGGCAAATGGTTGGGTGTCCTTCTTTCCGCGCATGCATGGTGCCGCTCCAGCCGATCTGCCGATCTGCTCCCACCAGCCTCCACCACCTGATTTTCACCAGTATCGAGGGCCTGTCTTGGCCTGTTTTTGGAAGTGACTCATGAAGCCGGGAAAGAATTCGCTTGAGAAAAGACGTGCACGCAAGATCGCCATTGGGGTCGGTGCAGTACTTTTCGCCGTATTGCTCGCATTGAGTGTGTGGGCTTACCAGCAGCGCGACGGGCAAACCGATCCGGTGCTTACCGGCATTGCGAGTCAGATGCGTCACGACCCTTCGGCGTGGACGCACGATGAGAAAGACGCGTCGCAAATGCTGCGTGATATTCGCGAGGCCAACGTGGCCGCGATCGGCGTGAGCCCGAATGCGATTCTGGTGTCGACGCGCCAGGGCGCGAAATACTTCGTCACCGACCACAACGCGACGTTCTCGCATGCACTGCTGCTCGGCGAACCCAAAGCCGATCAGGCCGCGTCGTATCAGCTGGTGTGGCTGCCGGACGCCGATATCCGCACCGGCGCCGCGCGCTGGATGTCGATATTCGGCCTGCTGCGCGACACGATCGGCCTGTTGCTGCCACTGTTGCTGATCGGCGGCATGGTGTGGTTCATGCGCCGCGAGATGAAGGGCGGTGCGTCGTTGCTCGGCAAGACGCCCACGCTGCGTTTTGACGACGTGATCGGCGCCGGGGAAGCCAAGGCGGCGCTCGCGGACATCCGCGGCTATCTGTCCGATCCGAAGCAATTCACGTCGATGGGCGTGCGCGCGCCGTGCGGCGTTCTGATGGTCGGCGGCCCGGGCGTTGGCAAGACGCGGCTTGCGCAGGCGCTCGCCGGTGAATGCGGCGCGAACTTCATTTCAATCACGGGCAGCTATTTCAGCGCAAAGTACTACGGCGTCGGCATCCAGAAGGTCAAACATCTGTTTGAACTCGCGCGCAAGAATGCGCCCACCGTGATCTTCATCGACGAAGCCGACGGTCTCGCCAAACGCACGGATACCGGCGGCGGCCCCGTCGAAGCGGAGAGCAACCGCATCATCAATCAGTTGCTGGCGGAAATGGATGGCTTTGCCGCCAACGAAGGCGTCATCATCGTCGCGGCGACGAATCACCCGGACAATCTGGACGAAGCATTGCGCCGTCCGGGCCGGTTTGACCGCACGGTCCAGGTCCGTTTGCCCGACCGCGAGGAGCGCGCGAAAATTTTCCGCTTCTACGCGCAGAAGCTGAAGTCGAAGGCCGCGGACATCGACTACGACCAGCTCGCTCGCCTGACCACGGGTCTTTCTCCTGCTACCGTCGCGATGGTGGTGAATCAGGCCGGGCTGGTCGCACGCAAAGCCGGCGAGACGGAAATCGCGTCGAAGCATTTCATGGAGGCAATCAAGATTGCGCGCATCGGCGACGTGAGCGGCGCGGAGCGGGCGCTGAGCGAAGACGAACGCACGCGTATCGCGGTGCACGAAGCGGGACACGGTCTCGTTGCCGCACTGCTCGGCACCGGCGTGCTGGAAGAGGTCACGATCTTGCCGCGTGGCGGCGCATTGGGTGTCGCGCTGATCACGAAGGCGCAGGACAAGCACCTGTACCGCGAGACTGAAATCCGCAACGAGATCCAGGTCCTGCTTGGCGGGCGCAACGCCGAAATTCTCACGTTCTCCGAAGCGTCGAGCGGTGCCGCGTCGGATCTTCAGGAAGCGTCGCGCATCAGTCTCGACATGGTGTCCAAGTTCGGCTTCAATCGCGACGGCGATCTGTTCAGCCTCGCAGCGCTGCCGTCGCAGTACGCGGGCCTGCAAATGAAGAGCGCCATCGAACACGCCAATGTGCTGCTCAAGGAATTGAACGAGTTGTGCTATGGACTGCTGCACGCTTACGAACCCGTACTGCGCGCCATTGCCGATGAACTGCTCGAACGGGAAACCGTCCCTGGCGAAACTGTTTACCGGTTGATCAAGGAGCACAAGAGTGCGCTGAAGATCGTCCACGAGCCGGCTGCCGCCTGAGCAATTTATTTATCACGCGTCGTCTGCGTCGTCTGACTGGTTCACCGGTGGTGGCGTTTCGCCTTTTGCCGGCAATGGCTCATCGAGACCCGGTTCGACCGGCGTGGGGATGGCGTCGCCAATCGGCCTGGATACCTCGGTAGGCGGGCTGCCCGGATCTTCATCGGGCTTGTGGTCCGGCTCGTTTGGGGGATTTGCCTTGGTTGCCAGAATGGTTGCCAAAAGCGCTCTCCGGTTGATTGCAGTAAGCAATCACCAGCAATGCGCGTTCCACGGCCTGGATTGAGCGCCGCACGCAACCCGAACCCTTATAAAACCCCGGATTTCCAGACCATTTGCGCGGCGGCTGCCAGCACGAACAGTAGAACCAGAACCCGAAACGCCGCCGGCGGCAAACGGTCCCTAAGCGGCCGTACCAGGAGCATGCCCGCGATCACCGGCACGCTGGCACACGCCGAAATGACCAGGTCGCTCCAGCTGGCATGCGCGCCGCCACTGAACGCCGCCACCAGCGTGATGATCGATACCACCAGGATAATCGCGATCTGCTTGGTAAAAGCCTTCCCCGTGGCACCCGTGGCGATCAGATACATCGCCAGCAAAGGACCCGGCACCGAAGCGATACTTTCCATGACTGCTGCGCCGAATCCCAATACGAAGCCCGCGGGCTTCGCCCACGTCGGCGACAACGTAAGCCGCGGCGACAGCAGCAGGAGCAGGGCCGCAACGATCAGCAAGATGCCTGCGGCAGCCTGTGCGCGATGTGGCGCGAGCGAGATCAATACGCTCACGCCGACAAGGTTGCCCACCACCGTGCCGATCAACGGCGCGGCAATGCGCCGGACCGTCGGCAGCAACTCGCCGCCTTCCAGTGCCTGGGGAATATTGCCGAGGATGATCGGCATGGACAGCAATAGAACGGCCTCCTTGATCGGCATGAACTGGCTGAGAATCGGCATCGCCACCAGCGGTACGCCGATACTGACCACGCCCTTGACCATGCCGCCGAGTAGCAGCGCCGCAATGATGCCAAGCAGCGCGTAGAGGCTGAGCGTCTGCAGGCTCGCGCCAAGCACGCCGTCGGCGAAACTGAAATGAAACATCGTTGGTGTCCGCGAGCCAACCGCGCTGACCGGATGGACCGGAGCATGCGCGGGCAGTGGCTTGTTTTTATTGTTCGGCCTGTTCAGTGCCCGCGTGTCGCGCAAGGTTCGAAGCAGCCGGCCAGGTGAGGCCGCATGATACCGCGCCTGCACTCAAGTCGCATGAAGGCATATCGTAAGCTTTCCTGCCTTCATTCCCGCCTTCGTTCCCGTCTTCAAACAGCATCTGAAGTGGCGTCTTCATCCTTCAATGCGTGCTCGTTGCGCGCGGCAAACGAAGAGGCCGGCGCAGGCGTTATGTGCGGGCCAATCTGCGCACCAGCCTGAGCCCTCGTGCCGGGCTGTGCGTACCGTGTTTTCAGGCGCAGAATCGGCGCTTCGATCAGGCGCCAGGACAGCACGGCCAATGTCAGCGAAATCAGGAACGACGCGGCAATGCCGGCGGCGTGCGCCCATGTCGGTACGGCGCCGCCAAAAAACGTCGTGGCGTGGCGGTTGCGGGTCAGGTCCGGAATCAGGTTGTGGTAGAGGTAAAAGCCGTAGCTGATGCGTCCGAAGTTCGCCAGCCACGCGGTTTCAAGCAGACCGATCACTGCGGCGTTGCGGCAGCACGCAATCGAACACACAAGCGCCGCGATCGTGACGCCGTACAAGGCGCTGACCATCGTGAAGGCAAGCGGGCTGTTCAACTGACTCCACATCGGCTCGGTCGCGCAAAATCCCGCAAGGCAAACACCCAGCACGAACAGCGTCAGGCCGTGTCCCAGCACGATGCGCAAGCGGCTCGTTTTCCCGGCGATCATCAGGCCGCCCATTCCACCCAATGCGAGCAGCCAGAAGTTGGTCAGCGGATGCGTATAGATGGTGATGTCCTGCCACTGCGCCGCACGCATCGCCAGCAGCGAGGTCAGCCCAACCGCGACGACCGCGAGACACACCGTGCGATGCCGCCGCGCCGTAACCAGCAGTAATAATGGCGCGAACACCAGATAAAACTGTTCTTCGATCGCGAGACTCCAGAGATGCGAGTAACGACCTGGCCAGTAATGCAGCACGGAACCGATCCAGATGTTCGACAGATAGGCGAAATGAAACGGCATGCCGCCCACTAACTCAGGGCTTGCCAGGCCGAACGCCATCAGCACGCACATCGTGACCAGCATCAGGTAGTAGACCGGAAAGATGCGCAGCGTGCGGCGCAACAGGAAGCGCTTCAGTTCAGCACCGAACCTGCTTTCGTTTGTTTCGATACGTGCGCGTTGCGCGGACAGAATCCCGGTGATCAGAAAGCCGCTCAGCGCGAAAAAGATCCACACGCCGAGGTGACCGATCTCACCGATTTCACCGAATAGACGGTGCTGAAAAAAGACCATCAAGACTGCAATCGCGCGCAATCCGTCGAAGCCGGCAATCCTGTTGTTCATGAGGTTTTCTTCCAGCCGTATTGCATAAATTCATCCTACGATGAAAAAAAGCGAAAAAAATCGCGCATCGTAATACGTGATTTTTTTCAGTGGCCTTTACCGATTGCGCTCGCGCTGGACGCATTAAAAGCCGCAAAACTTGCTGCAAGGTTTTCCGTCGATTTCATGCGACGGCTCAGTATTACGGCGTACCGACATTCGAATTTCAGATTGCTGCCACGTCCTATGTATTTAAAGGGCGGTTGTCAGCGCGCGCCGGGCTCGCGCACGGACTCGGCGGGAACGTTTTATTGTCATGGAGTTCCTAACAGGAACAACGGCAATACAACGGCAATTCCCCGTTTTTCACGGCGCATTGCAGACACGCGCCATCTTGCGAGAACCAGAATGGACATTCGTCGCGGACGCTCGATCGAAGTGGATTTTTTCCGTGGCGTCGTGTTGATCGTCATCGTGCTGGATCACATCCCCGGTAGCACCTTGTCGCATCTGATGTTGCATAGCTATGCGTTATGCGACTCCGCTGAAGTGTTCGTCTTCCTCGGCGGCTACGCGTCGGCGGCGGCGTATACGGCGGTCCTTTCAGGGCGTGGCGAGAGCGCTGCGGCGATGCGTTTTGTCCGGCGCTGCTGGGAGATCTATCGCGCCTATCTGTTGACGGCCGTGTTGACGCTGCTGTCCGGCGCCGTTCTCGCGTTCCTGCATCTGAACCAGCCGATGGTCGACCTGAGCGGCTGGCAACCGTTTGCGCTTCAGCCGCTGCGTGAAGCGTTCGATATTGCCGTGCTGCGGCACCAGCCGTATCTGTCGAGCGTGCTGCCCATGTACGTGATCTTCGCGCTGTGCGTCCCGTTTGCCGTGCCGTTGGCGCGCCGCTCGCCGCTTGCCGCACTGGGCCTGAGCATGACGGTCTGGGCGCTCGCCCGGCCGCTGGCCGCGCTATTTAGCATTGACGACGTGGCCGACTGGGCTTTTAATCCGTTTGCCTGGCAACTGATGTTCGTGCTTGGTATTCTCTGCCGGGTGCAACCCGTCAGCGAACGCTTTCACGCCACCCGCACGGCGCGCTGGTTCACGCGTGCCGCGGTGGCCGCGGTGCTGGCGTTCGCCATCGTCAAGCTCTTCATACTGACGCAGCCGTTGCCTGGCGTACTTAAACAGAACCTTTCCATGGAACGCGTGATCAACTTTATCGTTATCGCCTGGCTCGCCGCGCAGTTCGTGCGCGTGGGCAGCATCGCCTGGCTCGCCCAGCGGTTGCCGGCCGTGGTAACCGTCGGCCGTACCGGGCTCGTGTGTTTTGTGACCGGCACGCTGGTGTCGTTGATCGTCGATACGGCGACGCGGCATACGTTCCACGGCTTTCGCGGCACGCTGATCGGACTCGGCGGCGATCTGGTCGCCATCGGCGCGGTGCTGATGATCGCGCGCGGCTGGAACGACTGGAAAGGGCAGCAGTCGCGCACGGCTGCCAACCGCGCGCGTTACGGATGAGGGCGCGTGCGCGCCTCGTGCGCCATGTGAATTTGATGCGAGCTTCGCGCACGCTGGCGATAGTCGCCGGCGCGCTGCTATGGCTGAACGCACCGGCGGCATTCGCCGTGGGCAAGGACGCGCTGCTCGCCATGCGCTGCGTGGAGCTTGCGGGTGCGGTGTTACCTCCCGAGCTGATCGCTTTACCTACCGCCGGCGTGCAGATCGAAAGCGCGGCGATGGTGGCGGCCACCGCGCCTGGCAATCAGCAAGGCGGCGAATATTGCCGCATTACCGGCCGTATCAAGGGGCTCAACGCCACCACACCGGATATCCGCTTCGACCTGAATCTGCCGCGCCGCTGGAACGGCCGTGCGCTGCAGATCGGCGGCGGGGGCTATAACGGCGTGGTGGTGAGCGGCACGGGCGTGATGCCGTTCTCGCCGGATCGCGCACCGCTCGCGCAGGGCTATGCGACCTTCGGCGACGACTCCGGGCATGTGGGCAATTCGTCGCTCGCGGTGTTCGGCCTCGTGGATGAAGCGGTGACGAATTTCGGCTACGCGCATCTGAAGAAAACGCACGACGCCGCGCTCGCACTCATTGTGCGTGCTTACGGCCGCCCGCCGCAGCGAATGTATTTCGCCGGCGGCTCGACGGGTGGCCGCGAAGGCTACACGGTGATGCAGCGCTATCCCGACGACTACGACGGCGTGATCGCCAATTCCCCCGCGCTCAATTTTTCCGGCGTGCGCTTGATGGGCGTGAAGCTGGGTCACGCGGAATACGCGACGCCCGGCGGTTTCATCCCGCCGCCATTGCTCGAGCACGTGTACGAACGCACGGTTGCGGTTTGCGACCGGCTCGATGGCGCGGCGGACGGCATCGTCAGCGACGTGGCCGGCTGCCGGCAACACGAAGCGGAAATCATTGCCTCGTTGCGCTGCGCCGGACGCACCCCCGTGCATGACGAATGCCTCACCGACGCGCAACTCGCCACCTTGCTGCTGATGCGCGATGGTCTGTCGTTGCCCTACAAGCTCGCGTGGGGCGTCACCGGCTATCCTGGCTACAACGTCTTTCAGGGCACGCGTCTGACCGGCCTGCTCGGGCTTGCGCATCAGCCTGAGCGTTTGCCGGTGCCGACCTTCTTCGCCAATGGCTACCTGTTCGCGCAGGGCGACGGCTACATCCGCTATTTCGTGACGCGCAACGAGCAGTTCGATCCGCTCGGCTTCGACCCGTCGCATCCTGGCAAGTATCGCGGCCAACTCGTTACGCTGTCACAGACGATCGGCGCGATGAACCCCGATCTCGCACGCTACATCGCGCACGGCGGCAAGCTCATCACGCTGCAAGGCCTTGCCGACGAAGTCATCAGCCCGAACCAGACGATTGCCTATTACGAGGCGCTGATCGACCGCTTCGGCTTGGACCAGGTCAACGGGTTCATGCGGCTCTACATGGTGCCGGGTTTTCAACATGGCAGCGGCGTGTTCATTCCCTCCGTGGATCTGCTGGGCGCGCTCGACAACTGGGTGACGCGTGGCGTATCGCCCGAGACGCTGACCGCCACCGATATCGCGGCCGCAACCAACGGACGCTCGCGTCCGTTGTGCCGTTACCCGCTGTTTCCCCGCTATAACGGCAAGGGCAACGTGAATCTTGCCAGCAGTTTCGCGTGCGCCGAACCCTGACGGGCCTCGCATGGCCGTTTTTCCGGAATATCGGGGTTATGCTGCAGGCTTTCCCACTTTCAATTACATTGCGGGTGCGGCCGCATATTCGCACCGCCTCCTACTAATCAAAACCGGTGTCTGCCATCGTCGAATCCATGCAGCCAATCGTCTCGGTCACGAATCTGTCGAAAACCTACGCCACGGGTTTTCATGCGCTCAAAAACATCAATCTGGCGATCAACCGCGGAGAGATCTTCGCCTTGCTGGGCCCTAATGGCGCGGGCAAAACCACCCTCATCAGCATCATCTGCGGCATCGTCAAGGCAAGCGAGGGCAGCGTGATGGTGGACGGCCGCGACATCGCGACGGACTACCGCGGTGCGCGCTCGCTGATCGGTCTCGTGCCGCAGGAGCTCACCACCGACTCGTTCGAGACCGTCTGGGCGACCGTCTCGTTCAGCCGGGGGCTATTCGGCAAGCCGAAAAACCCCGCTTACATCGAAAAGGTATTGCGTGACCTGTCGCTGTGGGAAAAACGCAATAACAAGATCATTACGCTGTCGGGCGGCATGAAGCGCCGCGTGCTGATTGCGAAGGCGCTCTCGCACGAACCGCGCGTGCTGTTTCTCGACGAACCCACCGCGGGGGTCGACGTCGAGTTGCGCCGCGATATGTGGAAGCTGGTGCGCTCGCTGACCGCGAGCGGCGTGACGATCATTCTCACCACACACTACATCGACGAAGCCGAGGAAATGGCCGATCGCATTGGCGTGATCAACGCGGGCGAGATCATGCTGGTAGAAGAGAAGACGGAGCTGATGCGCAAGCTCGGCAAGAAGCAGTTGACGCTGCAACTGGACAGTCCGCTCGCCGAGGTGCCCGCGGCGCTGGCCGGATATGGGCTGGATGTCGGCAAGGGCGGCAACGAGTTGATCTATACGTATGAGGGCGACGGCGGGCGCACCGACATCATCGCGTTGCTCAAGGCGCTCGACGACGCCGGCATCCGTTTCAAGGATCTGCATACGACGCAAAGCTCGCTCGAAGACATCTTCGTCAGTCTGCTCCGAGGTAACCAATGAATATTTACGCAATTCGCGCGATCTACAAGTTCGAGATGGCGCGCACCTGGCGCACGTTGATGCAGAGCATTATCGCGCCGGTGATTTCAACGTCGCTTTACTTCGTCGTATTCGGCGCGGCTATCGGTTCGCGCATCAAGGAAGTGGATGGCATCAGTTACGGCGCCTTCATCGTGCCGGGTCTGATCATGTTGTCGCTGCTGTCGCAGAGCATTTCGAATGCGTCGTTCGGCATTTATTTTCCGCGCTTTACCGGCACGATCTACGAGTTGCTGTCGGCGCCGGTGTCGTATCTGGAGATTGTGGTGAGCTATGTGGGCGCGGCGGCCACCAAATCGATTCTGCTCGGGCTGATCATTCTGGCGACCGCGGGCCTCTTTGTGCCGCTGCAGGTGCAGCATCCGTTCTGGATGATTCTGTTCCTGGTGCTTACCGCAGTGACGTTCAGTCTGCTCGGTTTCATTATCGGCATCTGGGCGGATAGCTTCGAGAAATTGCAGCTCGTGCCGCTCTTGATCATCACGCCGCTCACGTTCCTTGGCGGAAGTTTCTATGCGGTCAATATGCTGCCGCCGTTCTGGAAAGTCGTGACGCTCTTCAATCCGATCGTCTATCTGGTCAGCGGATTTCGCTGGAGCTTCTATGGCCTCGCCGATGTGGATGTCGAGGTCAGCCTCGGCATGACCGCGTTGTTCCTGGCGGTGTTTCTCGCAATCGTCGCCTGGATCTTCAAGACCGGGTATCGCTTGAAGAGCTGAGCGTTCTGACGACGCAAAACGCAGCCGGCATGCGAAACTGACGGGCACCCCACTACGGAGCCGATAGCCACTATGTCCGTCGATTTGAGTCTCATTGAGCGAAGCGCGTGCGAAATTGTCGATCTGCTGCGCGAGGAGGCCGTCAGTCCGCACGATCTGCTCGACACGTTGGCCGCCCAGGTGGCGCGCGTCGAACCGCAGGTCAACGCGTTGCCCACGCTGTGTTTCGAACGCGCGCATGCCCATGCCGATGCATTGCTGAAGAAGCCGGTCGGCGAGCGCGGTTTGCTATGCGGGCTGCCGGTGCCGATCAAGGATTTGACCGACGTTGCCGGCGTGCGCACCACGCGCGGCTCGCTCGTCTATCGCGATCGTATTCCGGACACATCCGATGCCGGCGTGACGCTGCTTGAGGCACGCGGTGGCGTGGTCTATGCAAAATCGAATACGCCGGAGTTCGGCTCGGGTGGCCATACGTACAACAGCGTGTTCGGCGTGACCCGCAATCCGTGGGACCTGTCGCGCTCGGCTGGCGGTTCCTCGGGCGGCGCGGCTGCGGCGTTGGCGTCGGGCACCGCGTGGGTCGCGCAAGGTTCCGATCTGGCGGGCTCGTTGCGTACGCCTTCGGCGTTTTGCGGCGTGGTGGGCATGCGTCCCACGCCCGGGCGCGTGTCGTACGGGCCGGCCGCCGATCCGTACAACACCTTGGGCATTCATGGGCCGATGGCGCGCAACGTAACGGATGCCGCGCTGTTGCTCGACGCGATGTGCGGCGACCTCGATTGCGCGCCTTTGTCGTTGAGCGAACCGGTGACCTCGTTTCTGGACCATGCACGCAAGCCGCAGCGGCCCGCGCGCGTGGCGTTCAGCGAAGGGCTGGGTATCGCGGCCGTCGAACCCGAAATCCTCGCGATCTGCCGCAAAACGATGGACCGCCTGAGCGCTTCCGGTGTTGGCGTGGATGAAAGCGATATCGATTTGAGCGCGGCAACCCAGGCGTTCCATACGCTGCGTGGTATTTCGTACGCGGCGAACTACGAAGAAGTGCTGGCGCAACATCGCGACGTGCTGAACCCGGACGTGATCTGGAACATCGAGTTCGGCCTGCAGGTGGATAACCCTGCGATGCTTGCCGCGCAGCGCACGCGCGGCGCGTTGTTTCACAAGATGAATGCGCTGTTGCAGCGCTATGACGTGCTGATCTGTCCGGCTTCCATCGTGCTGCCGTTCCCGGTGGAAGCACGCGATGTCCGCGAGGCAGCCGGGCGGCACTTCGAGACATATATCGACTGGCTCGCGATCGCCTATGCGGTGACGCTCACCGGCATGCCGGTCATCGCGATTCCGTGTGGGATGAGTGCAAGTGGCTTGCCGGTCGGCATTCAGATTGTTGGCAAACCGCGCGGCGAAGCGGCGTTGCTGTCTGCCGCTCGCGCAATCGAAGAGGTGATTGGGACGTGGTGGGTGGGTAAGCCGCAAACGGCCTGACTGGGGCGCTGGTAGCGCTGCCGGTATTACTGTGCAAACGTGATGGCGCTTGCCGTCACGTTTGCTGTTCCCCGCCTCGATCGTCTCCTCGCAACGTCCCCGCCGTTTTCTTCGCAACATCCCCGCATTTCCGCTCACGAGGCCGCCGTCGGCACCTCGGCCGTGCTTCTGCGCACGCTCAGGCAATCCCCTTAGTCCATCCGGACGATGCCCGTACTCCGCCAATCGCCGTCAATGACGGTATGAACCGGGAGCGGCGCGACCAGCTTTTCTGGTCCGCCGTATCGAGGCGCACAGCCACGTGGCAGGCGGTTGAGCCACGCATAGGGACGGGGACGAGCGGGATGAGCAAGGACGTGAAGGGGGAGGGATGCAGATGAAATCCAGAGTTCAGCGGGACGGACTGGTTGCCGGTTTGCTGGTGGCGATCGGCGTGGTTGGCGTATCCGTGCGGCAGCTCTATGCGTGCGCCTGGAGCGACGAGTTTCCCGGCATGGTGTGTACGGCCGGCTCGTCGCTATCGTTGTTTCTGGGTATCACGGGGTTGGCTGCGCTGGCAGGACGAATCTGGTCGCGCCGCTCGGGCGCGGACGAACAGTGCTTCACGTTCCTCGGCGCGGTGGGTGGTGCGGCTCTGGTGTACGCGATGGTGGTGAGCGGCTTCTAGTCGCCCGTGCTACCTGTGCCACACGCGCAGGGTACGAAGCGGTGCGGAACGGCGGGACAGCAGAGCGGCAGGGTATTCAGAGCCGCGCCGCCGCACATCCGCGGCGCAGCCCGCACCTGCGCCGCGTACCGTGTGCCGCGATGATCAGGCCACGATCGCCGGATGTGCCTGTACCGGCCCACCCAGCGCTTCCCGATGCGAGGGCGGCTGGCGCCCGTCAAGTTCGGTGATGCCATACTCGCGCGCAAGCTCCGCGCCGACCAGCACCAGACCGGATTTCCGCTGACGTTGCGGGTCGCGATACAACGCATCGATCAGCCGCCCGGTGAACTGCGGTGTTTCCGCGAGTTCGCTAAAACCCGCATATTGTTCGGGATGCTCAGCGATCACACGCGCAGTGCGCTCGGTTTGCAGCATGCCCATCCAGATGGAAACCGCTGCGACGCCATGCGGTTTCAGATCGACAGCCATGTCCTTGGCGAATTTGTCGACGCCTGCTTTCTGCGCGCCGTACGCCGCGCCGTGCATGTAGCAGCTCGCGCCGAACGAGGACGTGAACGCGATCAGACCATCGCCCTGCGCGGCCATCATACGTGCGGCATGCCAGCTCGCAACATACGCGGAGCGCAGGCCGACATCGAGAATATCCACGAGTTCCAGAGGTTTTGCCCAGAACGGTGCCGGGCGAATCAGTTCATCGTGCAGCGTCGTGGCATTGTTGACGAGGATGTCGAGGCGCCCGCTGTTGTGCTGGATGTAGTCGAATACTTCGGCCACCTGCTGGTCGTCGGCGTGATCGCAGGTCAGCGCGATGCCCTTGCCGCCGAGCTTATCGATTTCTATCGCCGTTGCGTGCACGGTGCCGGGCAAGGGCGCGTCGCCTTCCCGTTGGGTGCGTCCGGTCACGTAGACCGTTGCGCCGCTCGCGGCGAGGGCGAGCGCGATACCCTTGCCGGCACCGCGCGAGGCGCCAGTGACGAGAGCGACATAAGGCTGATTGGCTTGAGTCATCGGGCATTCACCATGAAGAAGTTTCGAGTTCGTATGACTGCTGTCGAGCGCTTGCCCGCATTGCCGCGGTGGACCCCAGCGGCGCGCCAGCCGGCGGCGCCACAGCCGTGCGTTCGAACGCGTGAGGATTATCCAGATCCGTTTCGCCAAGCGGAATGAACGCCATGATTTCAAGTTCATGGCCCGACAGCGCCGGCAACCTGAACGGACTCGACAACACATTCAGTCGACGCACGCCGAGATCGCGCAAAATCTGCGAGCCAATACCTGAGAGCCGGCCGTCCCTACGCGCCTGTACGCCGTTGCTGCCGGTCATCGCATCGGTTCGCATGTCGCAATCGAGCAGAACCGCCACGCCGCATCCGGCCGCGTCGATTTTCTGCAGCGCCGCGTGTAACGGCCATGAATGCGCGGAAGGTTCCGCATCGAGCAGATCGAGTAGCGAAAAGCATTCGTGCACGCGCGTGAGCACGGGCACATGGGGCATCGGATTGCCGCGCACCAGGGCCAGATGCGTGGATTGGCGCACAGTGTCGCGATACTGAATGGCGCGAAACGGTCCCCACGGCGTGTGCAAGGGTCTCTCGCCGACACGTTCGACGAGCGACTCGTGCGTGCTGCGATAGTGGATCAGATCGGCAATCGTGCCGATCTTCAGGCCATGGTGTTCGGCGAATTCGATCAGTTGCGGCAGACGCGACATGGTGCCGTCGTCGTTCATGATTTCGCAGATCACCGCGGCAGGCGTCAACCCTGCCAATGCGGTGAGGTCGCAACCCGCCTCGGTATGTCCGGCACGCACCAGCACGCCGCCTTCACGCGCTGCGATCGGGAACACATGACCCGGTTGCACGAGATGTTCGGCGCGCACATCGGCATGAATCGCAGTGCGTATCGTATGCGCGCGATCGGCCGCGGAAATACCGGTGGTGACGCCTTGCGCCGCCTCGATGCTGACCGTGAACGCGGTGCCGTACTGCGTGCCGTTCTGCTCCGCCATCGGCGGCAGCTTCAGGCGTGCGCAATGTGCGGCGCTCAGCGTCAGGCAAACGAGGCCGCGGCCAAAGCGCGCCATGAAGTTGATCGCTTCGGGCGTGACGTGGTCGGCGGCAATCAGCAGATCGCCCTCGTTCTCGCGATCTTCCTCGTCGACCAGAATGATCATGCGGCCGGCTTTCAGCTCGGCGACGATTTCGTCGGTAGTGGCCAGTTTCATGAAGTTTTCCCTGTGCTACTGCTGTTGCTGCTGTTATTGCGCTCGCGCGTATGGAGAAGCGAGGCAAGGCGCTTAACGTGCGCTGGAGCCGAATACGGGTGCGCGCTTGTCGAAGAAAGCGTCGATGCCTTCGCGAAAATCTTCGCCCGCCGCGCAGTGCAGAAAGCTGCGTTGTTCCGCGTACAGATGCTCGGCGAAGCTGCGCTCGGGTGCGTGCAGGATCAGGTTCTTGGTTTGCGCGAAGGCATCCGGCGAGAGCGCACCCATTCGCTTCAGAAGCGAGCGCGTTTGCGCGGCGAGTTCGTCGTCCGGGACGACCCAGTTGACGATGCCGGTTCGCAGCGCTTCATCGGCCGTATGGCGCTCGTCGAGGTACATCCATTGCGCGGCCTGTTTGGTGCCGAGCGCGCGCGGTAGCGTATAGGTCGCGCCGCCGTCGGGGGAGGTGCCGATGCGGCCATACGCCGACGTAAAGGTCGCGCTCTTCGCGGCGATAGCCAGATCGCAGGCCGCGACGAGGCTCAAGCCGAAGCCCGCCACGGCGCCGTTGATGCTGGCGATCACCGGCTTGCGCGAACCCGTGACGGTCTCGACCACGGTTTGCGCGAGCCGCACGAGTTTGCCGATCGAACGGTCGCGTACCACGGGTTTTTCGTCGAGTGCGGCGCGCATGGTCTGCAAGTCGCCGCCCGCCATGAAGGCGTTGCCGGCGCCCGTCAGTACGATCGCACGGATCTCGTCATGATGAGCGAGGCGTGCGAGCTTGGCGTTCAGTTCGTTGGCCATCGCTTCGTTGAGCGCGTTCAGTGCCTCGGGGCGGTCGAACGTGAGCGTCGCGATACCGTCTTCGGCCGCGAGGCGGATCAATGCAGTCATGTCTTGTCAGTTGGGCGGAGTCAGGTGTTCTGAACGTGCAGCGCATGGCGCAAGGCGCGCGCCGCGATCGTGAGTGCATGGTCGGCCGCATCGAGCGCACCGAGCAGACTGGCGAAACCATGCATCTGTCCCGGCCAGCGCAGATGCGTTGTGAGCACGCCCGCTTGTGCGAGCCGCGCCGCATAGTGCTCGACCTCGTCGCGCAATGGATCGTATTCGGCGCTGATGACGGTGGCGCTGGCCACACCCGTGAGATCGGCTGCGGCCAGGGGACTGGCGAGTGGATCGGCACGATCGGCGCCCGGCGCGAAGTACTGGTCTTTGAACCAGCGCATCATGTTCGCCGTCAGGAGGTACCCGTCACCCATCGATTCATATGAAGGATGTTCGGTGGCGCAATCCACCACCGGATAGAACAGCACCTGATGCGCGACATTCACGGCGCCATGACGCAACTGTTGCGCGACCACCGCTGCCAGATTGCCGCCGGCGCTGTCGCCCGCAACGGCGAGCGCGCCGGGCCGCACGCGCAAATCGGCTGAACTGGACGCGGCCCAGCGCACGGCGTCGCACGCATCGAGTGCGGCGGCCGGAAAGCGTGCCTCTGGCGCAAGGCGGTAATCGACCGATAGCACGACCGTTCGCGCGCGTTGCGCGAGGCAGCGGCAAATGTTCGCGTGAGTATCGAGCCCGCAAGAAACAAAGCCGCCGCCGTGAAAGAAGACAGTAAGGGGCAGCAAGGCATCGCTGTTTTCGACCACTGGCCGGTAGAGACGCGCGGCGAGCGGGCCGCCGGCGGTCGGAATCGTCAAATCTTCTTCCGAAGCGACGGGGTCGCCCGGCGCAAAACCGCCGCCCGCAGCGAGCATTGCACGGTATGCGGGCACGGTGAGTTGCGCGAAATCGAGTGGGGGCATGCCGGCGAAAGCGGCGAGCACGGCCTGCGCCTGGGGATCGAGCGCCATCGGGTCTCCTGAGAATATGATGAAAGCGGCTATACCGGGTATAGGCGATACGGCCGCGCCAGACCCGAATCGAGCTGCAAATCAGGGTATTCGGCGCGCACGCCGCAACATTGAATGCATTGAAGCGCGGCAGCTTGACGGGGGCATCGTCCGATTGGACGAGAGTTCGTTCGCACGCTCAGCGAAACTTTCCCGAGCTAAGTACTTCTCCTGATGCCAGCGAACAGATCGACCCTTAAGCTTGGCGTCGCGATGCAACATCGCATGGAGGACGGAGAGTGTTGATGGAGACAAAATGGGCCCCTGAAGAGGGCCAGGCCATGAGTGAACTGGCCGAGGTGAGCGTCGCGCAGTTCAGCGAACTGACCGCGCGCATTTATCAGGGGGCGCTGGAAAGCACGCCGTGGGCAAGCGCGCTCGAGTTGATCCGCACTTCGCTCGGTGCGAGCTATGCCACCCTGATTCTGCGTTCACCTTCGAGCGACCGGCGCGGTCTGATGGTGCATGCTTCCGAAATGGGTTCGGGCGTGCCGGGCGAAGCGTCGTACAACAACTACTACTATTCGCTCGACCCGTTCGTCGGTTTGCCGGCCGATCGCGTGGTGACGGTCGACGAAGTATTCGGCGACACGGGTTGGCTCACCAGCGAACTCTACAAGCAGTTCCTGAAACCGGCCGATATTCGCTACATCATGGGTGCCGATCTGCGCACGGAATCCGGTGTCGAATGCCGCTTTCGCGTATGCCGCAGTCACGCGTCGAAGCATTTTTCCGCACGCGACAAAGCGTTTTGCGCGCTACTGCTGCCGCATTTGCGGCGCGCGGTGGAACTGCATTCACGGCTCGATATCGTGGAGTCGGAGCGCACGCTGTATGCGAGCGCGATCGACCGCATGCTGGTGGGTACGGTGACGCTCGACGAGAGCGGCGCGATCATGCGCACCAACAGCGTGGCCGACGAGATTCTCGCGCAGGGCAACGGCCTGCGCATCGTGCATGGCAACGTCGAGGCGACCGATACGCAGGAGAACCGCAATTTGCAACGGCTGGTGCGCCATGCGCTGATGGGCCACTTCGGCACGGCCGCGCCGATTGTCGAAGCCATGCCGATCACGCGCGGTTGCGACAAGCCGAAACTCGGCGTGCTGGTGCGCACGATTCCGCTCTCGGACTGGTCCGAGGACAACAAACGCCGTCCTGCCACCGTGCTGTTCCTGCGCGATCCCGATCGCAAATCGCAAGGCTCGCAGGAGATCGTGCGCAAGCTGTTCGACCTCACGCCGGCGGAGACCTCGCTCGCCTTGCTGTTGACCAATGGGTTGACGCTGGAAGAGGCGGCCGACGAACTGGGTATCAGCAAGAACACCGCGCGGGCCCATCTGCGGGCCATCTTCTCGAAGACGGGTGTCACGCGTCAGGCCACGCTCGTGCGCATTCTGCTGGGCAGTGTGGTGCCGCTCGGCTGAACGCCACTGAACGAACGTGTGCCACGCGGCTGTGTGCGCGTGGACCTGCCTGTACCCATCCATATCGCCTGTGCGGCGCCTTCAGCAGGCGCCGCACGTCTTCCAGGCGCTTAAACCGCGCGCTTTTGCGACAACACCAGCAACGCGCCGTTCCTGTCCTCCAGCACCGCGCGCCATTCGTGCGGCCCTTGCTGTACCGGCACGCGTACTGACGCACCCGCCGCGACCACCCGCGCCATCGCCGCATACAGGTCGTCGTTTTCGTCGACGCGAAACACCAGCGCCGCGCGTTCGACGATCCGCTCCTCGCCCGCCACCAGCGCGACGCTCAGCGCACCGCCATCGAGCGCGCAATAGCGTTCGCCGTCACGGAACTTCACCGTCAAACCGAGCCCGTCGACAAAGAGCGGCAGCGCCGCGTCGATCGTCTCGACCGGGTACAGCATCATCGAAGCCTTCATTGCATTGCACTCCCATCAGTTGAGCAGCGTTGTATAGCGGCTCGATCGTAGCGTCAGCAAGGCGCGCCGTACGAGGTCCAATCGGACTAGCTAGGCGACGAAAAACGCGGCGAAACATGCGGTAAACAGGCCTGCGATCAGCGCTTCCACATCAAAGCACGCACCGTTAATCCAAATAGACGATGCCGGGGCGCACGCGCGAACTGAAACTTCATTCCGTGGACCGTCACGATCATCGTCGGAATCGGTGAGCCGGGAGCGGACCGCCCGTTTCAGCACAGTCCAAAATTCATGGAGACGCACGCAATGAAGTTTTCTCTGATTTACGAAGCCCAGACCACGGACGCTTCGCGGGAAGGCGATCACCGGGTATTCAAGGAGACCGTCGAGCAGGCCTTGCTCGCAGAACAGATGGGTTTCGATACCGTCTGGTGCGTCGAACACACGTCGCTGACGAACTACGCGCATATGAGCGCCCCGGAGACTTTTCTCGCTTATCTGGCCGGCCGCACGACCCGTATCGGCCTCGGCCATGGCGTGATCTGCCTGCCGCCCGCGATGAATCATCCGATCAAGGTGGCCGAACGCGTGGCCATGCTCGACATTCTGTCGGGCGGCCGTGTGCATTTCGGCGTCGGCAAAGGCGGCAGCCAGCAGGAAGCAGGGGCGTTCGGCTACGACCTCGCCGAGCTGCAACCGATGATCGACGAATCGATGTACCTGGTGCCGAAGATGTTCGTGCAGGACGAGATCGAGCACGACGGCAAATACATCAAGATTCCTAAACGGCCGATTCATCCGAAGCCGTTCCAGGACCCGCATCCGCCGATGTACATGGCCTGCACCAACAACGATGGCCTGCTGCGTGCCGGTCAGCGTGGTCTCGGCGCACTGGTGCTCGGTTTCGGCGGCCCGGATGAAGTCGCGAAGAAAAACGCGCTGTATCGCGAAGCGTGGGCGACCCGCAAGCCCGAAGACCAGGTCGGTTTCCGTCCGACGCAGCATCTGGCCGCACTGTGCCCGACCGTGGTGCTGAACGACGGCCAGCAGGCCCGCAAGATCGGCATTCGCGGTCAGCGTTATTTCATGGAGTCGCTGGCGTACTGGTACACGGGCGGCGAACGTCCGAACCCGGATAGCTGGGGCGACGACCTCGTGAAGGGCAATACCGGCGAAATGGTGATCCGCTCGCGCTTCGCTTCAGAAGAGGTGGTGGTCGACTTCAGCGATCCGGCGCTTTCGATGATGAACCCGAATCACGCGTACGGCACAGTCGACGATTGCATCGGCTACGTGGGCCGCCTGATGGAAGCGGGTGTGGATGAAGTGCTGTTCCTGTGCCAGATGGGCACGGTGTCTCAGGAAGCGCAGCTCGAAACGATCCGCAACATCGGCGAGCACGTGATTCCTTACTTCAATCGCCTGAAGAGCGAGAAGCAGAAAGCACAGGTCGCTGCATAACGTTGCCGCGTAACAACGGGCGAGGCGGGCGTCGCTAGTCTCTTCAGACGATGCGACGCCGCGACCGCAGCTCGAAGATGATCCCAACAAAACAGGCGCGGCGTCCTTCTCGCGCGCCATCATGGAGACAGCCGTGCATCGCGACAATGATTCGAACGCCCTTGCAGCCGAACTGATCGCCCGCGCCGAAGCGCTCGCGCCGGTACTCGCCGGGCGTGCCGCGCAGGCCGAGGCGAATGGCCGGATTCCGGCCGAAACGCTGGCCGATTTTCAGGCCGCCGGTTTTTTCAAGGTGCTTCAGCCGAAGCGCTATGGCGGCTACGAACTCGATCCGCAAACCTTCTTCGAGATCCAGATGGCGGTGGCGCGCGGTTGCATGTCGACCGCATGGGTGTACGGCGTGATCGGCGTGCACAACTGGCAGCTGGCGCTGTTCGACGAACGCGCGCAGCAGGACGTGTGGGGCAAGGACCCAGGCACGCTGATCGCGTCGACCTACATGCCGGTGGGCCGTGTGACACCGGTTGAAGGCGGTTTCCGGCTGTCCGGGCACTGGAAATTCTCGAGCGGCAGCGAGCTGTGCGAATGGGTCTTTCTCGGTGCGCTCGTGCCGCCGGCGAAAGCGGGCGAGCCGCCGGAATACCGCACCTTCCTGCTGCCGAAAAGCGATTACACGATCGAACAGGATTGGGACGTGCTAGGACTGCGCGCGACCGGCAGCCACGACATCGTGGTGAACGATGCGTTCGTGCCGGACTATCGCACGCACAAGGCGATCGACGGCATGATGGGCACGAGCCCCGGTCTCGCGCTCAACGATGCACCGTTGTTCCATCTGCCGTTCGCGCAGATTTTCGTGCGTGCGGTGTGCACGGCGTGCATTGGCGCATTGCAAGGCGCGCTGGACGACTTCACGTCCTACGCGGCCACTCGCGTGAGCGCCAACAGCGGCGCGAAAACCACCGACGACACCGGCGCGCAAACCGCATGCGCCAACGCGGCGGTCGCGATCGACGAAATGAAAGTGCTGCTGATGCGCAACTTCGCCGAGCTGCTCGCGGCGGTCAATGGCGGCACGGCGGTATCGATCGAGCGCCGCGTGCACTTCCGTTATCAATCCGCGCAAGTGGCGGAACGCTGCGCGCAGGCTGCCAACGCGTTGCTGCGCTATGCGGGAGGCAACGGCATCTACAACCGCAATCCGCTGGTGCGGCGCTTTCTCGATCTGCATGCCGCGCGCGCGCACTACGCGAACAACCTGGATCGTTTCGGCCAGAATCTCGGCGCCGTGATGTTAGGGCGTCCGAACACCGATTTCTTCGTCTGATGGATGCCGCCATGAGCCAACAGCAAACGCAGAACTACGTGTTCGACGTGGTGGTGGTCGGCTCCGGCGCGGGCGGCATGCTGGCCGCCTGCCGCGCGGCCGATCGCGGCCTGTCCGTCATCGTGCTCGAAAAGAGCGAAGTGTACGGCGGGACCTCGGCGGTTTCGGGCGGTGGCATCTGGATTCCGTGCAACCACCATATCGCCGAACAGGGCGTCACGGATACGCGCGCGGCCGCACGAACCTATCTCGACGCTTGCACGCAAGGCGCCACCGCGAGCGAGCGGATCGACGCCTATCTCGACACCGCGCCTGAGATGCTGCGCTACGTCGAAGCGAATACGCCGGTGCGTTATGAAGCGTTGCCGAAGTACGCGGACTACTTTCAGGATTTGCCCGGATCGATGCCGGGTTACCGCGCGCTCGATCCGCTGCCGGTGGATGGTGCGTCGCTTGGTGACGAGTTCGCGCGCCTGCGGCTGCCTTCACCCGGCACGCTGATCGGTGGGCGAGTGGCGGTGACCTCGAAAGAGGCGCACATCCTGCTCTCGAAAGCGCCCGGATACATCGGGCTCGCGCTGAAACAATTCGGCCGCTACTGGTTCGATCTGCGCGCGCGCAGCCGTTCGCGGCGCGATCGCCGCCTGACGCTCGGCAATGCATTGGCAGGCGGCCTGCGCCGTGCCTTGCTCGATCGCGACATTCCGCTGTGGCTCAATGCGCCGATGACCGAACTGCTCGAAGCAGACGGACGTGTAACGGGTGTCGTGGTGGAGCGTGGTGCGCAGACCGTGCGCGTGCTCGCGCGGCGCGGCGTGATTCTCGCGGCCGGTGGCTTCGAGCGCAACCAGGCGATGCGCGAGCGCTATCTGCCGCATCCCACGCAAGCGCAGTGGAGCGCAACGCCGCCGAACAATACCGGGGATGCGATTGCCGTCGGTTTGAAACTGGGCGCGCAGATCGCCTTGATGGAGCACGTGTGGGGCGCGCCGACGGTCCACGTGGATCAGGAGGAAAAGCAGCGCGCGCTGTTCGTCGAGCGCAATTTGCCCGGTTGTGTGGTGGTCAACGGACTGGGCAAGCGTTTCGTCAACGAAGCTGCGCCGTATTCGGAGTTCGTGCCGGCGATGTATCGCGACCATGCGCAAACCGGCGCGTGCGTACCGGCCTGGATGGTGTTCGACGCGCAGTTCCGCCACAAGTACCCGTGCGGGCCGATCATGCCCGGCGCGATGATGCCGGACACCCGCATTCCGGCGGCCTTTCGTTCGCTGCTCTACAAGGCCGATTCGCTCGATGCGCTGGCCGCGAAAATCGGCGTCGATGCACAAGGCTTGCGCGACACTGTAGCAAAGATGAATCGCTACGCCACGACGGGTATCGACGAAGAATTCGCCAAAGGCGGCAACGCCTTCGACATCTACTACGGCGACCCCAGCGTCAAGCCGAATCCTTGCCTCGCGCCGATTGCGACCGGACCGTTCTACGCGGTGCGTATCGACGCGGGCGACATCGGCACCAAAGGCGGTCTTCTCACCGACGCCCGCGCCCGGGTGCTGCACGCAGACGGCACGCCGATCGCCGGACTCTACGCGATCGGCAACACGAGCGCGTCGATGATGGGCGCGAGTTATCCCGGCGCGGGTTCGACACTTGGACCCGCCATGACCTTCGGCTACATCGCCGCGAATCATCTCGCCGACGCCGGCGATGATCGCGACAGCAGTCCCTCAGAACCGGCACGCGCTGCCAGCAACGAACTTCGCGGAGTCACGCCATGACCGACCTTACTTCTCATCCATTGCGCGCGGACATGTTGCTTGCGATGCGCCGCCTCGCGCGCTCGGTCGCCGTGATCAGTTGCAGCGACGGCGAACGGCGCTATTCGATGTCGGCCACCGCGGTCGATTCGCTGTCGACCGAGCCGCCGTCGCTCCTGATCTGCATTAACCGCACGTCGTCGATTTTTCCGCCGCTCGACCAGGGCGCGGCGTTTTGCGTGAATGTGCTCTCGGCGCAGCATCAGCACATTGCGATCGATTGCAGCGGACGCCTCAAAGGCGAAGAACGCTTCACGACCGGCAACTGGCAGCGTTCGGATCATGGCGTGCCGTATCTGCACGATGCGCAAGCGAGTCTGATCTGCACGCAGGACGGCCGCTTCGATTACGGCACGCATGCGATCTTTATCGGCCGCGTCGAGCAGGTGCTAATCAGCGGCGAAGTCGATCCGCTGGTGTATGTGGACGGTATCTACACCACTGCTGCCGCGCCCGCGCGCTGCGCAACGGTCTGAGCGGACGCGCGATGCAGAACCCTTCGTCCGCGTCGCAGGAATCGGCCACACCGGTCGAAGCGCCGCTCGTCGTCGACGACCCCGCCTGCGTGCGCTGGGACGACGTGTGCGACGTGCTGGTGGCGGGTTTTGGCGCGGCAGGCGCGTGCACCGCGCTGGAAGCGGCGGCAGCCGGGGCGAAAGTGCGGATCGTCGAGCGCTTCGAGGGCGGCGGCGCGAGCGCTAGAAGCGGCGGCGTGGTGTACGCGGGCGGCGGCACGCGTTATCAAACCGAAGCGGGCTACGGCGACACGCCCGAGGCAATGTTCGCGTACCTGCAGCAGGAAGTGGGCGACGCGGTGTCCGCGGCAACGCTCAAGCGCTTTTGCGCGGGCAGCGTCGATATGCTGCGCTGGCTCGAGCGTCTCGGTGTGCGTTTTGCCGCGTCGGTGCCGCCGCGCAAGACCTCGTATCCGCAGAACCGTTATTACCTGTACTACTCGGGCAATGAAGCCGTGGGCGACGCGGTGCGCGAACATGCGCCCGCGCCGCGTGGGCATCGCGTGGTCGGCGACGGCATGTCCGGGCGCGTGCTGTACGACACGCTGCGGCGCGCGGTGGAGGCGCAGCCATTCGTCGACACGATGCGCCATGCCAGCGTGCGCAGACTGGTCACCGACCGCAGCGGGCGAGTGATCGGCGCGCAAGTCTGGCAAGTGGCGCCTGGCCGTGCGCAGCGCGTCCATCGGCGGCTCGCGCGCTGGGCCGAGCGCCTGCATAACGGCATGCCGGCGTGGGCCGACCGCTTACGCGCCACGCTCCATCGCGTCGAGCAGCGCGAGGGCCGGCTCATCACGATCAAGGCCGATGCGGTGGTGTTGAGCACCGGCGGCTTCATCTTCAACCGGTCGATGGTGGCGCACTACGCACCGCGTTATCTGCCGAACTGGCGTCTTGGCACTACCGGTTGCGACGGTTCGGGCATCCGGCTCGGTTTGTCCGCCGGTGGCGTCGCGCAACGGCTCGAACGGGTGTCCGCGTGGCGTTTCATCAATCCGCCCTATGCATGGGCGCAAGGCTGCGTCGTGGATCGCCACGGCGAGCGCTTTTGCAACGAGGAAGTGTATGGCGCCGCGCTCGGCCACGCGATGTGCGAAACCCGCGAAGGGCATGCGTGGCTGATTCTCGACGCCCGGCTTGTGAAGCACGCGCTCAAGGAATGCTGGCGCGGCAAGCTGTGGGCGTTTCAGAGCGTGCCCGCGCTGCTGTTAATGCTGGCAGGCCGCAAGCGCGCCCGTTCGCTGGTTGGCCTTGCCGCACGCATTGGCGCTGATCCGGCGGTGCTCGAACGAACCGTCAATGCGTACAACCTGAGCGCGCTGAACGGCATCGACCGTGCGTTCGGCAAATCCGCTGCCATGTTGCAACCGCTCACGCACGGCCCGTACTACGCGATCGACATTTCATCGGACAGCCGCGTTTTCCCGTGCCCGTCGATCACGTTAGGCGGCTTGCGAGTCGACGAGACGAGCAACGCGGTGCTGTCGGCGCGGGGCACACCGATCGAAGGCCTGTTCGCCGCCGGCCGGGCTGCGTGCGGCCTCGCATCGAATCATTATGTGAGCGGCCTTTCGCTCGCGGACTGTATCTGGTCCGGCCGCCAGGCGGGCCGGGCCGCAGCGGGCGTGGTTCTCGCGAACGCCGCCCATTTCCTGACTGAAACTGACTGACACTGAAAGAGAGAACGAAGATGGGAGACAGACTCAAAGGCAAGATCGCCGTCGTGACGGGTGCGGCGAGCGGCGTCGGCAAACAGGACGCGTTGCTGTTCGCCCGTGAAGGCGCGCGCGTGGTGCTCACCGACGTCAACGAGGAAGCCGGCCGTGAAGTGGCGGCGCAGATCGGCGACGCGGCCCTGTTCGTGCGTCACGACATCACGTCCGAGAGCGGCTGGAACGATGTGTTCGGCGCGGCGCAAACGGCCTTCGGCACGCCGGACGTGCTGGTCAATAACGCGGCGGTGCTGCTGCTCGGCAGCATCGAGGACACCACACTCGAACAATGGCAGCGAGTACTGCAGATCAATGCCGAAGGCTATTTTCTCGGTTGCCGCGCGGCGGTGAAGGCGATGAAGGAGAAGGGCGGTTCGATCGTCAATATGTCGTCGGTGGCGGCTTTGGGCGGGCTCGGCATGTTCTGCGCCTATTCGGCCAGCAAGGGCGCGGTGACGGCCATGACGCGTGCCATTGCCGCGCACTGCAAGCAGCAGGGCTACAAGGTTCGCTGCAACACCATTCACCCGGACGGCATTCTCACGCCGATGACCGCGCCGTTCTTCGGTACTTCTGAAGAAACACGCGATGCGCTCACGCAATCGGTCGATCCGCATGCACGTATGTGCTTGCCGGAAGACATCGCCAATCTCGTGCTGTTCCTGGCATCTGACGAATCGCGCTTTATCAATGGCAGTGAGTACCGGATCGACAACGCGCAGTTGATCATGGGCGTGGCCTGAGTTCGCCCGCCATGGCCGATTCGCGTTTTCACCGGCTCAAAGTGGCGGACGTGATCGCGGAGAGCGCCGACGCGCGCTCTTTCGTGTTCGATCTGCCGCAGGCGCTGCACGATGCCTTCAGCTATCGCCCGGGGCAGTTCCTCACGCTCAAGGTGCCGTGCGCGGATGCCACCGTGCAGCGCTGTTATTCCTTGTCGAGCGCGCCGGGTATTGACCGCGCGCCGAAGATCACTGTCAAAAGGGTGCGCGATGGGCGCGTGTCGAACTGGATGTGCGACAGCATCCGGCCCGGCGACGAGCTGGACGTGATGGCGCCCGCCGGCGTGTTCACGCCACGTTCGCTCGACGGCGACCTGCTGCTGTTCGCGGGCGGCAGCGGCATCACACCGGTGCTGTCGATTCTCAAATCCGCGCTCGTGAACGGGCGCGGCATGCTGACCCTGATCTACGCGAATCGGGACGCGCAGTCAGTGATTTTCAGCGAGGAACTGCGGCAACTCGGACAGCGGCATGCGGGAAGACTGCGGGTGATTCACTGGCTCGACAGCGTGCAGGGCATTCCGCAGCAACGTCATCTGGAAGAGCTGGCGCGGCCGTGGAGCACGCAGGAATGCTTTATCTGCGGACCGGCGCTATTTATGGAGAATGCGCTGGCGGCCATGCTGGCGCTCGGGTTGCCGCGGGCGAAGGTGCATGTGGAGCGGTTTGCTTCACTGCCGGATTTGCCGGCGATGCCGGATACCGGCAAATCCGGCGCATCGGCCGTATCCGGCCTATCGCGCGTATCGGACGCGACCGCGGCGCCGGAGCAGCCAGACGTGCCTTCGGCCTCCGGATCAGGGCAACCGGCTCCCATCGCAAACGCCGCAATCGAAACCCTGCTCGACGGCAACACCTTCAGCTTCGTCTGCGAAACCGGCGAAACCCTGCTCGACGCGATGCTGCGCGCCGACGTGCCGGCCCCCAATTCATGCCGCAGTGGCCTGTGCGGCGCCTGCATGTGCCGGGTCGAGGCCGGCAGCGTGAACCTGAATGCCAACCACGTGCTCGATGCGGCCGATCTGACCGACGGCTGGACGCTGGCCTGCAGTGCGACGCCCGCCAGCCCGACGCTGCGCGTGGTTTTTCCCGACTAGGTTCGCGGTTCGCACACGCGGTTCTCGCGTGTTGCGCTTGCCGCGAACCCCATCCATCGAATCCATCATGACGCTCAACCACATCCTGACGACGCCCGCGCTGATCGCGCGCGGCGCCGCGCGCTACGGCACGCGCACCGCGATCGAAACCGTTCAGGGCAACCTGAGCTATGCGCAACTGGACGCCGCGCGAATCGAAGCGGCCCGCGCGTTGATGAGCTGCGGCATCCAGCCGGGCGAGCGTGTCGCGATCTGGGCGCCGAACGTCGCCGAATGGATCGTGGCGGCGCTGGCGATTCACAGCACGGGCGCGGCGCTGGTGCCGATCAATACCCGCATGAAAGGCCTGGAAGCCGCGGCGATTCTCGAGGACAGCGGCGCGCGGCTGCTGTTCTGCTGCGGCACCTTTCTCGGCGATTCGTATCCGGCCATGCTGGCCGCACATCGTCCCGCGACGCTGGAGCGGATCGTGGTGTTCGACGGCCCGGCAGGGGAAGCGGGCCGCTGCTGCGACGAGACCTGGGACGCGTTTCAACTGCGCGCGGCAGGCACCTCGATGGAAGCGTTCCGGGCCCGCGAGGCAGGGGTGCGTCCCGACACGCTGATGGACATCATGTTCACCTCCGGCACGACCGGCCGCCCCAAGGGCGTGATGACCACACACGGCCAGAATCTGCGCGCGGTTCACGATTGGGCGCAGATTGCGACGCTGCGCGAAAGCGACCGCTATCTGATCGTCAATCCGTTCTTTCATGCCTTTGGCTACAAGGCCGGCTGGCTCGCGGCGTTCGCGAGCGGCGCGACCGTGCTGCCGCATCTGGTATTCAACCCGGAGCGCGTGCTCGAACGCATCGTGCGGGATCGCATCTCCGTCCTGCCGGGGCCGCCGACGCTGTATCACGCGTTGCTGGACATGCCGGACCTGGCGACGCGCGATCTGTCGTCATTGCGGGTCGCGGTGACCGGTGCTGCCGCGATCGCGCCGAGCCTGATCGAACGGATGTGCGCGCAACTGGGCTTCGAAACCGTGCTGACGGGCTATGGCCTCACGGAGTCATGTGGTTTTGCAGCGCTGTGCCGCGGCGGTGACGATGCCGAGACGATCGCCAACACGTCGGGACGCGCAATGCCCGGTGTGGAGATTCGTATCGCCGACAGCAGCGGCGCAGCGCTTGCCGCCGGCGAGACAGGAGAAGTCCTGATTCGCGGCTACAACGTGATGCAAGGCTATTTCGGCGAGCAGGGCACCACATCCGACACGATCGACAGCGAAGGCTGGTTGCACACCGGAGACCTCGGCTCGCTCGACGCACGCGGCTATCTGCGGATCACTGATCGGATCAAGGACATGTTCATCGTGGGGGGCTTCAACTGCTATCCGGCGGAGATCGAGCGGCTGTTCAGCGCGCATCCCGCCGTGGCGCAAGTGGCCCTGGTCGGCATACCGGACGAACGGCTCGGCGAGGTGGGGCATGCGTACGTGGTGCTGCGTTCAGGCGAGCATGCAAGCCCGGAGGAATTGACCGACTGGGCCCGCAAGAACATGGCGAACTACAAGGTGCCGCGCCATGTCACGCTGGTCGAGCAGTTGCCCGTCAGCGCGGCCGGCAAGGTGCTCAAATACCGCCTTCGCGAAGCCGTCAGAAGTGACGCTGGAAGCGGCGTCGAAAGTCACGAAAAAACCGCTGAAAACACCGCTGCAAGCTAGTCCCAACAGACGATGTTAGCCACCCCCGGGACCGCCAGAATAAGCCTGACAACAACAGCTTCTGGAGGAGTCGGAGATGATCGATGTACGGGCTTTAGGCTACGTGGTCGTGCAGTCGGCGGATGCCAGCACATGGCGCGGCTACGCGGAAAACGTGCTGGGCATGCAGGTGCAGGACGCAACGGAAGGCGCGCTGTATGTGAAGATGGACGAGCGCGATTTCCGCTACCTGATCGTGCCCGGCGACGCCGATCGCTACTTCGCATCGGGTTGGGAGCTGGCCGACGCGGCCGCGTTCGACGACGCGATCCGCACCCTCGAGCTGGCCGGCGTGGAACCGATCCGCGCCAGCGCGCAGGAAGCCGCGCTGCGCCGCGTGCAGGCCATGGTGTGGTGCACCGACCCGTCCGGCAACCGGCATGAGTTCTTCTGGGGCGTGCGCGCCGATTTCCGCCGCTTCGCCTCGCCGCTCGGCGTACCCGGTTTCGTAACCGGCGCAATGGGACTCGGCCACGCCGTGCTGCCCGCCCCGCAATTCGACGCGACCGACACCTTCCTGCGCGACGTGCTCGGCTTCGAGCTTTCCGACATCTTCCGTGTGCGTTTCACCGACGACCCCGCCGAGCCCGAAAAGCGCATCCACTTTCTGCATTGCAGGAATGCGCGCCACCACAGCCTCGCGATCATGGACCTTGCCGTGCCGTCCGGCTGCATCCACGTGATGGCCGAAGTGGATTCGATGGACGAAGTGGGCCGCGCGCTCGACCGCGTCGCGGCGCATGGCGTGAAGCTTTCCGCCACGCTTGGCCGTCATTGCAACGATCACATGATCTCGTTCTACATGAAAACGCCGGGCGGCTTCGATCTGGAGTACGGCTATGGCGGCCTGACGGTCGACTGGGCACAGCACAACGTCTATGAAGCGACCCGCGTGAGCCTGTGGGGTCATGACTTCAGCGTGGGATTCCGCTAGGCCGTCATGAGAAAACTCGCAGAAACCCCGCAGCAAATCCGCAGGAATAACGCATGAAACCACTCGACAAAGCACTCAGCGCGCGCGATGCCGTTGCGCAACTCGCCGACGGCATGACGATCGGCATCGGCGGCTGGGGTCCGCGCCGCAAACCGATGGCCCTCGTGCGCGAGATTGTCCGCTCGAATCTGAAAGACCTCACCGTGGTCGCGTATGGCGGCCCCGACGTCGGGCTGCTGTGCGCGGCAGGCAAAGTCCGCAAGCTGGTGTTCGGCTTCGTCTCGCTCGACGTGATTCCGCTCGAACCGCATTTTCGCAGGGCGCGTGAGCAGGGCGCACTCGACGTCTGGGAACTCGACGAAGGCCTGCTGCAACTCGGCCTGCGCGCGGCAGCGGCGCGTTTGCCGTTCCTGCCGACGCGCGTGGGTCTCGGCACCGATTTGCTGAAGCACGCACCGCATTTGCGCACCGTGCAATCGCCCTACGGCGGTGAAACATTGCTGGCGATGCCGGCGCTTGAACTCGATGCGGCCTTGCTGCACGTCAACGCCGCGGACAGGATGGGCAATACGCGGATCGACGGTCCCGATCCGTTCTTCGACGCATGGTTCGCCCGCGCGGCGAAGAAGTGCTTCGTCAGCAGCGAAACGCTGGTCGAAACGCTGGCCAGCGACGACCTCGATCTCGCGCGCCGCAACACCTTCGAGCGGTCGCTGGTGAGCGGCGTGGTGCACGCACCGTGCGGCGCCCATCCCACTTCGTGCGCCCCTGCTTACGGCTGGGATCTGGCGCATCTGAAGGCCTATTGCGCGAGCGCGGAAGATCAGCAGCAAACAGCGGCCTACCTGAGCGATGTAGTAGGCGCCGACGAACCGGGTTATCTGCAACGCGCAGGCGGCCGGTCCCATGTAGCGGCGTTGCCGTTGCCGATTCTGTAATGGAGCGCAGATGAGCGACTCTCTCGATTATTCTCTCGCAGAACTGATGATCGCCGCGGCGGCGCGTGTCTGGCGCGATGACGGCGAAGTGCTGGCAACCGGGATTGGCACGGGGCCGCGTCTGGCCGCCGGTCTTGCGCGCCTTGCCTACAACGCGGGGCTGATGCTGACCGACGGTGAGGCTTACCTGGTCGAAAGCCCGGTGCCGCTCGGGCCGCGTGAAGCGGGCTATCGCGTGCAGGCGTCCGGCTTGATGACCTATGAGCGCGTGTTCGATTGCGTGTGGCATGGCAAGCGTCATGCGCTCGTGATGCCCACGCAGATCGACCGCTTCGGCCAGGCCAATATTTCCTGGCTCGGCGACGACTATGCGCGCCCCAAAACGCAATTGCTCGGCGCGCGCGGTTTTCCGGGCAATAGCATCAATCACGCGAATTCGTTCTTCGTTTCCGGTCATGGCAAACGTACGTTTGTGGCCGGTGAAGTCGACATGGTGTGCAGCGTGGGCTACAACCCGGCGCGCGAAATTGCCGGTATGCGTGCGTTCACCGATTTGCGCAGCGTGATCACCGATCTGTGCGTGATGGACTTTGGCGGCGCGAACCATGCGGTGCAGGTGCGCTCGCTGCATCCTGGTGTGAGCTTCGACGAAGTGCAGGACGCCACGGGTTTCGAACTGAAACAGCATTCCGACATGCACGTGACGCCGCCGCCGGGCGCCGACGATCTGCGCATCGTGCGCGCACTCGATCCGCACAATCTGCGTGCGAGCGTCGTGCGCAACAACCCCGCGCCGCGCCGCGTGTGAGGGACATCATGCAAGCCACTCACGAAAACGTTGTCGATTATCGCGTGAGCGACGGCATCGCCACGCTCACGATGAATCGCCCCGAGTATCACAACGCGCAGAACTCGAAGATGACGTATGCGCTCGACGCGGCATTCAAGCGCGCATCGAACGACGACGCAGTGAAGGTCATCGTGCTTGCCGGCGCGGGCAAGCATTTTTCGGCGGGCCACGATATCGGCACGCCGGGCCGCGACATCGATCAGTCGTTCGAGCGCACCTCGCTCTGGTACGACCATGTCGGCAAGGAAGGCGGCGAGTTTCTCTACGCCCGCGAGCAGGAGGTCTATCTCGGCATGTGCCGCCGCTGGCGCGATTTGCCCAAGCCTACCATCGCGATGGTGCAGGGCGCGTGTGTGGCGGGCGGTCTGATGCTGGCGTGGGTGTGCGACCTGATCGTCGCTTCCGATGATGCGTTCTTTTCCGATCCGGTGGTGCGCATGGGCATTCCGGGCGTCGAGTATTTCGCCCATGCGTATGAACTGAATCCGCGCATCGCCAAGGAATTTCTGTTTCTCGGCGAACGGATGGACGCAGCGCGTGCTTATCAGATGGGCATGGTCAACCGCGTCGTGCCGCGCGAGCGCCTGCAGGACACCACGACGGAAATCGCCGCGAAGATCGCGCGCATGCCGCGTCTCGGTTTGACGCTGACCAAGCAGGCCGTGAATCACGTCGAAGAATTGCAGGGCAAACGCGCGGCGATGGATGCAGCATTTGCCTGGCACCACTTCGCACATGCGCACAACGAACTGGTGAGCGGCGACAGGCTGGGTGGCTACGACGCCCGCAAGATGGCCGAATCGCAGCGCCCGGTTGCCGCCACGCATGCAGACGGCAAGGCCGAAGGAGAGGCCGCATGAGCGCGACGCTGCATACGCCCTTGTGCGATCTGCTCGGCTGCCGCTATCCGATCGTGCAGACGGCGATGGGTTGGGTCGCCGACGCGAAGCTCGTGGCCGCAACCTGCAATGCGGGTGGCTTCGGTTTTCTCGCCGGCGCGACGCTGGAAGCCGACCGTGTCGAAGCGGAAATTCTGCGCGTGAAGGAGCTGACGGACAAACCGTTCGGCATCAACTTCCATATGTTCCAGCCGAACGCGGCTCAGGTGGTCGATCTGGCGATCAAGCACCGGTTGCGTGCGGTGAGCTATGGCCGTGGACCGGACGCAAAGACGATCCGCCGCTTCAAGGACGCCGGCGTGATGTGCATTCCCACCGTGGGCGCACCGAAGCACGCGGCCAAAGCGGTCGAGCTGGGCGCCGACGCGGTCACGGTGCAGGGCGCCGAGGGCGGCGGCCATACCGGCTCGATGCCCACGACCTTGCTGCTGCCGCGCGTACTCGACGCGGTCGACGTGCCGGTGATCGCCGCAGGCGGTTTCTTCGACGGGCGCGGTCTCGCGGCGGCGCTTGGCTACGGCGCGGCAGGCATTGCGATGGGCACGCGCTTTCTGATGGCCGAAGAATCGCCGGTGCCGCGCTCGACGCTCGCGCGTTATGTGGAGGTCGACGATCCTTCGCAAATCCGCGTGTCCGCGGCACTGGACGGCTTGCCGCAGCGAATGATCGACAACCGCTATCTGCTGCGCCTCGAAGCATTCGGTCCGCTGCGCCGCACGCTGTTTGCGTTGCGCACGGCGGAAGCGTGGCGCCGCCAGAGCGGTATGAGCCTGGGCCAGATGGCCGCGCTCGGTTTCAAGGCACTGCGCGATCACAGCTACACCGCGAGCCAGACCTTGATGGCGGCGAATGCGCCGTTTCTGATTCAGCGCGCCATCGTCGAGGGTCAACCGGACGAAGGCGTGTTGCCGAGCGGTCAGGTCGCGGCGGTGATCGGCGCGATCGAGCCTTGCGAGACCTTGATCGCACGCATCGTCGACGAGGCTGTGGCACGGCTCGACGCGTTGGCGGCCATGCGCGGCATCGCCGTTCCCGCGTGAGCGACGCCTTCCCCGGCGCGACGCACGACCCGCTAAAGCAAACCCACATCATTCAGCAGGGACGCAGACATGACAGAACCCATCAATAGCGTTCGCCCGCTGCCGTTCAGGATCGAACGCGAAGGCGGTATCGGCGAGCTGGTGATCGACCAGCCGCCGGTCAATGCGCTCGATGCGCGCGGCTGGCAGGCTCTGGCCGACGCCATCGGCGCGCTCGGCCGCGACGACAGCGTGCACGTGATCGTGCTGCGCGGCGCGGGACGCGGCTTTTGCGCGGGCGTCGATATCAAGGAACTGGCGGCGCATCCCGAACGGATCGTTGCAGTCAACGCCGGCAATTACGCGACTTTTCGCGCGGTGCACCGCAACCCGAAGCCGGTGATCGTCGCGGTGCATGGTTTCGTGCTGGGCGGCGGTATCGGTATTTGCGGCGCGGCGGACGTGATCGTCGCGTCTGAATGCGCACGCTTCGGTGTGCCCGAAATCGACCGTGGTGCGATGGGCGGCGGCGCGCACCTGCAGCGCATGTTTGGCGTGCAGAAAGTGCGCGCCATGTATTTCACCGGCGACATGGTCGACGCGGCCGAAGCCTACCGGCTCGGTGCTGTCGAGCGCGTGGTGCCGCGCGAACAACTGCGTGACGCGGCCTTCGAGATCGCCCGCAAGATCGCCGCAAAGAGTCCGGCGATGCTGCAACTCGCGAAAGAAGCGCTGAACGGTGTCGAGGACGGCGATCTCGAAGGCAAATACCGCTGGGAACAGGGCTTCACCTTGCAGGCATACATGACGAACGATTCGGCGGAAGCGCGCTCGGCCTTCGTCGAAAAACGCGACGCCCAGTTCAACGGCGCGAACGAAGCCGAACGTCAGGCGGGAGCGCGCGCATGAAGCTCGACTACACGCCGGCGCAACGCGCGTTTCGCGCCGAGATTCGCAGCTGGCTCGCGGCCCATGTGCCGCGCGAGCCGCTGCCGAGCTTCGATACCGAAGCGGGTTTTGCCGCGCACAGGGAATGGGAGCGCACGCTGCATTCGGGCCGCTGGAGCATGGTGACGTGGCCACGCGAACTGGGTGGACGCGGTTGCGATCTGATCGAGTGGCTGATTTTCGAGGAAGAGTACTGGCGCGCCGATGCACCGATGCGCGTGAATCAGAACGGCATCTTCCTGCTCGGCCCGACCTTGATGGACTTCGGCACCGACGAGCAGAAGGCCCGCTTTCTGCCGGCCATGGCGGCGGGCGAACACGTATGGGCGCAAGGCTGGTCGGAGCCCAACGCGGGCTCCGACATGGCAGCGATCCGCGCGAGCGCGATCCGCACCGATGAGGGCCGAGGCGGCGAATACATCCTGAACGGCCAGAAGATCTGGTCGACCCGCGCGGTGTGGGCCGACTGGCTGTTTGGCCTCTTTCGCAGCGATCCTCAATCCACGCGGCACCATGGCCTGACTTTCCTGATGGTGCCGCTCTCGACCCCGGGCATTACCGTGCGGCCGATCCGTCAGTTGAACGGCCACACCGGGTTCGCCGAGATTTTCTTCGACGACGTGCGAGTGCCGGTCGAAAACCGGCTCGCCGGCGAAGGCATGGGCTGGCAGGTCGCGATGGCGACCGCGGGATTCGAACGTGGCTTGATGCTGCGCTCGCCCGCTCGTTTTCAACGCACGGCTGAAGCGTTGCGCGCGCTCTATCTCGCACACCGTGAGCAGGCCGATCGCGATCCGACCTTGCGCGACCGGGTGATCGGCTCGTGGATGGATGCGCAGGCCTATGCGCTCTCCACCTACGCGACCGCGAGCCGTTTGCAGAAGGGCGGCCACATTGGCGCGGAGTCGAGCACCAACAAGGTGTTCTGGTCCGAACTCGATCTGCGCATGCATCAGACCGCGCTCGATATTCTCGGCGCGCACGGCGAGATCGTGCCGCAAACGCAGGAGCAACACGCGGCGCTCGGCAACTGGCTCGACGGGTTCCTGTTCGCGCAGGCCGGACCGATCTATGCAGGCACCAACGAGATTCAACGCAACATCGTCGCCGAACGGATGTTGGGCATGCCGCGCTCGTAATGCCGGTGCTTGCCGGTGCCGTGGGCGGCAGGCAAGCCGCGGCGGCGCGCATTCAGACGCTTAAAGGATTGAGCGAGGAACTATGGATTTCGTATTCAACGAAGATCAGGAAGCGTTGGCGAGCAGCGTCAAGCGCTTTCTGATGACGGAGATGACGCCGGAGCTGATCCGCGAGTTGTGGGCCACCCCCACGGGCCGCTCGGCGCGCATGTGGGACATGTTCGCATCGCAAGGGCTGACGGCGGTGTCGGTGCCGGAAAGTCACGAGGGTCTCGGGCTCGGCGACGTGGAGTGGGCGCTGCTCGCGCAGACCTACGGCTACTTCGCGGGACCCGAACCGTTGCTCGACACGGCGCTCGTGGCGGTCGGCATGCTGGAAGGTTTGCCGGCGGGCGCGCAACGCGACGCGCTGTTGCGCGATATCGCAATGGGTGCGGCACGTGTCGCGATATCCCATCCGGTGAATCCGTATGTCAGCGATGCGCATATCGCGAAGGTGTTGTTGTGCGAGCGGGATGGCGAGTTGCATTGGCTCACGCCTGAGGCTTGCAAGCTGACTGCGGTGGAGAGCGTCGACCCCTCACGCCGGCTGTTCGAACTCGATTGGCAGGCAACGCCGCACACGCGGGTCGCAACGGCCGCTGAAGCGCAGCCGTTGCTGGCGCGCGCACTCGACCAGGGCGCGTTTGCCGTCGCCGCGCAATTGCTCGGGCTCACGCAGCGCGTGCTCGATGTCGCCATCGATTACAGCGCGCAGCGCAAGCAGTTCGGCAAGCCGATCGGCTCGTATCAGGCGCTCAAGCATCTGCTCGCCGACGTCGCGATCCGCTACGAGTTCGCGCGGCCGGTGGTGTATCGGGCCGCCTGCGCGATCGCCGACAACGATCCGCAGCGCGCGCTCTACGTCTCCCACGCGAAGCTCGCCGCGACGGCCGCCGCGCAGCTCGCCGCGCGCCATGCGATGCAGGTGCACGGCGCGATCGGCTACACGTGGGAACTCGACCTGCAGATTTTCATGAAACGTATCTGGGCGCTCTCGGGCAGTTGGGGCGACACGACGTTTCACAAGACCCGCGTGGCCGACGCGCTGATCGAGTCCTGTGCTCCGATCGGACCGGCACGCACTTTCGAACTGGAATCGTGATGAAACAGGCTTATATCGTCGATGCGTTGCGCACGCCGACCGGCCGCCGCAAAGGTGGACTCGCGCAGGTGCATGCCGCGGATCTTGGCGGCTTCGTGCTGAAGGAACTGGTTGCCCGCAACGCCATTCCCGCCGATGAATACGACGACGTGGTGTTCGGCTGCGTCGACACGATCGGCCCGCTGGCGGGCAATATCGCCCGCACCTGCTGGCTCGCCGCGGGTTTGCCGTTGACGGTGCCGGGCGTCACGGTGGACCGTCAATGCGGGTCGTCGCAGCAGGCGGTGCATTTTGCCGCGCAAGCCGTGATGAGCGGCACGCAGGATGTGGTGGTGGCGGGCGGTGTGCAAACCATGACCCAGATTCCGATTTCGTCGGCGATGACGGCGGCTCAGCCGCTGGGGTTTACCGATCCGTTCTCGGGCAGCATCGGCTGGCGCGCGCGATTTGGCGATGCGCCGGTCTCGCAGTTCCATGCGGCGCAACGGATCGCGGATCACTGGAACCTGTCGCGCGAAGCGATGGAGCGCTATGCGCTGGAGAGCCATCGGCGCGCGTTGGCGGCGATCGAAGGCGGGCACTTTACGCGTGAAATCGTGCCGTTCGCCGGTGTGTTGCATGACGAGACGCCGCGCAAGGACACGACGCTCGCCAGGATGGCGTCGCTCGAACCGCTGATGCCCGGCGGCGCGCTGACGGCGGCCGTTTCGAGCCAGACCTGCGATGCGGCGGCGGCGCTGCTGATCGTCTCCGAGGAGGCACTCAAGCGTTACGGCCTCACGCCGCGCGCCCGTATTCATCATCTGAGCGTGCTCGGTGACGATCCGCTGTGGATGCTCACCGCGCCGATTCCCGCAACACGTCACGCACTGAAGAAGGCCGGCCTCGCGCTCGCCGACATCGACGTGGTGGAACTGAATGAAGCGTTTGCCTCGGTGGCGCTCGCGTGGCTGGCCGAGACGCGCTATCCGCACGAGAAGACCAACCCGAACGGCGGCGCGATCGCGCTTGGCCACCCACTCGGCGCCACCGGCGCGCGGCTGATGACGAGTCTGCTGCACGAGCTTGAACGCACGCAAGGGCGTTACGGATTGCAAACGATGTGCGAGGGCGGCGGCCTTGCCAACGTCACGATCATCGAGCGCCTGTAAGCGTAACCGTAAGCGCAACCAGGCGCATCACTGTCTACGAGGATCAAGCATGGGAATCTGCAACGAACGCACCGTGATCATTACCGGCGCGGGGGGAGGGTTGGGCCGCGAATACGCGCTGGCGTTTGCCGCCGAGGGTGCGGCGGTCGTGGTCAACGATATTCGTCAGGAGGCCGCACAAATCGTCTGCGACGAGATCGTGCGAGCCGGTGGCCGGGCGCTGGCCAACGCTGACGACATCACGCGTGTCGAGACGGCGCAACGCATTATCGACGCCACGCACGAAGCTTTCGGCGAGATTCATGTGCTGGTGAACAACGCGGGCATTTGCCGTGACCGGATGTTCACCAGCATGACCGAGACCGATTGGGACGACGTGATGCGGGTGCATCTGCGCGGGCACTTCTGCCTTTCGCAACTGCTGGCACGCGAGTGGCGCGACGCGTCGAAGGCGGGGCGCGAGGTGGATGCGCGCATCGTCAACACGAGTTCGGGGGCGGGACTGCAAGGGTCGATCGGCCAGGCGAACTATGGTGCGGCCAAAGCGGCCATCGCCGCCTTGACGCTGATGCAGGCTGCGGAATTGCAACGCTACGGCGTACGGGTGAACGCGTTGGCGCCGGCGGCGCGCACTTCGATGACCGAAGGCGTGTTCGCCGAGATGATGAAAAAACCCGCCAATGGATTCGATTACTTCGATCCGGCCAATGTTGCGCCGCTGGTGGTCTGGCTCGGCAGCGCTGAATCGCGTGACGTGACCGGTCAGGTGTTCGAAGCGGCGGGCGGCATGATCGCAGTGGCCGAAGGCTGGCGTACGGGGCCGCGCATCGATATCGGCGCACGCTGGCAGGTCACGGCGCTGGGTGGGGCGGTCGCGGCGCTGGTTGCCGAACGCGAGCCGGCGCAGCAGGTCTACGGAAGCTGACGCGATGAACCTCGCTTTCTCCGAAGAACAGATCATGATTCGCGATTCGGCCGCCGAGGTGCTGGCCGAGCGCAGTGCATCGGCGGCGGTGCGGCACGCGATCGAACACAACTCGGGTCGCGACGATGCGTTGTGGCGCACAGTCGCGCGCGAACTCGGCTGGTGCGCGCTGACCGTGCCGGAGGCGGCCGGCGGTGCGGGCCTGGGTGCGATGGAACTGGTGCTGCTGATGGAACAGATGGGGCGGCGCCTTGCTTGCGTGCCTTACTTCGGCACGGTGTGTCTGGCGGCCACGGCGCTCGCGCGGTGCGAATCCGCGGCGGCTCGCGCGTGGCTCTCGCGGATCGCGAGCGGCGAGGTGAGCGCGACGCTGGCGTTGGATGCGGCGGGTGGTTTCGATGGGCGCAGGGCTTCGGCATATGCCGTGCCCGGCTTTGACGCACGTACGGTGACCGTCTACGCGGAAGAGACGGCTCACGGTTACCGTTTGTCCGGGACGTTGGCCCAGGTTGTTGATGGCGCGAGCGCCGATCTGTTGCTGGTGCCCGCCTTGATCGCGAACGAAGCACAGACCACTGGATTGTTCGAACTGACCCAGGCTGATCGTGTTGGCCTCACCCGCACGCCGCTTGTCACGCTGGATGCGACGCGTCCGTTGACACGTATCGAACTGAATGCGGTCGACGTGCCGCGTGACGCCATGATGGTATGCGGCAGCGAGGTGCAACGCGCGCTTTCCGATACCGCATGGTTCGCAGCATTGGCGCTGGCCGCCGAACAACTCGGCGGCGCGCAGCAGTGTCTTGACCTCACCCTGACCTATACCGCGGAGCGTGTGCAGTTCGGCCGTGCGATTGCGTCGTTTCAGGCGGTCAAACATCGATGTGCGCAGATGATGGTCGAGATCGAAGCGGCGCAGTCGGCCGTGCTCGGTGCGGCCCAGGCGTGGGATCGGGCACACAGTGAACAGCGCGACCAGGCTGGCGTTTCGTTAGCGCCGGACGTGCTGGCGGATATCGCCACAGCCAAAGCCACCGCCAACGACGCCTTCCGCTTCTGCGCCCAGGAAGCGATCCAGTTGCACGGCGGCGTCGGTTTCACATGGGAATACGACCCACAACTGTATTTCAAGCGCGCACAGGCTTGCAGCGCGCAATTCGGCACCACCGCGCAGATGCTGTCGCTTATCGCGGAGCAGGTGATCGATCGGAGCGAGGTATCGGGCGCCGCGTTGCCGCTGCCACCGGCACATACCGACCACGCGCAAGCCGTCCTCGCGGGGGTTCTCTGATGAACAACGAAACGCAACAACAGCGCCTGCGTGCGGAAGTCGCCGACTGGATGCGTACGCATCTGAACGGCGAGTTCGCCTGTCTGCAATACCGCGGCGGCCCCGGCGACGAAGAGGCCTATCCGGCGCTGCGCAAGAAGTGGGAGCGCGAACTGGCGAGCGGCGGCTGGACCGGCCTGGGTTGGTCGAAAGAACAGGGCGGCCGTGGGATGTCCGTCGCCGAACAGGTGATCTTTCACGAGGAATACGCGCGCGCCGGAGGTCCAGGGCGCATGGGCCATATCGGCGAGGGATTGCTCGGACCGACATTGATCGCCTGTGGTACCGAAGACCAACGCAAGCGCTTCCTGCCCGGCATCCTGAACGGCACGCAGTTCTGGTGCCAGGGCTATTCGGAACCGGGCGCGGGATCGGATCTCGCGAACGTGCGCACACGTGCGGTGCGCGACGAAAACGGCAATTGGCGCGTGCATGGCCAGAAAGTCTGGACCTCGCTCGCGCACGATTCCGACTGGATCTTCGTGATCGCGCGCACCGACGCGGAGTCGCGCGGCAATCGCGGACTCTCATTCCTGTTGATGCCGCTCGACCAGCCCGGTATCGAGATTCGCCCGATCAGGCAGTTGAACGGCGGCGCGGAATTCAACGAAGTGTTCTTCGACGGCGCGCTCGCCTCCGCTGACGATCTGGTTGGCGCACCGGGTGACGGCTGGCGCATTGCGATGACGCTGCTCGGATTCGAGCGCGGCATGTCCACGCTGGGCCAGCAGATGCAGTTCATTCGCGAACTCGATTGGGTGATTGACGCGGCGCATGAGGCGGGAGTCGCGAACGATCCGCTGGTTCGTCAACGGATCGCGCGGGCGTGGGCCGGTTTGCGCGTGATGCGTTACAACGCGCTGCGCATGCTGGCGGGCGCCGATGCCGGTGAGAACGACGGTGGTGCATTGAGCCGTGAAGCGCTGATCTACAAGTACTACTGGTCGAACTGGCATCGCGAGCTCGGCCAACTGGCGATGGATGTGCTGGGCCTCGACGCCAATCTGATCGATAGCGCCAACGCAAAGCGCACCCGCCTGCAAGGCGTGTTCCTTTTCTCGCGCGCCGACACGATCTACGCGGGCACCAACGAAATCCAATTGAACATCATGGCCGAGCGCGGGCTCGGTATGCCAAGAGAACCCCGAGGAACGCTATGAACGAATCCCAAACGGTGCGCACCGCGCCTGCCTATGTGCCGGGCCATCAACTGCTGGCCGGTAAATCCGTGCTGATTACGGCGGCTGCCGGTGTGGGCATCGGCTTTGCCGCCGCCAAACGCTGTGCCGAAGAAGGCTGCCGCGCGCTTTTCATCTCCGACATCCACGAGCGGCGCCTCGCGCAAGCAGTCGAGACCTTGCGTGCGGAAACGGGCTTACAAAAGATCTACGGCCGTCTGTGCAACGTCTCGGTGGAAGACGACGTACGCGCGCTGGTGGCGGACGCCGAAGACAGGATGCAAGGCGTCGACGTGCTGATCAACAACGCGGGGCTCGGCGGCGCGCGTCGCATCGTCGAAATGGACGATGCCGAATGGTCGCGGGTGATCGACATTAGCCTTACCGGCACCTTCCGCATGACGCGGGCGATCTTGCCGCATATGCAACAGCGCGGCCGCGGCGTGATCGTGAATAACGCGTCGGTGCTCGGCTGGCGGGCGCAGGCGGAGCAGGCGCATTACGCGGCGGCGAAGGCCGGCGTGATGGCGCTCACGCGCTGCGCGGCACTCGAGGCCGCACCGTTCGGTGTGCGCATCAACGCAGTGGCGCCGAGTATTGCACTGCACGATTTTCTGAAGAAGTCGGCTTCGGCCGATCTGCTCGATCAACTGGCGTCGCGTGAAGCATTCGGACGCGCCGCCGAAGTGTGGGAGGTGGCGAACGTGATGGTTTTTCTGGCAAGCGACTACGCGTCGTATATGACCGGCGAAGTGCTGTCGGTCAGCAGTCAGCACGCGTGATGGACAGCGTGATGACTGAAGCCGGCGGCATCGGCGGCACGCGCGGAGATGGCAACGTGGACGACATGGGCGGCCACAGCCAGCCCGCTCGCGTATTTGCCCATCCCGAAGCGCTGACAGCCGCGGTGGGCGAAATGCTCGGTGCGAGCGCGTGGCTTGCGATCGATCAACCGCGCATCGACTTGTTCGCCGACGCGACGCTCGATCATCAGTGGATTCACGTCGACGCCGAACGCGCTCGCCATGGTCCGTTTGGCGGCTGCATTGCGCACGGTTTTCTCACGCTCTCGCTTGTCAATTATTTTCTGCCGCAGATCGTGCGTGTCGACGGCGCGCGGCTCGGCGTCAATTACGGCTGCGACAAGATCCGCTTTCCCGCACCGGTGCGAGCCGGCGCGCGCACTCGCGGGGTCGGCCAGTTGCTGCGTGCGGAAGCGATTGAAGGCGGCGTGCAGGCCTGGATTCGCGTGAGCGTGGAAATCGACGGCGAGTCAAAACCCGGTTGCGTGGCGGACACCATCAGCCGCTACTACCTGTAGAAACCAGTAAAGGGAATCTCATGAACGAAGCGGTCATCGTCTCGGTTGCGCGCACACCGATCGGCAAGGCATTTCGCGGTGTGTTCAACGACACCGAAGCGCCCGCGCTTGGCGGCCACGTGGTGCGTGCCGCGCTCGAGCGCGCGCAGCTCGACCCCTCCGATATCGACGACGTGCTGATGGGCTGTGCCGCCCAGCAAGGAACGCAAGGCTACAATATCGGCCGGCTTTCGGCGGCCGCGGCGGGATTGCCGGCCTCGGTGCCGGGCATGGCGATGGACCGGATGTGCTCGTCCGGCCTGATGACAATTGCGACAGCTGCGCAAAACATCTTGTGCGGCGACGCGCGAATTGTGGTGGCGGGCGGTGTGGAGTCGATCACGCTGACGCAGAACAAGCACAAGAACGCGTACCGGGCACGCTCCGAAGCGGTGCTCGCGCATCAGCCGGCCGCGTATATGGCGATGATCGAAACGGCGGAAATCGTCTCGCGGCGCTACGGGATTTCACGCGAGGCGCAGGACGAGTACGCGTTGACCAGTCAGCAGCGCACGGCCGCGGCTCAGGCAGCGGGCCGCTTCGACGAAGAGATCGTGCCGTTCGACGCGCAGCGCGCGTTGTTCGACAAGGAGGGCAAACCGGCCGGCAGCGAAAGCGTGCGCGCCACCCGTGACGAATGCAATCGCGCCGACACCAGCGCGGCCAGTCTGGCGGCGCTCAAGCCGGTCTGGAGCGGCGGCGAAGCGGTGGCGCAGGGCGAGTTCATCACCGCGGGCAATGCGTCGCAATTGTCCGACGGCGCGGCGGCGGTGGTCGTGATGAGCGCAGCGCAGGCGCAGCAGCGCGGTTTGAAGCCGCTCGGCATTTACCGTGGCATGGCGGTGGCGGGCTGCGAAGCCGACGAAATGGGCATTGGCCCGGCGCTCGCGGTGCCGAAACTGCTGGCGCGTCATCGGCTGACGGTGAACGACATCGGCCTGTGGGAGATGAATGAGGCGTTCGCGTGCCAGGTGATTTATTGCCGCGATCAATTGCATATTCCTTCCGATCGTCTGAACGTGAATGGCGGTGCGATCTCGGTCGGCCATCCGTTCGGGATGTCGGGCACCCGTATGACGATGCACGGTCTGCTCGAAGCGCGGCGGCGCGGTGTGCGCTTTGTCGTCGTGACGATGTGCGTTGGTGGCGGCATGGGCGCTGCCGCACTCTTCGAAACAGCGGCGTAGACCGCACTCGGAGCTTTGCATGGGGCTGGAGTAGAGCGCTAAAGCGCTAACTCCAGCCGACAGCCTTGCATGGGGCCCGAGTAAGAGCTTTGCATGGGACCCGAGTAAGCGCTAAAGCGCTAACTCGGGTCGACAGCTAAAGCGCCAACTCGGGCCGACAGGAGACAAAAATGAAATCGACACTACCAGGTTTGCTGCTCTCCGCGGCGGTGCTGGGCGCGGCGCTGTTTGCGTTTTCGCCTCGCCCGTTGCCGGCTTTCGCGGCAACCACCATTCAGGCCGACCGCCTGCAGATCAACGGACTCGCCAAAGCGGGCGCGCGCCTCGTCGCGGTGGGCGAGCGCGGCGTCATTCTCCTGAGCGACGATGCAGGCGCATCCTGGCGCCAGGCGGCGATGGTCTCCGACGAAGCGTCCACGCTCACCCAGGTGTTCTTCATCTCGCCGCGCATCGGCATCGCAGTGGGACATGACGGCTGGATCGTGCGCACCGTGGATGGCGGCGCGCACTGGAGCGAGGTGCGTTTCGATCGCAAGCATTCGGACCCGCTGCTGTCCGTGTGGGGCAACGCGAGCGGACTGGTATTCGCCAGCGGCAGCTTCGGACAGCTATTCGTCTCGCACGACGCGGGCGCCACCTGGACTCAACAGAAAACGCCCGCCGACGATCGCCACCTGAACGCGATTGCAGGCGACGCAAGCGGCCGTTTGATGATCGCCGGCGAAACCGGCACGCTGCTGCGTTCGACGGATAACGGCGCGACGTGGGAGAAGCGGCCCGTACCTTATCAGGGTTCGCTATTCGGCGTGCTGAAGCTGGAAAACGGCGACTGGCTCGCGTACGGCATGCGCGGCAACGTGCTGCGCAGCACTGACCAAGGCGACACGTGGACCCATATCGATAGTCGTGTCGGCACCTCGTACTTCGGCGCGGTTCAACTGGCTGACGGCGAACTCGTGCTGGTCGGCCAGGGCGGCGCAATCGTCATCTCGCGCGATAACGGGCAGAGCTTCACGGTACGCAAAGTCGGCGGCGTGCAGAGCCTCGCTGCCGTGGTCGACGCCGGGCATGGTGAGCTTGCCTTGGGCGGCGAGGCGGGCGTGGCGTTGCTGCCGGTTTCGCCAACGATGAGTCCAGCGCCTGCAGCTCCGCGCGCGTCACCGTCCTGAGTTCGCGGCTTCGTTCTCCGAAATTCCATAGCGCGCCCGCCGGCCACTAAATCGCCACGCCCGCCGCGCTCCCAGTTGCCTTGCCGTGAGACGCATCATGAACGCATCGTCCCGTCCTTCTCCGTCCCGTCTTTCACGTTTTGTCGAACGTTGCGCCGACGCCATCATGCGGCACAGGCGCATCCTGCTGACGCTGTGTCTCGCACTGACCGTCGCACTGGGCTGTTCCGCCACGCGTCTGCGGCTCGATCCCGGGTTCAACAAGATGATCCCGATGCAGCATCCGTATATGCAGGTGTTCAACCGCTATGCGAGCGCCTTTCCGGGCGCGAACACGATCCTCGTGAGTCTGCGCTGGAAGGGCCACGGCGACATCTACAACCCGGCGTTCATGGACGCTCTGCGTCACGCAACCGATGACGTGTTCTTCATTCCGGGCGTGAATCGCTCGCGCGTGTTCTCGCTGTTCACGCCGAACGTGCGCTATACGGAGGTCACCGAGGCGGGTTTTCGTGGCGACGTGGTCGTGCCCGGTCAGTTCAGCAGCAGCAATCCCGACGACCTTGCGAAAGTACGCCGCAACGTGGCGCGTTCCGGACAAATCGGCCGGCTGGTCGGCAACGACCTGCATTCCGCGCTGATCCGCGCGGAGTTGCGCGAGACCGATCCGGTTACCGGCAAGCATCTGGATTACAGCGCGGTGGCGCGCCAACTTGAACAGATTCGCGCGCGCTATTCGAACCAGGATGTCGAGGTCGACATCATCGGCTTTGCGAAACTCGTGGGGGACGTGGAGCAGGGAATCAGTGGCGTGATCGGGTTTTTCGCGCTCGCGTTCCTGATTACCGCTGCGTTGCTGTTTGCGTACACGCGCTCGGCGAAGACCACGGTGCTGGCGTTGTTCGTTGCGCTGCTGCCGGTGGTGTGGCTGCTCGGCGCGTTGCCGGTGCTGGGTCTCGGTATCGATCCGATGTCGATTCTCGTGCCGTTCCTGATCTTTTCGATCGGCGTCTCGCATGCGGTGCAGATGACCAATGCGTGGAAGCAGGCGCTGGTCGCCGGCATGTCCCCGGCCGATGCGGCACGCGACGCGTTTCGCAAACTGTTTGTGCCGGGTACCGTTGCACTGCTGACGAATGCGCTCGGTTTCATGGTGATCATGCGCATCCAGATTGAGATTGTGCGCGAGCTGGGTGTCACGGCATGCCTTGGTGTGCTGCTGATGATTGTCACCAACAAGGTGTTTCTGCCGATCCTGTTGTCGTACACGCGACTGGAAGCGGGTACCCTGGCGCGCGCGCAAAGCCGCGCGGTGCAAGGCGGCAGCCGGCTGTGGAAGCGCTTCGCGATCTTCGCCCGGCCCGCGCCGGCGCTCGGCGTGTTCGTGATCGCCTTGCTGTTGCTCGCGTTCGGCGCGCGGGAGTCGCGCAATCTGCAGATTGGCGATATCGGCGCCGGAGCGCCGGAGTTGCGCGCCACGTCGCGCTACAACCTCGATAACGCGCGTATCACGAGCCAGTACAACATCGGCGTGGATGCGCTCGCGGTGATTGTCGAGACGACGGGTTACGACGACGCCTGCCTGCATTACCCGGTGATGAGCGCGATCGAGCGCTTCGAGATGGCGATGCGCGGCGTGGCGGGTGTGCAGTCGGTGGTGAGCGTGCCTTCGCTCGCGAAGATATCGATTGCCGCTTTCAACGAGGGCAATCCGCGCTGGGGCGCACTGCCGCGTTCGAGCGACGGTCTCACGCAAGGTGCGAGTGCGTTCGATCCGGATAACGGCATGAACACTGAGAACTGCCAGGCGATTCAGGTGCTGATCTACACCACGGACCACGAGGGCAAGACGATCGCGCACATCGTCGACGAAATCAAACGGCTGGCCGCTGAAGATCACACACCGAACATTGCGTTCCGGCTCGCGGGCGGCAACGTGGGTGTGATGGCCGCGACCAACGAAGCGGTGGGCGACGCCGAAGTGGCGATGCTGCTGTCGATTTTTGGTGCGATCGCGTTGTTGTGCTTCGTGACGTTCCGCTCGTGGCGTGCGGTGTTGTGCATCGTCGTGCCGCTGACGGTGGTGTCGATCTTGTGCAACGCGGTAATGGCGTGGCTCGGCATCGGTTTGAAGGTTGCCACCTTGCCGGTGATTACGCTGGGTGTTGGCGTGGGTGTCGACTACGGCATCTACCTGTACGAACGCTTGCAGCATGAGGTACGCGGCGGCGCCACCTTGCCCGAGGCGTTCGCGGCTGCGATGCGTCAACGCGGCACCGCGGCCCTGTTTACTGCGGTGACCATGTTCATCGGCGTGGGGACGTGGGCGTTTTCCGCGCTCAAGTTCCAGGTGGACATGGGCGTGCTGCTTGCCTTCATGTTCCTCGTCAATCTGTTCGGCGCGGTGTTTCTGCTGCCGGCGCTTGCGGCATGGCTTGGGGTGGAGCGGGCCGAGCGGCGAGCAGGTGCGAGGGCTGGCGCGACGGGCGCGGCCGTGGCGAAGGAATCGAACATGCCGAATGCAACGGATGCCCCCGTGCGTGGTGCGGCATCGGCTTCCGGCGAAGTCGAGCCGGCTGCGCTCGAGCATGGCAATCCGGCGCGCTAGCGGATAGCTACGGACAACGGCGGACACCGACGGGCGCGAATGGCGCCGCTGAAGTAGCTGAAGTCCCTAGTCCGTCGGGACGATGAAGGCGGAGTGCGTCGCGCTTATCGTCGAGCGTGAGCATGAAGGTCTGCGCCCGCTGCGCAGAAGCACCGATGACGGCGGCTATTCAGAAGCGCCGTCTTTTCCATTGGAGGAGATAAGAGATGTCCGCACGTCCCTACAGAATTGAAGCACAGCCGTTGGTGCAGCGATATGCGCGCGGCTGGCATTGCCTTGGACTTGCCAGCGAATACAAGGACGGCAAGCCGCACACGCTGAACATTTTCGGCCAGCGTCTTGCCGCGTTTATGGATTCGCAGGGTCGGGTGAACGTGGTGGACGGTTTTTGTCCGCACATGGGCGGCGATCTGAGCACTGGCCGTGTGGACGGTGACACGCTGGTGTGTCCGTTTCACGGCTGGCAGTGGGACGGCGAGGGCAACTGCCAGTCGATTCCCTACTGCAAGCGGATTCCGCCGAAGGCAAAGATCGGCACGTGGCAGACTTGCGAGCAGAACCGGTTACTGTTCATCTGGCACGATCCGGAAGGCAATCCGCCGGGCGAAGACGTCGCGATTCCGCGCATTGACGCATGTTTCTCCGACGAGTGGTCCGATTGGGTCGTCGACCTGATGACGATCGGCACCAACTGCCGCGAGCTGGTCGACAACATTTCCGACATGGCGCACTTTGCCACGGTGCATGGCGCACCGGTCGACTACTTCGCGAATCTTTTCGAAGGACATAAAGCGACGCAACTGCTGGTTGGCCGCAGCGAACGTCTGGGCGACGACGAGCTGGTTGCGCTATCCACATACTTTGGCCCGGCGTACCACATCACGGAAATGACGGGACAAAGCGGTGGTCATCCGATTCACTCGATTCTGCTGAATTGCCATGTGCCGATTGACATGAACAGCTTCGAGCTGCGTTATGGGGTGATGGTGAAGAAGGTGCCGGGTTTATCGGACGAACAGAACATGGAGATTGCACGGGCTTACTCGAAGCAGGCGCAGGCCGCGTTCTATGAGGATGTGGCGATCTGGGACACGAAGACGCGGATCGACAATCCGTTGTTGTGCGAGGGCGATGGGCCGTTGTATCAGATGCGGGACTGGTACTCGCAGTTTTATCTCGATGCAGCGGATGTGCGGCCTTCGAGCACGGCGAGAAAGGTGGTGGAGATCAAGGTGCGGGATGGGGGGGAGCCGCCGGCTTTGCGGCATGTGTTTGAGGAATAAAGGTTTGTTTTTTTTGCCTGCGCGGCGCTTTGGTTGTGGTTTTATGGCGTTGGCCTTTCCTTGTTGTGTTAGTGGTCTATTAGTGTTGCCCCTGTGCGGGGCGGCACTTACTTTCTTTGCCGCCGCAAAGAAAGATAAGCAAAGAAAGCGGCTCACCCCGCCAGCTTATAAGTGGGTCCCCCGCACAGTTGCGGTAGTGGTGCATCTGGAATCCGTGCTCTCGCACATTCGGCGCTCGTGACAAGGGCGTCATTCTTCCGGCGGCGCTGCGCGCGCCGACGCGGTAGTTCACTAAACCGCTTGTCGTTTGCACCTCAGCGGTACTTACTAATGCGGCATGTCGTACCTGAGACCCGCTCGTTTCACGAGCGGTGTGTCGTACTCGAGTACTTCGCAAAGCGGCGTGGCGCTGGCACCCTGCAGCACCTGCGTATCGTTAGCTATGTTTAGCGTCGACCACGCTTCCAACGCGCAGAGCCGGTTGGTCTTTCGCCGAGGCGAAGCCGATGGCCCCCGCTGCGTGAAACGAAACCAAGCCAATGGCCCCGGCCACGCGAAACGAAGCCTCGGGTTTCCCTGGCAGACCCATCCGCGACGCACGCAGTGCGGAGTGGGAGCGAATGAGCGCTGTGTCGCTAACGCGGAGTGTGCGAGAACACAGATTCCAGATGCACCACTACCGTGGCTGTGCGGGGGACCCACTTATGAGCTGGCGGTGTGAGCCGCTTTCTTTGCTTATCTTTCTTTGCGGCGGCAAAGAAAGTAAGTGCCGCCCCGCACAGGGGCAACACTAATAAACCAATAACAATTCAAGGAAAGGCCAACGCCGTAAGCGCACAGCCAAACCAGACCAATAAGAAACCAAGGAAAGGCCAAAAAGCCAGCTCAAGGAAAGGCCAAAGAAATCAGAACAAGGAAAGGCCAAAAAAAAGTGCCGCCCCGCACAGGGGCAACACTACAACACCAACACCCCCCGCTCGCGGGCCAACGTCAACGCCGTATCTTCAATCATGTCCTCCTGCCCGCCGACCAGGCGCCTCCTCCCCATTTCGACAAGAATATCCCGCGCCGGAACCCGATACTTCGCTTCAGCCCGCTTGGCAAACAGCAAAAACGACGAATAAACCCCCGCATACCCAAGCGTCAACGCATCGCGATCAATCCGGATCGGCGCATCCATAATCGGCACCACCAGATCCTCGGCGACATCCGAAATCCCAAACACGTCAACGCCAGTCTCAATCCCCATCCGCTCGCACACGGCGATAAAAACCTCCATCGGCGTATTGCCGGCACCCGCCCCAAGCCCCGCCGCGGCCGCGTCAATGCGATTGGCCCCGGCAGCAATAGCCGCAATCGAATTGGCAACGCCCATCGCAAGATTGTGATGCCCGTGAAACCCCAGTTCCGTCTCAGGTTTCAACGCGGCGCGAACAAGAGCAATCCGTGCAGTCACATCGTCAGGCAACATATAGCCCGCCGAGTCGGTGATATAGATGCAATTCGCTCCATACGACTCCATCAGCTTCGCCTGGCTCGCGAGCTGCTCCGGCGGCGACATATGCGCCATCATCAGAAAGCCCACCGTGTCCATCTCCAGCTTGCGGGCAAGCCCGATGTGCTGCTCGGACACGTCCGCTTCCGTGCAATGCGTCGCCACACGAATCGTGTGCACGCCAAGCCCGTGCGCCATGCGCAAATGGTCAACCGTGCCGATGCCCGGTATCAACAGCGCAGACACCCTGGCCTGTTTCAGTTCGGCGATTACGGCGCTCAGATACGCCTCGTCGGTCTGCGCCGGAAAACCGTAGTTGACCGATGCGCCACCCAGGCCGTCGCCGTGCGTGACTTCAATGAGCGGCACACCGGCAGCGTCGAGGCCACGCGCGATGGAGCGCATCTGATCGAGCGAAATCTGGTGACGCTTGGGGTGCATGCCGTCGCGCAACGTCATGTCGTGGACGGTGATGCGGGTTCCTGCTAAAGACATGGGGACTCCTTACGCGGTGGCAGGGGATGCGGCAAGCATCTGTTGGGCAAAGACTTCGGCGGTACGCGCGGCAGCGGCGGTCATGATGTCGAGGTTGCCCGCGTACTTCGGCAGATAGTCGCCGAGACCTTCGACCTCCATGAACACGGACACGCGGCGGCCGTCGAACACCGGGCCGTTTTTCAACGTATAGCCGGGCACGTACTGGCGCACCTCCTCGATCATGGCGTGCACGGATGCCGTGATTGCTTCGATGTCCGGATCGGTTTCGGTCAGGCAATGGATCGTGTCGCGCATGATGAGCGGCGGCTCGGCCGGATTGATCACGATGATGGCCTTGCCTGCCGCAGCCCCGCCAATCTGCTCGATGGCAAGCGTTGTGGTGCGGGTGAACTCGTCGATGTTCTTGCGCGTGCCAGGTCCGACCGAACGCGACGATACGGTTGCGACGATCTCGCCGTACGCCACGCGCTGTACGCGTGAAACTGCATACACCATCGGAATCGTCGCCTGTCCGCCGCAGGTGACCATATTGACGTTCATGGCCTGCTGGTCGATCTGCGCAGCAAGGTTGACCGGCGGCACGCAGAACGGGCCGATCGCGGCGGGCGTCAGGTCGATCACGCGCACGCCGCGCGCGGTCAGCTTGTCGGAATGCTCGCGGTGCACGTACGCGGAAGTCGCGTCGAAGGCGATGCGGATATCGTCGGCGGCGAGATGCGGCAGCAGGCCGTCAATGCCGTCGGCGGTTGTTTTGAGCCCCATTTCGCGGGCGCGCGCGAGGCCGTCGGAGCCGGGGTCGACGCCCACCATCCACACGGGTTCGAGCACCGCGCTGCGGCGCAGTTTGTACAGCAGATCGGTGCCGATATTGCCGGGCCCGATCAGCGCGCATTTAATCTTGCTCATCAGTGCATCCTCAAGGAAAAGACAGTCAAACGGTCAGATGAAGCGCACGGAACAACTGCCGATGCCTTCAATCCGCATGTGCAACTGGTCGCCGCGCGTGACGGGAATCAAGGCCGCCAGCGAACCCGACAGCACGACTTCTCCCGCGAGCAACGGCACACCGAGTTCGCCCAGCGTGTTCGCGAGCCATGCAACGGCGTCGGCCGGATGGCCCAGCGCGGCGGCGCCGACGCCTTCTGCGGCCAGCGTGCCGTTCTTGTCGAGCGTCATGCGGCAGGCGGCGAGATCGAGCGTGTGTGGCGCGACGCGTTCGTCGCCGAGCACGTAGACGCCGCAGGACGCGTTGTCGGCCACCGTGTCGCCGATGCGAATCGCCCAATCGCGGATGCGGGAATCGACGATCTCGAAGCACGCGCCGACCGCTTCGGTTGCTGCAAGCACGGCCTCTCGCGTGATGCCCGGGCCGCGCAGATCGTCCTTCAGATAGAAGGCAATTTCGCCTTCTGCACGCGGCGCGATCAGCTTGTCGATCGGGATGTCCTCGCCGGCGACGTAGTGCATGCCGGAGAGCAGCACGCCGAAATCCGGCTGGCGCACGTCGAGCATGTCCTGCACGGCCTGGCTTGTCACGCCGATCTTCTTGCCGACAATGGTTTCGCCCGCTTCAATGCGACGGGCGACGAAGTGCTGCTGCACGCGGTAGGCGTCGGCGAGCGGCAAACCCGCGGCGCGCGCCGAGAACGGTGCGATCGGCGCGCGCTCGCGCCATGCGTGGTAAAGCTCGTCGCCGAGCGTGGTGTGAAGTGTCGAAGTCATCGCGAGCGCGAATAGAAAGGGAAAAGCGCCGGGGCTGGATCGGAATCCGTCCCCGGCCGTGGTTTCAAGAGGGGCGCAACGAAATCAATTGCCCGCGCCGCGAATCGCATCCGGGGAGAAGTACGCTTCGGTCAGTTGCGAGCCGCGTGTAAGCACCGGCATCGGTTCCTGATTCGACAGACGGTCCGCGTAATAGGCGCCGGAGATCAGGTCGTGATAGAACACGGCGGTCGAGTAGAACGATTTGGCGTCGAACGCGTAGAGCGTGGGGGCGAGGTTGGTGCGCCACAGCGTGCCGCGTGCGTCGTAGTTATCGGCGGCAACTGCGTTCCAGGTATCCTCGTCGAGATACAGCACCCGTTTCGCGTATTGATGGCGATAGCCGGACTTGAGCGTGGCCTGCAATACCCACACGCGATGCAGTTCGAAGCGCATGTATTGGGTGTTCTCATGCCCCTTGGTCAGCAGATCGGTGTATTTGATCGACGGGTCCATCAGCTTGTAGTTGTCGTACGGCACATACACTTCGCGCTTGCCGATGATCTTCCAGTCGTAACGCTCGCCCGAACCGTTGAAGAGCCGGTCGTCGTCGACGGTGCGAAAGCCGCCCGGGCCTTCGGGTTGATCGAAGCCGAACTCCGGCGCCTGGCGCACGCGCCGCGTACCGGGGTTATACGACCATGTGCGGCGGGTGTCGGAGCCTTCCTGGTCCCACATTTCATAGCCGGTGATGATCGTGCCGCGATCGGAGAGCGGCAGCATGGTGGTCTGGCGGAAGAAGCTCTTCGCGTTCAGCGGGTTCTTCGGATCGAAGTGCTCCGCGCTGCGCGGCCCGTAAATCGCGTACTGCACCTTGCCCCACGCAATATTGCCGTCCGGGTAGACCACGGCCTGGTCGTAGGTCGCGGTTTCGCCCTCGACCGCGGAGGCGAAGCGCAGATTCCACATTGCCTCGACGCCGTTTTTCGGCACCGGGAACGGCGTGACCGGCGGGAAGTCCTTCAGGCCGTTCTGGTCTTTCGTCATCGTGGTGCTGGGCGAGTACAGGCGAATGTCCTTGTACACGGCGTCGCCATAGCTGAAATCGCGGTGGCTCGGATAGACCGGAATCTTGAAGCTGTCGGGATACTTCTTGAGCAGCGCCTTCTCGCCGTCGGTGAGGCGTGCTTCGTACTGCTGCATGTTCTGCGCGGTGATCACGAAGAGCGGCTTTTCGTTCGCATACGGATCGGGGAAGCGCTGACCCGGTTTGTAGTCGACGCCCGGCGGCGTGCCGAACCATTTGCCGCTCCATGCGGGGATCGTGCCGTCGGCGTTGCCCGCGCGCTCGGCGCCCATCGGCGTGAGCGGGCCTTCGAGTTTGGCGAGATCTTCCGGGCTGGTTTTGGCAAACGACGGGGCGCCCAGTGTGAAGGCGAGCGCGGCGCCTGCCGCGAACACGCAGACACGCAATGCGGGATTGAAAATTCGACTCATGACCAAATCCTCTTGCAGTAAAAAGACGGCTGATTCAAAGGGTGCTGCCTGCTGGAAAGCGCCCGAGGCACGCGATGTGCGGGGCGCTTCGCAGCATCAGAACGAGTAAGTGGCGGTGGCGAGCACGTAGTCGCGATCGGCGAGCGGACGATTGGTCGGGTCCGGCGTGCCGAGGAATTTCGCGTAGACGATCCCGAGTTTCAGGTTGCTCAGGCGCGTGAAGTTCACGCCGACCGTCACGCGGTGGTCACCCACGCCAGTCAGCGAACCGAGTGCGCCGCTTAGCGCGGATTGGCCGGTGAAGTCGTCGGCGTAGGTGATCGGCACGTCGACGTCCCAGCCGTTGAAGACGTTCTTGTAGCTGAGCGTCCATGCCACCTCGAAGGCGGCGGAGTTGCGCGTGTTGGTGAGCGTCGTCGACCCCATGACCGGCGTGATGTTGCCGGCGTGCACATAGGAGATTTCGCCCACCAGCGTTTGCGAAGCGGCAAGGAAGGTCGGTCCGATCGAGTAGATCGCCGAGAGATTCGACTGCCATACGTCGCCGCGCGTCGACTGCGCACCCGTGGGGGTGTTCACGAGCACCGCGGCGCCTTGCCGGTACGATGTTTCACCCGCGACGTTCACGCCGTTCAGATCGGTCGAGAAGCTCAGGCCGCTGAGCTTGATGTGGTCGAAGTACTTCTGCTGATATTGCAGCGTGGGGAAATACGTCGTCACGACACTCGGGTTCATGTCGTTGTAATGCAGGTAGTACGCACCGATTTCGGTGTCGCCGAAGACGCGCCAGCGTGCGCCGAGGCCCCACTGGTCGTCGCCGTTTGGCCGGATGTCGTTGCCGCGCGGAATCTTGATGCCGCCGGGGCCGATGATGTATTGCGCGCCGGGACCGACGACATCCGAGTAGCTCCAGTAAGCGCCCGGCGGCACGAGCTGGTTAGGTTCGAAGGCGAACTGGTAGTAGCCGAGCAGGCTGAAGTTCGGCGCGAGTTGCCATTGCGTCGAAATCTGCGGCACGGGCAGCAGGATGTCTTTGACCTCGGCGCCGGCCACATACGAAGCGGTGGCGTTGGACGGCCCCTGGGCGCCCGCGATGTTCGGAAAGAACACGCTTTCGCCCCACGCGACAACCTGATCGCCGACCTTGACGTTCAGGCTCGTGTTGCCCAGATGGATGGTGTCGTACGCGTAGGCCGCGAGCAACTGCGGATAGCCACCGGCAAAGTAGCTCGCGTCGCTGGTGAACTGGTTGTATGCGCCGCTATGGTTGACGGTGTAGGGCGCGTTGTTGCTGTTCGGGTGCTGGTAGGCCTGATCGTAGAACACGTTGGCTCGCACGAAGACCCCCCAGTCGTCGTGCTTGAGGTTCACCTCGCCGAGCAGGCTCACCTGGTTCTCGATCAGCTTGTTCTTCGCGAAGTTGCGGTCGCCGTCGTCGCCGTTGATGTTCGCCGGCGTGAGCAGATTGCCGCTCGGCGAGCGCGTGCGCATCCCGAGGCCGTAGCCGAGCGTGAAGGTGTAGTCGAGCGTGGTGTCCGTGCCGAGATTGATGGTGTCGCCCGCGTAAGCAGGCGTGGCGAAGGTCGTCATGGTTGCCGCCGACGCCGCTGTCAGCACGGCGAGTCTGCATGCCGCGCACAGTGCGCGCATTACCGGTGCGCGCGTTTGTGTTCCGTTGATCTGCATCCTGTCTCCTCTGTGGTCACGTCTGAAATTTGTTGTGATCAGAGGTTAGGGGGCACGTGCGGCGCGAGAATCGTCAAAACGGACTAGTCGCTTGCCCCAGGGATGCGAGGCGTGGGCCGGTGAATGCGTCTATGGGTGGGCCGCGAACGCTTTATGCAGGTCGGTGGCGGCGAGAAAGGCGGGCACTTCGCCACCGCCTTCGAGAATCAGATTGCTGCCCGATGCGTAGGCGGCGTGCGGCGAGGCGAGGAACAGGCACGCCGAGGCCACGTCGCCCGGTTTTGCCAGCCGGCCAGCGGGAATCGTTGCGGTGATACTGTCGAGCGCGTTTGCGCCGTCCATCGCGGCGGAACCCGTGTGACCGCTGGTGGCGGCTTCGGTTTCGACGAGACTCGGGCTCACCGCGCACACGCGAACCTTGGGCGCCCATTCCACCGCGAGCGAGCGCACTGCATTCAGCAGGCCGGCTTTCGCCGCGCCATAGGCCGCTGTTCCCGGTGAGGCCCGCAAACCGCTCACGCTGCCGATAAAAAGTAAAACGCCGCCTTCCGGCTGCTGTTGCATCAGCGCGTTCGCGCGTTGCGCGATGTGCAGCGGCGCCAGCAGGTTCAAGCGGATGACGGCTTCGGTAAAGCGCGGCGAAGCCTGTGCGGCAAGTGCGAACGGCGCGCCGCCCGCGTTGTTGACGAGCACGTCGAGCCGGCCGGTTTCGCGTTCGATCCGCGCGAGCATGGCGTCGATGGTGTCGATGTCGCGCACGTCCGCGGCGATGAAACGCGGCGCGTTCTCAGGAAAACCCGTAGCCGTGTTCTCAGGCGGCGTGCGTCCGCACACATAAACCGTGGCGCCCGCCGCCTGAAACGCTTGCGCGATGGCCGCGCCGATCCCCTTGGTGCCGCCTGTCACCAGCACCACCTTGCCGCTGAAATCGAACCCTGTCATTGCCGCTGTCTCCGTCTGTTCATGTGTGCCCGATGGTAGGAGAAATGCGGCGCTGCCTCGTAGTCTGAAAAGACGATGTTCCGTTGCGGATTCGACCGGATGATGTGTTCGCTGGCGACCCTCATACACTCTGCCGCGCAAAAGAGCGCGGCGCGACGCAACAACCAACTTGCATGGGGCCGGAGTAAGTGCTTTGCACTAACTCCGGCCGACAACGGAGACAAGCGCGCATGAACGCAACGCCCACCGAATCCGAACACGCCAATACGCTCGCCGGCACGCATGGCAAGTCCGGCGGCACGACGCAAGCTTTGCAGGCGCCCACGGGAATTTTCACGGAGGTTCCCGGCGGCCTGACGTTGCATCACTTCGAAGCCGGCAGCGGCGCACCCGTTGTGTTTATCCACGGCAGCGGCCCTGGCGCGAGCGGCTTCAGCAACTTCAAGCACAACTATCCGCAGTTCGCGGCAGCTGGTCACCGGGCGATCGTGGTCGATCTGCCGGGCTATGGCGCGTCGTCAAAGCCCGCGGACGTGAACTACACACTCGATTTCTTCGTCGGCGCGTTGCGCGCGCAACTCACGGCGAACGGCATCGGCCGGGCGACCCTGCTCGGCAATTCGCTTGGCGGTGCGATCGCGTTGCAGTACGCGCTCGACTATCCCGATGACGTCGACAGCCTGATCATGATGGCGCCGGGCGGTGTCGAGGAACGCGAGACCTACTTCAGGATGGAAGGCATCCAGAAGATGGTCTCGCTCTTCACGAACCGTCAGATGAACCGCCTGACGATGCGGCAATTGCTCGAACTGCTGGTGTTCGATCGCAGCCTCGTCACGGATGCGCTGGTCGAAGAACGGCTAAGCGTGTGCGAGCAGCAGCCACCCGAAGTGCTGTCGACCATGCGCGTGCCCAATCTGACTGAGCGTCTCGCCGAACTCAAATGTCCGGTGCTGGGTTTCTGGGGCACGGACGACCGCTTCAATCCAGCCAGCGGCGCGCTGCGGTTTCTCGAACACTGCGCCGACGCACGCTTTGTTCTGATGAATCGCTGCGGGCACTGGGTGATGGTCGAACATCGGCGGTATTTCAATCGCGAATGCCTGGAATTTCTCGCGGAGCGGCGCGCCGCTTGAGGCATGCTTCGGATGCGGCGCAACCGGGGTGAGCGGCTCGAGGGGTGTGCCCCGCACAATCCGCACAACCCGCTCAGGTCCGGGCGCCGCGCAAATTCACACTACAACATGACGGAGACGGTATGACATTTCCCCATCAACTGTTCGACATGAGCGGCAAGGTGACCGCCATTACCGGCGGCGCACGCGGCATCGGCGCGCAGACAGCCCGCACCCTGGCGGCGGCCGGTTCGGCGATCGCGGTGCTCGACGTGCTGACGGAGCCGGGCGAGCGCCTCGTCGCCGAGATCAACGAGTCGGGCGGCCGCGCGGCGTTCTGGAAGATGGACGTCACGCAGGAAGACAACGTGCAGCGCGTGTTCGGCGAAATCGCCACGCGCTTCGGAAGGCTCGACGCACTGGTGAACAACGCCGGTATCGAAGGTGCGAATCTGCCGACGCACGAAATGACGCTGCAGCAATGGCAGAAAGTCATCGACGTCAACGTGACGGGCGTGTTCCTCTGCACCAAGTACGCGATTCCGCACATGCTGACGGCGGGCGGCGGTTCGGTCGTGAACCTGTCCTCGATGTATGGTCTGGTTGGCGGGCCGGACGTGCCGGCGTATCACGCATCGAAGGGCGCCGTGCGGCTCATGGCGAAGACCGAAGCGATGCTGTACGCCGCGCAGAACATCCGCGCAAATTCCGTGCACCCGGGTTTTATCCGCACGCCGCTGCTGGAAGAGGCGTTCGAAAAGCTCGGTGACCCGGAGCAGATTTTCGCGCATATGAAGACGCTCGTACCGCTCGCGAAGATCGGCGACCCGCAGGATATCGCGGCAGGCATTCTGTATCTGGTGTCGCCCGCCGGCCGCTATGTGACCGGCACGGAGCTGGTGATCGACGGCGGCTATACCGCGCGCTAGGAGCACAGATGAACACCAGCGAATACATGAAGGGCCGCCTCGTCGAATACATCGAGGCCTTCAATGCGGCCGACGCCGCGCGCGTCGTCGCGTTGTTCGCCGATAACGCGAGCGTGGAAGACCCGGTCGGCACGCCCTTGAAAGAGGGCAGGAGCGAGATCCAGACTTTCTACACGTACGCGACTTCGGTGGGGGCCCGGCTCGAACTGATGACACCGCCGCGCGGCTCGCACGGCAATAGCGCGTCGATCAGCTTTCGCGTGCATATCACGGGGCAGGACGGCCGGCCCGCGCATATCGACGTGACCGACGTGATGGACTTCGACGCCGCCGGCAAGATTCTGCGCATGCGCGCGTACTGGGGCGCGGACGACTATCACGTGCTTGCGGACGCGGGCTGAACCGCAACGGCGGCACGATGGCGCTCTACGAGTTCAACGGCAAGCGGCCGCACGTCGATCCATCGGCGTACGTTCATCCGAGTGCGGTGCTGATCGGCGACGTGACGGTGGCCGCCTGCTGTTACATCGGCCCGCATGCAAGCCTGCGTGGCGATTTCGGCGCGGTGGTGGTGGAGCGCGGCAGCAACGTGCAGGACAGTTGTGTGCTGCATACCGGCGTGGCGAATACTTGCCGGCTCGGCGTCGACAGTCACGTCGGACACAGCGCGATCATTCACGGCGCGACGCTGGAACCGAACACGATGGTCGGCATGCACGCTGTCGTGATGGACGGCGTCGTGCTCGGCACGGCGAGCATCGTGGCCGCCTGCGCGTTCGTCAAGAAGGATTGGCGGGTGCCGGCAGGTGTGCTGGTGGCCGGCGTGCCGGGGCGGGTGGTGCGCGCGCTGAGCGATGACGAGATCGTGGCGAAATCGGCCGGCACCCGGCTTTACCAGCAACTCGCGGCGGATTGCCTGCGCACGATGCGCAGCGTTTGAGATTGGACGCCGCCCATCGGGCGGCGCGGATGCGGTGTTAAAGATCAAACGCTACGGCCGGCGCGATAAGCGCGCGAGCCGTAGCGTCCCTTCCTGTTCCCTTACGTTACATACCCCTGCGCCACGTTGATCAACTGCACGCGATTGCGCACGTTGAACAACTGCCGCAAGCGCCGCAGGTGATAGTCGACGTTATGCGGCGACAGCCCGAGGAAATACGCAATTTCCTTGTCGCGCTGCCCCTGCACGACCGCCTTCAACACCGCGTGCTGCAACTCGCTCAGCGTGACGCGCTGCTGCTCCGCGGGCGCGATCCCGATCACGCTCTTCGCGTGCATCCAGATGAATTCGTGGATCGTGTGCGCGAACATCAGCGTTTCGGCCACGATCGACTCCGTCATCCAGCGCGGGTTGCCGATCTCCGAGTTGAAGCACAGGCTTGCGCTCAACTCCGGCTCGGGCAGCGGCATCTGCGTGAGAATCCCGCTTTTGCGGCCGGTGGCCTCCAGCATGTCGATCAGCCCGCCGAGCCTTTCGCTGCGCATCTGCGCACGCGGCAGGTCGGCGCGCATGTCGGCCGTGTTCCAGAGGAACGGCATGCCGGTCGGCGACGCCAGGGCGACCCGAGGATCGAGCTCGAAATAACGCTCGCGGAAATAGCGCGTGAGCCATGCCTGCGACTCGTAGCTCGTCAGCACGAACATCGTCTTGTGGTGCGCGCTGGTGCGCGTGGCCGAATAGCTGAACGAGTCGAAGCCGAGTTGCTTGATGCGCCGCCGCACAAACTCCATGCGGTCCTGCGCGCTGCCAAATCGCACCAGCGGACTGATGACCGGTGCGGCCCGCCGCGCGGCGGGCGAGGGCGTGCCGATCTCCTCCTCGGTGAAGAGTGTGAGGAAACCTGCGGGCGCGATGCCTGATGCGGTGCGGGCGGATGCCCGGGATGCTTCAGCCGCGTGGGCTGAATTCTCGGGTTGCCGCGTGCCGGCCGGGTAAGCCGGTTCTGCGGTAACCGCTGAGTTGTAAGCCGCCGACACGTGGCTGGCTTCGCCTTGCGGCGAGCCGGTCAGCCAATGCGGCAGCGTATCGCATTCGTGTTCCATGAAACGGTAGCTCCAGCGTTCGAAACGCGTGAAAGACGACAACCTGGATGATTAACTATTTCCAAATATTACGGTAGCCGGTTCCTTGCTATCATTTTTGAGATCTTGCGCTGACCTCTAACCGGCGACAGGGGTGTGACAGGGTTTGCACATGTACATAAGGGACCTCCCAGGAAGAGACGTGATGGCAAAAATTCCAAGGCTGACAACGACGCTTGCCTACGACCGCTATATGGCGGGCCAGAAACTGGTGTCGAGCGTGGATCGCCCGTGGCGGCACCTGGTGCTGCGCTCGTATCTCGAGCCGGCCGAGCAGGAGCTGCTGGAAGCACCTGGCCTGCAGGACGTCACGTTGATGACGCTCGGCAGCGGCGCCGAACACCTCGAGCGCAACGTGAATGGCCGCTGGGAGAGCGCCGAGCTGCGCATGGGCGACGTCTGGTTCGTGCCGCCCGTGCCGATCTCGTGGCGCTGGCGTTCGATCAGCGATGAACCGCTGTCGACCGTCCATTTGCACCTGGAGCGCAGCCTGATCGACAGCGTTGCCGACCAGATGGAACTGGGCGGCTCACGCGAGCTGACGCTTGGCGACGCGATGCAGTTTCACGATCCACTGGTCGCCGAGATGCTCGGTGCGCTGCACCGCGCCGCGGGCGACCCTGCCGACTCGCGGCTGTATGTCGACGCGCTGGCCCACGCGCTCGCCGCTCATCTTTTGCAACACTACTCGCGCGGCCGTCAGGCCGGGGCCGGCTTGCCGGCGCATCCCGAGCGGCTGGTGCCGCGCCGCATCCGCCGTGTAACCGATTACATTCGCGCTAATCTTGCCGCCGATCTGGCCATTGGCGAGCTGGCCGCGCAGGCCGGGTTAAGTAGTTTTCATTTTGCTCGTGTGTTTCGCCGCGAGACCGGTGAAACACCTCATCAATTCGTTACGCGTTTGCGGCTCGAGGAGGCGGCGAGGCTGCTGCGCGCCACCGATCAGCCGGTGCTGCAAATTGCGCTTGCAGTTGGTTTCGAGAACGCCAGTCATTTCTCCGTGCAGTTCAAGCGTGGCTACGGTGTGACGCCGCTTGCCTACCGGCTGCGCGGCTAAGAGTCGGGTTGCGCGGCTGGGTGATGCGGGCGGCTCGCCAGCATGCGATGCCCGGGCGCCGCGCCGGTACCTGCTGGCGCGCGGGTCTTCGCCGTTTGCAACACGCTATTTTGCCAGGCGGCGCGGCGAACTTCTGGCCGCGTGTGGCCCGGCATGTCAAGGTGGTCGCAGGGGTATCGAGGGCAAGGATTTCGCGGCGACGCGTGTAATTTCCGCGGTGATGCCGATTCCGTCGCCAGCTTCGCCGTCCGTTGAATTGCCAGAACGGACGTTATGCACTTTTCGCAGTTTGCTGCGCATTGCATCGCTTGCAAACTACGAAGTTTCGTGGCGGGTCGGGAGATGGAGCTGGCACGCTTGGGCCTGAAGGGTGTTCAGGCCGGTTTCCCGCCCACTTGTCTACTATGAATAGAGCAGACCAGCCTGAAGTACCTGTTGCCTTTGCTGGGTTGCAGAGCATTGCGGCGAGTCCTCGCGGTTTGTCGCCGGGACACGGTGATGGGCTTTCTGCGTGGCAGCCGTCACCACTGGTTCAACTGGCCTGACCAGTTGGGCGGCAAGTGTATCTGTCGAAGCCTTGCACCGGCCGACAGAATATTGCGCCTGCAGCCTCGCCCCAGCCATCGTCTGACCGACCTTTTCACTCAACCTGTCACACGGATCCTGACAATGACCCGACTTCGAATCACCTCCTGCGGCCATGTGTTTACCGCCGAAACTCATCCTGACGCGCCGCAAACGGTGGCCGCCTTTCTGAAGCTTCTGCCGTACCGTCAGAAGATCATCCACGTGCGCTGGAGCGGCGAGGGCTGCTGGGTTCCGCTTGGCGACTTCAAACTGGAAAACGACGGCGCGGCAGTCGGCTTCGAAAATCACACGAGCCATCCGTCGGTTGGCGACATCCTGTTCTATCCGGGCGGTTACAGCGAAACCGAGATCATCCTCGCGTACGGTTCGTGCTGCTTCGCGAGCAAGATGGGCCAACTCGCGGGCAATCACTTCCTGACCATCGTCGAAGGCCGGGAGAAATTGCGCGAACTCGGCACCAAGGTGCTGTGGGAAGGTGCGCAAGACGTGCTGTTTGAGAAAATCTAAGGCGCGAAGTCGTCGGCGGACGCATTCGCGCGGAGCATTTCCGTGATTAGCTTCCCGATGCTCCGGGAAGCGCGGTAGATCCACCTCGGTGAGCGGCCTCAAACCGCTCGCTCACTTTCCCGCTTGATCCCGTGTGACGCACGGCGTCACACCGCGGACTCAGTGTTTGCCCTCCAGATTTAAGAAGCGTTAAGAGCGCGTCTTAACATCGCCTAAAAATACCCCGGTTGATTTAAGACATTTGGCACTTTTCGTCTTAAGCGGGGTAGGCCGTTTGTACTTATCCAGGCTAAAAAAGTGCTTTTAGGAGTTGTCGTATTCACCGCCTCGGACGCTGACGGCAAACTGGGTGTGTCGTGTCTGTCTGCCAGATGAGCGTGCGACGCATGCTTAAATTTCTGGACGTTTGACCTACATATGTATGCCGGCCATCGCGGCGGTTGGCGGCACACTGGCGGTGGCGCGCTTGTCGATCGAGAGAAGCGCACTGTGTTCTTAAGTTTTTCGATGTTTGGGTTTGATGATTAGGATTTCTTAAGAAAAATCCTGAATCTGAATTTCGGGCCTGAATTCGATAGAAAAATTGGGAGGAATGTTGAACAAGACTTATAAGACTGTTTGGAACAGAACGACCCGCACCTACGTCGCTGCATCCGAGGTGGCGAAGAGTCGTGGTGCGAAGAGCGCGTCGACATGTGGAACGCTGGTCGTCGCCAGCGCGGGATTGTTGGGTGCGTTGGCGTTTTCATTGCCGGCAAGTGCGGCCGAGTGCGAGGCAGAGGCGCAGGGTTGTATCAATGCGAAGGTGATGCAGGCAGCGCTATCCGCCGACCCGGCAAAGTTGCCGATTGACGCCGCCACGTCCGAACAGTTGGCGGTGGCGATCGATAACGCAAGCGCGTTTGCTGGTCATCCGCCGGTTGCGGCGGTGCAGCGGGTGGGCAGTGCTCAGGCGAGTTCGATGAATCTCGCGGCGGTCTCGGCGGCGGCTCCTGTGACCGATTACATTGCGGTGAGCGAGAATGTCACGGGTGGCGTGGCGACGCATACCTCAACAGATATGAATGCAATGGCGGTCGGGCCGACCGCGGCAGCGACAGGGGTCAATGCAACAGCGGTCGGCGCTCAGGCCGCCGCCGGCAGTCGCGGATCGACCGCAATTGGCGCTGCGGCGGCGGCATTGGCGGTGAACGCTACTGTTGTGGGAGCCGGTGCATCGAGCGGCTTCGACGCAACCAACGGTGTTTCGATCGGCTATATGGCTGACGCTGAAGGCGCCAACAGCTTGTCGCTTGGAACGAGCAGTATGGCGAACGGCGACGGCTCCGTCGCTATGGGAACCAACACTTTCACGGCCACTGGTGCAACCAATGCGCTGGCGCTGGGTGCGAACGCTCAGGTCAACACGCAAGGCTCCGTAGCACTCGGCAGCGGATCGGTGGCCGATCGGGTGAATTCGGTGGCGGTGGGTAGCGCTGCGCTGCGTCGCCAGATCATTAACGTGGCAGCCGGCACATTCGACTCGGATGCTGCGACGGTGGGCCAACTCAGGGGCGTGAGCGCGGCGCTTGGCGGTGCTGCGGCGATCAACCCTGACGGTTCGATCGTCGCACCGGCTTACGCCATAGGCGGGACGACCTATAACGATGTTGGCGCAGCTTTGGCCGCCGTTGTGAAAAGCAGCGCGGCGGGCAGCGCCGACGCGCTCCAGTACGACACCGGAAAGCACGATATCGCGACGCTCGGCAATGCGGGCATCCCCGTCAAGCTCACCAACGTCGCGGATGGCGCATTGAGCGCCTATAGTTCCGACGCTGTCACCGGCGCGCAGCTTTACAGCACCAATCAGGTCGTCGCACAAAATACCGCGGACATTGCCGGCATAACCACTAACATCAACAACGGTGCGGTTGGTCTGGTTCAGCAGGACCCGGTTTCGCATGACCTCACCGTCGGAAAAGGTAAGGACGGCAAGCATGTCGACTTCACCGGAACCACCGGCCCGCGCGAATTGCTCGGCGTGGCGGCGGGTACCGCGGCGGGTTCCGCCGTCAATCTCAGCCAGCTCAGTCCGGTTGTCTCCGCGCTCGGCGGCGGCGCCACGGTCAATGCGGACGGTTCAGTAACCGGCCCGATTTATCATGTTCAGGTCGGCACCCAGACCACGGTGGGCGGCGCGCTGAGCGCACTCGACACGGGTCTTTCGTCGTTAAAGACGCAAATCAACACCGGCTCAGTCGGTTTGGTGACCCAGGATCCAACGTCTCATGACTTGCTTGTCGGTGCGGCGACTGACGGTGCGCGCGTCAATATGGCGGGCAATGCCGGCGCCCGTGCAGTATCGGGTGTGGCCGCCGGTGCGATCAATGCCGCCAGCGATCAGGCGGTGAACGGTGCGCAACTGTATGCGAATACGGCGAGCACGGCGGTAGCGCTGGGCGGTGGCGCGAAAGTCAATCCGGACGGAACGCTCAAGACACCCGTCTACAGCATTGGCGGAAATACATACAGCGACATAGGTTCGGCGCTCGCGGCAGCCGTGACAACCGGCGTCGCGGCGAGCGCCGACTCGGTTCAATACGACTCGACTTCGCATGACACGGTGACGTTGGGGAGCACCGGCACGCCGGTGCGGATCACCAATGTGCTCGCCGGAGCGCTTGCTGCCAACAGTTCAGATGCCGTGAACGGGTCGCAACTGTTCGCGACCAACCAGACCGTAGAGCAGAACGCCGCTGATATTGCCGCCAACACCGGCAATATCGCGAACCTCGATCAGCGCGTCACGAATAACACCACGCAGATCGCCAACCTGGATGCGCGCGCCACCACGATCGAGGCAGACGTGAGCAACATCACGAATCAGATCACGAATGGCGAGATCGGTCTTGTCCAGCAGGATCAGGTGTCGCGCAATCTCACGGTCGCCAAGGACGTCGACGGCGCCAGCGTCGATTTCACCGGCACCGGCGGCGCCCGCGAGCTGACGGGTATCGCGGCGGGCACCTCGGATACGTCCGGGGTCAATGTCGGTCAGATCAAACCCATGGCAGCGGCGCTCGGCGGTGGTGCGCAGATCAATGCCGATGGTTCGGTGAGTGGTCCCACGTATCACGTGCAAGGAGCCACGCAAACCACGGTTGGCGACGCGCTCGGCTCGCTCGACAGCGGACTGACCACCTTGCAGCAAAACATGGAGACCGGCGGCATTGGCATCGTCACGCAAGATCCTGTGTCGCGCATCATCAACATTGGTGCGACGACCGGCGGAGGTCTGATCAACATAGCGGGCACGGCAGGCAATCGGGTGCTCACCGGCGTGGCGCCTGGCGCAGTCAATGCCACCAGCGCCGACGCCATCAGCGGCGCGCAGCTCTATACGCAGGCGGCGAGTACGGCGGTGGCGCTTGGCGGCGGGGCGACGGTCAACCCGAACGGTTCCGTGACGGCGCCGTCGTATCGCGTGGGTGGCACGGTCGTGAACAACGTCGGCAGCGCGATCACCAATCTGGACGGCCGCGTGACGCAGAACACCAACGATATTGCCGGGCTGCAAACCACGGTCAGCAACATCAGCGGGTCGGTGGCGAATGCGCTCCAGTACGACAGTTCCGCGCACGACAAGGTCACGCTCGGCGGCACGGCGGCCAACGCACCTAAGGTCACGCTCACCAACCTGCAGGATGGCGAAGTGTCGGCGACCAGCAGCGACGCGGTTACCGGCGCGCAACTCTGGAATACGAACCAGCAGATCGACAACCTCGGTCAGCAGATCGGCGACATCAATCTCGCCGTGAAGAATACCCAGGCCACCGGCAGCTCATATGTCGCCGTCAACAGCACGGGCAATACGGCGCAGGCGATCGGCAACGGTACCGTGGCGATCGGCGGCGGCGCGCAAGCGAGTGCGCCGAACTCGGTTGCGATTGGCGAGGGCTCGGTTGCCGATCAGTCAAACACGGTTTCGGTCGGTTCGGCAGGCAACGAGCGCCGCATCACCAACGTCGCAGCGGGGCAGGCGCCCGCAGACGCCGTGAACATGCAGCAGTTCCAGGGCGGCATGAACGAAATCGCGCGCAATGCGTATTCGGGCACGGCGTCGGCCATTGCGTTGACCATGGTTCCTGAGGTCGATGCGAACAAGAACCTCGCCATTGGTGTCGGGACGGCCGGCTACAAGGGCTATCAGGCGGTGGCGGTGGGTTTGTCGGCGCGTGTGACGCAGAGCCTCAAGGTAAAGCTCGGGGCGGGCATCAGTTCTGCCACGACGACAGTCGGCGCCGGTGCGGCGTATCAGTGGTAGCCACGGCGGGGAAGGATGAGCGCGCGCGTTACCGGCGCGGCTAGATCAGCAGTTGGATAAGCAGTCGGACAAGCAACTGCAGGCACCCCGCTCATGACATCGTGCGGGGTGCGGCGCAACACTTACTTGAACAGCTTCAACGCCTGCGAGAGCGTATTGATCACACCCCATGCCAGCGGCAGCATCACATACAGCCAGAAGACGGCGAGCTTGACCTTGTTGGTCGGATGAACGGCTTGAACGGTCGACATGCGAGTCTCTCCTTAGGCGCCTTTGGCGAGTTGTGCGTCGGTCATGTGGTGTTTATCGTCGACACGCTTGACCAGCAGGTTGCAGACGAAGCCGATCACCAGCAGCACGACCATGATGTGGATCGTCATCGTGTAGGCGTCTGCCTTGGCGACGCCGTGCGCCACCTGATAGGCGCGGATGTAGTTCACCAGCACCGGACCCGCGACACCAGCCGCTGCCCACGCGGTCAGCAGGCGGCCGTGAATGCCGCCGACGAACGCTGTGCCGAACATGTCCGCGAGATACGCGGGCACCGTTGAGAAGCCGCCGCCGTACATCGACAGGATCACGCAGTACGCAAGCACGAACAGGGCAATCTGCCCGGAAGCCGCGAAGCCTGGCACGACGTAGTACAGCACGGCGCCGAGCGCGAAGAAGATGAAGTAGGTGTTCTTGCGGCCGAGCCAGTCCGAAGCCGAGGCCCACACGAAGCGGCCGCCCATGTTGAACAGCGACAGCAGACCGACGAAGCCGGCCGCCGCGGCAGCCGTCACGGTGCCCTTGAAGCTTTCCTGAATCATCACCGAGGCCTGGCCGAGAATGCCGATGCCGGCGGTCACGTTGAGGAACAGCACCAGCCAGATCAGATAGAACTGCGGCGTCTTCAGCGCCTGATCGATGTGCACGTGGTTACGCGAAATCATCTTCTTCTGATTGGTTGCGGGCGGTGTCCAGCCGGCCGGCTTCCAGTCAGCCGGCGGCACGCGGATCGCGAGTGCGCCGATCGTCATCGAGATGAAGTACGCAATGCCGAGCACCACGAACGTTTCGGCCACGCCAATGCTGGTCGCGCTACGGAAGTGGTTCATCAAGGCCACCGACAACGGCGCGGCAATCATCGCGCCGCCGCCGAAGCCCATGATCGCCATGCCGGTCGCCATGCCGCGACGGTCCGGAAACCAGCGGATCAACGTCGACACCGGCGACACATAGCCGAGCCCAAGTCCGATCCCGCCGATCACGCCGTAGCCGAGATAAAGCAGCACGATCTGGTGCAGATACACGCCGAGCGCGGAGACGAGAAAGCCGCCGCCGAAGCAGCATGCGGCGGTAAACATCGTGCGGCGCGGGCCGACATGCTCGAGCCACTTGCCGGCAAATGCCGCCGACAAACCCAGGAACACGATCGCCAGCGAAAAGATCCAGCCGAGCGACGTCAGCGACCAGTCGTCAGCGGCGGATTGCGTAATGCCGACGACTTTGGTCAACGGTCCATTGAACACGGAAAAGGCGTATGCCTGGCCGATACAAAGGTGCACGGCGAGCGCGGCGGGTGGAACCATCCAGCGCGAAAACCCCGGTTTCGCGACGGTGGCCTCTTTGGAAAAGAATGGGGCTGAGCCTGAAGTGCCATTCGGCTCGGTGATACTGCTCATGGTCGGTCTCCGGTGAGAAATTCTTTGTTATCGGCGCTTCATACACACTACTTGAGTGTCGCGGTGTAAAAATTGCTGGCTGATATGGAATAAATATATGAATTCTAATTTCATATGATGTACGCAGAATGGATATATCACGCGCTTGGACGAACGATAGGGCGCGAACATGGCCTTTGCAATATGAGATAAGAATGCATAAGGCATTAGCCTGGTGAAATACGACCGTAATCTGCCGAATTGCGGCAGCGCGGCATGAGGCTTCGGAATGAATGACCGCAGACGAGGTATGAATGCCGGAATCGGCAGGAAGGCGGGGATAGGAGAAGCGGGCCGGCATTGGCACTTTCCGGCCGGCCCGTTGCAACAATCAGTGAATAGTGAGGCGTGAGAACCGCGGCAAGGAGTGCGGTGACGGATGCGGTGAGAAGCGCGGTAAGAACCGCGGTAAGGAGTGCGGCAAAGCGCGCGGCGAAAACCGCGCGGAAAATCAGGCGACCGTGCGCCCGGTCTTCATCTTCGCTGCCACCAGCACCGAGATCAGGCAGCCGATGGCGAGGTACGCCGCCACCGGATGCCAGGAGCCGCCGGCAAAGCTGACCAGCGCCACCGCGATGAACGGCGTGAAGCCGCCGCCCACCACGCTCGCCACCTGATAACCGACGCCTGCCCCGCTGTAGCGGTACTCGGTGCCGAACAGTTCGGTGAACATGGGTTGCTGCACGCTCACGACCATGTCGTGGGCGACGTTGGCGAGCATGACCGCGAAGATCACGATCCACACCGTCGAGCGTGCTTCGAGCGCGAGAAAAAACGGCACCGCGCTGAACATCCCGACCAGCGCGCCGATGATATACACGCGGCGGCGGCCGAAGCGGTCCGCCAGCCACGCGAAGCAAGGAATCGTCACGCAACTTACCGCGCCGACCAGCAGGCCGATCGTGAGGAAGAACTCGCGCGGCATGTGCAGATTGGCGGTCGAGTAGTTGAGGGCGAACGCCGTCACGATATACATCGTGAACAACTCGGCAAGACGCAGCGCGATAATCAGCAGAAAGGCCTTGGGGTGTTTCAGCAGAGCCTCGACGATCGGCAGCCGCACGCTGCGTTCGCCGTGCTGGCCGACCTTCTCGACGAACTCCTTCGACTCCTCCATGCTCGAACGGATCCAAAGCGCGATCAGCACCAGCACCACGCTGAACAGGAAGGGCAGGCGCCAGCCCCAATTCAGGAACGCGGCGTTGTCCATCGAGCGGCTGATGATCGCGACGAGGCCGGTCGAGAGCACCAGACCCACGCCATAGCCAACCTGCACGCCGCTGCTGTAGAACGCCTTTTTCTTCTCCGGCGCGCTTTCGACCGCCATCAAGGCCGCGCCGCCCCATTCGCCGCCGACCGCGAAGCCCTGAATCGCGCGCAAGGTGACGAGCAGCACCGGCGCCCACCAGCCGATACTCGAGAAAGCCGGCAGCAGGCCGATCGCCGCGGTGGAGAGTCCCATCATCATCACCGTGAGGACCAGCATGCGCTTGCGTCCAAGCCGGTCGCCGTAGTGGCCGAACACGAAGCCGCCGAGCGGCCGGAACAGAAAACCGACGCCGAAGGTGGCGAATGCGGCGAGCGTGCCCATCGCCGGGCTGACCTTCGGGAAGAACTCGGCATTGAAGACCAGCGCGGCAACGATGCCGTACAGCAGAAAGTCGTACCAGTCGACCACGGCACCGATAAAGCTGCCGAGCGCCGCCTTGCGTGCCTGGTTGCGCGCCGTGCCGTTGCCGGCCGTGGCCGTTTTCGGTGCTTTGGGGATAGTGGTGCTCATCAGGGTGTCTCCTTCGGATTCTCGGACTGCTGTTCAGGATCGCGCGGCGCAGAACACATGCTGGAAGAAGCGCGGCGGCCGCCGACCCGTTGCAGGATTCCCGAAGGTTAATGATGCGATGCCCATCTCACAATCGGCATTCGATGCCAATTGCGCGATTATCGATCGCGTCTGCGCGAATAGCGCGCGTTTTACGTGTTTACACCAAGCCGGTTTAGAGCGCGGCGCGAGATTCCGTGCGCCGTAGCCGTGCCGAATCGCGCAGTGTGTCGATACCGGCGAGCAGCAGCGCGTCGACGTCTTCCCAGGGCGTGTGGCGCAGGCGGTCGGTCCACACCATCGTGCCGAAAATGCCTTCCACCAGCGATTGAAAGTACACGCTCGCGAGATGCAGGTTGAGGCTGGCCGGCAACTCGCCGTTGGCGACTGCGCGACGCAGCAGCGCGGTCGTGATGCGCAGTGTCTGCTTGTCGTAAAGCGTGCGTCTCCGCAGTAACGGGGCGTTTTCCTCGCTCTGCTCGCACTTCATATAGAGGATCTCGAGTACGCGCTGCACCGAACCCGATTCGACGCATTGCCGCAGATAGTGCAGCGCCGCCTCGCGCAGCGCTTCCAGCGCGGGGCCGTCCTCGGCTAGCTCGAAGCCCTCGGCGGCGCGCGCGAACGCGCGGTCGCACATCGCGAGGCAGACCTCGATCTTGTTCTTGTAGTGTCCGTAGACCGCGCCACGCGACACACCCGCCGCGTCGGCGATATCGGCCATCGCGGTTTGCGCGACGCCTTTTTCCAGAAACACCAGCTCAGCGGCATCGAGGATGCCGTTACGCGTGTTCTGCGATTCCTCTTTCGTTTTGCGGGCCATTCACACCAACCTTTCACTTTGCTGTCGCCACCAAGCAACAGTCTTACGGTTTTTCGCTGTATTCAATCAGTCATGACTGATTATAATCGATCGCCTTTCGCGGACTGCTGGATGAGTCCGGCGGCAGCCCGGCGGTGGTGACCGCTTCGACACAAAGGATTCAGATGAAAACCACACGCGCCATTCCGATCACGCTTGCCGTAGCCACACTGCTCACGCTGCTCGCGGGATGCGGCAAACAGAACCCGCAAGCCGATGCTGCGGCCGCCGCGCCGCAGGAAGTCGCGGTGATGACGGTGCATCCGTCATCCGTACCGCTTGGCGTCGAGTTGCCGGGCAGGCTCGAAGCATACCGGCAAGCAGAAGTGCGTGCGCGAGTAGCGGGCATTGTCACGGCGCGTCTCTATGACGAAGGACAGGAGGTGCGCAAGAACGCGCCGCTGTTCCGGATCGACCCCGCGCCGCTGAAGGCCGCACTGGACGTGGCCGCCGGCGCGTTGGCGCGCGCCGAAGCCAATGCGCTCGGCGCCACCGACAAGCGCAAGCGCTACGACGATCTCGTCACCGATCGTGCGGTAAGCGAACGCGACCACACCGAAGCGTTGATCGAAGAGCGTCAGGCGAAGGCCGAGGTGGCCTCGGCTCGCGCCGAACTCGAGCGGGCGCGCCTGCAATTGAGTTACGCGACAGTCACCGCGCCGATCGACGGCCGCGCCCGGCGCGCGCTCGTGACTGAAGGCGCGCTGGTCGGCCAGGATTCGGCCACACCGCTGACTACGGTCGAGCAGATCGATCCGATCTACGTGAACTTCTCGCAACCGGCGGCGGACGTCGCCGCGCTGCGTCGCGCGATCGATACCGGACGCGTGCAAGGCGTCGCGCAGAAGGACATCAAGGTCTATCTGACACTGCCGGACGGCAGCGAATACGCGCAGACCGGCAAGTTGCTGTTCACCGATCTCGCGGTCGATCCGGGCACGGACTCGGTTGCGATGCGTGCGCTCTTTCCCAACGTGCAACGCGAGCTGCTGCCGGGCGCCTACGTGCGCATCAGGCTGGATCGCGCGATCGATACCGCGGCGATCGCGGTGCCGCGCGATGCCGTCACCCGCACGGCGGACGACGCAACGGTCAAGATCGTCGATGCCACGAACAAGGTCGCGGTGGTGCCCGTGCAGGTCAACGAACTGAAGGGCCGCAACTGGCTTGTCACGCGTGGTCTGAAGGGCGGCGAGCGCGTCATCGTGGAAAACGCCGCGACGCTTGTGCCCGGCACGGCCGTTACGCCGCGCGAACGGAGTGAACAGAGTGAACCGGGTAAACGCAGTGCGGACCAGCCGGGCGCAGCGAAGGCCCCGGCCAGCACGTAGCGGGTGAACCGGCTGGTTCCCGCCAACCGGCCGCGCGGCGCCCGCAGCATGCGCCGCGACGGTCGAAATCCAACTGATCAGAGAGCACCATGGCTCGATTTTTTATCGATCGCCCCGTCTTCGCGTGGGTGATTTCCTTACTCATCATGCTCGCGGGCGTCTTCGCGATCCGTGCGCTGCCGGTCGCGCAGTACCCGGACATCGCGCCGCCCGTGGTCAACATCTGGGCGAACTATCCGGGCGCCTCGGCGCAGGTCGTCGAGGAATCGGTGACCGCGGTGATCGAGCGCGAGATGAATGGCGCACCTGGTCTGATGTATACCTCGGCGACCAGCAGTGCCGGTTCGGCATCCATCACCCTGACCTTCAAGCAGGGCACGAACCCCGATCTTGCCGCGGTCGAAGTACAGAACCGTTTGAAGACGGTCGAGGCGCGTTTGCCGGAACCGGTGCGGCGCGACGGCGTCTCCGTCGAGAAGGCGGCGGACAACATCCAGCTTGTCGTCACGCTGACTTCCGACGACGGCCGCATGAGCGAGGTGCAACTCGGCGAACTCGCGTCGGCGAATGTCGTGCAGGCGCTGCGGCGTGTCGAGGGCGTCGGCAAGGTGCAGTTCTGGGGCGCCGAATACGCCATGCGGATCTGGCCCGACCCGATCAAGATGACTTCGCTGAATCTCTCCGCGTCCGATCTGGTCGCGGCGATCCGCAGCCACAACGCGCGTGTGACGGTCGGCGATATCGGCAACCAGGCGGTGCCGGCCTCGGCGCAGATCAGCGCCACCGTGCTCGCGGGCGGTCAGCTGAGCACGCCGGAGGCCTTTGGCGGCATTGCGTTGCGCACCCGGCCGGACGGCTCGGCGCTGTATCTGCGCGACGTGGCGCGGATCGAATTCGGCGGCAGCGATTATGCGTTCACCTCGCGCGTCAACGGCAAGACCGCGACGGGTATGGCGATCAAGCTGGCGCCGGGCTCGAATGCGGTCGCCACGACCAAACGCGTGCGCGAGACGATGGACCAGTTGAAGAAGTACTTTCCGCCGGGCGTGAGCTATCAGATTCCGTACGAGACCGCGTCGTTCGTGCAGATCTCGATCCAGAAAGTGATCAGCACGCTGATCGAGGCCGGCGTGCTCGTGTTCCTCGTGATGTACCTGTTCATGCAGAACATCCGGGCGACCCTGATCCCGACGCTGGTCGTGCCGGTCGCGTTGCTCGGCACATTCGGCGTGATGCTTGCGCTCGGTTTCTCGATCAACGTGCTGACGATGTTCGGCATGGTGCTGGCGATCGGCATTCTGGTCGACGATGCGATCGTGGTGGTCGAGAACGTGGAACGGATCATGGCCGAGGAGGGGCTATCGCCGTACGAAGCGACGGTGAAGGCAATGCGCCAGATCAGCGGCGCGATTATCGGCATCACGGTGGTGCTGACCTCGGTGTTCCTGCCGATGGCGTTCTTCAGCGGCGCGGTGGGCAACATCTACCGGCAGTTTGCGTTGTCGCTGGCAGTATCGATCGGGTTTTCGGCGTTTCTCGCCTTGTCGCTCACGCCGGCGCTGTGCGCGACGCTGCTCAAGCCGGTCGCCGCCGGTCACCATGAAAAGCGCGGTTTCTTCGGCTGGTTCAACCGGATGTTTGCGCGTATGACGGGCCGCTACCACGGCGCGGTCGCGAAGATACTGCGCAAGCCGGTGCGCTGGATGACGGCGTACGCGGCAATCGGCGCGGCGGTCGCCATGCTGTTCACGGGTCTGCCGAGCGCGTTTCTGCCCGACGAAGATCAGGGCAACTTCATGATCATGGTGATGCGCCCGCAAGGCGCGACGATGGCGGAAACGATGCAGAGCATCAAGGCCGTGGAGGGCTATCTGCTCGACAAGGAGCCAGTCGAGTACGTGTATGCGATTGGCGGCTTCAGCAACTACGGCAGCGGCCCGAGCAGCGGCATGATCTTCTCGACACTGAAGAACTGGAAAGATCGTAAGGATACCCAGGCGCATGTACAGGCCATCGTCGAACGCGTGAACCAGCGCTTTGCCGGCACGCCGGACACCATGGTATTCGCGATGAACTCGCCCGCGTTGCCGGACCTCGGCTCGACGAGCGGTTTCGACTTCCGTTTGCAGGACCGCGGCGGCGCCGGCTACGCGGCGCTGGTGGCGGCGCGTGAACAATTGTTGACCGAAGGCCACCGGCAGACTGGCATTACCGACCTGATGTTCGCCGGTCAACCGGACGCACCGCAGATCGTGCTCGACATCGATCGCAACAAGGCCGCGGCGATGGGCGTGACGATGGACGAGATCAACACCACGCTCGCCGTCATGTTCGGCTCCGACTACATCGGCGATTTCATGCACGGCTCGCAGGTGCGGCGCGTGATCGTGCAGGCGGACGGGCGCAATCGCGTCGACGTCGACGATGTGCGCAAGCTGCGCGTGCGCAATGCGGCAGGCGAGATGGTACCGCTCTCGGCGTTTGTCACGTTGCAATGGCGTGCCGGGCCGTCGCAATTGACGCGTTACAACGGTTACCCGTCGTTCACGCTGAACGGCTCTGCCGCTCCCGGCTACAGCAGCGGCGAAGCGATGCGGGTGATGGAAACGCTGGCGGGCAAATTGCCGGCGGGGATCGGCTTCGACTGGTCGGGGCAATCGTTCGAGGAGCGTCTGTCGGGCTCGCAGGCGCCGATGCTGTTTGCGCTGTCCGTGCTGATCGTGTTCCTCGCGCTCGCGGCGCTGTATGAAAGCTGGTCGATTCCGCTCGCGGTGATTCTGGTCGTGCCGCTCGGCGTGATCGGCGCGGTGCTGGGCGTGACGCTGCGCGGCATGCCCAACGATATCTACTTCAAGGTCGGCCTGATTGCGACGATCGGCCTGTCGGCCAAGAACGCGATCCTGATCGTCGAGGTGGCGAAAGATCTGTATGCCGAGGGTATGCCGCTGATCGACGCCACCCTCGAAGCCGCGCGTCTGCGCTTGCGGCCGATCGTGATGACATCGCTTGCGTTCGGCGTCGGCGTGGTGCCGCTCGCGTTCGCCTCGGGCGCGGCATCCGGTGCGCAGATCGCAATTGGCACGGGTGTGCTGGGCGGCATCATCAGCGCGACCGTGCTGGCGATTTTCATGGTGCCGCTGTTCTTTGTGGTGGTCGGGCGTCTATTCAACGTTGGCAAGCGCCGGCGCCCTGGCCTCGCCGCGACGAATGCAATGGAGATAAAGGAATGAAGCGCGCTTTGGTGCAACAAGACCCGATGCAACACGACCCGATGCAAAGACGGACGCAGGAGCCGGCGCACGCCGGGCGGGTGGCGCGCGCGGCGCTGGCAGGACTGCTGATGGTGCTTGCGGGCTGCTCGATGGCGCCGCGCTATGAGCGTCCGCCGGCGCCGGTGCCGCAGGCCTTTCCAGTTTCGGCGGCGGACAATCACGTGAGCAGCGATTCCACCGCGCAAGATCTGGACGACTGGCGTGTCTATTTCACCGACCCGGCCTTGAATCATCTGATCGAGATGGCGCTCGCCAACAACCGCGACCTGCGCACCGCTACCTTGCGCATTCAGGAAGCGCGCGCGCTGTATGGCATCCAGTTCGCGGAGCGGCTGCCTTCCGTCGATGCCACCGCCAGCTACAACCGCGGCCGGACCGTGGATTCGTCGCTCGGTGAAAACGTCGTGGCAAGCCAGTATCGCGCGGCGCTCGGCGTGAGCGCCTTCGAACTGGATGTGTTCGGGCGCGTGAAGAGTCTGTCGGACGCCGCGCTGGCCGAGTATCTCGCCAGTGTGGAGGCGCAGCGCGCCGTGCAGATCAGTCTGATTGCGGAAGTCGCGTCGGCGTATGTCGCCGAGCGCGCGCTTTACGATCAGGAACAACTGGCGCGCCGTACGCTCGCCGCGCGTGAGGGCATCTACGCACTGACGAAGCGCCGCTATGGCGCGGGCATGAGTACTGCGATCGAATTGCGTACCGCGCAGATGCTGGTCGACTCCGCGCGCGCCTCGTTGGCTGCGCTGGCGCGTGAGCGCACCCAGGCGGCGAGTTCGCTGCAGTTGCTGCTGGGCGATTTCACCGTTGACTTGCAGCGCAGCGCGCCGGTGCTCGACGACCTGACGATGATGCCGGTGGCGGCCGGCCTGTCGTCGGATTTGCTGACACGCAGGCCGGATATGCGCGAAGCCGAACAACGCCTGAAAGCCGCGAACGCGAATATCGGCGCGGCCCGGGCGGCGTTCTTTCCGAGCCTGCGCATCACCACCGAAGTGGGCTCGGTCAGCGACGGCTTTTCCCGTCTGTTCGCGGGCGGCTCGGGGGTGTGGTCGTTCGCGCCGCAACTGACCTTGCCGATCTTCAGCGGTGGCCGTAATCGCGCGAACCTCGATCTCGCAACGGTGCGCAAGGACATTGCGATCACCGGCTACGAAAAGACGATTCAGACTGCTTTCCGCGAGGTGGCCGACGCCCTTGCCGCCCGTGATCAGATCGACGCACAGGTCGATGCGCAAAAGGGCGTCTATGAGGCGGACAATGAGCGGATGCGGCTCGCGCAACGGCGCTACACGAGCGGCGTGGCGACCTATCTGGAATTGCTCGACGCGCAACGCAGCCTGTTCGAGTCGGGCCAGGAGCTGATCCGGCTGAAGCAGTTGCGTCTCACCAACGCGATTGCACTGTACCGGGCACTGGGCGGCGGTTGGGCGAAGGAGGGCAGCGCGTGATCGCGGGGTAATTCTGACGTGTTGCGCATCGGGCGATCCGTGCTACCTTGACCTGATGTCTGGAAACAACAGCCACTGATATACTACATACAGAATATTGATTAATGCGGCATTGCAGCATATGATTGAGGGATCGGATCACTCAATCATTCGGAGTTACAAATGGAATTTGTTCCTCTCGCGCTGCTGGCCGTCGCTGTTGTGGGTTTGGGCTCGGCCGCCACCGTCCTGTTGACCCGCTGGATTCCGCAGCCGGTTGCGCAACTCGCGGCGCAGCATGGCCGGTTCGTCGGTTTGGGCGAACAGGAGGGCACAATAGCCGGGGCGGCGCCGTATCGTGCGCATGTTCAACAAGAGGCGATGAATGTCGTCAGAACTTCAAACTGAAGCAGTGGCCACACCCTTGACGCTGTCGTTGCAGCCGATTGGCGCGAGCGCAAGCTTGCGCGATCAGGCGTATGCGATGCTCCGCCAGGCCATTGCCGACGCGGACATCTATCAATCTCGCGAAGAAATCCGTCTCGACGAGCGTGTGCTGAGTGAATCGCTGGGCGTGAGCCGCACGCCGGTGCGCGAGGCGATGACCCTGCTCGAACAGGAAGGTTTTCTGCGCATGGTGCCGCGGCGCGGCATCTACATCGTGCGCAAGAGCAAGCGTGAGATCGTCGAAATGATCCAGATGTGGGCCGCGCTCGAAAGCATGGCGGCGCGTCTTGCCACGCTGCACGCCTCGGACGAGGAAATCGCCCGCCTGCGCCACATGTTCGACAATTTCCGCGACGCCACGCCGGCCGAGCACATTGCCGAGTATTCCGACGCCAACATCGCGTTTCATCAGGCGATCGTCGAGTTGTCGAAATCGCAGATCATTCTCGACACGATCAAAAACATCTTCATCCACGTGCGGGCGATTCGCCGCATGACCATTTCGCAAAGCGACCGCGCGTCGCGTTCGATCGTCGATCACCTGCGAATTATCGAGGCGTTGGAGCAGCGCGATACCGAACTGGCCGAGCGGCTCACGCGCCAGCATTCGCTGGATCTGGCGGCGTTTGTCGAAGCGAATTGCGATTTTCTGGACTGATGGCTGCTTAGGTGTCTGACGAGGCGCCCGCTTGGGTGCTGACTGGCGCGACGGATCAAAAAAGCCCGCGGTGATGCGATCACTGCGGGTTTTTTTGTTTTTCCGATCTGGCTGCGCCGGCCGAGGCTGGCCTGCAAATAGCGCTGTTTAGTGCCATCAGAATCCCTCTATGCCGCGTTCAGCAGGCGTCTGCGGCTCATGGTCCCTGAGTGCTCCCGTCTCGTCGTCCAGCTGCGGTCATTGAGCAGTAGGGGATAAGCCTTGCTTGACGGGTTGTGAAATATGGTATGTGATATATCAAACGATGCAGGAGCAGACACTCACTCAGTGTTTTCCCTCGGATCGAGCAGACCAACACGATGCCGTTCCGCTGCAACGTAGTGCAGGCAAGCATTTAGCACAAAACACCGGGATAGCCGCATCTTGAAATCGAACTTGATTGTATGTGATATATCACATACGGTATGTATCGGTGGTGATCGGCATAGGGTGTGTGAGGCTGGAGTAAGCGTGAAAGCACTGACTCCGGCCGACAGCTTTGCATGGGACTGGAGACGACTATGTCCGCAGTTGTTTCAACCGGGAATCCGGGCACGGGCAGCACGACGGCCGAAGACACGCTCAGGCAGAAGACTCGCGATGCCGGCGTTGTCTCAGGTGGCCATCTGGTGGCCAAGGCGCTGAAGAACGAGGGAGTCGACACGATCTTCACGCTGTGCGGCGGCCACATCATCGACATCTACGACGGTTGTGTCGATGAAGGGATTCGCATCATCGACGTGCGCCACGAACAGGTCGCCGCACATGCAGCGGACGGTTACGCACGGCAGACCGGCAAGCTCGGCTGTGTGGTGACGACGGCGGGCCCCGGTTGCATGAACGCGGTCACGGGCATCGCGACGGCGTTCCGCTCCGAAAGTCCGGTTCTCCATATCGGCGGACAAGGCGCGCTGACGCAGCACAAGATGGGCTCGCTGCAAGACCTGCCGCACGTCGACATCATGGCGCCAATTACCAAATTCGCTGCCAGCGTGCCGAGTACCGAGCGGGTTGCCGACATGATCTCGATGGCGGCGCGCGAATGCTTCAACGGCGCGCCCGGTCCGGCATACCTGGAAATTCCGCGCGACGTGCTCGACCGCGAAGTGGAATTGACGCGCGCAGTTGTGCCGCAGTCGGGCCACTATCGAGCCTCGACCCGGTCGATCGGCGATCCGCGCGATATCGAGAAACTGGCCGATATCCTCGTCGATGCCGAGCGGCCCGCGATCCTGTATGGCCAGCAGGTATGGACCGCGCGCGGTCATGAAGAGGCGATTGCGTTGTTGCGCGGTCTCGACATTCCTGGTTACTTCAATGGCGCAAGCCGCGGACTGCTGCCGCCAGGCGATCCGCATCACTTCGACCGCACCCGTTCGCAGGCCTTTGCGAATGCGGACGTACTGATCGTCGTCGGCACGCCGTTCGATTTCCGCATGGGTTACGGCAAACGCATCAGCCGCGAGTTGACACTGGTGCAGATCGACATGGACTACCGCACGGTCGGTAAGAACCGCGATATCGATCTCGGTCTGGTCGGCGATCCGGGCGCGATTCTGGCTGCCGTTCTGCAGGCGGCGAGCGGCCGTCTCAAAGGCGGCAAACGTCAGGCGCGACGCAAATGGATGGCGCAGTTGCAGGACGCCGAGGCCACCGCGACCGAAAAACTGATGCCGCTTTTCAAGTCGGACAGCACGCCGATCCATCCCTATCGCGTCGCCTACGAACTCAACGAATTCCTCTCCGACGACACCGTGTACATCGGCGATGGCGGCGACGTCGTCACGATTTCCGCGCAAGCGGTGCGTCCTCGCCGTCCTGGTCAATGGATGGACCCGGGCGCGCTCGGCTCGCTCGGTGTCGGCACCGGTTTTGCACTCGCCGCCAAGCTCGCGCATCCGCACAAAGAAGTGCTGTGCTACTACGGCGACGGCTCGTTCGGCATGACCGCGTTCGACATGGAAACCGCCAACCGCTTCGGCGCGCCGTATCTCGCGGTGATCGGCAACAACTCGGCGATGAACCAGATCCGCTACGGGCAGCTTGCCAAGTACGGTGAAGCGCGCGGCAACGTCGGCAATCTGCTGAGCGACGTGCCGTTCAGCAAGTTCGCGGAAATGCTCGGCGGCCATGGCGAAGAAGTGCGCGACCCGGCGCAGATAGCCGGCGCCTTGCAGCGCGCTCGCGAAGCGATTCATCGCACGGGCCGCTCGGCGATCGTGAATATCTGGGTCGACCCGCGCGAATACGCGCCGGGTACGAAGAATCAAACCATGTACAAGTAACGCGCTAACTCTGGCCGACAAAGGAGACAGGATATGAGTCAAGCACTCGAAGGCGTGCGCATTCTCGATTTCACGCATGTTCAATCGGGCCCGACCTGCACGCAGTTGCTCGCGTGGTTTGGTGCGGATGTGATCAAGGTTGAGCGGGCGGGTGCCGGTGACATCACGCGTGAGCAGCTACGCGATATTCCCGACGTGGACAGCCTGTACTTCACGATGCTCAATCACAACAAACGCTCGGTCACGATCGATACCAAGAACCCGGAAGGCAAGCTGGTGCTCGAGGCGCTGATCCAGAAGTGCGACGTGCTGGTGGAGAATTTCGCGCCGGGCGCGCTCGACCGTATGGGTTTCACGTGGGAACGGATTCAGGAATTGAACCCGCGCATGATTGTGGCGTCAGTGAAGGGTTTTGGCCCGGGTCCTTATGAGGACTGCAAAGTCTACGAAAACGTCGCGCAATGCGCGGGTGGCGCGGCTTCGACCACCGGTTTCGACGATGGCCCGCCGGTGGTGACCGGCGCGCAGATCGGCGACAGCGGCACGGGTTTGCATCTGGCGCTTGGCATTGTCACGGCGCTGTACCAGCGCACGCAAACCGGGCGCGGGCAGAAGGTGCTCGCCGCGATGCAGGACGGTGTGCTCAATCTGTGCCGCGTGAAATTGCGCGACCAGCAGCGGCTCGAACGCACCGGCACGATGAAAGAGTACCCGCAGTATCCGAACGGAACCTTCGGCGAAGCGGTGCCGCGCGCGGGGAATGCGTCGGGCGGTGGCCAGCCCGGCTGGATTCTGAAGTGCAAGGGCTGGGAGACGGATCCGAATGCGTATATCTACTTCATTACGCAGGCGCCGGTGTGGGCGAAAATCTGCAACGTGATCGGCAAGGAGGAATGGGCCACCGATCCGAACTATGCGACACCCGCTGCACGCTTGCCGCATCTGAAGGACATCTTTGCCGAGATCGAGCGCTGGACCATGACCAAGACCAAGTTCGAGGCCATGCAGATTCTGAACAAGTACGACATTCCTTGCGGACCGATTCTGTCGATGAAGGAAATCGCCGAAGAGCCGTCGCTGCGCAAAACCGGAACGATTGTCGAAGTTGACCACCCAACCCGGGGAAAGTACCTGACGGTTGGCAATCCTATCAAACTTTCGGATAGCCCGACCGAAGTCAAACGCTCGCCGCTGCTGGGCGAACACACCGACGAGGTGATGGCTGAACTCGGCTACTCGCCCGAACAGATCAGCGCATTGCGGACCGCCGGCGCAATTTGACAGATCAAGGAGCGACGTATGGATACGTGGATGCGTTTCATGTCGAGCGATGGTGGCATCGTGTTCGGCCGGGTGGAAGGCGGCTATCTGCATGAGTACGAGAGTCTCGATCAACCGGTTCCGACCGGCGCTGTGCTGTCGACACGGGCACTCACGCCGCTCGCGCCGTGTGCGCCCGGCAAGATCATTGCGCTGTGGAATAACTACCACGCGCTCGCGGCGAAACTCGACAAGCCCGTGCCGGCGCATCCTCTATTTCTGCTGAAGCCGGCGGGATCGGTGATCGGCTCGGGCGATGCGATCCGGCGGCCGCCCAGTTACGCTGGCAAGATCGTCTACGAAGGTGAGCTCGGTATTGTGATCGGACGGCGCTGCCGCGATGCGAGTGCGGAGGAGGCTGCGGCTTCGATCTTCGGCTACACGTTGGTCAACGACGTAACCGCAGCCGACCTGCTGAACGAGAACCCGCATTTTCCGCAATGGTGCCGCGCAAAGGGCTTCGATACGTTCTGCTGCATCGGACCCTCCATCGTCTCCGGTTTCGACTGGCGCACGGCGCGCCTTGTGACGACGCTCGACGGTGTCGAGCGGCAGAACTATCCGCTGGCCGATATGGTGTTTTCGCCTGCCGAGCAGGTGCGTCTGATTTCACAGGACTTGACGCTCGAACCAGGGGACGTGATTGCGTGCGGCACCTCGGTCGGTGTTGGGTCGATCAAGGACGGCGCGACCGTGACGATCGCGGTTGAAGGAATCGGCACGCTCAGCAATGCACTGGCCGTGGCCTGTGAGGTTTCACTATGACGCGACGGCCCGGGCTCGTTGCGTTGCTGGGCAGCGCCACGGGGCTCGCCGTCGTGTTGGGCGGGTTCGCCAGCTACCTTGGCGCGACGGTAACGGCGCGGGCGAATGTCGAGCGTATCGAACTCTATGCGGCGGTTTTCGTCGGCGCGCTGGTTTTTGCCGCATCTGCCATCGCGTTCTGCACACTGCGCGGCGTGCTGGATCTCAGCGCGGCGGCGCGTCCGGGCCACGGTATCGTCAATGTGTCGGCGCTATTGCTGTGCGGATGGCTTGGCTACGGTTTTGTGACTGAACAGGCCCAGCCGTTCGGGCTTGCCGCGCTGCTTGCGATGAGCGTGTTGGCCGCCGCGCTAGGCACGCATCTGATGGCGAAGCGCGCCTATTCCAGCAATCCCCGTGCTCACGCGTTCAGTGGACGCGGTCATGCGCACGGCGATGCACGTTGTCACGCGATAACGCTCGGGCGGCAAGGGCTGTTGGCGCAAATCGAATGGCACGGTGGCGAAGAACAAACATGGGTGCTGCGTGAGATAGAGCCCGACACGGTGCGCGCGGCGGCATACCGGCACCGCCGTGGCTGGCATGGCACGGGGAACATGAGTGCACACAGGCGCGGCCTCGTCCGCCAGCACGCCACTCATCGCGCGATGTACCGTCAAAGATGAATACAGGGATATGTCGAGCGGAAAACCGGATGAATGGCGGGACCGTCCTCGCGCAGTCTCTATTCGCTGGCTTCGCCGGCTGCCGCGAATTCGCTGTAGTACCTGAGCTTCTTGCTCAGGATCATCTGGGCAAGAAACTCGGCGTCGTACGCCCGGTGAAGATGCGAGTGAAATCGCTCGATATAGGCGGTAATACGCGCCGCTTCACTGTTGAATTCCTTCAGGACCTCGAGTGTGGCCTGGTCCCAGCGAAACCGCAGACCAAGATCGCTGAAGGCGGCGTTGAACGCGCTCAGATGGGCGTCGTCGGCACCGGTCACGGCAGCGGGTGTGGAGCGCGTGCCGGCATGAGTTTCAAGCGAAGCGTGATTCATGATCGGTCTCCTGAACTGACAAGTAAGGGAACTCACTTGCAGCATAGGGATACTGATCAGTTTGAAATAGTCAAAGTTTTAATGGGTTTGCATAACCTACTGCTTATAGACGCTCAATTCCTTCACGCGGGTGATTTTCTCGATGAGACTCGCGCCTTCCTCCATCAGGAAGCGCTTGAAGGCGACGGCAACCGGCGGCAGGCGCTTGTTCTTCCGATGCACCACGTACCAGTTGAGCATGACCGGAAAGCTCTCGACGTCGAGCACGACCAGGTGGCCGAGTTGCAACTCGAGACTGATCGTATGCGCGGACAGGAACGCGATACCCATGCCGGCGATCACGGCCTGCTTGATCGTCTCGGTGCTCTTGATCTCCATCGCGATCTTGAGATTGGCGAGCCGGCCGGCGAAGCCTTCTTCCATGGAATTCCACGTGTCCGAGCCGCGCTCGCGCACGATAAAAGCCTCGCTCGCCAACTGGCTCATCCTGATGTTGCGTTTGTGCGCGAGCGGATGCGTGGGCGCCGCCACGATCACATAAGGGTGCGGCGCGAACGGCTCGTTGGTCGCGTCGGTTTCGTGCGGCGGGCGCACCATCACCGCGAGGTCGGTCTGATTCGTCGCGAGTTGATGCAACAGTTCCGCGCGATTGTGTACTGCAAGATTGAGCACGACGCCCGAGTAGCGCCGCGTGAACTCAGCCAGCACGCGCGGAAAGAAATAGTCGCCGGCGCTGATCACCGCGACGTTCAGCTTGCCGCCGGAGACGCCCTTGAGCTGCCCCATCGCCTCGTCGACTTCGTGGAACTGCTGAATGATCGCGCGGCTGTAGTGAAGCATCTCGGTGCCGGCCGGCGTCAGATAGATTTTTTTGCCGAGCTGCTCGAACAGCGGCAGCCCCGCGTGTTCCTCGAGTTGCCTAACCTGGGTGGAGACGGCGGGCTGCGTCAGATGCAATTCCTCCGCGGCGCGCGAGAAGCTCAGGTGGCGCGCCACCGTTTCAAAGACCTTCAGTTGCCGCAGAGTCGCATTGCGCATCGTCATGGCCAATGTATAAGCAAATGTGAATCAACATAATAACAAACTTTAATTATTAGTAATTCAGCAATGACCCTAGCATGGACCTGCATTAGAAGCGGAATTGCCGGTGCGTTACGCAATGCGGTGCTCGGCGCAGTACCCGGCGCAGTACCCGGGTTAACGCTTGGATTTGAGGTGTGACGGGCCCTGCAGCAAGAATTGATGCAGTACCGATGTTTAATTGATCGGAATAAAAGCAGTTGCGCTGCAAAGCGATGAGTCAGGCAGGCCAGTTTTCGAATAATGCGAATTAAAGACGCAAAAATTAAATACTCCCGAATGGCAAGGCTATTCGGGTCATAACCAGAAGGCGAGACGCATGGAGTGCGGCGCGACGGCCGGCCGCACTCTATAAAAATGGCGGAGACAAGGCGCATGGACGATATCACTCAGCAGACCACGGCCCGCGTGTTCTGGGCGAACCGTTGGTGGCAGCTCGTCATCGGCATGATGTGCATGGCGTTGGTGGCCAATCTGCAATACGCATGGACATTGTTCGTCACGCCGATGAATGCGCGGCATCACTGGGGGGAGGCATCCATTCAACTCGCCTTCGCTATTTTCATTCTCACCGAAACGTGGCTCGTGCCGGTAGAAGGCTGGCTGGTCGACAAGTTCGGCCCGCGCCCGGTGGTCGCCGGCGGTGCGGTATGCGCGGGTCTCGCATGGGTCATCAATTCATATGCGACAACCTTGCCGATGCTGTACGTGTCGGCGGTCATTGCCGGGATCGGTGCAGGCGGCGTGTACGGTACGTGTGTCGGCAACGCGTTGAAGTGGTTTCCGGATCGCCGTGGTCTCGCGGCGGGTTTGACTGCGGCGGGTTTTGGCGCGGGCGCGGCGGTCACCGTGATTCCGATCGCCAACATGATTACGCGTTCGGGATATGAGCATACGTTCTTCTTTTTCGGCATCCTGCAGGGCGTGTGCATACTCGGGCTCGCGCTGCTGTTGAAGAAACCGGTCCTGCGCCAGCAAGCCGCGTCGAAGAAAAAGTTCGCGGTCACCAAGGTCGATTACACACCGGGTCAGATGATCAGGACACCGGTGTTCTGGGTGATCTACGTGTCGTTTGTCGCGGTGGCGGCGGGCGGTTTGATGGCGACGGCGCAAATCGGTCCGATCGCGAAAGACTGGGGGATCGCACGCATCCCGATGACGATCTTCGGCATGACCTTGCCGCTGCTCACCGCCACGCTTTCTATCGACAATATCTGCAACGGCTTTACCCGTCCGCTGTGCGGTTTCATTTCCGACAAGCTCGGCCGTGAAAACACGATGTTCGTGATCTTCATCGGCGAGGGTCTCGCGTTGCTCGGCCTCATGCAATACGGCAGCAACCCGTATGCGTTCATGACGTTCGCCGCGTTGATCTTCCTGTTCTGGGGCGAAATTTTCTCGATTTTCCCGGCGATCTGTGCCGACACCTTCGGCAGCAAATACGCGGCAGCCAATGCGGGCACGCTCTACACCGCGAAGGGGACGGCGTCGCTGCTGGTGCCGATTGCTTCGGTACTGTCGGCAACAGGTGGCTGGAATCTCGTCTTTATAGTCTCCGCGGTGGTCACGATCGCGGCGGGCATCTCGGCGAAGTTCATTCTTTCACCCATGCGTTCGCGCTGGATCGAATCGCACAACGAACCTCAGGGCGCGCTCGCGGTTGCCGGCAGCAAGTCCTCGCGGCTGAGTCATTGGCCCGAGCAGACAGGCGAATAGGGTGAGCGGCCCATACCCGGTAGTGACGTCATGAATGTTTCGCTGCAGCAACTCAAAGTGTTCGTCGCCGTTGCGCGTGAACGGAGCTTTACGCGTGCGGCGCGCGAGTTCGATCTGACGCAGTCGGCGGTGAGCCGTTGTGTGCGCGAGCTTGAAGAGGCGGTCGAATTGAAACTGTTCGATCGCACCACACGCCAGGTAGAACTGACTCATGCGGGCGCGAGCCTGGAACGCAGAATCGGTCGCCTGCTCGACGAAATCGAGTTGACGTTGCGCGAGGAGCGTGCCGCTTATGAAGGACACACCGGCGTGGTTGTGCTGGCGAGCAACCCGGTGCTGTCGTCGAGTTGGGTGGCGCAGGGGCTCGCGCGTTGTGCGTCGGCGTTTCCCGAACTGATCGTGTCCGTCAAGGACCAGCCGCAAGGCGGTGTGCTCGCGAGCGTCGAGCAGGGGGAAGTGGACTTCGGTGTCGTCTCGGTAGCGCAGCCGCTGAACACCGATCAGTTGCATGCACAAATGGTTTTCACGACGCCACTGCACGTGGTGATGCCGCCCGCGCATCCGTTGGCGCGGCAGGCTGCCGTTCCGTGGTGCGCCTTGCAGGACTATGCGCTCGTCACGCTGAACGCCGATGCGGGTGTGCGCACCGCGCTCGAGCTTGCCTTCAGTACGCACGGTCTGAAGCGGCGGCCGGTTCAGGAACTCGGACACGTCGCGGCGGTGTCGCGCATGGTCGAGCTGGGCATCGGCATTGGTGTTTTGCCTGTCGGTGGACATTGGCCCGTACCCGCCGCGTCATTGGTGAGCAGACCGCTGGTTCCCGGGATGAATCTGACCACACTGCTCGTGCATCGCCGCAACCGCTCCCTCAGACCCAACGCCGCGGCGGCGTGGGCGCAGTTCGCCGCCCTGACCGATCCGCTGCTAGTCAGCCCACGCGACATTTCCCACAAGGAGCTTCATGATGGAAACTGAAACCGACCTCAGGCGCCATGATCTGCTGATAGACGGCAAGCGTTTGCCGCCCGGCACCGGTGAATATTCCGTCGACATCAACCCGGCAACCGAAGAACCGATTGCACTGGTTGCGCAAGGCAGTGCGGCCGACGTCGATACGGCGGTACACGCGGCGCGGGCCGCGTTGAAAGTGTGGAACGCGATACGGGCAGCCGAACGGGGCCGCATCCTGGCGCGTCTCGCCGGCCTGATGCGCGCGAATCTGGAAGAACTTGCGGCGCTGGAAAGCCTCGACGCGGGCAAGCCGATCTCGGCCGTGATGCGCCAGGACATTCCCGCGGCGATCGACACGCTCGAATACTACGCGGGCTGGTGCGACAAGATCAACGGACAGGTGGTGCCGGTACGTCCCGACGCATTGACGTACACGTTGCGCGAGCCGGTTGGCGTGGTCGCCGCGATCGTGCCGTGGAATTTCCCGCTGATGATCGGCATGTGGAAAATCGCGCCCGCCCTGGCATGCGGTTGCACGCTGATCGTCAAACCGGCGGAGATTACGCCGTTGACCGCGTTGCGTATCGGCGAACTCGCACTCGAAGCGGGCGTACCGCCGGGAGTACTGAACATTGTCACCGGCAAGGGGCGGGTGGTCGGCGATGCGCTCGTGGCGCATCCCGGCATCGACAAAGTGACTTTCACGGGCTCGCCGTCAGTGGGGCGCGGCATTCTGCAGGGTGCGGCCGGCAACTTCAAACGCGTCACGCTGGAGCTCGGCGGCAAGTCGGCGAACCTGATCTTTCCGGATGCGAATCTCGACAATGCGGTGCGAGCCGCGGCGTCCGGCATTTTCTTCAACACGGGTCAGGTATGTTCGGCCGGCTCGCGCATTCTGGCCCACCGTGATGTGTACGACGAAGTTGTCGAGCGTCTGGCGGCGCGGGCGAAGGCGATCAAGGTCGGTGATCCGGCGGCGCGCGAAACCTCCATGGGGCCGCTCATCTCCGCCGCGCAGATGAAGACCGTGCTCGGCTACGTCGAGGCCGGGCGCGCCGAAGGGGCGTCGCTTGTGACCGGCGGTGCGCGTGTGGGCGAGCGAGGCTTCTTCGTCGAGCCGACGGTGTTCGCCAATGTCGAGCATGAAATGCGCATTTCGCAGGAGGAGATCTTCGGGCCGGTGGCAACCGTGATTCGTTTCAACGACGAAGCCGACGCGATCCGGATTGCCAATGGCACCTTGTACAGCCTCGCGGCCGGCGTATGGAGCGCCGATATTGGCCGCGTGCATCGCGTGGCGCGTGATCTGAAGGCCGGTACCGTGTGGATCAATACGTACGGCTATACCGACGTGCGCTTGCCTTGGGGCGGTTCCGGCGATTCCGGTTTTGGCCGCGAGCATGGCGACGTCGCGATTGAAAACTTCACCGAGCCCAAGGCGGTGTGGCTGGCGATCGATCAATAGCAGCGTAAATCAATAGCAGCGTAAATGAAGGATCGAACACCTGGTGTTCGATCCTTGCCTGAGGTCTCACGCGAATTGGTGGCGCAGCGCGGGCGGACGCTCAACCGTTTTGCAAGGCCATCCGTTCGCGCAGTTTGATCAGGGCGAGCACGACGTCGATGGTCGGGGTGGGCTCGGCAACGAGACGGCCCATTTCCTGGACCACCGTGAGCAGCGGATCGATCTCCATCGGACGGCGGTTCTCCAGATCGACCAGTGTGGAGGTCTTATGCGCGCCGACCGCACCCGCGCCGTCGATGCGTTTTTCCACATCGACGCGAAAATGCACGCCGAACTGATCCGCAATGCGCTTGGCTTCCAGCATCATCGTACGTGATACCGTGCGCGTGCCGGGGTCGCTGGTGAGGATGTCGAGCGTGGCGTGAGTCAACGCGCTAATCGGGTTGAAGCACAGATTGCCCCACAGCTTGAGCCAGATTTCGTCGCGGATATTGTCACGGACCGGTGCATCGAAACCTGCCGCCTGCATGATCTCGTGCAGTTGCTGAATGCGTGGCGTGCGTTCGCCGCTCGGCTCGCCGATCGGGAATTTTTTGCCGTACACGTGCTTGATGACACCCGGTTCGACGATCTCCGCGGCGGGGTACAGCACACAGCCGATTGCGCGTTCGGGGCCGAGCCTCGTCCATTGGCTGCCGTCGGGGTCAATGCTGGCAAGGCGCGTGCCGGCGAATTTTCCGCCGTGCTGGTAGAAGTACCAGTAAGGAATGCCGTTGACGCCGGTGACAATCGCCGTGTGCTTGCCGAGCAGCGGCTGCATGGTTTCGACCACACCGGGCAGCGAGTGCGCCTTCAATGTGATGATCACGAAGTCCTGCACGCCGAGTTCGCGCGGGTCCGACGTGCAGCGTACCGGCGCGCTGTACGTTTCGCCGTCCATGATCAGCCTCGCGCCGTGTTCGCGCATTGCAGCGAGATGCGCGCCGCGCGCGACAAAGCTTACGTCCGCGCCCGCACGCGCCAGTTGCACGCCCATCAAACCGCCAATCGCTCCTGCTCCGAAGATACAGATCTTCATGATGCCGCCCCTGTGACGATGAGAACTCGCTTGCCCGGCGCCGCGCATGGTCTTGCCGCGATGGCGGGTTATTGATCGAGCATAGGGGTGCGAGACGATTGACGACAGTTAAAGTTTCTGCGGCGGTGTATTCGTTATTGTTTATGGTTGGGCCAATGGACTGGCTAGCAGGCCGGTTTCACCATTGCGGGCGTGGGCCGTACAACATGCATGTTTCCGGCACGATCGTTGGGTAAGCCCGGTATCTCTCTTCCGCTCCGGCGCGTTATGTCCGCCGCACCAGCAGAAAACTCACCCCGATCGCCCCAAGAAACGTCCCGCAACAGCGATTGAACCAGCGCCGGACCCTGGCGCGAACCAGCCACTTGCCGAGGTGCATGCCCGCCCACGAGTAAAGCGCGATCGCCACGCATTCAAGCACCAGAAAGCTTGCGCCGAGCACCGCGAATTGCGGCAGCATCGGCTTGGCGATATCGACGAACTGCGGCAGGAACGCGGTGAAAACCAGAATCGCCTTCGGATTGCCGGCGGCCACCAGGCACTCCTGCCGCGCGATCCGCCAGAGCGACGCGTCTTCTTGCTGCATCGTGTCGATAGTGGGCGCGTCGCTACGCCACAGCTGGATTGCCAGCCAGATCAGGTAGGCGGCGCCCGCCAGCTTGATCGCAAGAAAGAACCACTCGGATGCGTGCAGCACGACCGCAAGGCCGGTTGCGGCCAGCACCAGCATCAAGGCGAACGCAACGAGCCGGCCGGCGCCGCCGAAGAAGGCCGTCATGAAGCCGTGCCGCGCGGCAACGTTGATCGATAGAAGATTGTTCGGGCCAGGTGCGAGGTTGATCGCGAAGCAGGCGGGCAGGAAGAACAGCCAGGCGGTGAGGGACATGACGGCTCGCACGGAGAAGAGGACGAAACTGCGACGAATCGGGCAGGCAGGACCGCAGGCGCCAGTTACGCCCCCGATTCTGCGTTTTCCCGCTATTTCGCGATTGTAGCGAATCGGCGGACCGTGCCGATTCAGTCCGCCCGTCCGTTCAATTCACCGATCTAACGAAACCTGGGTCGCTGATCAACGCATCGACACTCAGTTTGACCGTGTCTTCGATGGCGATGGTATTGCTCGTGAATTTAGGCGATTTCTGCCGGACAGTCTTGGTGGTCGAGAACACAACTTTCTGGGTTGCGGCATCGGTCACGATGTAGCGCATTTTCAGCGTCCAGAACGTGGGCGAGCGCGTGTCGTCTACCGTGAACTTCTCGATGCTGCCGCTCAGAACCTTTCTGCCCTCGGTGAGATGAAAACCGGCAATCTGCAAACTGCTCGCGATGCTGTTGCGCACGGCCTCGTTGATATCGGTTTTTAGCACGATGCCGGTCATCGCCGTGTTTTCGATCCGGTTCGGCGACACCTGGCCATTGACGGCCGCCATGTAGACGAAATCGCGGGCGGGGGCGACGCTGAGCCAGCCGGTGGGATGCGCGGCCGTTCGCGATGGACAATTCAGGCCGAACCACGACCAGGAGCAGGCAGACAGCATCAACGGCAGTGCGACGGCGCCGCAACCCTTGACCACAGCGGATCTCAGGGCCTGGCGCAGGGGGCCGGGCGATGGCCGCGGAGACTGATTCTGTTGCGGCGACTTGGGCGCTGTGCTGGAAAAAGCGGCGGTCGAGGTCAGAGGGGTAGCCTTTTAAGTTGAGTCATCCCGGTGCAGAGCAGCATGGTAACAGCGAGCCGATGCGGTGCAATAAGCGCCACGCATGTAAATGGCGAAACTTGTGTCATATCGTAGAGGCCGCTATAGCCATTATGGTGTGCCGATGGGCTTGCGATTTCGACGATGTTGCGTGGCATAATCGCACGGCTTTCATTTCTCCAACACCTCGCCACATGCTGCGCCGCCATCTACAGAAGATCGGCAGTATCCTCGGATTGCTCGCAATCCTGATGGCAACGCTTGCGCCTACGGTGTCGCAAGCGTTGAGCGCGCAAGAGCGTCTCGATGCAGCGCTGGTCGATCATTGTTCGGCACAGGCCGACGCGTTAGCGAGCAGTGGCGCGAGTGACTCGCATGCGCTGGCGTTTCATTGGGAAGCGTGTGGCTACTGCGGACTGCTCGCACATTTCCCGGTCGTGCCGCCGGTGCCGCTTGCCTTCGCGACTCAGGCCGCTTTCGCGCATACCGTTGTCGTCCATGCCAGCGTCAGCGCGCCGTCCGTTACGCCGCATCTCTACGCGCAGCCCCGCGCGCCACCTGCCGCCGTTCTCTGATCTCCGCCGGTCTGCCTGCGAGCCTGGCGTGGTGTGCTTCCACCTGGATGCCGCCTCGCCGCTGACGCGCATGCACGCCTGAGCGCGCAGACCCTCTCTCTTACGCCGCTGGCTTTCACCGCTAGCAGTGCCTGTGCACGCTTGCATACGCAAGCGTGGGCCTGTTAGCGCGTGCTCGCCGCGCAGCCCATTCGCACGCGTACTCGACCCGATCGAATACGCGCGATAGACCACATTCAAAAAGACGCTGCCACGATGCAGCGCCGGGACCTCATCCTATGTATCGATTCATCAAAAGAAGTAGTGCGCTGTCGAGCGCCGCAGTTTTTTTCGCCACGCACGCGCTCGCGCAGACCAGCAAACCGTCTGACGCTTCGGAGCCGAAACTGTTGGCGCCAGTCGTCGTGCAAGGGCAGGTTGAGCGTTCGCTGACTTCTAGCACACCGGCTCAACAGAAGCGCAAGCTCGACGAAACCGTGGGCTCGGTCGGCTTTGTGGATAGCGAGTCCTATACGAATACCTATGCCTTCACCTTGCGTGACGTGCTGAAGGACGTGCCGGGCGTGTTCGTGCAGAACCGCTATGGGCAGGAACTGCGTCTGTCGATCCGCGGCTCGGGCATTGCCCGTTCTTACCATACGCGCGGCCTTGAAATTCTGCAGGATGGCATACCGACCAATCTGGCTGACGGCAGCGGCGACTACTACCAGATCGATCCGCTCGCGCTGCAGGCCACCGAGGTCTACAAGGGCGGCAACGGACTCGCCTACGGATCGTCGACCCTTGGCGGCGCCATCGATTTTCTGACGCCGACCGCGCACACAGCGGCTGCGCCAAACATCTTGCGGCTCGAAGGCGGCAGTTACGGCACGGTGCGCAGCAGCGCGCAGTTTTCGCGCGTGGTGGGGCCGCTCGATTTCATCGGCACGTTCACGGTCGATCATAGCGACGGCTTCCGCCAGCATTCACGCGGCCAATATGAGCAGTTCAACGCCAACGTCGGCTACCGTTTCAGTCCGAACGTCGAGACGCGCTTTTATCTCGGCGCCTACGTCGTCGATCAGCAATTGCCGGGCACGCTGAGCCTGAGCGATGCGCTGAACAATCCGACGAGAGCTGCCGCCAGCGCGTTGTCAGGCGACCAGGCGCGCAACACGCGCACCGAGCGGATCGCGAACCGCACGACGGTGAAACTCGACATCGGCCAGCTCGACATCGACACGTGGGCGATCCACAAGAGCCTGTATCACCCGATCTTTCAGGTGCTCGACCAGGACGGCTGGACCTATGGCGTGGCGCCTCGCTATACGGCAACGCTGAACCTCGGCGGAATGCGCAACGACGTGATTGCGGGCGCACGCTTTTTCGGCGGCAATACGCAGGCGCGGCAGTACGTCAACGTTGCCGGCAATCGCGGCACGCAAACACTCGACGCGTCGCAGAACGCATACAACTACGAGGCCTATGTCGAGAATCGTCTGTTCTTCCTGCCGACTGTCGCACTGATGACGGGCGTCAAGGCGCTGCGTGACGTGCGTGAATATGTCGACCATGGCGGCCTCGCAGCGGACCCAACCTATAAATCGGCAAGCCAGACCTATAACGGTATCAATCCGAAGCTCGGTTTGCTGTGGCAGCCGAATCGCGAGATTCAGGCTTTTGTCGACATCACGCGCAGCCAGGATACGCCGGATTTCACCGATCTCACGCAGTCGTTCGCGTCGACCACACGCTTCACGCCCTTGCAGTCGCAACATGCATGGACGCTCGAGATCGGAACGCGCGGCACGCGTGGCGGCGTGAGTTGGGATCTCACGGCGTATCAGTCGATGGTGCGCGATCAGTTGCTGCAATACACGACCAATCCGGATATTCCGGCCGCTACGTTCAATGCCAACAAGACCGTGTTGCGTGGTATTGAAGCCGGCGCCTCGGTCGATGTGTGGCGCGATGTCTTCAGGCCGGGTTCGGGAGACCGGATCACGCTGTCGGGGTTATGGAATCTGAGCGATTTCCGTTTCAAGGACGATCCGCAGTATGGGTCCAAGCGGATCGCCGGCGTGCCCGTCAACGTGCTGCGCGCCGCTTTGAGTTATGCGCGGCCCAATGGTTTTCATGTTTCGGCGACCGTGGATTGGGTGCCCGCCGGCGCCTGGGCCGATGATGCCAATACGCTTCGCGTGCCGGGTTACACGTTACTCGGCTTGCAAGCCGGGATGGATTTTCGCAATGGCGTGTCGGTGTTCGTGGATGCCAGGAATCTGACCAACAAGCGCTACGTCAGCGATATCAGCACGGTGGCCAATGCCGCCACTGCGAGCGGGGCGATCTTTTATCCCGGCGAGGGGCGGAGTGTTTTTGCAGGCATCAGATACGCATTCTGATTCCGCGTTTGCCCTCGTCGCGGAGGGAGGGGGGCGAAGCGGTCAAAAGAAACCGGCTTTGCCCTGAGTCATATCCACGAGCGCGAGCCGTGCGTCCTCTACCGCGTTGACGGGTAGCCGGATCGTCATCTTCACCAGCATTCCGTAGGCACTATCGACGAGTCCGTAACCTTCCGCTTCGATCCATCGGCGTACTTTCGCTTCGTCGGCGTAACTCACTTCGACGATCAGCGTAACCTGGGCAATCCGCTCCACGCGCGGCGCGTCCAGTAACGCCGAGGCGATCGCATCGGTATAGGCGCGCACCAGCCCGCCGGCGCCCAGCTTCACGCCGCCGTAATAGCGCACGACGGCTGCGAGCACACCATCCAGATCATGATGCCGCAGCACTTCGAGAATGGGCCGCCCAGCGGTTCCGGACGGCTCGCCGTCGTCGGACATGCCTGACTGGCCACCCGCCAGCAGCGCCCAGCACACATGCGTCGCGCCAGGGTGCGCGTCGCGCAGACGCCGCAACTCGGCCATCGCGGCGTCGCGGTCGGCAACCGGTATCGCATGCGCGATGAAACGGCTCTTACGAATCTCGAGTTCCGCGCTGAGCGGCGCGGGCAAGGTATAGGTGGGCAAGGCTAAGACTTCAGTGGACGAAAAAATCGCGGGCCTCATGCGCCATGTGCGTCTCATATGGCGTCTCATGCGGCCCCGCGTCCGCCATGGTAACGGATCGCCGACGCGTAATCGGCGAATGTCTATAATCGTCTGCTTGAACGCGCGCCTGTCCACCGAAGCGGGCGCGCCACTGAGGAGACGACATGCTTGATCTTTCTACGCTGGGAACGTTCGTTGCCGTTGTATTGGGGCTTTTTCTGATTCCCGGTCCGGCCGTGCTGCTGGTTTTGACACGCACGGTGCATGGCGGGCGCAAGGCCGGCATACTCACCGGTCTCGGTATCGCGGTGGGTGATTTCATCCATACGCTAGGCGCGGCGGTCGGGCTGTCGGCCTTGCTGATGACCTCGGCACTCGCCTTCAATGCCGTGAAATTCGTCGGCGCCGCATATCTGGTCTACCTGGGCATTCGCGCCTTGCGCGAAAAGCAGGCGAGCACGCATTTGCCGGCGGTTGCGCCGGTATCCGCCTCCAAAGCTTTCTTGCAGGCGATTCCCGCCGAAGTGTTGAATCCCAAGACCGCGCTGTTTTTCCTCGCGTTCCTGCCGCAGTTCGTTCACCCTGAGCACGGCGCCTCATTCCCGCAGTTCGCCACGCTCGGGCTGATCTTCGTGGGCATGAGCGCGCTTTATACAACGCTGATCGTGCTGACCATTCGTCCGCTGGGCAAACTCGTCAAGCGCCTGACCTGGCTTAGCCGCTGGCAAAACAAGATTATCGGCGTGCTGTTTATTTCGCTCGGCCTGCGCGTCGCCACGCAAACGCGCTGATCCAGCGGCACTCACCTCGCCGCGCGCCGTTTTTTCGTCTGGGCACGGGTACAGAAATACGCCGGCTAGTTCGAGCGCTACGCTCGAACTAGATATTCCGGCGCTGCCGCCTCAAGCGGCCCTCACGTGCGTACTCCATCTGGCCCTGGGTGCGCACGGCGAGCTTTTCCTGTGCGGCGCGGCTCATCTGCCGCGTATCGTCGATATCCCCGACACGCAGCACTTCTTGCGCGATTCGTATACGTAGCGTCATTAATGGTTCGCCGCGCTCGACCAGCGTGCGGTCGGCGGCGCGCGCCTGCTGGACGCCGCTGTCGATCAGGTTGCGCAACTCCAGCAGCGTGAGCCGCTGGCGTTGAATCTCGAGGATGAGCCGCTGGACGGCCTGCTCGTCGCGCGTACGCCACCAGGCGCGCAGTTCGGCTAGCGTGGGCGGATCGAAGGGAGGAAGACGCATTGCTCAGACGAAAAGTACTGTATATATGTACAGTATAGCCCGTCTTTTTGCGGAAACGCGCGGTGCGCGTTGAACAGCATTCAACCCCTGTCCGGGGAGAGGGCGTTACGGCTCTTAGCTGAGCACGAGCATGATGGAGGTGGAGACCACGATGATGAAAAGACAGGCGGCAGTCAGTACGTCGTACGGATAGTTCATGTCGAAACCATGGCGTGTCGGGTGAATCAACCCATCATAGGCGTATCCGTTCTCTGCGACTGTCAACCATTGCAAAGGCGCTGCTGTTCCGCAGTCCATGATCCGGGCGGCACAACTAACGACGCGGGAGAAACACCTTCCGCCTAGCGTCCACGTCCCTTCGCTGCCGTTTTCTCCGATGCCGGTCCAGATGACCCGTCCGCATCGCCGCATAGCAAGGCCACGCCCGCAACCGCCGTCGCTCGCAGCGACGCGCGCGAGTCGCCCGCGCGGGCGCGCAACGCGAGACTGTGCAGAATCGCCGACGCGAGCTTTGCGAGGACGGCCGGTTGTGCATCAGCGGCCAGTTCGCCCGCGGCCTGCGCCAACTTGAAGCGCTTCTCGAAGGCTTTGTCGTAGGTGCGCAACCCTTCGGCAAGCATGGTGCGGACCTCGGCGTCAGACGCCGCTTCGACCGTGGCGGTGCCGATCATGAAGCAACCGAGCGGATCGCCCTCGGCGGGCATGTACCACGCGAGCGCGCCGTCATAGACACGCTGCAGCGCCTGCGGCAGCGGCAGGTCCTCGGCGAGCGCATGAACCATCGCGACCCGGCCGGCCTCGATATAACGTTCGAGCGTGGTCAGATACAACGCGCGTTTGTCGCCGAATGCGCCGTACAGGCTCGGGCGGTTCATGCCCGTCGCGGCGCTCAGTTGATCCAGTGAGGTGCCCGCGTAACCGCTGCGCCAGAATACGTCTCTTGCATCGGCGAGCGCCTGGTCGGAATCATAGGCACGCGGGCGGCCGCGTGGGCGGGCATCTTTTTTTGTACTGGTCGGCATAAAAATATGGCGGAAGTTATTTATATGCAATATAGTACAAAAACACCAACGACAGGGAATTCCCCATGGATCTGTACTTCTCTCCGCTCGCTTGCTCGCTCGCCACCCGCATCTCGCTGTACGAGGCGGGGGCCCAGGCTGGGTACATTCAGGTCGACACGAAGTCGAAGCAGTTGGCCGATGGTTCGGACTTCTATCCGATCAGCCCGCTCGGTCAGGTGCCGGTGCTGCGCACGGACGAAGGCTGGCTGTTGACCGAAAACACGGCGATCCTGCCGTATGTGGCCGATCGCTATCCCGACGCACGGCTCGCGCCCGCCGCGGGTACGGCGCAGCGCGCCCGGCTGCAGCAGTGGCTGGGTTTTATCAGTACGGAGTTGCACAAGGCAGTGTTCGTGCCGCTGCTCGATGCGCACGCGCCTGAAGACGTGAAGCGCTATGCGCGCGACAAGGCCGCGCTGCGGCTAGGCGTTCTGCAAGATCATCTGGCGCAAAGCGAGTATGTGCTCGACGCGTTCAGCGTGGGCGACGCCTATCTGGTCACGGTGCTGAACTGGGCTTCGTATGGCGGGATCGATCTGTCGCAATGGCCGGCGGTTGCCGGGTACTACAAGCGGTTGATGCGGCGCCCGAGTATCGCCAAAGCCGCTGCGGAAGAATTCGCGCTGTTTCAGGCAGAAATGGCCAAGGACGCGAAAAGCTGAGGACGGGTTGCCGGCTGCGCGATCAGTCGTCGCTATGCTGGCAGAAACGGCGCCCAGGAATGTGCGACACGACCGCCTGGGCGATTTCCAGTGGCGTGCTTTCCGCGGGCACCACGCGGCGGCTCGACTCGGGATTGTGTTTCATGGTCCATTCGACGAGTCTGTACGAGCGTCCCCAAGGGGGTTGCAAAGGGTCCGAGACCTTGCACGAGTGGATCTGGCGCACCCATTCGTTGCCGGGCATCGCGCGCAAATGCTCGAATACCGTGTCTTCCACCATGGTTTGACTCCTTTTTCGCAGGCAGGCTGTCCATCTATCGGCGCGTCGGCGACACCCCCGGAGAAAAAAGCGCCGCCGATGTTCTGGCGGCTCAACAGGGGATGTTGGCTGCCATAGTTACAGGTAAGAATTAAGCCAAACTTAAGAGCGCGCTCAAAATTCCCGCGCCGAATCTTTCTGCCCGATCGTCGCGTCAAGCGGCTGTTTTGCGTGCGCGGTGATCCAACCCTCAAGACCTCGCGGAATTGGCCGTTATTACAGCGATTGGGGCCGCCGACCCCGCTCCGCCTTCGGGCTCGCATCGATAACGTGACGAATCTCGCTCAAACGCCGCTTTCAGACCGCCTTCGCTCGCTCGTCGATACTGTGCAGCACAATGAGCGCACGCTGCGCCGCTTTCAGAACGTCGAGTTGAGGTTGATCGGCGCACAGAATTTCACGTCGTTTCTCGACACGCTGTTTAGCCATTTGCCGCGGGAATTCTCGCTGGCGAGCGTGGTGGTGTGGCTCGACGACCGCGCGCCGATGCTGCTCGAACTTCTCGAACCGGGCGCTTTGCATGCGCTCGCCCAGCCCAATCTGAGGACGTCGCGCGAAGCGGGTCTCGCCGCCCAGGGGCTGTGCGACGAGGGCCAGCCGTGGCTGGGCCAGCCGGCCGATCTGCCGGAAACGGCGTGCCGCGCGTTCTTCGGCGGGCCCGGCACGCCAGCGAGCGCGATCTTGCTGCCGCTCGCCGCGGGCGATACCACGAGCGGCTATCTCTGCCTCTGCAGCGACGATCCGGCGCGTTTCGCACAAGGCATGGCGACGGATATTCTGGAGCGCTTTGCAAGCATCGTGACGGCGAGTCTCGACAACGTCGCGCATCGCGAGCGGCTCAAGCAACTCGGCATGACCGATTCGCTGACCGGCCTCGCCAATCGCCGCTACTTCGACGAACGGTTGCGCGAGGAGATCATGCGCGCTGTCCGCTACGGTGTGCCGGTCGCGTGTCTGTTTATCGATATCGACAATTTCAAGCGGATCAACGACACCTACGGACATCAGACCGGCGACCGCGCGCTGGCGGCGGTGGCGGCCTGCGTGCGGCAGCAGGTGCGCCTCGGCGACACCGTGGCGCGTTACGGCGGCGAAGAGTTCACCGCGCTGCTGCAAGGCGACCGGGCCGACGCGCTGACGGCGGCCGAGCGCGTGCGGATGGCAGTCGAGAAACTGGAATTGCAGGACGACCACGGCGAACGCATCGTATTGACCGTGTCGATCGGCGTGGCCGCGCGCACGATTACGGGCACGCCGGCCGAGGCGGCCGTGCACGGCCACGCGATGATGGAAGAAGCCGACAGGGCGATGTACCAGGCCAAGCGCAATGGCCGCAACCGCATCGAGGCGCTGGTGAAAGCGGGCAGCGATAACGCTCGACGCTAAGCCTCGCTGCCGGAACGGCGCATAGCAGCGGGATTGACGGACCAGCGGGGTGCACCGAGCCCGGCTCACGCATCCGGCGGCACGCCCAGCAATTGCAGCGCCCCCCCTGTCACCGCGCCGAATACCGGGCCGGCTACCGTCCCGCCATAGAACGCCTTGCCGGCCGGGTCGTCGATCATGACGGCGACGATCAACCGTGGGTCGCTCATGGGCGCCATGCCGACAAACAGCGCACGGTAACGGTTTTTCGCGTAAGTGGCGCCGACCTGTTTGCGCGCCGTGCCGGTTTTGCCGCCGATCCGGTAGCCTTCCACCGCCGCCGCACGCCCCGTGCCGCCCGGACCCGTGGCCATTTCGAGCATCGAGCGGATGGCGCGCGCGGTAGCGGGCGTGGTGACCGCATGGCCTTTGTCCGCGGCCTGCGCGGCGCCGGTTGCATCCGGACTCCCGTTCGCCTGCCGGTCCAGGCCCTGGTCTTTGCGCAACAGACTCACGCGATGCATGGTGCCGTCGCCGGCATATGCGGTGTAGACCTGCGCGATCTGCAGCAGCGAGGTGGACAGTCCGTAGCCATACGCCATGGTCGCCTGTTCGATCGGACGCCAGCGTTTGTACGGGCGTACCTTGCCCGACGCGACACCCGGAAAGGTCAAATCCGGCCGCAGGCCAAGCCCGTATTCCTGATACTTGTTCCAGATCGTTTCGGCGGGCAGATTCAGTGCAAGTTTGGCAAGCGCGATATTGCTCGACTTCTGCACCGCCTCGGCAACCGTCATCGCGCCATGATTCGAGGTGTCGTGAATCACGGCCGGCCCGATCTTGTACCAGCCCGGCGCGGTATTGATGATGCTTTGCGGCCGTACCTTGCCTTCGTCGATCGACAGCGCGACCACAACCGGCTTGATCGTCGAGCCTGGCTCGAAGGTGTCGACGACCGCGCGATTGCGCAATTGCCGCCCGGTCAGACGCGCGCGGTCGTTCGGATCGAAGCTCGGATAGTTGGCGAGCGCGAGAATCTCGCCGTTGCGCGCATCGAGCACGACCACGCTGCCGGCTTCAGCGTGATGTCTGGCGATGGCGTCCTTCAATTGTGCGTAAGCGAGCTGCTGAATGCGCCGGTCGATCGTCAGGTGGACGGTGTCGCCGTTCTGCGCGGGCACGAGCGGCCGGGTCTCGGACACGACCCGGCCCAGACGGTCGCGGATCACTTCGCGCTGGCCCGGCACGCCGAGCAGTTGTTCGTTGGCGGCGAGCTCGACGCCTTCCTGGCCGTTGTCCTCGATATCCGTGAAGCCGACCACGTGCGCCGCCGATTCGCCCTCCGGGTAAAAGCGCTTCGAATCCGCGATCTGCGTGATGCCGGCGAGGCCCAGTTTGTTGAGGTGATCGGCGGTATCGGCGTCCACCTGGCGCTTGAGCAGCACGAAGGTCTTGTCGCCGTTCAGGCGCCGGCGCAGTTCCGCCATCGGCAGGTCGAGCAGTTTCGACAGCGGCGCGAAGGTCGCTTCGTCGAGCAGCTTGGGGGAGGCCCAGATCTCATAGGTCGCGAGGCTGACGGCGAGCAGCGAGCCATTGCGGTCGACGATGCGCCCGCGCGTTGCGTCGAGTTCGATGGTGCGCTGATAGCGTTTCTGCCCCTGATCGACGTAGAAGTCCTGATTGACCACCTGCACCCAGAACGCGCGCGCCGCCAGCGACGCGAACGCGCCGAACACCAGCAGGATGACGAGTTTCGAGCGCCACATCGGCAGGCGCGCGGCCAACAACTGGTTCTTCGCGACGGGCGCGTAGGGATCATGGGACTGCGATTTCTTCTTTTGGATCATGAGTGCGGTGAGCGAGCAGCGCTGCGTGGCGAGCTGAAACCGGCAACGCCGGCGGCCTGTTACGCGTGACTGTCGAGCGGGCTCCTCGAGTGGATGCGGCACGCGCGTGGCGTGCAGCGGGATTAGCTTGCGCCGCCCGAATCGGCGGCGGTGAATACCTTGAATTGCCAGCGAAACCGCACGGCCAGCATGCGCACCGTGAAGCCGCCTGCCAGCACCACGATGGATGCCGGCCCCGGCGCCACATCGCAGGCTTGCAGGAGCACATACGCGGCGCCCGCGCCGAGCGCGATGCTGGCGTACAGTTCCTCGCGCAACACGAGCGGCATCTGATTGCACAGCAGATCGCGCAACATGCCGCCGCACACGCCAGTGATCGCCCCGGCCAGCACGACGATTGCCGGACTCACGTTCAGCGTCGCGGCAATATCGCAACCGATGATCGTGAACGCGATCAGGCCGATCGCGTCGACCGTGACGAACAGCCGTTGCCAGTTGCGCAGCCACTTGGCGCCGGCCGCGGCAATCGACGCTGCCCCGATTGTAATCAGAACGTAATCCGGATGCGAGATCCATGCAAGCGGATAGTGGCCGAGCAACACGTCGCGCACCGTGCCGCCGCCGAGCGCGGTGACGGTGCCGACAAGACACAGGCCAAAGCGGTCCATGCCGCGACGCATGCCCATCATTGCGCCGGACATGGCCTCGGCGACGATCGCAAGCAGGTAGAGGGAGTGGAGCAACATGACGGCGAGCCTTGGTGGGACGGCGCTCGCGAGAGAAGATGCTCCGTATTGGATGCCGCGAGGCGCGCGTTCAAAAGCGGCCATTATCGGAAGCGGTGGAGCTTGATGAAAATGCCTTAAGCCGAATTCGGCAATGCCAAATTCGGCTTAACCTGGTTGCGGGATTGGGCGTGGTAAGCGTTTGCTGAACGGGGGCTTTGTTTTCGCCTTGGCCTCTGCTTCTGCTTCATCTTCGTGTTCGTCTTCGCAAAGCGGGCGCAGTCACGGGCGGCGACAAAAAAGCCGCGCGGACTTGAAAATCCGCGCGGCTGGTTCGTTCGATTAATGCGTCGACTCCGACGCGGCGTGTTAAAGAGGCGCTCCCTGCCTGTCGAGCGCCTTCTTTTTATCTGACGCGCGTTGCCAGGCGTTCTACCGCCTGCAGAGCGCGCTTTGCCTCAGGCCGGCAACGCGAAGCTCGAGATCGCCTCGCGCAACACGCCCACCTGATCCTTCAGCGAATGGGCCGCGGCAGCGGCTTGTTCGACGAGCGCGGCATTCTGCTGCGTGACCTGATCCATTTCGCCGACTGCGCGATTGACCTGTTCAATGCCCGCGCTCTGTTCGCGCGACGCATTGCTGATCTCCTCGAGGATTTCGTTCACGCGGCGCACCGACTGCACGATCTCGCCCATCGTCGAACCGGCGTTGGCCACCAGCGATGCGCCGGCTTCCACGGTATGGGTGGAGGTTTCGATCAACGCCTTGATTTCCTTTGCGGCCGTGGCCGAGCGTTGCGCGAGGCTGCGCACTTCGGCGGCGACCACTGCGAAGCCGCGCCCCTGTTCGCCTGCGCGGGCGGCTTCGACGGCGGCGTTGAGCGCGAGAATATTGGTCTGGAACGCGATGCCGTCGATCACGCCGATGATGTCGCCGATCTGCCGCGAGCTGCTGGTGATTTCGCCCATTGTGCGGACCACGTCGTCGACCACGCGGCTGCCGCGGGTGGCCACGTCCGCGGCCTGGCCGGCCAGATGTGCCGCTTGCAACGCACTGTCCGCGTTCTGCTTCACGTTGACCGTCATCTGATCCATGCTCGACGCCGTTTCGACGAGCGCCGCGGCCTGCTCCTCGGTGCGCTGCGACAGATCGGTATTGCCGGCGGCGATCTCGGTTGCGCCGATATTGATGTTTTCGGTGCCCAGACGCACGCGCGAAACCGTATCGACGAGACCGGCCTGCATGGTGTGGAGGGCGTGCAGCAGACTGTTGGTGTCGTTCGCCTGCAGCGGCACGTTCGTCGCGAGGTTGCCGCGCGCCATCAGTTGGGCCGCTTCGACCGCGACTTCGAGATCGCCGCCGAGCGTGCGGCGGATGCTGCGCAACACCAGCAGCATGACGGCGGTGGCGATCGCGCCGAGCGTCAGGGTAAGGACGAGCCAGCGCAACAGATTCGCGTAGAACGCGCTCTGCACGTCGTCCATATACATGCCGGTGACGAGATACCAGTCCCACGGCGCGAAGCGCAGTGAGAAGCTGGTTTTCGCCACGGGTTTATCGCCGCCGGGTTTGGCCCAGAGATAGTCGACGTAGCCGCCGCCCTCGTGATTGCCTGCCTCGACGATATCGGTGAACAGGTGATTGCCGGCCGGGTCGGTGAATTGCGCCATGTTCTTGCCGACCATTTCCGGCTTGATCGGGTGCATTAGCATGACCGACTGCGAGTTGTTGACGGAGATGTAGCCGTCTTTGCCATAACGCATGGCGGCGAGTGTTTCGAGCGCCTGCTTTTTGGCTTCGTCTTCGGTGAGGGTGTGTTGCTGGGCGAGGGTGTAGTAGCGGTTGACGATGTGATTCGCCTGGTCGATCAGCGAGGCGAGTTGATCGCGGCGGTCCGAGATCATCGACGCACGGTTTTGCCATGCGCCGAAGCCGCCGATCAGGATCAGGCCGGTCCAGAGGACCGCGATCATTGAGGCTAGTTTTTTGTTCAGAGTCATAGCAATGGGGGTTTTGCGCGGTTGCTTTGGCTTTGGCTTTCGCTTTTGCTTTCGCTCTCGCGCGGTGGTCGGTCAGGGTGGTGCTCTTTCACTCTTTCACTTCTTTCGCTTGCAGCGTGTGGCTTGTTGCTCCTTGTGTTTACGGCTTCTCGTTCTTCCCTCCACAGGGGAGGGGAAACCCGCTGTTTTATTCGTCTGACTAAATGAATTTGTGTGCCGCTAGCAGGGCCTGTTGTCTGTTTGCTTACGGTGTTGGTGTTTCCTTGGTCTGGATTTTTCTTTGGCCTTTCCTTGATTTGTTAGTGGTCTATTGGTGTTGCCCCTGTGCGGGGCGGCACCTACTTTTCTTTGCCTGCCGCAAAGAAAAGATAGGCAAAAGAAAGCGGCTCAAACCGCCAGCTCATAAGTGGGGGCCCTGGCTTGGAGGGGGCAGTGGTGCATCTGGAATCCGTGTTCTCGCACATTCGGCGCTCGTGACAAGGGCGTCATACTTCCGGCGGCGCTGCGCGCGCCGTAGCGGTAGTTCACTAAACCGTATGCCAGTGCCTACGTTCAGCGATATTTCATCCAACCATCCACTGCTCGCCCACGCCCAGCGATTTGCACCGCCACGTTTCAATCGCCAACCGCTCAGAAGTCTCCACCACCCACGTTCTGCTCGCCAACCGCTCAGAAGTCTCCACCACCCACGTTCTGCTCGCCAACCGCCCAGCAGTCTTCACCACCCACGTTCTGCTCGCCAACCGCCCAGCAGTCTTCACCACCCACGTTCTGCTCGCCAACCGCTCAGCAGCCTTCACCACCCATGTTCTGCTCGCCAACCGCCCGGCAGTCTTCATCACCTGTGCTCTGTTCGCCAACCGATCAACAGTCTTCATCACCTGTGTTTTGTTCACTGACGCTCAGCAGTTGTCATCACGCGCGTGTTGTTTACCGACGCTCAGCGGTCTTCGTCACGCGTGTGCTGTTCGTTGTCGTTTAGGAAACTTAAATACATGTAAATTTTTTACCTGAATTCAGTAGTATTCCGTAGCAAAATTCAACGGTACTTTCCGTACATTGGCGAGGTGAAACTGATGATTCTGCTACGCGAAGCGCAGGCGTGGGTTTGCCTGATAAACCTTGCCGGCGAGCACGTAGTGCGAGGCGGGAGGCATGACTGCCTTGTCGCTTACGTTGAATGTGCGAGAACACGGATTCCAGATGCACCACTACCGTGACTGCGCGGGGGACCCGCTTAAGAATTAGCGGTTTGAGCCGCTTTCTTTGCTTATCTTTCTTTGCGGCGGTGTATAGACCGGGGACATGATTGACAAACGTGCGGGGACATCATTGACACTTTATGGTCAGCGATTCTCGCTCCTCAGGTCAAGGGTGAGGATGCGGTGATGTGCAAACCAGAATTCAAATACGCCGTCTTCGCCCGGCTTTGCGCGTGCTGCAACCGGCAGCCCATAAAGAGCATTCGAGACCTTGAGATGCCGTCCTTCAAAGCGTAGCCGGCCGTCGGATTTGACCCGCAGCACCACGTCATCCGGGCCGTACTCTGGCTCCTGCAGCGCTGATGGATACGCCCGCGGGCTCGGCTTGTAACGGCTGATCGGTGTATCCATGCCGATCGCTTCATGCGGGCGCTCGCAGTTATATATGGTGCGCCAGCGGTCCAGTTCCTGCTGCACGTGCTCCTGCGTAGCGAAGCTTCGTCCGTTCAGCACTTCTGCCTTCAGCGTCCGGTGAAACCGCTCATCCTTGCCGTTGGTCTGCGGGTGATACGGCCGGCTGTAGCTGATGCGGATGCCCAGCCGGATCAGCCAGACGGCCAGCTCGGTAAGCTGCCCCGGACTGCCGGGCGAGCCCCACGGCGAGCCGTTATCGGTGTTGATGCGCAACGGCAGGCCGTAATGCCCAAACGCCTCCCTTAAGCCTGCCTGCACGGTAGCGGTGTCGGTGGGGCCACAGGCGCGCAGCAGGATGCTGAAGCGCGAGTGATCGTCCAGTACCGTCAGGGGGCTGCAGCGCTCCTTCCCGAGGGTCTCGAAGTGCCCCTTGAAGTCCATCTGCCAGAGTACGTTGGGCTGGTCGTGCTCAAAGCGCTTCCAGGGCTCGCTCATCGC